>NZ_JARQXA010000002.1 GCF_029543155.1 Sphingomonas sp. HITSZ_GF | reverse complement strand
TACTGACGCCTAGAAGCCGCCAGACCCGGGGCCGCCGCCCACATGTCCCTTCATCTAAATCACTATGTCAAAGAGCGTGTCCTTGCCCGAAGCGTGCTTCGAACATCCTCTTGCGAGGCCCAAGTCAGCAAGGCCGAAGCCGAGCCAGCTAGTTGAGAACTGCCCGAACCGAAGTTCGGAAGAGCGGAGAAGCGAGCGCCTCGCCGCCGGGAGGTGGCCATCTATGTTCCCGACCGATTCGCGTCAACCGGTAAAATGCACTTTCCCAATCTTTTTTCGCATCGGGCTTCCGAAGCCCCTTTGTGGACGCGCCGTCAGCCGATCGTCATCAGGCTGGCATTGCCGCCGGCCGCCGTGGTGTTGATCGAGATCGACACCTCCTCGAGCAGCAGGTCGATCGGATAGCCCGCCGCGCCGCGTGCCAGGATCGGCACGATCGGCCCGTCCTGTGCCGCCAGCTGCTCGGCCGGCGCGACCGGATCGCCTTCGACCAGCGCCGAGGCAGGATGGACGCCCGGGGCAGCAGCGAACATCGCAGCGATGCGTGGCGGCAATCCCTTCGGCAGCGCCATGGCTTCCAGCGCAGCGCGATTGCCGGTCGCCAGCACAGCGGCGATCTGCTCGTACAGGCCGTCCCGCGTCTCCGGACGCAGCAGGATGCGGCCGCGCGGATGCAGGACATAGAGGTTGCGCTCGCCGACCGGCCCGGCCAGCTCGCGTTCCATGCCCAGCGCCGAAGCGGCGCCGTAGCGGCGGGCAGTGGTGGCGGCCGCAGCCTCGCCCTGCGCATCGAGCCATTCGGCAAATTCGGTTAGCAGCGCCGGCGGCGTCGGCGCAGGCTCGACCGCGACCGGCGCCTCGCCGGTCAGCCTGCCGAGATAGAGTGGACCGCCCGCCTTGGGCCCGGTGCCTGACAGCCCACGCCCGCCGAACGGCTGCACACCGACGATCGCGCCGATCACGTTGCGGTTCACATAGAGATTGCCTGCCTGCACCCGCGCCGTGACTTCGGCGATCGTCTCGTCGAGCCGGGTGTGGAGCCCGAAGGTGAGGCCATAGCCGGTGGCGTTGATCGCATCGATCAGCGCCGAGAGGTCGTCCCGGCGGTAGCGCAGAACGTGGAGGACCGGGCCGAACACCTCGCGCTCGACATCGGCGATATTCCCGATCTCGATGATCGTCGGTGCGACGAAGGTGCCGTGCGCAGTTGCGGCAGGCAGGTCCTGCTGCTCGATCCCGTGGCCCCGCGCGCGCATCGTCGCGATGTGCTTCTCGATATTGGCCTGCGCCTCGGCGGTGATCACCGGGCCGGTATCGACCGCCAGCGCATCGGTTCGGCCGATTCGCAGCTCCTTGAGCGCGCCCTTGAGCATCGCCAGCGTGCGATCGGCGACTTCTTCCTGGAGGCAGAGGATTCGAAGTGCCGAGCAGCGTTGGCCGGCGCTGTCGAATGCCGAGGCCAAAACATCGGCAACCACCTGTTCGGCGAGCGCCGAGCTGTCGACGATCATCGCATTCTGGCCACCGGTCTCGGCAATCAGCGGGATCGGCTTGCCCGAGGCCGACACGCGCGGCGCAAGCTGGCGCTGGATCAGCCGGGCGACATCGGTGGAGCCGGTGAACATCACGCCCGCCGTCTCCGGCGCCCCCACGAGCGCCGCGCCGATCGGGCCGTCCCCGGGGAGGAGCTGGAGCGCATCGGCGGGCACGCCGGCAGCGTGGAGCAGCGCCACCGCCTGCGCGGCGATCAGCGGCGTCTCCTCCGCCGGCTTGGCGAGCACCGGATTGCCCGCGACCAACGCCGCGGCGACCTGGCCGGTGAAGATCGCCAGCGGGAAGTTCCACGGGCTGATGCACACCACCGGGCCAAGCGGCACCTGGGCAGGGCCGAAGGTGGCGCGGGCACGCGCAGCATAATAGCGCAGGAAATCGATCGCCTCGCGCACCTCGGCGATCGCATTGGGCAGCGACTTGCCTGCCTCGCGCACGATCAGGCCGAGCAGCACCGGCATCTGCGCCTGCATCGCATCGGCGGCGGACTCGAGCATCGCGGCGCGATCGGCGACCGGCGTCGCGCCCCAGTTCGAGGCGGCGGCGCGGGCGACGGCAGCGGCGGCAGCTTCGGGCGAAGCCTCGACGACCACGCCCACCTGGTCGCGGTGATCGGCGGGATTGAGCAGCTTGCGCTCGGTCCCCTGCCCGTCCGCCGGCGCGGCGCGCCAGTCGATCGTCGTGCTGTGCTGGAGCGCCTCGGTGAGCGCCGCGAGCGCATCCTCGTCGCTGAGATCGAGCCCGTCCGAGTTGCGGCGATCGGGATAGAGGCCGCGGGGCAGCGCGATCAGGTCGTGATGCGCGCCGGGATGGGGCATCGCCCGCACCTGCTCGGCGGGATCGGCGACCAGCTCGGCCACCGGGATCTCGGGATCGGCGATACGGTTGACGAAGGAGGAGTTGGCGCCGTTCTCCAGCAAGCGGCGGACCAGATAGGCGAGCAGCGTCTCATGCGTGCCGACCGGCGCATAGATCCGGCAGGGGCGATCGAGCTTCGCCTTGCCGACGACCTGCTCATAGAGCGGCTCGCCCATGCCGTGCAGGCACTGGAATTCATACTTGCCGACCGCGAAGTCCGGACCCGCCAGCCGATAGATCGTCGCCAGCGTCTGGGCATTGTGCGTGGCGAACTGGGGGAAGACCCGATCGGTGGCGGCGAGCAGCTTCCGCGCGCAGGCGATGTACGCCACGTCGGTGTGGATCTTGCGGGTATAGACCGGGAAATCGCTCAGCCCATCGACCTGGGCGCGCTTGATCTCGGCATCCCAATAGGCGCCCTTGACGAGGCGCACCATGATCCGCCGCTGCGCGCGCCCGGCCAGATCGATGATCCAGTCGATCACGAAGGGGCAGCGTTTCCCGTACGCTTGAACGACGAAGCCGAGCCCGTCCCAGCCGGCAAGATCGGCATCGAGCGCCAGCCCTTCGAGCAGGTCGAGCGAGAGCTCGAGCCGATCGGCCTCCTCGGCATCGATGTTGAGGCCGATATCGTAGCTGCGCGCCAGCGCCGCCAGCGTCTTCACCCGCGGCAGCAGTTCGCCCATCACCCGGTCGGCCTGCGAGCGGGCATAGCGCGGGTGGAGCGCCGAAAGCTTGATCGAGATGCCCGGCCCTTCATAGATGCCGCGCCCGCCCGACGCCTTGCCGATCGCGTGGATCGCATTCTCGTAATCGCGATAATAGCGCTCGGCATCGGCAGCGGTGGTCGCCGCCTCGCCCAGCATGTCATAGCTGTAGCGGAAGCCCTTGGCCTCTTCGTGCCGGGCACGCTTGAGCGCCTCGTCGATCGTCTCGCCGGTGACGAACTGCTCGCCCATCATCCGCATCGCGATATCGATGGCGCGGCGGATCACCGGCTCGCCGGCGCGCGCGACCAGCCGCATCAGCGCGGCGCCCAGCCCCTTGTCGTCGGCGGTGCTCACCAGCTTGCCCGTCACCACCAGCGCCCAGGTCGCGGCGTTGACGAAGAGCGGCTTGCCGCCGAGATGCGCGCGCCAGTCGCCATCGGCGATCTTGTCGCGGATCAGCGCATCGCGGGTGGCATCGTCGGGGATGCGGAGCAGCGCCTCGGCCAGGCACATCAGCGCGACGCCCTCCTCGCTCGACAGCGCATATTCCTGGACCAGCGATTCGACCGCGCCGCCACGCTTGCGGGCGCGCAGGCCGGTGACGAGCCCGGTCGCGGTCTCGCGCACAGCGGCGCGGGTCGTCGCGTCGAGCGTCGCGGCTTCGAGCAGCGGGGCCAGCGCCTCGGCCTCGTCGCGGCGATAGGCGGCGGTGATCGCCTGGCGGAGGGGAGTCGCCGCGCGGACGGGCGGGGCGAAGGCGGCGAAGGGCGCGGGCTGGGTCATCTGCCGACTATATGCGCTTATCGAAGGGCGATCCGACTTATCGATAACGCTTTACAGGCGGAATCGCCATTGTTGCGCCGATCTGCTAGGCAAAATGCATGAGAAATGCGCCACCGTCAGTCGAATTGGATTCCTTCGACATGAAGATCATCGCCGCCCTGGCCGCGGACGGGCGGATGACCGTTACCGAGCTGGCGAGACAGGTGGGTCTCTCCAAGACGCCGGCGCAGGTCCGGCTCAAGCGACTGACCGACAGCGGCGTCATCCGCGGCTTCCGCGCGATCATCGACCCGGCGCGGATGGGGCTCGACCATATCGCCTTCACCGAAGTGAAGCTGGCCGACACCCGCGAGAAGGCGCTGCAGGAATTCAACGCCGCCGTCCGCCGCATTCCCGAGGTGGAGGAATGCCACATGCTCGCCAGCAATTTCGACTATCTGCTCAAGGTGCGCACCGCCGACATCCGCCGCTACCGGATCGTGCTGGGCGAGAAGATCTCAAGCCTGCCGCATGTCGCCAGCACCTCGACCTATGTCGCGATGGAGACGGTGAAGGACTGAGCGCATTCATGTCTCGTGAGGCCGTCGGCGTTCCGCAAATCCTCTCCCGGAGGGAGAGGGGGACCGCGCCGCGAAGCGGTGTGGTGGAGAGGGCCCGCCCCAAGCGATATCGCTCGCGGCAAGCCCCCTCCACCAGCTTCGCTGGTCCCCCTCCCCCTCCGGGGGAGGATTTGTGTGTGGCTAGCGGCTCAAACAGAGCATGTGATCGATGCTGTGCGGACCGTCCAGAAGCTCGGCCGGGGTGATCGGGCGGACCTGTCCGTCATGATGGATCAGGGCGAGTGCGAAGCCCTCGCCGACGATCTCGGCAAGGAAGCCGGCCGGATCGGGATAGCGTTCGACGGTGAATTCCATGAAGACGGTGAGCGGCCGGCCGCGCGCGAGGATGCCGGTCATGCCGCGCCACACCTGCTGCTCATGCCCCTCGACATCGATCTTGATGAATTCGGCGTCGAGCGCCTCCGGAAAGGAGTCGAGCCGGCGGATCGGCACGCTGCCCGCACCATCCTCGCGTACCCGGCCACCGCCGGGCGACCGAAGATCGACGTCCAGCGCGACCTGTCCCTCGGCCGCGCCGAGCGCGCAGCGATGCAGCGTGGTGAAGCCGGCGAAGCCGTTGACCGCAATGCTCGGCGCCAGGCGATCGGCGAGCCCGGCATTGGGCTCGAAGGAAAGCACCCGCCCCTCCGCCCCGGTCAGATCGGCGAGCAGCAGGGTGAAGAAGCCGAGATTGGCACCGACATCGATCACCGTCGAACCGCGGCGCACCGCGCGCAGCATCGCTTCGGTGACCCACATCTCCCAGAAGCCGTCGAGCATCAGATGCGCGGCGATGCCGGTATCGCGCGTATCGACATAGAGCTTGTAGCGGCCGAGCACGCGGGCGAGCGCAGTGTGATCGCCGCAATAGGCGGAGCGGCACAGCGCGCGGATCTCCGCCTCGACCTGGTCGCGCGGTTCGGAGAGCAGGCGCCAGATGTCGTAGATCGGTGCCCTGTCCATCATCGCTCCCTTGCCCGGCGGCCGACATGCCATGCGGCCAGCCGCGCGGCAATCGAGGCGCGGGAGATTCTGGGCCCGGTCCGGGCCAGCGCCTCGACCAGCTGCTCGGGCGTGCAGGGCCGCCCGGTGACCGGATCGGCATAGAGCGGATAGGCGATCAGCGCAGCGGCGGCGAGCTCGGCCAGCGTGCGCCGGCGGGTGCGGCGGGCAGGCGCGGCATGATCGCGCGTCAGCCCCCAGCCGGCATAGAAGGGCGCACCGTGCACCACCACCTGGCGCCCGCGGACCAGCGCCTCGAACCCGGCGAGCGAGGTGAGCGTGTGCACTATGTCCACCCGATCGAGCAGGCGCGGCAGATCGGCATGCGGCAGCACCAGATCCGCCTCGGGCGCGGCCAGCGCGCCGCTGCGCAGCCCGGCGACGACATCGGGATGCGGCTTGTAGATAAGGAAGGCATCGGGCTCCTCGGCGCGGGCGCGGGCGAGCAGTTCGGCCATCGAGAGCCCCATCCCGCCGAGCAGCACCGAGCGATCGTCCTCGACCTGGCCGATCACCAGCACGACGCGTCGGCCCGGCGGCAAATCGGGCAGCGGGCCGGCAAGGTTGTATTTGGTCACTGCGGCTTCACGCAGGCGGGCGAGCAGCGCGTCGGCGCGCGCGATCTCAGCGGCGGTGAAGTCGCGGGTCTGAAGCATCACCTCGAGATCGCTCGGGCCCGAGGCGTCATAATAGGGGCGGCGGCTGTCGAGCGTGAGCGAGCAGGGCGGCACCAGCGCCGCGCCGAGCCCGGCCGAGCGGACGAATCCGTCCTCGATCCACCAGATCGGCACCCCCGCTTCGACGGCTTGCGCCTCCAGCCCGGCCGGGACGCGCGACGCCCAGCAGGCGATCGCCCCGCCCCGCGCCCGAGCAGCCTTCACGGCGCGTGTGGCGGTGTTTGCAAATATCGGCGGATGCGCGTTGCAAAGCATCGCGGCGAGCCGCTTGCGCTTCCACGGCGCGATTCCGGCGAGGCAGGCAATGCCCTGCGCGCGCGGATCGCTCACCGGGTGAGCAGCTCGACGGTGAGCGCCGGGGTGACCAGCGTGTTGAGCAGCTGGACGAGCTTGCCGAACTGCGCCGAACGGGCATTGGCGATCAGCAGCACGTCCTTCTCGTGCATGCGGAAGCGCTGCGCGGCGAAATAGCTGCGCGGATCGAGCAGGTTGAGCCGGTAGATCACCGGCAGCTCCTTGCGCACGCCGTCGACCAGCGCCGGCTCGTAGCGGAAGACGAACACGCCGGTGGCATCGGCCTGATTGTCGAGCGGGCCGCCGGCGCGGGCCAGCGCTTCGGCGAGGCTGAGCGCATCGCTGTCGAACGGCACTTCGGAGACGGTGCGCGCCGCACCGAGGACGGTGACCGAGCGGACCGAACGGAGCAGTTCGACATGGTCGCCGGGAGCGAGGCGGACATTGGCGACATCGCCGACATGGAGCCGATCGAGCCGGATCTCGGCCGACTGGCCGGCACGGGTGACGCGCACCGCGGTATCGGCCCCGCGCGCGGTGGGGCCGCCGGCGACGGCGATCACGTCGAGCAGCCGCTCGCCGGCGCTGGTGAGCGGCTGGCGGCCGGGCGTCTTCACATCGCCGCTGACGATGACGCTGCGCGCCGGGCCGCGATCGACGGTGACGCTGGCCTGGGCGTTCTGCGACAGGCCGCGCAGCCGCCGTTCGATCTCGGCGGCGACGGCATCGGGCGTGCGGCCCAGCGCCTCGATAGCGCCGATATAGGGCAGGTCGATGCTGCCGCCCTCGCCCACTTCCATCCGCGGCAAGGTACGCCCGGCGGCGGCAGGCGCGGCATCGTCCCTGGCCGCGCCGAACAGCGCATAGCCGACTTCGAACACGGTGACGGTGACGCGGTCGCCGACGGTGATTGTCGCGTCTGCCGGCGCGGCATCGGCGATCGGCCAGGCGGGCGCTTCGGGCACCGCCTCGGCGCCGAGCCCGGGCGCATCGACGATGTCGACGACCGTGACTCCGGCCGCACCGGCAGGGGCGACGACCTGGTGCGCGGTGGGCGCGGCGGCGGGCAGGGTCGCACAGCCCGGGACGAGCAGCAGGGCCAGGGGCAGCAGCCGGTTACGCATGGGCGGGCCGCAGCGCGCCGGCGCGGGCACGCTCCTCGAACAGGTCGCCATAGAGGCGCGCGAGGCGCTCGCGGTAGCGCTCGGGCGAGAAGAAATCGGCGCGGACGCGGCCGGCGGCGGCGAGCCGGGCGCGCAGTTCGGCATCGCCGTCGAGCGCGCGCAGCCCCGCCGCGATCGATGCCGGGCTATAGGGATCGACGAGCAACGCCGCGTCGCCCGCCACTTCGGGCAGCGAACTGGTGTTCGAAGTGAGCACCGGCGTGCCGAGCGCCATCGCCTCGAGCACGGGCAGGCCGAAACCTTCGTAGATCGAGGGGAAGGTGACTGCCTTCGCCCCGCGCACCAGCCGCAGGAGCAGGCTGCGCGGCAGATAGTCGATGCGGCGGACGTTCCTGAACTGGGCGACCAGCGGGTTCAATTCGTCACGACGCAGCAGGCGCAGCTCCTGGCGGCTGCCGAAGCTGCGCTGGCCGACGATCACCAGCGGCGTGTCGGTGCCGAGCGAGAGATAGGCTTCGATCAGCCGGGCGAGGTTCTTCTTGGGCTCGATCGCGCCGAAGAACAGGAAATAGCCGCGCCAATCGAGCCCGAAGATGCTGCGCACGGCGCGGGAGACCTCCTCCTCAGGCTCCTCGGCGGCGCCTTCGGGCAGGCGCACCGCCTGCCAGGTGTTGACCAGCCTGGGCTCGGCCTGGGGAAAGAGCTGGAGGATGTCGGCGCGGCTCGCTTCGGAAACCGTGACGATGCGATCGGCCCCGGCGATCACCTTGCGGATCAGCCTGGCGTAGAGGCGCTTGTTGTCCGCGCTGGCATAGGGAAGCTTGAGCGGCACCAGATCGTGCAGCGTGTAGAGATTGGGCACGCCCGGCATGCGCACCGGGAAGGGATAGGTCCAGTGCATCACGTCGGGTGCGCCGCCGGGGATGGCGACGCGGGTGAACAGGCCGGTCCGCTTGAAGTTGCGCGCGGCGAGATCGAACAGATCGGGCGCGCTGTGAAGCGCGTCGAAGCGCGGCAGGCGGTGGGCGAACTGCCCGGTCAGCACCTGCCCGGCGACCGGGATGGCGCGGGCGCGGCGCGGGCGCGAGAGCCAGGCGAGCTCGCGCAGCCAGGCGGGACTGCCGAGGCGAGGCCGGCGGGTGGCATGGCCATTGCCCAGCGCTTCGTAGAACAGCACTTCGCGCAGCCGCGGGTTGAACGGCGCGCGCAGGCCGTAGAGACCCTCGACGCCGATCCCCAGCCCCTGCGCGGCGGCGGCGAGCTGGTGGCCATAGGTGGCCACGCCCGTCCCCTGCGGCAGCGCCAGATTATAGCCGTCGATCATCAACCGCATTTTGCGGCGTCCCCCTTCTTCGCCGACTCTCGTACAGGGCCGCAGCGCGCTTGCGAAGCCTGCACTTTCGCGAGGCGACCCAGCAAGTTAGCCTAGGCTCATGATTCGCTTCGATCGCGTCGCCAAATCCTATCCGCTGCGCGGCGGCGGGCGGCGCACCGTGCTCGAATCGGCGAGCTTCCGCATCGTGCCCGGCCAGTCGATCGGCATCTGCGGACACAATGGCGCGGGCAAGACGACTCTGCTCCGCCTCATCGCCGGGGTGGAGAAGCCCAGCGCCGGCACGATCGAGCGCGACATGCGCGTCTCCTGGCCGATCGGCTATGCCTCCAGCTTCCAGTCGAGCCTGTCGGGTGCCGACAATGTCCGCTTTATCGCCCGTATCTATCGCCGGCCAGTGGAGGAGGTGCTGGGCTTCGTCGAGGATTTCGCGGAGCTGGGCGACTATCTGTTCATGCCGATCCGCACCTATTCGGCGGGGATGCTGGCGCGGCTGGCGTTCGCGGCGAGCCTGGCGGTCGATTTCGACTGCTATCTGATCGACGAGGTGATCGCCGCCGGCGACGAGCGCTTCCGGGCGCGCTGCCACGCCGCGCTGATGGAGCGGCGGCGCAAGGCGAGCCTGGTGCTGGTGAGCCACGACATGCAGACGCTGCGCGACTATTGCGACACCGGCGCGGTGCTCGAGGGCGGGCAGCTGAACTTCTACGACCATATCGAGGAAGCGATCGCCCGGCACTTCGCGGCGCGCGACGCGAAGGTCGCCTGAAGCCGGCGCCGGCAAAGTACATGAAGTACACGCCAAAGCGCATTTCGCCCGCGCAACTTCGTTACGCCCGACTGATCCTATCTTTCCAACACGCGGCTAGGCCTGGTGCTCGCGCAGCCCGGCGAGCAGCATCCAGCCGATGCCATAGGCAATCGCCAGCCCGATGAAGATCAAGAGCGTGGTGCGCCACGGCGTGGGGCGATCGGGCTTTTCGGGCAGGTTGGGCTCGACCACCGGGACGATGAACAGCCGCTCCTTCACCGCGCGGGCACGCGCTTCCTCCAGCCGGGCGCGCGCCGCCTCGTAGCGCTTGGCGGCGAAATCCTGGCGCAGGCGCAGCTCCTCGTAATTGCCGAGCCGCGCGGCGACCGCGCCGGGCTGGCCGGCGATCCGCCCGCGCGCCGCCGCCACCACGGCCTGCAGCGCCGATACCCGGCCCTCGACCGCGCGGACCTGGGGGCTCGACGGGCTGAGCTGGCGGCGCATGTCGGCGAGCAGCGCCTGCTGCCGGCCGAGATCCATCTCGGCATCCGCCAGCGCCTTCTGCCCGGCGGCGCCGCTGGCGGCGGGATCGATATCGGCATTGCCCTGGCGGAAGGCGGAGAGCTGGCGCTCGATGACGGCAAGTTCCTGCTCGGCGGACTGGGCATCGCCGGCGGCAGCGCGGAGCGACGCGTCGAACAACCGGGCGTTGAAGGCGTTGACCCGCGCCTCGCCGAGATCGAGCAGCGCCGCGGCGATCCGCCGGGCATCCTGCGGCGCGAAGGCGCGGACCGAGAGGCGGGTGATATTGTCGTCGGGATCGTAGCTGACATCGACATGCGCGCGGTAATAATCGAGCAGCGTCTCGGCGCGGGGCCGATCCGGGCGCAGGCGCGAGAGCCAGTCGATCCCGGGCCGGGCATAGAGCGCGGCAAGATCGATGCCCCGGGCCCGGAGCGCCGCCACCGCATCGTGCGAGCGCAGATATTCGCGAACGCTCTGCGCCTCCTGCTGCCCCGGCGCGAGCGCGCCGCCCAGCCCGAAGAGCTGGCCCATGCCGCCGACGCGCGGCCCCTGCGCCTCGAGCCCGCGCACCACGAACTGCGCCTGCGACTGATATTGCGGGCTGGCGAGCGCGAAGAGGTAGAGCGCGGCGAGCAAGGTCGGCAGCACCACGGCGAGGAGGAACGGATGGCGCCACCAGCGCGCGGGCCGGGCGAGCGGAACCGCGTCCTCGGCGGAGGAGAGGTGGACCATGCGGTTCATGCCGCGCATCTCGGCCGAAAGCGCCTCACAATTCAAGCCGCCCGCGCAGATGGGCGAGCGCGAACAGCCCGAGCAGGGTCAGCACGCCGCACCAGCCGGTCACGTAGAAGATGTCGGCATAGTGCGAGGTGAAGCCGGCGAACTGCCCGATCTTGAGCAGCTCGAAGATGTGGACGAGCGGAATCCAGGCGAGCCATTCGCGCACCCCGGCGGGCAGCCAGGCCATGGCGAAGAAGGCGCCCGAGGCCGGCATCGACAGATAGAGGAGCGGATGGACCAGCCGGCCGAGGATCGGCGCCGCGTGCGATCCGGCAGCGACGAGCATGCCGAGCCCGAAGGAGAGCCAGGCCATCAGCAGCACCGCGAGCAGCACATATTCGGGGCGCGCGGGCGGATCGGCGAGGCCGAGCGCGACCGCGGCGCCGAGCAGCACCGCGAGCACCACCATTGTGCTCGCCAGCTCGAGCAGCGAGCGCGCGGCGAGCATGTCGAACAGCGTGACCGGGCGGTGGTGGAGCAGCGGCCGGTTGGCCTCCAGCACCGTCTCGGCGCGCGAGACCACCGCGCGGAACATGATGAACAGCCCATAGCCGCCGATCGCGAAGGGAATCGGTTTCACCCCGCCGCTGATCGGCAAGTGGCTGGAGCCGTGCAGCAGCGCGACCGCGGCGGCGAGCAGCATCGGCTCGGCGAACAGCCAGAGATAGCCGATATTCTCGCGCCCGAAGCGGGTGTGCAGCTCGCGCAGGATCAGCGCGCGGATCACCGCGCCCTGGGTATCGGCAGCGGCGAGCAGCGCGCGCATCACAGGCCGTCCAGAAAGGGCAGGACGGCATCGAAATGCGCGTCCCATCCAGGCGGCGACCAATGCCCTAGCCGATCGAGCTGCGCGGCGCGGCGGGCGCTGCCCGGCGCGGCATAGTCGCGGATCGCCTGCATCCAGCCGGGCCCGTCGAGCGGATCGAGATAGTCGGGGACGTCGCCGCCGGTCTCGCGCAGCGCGGGCAGGTCGCTGGCGATCACCGGCACGCCCGCGGCAAGCGCCTCGGCCACCGGCAGGCCGAAGCCTTCGGCGAAGCTCGGCATCAGCACCGCGCGCGCGCCCGCGACCAGGCCGGCGAGCCGGGCATCCCCCACGCGCCCCGCCTCGACCACCAGCGCCCGGATCGCCGGGCTGCGCTCGAGCATGTCGACGACATTCTCATTCTCCCACCCGCGCCGCCCGACCAGGATTAGCCGCGGCGCATCGCCGCCGCCAGCCAGCGCCCGCCAGACCTGGAGGAGCAGGAGATGGTTCTTCCTCGGCTCGATCGTGCCGAGGCAGAGGAAATAGGGGCGGTCCTGCACTTCGGGCGCGGCACCGGCGAAGCGCGGCTCGACGCCGAGCGGGGCGACGAGCAGCGGCGGGCGCCGGGCTTCGAGGAAGCGCGCCAGCGAGGCAGCAGTGGCGTGCGAGTTGACCAGGATGCCGTCGGCGAAGCGGGCGGCGTTGCGCAGGCGCCGTTCGTGCTTCTCCGCCCCGCCGGGCCGGGCATATTCGGGAAAATCGGCGGGAATCGCGTCATGGACATAGACGCAGGTCTTCGCATCGGGCCGGTGGCGGCGATCGAGCTCGGCGAGATGGTGGTGCGAGACGAGCAGCCGCACCTCACCTTCGCGGCGCACGCGCGGACGCAGGCCCGACAGCGCGATGCCCGAAGGTTCACCCGCGGCCCAGCGCGCTTCGATCCGGGGGAGCAACGCCGCCAGCGCGGCGCGCGAATAGCCACAGGCGCCGATGCCCGGCACCCAGGCTTCGAACGCGACGGGACGATCCTGCGCGCCAAGCAGCGCGCGGGCATAGGCCAGCTCGAGCCGATCGATGCCGGTGGGCGTGGCATGGCGGCGGCGCAGCAGCAGCCGGGTGATGTCGAGCGTCAGCGGGCGCTTCACGCGAGCAGCCGCTCCGCGCTGCCCCGCACCAGCAGATCGAGCCCCGCCGCGCTGTGGAACCCGCCATTGACCAGGCACTTGGCGCGCAGCACCCGGCAGAGCAGCGCGAAATTCTCGGGCACCACCGGGGGCGGATCGCGCCAGAATTCGGCGAGGCTGCATTCGGCGGTGATCCCCTCCATCCGGTAGATCGCCGCGCCCATCGCCAGCACCGGCACGCCTTCGGCAAGCGCGAGGGGGCCGACCGTGCTGTTGATCGTCACCACACCGCGCGCGACGCGCAGCAGGGGCAGCAGATCGCCGCGTTCGATGAACGCCACCTTGTCGCCCACGCCGATCCGGTGCGCCGCCTCGGTCACCAGCGCGCGCCAGCGGACCACGCCGGGATCGAGCGGATGCTGCTTGACCAGCAGCCGCGCCTCGGGCGGCGCCGCGCGAAAGGCCTGGAGGACATGCTCCATCGCCTCGACGATCGACGCGAAGGGCGAATGGACCGCGAGCTGCGAATCGCCTTCGATCTGGAGCGGCAGCAGGAAGATCGGGCGGCCGGCGAGCCCGGCGAGCGCGGCCAGGCTGGCGCGCCGCTCGCGGCGGCGGCGCAGGCGCCGGCCGAGCCAGCCCGCCGCCTCGCGCCAGGCCGGCCAGAAGCGGTGGTTGCGATGATGCGGGAAGCGCGGGCGGCCGAGCAGCGTGAAGACATGGTGGAGCACCGCTTCGCGGGCGCGCGGCGCGAAATCGTTGCGCACCGCCACGGCTTCCCCGGCCTGCTCGATCCGCGCGTCGAGCAGGCGCAGCGCATGGAGCGAGCGCGGGAAGCTCGAATGGCCGTTCACGCCGCCGCGCTCGAGCGTGACGTGATCGGGGCGCAGATAGCCTTCCTCGAATGCATGGAAGCGCAGGCCCCGACGATCGGCGAGCGCACGGGCCGCGACATGGGGCGCGCGGCAATCGCCGAACACGACGATGTCGCTGACTCCGCGCTCGGCAACGAAGCGTTCGAGCCAGGCGGGGAAATCGGCGGGCGCGCCGCGGAAGCCGGTGCCGCCGGGCCAGTCCCACCAGTCGCCGCCGCTGAAATTGACGCGCGACACGGTGGACCCGCGCTCGCGCAGATGCCGGCCGAGGCGGCGGAAGAACGGCCCGGGCAGGCCCTGGAGGAAGAGGAAATGGCGCGGCCGCTCGACCAGCCGCAGCGGCGTGCGCGCGGCCGGGGGCACGGGCACTTGCCCGTCGTCCAGACTATTGGGCCCTGTCGCCACGATTTTCCCTCTTCGCCAGTCTCTTACGATGCGCATCGCCTTTGCGGAAGCGGGCTCCTAAAGGGAGATATGTCCGATTTGATCGCAGATCGCCCGGCAGAGGTCCTCATCGTCGTCCCGGCGCGCTTCGCTTCGGTGCGCTTTCCCGGCAAGCCGCTGGCGCTGCTGGGGGAAAAGCCGCTGGTGCAATGGACCTGGGAAGCGGCGATGCGCGCAAGCGACCTGGGCGACGTGGTGGTGGCGACCGAGGACGAGCGCATCGCTGAGGCCGTGCGCGGCTTCGGCGGGACTGCGGTGATGACCGGCGCCGCGGCGCGGAACGGCACCGAGCGCTGCGCCGAAGTCGCGGCACGCCGGCCGGGCGCGAAGCTGGTGATCAACCTGCAGGGCGATTCGCCGCTGGTCCGCCGATCGGACATCGCCGCGCTGGTGGACGCCTGGCGCGCGACCGGCGCGGCGATGCTGACGCCCTGGCTCGCATGCGATGCGGCGACCGAGGCGCGGCTGCTGGCCGACGCCGCGGCGGGGCGCGTCGGCGGCACCACGGTGGTGGCGGACCGGGCCGGCAATGCGCTCTATTTCTCCAAGCGCGTGCTGCCCCATGGCGCGCGCCCCAAGCTGCATATCGGCCTCTATGCCTATACGCCCGCGGCGCTCGCCGCCTATGCCGGCTGGGCGCCGGGGGCGCTCGAGCTCGCCGAGGGGCTGGAGCAGCTGCGCTTCCTCGAGAACGGCATGGGCATCCGGCTGGTCGAGGTGCCGGCGCCCGAGGCAGGCTTCTGGGAAGTCAACAATGCCGAGGACGTGCCGCTGGTCGCCTCGGCCCTGGGGGGCGCCGTCGGACTTTGAAGTTCGGGCGCCGCGCCAACAAGACCGCGTCACCCTGAACTTGTTTCAGCATGACGATGGGGAGAGTTCCGCCCGAATATCGACCCGCTCTAGGCGCGCGGCCTGCGCGGGCCGAAATTGAGCCGGCGCGTGACGTTATAGTCGAGCACCGCCATCACGAAATAGGCGGCCGCCTGCTTCACCCGCGTCCAGGGGCCGGTGCGCGCCTTGTAGAGCGCGGGCGTGATTCGCTCGGACTGGGCGATCTCGCCGTCGACGAACGCGCGGACATAGGCGGCGAAGGCCTTGTCCTCGACCCGGAACATCAGTTCGAGGTTGAGGAACATCGAGCGGATATCGAAATTGGCCGAGCCGATGTTCACGACATCGTCCATCAGGAACAGCTTCGCGTGGAGCTTGGTCGGCTGATATTCGTAGATCTGGACATTCTTTCGGAGAAGCCCGGCATAGGTAAAGCGCGCCGCCCAGATCGCCGCGCCGTGATCGAGCTTGGAAGGCAGCACCAGCCGCACCCGCCCGCGCTTGCCGGCACGATCGAGGCGGCGCAGCATCGCCGGATTGGGCGCGAAATAGGCGGCGATGATGTCGATCGAGTTGGAGCGTTCCATGTCGCGCTTCACTTCGCGGGCCCAGGGCGACAGCCGCCGCATCGGCCCGCCGAGCAGCCAGCGCGTGGCGCCCGCGGGCTCGCTCCAGGCGCGCAGCGTCTTGGCGAGACGGCGCAGCGACGGCTTGGGGCGCTTGGCCCAGCTCGACAAGGCATCGAAATAGCCGACCAGCCGCGCCGCCGCCGGCCCCTCGACCAGCAGCCCCAGATCGCGCCAGGCCTGTTCGGCAACGGTGCCGAAATAGCTGTTCTCGATGTTGAACCCGCCGACGATCACCCGCGCCTCGTCGGCAAGCGCCAGCTTCTGGTGGTTGCGGAGCAGATAGCGCCGGCCCCAGCGCGGCACGAATCGGCATACTTCCACGCCGGCCTCGTGGAGCGGATCGAAGAAGCGATGGCTCTGGGCATGCTCGCTGCCGAGCCCGTCGACGATCAGGCTGACCTGGACCCCGCGCGCCGCGGCATCGATCAGCGCCTGGCGCACCGCGGCGCCGGCATCGTCGTCGACATAGATGTAATAGAGCACGCGCAGCGACCGCTCGGCGCGGCGGATCAGGTCGAGCAGCGCCTCCATCCGCTCGGGCCCGTCGGGCAACAACGTCAGCCGGTTGCCGTCGACGGTGAAGCTCGGCTGCGAGAACTGCATCGGCCCGTGATGCGCGGGCAGGGGATCGGGGGCAAGGGGGGCGAGCGCTTCCATGTTTTCCCAAGTCGTTGCGAGTGCGTTCCCAACGCATGGCGGCCGGAATCGTTCGGCGGCCGATTTTCTTGACTTTTACGAGAGCGGACCCTAGATCGCCGCCTTTCCCGGACACTCCGTTTTTCAAGGAAGCGTAGATGGCGCGCGTCACTGTCGAAGATTGCGTCGACAAGGTTCCCAACCGTTTCGATCTCGTGCTGTTCGCGGCGCAGCGCGCCCGCCAGATTTCGGGCGGCGCCGATCTGACCATCGATCGCGACCGCGACAAGAACCCGGTCGTCGCGCTCCGCGAGATCGCCGAAGAGACCGTGCGCCCGACGCACCTCGAGGAAGCCGTGGTCTCGAGCCTGCAGCGCGTCCAGATCGACGACGAGGAAGCGCCGGACGAGGTCGGCTCGATCGCGGCTTCGGCCGAGGCGCTGCGCCTCACCGCCGCTGCCCCGCCGCGCAACCAGAATCTGGGCGGCGACTACGACGGCTGAGCCGGCGAATCGCTGACAACCAAAAGGGCCCCGGAAGCGATTCCGGGGCCCTTTTGCTATTCGGATTCCGGTTCGGACGAGGGCGCGGCCTTCCGCCCCTTGAAGCCCTGGGCCACCACGAACCATTCGACCGAGCCCTTGCGGCTCGAGGGCGGCTTGGCGTGCTTCACCGTGGCGAAGTTGCGCTTCATCTCGGCGACCAGCGACGAATCGGCGCCGCCGGCAAAGACCTTGGCGACGAAATCGCCGCCGGGCTCGAGCACCTGGATCGCGAAATCGAGCGCGGTCTCGACCAGGCCCATCGTCCGCAGCGCATCGGTCTGCGGATGGCCGACGGTGTTGGCCGCCATGTCCGACACGATCAGGTCCGGCGCGCCGCCCAATTCCTCGATCAGCCGATCGGGCGCGGCATCGTCCATGAAGTCCATCTGCAGGATGATCGCGCCGTCGATCGGATCGACCGGCAGCAGATCGATGCCGACCACCGGCGCCTTGGGCAGGCGGCGGCGCACCACCTGGGTCCAGCCGCCGGGCGCGATGCCGAGATCGAGCACGCGCTTCTTGCCCTTGAGGAACCTGAACTTCTCATCGAGCTCGATCAGCTTATAGGCCGCCCGGCTGCGATAGCCCTCGGCCTTGGCGCGCTTGACGTACGGATCGTTGAGCTGGCGCTCGAGCCAGCGCGTCGACTGCGCGGTGCGCTTGCGCGCGGTCAGCACGCGGGTATGGCCGCGGCCTCCACCCCTACTCATAGCCTCATTCCTGCTGCGCCGGCCCGCTCCCCCACCCGGCCTCCCAACGGCATCATCATGTGGGAGGCCGGGTGGGGGAGCGGGCTGGTACCGTCAACGGAAAACGTCACAAACTTCTCCCGTTGATCAGCCGGCGGAGGATGCCTTCGCGAATGCCGCGATCGGCGATGCCGAGCCGTTCGGCGGGCCATAGATCGAGAATCGTCTCGAGGATAGCGCAGCCGGCGACGACGAGATCGGCGCGCTCCGAGCCGATGCACGGCACCCGGCTGCGCTCGGCCATGCTCATCGCCGCGATCCGCTGGCTGACCTCGCGCATCGCCGGCGCCGGCACGATCAGCCCGTCGACGACCGAGCGATCATAGGCGGCGAGCCCGAGATGGACGCTGGCGAGCGTAGTGACGGTGCCCGAGGTGCCGAGCAGGCGTGGCGTACCGCGCGGCTTGCGCAGCCGCTTGGCGAAGGGCGCGAAACTCTCCGCCACGCGGGCGCGCATGCTTGCGTAGAGCGCGGCGCGGTCCTCGGCGCTCTCGGCGCTGCCCGAGGCTTCGGTGAGCGAGACCACGCCCCATTGCGCGCTGTGCCAGTCGAGGATGCGCGGCACCTCGCCGCGCGAATCGACCAGCACCAGCTCGGTCGAGCCGCCGCCGATGTCGAACACCAGCGCCGGGCCGTCGCCGGGCTCGAGCAGCGCATGACAGCCGAGCACCGCCAGGCGCGCTTCTTCCTCGGCGGTGATGATGTCGAGTGCGATGCCGGTCTCGCGATAGACGCGCTCGATGAACTCGGATCCGTTGGCCGCCTGGCGGCAGGCCTCGGTCGCGACCGAGCGGGCGAGGATCACGTTGCGGCGCTTGAGCTTCTCGGCGCAGATGCGCAGCGCGGCGATGGTGCGCTCGATCGCGGCATCGGAGAGCCTGCCCGAGGTGGCGAGCCCTTCGCCCAGACGGACGATGCGCGAAAAGGCATCGACCACGGCGAAGCCCGATCCTTGCGGGCGCGCGATCAGCAGGCGGCAGTTGTTGGTGCCGAGATCGAGCGCCGCATAATGGCGCCCTTCGGGCCAGCGGCCGCGAATCGGCCTTTCCGGAGGCGGCGCGGGCTTCCTGGCTTTGCCGGGACCACGGCCGCGGGGCATATTGGCGGTGCCATCCCCCATACATCACTCGCTTATGTTCTGTTCCGTCACGGCTTTTCGCCGCCGGTGCTTGAAAGCGAGGCTAGCCGAGTGCGCAGGCCGGGGCAAGGCAGGCGGCATTTTCCGGGCGTTGACAGAGCACGGTGGGCACCGTATTGCGCGCCGCCTGCCGACAGTGATGTCGCGTGATGCCCCGTCGTCTAAAGGTAAGACTACGGACTCTGACTCCGTCAATTGAGGTTCGAATCCTCACGGGGCATCCAATTCTGTTGAGCATATGGAAAGAGGGATGGAGCTGCTCCTTCATTTCCACATTGGTGAGCGGGTGTAAGCGGAGGGTGGCGAACCACCGCTGCGCGATTCGTCTTAGTGGCTACCCCACAAGCCCTTCGACGGTATCGCATTGAATAAAACCAGCGCGTGGGAAGGCTTGGGTCAGCGCGAGCAGCCCGGTGAGATTCTCGGGTTGAATCCCCTTGATGAGACAATGAGCTTCGTTCTCAAGCTGAGGATCGGTAACGACTTCTACCGAGACGCCGACTTCGGCTAACACCGCTTTGATGTCCGCTACCTTGGCAGTCACGATGACGCCCGATTTCCTCAATTTCATCGCACCCTTCATCGCATGAGCAGCCTGATGAAACTGCTCTGACGCTTGGCCGTCGAAATACTCGACCCAAGTCACTGATATTCCATCATCATCGCAGCGGAAGGCGTCCTGATCGATAGACTCGCAGATATCCGCGTCCTTTGGCAGCTGCCTGCCTTTGGAGACATGCAGGATGACTGTAGCGTCGTCGGGCAATGCCTCGTCCACGTCGGGCACCCCGGCGGATCAGGATTCGCAAATAGACCGAAGGTTGGCGATTGTATCCGAAGATTGATGTCGTGCGTCTATGACATCACCAGCTCGGCAAATAAGGGCCCAAGAGACCTTACCGTCCGGCAATGCCTCAACACGGAGCTTGCCGTCGTCGCCACTCCACGAAACAGCCAAGTTGCCGGCGCGGGTCAAAGCGATCCCGCCAACATCATGCTCAAGGGCGATTAGCGTCCGAACGAGCGTCCGGACTGACCCAACTTTGAGGATCTCGTCCCCTTCTTCCCATTCCGCGGGATCAAGCAGCTCAGCAATCCGAGCGACAAGAGTTCCCGCTCGATCCACCCCCAAATCCCGCGTCCCATCACGAACTACGCTGGTAGCCTGAAGCAGGGCAGCTGTAAGAAGCTGATCTGTCGTTTGCTGAATCCCAATTGGTTCGATATTGATTTGCTGGCGCGCAGCGGTCACCCGGGTACGACTGAAAGTCGTTCCCTGGTCTGAGGCAGATGCTGTCTGACGGTAGGTTGGCTCAGGCCGCTTCAACGTCATAATGCTCATCGAAACTCCCCCAAAGCTTTGTCGGTAAGCAACTGGCGATACAGATTGTTTTTGGAAGCGCGAAAGCTTGATAGCTGCTTCAACAATCCTGCTCGATCGGTGGCCAAACCCTCGGTTTTGGCTACGTCGATGTCGAGCGCGAAGGACGCTTTACCTTCGACGGCTTGCGGCATGACTGCGGATTGGACCGTCGCGAGCGCACCAATCTCTGGCAGTTGCAAGGCGAACCGCAGATAGAAGTCATGTATCGTTGGGATGCTTCGCGGAAGCTGGATATGGCTTGCGATGTATTGCTCGTATTCCGCCGTGCCATGCTCATCCATCGGCACGTCGATCCTATTGACGTACCTCACAGCCAAGCGGCTGGCCAAGCGGCAAGCCAACACCGTGTCCACGCTTTCCCAATCGCGCGCGAAACGCTCAAATAACACTTCCCACGACTTGTATGGTGTGAGCTGAGATGCGCTGAAGCCAGCCGGGCCAACAATAGCTACTTCTGTCCCATCGTTGCCGCTGAGACGGAACACTGATCTAGCGTCTTGCAAATCGAATGCTTCGGTAGCGATGTCGTAAACGAAGCCCGTTTGACGAGTCTCAGCGCGATCGGGATAGAACTTGGCAAGCGCGTCGCGCACGGCGTCCACCTCGGAGGCATTGAGCCCACCCGCGAATTGGACTTCCATGATTGCTTCAATGATGGGAGCGACAGGGAATCCCTCAGCCTTCAGCCGCTCTGGGCTGGCACCATTTTCCGCCGCTGATGGCACTTTGGCACGGTCTCCGAGCAACAAATTGCCCTTTCGCTGAAGATGGCAACTCGATGGAATCATGTCAACGGGAGGGTCAAGGACAAGTTAGGCGAGTCCTAAGGGTAAATCCTATCCGAGAGGAATTCCTGCCTCGTGCAGCATATTGCCAATTTCAGCTCGCTCTGAGCAACTCGCCCATCGCGAAGCTACAGCCAACAATCATGCTCTCCTCAGAGAGCCTCCAGCCAACCGAACCAATCCCTCGGGGGAAACGCAACCGCCGCCCGAAGGAAGGGCGCGGCCCGTTTCCGGACCGCGCCCCTTTGCTCAGTAGAAGGCGCCGTAGATCACGTCGACGACGCGGCGCGTGCGCAGGTTGACCAGCAGCAGATCGGGTCCGTAGCGCACCCAGCGATAGCCGTAGGGCGGCGCGCCGAGGCCGAGGCCATACCAGTCGTTGTAGTAATAGCTGTTCGACAGGAAGAGCAGCGGCAGCAGCCCGCCGATCGACCAGCGGCGATAGCCATAGCCGGGCGGATAGCGGAAGGGCGGGCGATGGATCGGACGGAAGTTCGGCGGACGGCCGACGCCGGGGCGATGCGGCGGGCGTGCAACCGGCGGGCGGGGCGCAGGCGGACGCGTGCCGGGGCGACCCGGTTGCGAGGGGCCGGTGCCCGGACGCCCAGGCTGCGAAGGGCCGCTACCCGGCCGGCCGGGCTGCGACGGGCCGGCACCGGGACCACCGGGCTTGCCGGGGCCACCGGGCTTGGGGCCGCCACCGCCCTGCGGCGGACGCTGGCCATGGCCGGGGCCGTGATTCTGCGCCTCGGCGATCGGCGCGGCCAGCAGCGTGGCCATGGCGGCAAGGGACAGGAGTTTCTTCATGCGCAACCTCCGTCAGGGGAAGCTCTTAAACGCTCAAAGCCCGGCAAGCGGCCCACTCAGCTCTTTTTCCGGCTCTTCATCAGCGGCTGGATGCGCGTGCCGAAATTCTCCACGCCCTCGAGGAAGTCGTCGAAGGTGAGCAGCACGCCGCCGGTATTGGGCACTTCGGCCATCTCATCGAGCATCCGCGCGACGCTTTCATAGCTGCCCACCAGCGTGCCCATGTTGATGTTCACCGCGCCTTCTGGGGCGGCGAGCTGGCGGACATTCGTCGTCGGGTTGTTCTTGTCGGCCGCGCCCTGGTCGATCAACCAGCGTACCGCGTCGATGTCGAGCCCGTCGCGATAGGATTGCCACTTGGCCATCGCCGCCTCGTCGGTCTCGTCGGCGATCACCATCACCAGCACGAACACCTTCACGTCGCGCCCGGTCTTGGCGGTCGCCTCGGCCAGCCGCTCGTTGTTGAAGGCGAAGGCCGTCGGCGTGTTGACGCCCTTGCCGAGGCAGAAGGCGTAGTCCGCCCATTTCGCCGAGAAGGCGAGGCCCTCGTCCGACGAGCCGGCGCAGATGATCTTCATGTCGCCCTGGGGCGTGGGACGGACGAGGCAATCGTCCATCTGGTAATATTCGCCCTTCAGGTCGCTGCGCCCGGTCTCCCACAGCTCGCGCAGGATCTGGGCATATTCGTCGAGCATCTGATAGCGGTTGCGGAAATGCTCGTCGCCCGGCCACAAACCCATTTGGCTATATTCGGGACGCTGCCACCCGGTGATCAGGTTAAGCCCGAAGCGGCCATGGCTGATCGAATCGATCGTGTTACACATGCGCGCTGCAAAGGCCGGCGGGATGATCAGCGTGGGGCAGGTGGCGTAGATCTTGATCTTCTCGGTGACCGCCGCAAGGCCGGCCATCAGCGTGAAGCTTTCCAGGCCATATTCCCAGAACTCGGTCTTGCCGCCGAAGCCGCGCAGCTTGATCATCGAGAGCAGGAAATCGAGGCCATGCTCCTCGGCCTTGAGCGCGATCGCCTTGTTCATGTCGAAGCTCGGCATGTACTGGGGCGCGTTCTCGCTGATCAGCCAGCCATTGTTGTTGATGGGAACGAAGACGCCGACTTCCATGGGGGTTGCTCCCTATTCGTCGCCCTGGCCGAGCCAGGCGAGCACGAGACGGTTGAAGAGATCGGGACGTGTGACGTTGCAGGCATGGCCGCCCGAGCCGAGCGGCCCGAGCTGCGCACGCGGCAGGCCGGCGGCGAGCTGGCGCGCGCAGTGCGGCGGCACCAGCATGTCGTCCTCCGCCACCACCAGCAGCGTGGGCGTGGCGATCGCGCCGAGATCGCCGGCGATGTCGAAGCTGCGCAGCGCCGCGATCCGCCGCGACAGCGTGTCCGCATCGGGGAAATGGGCGAGCTGCTGCTCGAGCTCGGCATCGAGCGCGGCGCTGTGATCGGAGATCCAGTTGGCCGGATAGAGGAAGATCGGCTGGGCGCGGAGATAGGCGCGCGGCCCGCCATGGCGCAGCAGCGTGAGCCGCACGTCGAAGCAGCGGGCGAAGTGCGGATCGAGCTCGGCCCAGCCGTTGATCACGATCAGCCGGTCGATCCGGTCGGGCGCCTTCAGCGCGAGCGCGAGCCCGGCGACGCCGCCCGCGGCATGGCCGATCACGCTGGCGCGGGCGATCCCCAGCGCATCGAGCAGCTGGACGATATCGTCGGCGAAATCCTCGACGGTGACGCGCCCTTCGGGCAGCGGGCCCGAGCGGCCGGTGCCGCGATGATCGTACAGGATGACGCGGTGCTGCTTCGCCAGCGCCGCGACATTGGGCGTCCAGTAGCTCGCCGAGCCGCCCAGCCCCGAGGACAGCACCAGCGCCGGCGCGTTCGCCGGGCCGTGGACCTCGTAATAGAGCCCCCCCGCCTCCGCCATCAGCCGATATGCGCCACGGAGGCGATCTCGACGAGGCAATCGGGCTTCACCAGATCGACCTTGATGCAATAGCGCGCCGGCTTGGCGCCGGGGAAATACTCGGCATAGACCTGGTTGAAGACCGGATAGTCGGCGAAATCCTTGAGGAAGATGTGGTTCATCGCCACGTCCTCGAGGCGAGCGCCCGCCGCCTCGAGCGTGGTCTTGATCACTTCGAGGATATGGCGCGTCTGGCCGGCGGCATCGCCGACATGGAGCACCGCGCCACCCTCGCCCAGCGCCAGCACGCCCGAGACATAGACGGTGTTGCCCGCCCTGGCGCCGGCCGAATAGGGCGCGATCGGGGTGGGGAACTGGGGCGGGTTGATCGGTTCGAACGGCATGTCGCTACTCCCGGGGCAATTGGCCGAAGCTGCCGCAGAAGTCGGCGGTGGTGGAGACCCAGCCGAAGAACTTCTCGACATTATAGACCGTGGCTTCCTGCATCATCGGCGGCCCGAGATGATGCGTCGCATCCTCGAGCATCACCCCGAAATATTCGAGGTGGAAGCCGTCGCGCAGCGTGCTCTCGACGCAGACATTGGTGGCGATGCCGACGAAGACGATGTTGCGGATGCCGCGCGATCGCAGCGTCGAATCGAGCTGCGAGTTGAAGAAGGCGCTGTAGCGGGTCTTGTGCAGGCGGATGTCGCCGGGCTTGGGCGCCAGCGCATCGACCAGCTCGTAGTCCCAGGTGCCGCGCGCGAGCAGCTTGCCGCTGAGCTCGGGACGCTGGCGCATCGTCTTCAGCGCATTGGACTTGTGCCAGTTGGGCGAGCCGGGGCCGCCGGCCTCGACATAGTCGGCATCCCAGCCATTCTGGAGGTAGATCACCGGCATGCCGGCCGACCGGGCGGTATCGAGCACCGCGGCGATCTTGCCGATCGTCCCCGCCGATCCCGAGATGTCGAACCCGGCCTGATCGACATAGCCGCCGGGCGAGGCATAGGCATTCTGCATGTCGATGACGACGATCGCCGTTTCGTCGGCATGCACGCGGATCGGCTCGGGCCGGGCGGGAAGCGTGACGATGCGCGGCCCCTGAAGGTCACGCCCGACGGTAGGTTCGCCTGTCATTTCCCGGAGTGTTCCCGAGAATGACGCGGCGCACAAGCCCCCTACAATGCGCGCAAGACCCACTCGCCAAAGGACACGAAGTACATGCCAAGAGCGGGTCTTCGTCGCGCCTGAGTTCACGCAATTCCCGGAACGCGCCGCATCCCGCAAGATCCTTGCGCGTGCGAGGTCCTATCTTTCCTACAGCGCCAAGGAGCGGCCGGCCTCTGGGCAGGCGCGCAGGCCGAGCAGGCGAAATCCTACATTGCAAGGCTGCCGAGCAAGCCCGTCATCCCCGCGCATGCGGGGATCCATTCCGGCTGAGGCTGAGAGACCCACCGAATGCGGCGCCAATGGATCCCCGCCTTCGCGGGGATGACGAATGGATGGGATGCTATCGCGCCTCGGCCAGCAGCGCCGCGGCCTTGGCGCCGGTCCAGTCCATGTCGCCCGAGACGCGCCAGACTTCCTTGCCGGCCGAATCATAGAGGATGGTGGTCGGCAGGTTGACGTTCAGGGTCAGGCTGAAGGCGGTATCGGGATCGAGCCAGAACTTCAGATGCCGGAAGCCGGCGGTGTAGCTATCGAATTCCGGACGCGCCTTCGCACTGTCCTGGCTGAGCGCGACGACCTTCAGCGTGTCGCCCTTCTGGCCGGCAAGCGTGTCGAGCGTGGGCATCTCGGCCTTGCAGGGCGCGCACCAGGTCGCCCACAGGTTGAGCAGCACTGGCTTGCCCTTGAAGGCAGCGAGGCTGGTCTTCTTTCCGTCGGGCGCGAAGAAGGCGATGTCCGGCGCCGCCTCCCCCTTGTGGCTGCGATCGAGCTTGCCCTTGTCCGCAGCCGCGGCATCCGGTGCGGCGGCATTAGCCGCCGGGATAGTTTCGTTTGCTTGGCTTCCGGCCCCGGAGCGCTTATCGCACCCCGCGATTGCCAGCGTGGCCAGAAGGAGAATCGAGATCGCCGAGCGCAAGGACAGCTCCAATGCCATGTGGGGCGGGCGCTTCGCCGAAGGCCCGTCCGCGGTGATGCGCGAGATAAACGCCTCGATTCCCTTCGACAAGCGTATGTGGCGCCAGGACCTGCGCGGCAGCCAGGCGCATGTGACAATGCTGGGCAAGCAGGGCATCATCGGCGCGGAGGATGCGGCGGCGATCCATGCCGGGCTCGACCAAGTGGCGGCCGAGTTCGAGGCCGAGGGCGTGCGCGACGATCTCGCGCTCGAGGACATCCACATGTTCGCCGAGGCGCGGCTGACGCAGAAGATCGGACCCGTGGCGGGCCGGCTGCACACCGCGCGCTCGCGCAACGACCAGGTGGCGACCGACTTCCGCCTGTGGGTGCGCGACGCGATCGACCAGGCCGAGGCGGCGCTGGGCGCGCTCCAGGACGCGCTGCTCGCCCGCGCCGAGGAACATGCCGACAGCGTGATGCCGGGCTTCACCCATCTCCAGGTCGCGCAGCCGGTGACTTTGGGCCATCACCTGATGGCCTATTTCGAGATGTTCGCGCGCGATCGCAGCCGGCTGCAGGATGCCCGGGCGCGGCTCAACCTCTGCCCGCTCGGTTCGGCGGCGCTCGCCGGCACCGGCTTCAACCTCGACCGCGAGGCCACCGCCAAGGCGCTCGGCTTCGACGGCCCGACGCGCAACTCGCTTGATTCGGTTTCCGACCGCGACTTCGCGATCGAATATCTCACCGCCGCGTCGCAGGCCGCGCTGCACCTCAGCCGACTGGCCGAGGAGTTCGTGATCTGGGCGAGCCAGCCCTTCGGCTTCGTGTCGCTGAGCGACCAATGGTCGACCGGCAGCTCGATCATGCCGCAGAAGCGCAATCCCGACGCGGCCGAGCTGGTGCGCGGCCATTCGGGCCGCATCACCGGCGCACTCGTCTCGCTGATGATCACGATGAAGGGCCTGCCGCTCGCCTATTCGAAGGACATGCAGGACGACAAGCCGCCGGTGTTCGAGGCGCACGACCTGCTCGGGCTCAGCATCGCGGCGATGACCGGGATGGTCGAGAGCGCGACCTTCCGGCTCGAGCGCATGCGCGCCGCCGCCGAGGCCGGCTTCTCGACGGCGACCGATCTGGCCGACTGGCTGGTGCGCGAGGGCGGCATCCCGTTCCGCGAGGCGCACCACATCACCGGACGCGCCGTTGCCGCCGCCGAGGCGGGCGGCATCCGGCTCGATCAGCTATCGATCGCGCAACTTAAGGAAATCGACTCGCGGATCGATGAACGCGTATATGACGTTCTCAGCGTCGATGCTTCGGTATCGAGCCGCACCAGCTTCGGGGGGACGTCTCCCAAGCGGGTGCGCGAGGCGATCGCGGCGGCACGCAAGGGCCGCGAGGAGGAAGAGCGATGAAGCGAGTGGTGGTGCTGACGACGGCGCTCTTCGGAGCACTTGCCCTGGCGGCGTGCGGCAACCGCGCGGAGCTCAAACCTGCGGCGACGGCATCGCTGCCGGTAGCGCCCGAGGGTGCGAAAGCGACGCCGTCGCCCGGTGACCTGCTCAAGCCCCCCGTCCAGACGCGCCCGGCACGTAGCGACGACCTCATCGAAAGCACGAGCCAGCGGCGAAGCGACAATTTCGATTTGCCGCCGCGCTAATCCACAGGAAGTTTCCCAGTGTCCCATTTCGAAGTCATCGGCGGCCAGCTGCACGCCGAGAATGTTCCGCTCGCGCGCATTGCCGAGCAGGTCGGTACCCCGGTCTATGTCTATTCGACCGAAGCCTTTCGCGAATCCGCCCGCGCCTTTCGCGACGCGCTGAAGCCGGTCGGGCGCCACCATGTCGCCTTCGCGGTGAAGGCCAATCCGAACCTGGCGGTGCTCCGCCTGCTCGCCAATGAAGGCTATGGCGCCGACGTCGTCTCGGGCGGCGAGCTGTCGCGCGCGCTGGCCGCGGGCATCCCGGCCAAGGACGTGGTGTTCTCCGGCGTCGGCAAGACGCGCAAGGAATTGCGCCAGGCGCTCGATGCCGGGATCGGCCAGTTCAACCTCGAGCTCGAGGAAGAAGGCGTCGTCCTCGCCGAGATCGCGGCCTCCAAGGGCATGGTCGCCCCCGCGGCGCTGCGCGTGAACCCCGACGTCGATGCCGGCACGCACGAGAAGATCTCGACCGGCAAGGCCGAGAACAAGTTCGGCCTGCCGATCGACCAGGCCCCGGCGATCTTCGACCGGCTGGCGAAGCTGGAAGGGATCAACCTGCGCGGCGTCGCGGTGCATATCGGCAGCCAGCTGCTGAGCCTCGAGCCGCTCGAAGCCGCGTTCGTGCGCGTCGGCAAGCTGGTTGCCGACCTGCGCGCCGCCGGCCACAGGATCACCCATGTCGATCTGGGCGGCGGGCTGGGCGTGGCCTACAAGCCCGGCGACGTGCCGCCGACGCCGCAGGCGTTCGGCGATATGGTCGCGCGGCTGACCCGCGACTGGGACGTCGAGCTGATGTTCGAGCCCGGCCGCCACATCTCGGCCAATGCCGGGGTGCTGCTCACCGAAGTGCTGTGGGTGAAGCCGGGCGTGACCAATCCCTGGGTGGTGGTCGATGCGGCGATGAACGACCTGCAGCGCGTGGCGCTGTACGATGCCTATCACGGCTTCTCCTCGGTGACGCCGACCGGCGAGACCTTCGTCGCCAATGTCTGCGGGCCGGTGTGCGAGAGCAGCGACGTGTTCCTCAAGAACCGCGAGATCGACGCGCTGAAGAGCGGCGACCTGGCGGTGCTGCACAGCGCCGGCGCGTACGGCGCGACCATGGCCAGCACCTATAACAGCCGCGCGCTGGTGCCCGAGGTGCTCGTCTCGGGCGATCGCTTCGAGACCGTCGCCGGGCGGATCACCGCCGAGACGATCATGGGCGAAGAGCAGATCCCGGACTGGCTGAAGTAGGATGAAGCTGACCGCCCTGCCGATCTTCGTGAAGCTGGCAGGGCGGCCGGTGATCCTGATCGGCAGCGGCGAGGCGGCGGAAGCCAAGCACCGGCTGCTGGTCCGCGCGGGTGCGGCGATCGTCGGCGAGGACGCCCAGGCGTCGCTCGCCATCGTCGCGAGCGACGACCCCGAACCCATTGTCGCCCGGCTGCGTTCTCGCGGTGTGCTCGTGAACACCGTCGACCGCGCCGACCTGTGCGACTTCACCCTGCCGGCGATCGTCGAGCGCGATCCCGTGCTGGTGGCGGTGGGCACCGGCGGCGTCTCGGCCGGGCTCGCGGCGGCGATCCGCCAGAAGCTCGAGGCCGAGCTGCCCGCCGATCTGGGCGAGACTGCGCGCGCGCTGCATGCGGCACGGCCCGAGCTGCGCACGCGCTTCCCCGACATCGCCGAGCGCCGCCGCGCGATCGGCGCCGCGCTGGCCGAAGGGCTGGGCAGCGACGTGGTGGCGCGGCTGCGCGATCCGCAGGCGGCGCGGCTCGAGCGCTTCACGCTGATCTCCGCCGATCCCGACGACCTGACGCTGCGCCAGGCACGCGCGCTTGCGCAGGCCGAGCGGGTATATCACCTTCCCGCGGTGCCGACCGCGATCCTGAACCGCGCCCGGGCCGATGCCCCGCGCATCGCCTGTGCCGCGCCGCCCGAGGCGCCGGGGCCGGGGCTTTCCGTGTGGCTGGAGATCGCCGAATGAGCGGCTTTGCGTATATCGTTCATGACGGGAAGGTCGACCAGCCGATCCTCAAGGAAGCGCTGGGCAAGGACGCCGGCCTCAGCTGGATCCACCTGACCACCAATGACGAGCGCGCCCAGGTCTGGCTGAGCGGCGAGGCCAGGCTCGACCAGCCGGTGATCGACGCGCTGACCGCGACCGAGACGCGCCCGCGCTGCGACATGTTCGGGCCGGCGGCGCTGGTGAACCTGCGCGGCATGTCGTCCGAGACGCTCGACAGCTCCGATCCGCTCGCCTCGATCCGGATGTACGCGCATGGCGGCTGCGTCTTCTCGGTGACGCGCAAGCCGCTCAACGCGATCCAGCCGGTGCGCAAGCTGGTCGAGGACGGCAAGGTGCTCGATCCCGGCGACCTGATCGCGGCGATCGCCCAGGCGATCACCGAGGAGCTCGACCCGATGGTCGCCGAGCTCGGCGATTCGCTCGACGATTGCGAGGAGCAGATCTCGAAGCACCGTGCCTTCGACCTGCGCCGGATGGTCAATGCGACGCGGGTCAAGGCGATCGGCCTGCGCCGCTTCCTCTATCCGCAGCGCGCCGCGCTGGAGAAGCTCGCCGGGCTGCCGGTGGAATGGCTGGCCGACGACGACCGGCTGCACCTGACCGCCGCCGCCGACCGCGCCGCGCGCATGGCCGAGGAGCTGGAGAGCATCCGCGAGCGCGCCGCGCTGACGCACGAGACGCTGACCGATCTCCGTTCGGAACTGATCGACCAGCGCTCGCTGACGATCGCGGTGGTGGCGATGGTGTTCCTGCCGCTGACCTTCCTCACCGGGCTGCTCGGCATGAACGTCGCCGGCATACCCTATGCGCACGAGCCTTGGGCCTTTGCCGGGGTGGTGGCGGTGTGCGTCGTCACGGCAGTGGCGATCGCCGGCTATTTCCTGTGGCGGCACTGGTTCGAAGGCTAGGGCGTATCAATGTTCGAGCACGTCGTTCGAAAGCCGCACTCGCACAACGGCTCGGCGCGCCCCACGAATAAGAGAGTGGCCCACGCGAAGGCCATCGCGCCTCTCCACAGCCGTCATCCCGGCGAAAGCCGGGATCTCAGGAGAAGGCGCGGGAAAGGAACCGCACGAGATCCCGGCTTTCGCCGGGATGACGGAATTGGGGAGATACGCCCTGAGCCCTCAAGCCCGCTGGCGGCGCTCCAGCTCGGCGCGGGCGGCGGCAAGCTCGCTGCGCACTTCGCCCAGCTCGATCGCGCGGGCGGCGATGCGGGCATCGAGCGCGAGGTTCGAGCGCTTGAGCTCCTCCATCCGCTGCGCGCGGGCGAGCGTCCGCTCGATCCGGGCGGCAAGCACTTCGAAGGCATAGGGGCGCGAGAGATAGTCGTCTGCGCCGGCCTGCAGCGCCTCGACCGCGCCTTCGGGATGATCCTGGCTGGTGACCATGATCACCGGCAGGTCGGCGGTGTCGCGCGATCCGCGGATTTCCTGGAGCACGTGCAGCCCCGAGACTTCGGGCATCACGCAATCGAGCAGCACCATGTCGAAGCCGCGCGCCGAGATCAGCTCGAGCGCCTGGGCACCGCGATCGGCAAGCACGACGAGATAGCCGAGCTGGCCGAGACGGTGCGCGAGGACGTGCAGATTGGTCCGGCTGTCATCGACTGCCAGGATCGTGCGCGTGGCCCGGCGGCGCGTGCCGATCCCCTCCTGTGCCGAAGCTTCGTCCATGCCAGCATTCTAGCCAGCAACAATCACGAAACAGTTAAGCGGCGCGCAACCAGCTTTGGATCAGCGTTCCAGGAAGTTGAATATCTGGCCGACCATCAGCGCCATCGGGCCGTTGCACTTGGCGATCGGATCGCCCGGCTCGATCGTGTTGATCGCCAGCCCCATCGGCGTGGGCCAGCCGCGCAGGGCATGGGTGATCGTGCGCAGCGCCTGGAGCGTGGAGACCGCCGCCTGCCAGCCCGCCGCGGTGGCGATCAGGCCCACCGGAAGCCCGTCGAAATAGGGGCGCTCGTCCTTGCTCATCGCCTCGACATAGTCGAGCGCGGTCTTGACCAGGCCGGAAAGCGTGCCGTGATAGCCGGGCGAGCCGACGATCACCGCATCGGCCGAACGCAGCGCCTCGAGATAGCGCATCACCGCCGGGTTGCCCTCGACATTGCCGGGCTCGTAGTGCGGAAAGGCGATCGCATCGCCGGTGAGCAAGGTGGTGCGGGCGCCGCGCGCCTCCGCCATTTCCAGCGTCGCCGCAAGCAGGCGTCCGGTAGCCGATTCAGCGCGCAGGGTGCCGCCGATCGCGACGATATGAGGTGCCGTCATGCACCCTGCGCTAGCCCAAAGCCCGGCGCGGCGCCAGTCCGTGGACCTGGGCGGCGGCGAGCGGCTATTGAGGGCCTGAATCGCCCGTGGGGGAGCTTATGGTTGCAACAACGCACGGACCCCTGGCGGGCCTGCGCATCGTCGAGTTCGACAGCCCGGGCACGGTGACCTTTGCCGGGATGCTGCTCGCCGATCTCGGCTGCGACGTGGTGCGGATCCTGCGGCCGCGGCAGGAGGGCGCCGGGGTCGCCGCCAGCCTCTATCGCGGGCGCTCGCAAGTGGCGCTCGACCTCGCCCAGGCGGCAGGGCGCGAGCAGGCGCTGGCGCTGATCGCCCAGGCCGACGGCGTGATCGAAGGCTATCGGCCGGGCGTGGCCGAGCAGGTCGGGCTCGATCCGGCGCGCTGCCTCGCGCTCAATCCGCGGCTGGTCTATGCCCGCACCAGCGGCTGGGGGCGCGAAGGGCCGCTCGCCGGCACGCCCGGCAACGACATCAACCATCTCGCCCTGTCCGGCGCGCTCCATGCGATCGGGCCGGCGCCCGCGCCGGTGCCGCCGCTCAACCTGATCGGCGAATATGCCGGCGGCGCGCTCTATCTGGCGCTGGGCCTGGTCTCGGCGATCCTCGCCGCCCAGGCCACCGGGCGCGGGCAGGTGATCGAGGCGGCGCAGCTCGACGGCGCGGCGTCGATGATGACGCTCTATTACGCGCTGCACGGCGCCGGGCGCTGGGCCGATGCCCGGGCGGCGAACATGATCGACGGCGGCGCGCCCTATTATCGCTGCTATGCCTGCGCCGATGGCCGGCATGTTGCGGTGGGCGCGCTCGAGCCGCAGGCGTTCCGCGCGCTGTGCGGCGGGCTCGGGCTGCCGGCGGACCGGTTCGACCCCTATGACCGCGCCTGCTGGCCGGCGCTGGGCGAGGCGCTGGCGGCAGGCTTCGCGACGCGCGGGCGCGACGAATGGGCGGCTTTGTTCGAAAGCGGCGAGGCCTGTGTGACGCCGGTACTCTCGCTCACCGAGGCGCCGCTCCATCCGCACAACCGCGCGCGCGCCACCTTCGATGCGCCGGGCGGCGTCATGCAGCCAATGCCGGCGCCGCGCTTCTCGACGACGCCGGCGATGGCGGTGCCGGCGACGGAGGAAAGCGTGGCGGACGTACTCGAGCGCTGGGCTTGAAGCGGGGGCCTAGCCGGCCTTGAGGCTGCTCCAGGCCTTGGCGATCTCTTCGAGGCTGTTGGCGGCGTCGCGGAACGGCGCGGGGTCGATGCCCGTGGCCGCCTGGAGAATGTCGCCGCGCAGCCCGTAATAGAAGGTGCCCAGCGTCTTGGCGACCTGGCCGCCCTTGTCGAAATCGAGCCCGGCCTCGAGCGCGAACAGCACTGCGGTGGCGCGGGCGACGCGCTCGCCCTTGACCGCGTAGTTGCCGCGTTCGGCGGCCCAGGCAGCGGTGCGCAGCGCGGCGATGCCCTCCTCGTAGAGCAGGCCGACCAGCGCATGCGGATCGCCGCCGGCGCCGCGGCCGACAAGATCGATCTGGCGGTAGGTGGCGGCGGGATTGGCGGCCAGGGCCGAAGCGTAGCGCATCAATTGCCCTGCGCGTTCCAGGCAGCGATTTGCTGCGTGAGGAAGCTCTGGGTCGACTTGTACGCCGCGACTTTCGAATCCATCGCCGCAAACTGCTGCGTCATCCGCGCGCGCAAGGCCTCGGTGTCGGTGAGGACCTTGTCCTTCTGCTCCTCGAGCTTGGTCTGCGCCTTGGTATATTTGTCGGCGCTGGCGCCGAGCCCGACCTTGGTGCTCGCCGCGTTGGTGGCGATGGTCGACAGCGCCTTGGACAGCCCGGCGCTGCCCGCGAAGATCTTCTCGACATCGTTGGGATAGGTGGCGAGCACGCTGGCAAGGCGGCTCGTGTCGATGCCGAGCGTGCCGTCGCGATTGGTCTTCACGCCGATATCGGCGAGCTTGGACGGCACGTCGGTCGATGCGCCCGGCACCAGCTCGGTCAGCGTCAGGCTCTTGAGCTGGCGCACCAGATCCTTGGCGGCCGGATCGCTGCGCAGCGGGCCGGTGATCGGATCGATCGCCGCCTGGGCCGCCTTGAACACTTCATTGTAGGTAGCGACGAAATTGGTGACCGCATCGCTGATCGACGTGGTCGGCGAGCTGGCACCGATCGAGACCTTGGTGCCGACCGACGCCGCGACCAGATCGATGCGGGCACCCGAGATCATGCCCGAGATGCTGTTGGTCGGATATTTGGCCTCGACGCCGTCGAGCGCAACCAGCGCATCCTGCGCCGTCGAATTGATCGTCGAGCTGGTGATGTTCTTGCCGACATCGAGCTGGGCGAGATCGCCGGTGCCGCTGAGCGTGAAGGCCTGCGATGCGCCGGTGGCGCTCTTGAGCACCAGGCGCGCACCGTTGCTGTCGCTCAGGATCGAGGCGGTGAGGCCGGTCTTCTTCGCATTGATCGCGTCGGCAATGCCCTTGAGCGTGTTGTTCGACGACGTGATATCGATGGTGATTGGCGTGGCCGGGCCCGCGGTGAAATCGCTCATCACGCCGTCCGCCACCGTCGCGGTGCCGAAGGTGAGGGTGAGCTTGCCGGTGCCGATCACGGTGCTGCTGCCGCCGCTGAACGCCGGCGAGCTGGTGACCTGGCCCTGGGCGAGCTGGCGCACTTCCATCGTCGCGTTGAGGCCGGCGAGATCGGCGCCGGGCAGGCGAGTGACGGTGAGGATGCCGGTGTTCGAGCTGGTCGGCTGGGTGGCGAGCGAGCCCGAGCTGGTGAGCGAGGCGAGCGCCGAGGCGAAATCGCTGATGTTGCTCTTGAGCGTGCTGACCGTGGAGATCTGCGTCGTGAGCGTGTCGCTCTGCGTCTCGATCAGGTGATTCTTGTTGGCGAAGGCGTTCTCGACGAGCGATTCGACCAGCGCGGTGGTGTCGATCCCCGATCCGGTTCCCAGCGTCTTTGCGATCGATTCGACAGCCATCTTCGTTCCCCCTGCTCTCTCCGGTAAACGGCCGTCGCCGCGGGATTTTTAGTGCGGGCGCGCCTGTTTGCGGCCGTGCTCGTCGAAAAGTGCGGTTTCGGGGACGGTGATCGCCGGCATCACCGCATTCGCCCGCTTGCTGAGCTGGAAGACGAAGGCGAGCACGGTGGCGACGGCCATGTAGAGATCGTCGCGGATCTCCTGGTTTTCCTTGCTGGTGTAATAGACCGCACGGGCGAGCTGCGGATATTCGAGGATCGGCACATCGAGCTCGCCGGCCAGCTCGCGAATGGCGAGCGCCGTGGCGCCGCGGCCCTTGGCCACCACCACCGGCACCTGGTCCCTGCCCTGCTCGTAGCGCAGCGCGACGGCGAAGTGGGTCGGGTTGGTGATGACCACGTTCGCGGTGGCGACCGCCTTGCGGAAGCCACCCTTGAGGATCTGGCGCTGGCGCTGGCGCTGGGCGGCCTTGGCCTCGGGCGAACCCTCGGCCTCCTTGTGCTCGTCCTTCACTTCCTGCTTCGACATGCGCAGCCGGCTCATGTGCCGGATGATCTGGATCGGCAGGTCGATGCCGGCGATCAGCAGCAGCCCGCCCGCCATGACGAAGAGCAGATGGATGAAGTCGTTGCCCATCGCGCCGATCGCGCCGTGCAGATCGGCCTCGACCAGCCCAAGCGAGCGCTGGGTCATCGACCAGAGCAGCCAGGTGCCGATGCTGCCGAGCAGCACCACCTTGAGCAGACCCTTGCCCAATTCGATCCAGCCATTGGGGCCGAACATCCGCGAGAGGCCCGAGGCCGGGTTGATCCGCGACGCCTTGGGCGCGAACAGCTTGGCGTTCCAGCGGATGCCGGCGAGCCCGGCATGGCTGAGGATCGCGCCGATCACCGCGAGGATCAGCAGGCCGCCGATCGGCAGCGCAAGCTTCCAGCCCGCTTCGGCGATCGGGCGCCAGGGCTCGAAATCCTCGACATCGGCGACGCCGAAGGTGAAGCTGCCGACCATCACTTCCTTGCAGGCGCGCACCAGCGAGGGGCCGAGCATCGCCATCCAAGCGCAGCCGAGCAGCACCACCAGCGCCGTGCCGAAATCCTTGGAGCTTAATATTTGGCCTTCGTCGGCGGCCTTGCGCTTGCGCTTGGCTGTTGGGGCTTCTGTCTTTTCGCCAGCGGACTCCGACATCAGCCGAGCACCAGCTGGGGCATCATCGTGAGCGCTTCACGGACGATGACGACGAGATAATCCCCCATGGCGGGCAGCGCGAGCAGCATCGCGACGACGCCGAAGAGCAGGCTGGCGGGCAGGCCCACCGCGAACAGGTTGAGCGCCGGGGCGGCGCGGCTGAGCATGCCGACGATCAGGTTGAGGCAGAGCAGCAGGAAGCCGATCGGCAGCGACAGCAGCAGCCCGGCGAGGAAGGTATAGCCGCCGAACATCGCGATGCCGAGCAGCCGCTCGGGCGCGATCCACGCGCCGGGGGGCATGACGGCATAGCTGCGCACCACCAGGTCGACGAGGACGAGATGCCCGTCGACCGCGAGGAAGAGCAGCGTGAGCATCAGCGACAGGAAGGTGCCGATCGCCGGCGTGGGATGGCCAACGGTGGGATCGACCGTGTTGGCGAAGCCCAGGCCCATCGACATCGAGATGACTTCGCTCGCCACCATCGGCGCGGCAAAGGCGACCTGGAGCACGAAGCCCATGGCGAGCCCGGTCAGCGCCTCGGCGGCGACGGCGAGGAAAGTGGTGAGCGAGAAGATCTGCTCGGGCGGCGTGATGTGCGCCACGTTGAGCACCAGCACGCCGATCGCGCCGGTGAGCGCGATCCGCGCCGGCAGCGGGATCGCCATGTTGCTGAACACCGGCGCCGCGATGAACGCCGCGCCCACCCGCACCATCGCGAACAGGAGCGCCCAGAGCTGCGGCTCGATCGAGAGGCCGAAGCCCATCAGCATGGCGGCGTTACTTCACCAGATCCGGAATGCGCTCGAAGATGCTCACCGTGAAATCGCCGAGCAGCCCGAGGATCATCGAGCCGAAGATGATCAGGCTGATGCCGACCACGATCAGCTTGGGCACGAAGGTGAGCGTCTGCTCCTGGATCGACGTCGCCGCCTGGACCATGCCCAGGACGAGGCCGGCCAGCAGCGCCGGCACCAGGATCGGCGTGGCGGCAAGCGCCAGCACCCACATCGCCTCGCGGCCGACGGTGAGGAAATATTCGGCGTCCATCGCGCTAACTCACGAAGCTGGAGGCAAGCGAACCCATGGTCAGCGCCCAGCCATCGACCAGGACGAAGAGCAGCAGCTTGAAGGGCAGCGAGATGATCGTCGGCGACATCATCATCATGCCGAGCGCCATCAATACGGTGGCGACGACGAGATCGATGACGATGAAGGGCAGGAAGATCAGGAAGCCGATCTGGAAGGCGGTCTTGAGCTCGCTGGTGACGAAGGCCGGGAGCAGCACCGAAAAGGGCACGTCGGCCGGCTTGGCATAGGGCCCGCTCTTGGCGAGCCCGGCGAACATGGTGACGTCCTTGGTGCGGGTCTGCTTGATCATGAAGCCGTGCAGCGCCTCGCCCGACTTGGCGATCATCTCGCTCGCACCGATCTTGCCGGCCGAATAGGGCTGGATCGCAGTGGTGTTCATCGTGGTGAGCGTCGGCGCCATCACGAAGAAGCTGAGGAACAGCGCCAGGCCGATCAGAACCTGGTTGGGCGGGGTCTGCTGGAGGCCCAAAGCCTGGCGGAGCAGCGCGAGCACGATGATGATCCGCGTGAAGCTGGTCATCATCAGCAGGATGCCCGGCAGAACCGAGAGCAGGCCCATGATGATGAGGACCTGGAGCGACAGGCTGAGCGGCGCATTGCCGCCGCCGAGATCCCCGAGCGCGCGGTCCACCGCATCGCCCATGCCGGGCGTCGCCACCGGAGTCGGCACCGCGGGCGCGGCGCCCTGGGCGAAGGCCGGGAAGGCGAAGAGGACGAGGAAGGCCAGCAACCCGATGAAGACCGCGGCGCGGCCCCCGACCGTGCGCGGCGCCGGAACGATCGCGCGCATCACGAGAGCCCCTGTCCCCGGGCCTGGGCTTGGCCCTGCTTGTCGACCAGGGTGACGCCGCTGCGGCTCACCGAGACGAGCAGCTTCTGGCCTTCGAATTCGATGACGGCGAGGCGCAGGCCCGGCGAGAGCATCATCGTCTCCTTGAGCTGCACCATGCGGGTCTGCTGGTTCTTGGGCAGGCGCGCCTCGAGCTTGCGCCAGGCATAGAGGCAGCCGATCAGCAGGCCGCAGACGAGCGGCAGCAGCACGATCAGCTTGATGATGTACCAGGTCATGAATCAGCGGCCCGCGCGCTTGTCCGGGCTGACCAGCTCGGTCATCCGCACGCCGAACTTCTCGCCGACGGTGACGACTTCGCCGCGACCGATCAGCGTGCCGTTGACGAACACGTCGAGCAACTCATTGGCATCGCGGTCGAGCTCGATCACGCTTTCCTCGCCGAGCGCGAGCAGCTCGCGCAGCGTGAGCCGGGTCGAACCGATCTCGACGGTCAGCTTGACGTCGACGTCCTGCAGCAGCCGGAAATTGGCGGCGACGGCAGTGTCGACCTGGAAGGAGGCCGTCATGTCGTTCATTGGAAGTCCTCTGCGTTAAGCTGTTCGAGCTGGGTGAGACGGACCGCGGCGCGGCCGTTGGCAGTGCCGACAAGGCCGGTGCCGAGGCGGCGCCTGGCCACCATCACCGGAACCTCGGGACCGAAATCGATCGGAATGATGTCGCCTTCCTTGAGCTCGAGCAGGCGGCCGAGCGGCAGCGTCGGCTCGGCGAGCACCGAGCGCACGGGCAAGGTCACCGACATCACGGCGCGGGTGAGACCCGATCGCCATTCGGGTTCGGCCTCTTCCTTGGGGCCATGGACCTTGACCATCAGCGCAGCGCCGTGCGGCTTCAAAGCGGCGACGGGATAGAGAATGTCGAAGAAGTGCGGCTTTCCCTCGCCCGCGGCGATGCCGAAGCGGGTGACGACCACCGGATCGTCGGCGCCGAGATCGGGCGCGCCGGCGAGATTGACGGCCGCTTCGGCGCGGAAGGCGACGCGCGACAGCGGCTCCCAGGCCTTGTCGAGCATCGTCGATGCCGACTGGGCGAGGCGGCCGACCAGCGCTTCGGCGGCGGGCGTGAATTCATTGGGCAGCGGCTGCGGCGCTTCGCCGTCGCCGCCGAAAAAGGCGTCGAGCATCTCGAAGACCAGCCCGGCATCGAGCACGAACTGGGCGCGGGCGCGGGCACTGCCCATCACCAGCGGCTGCCACGCCGACAGCACGTTGCCGCGCTCCGCCTTGTAGTCGGCAAAGCGCTGGACAGAGAGCGGCTCGGCCCAGGCGCGGAGATCCTTGCGGAGGAGGGATTCGAACGCGCCCTTCAACGACTTGGCGAGCCGCGCACTGAGGTGCTGCAGCGTGACCAGATCGCCGAACGGATTGAGGTTGACCGTCCCCAGCGCCGGCGCGTGCTCCGCGCTGGTCCGGGGGCGTTCCCGCCGTTCGGCCGTGCCGTCTAGTGAAGGGCTGTTAACCATGCCCGTTCACTGAACAATGAAATTGGTAAAGTAGACGTTACTAACGCCGCCAAAGCCTTCCTTTTCCTTCAAAACGCCGTTGATCGCCTTCACCAGGCGGTCCTGGATATGGCGCTTGCCCTCGGCGGTGAAGACTTCGTCCTCGGTCGTCTCGCCCAGCGCCATCAGCACGGCCGAGCGAATCGCGATCTCGTGGGTCTTGATGTTCTCGAGGACGCGCTCGTCATAGGGGGTCGAGACGGCGACGCCGACCTGGACGAAATGGACGCTGTCCTGGAGGTTGGAGGTGAACTCCTTGTCCATCGGGTAATAGGTGGAGGCGTATTTGTCGCCGCCTTCGCCCTTGGGCGTCGGCATGCCGCCATGGCCCGGTGCCTCGCCGGCACCCTCGCCTTCGCCGCCGCCATGGCCGCCGCCCTCGCCGCCTTCCTTGGCGGACGCGCGCTTCTCTTCGCTCTTGGGCACGAGATGCGGCTCATCCTTTTCCTCGGCGTGCGCAGCGGCGCTGAACCAGCCCGCCTGCATGCCGTAAAAGGCCGCGCCGCCTCCGCCGCCGAGCAGCAGCACCGGCACGCCGGCGAGCAGCAGCAGGTTCTTTTTCTTCTTCTTCGGCGCCTCGGCGCCCGCATCCTTGGTGTCGGCCATCATCTATCTCCGGGGATCTCAGGCGATCCGTTCGTCATCCTGGGTGGAAGTCTGCGCCTCGCGGCGTGCGCTGGGCGGCGCCGAAGGCTGGTTGCGCTGGGGCTGGGCGTCGCCGCGCTGGCCCTGGTTCGTCTGCGAATTGGCGTTCGAGCCGGCACCGGTGCCGCCATTGGCCCCGCCATTGTTGCCGGCCAGGTTCGATTCGACGCTGGTCGAGCCCAGCCGGATGCCGCGTTCCTGCGCAATCTCGGCGAGCTTGGGCTGCGCGTCGGCGATCAGCTGGCGCGCGGCCTGGGTATCGGTGTTGAATTCGACATGGAGGCTGCCGGCATCGTCCTGACGGATCGCGATATCGACCTTGCCCAAGCCCTCCGGCATCAGGCTGAGCCGCGTCTCGCGAACCGGCCCGCCCTCCTGCAGCGCCTCCATCTTGTCGATCATCTTCGCCGTCCATTGCTGGTGGCGCGTATCGAGCACGGCGTCCTGTCCCTGGCCGGTGGCAGTGACCGCAGCGGCGGTCTGCGTGCCGGTGGCAGGCGCCGCGACCGTCGAGAGATCGACCTGCGGATCGCCTGCCTGGCTCGTGACGGCGCGCGGCTGGGGCGCGTCGAGAACGGCAGCCTGCTCGGCCACCGGTTGCGATGCAGCGGCAGCAAGCTGGCGCTGGCTCCGGGTCACGTCGGCAATCGACACATTCTGCGGCGCGACCGGCCTGTCGAGCGTGATGCGGACGACGGGGGCCTCGGCGGCCGCCTGGCGCAGCTCGCGCGGCGCCTGGGCAAGGACGGGCCGCGAAGCCGCTTTGGCAGTCGTATCGCCGGTATCGGCAGGGGTGGCGGCGACGGCGGCCGCGGATTCGTCAACCGGCACCTCGTCAGGCACGCTCGGAGCCGGTCGGGCTGCAGGCACCATAGCCGCCGCTGCGGCATCGGTCTTGGGCTGGCGCTGGACGTCGCCGCGCCGGACCGCGGATTGCGGCTTGGCCTCCGGCACGACCGGCGCCGGCACCGGGGACGTGGCGGCTGCGGCCGGCCCGGCACCGGGCGCTTTCGCCTTGGCATCGCCTGTGGCGGGCTCGCTCGTTTCGGTAATCGGCGCCTCGGGCAGCTGAATCTCGCGGCGCGCGCGCTTGCCGCCGGCCTCGACGGTCACCGCGACTCCGGTCTCGGCCTTCGTCTCGGGCTGTGCCGCAGGCGGCGGGGCGATCGCGAACCAGGCGTAGGGCGGCGCCGGCGCTTCTTCGGCGCTCGCATCGTCCTCGGCGCTATCGGTATCGGCGCCCGGCTCCTCCTCGCCCTTGCCCTCGAGGCCGAGCACGGCATCCGGCAAATCCTTGCCGCCCTCGGCAAGATCCTGCCCCTCCGGCAAAGGCACCGCAGCGTCGCCCGCCTTGCCCGGCAGGCCCGTCACGGGCGCGGCGATCTTGGGCATCAGCGCTCCCAGAGCCAGCGCAAAGCCGCTCACATCCGCGGAAATCGCGGCGTTCGGCTTTACGGGCCCTACGGAAATTGCAGGAAGCGCGGTGGCAAGCTGGATCAAGTTCAAGTCCCCGTGAAACGTGGTTCACGGGGTACTCAGCAAATATCGTGCCGGTTTTTACCCATGGGAGGAAGCTCCTCCAGTTCGCGCAGCGCCTTGAGCGCAGCATCGGCCTCGGCACGGGTGATCAGCTTCTCGATCGCATTCTGGTCGCGCCGTGCCTCGCGCGTGGCGGCGCGGGCGATCTCGAGGCTCTGCTCGGCATTTTCCACGCGCTTATCGGCGGCAAAGGCGGACTGGTGCAGCCGATCGCGGAAATGCGCGGCGGCGGCGAGGCTCGACGCCGATTCGGAAGCGCTGGGCGCCGGTGCCACGTTCGCCGCGAGATTGGCGATACGATCGCGCAGCTTCGATTCCTGGTCGACCTTGGCGACGGCACGGACTTCGTCGGCGCGCACCAGATCGAGCTGGAGCGTGCGGACGCGCAAAAGCCGGTCGAGCTTCTTTACCGACCTAGCCATGACCGAACACGCCGACCAGCTCGGTCACCGCGTCGGGCAGGGTCACGATCTCGTCGGACGCCTGGCGGATATATTCCATCACCGCGGGATGGCAGGCGATCGCCGCATCGATCTCCGGATCGGCGCCGGCGCGATAGGCGCCCATCAGCACCAGGTCCCGATTTTCCTCATAGGTCGCGAGGTGGCGGCGCAGCACGCGCGCGGCACCGACATGATCCTTGCCGACGATATCGGTCATCACGCGGCTGACCGACGGGCCGAGGTCGATCGCGGGATAGACGCCGCGCTCGGCAAGCGCCCGGCTCAGCACGATATGCCCGTCGAGGATCGAGCGGGCCGAATCGACCACCGGATCATTGCCGTCGTCGCCATCGGCCAGCACGGTGTAGATCGCCGTGATCGAGCCGCCGGTGTGCACATCGGTGCCCGCGCGCTCGATGAGGCTGGGCAGCATCGCAATGGCCGAAGGCGGATATCCGCGCGCCGAAGCCGGCTCGCCCAGCGCCAGCCCGATCTCGCGCCCGGCATGGGCGACACGGGTGAGCGAATCCATGATGAGGAGGACCTTCTTGCCCTCGTCGCGGAATGCCTCGGCAATGGCGGTGGCGCGCAGCGCGCCGCGGATGCGCAGCACCGGCGAATGATTGGCGGGCACCGCGACGACCACCGAGCGCGCACGCGCCTCGCCGGCCACCTTGGTCTCGAGGAAATCGGCGACTTCGCGCGAACGCTCGCCGATCAGGCCGATGACGATCACGTCCGCCTGCGCCGCACGGACCATCATGCCGAGCAGCACCGACTTGCCGACGCCCGAGCCGGCCATGATGCCGACGCGCTGCCCCTGGCCGATGGTGAGCAGCCCGTTGATCGCGCGCACCCCGACATCAAGCGGCTCGAGCACGCGGCCGCGGTCGAGCGGCGACTGAAGCTTGCCGGCGAGCGGCCATTTGCCGGCGCCGCGGATCGGGCCGAGGCCGTCGATCGGCTTGCCCGAGCCATCGACCACCCGGCCGAGCATCGCCGCGCCCACCTCGGCCTCTCCGGGAGGGCCGATCGGGCGGACGGGCGCGTTGGGGAGCAGGGCAGCGGGGCCACCCAGGTTCATCAGCAACGTCTTGCCCGAGCGGAAGCCGATCACTTCGGCCTCGACCCGGCTGTCGCCATCGCCGATCGCGCAGACCGTGCCGACCGGAAGCTGCAGGCCGATCGCCTCCATCAGCAGCCCGTCATAGGAAGACAGGCGGCCGGAGATCAGCGGCCTGGCGACGAAATCGCCGACGCCCAGGCCCTCCAGATAGGTTTCGGGAAAGAGGTTCAGCATGCGGGCGGGATCGGCACGCGGTCGATCGCCTGGGCGAGCTGCTCAAGCCACAGATCGGGGCCGTCCTCGACGATCGTCGAGGCGCTTTCGATCACGAAGGCGCCACGCGCCAGATGCGGATCGCCGACCGGGAAGACGGTGGCGGGAAGCTTGCCCTGGATGAAGGGCACATCGTCGGGATGCAGGCGGAGCAGCGCCGATTCGGCGCTGTCGGCGAGCAGGTCGACCGCGGCATTGATCCGGGCTGCGAGAATATCGGGCGCGACGCCGACTTCGCCGACCATGCGGGTGACGAGATGCAGCACGGTCTGGCGCAGCTGGCCGGCCATCCGCTCGCGATCGAAATGCGCGCCGGTGGCGAGCGCCGTCGAGACCTGATCGAGCAATGCGTTCTCGCGGGCCTGCGCCGCTTCGATCTCGACCACGGCCGCGGCATGGCCCTCGGCGAAACCCGCCTCGTGCGCCGCCGCGATCGGATCGACGAACGGGCCGTGCTCGTGCGCATGCTGCGCATCGGCAGCGAAGGGATCCCAGCCCTCGGTCGGGTTGGCATCGGGATTGGCCGGCGTGAAGTGGCGCGGCTGTGCCGGCTTCTCCTCGAACCGGCGGCCGATCCGCTCGACTTCCGAAGGTGCGAAGCCGGCAGTCTCGCCAAAGGCGCGGGCAAGGACATGTTCGGCCGCGCTGATCCGCCCGGCAAAGCCCGGCGCGAAATCAGACATAGTCGTCGTCTCCGCCCTTCGACGGCATCTGGATCGTGCCGTCCTTCACCAGGCCGCGCGCGATCGCGATCATGCCCTTCTGCGCCTCGAGCACGTCCGCCATCTTCATCGGGCCGAGCGATTCGATCTCGTCCCGGATGCCGTCGGCTGCGCGGCTCGACATGCAGCCCAGGAAGCGGGTCCGGACGTCTTCCTCGACGCCCTTGAGCGACTTGACCAGGATCGTGGTGTCGACGTTGCGGATGAGCGTCGACAGGTTCTTGTCGTCGAGCTCGAGCAGATTGTCGAAGACGAACATCGCTTCCTCGATCGCGCGCGCAACGTCGCGGTCGATCTTGGCGAGCTTGGGCATGACGCGCTGCTCGGTGACCTTGCGGGCGCCCGACAGGATCTTCGCCGCTTCGCGCGTGCCGCCGAGCTGGAGCCCGCCGCTCGACTTCTTCGCACCCGCGCCGGCCCGGCCCTGGAGCATCGTCTTCAGCGTCTCGATCGCCTCGGGCGGGATCGGGCCGAGCTTGGCGATGCGCCGCAGGATCTGCGGCTGCGCGGCCTCGGGCAGGTGCTCGAACACCTTGGCGGCAATGTCGGGATCGAGATTGGCGAGCAGCACCGCGGCGATCTGCGGATGCTCCGCCTCGATCATCCCGGCGATCTCCTCGGGCTCGAACCAGTCGAGCCACTCGATCGAGGCGGCCTGGCTGGCCGGCATCACCCGGGCGAGCACGCCCGAGGCACGCTCGGGGCCGAGCGCCTTGTTCATGATGCTCTCGATCTTCGGCGCCGGATCGAAGGTGACGCCGGTGCGCTCGCGCGCCTTGAAGACGAAATCGTCGAGGACGATCTCGACCTCGGCCTCGCTGACATCGGCGACGTTGAACATCGCCTTGCCGAGCGAGCGGACCTCTTCCGGATCGAGCTTCTGGAGGATGGCCGCGGCCTCCTCCTCGCCGACCAGCATCATCAGGACCGCGGCGCGCTCGACGCCGTTGAAGCTGCGGATGGCGTTCATTGCGCGTCTGCCTTGATCATGTCGCGCACGGCCAGTGCGGCGCGCGCCGGATTGTCGCGAGTGAAGCCGCGGACCAGGCCGACACGCTCGTCATAGCTGTTGCCGGCATGATCGAGCATCTCGATCGAGACCGGGGCGGCGCCGGGTGCGACGCCGTCCTCGCCGGCCGCACCGCTCATCGCGAGCGCCGGACGGTTGCCGGCACCGGCGGCCGGCTCCTCGCGCTTCTTGAGCAGCGCCTTGGTGAGCGGGCGGACGCCGAGGAACAGTACGAGCAGCGCGATGACGAGCGCCGTCGCATTGCGCGCGGCGAGCGGCACCCATTCGGCCTCGTACCAGGCCGGGCCCTTGTCGGCGGCATCGGCAGCGGCGTTGAACTTGCGGCTGATCACGGTGACCTGATCGGCACGGCCCTGATTATAGCCGACCGCGGCCTGGACGAGCTGGGTGATCTGCTGGATCTCCACGGTCGAGCGCGGCTTGCCCGATTCCTCGCGCAGCAGCACCGCGACGGAGAGCCGCTTGATGCTGCCCGGCGCCTGGCGGGTGACCGAGACCTGCTTGCCGGTCTCATAGGTGCGGGTGAAGCTGTCGCTCTGCTTCTGCGGCGAAGCCTGGCTGGCACCGGCGACCGTGGCGCCGGCGGCGGGCGCCGCACCGGGGGTGGGCTGGGCGTTGGGCGCGGTGACGACGCTCGCCGGGGGCGGCGTGTTCGACAGCGCGCCGGGGATGCCGCCGGGCGCCTGGCCGTCCTTGCTGCCGGTCCATGCGCCCTGTTCGGCGGAGAGGACCGCGCCTTCCTTGTCATAGCTTTCGCGCGTTGCCTGGCTCTCGTCGAGATCGACGTCCGCCTGGACCTCGGCCGTGAAATTGCCGGCGCCGACGAGCGGGGTGAGCAGCTGGACGAGCTGCTCGCGATACTTGTCCTCGATGCGGCGCTGATAGTCGATGCGGGCATCGCTCGCCGAATTGGCGTCATTGCCCTTCTTCGAGAGCAGCGCACCCATCTGGTCGACGATGGTGACGTTCTCAGGCGTCATGCCCGGCACCGACGAGGCGACCAGGTTGACGATCGCGCGGGTCTGCGCGTCGCCCAGCGCGCGGCCGGGCTGGAGCTTGAGCACCACCGAAGCGGTGGGCGCGGTCTTGTCGCGGACGAAGACGCTGGCTTCGGGCGTGGCGAGATGGACGCGGGCCTCGGCCACCGAATCGATCTCCTCGATCGAGCGGGCAAGCTCGGTCTCGCGCGCCTGGCGCAGACGCTCGCCTTCGACCGCGCGGCTGACGCCCATCGGCAGCTGGTCGAGGATCTGGTAGCCGCCGGGCGCCGCCTTGGGCAGGTTCTGGCTGGCGAGCAGCATCCGCGCCTTGTGGAAATCATCCTCGGCGACGGTGATCGAGCCCGAGCCGTCGATGCTCGACTTGATGCTGGCGCCTTCGAGCGCCGAGGTGATCGCCGCCTTGTCGGCATCGGTCACGTTGGCGAACAGGATCCGCTGCGGCGGAGTCGAGACCAGCGACCAGGCGAGGAAGCCGGCGGCGACCAGGCCGATCAGGAAGATCAGCGGCATCGCGCGCTTCACCGCGGGCTGGGCGAGAATGCCGCGCATCTGGGCGAGCGGCGCACCAAGGCGGCCCGCGGCGGCGGGCAGGGCAGGTGCATCGGTGGGGGTGAGGGCGTTGCTCATGGATTACACCGGCATGCTCATGATGTCCTTGTAGGCGGACAGGAGTTTGTTGCGGACCTGGAGGGTCGCCTCGAAGCCGACCGACGCCTGCTGGCGGGCGAGCATCACCTTGGCGATGTCCACGGTCTCGCCGCGTTCATAGGCTTCGGAGAGCGCGCCGGCCTGGTTCTGGGCGGCGTTGACCTGCTTGAAGGCGTCTTCCATCGACGCGGTGAAGCTCGCGCCCTTGGTGCCCGAGGTGCCGGCGACGGCGCCGGCGGGCGTGTCGTTCGCCTTGGCGAGCGCGCTGTTGCGCTCGAGGATCTGGGCGCGGAGCGCCATGACGCGGTCGACGCTCATCGCGCCGCCGCCCCCGATGCCGTCGATGCCGCTCATGCCGAGGCCCTCGCCTTGTTATCGATCGATTCGCCCTGCTCGCGCGCCTTGGCGAGGCGGTAGCGGAGCGTGCGTTCGGAGATGCCCAGGCGCTTGGCGGTCTCGATCCGGCTGCCGCCGCATTCGGCGAGCACTTCGCGGATCGCGGCGAACTCGTGCATCTGGACGATGTTGGAGAGCGTGCCCGTCGCCTCGACCTCGATCCGCGGCGCGGTCGGCCGGTCGAAGATCAGATGCTCGGGATCGATGGTGCGGCCGCCGCAGAGCAGCAGCGCGCGCTGGATGACATTTTCGAGCTCGCGGACATTGCCGGGCCAATCATGGCTGGCGAGCGCATCGAGCGCGGCGTTCGAGATCCACGGCATCGCGCCGCGGCCGCCGGCATGGCGAACGACCATCGCAGCGGCGAGCGCGGCGATGTCGCCGGGGCGCTCGACCAGCGCCTTGGTCATCAGCGGGAAGACCGAGAGGCGATAGTAGAGATCGGCGCGGAAGCGGCCGGCGGCGACTTCGGCCTGGAGATCGCGATTGGCGCAGGCGACGACGCGGACATCGACCTTCTCCGGCATCGTCCCGCCGATCGGCACCACTTCGCGCTCCTGGAGCGCGCGGAGCAGCTTGGCCTGCAGGCCGAGCGGCATCTCGGCGATCTCGTCGAGCAGCAGCGTGCCGCCATGGGCGGCGCGGAAGAAGCCCTGGCCGCCCGAGGAAGCGCCGGTGAAGGCGCCCTTCTGGTGGCCGAACAGCATCGCCTCGAGCATCGTCTCGGGCAGCGCCGCGCAGTTGATCGCCACGAAGGGGCCGTCGCGGCGGGTGGAATTGTTGTGGATCGCCCGGGCCAGCACTTCCTTGCCGGTGCCGGTGGGACCGTTGATCAGCACGGTGATGTCCGACGCGGCGACGCGCTCGGCCAGCGCCAGCAGCGCCAGGCTCTCGGGATCGGCGGCGACCGGCTCGTGCGGGCCGCGCAGCAGCGCGGTGGCGAAGCCGGCGCCGACGGCGGCGTCCTCGCTGGTGTAGGAAAGGCGGGCGGGGTTGCCGTCGCCGAACGCGATCGCCTGGCGGCCTTCGTCGCCAAGGATCAGCGTGCGCGCGGCGGCCGGAGGCACTTCGCCCTCGGCGACCAGGAAGAGATCGCTCGCGCCGGGACGGCCCTCTTCGCTCGCGCCGACCGCGAAGCCCTGGGCACGCAGCGACGAGACGAGCGCATATTTCTGGCGCAGCACGGCAGCAGACGGAACGATGGATCGCATTGGTAAACCCCCTGAACACCATCCTTCTGGGGGTAAGTTGGTTAACGGCGCGTAAATTTGCGTATCCCGCGGCCACCTTGGTCCGGGCGCGTCTATGCGTGCGCACGTAGAGCCGAAATTTTTTGCTTAAACCCGGTTCGCGACGGCCGTTCCTTGGCTTGGCGGCTCCGAGCTCCCGTTCAGGGGGGTAAGCGGGAAGCCGACGAGCATGGAGTAACGAACATGACTGTTATCGGAACCAACACTGCGGCGCTGCGCGCCGCCAACGCTTCGACCGGCGCCAACAGCGCGCTGAGCACGGCCATGGAGCGCCTGTCGACCGGCAAGCGCATCAACAGCGCGAAGGACGACGCCGCCGGCCTGGCGATCGCTTCGACCATGACCTCTTCGATCCGCGGCATGAACCAGGCGATCCGCAACGCCAATGACGGCATCTCGATGGCGCAGACCGCCGAAGGCGCGCTGGGCGAAGTGACCAACATGCTGCAGCGTATCCGCGAGCTGGCGGTCCAGTCGTCGAGCGGCACCTATTCGGAAGACGACCGTGCCAATCTGCAGACCGAAGTCACGGCGCTGACCACCCAGATCACCAACATCCTGTCGAACACCACGTTCAACGGCGTGGCGCTGTTCACCGGCGATGCGGGTGACTCGGGCAGCGTGACCATCCAGACCGGCTCGACCGCTTCGGACACCGTGACGCTCGACTTCGCCGAGATCGATCTCGACGACGCCGTCGAGATCGACATCTCGGATGCCGACGACGCTTCGGACGCTCTCGAGACGCTCGACGACGCGCTGAAGACGGTGAACACCGCCCGCGCCAGCCTCGGCGCCGGCCAGAGCCAGCTCGAATCGGTGGTGAACAACCTCCAGTCGAACGTGGCCAACCTCAGCGACGCACGCAGCCGGATCGAGGACACGGATTACTCGACCGAGACCGCGGCGCTCGCCAAGGCACAGATCCTGTCTCAGGCTTCGACGGCGATGCTCGCCCAGGCGAACCAGAGCCAGCAGTCGGTTCTCAAGCTTCTTCAGTAAGCGCGTGCCGGTCGGGGTGTCACCCCCCTGACAGGCACCAAGGCCGGTCACCCCTTCTTGCCGGAGGGGGCGCATGGGGAGCCCCGGTGGTCCAACCACCGGGGCTTTTCCTCATTTGGAACGCCGCACCGGCCCGCTCCCCCACCCGGCCACCCATAAGATACTGCCGTTAGGTGGCCGGGCGGGGAGCGGGCCGGTGCCGCTACATCAGTGCCCTTCGGGCTTGCCGCCCGGCTTCCATTGCGGCTTGTCGGCGCTGTTGGCGAGGCTGCGCACGGGCGCGATCAGCGACTGGATCGCGCGGGTCATGAACGCGATGTCGAGATTGGCCAGCGTGTCTTCGGGGCTGTGATAGGTCGGAACCACCGCCCAGCCCGACAGCGTGTGTGCAACCACGCCGACCTTGGCGAGCGAATAATTGTCCGAGCGCTCGAAGAAATGCTGGTCGGGATAGGGATCAGCGGCGACCAGCGCGCCATGCGCCTTGAGCGTGTCGCCCAGCGTCGAGCGCTCCATCCCCGTCATCATCATGTGCCCGGCCGGAAGCTTGGGATCCTGCGCGCCGATCATCTCGATCTCGATATTGGCGACGATCTGGTCGATCGGCACCGGCGGGTGCTTGCCGAACCAGGTCGAGCCGAACCCGCCAATCTCCTCGCTGCCATAGGCGACGAACAGGATGCCGCGCTTCATCGGCTTGCCCGAGGCCAACGCGCGCGCCAGCTCGAGCACCGCGGTGGTGCCCGAGGCATCGTCATTGGCGCCGTGCATGATCACGCCGTCGGCCCGCAGCCCGAGATGATCGAGATGCGCGGTGAGGAGCAGGTAGCCCGCCGCCGGATCGGCGCCGGGCAGATAGCCGATCGCGTTGGTGGTGGTGCTCGTCTTCTTCTCCACCTCGAAGGTCGCGGCGATCGTGGCGCCGGGCTTGGCCGCCAGCGCGTCGAACGCAGCGGCAGGAAGTACCAGCAGCGCCGGGCGGTCGCCGTCCATCCCGCTTTGCCCGTCGTCGAGATAGGTCGGCATGCGCGGGGTGCCGCCGAACTTCTCAAGCGTTTCCTTGGTCGCGGCGTTTTCGCGGACGATGACCAGCTTCGCGCCATTGGCACCGGCGGCGCGGAAAAGGCCGAACAGCTGCATGCCGGGGCCATCCGCACGCGCGAGGACGACGTCCCCCTTGGGCAGCTTGGCCAGATCAGTGCCGGCAAAGACGACCGCCTTGCCCGACACCGGCTGAAGCCCGCCGACCAGCACCGAGGTTCCGCCGATCGCAGCGCCATCGGCGGTGAGCGTCACGCCTTTCAGGCTGGTGCGCACGATCGTCGCGGGCTGGAGATAGCCGGTCATGCCCGGCGCGGTCTTCAGCCCGAAGCTCTCGAACTGGGCGGCGACATAGGCGGCGGCGATCGCCTCGTCGCGGGTCGCGCTGCCGCGGCCCTGCAGCGCGTCGCTGGCGAGGAAGCTCTCATGCGCACGCACCCATTCGGGGCGGACGGTCCATTGGTCCTGCGCGAGCGCAGGCGACGCCATCAGCCCGAACGCCATCGCGCCGGCCAGGAACAGATGCTTGGTCATGGAAATTCCCCGAATGGTTATCGGGGCGGAGGTGTGGGGCAGCTTGGGGAACGGCGCAAGCCGGGCGCCGGCCGGAAAGTCGCAAAAGTCACGACATCTACGCGCGCGAGGCTCTTGCCGGGCGGCGGGAGGACAGGGGCCAGGATGTCGGGGAAGGCGCTGCGACGGCCATGCGGGAGAGCCTTGCAGACGAAATCCTACATTCCCAGCTGCTTGTTCCCCGGCGAAAGCCGGGGCCCAGGGTCACAAGCGATTCGGCAGAGAAACCCTGGGCCCCGGCTTTCGCCGGGGAACCGCTTGGGAACAGGGACTCTACCCTAACCTGCGCGCCAGTCCCTTCTTCAGCCGGGCATGCGCGCTCGCCTTGATCTGGCAGATCCGCGCCGCGCCGACGCCCAGCACCTGGCCGATTTCCTCGAGATTGAGCTCCTCGACATAATAGAGCTGGATCACCTGCTGCTCGCGCTCGGGCAATTCGGCGATCGCCTCGATCAGCGCCTCGCGCTGGTCGCTCTCGGCCAATTGCTCGAAGGCGTTGGGCTCGTCGGACATGAACCAGGGGCTCTCGTCCGAATAGGTGTCGTCGATCGAATCGAAACGGACCGCCTCGGCATTGGCATAGTCGGTGCGCAGCTTCTCGGGCGTGACGCCCAGCTTGGCGGCGACCTGCTCGTCGTCGGGCACGCGGCCGAGCTCGGCGGTGAGCGCCGTGACGGCTTCGTGATAGGCCTTGCGCCGGCGCATCGCGCCGCGTGTCGTCGTCGCCTGGCGGCGCAGCTCGTCGATCATCGCGCCGCGCAGCCGCGTCGCGAGATATTGCTCGAAGGTCACCTGGCCGCGGTCCTCGAAATTGGCCGAGGCCTCGATCAGCGCGACCAGCCCGATCTGGATCAGATCCTCCACCTCGACGAGCGTGCTCATCGAGCCATGGATGTGCCAGGCGATCCGGCGGACCAAAGGCAGGTGCTTGCGCACCAGTGCCTCGGGATCGCGGCGCGGCGGGGTGGGCGTGTAGATAAGGGGGGCAGGAGCCAATGAAGCCATGGCGTCTAGTTTCCCTGGGGTGAAAGCGTTCATGCGGGCAGCGCCTCCGGCGCACCGATCACGGCGACGACTTCGACGGCCTTGTCCTCGGGCACTTCGAAGAAGCTCATCACCGGCGTGTCGGGGAGGACGTTCTTGATCAGCTTGCGGATCGCGACGCGGATCGACGGCTGGACGACGAGCGCGAAGGGCTTGGCCTCGGCGATCAGCGGCTGGGCGGCGCGCTGCAGCGCATCGGAGATGCGGCGGCCGAGATCGGGCTCGATCGTGTGGCGGCGCGACGGATCGGAGCGGACCGCCTGGCCGAGCAGCCCCTCGAGCTGGCCCTCCAGCGTCATCACCCGCAACGGCTCGCGCACGCCGCACAGGCGCTGGATGATCAGCGGGCCGAGCTCGGGGCGGATCAGTTCGATCAGCTCCTCGGCATCGAGCGTCTTCTGCGCGGCGACCGCGATGGCGGCGGCGATACGGCGGAACTCCTTGAGCGGAATGCTCTCGGCGAGCAGGCCGCGCAGCACCTGGGTGAGCGTAGTGAGCGGCAGCGGCGCCGGGCAGAGCGCGGCGACGAGCTGGGCCGAGCGCTCCTTGAGCCCGTCGAGCAGCGCCTGGACCTCGTCCGGGCCGAGCAGATCGGTGGCGTTCTGGATCAGGCACTGGTTGAGATGGGTGGCGACCACGGTGCCCGGATCGACGACGAGATAGCCCAGGCCGGTGGCGGCATCACTATCGCCCTGCGAAATCCAGGTCGCGTCGAGCCCGAAGGTCGGGTCCTTGACCGGCTTGCCGTGGAGGCGGCCCGAGGCCTGGCCGGTGTCGATCGCCAGCATCTCCTCGGGCGACACATTGTCCTCGGCCACGACCACGCCGCCGATGACGATGCGATAGGTGAAGGGCGCCAGGTTGATGTCATCGCGCACGCGCACCTGGGGCACGACGAAGCCGAGCTCCTTGGAAAGCTGGCGGCGGACGCCGGTGATGCGGCCCATCAGCGGCCCGCCGCGACGCTCGTCGACCAGCGGCACCAGGCCGTAGCCGATGTCGAGCATGACCTGCATGTTGTCGGTGACTTCCTCCCAGCCGATCTTCGACAGATCGGTGGGCTCGGCCGGCGGCGCGGCGACCGGCTTGGGCCGGTTGGCGACCTTGCGCAGGTGCCAGGCGGCATAGCCGGCGGCGGCGGCGGCGGGCAGCATCAGGAAGTGCGGCATGCCGGGGAAGACGCCGAGCAGGCCGAGGATGACCGCGACCGGCATCCAGGTCTTGTAGCTGGCGAACTGGCTGCCGATCTGGCCGGCGAGATCGTCGCTCGACTTGACCCGGGTGACGATGGCGGCGGCGGCGATCGAGAGCAGCAGCGCCGGCACCTGCGCGACGAGCGCGTCACCGATGGCGAGCAGCACATAGGTGGAGGCTGCCTCGCCCACAGCCATCTGGTGGCTGGCGACGCCGAGGATCAGGCCGCCGATCACGTTGATGCCGAGGATCAGCAGGCCGGCGATCGCATCGCCCTTCACGAACTTGGACGAACCGTCCATCGCGCCGTAGAAATCGGCTTCGGTCGACACTTCGAGGCGCTTGGCGCGGGCATCGTCCGGCGTGATCAGGCCGGCATTCAGATCGGCGTCGATCGCCATCTGCTTGCCGGGCAACGCATCGAGCGTGAAGCGCGCGCTGACTTCGGAAACGCGGCCGGCACCCTTGGTGACGACGATCATGTTGATGATCACGATCACTGCGAACACGACCAGGCCGACGACATAGTCGCCGCCGATCATGAAGGTGCCGAACGCTTCGATCACATGGCCGGCGGCGCTCTCGCCCTCATGCCCGTGCACCAGCACGACGCGCGTCGAGGCGACGTTGAGGCCGAGGCGGAACAGCGTGGCGAACAGCAGCACGGTGGGGAAGGCGGAGAAGTCCAGGGGCTTCTGCGCGTTCAGCGCCACCATCAGCACCGCAAGGCTGATCATGATGTTGAGGATGAAGAAGGCGTCGAGCAGGAAGGCCGGGATCGGCACCACCATCAGCGCGACGAGCAGCAGGATCGCGGCAGGCAGCGCGAAGCTCTTGGCGGCGGGCATCGCGCCCGCGGGAAGCGAGATTGCAGACACTAGGGGTTACGCTCCCAGGTTCGCGAGCATGAGATAGGCGAGGCGGGCATTTTCCGGCGTCGGACGCAGCGGATCGATGCGGCGGCCGAGCGGATCGGTCGCCGTGCTGCCTTCCGGACGCGAGACGTTGAGCTGGGCCAGCGTGTTCTGCACCCAGTGCCGGTCGCCATCGACCGCGCCGTTGCCGAGCACGACTTCGTTGTCGCCGTCGCTCCAGGCCCGGGCGGCGGCGGAGAAGCCGTCGTCGAGCCCGGTCGAAGCGGTGCCGGTGGCGCCGCCGGCGGCAGCACCCTGGTCGAGCTTGCCGGCGAAGCGGCTGTAGATTTCCGAAAGCGTGCGCGGCTGGCCGTTCGACGCATAGAAGACGCCGCGATTGGCGCGGGCTGCGGCGGGGAACATCGAGGCGCCGGTGCGGTCCGGGCTCTCGGCCATCGCGCTCAGGAACTTGTCGGCGCCGCCCAGGCCCAGGAAGTGCGCCATGTAGAGATCGGTGCCGGTGGCCGGGCGGCCCAGGCTGTCCTCGAGCGCGGTCTTGTTGTCCGATGCATGCTCGGCGGCCATCAGCGCCGCGGTTTGCGGATCGCTGCGCATATTCAGGATGGCGCTGCGGGCGGCGGGATCGCTGACGACGTAGCGGCCCGAGCTGGTCTGCTTGATGCTGTCGGCCGCCCAGCCCAGGCCATGCTCGGCCCCGTGCTGCTTGACCACGCCGAGCCAGCTCTGCTCGATGAACTGGTAGAGACCGGTGGCCGAAGACGTGCCGGCGCGCGCATTCGCGTTCAACCCGCTCTCGACCTGTGCCTGGCCGAGCAGATAGTTGAAGTCGATGCCGGTCTTGCGGCTTGCCGCGGCGATCGCCGTCTGGACGCTTGCCTTGGAGTTGACCGAAGTGACGCTCATCTAGTCCTGATCCGGATTGCCCTTATTCGGGGCTATCGCAGCAAGGACCGTGCCAGTTCTGGTTAATGGGGGTTAGCCATGCCCTTTCAGGCGAGGGCGTACCCTGCCGCCTTGTAGGACGGCGCCTGCTGACCGGAAAGGATTTGCAGGCGGCGGCGAACATTTGCCGCCATCAGGTTCACATAGATGCGGCAGGTCTCGTTGAGCTTGTGCGCCTCGGCGGCAAGCTCGCGGACCTCGGGGCCGGGGGCCTCGCCGTCATAGAGCGCGACCGTGTCGATCGCGGCGATCTTGGATCGGGTGGCCGCTTCGAGCGCGGCGACGTCGTTGGCCTTCAGCGCCGCGATCTCGGCGTGGAGGCATTCGATCACCTCGATGAGCGCTTCACGACGGTTCACGGGACTTCCAATCGAGCTTGAAGGCGAGCAGCCGATCGGCGATCGTCGACGGCGATAGCGGGAACTTGTTGTCCTGGATGGCCTTGCGGATCCGCGCCACCCGATCGGCATCGACCGGGGCCTGCGCGCCGGCCGTGCCGGCGATCTCCGCCGCGGCGCTCTGCACCGCCGGCGTGTCGTTTGCGACCGGACGGAGCGCCGCCACCTTCGCAGCGGGTTCAACGGGCACAGTGCGACGGTCGGTGACCGTGCCTGCCTTCGTGCCGATTGATTCCACCATTGCCTGCAATCCTCGCTGTGCCTGCAATGCTTCAAACGACCGCAGGCACGCGAGCTTTACGGAAAAATTTCAGCTGCCTTCGGCGAAGCCCGGCAGGCGGGCACGGCCGGGCTCGATCGCGATCGCCTGGATCGGCGGCTGCTTGTCGTCGACCTTGACGCTGATCCGGCCGCCGGGAGGAGCATCGTTCATCGCAATGCCCTGGCGCGAGATCGAGAAGCCTTCGGAGCCGGCCTCCACCGTGACGGCGTCGCCGCGCTTGATCACCGGCTCGACCTTCACCGGCACGGCAGGGCGGACGACGACATTGGCCGGCATCGGCGCCGCCGGCACCGCCTTGGGCCGCGGCACCGCGGCGACGGGCACGAAGATCTTCCACGTCGGCGCCATGCAGCGGATCACCACCGCGTCATGCGTTTCGCTGCGCCAGTCGAGCTGGGGCGCGGCGCAGGCGGCGAGCTTCAGCCGGCGGTCGATCGGGGCGATCGCCCCGCCCTGCTCGCCGACCTGCTTGCCGGTGAACTGGGTGACGACGGTGTCGAGCGCCGCGACAGACTGGAAATCCTGGGCGGCGAGGCCGAGTGCGAGAGCGAGGATCATGGCCGGTCTCCTTCGAAGCCAAGCGTGAGGACGGCGCGGCGCTGGCCGCGGCCGGTGGAAAGCACGATGCGCGACGGATCGATCGCGTGGTTGCGGATGAGTAGCGCAGCGACGGCGCGGGCGCGGTCGGCGGCGAGGATCGGGCCGCTGCCGGTAAGCGGATCGACATCGGCGGCCGTGCCGTCGACTTCGCCGGTGATCCGCAGGCGCGTGCGCGGGTCATGCGCGGCGGTGCGCGCCCATTCGAGCGCCGAGGCGGTGTCGCCGGGAAGCGCGGAGCCGGGCGCGAAGCCGGTAGCGGTGGCAAGGTCGACCGGCATCGGCGCCGGCGCGGCCTCGCTCGCGCCGAAGCCGGCGCGGATGCCCGCGGCGAGCTTGCCGGGATCGACCTGGCTCGCCTGGAGGAAGACGAAGAAGCCGACGAGCAGCAGCGACAGATCGGCCAGCGTCACCAGCCAGGGCGCGCGCGTGGGCTCGTCCTCGTCGAACACGCTCAGACGGACGGTCACGCCGCGATCTCCTTGAGCGTGCCGGTGCCGGGCTCGACGGCGGCAAGCGCGGCGAGGCCGGGCTGGAGGCGCAGGCGCTCCTGCGCTTCGTGGCGCGCGCGGCGCTTGAGCCGGGTGGCGATCGGCAGCAGCACGAGATTGGCGAGCAGCGCACCATAGAGCGTGGCGAGCAAGGCGACCGCCATCGCGCCGCCGATCGTCTGCGGATCCTTCATCGCGGCGAACATGCCGACCAGGCCGATCAGCGTGCCGACCATGCCCATCGCCGGCGCCAGCTCGGCAGCGCCCGACCATAGCTCCCAGCCGCCGCGGTGGCGCTCGAAGCGGGTGCAGCGGCGCTGCTCGAGCAGCGTCTCGACATCCCTGGGACCGGCACCGTCGACGATCGCGGCGACCGCGGCGGCGATGTCCGGGTCGGCGATCTTCGAGCGATCGAGCGCGATCACGCCGTGGCGGCGCGCGATGCGGGTGAGCGCCGCGACCTGGGCGACCAGCGGATCGCCGTCGAAGCGGCGGCGCGGCAGGGTGCCGAGTGCGGCGACGCCCCGGACGAGATCGCCCGACGCGGTGCGCAGCACAGCTCCCGCCAGCGTTCCCCCGCCGACGATGGCGAGCGCAAGCGGATCGAGGAAGGTCCCGAGCGCGGGAAGCACATTCATATCCATGCCCGCATGGGTGCAAGAGGCGGGCCAATTGCCCGTGCGAGGGCGAGCGCCCGGCAAGCCCTGCCGGACCGGCAACCGCGTGCCGACACGCCGGCAAAACCTTGCCGCCGCTTGCCGCTCCTGAGGGGAAAGGCGGTTTTTTGGCGTCTCCAGCGAAATTGGCACGGTGGTTGCTAGGAAGGTCGCGAACCTTTTGTGCGGGAGACGTGCAATGCCCAACGACAGCCTATTCGGCGTACATGGCGCAGCGCTTGCCGTGCGCTCGCAGCGCATGGGGATGCTGGCGTCGAACATCGCCAACGCATCCACCCCTGGCTACAAGGCCAAGGACATCGATTTCCGCGCCGCGCTCAACAGCGCGACCGCGACCGGCGGCTCGCTCGACTCCTCGATCGACGCCAACACGCTCTACCGCGTGCCGCTCCAGCCCTCGGCCGACGGCAACACCGTCGAGCTGGCGACCGAGCAGACCGCCTTCGCCGAAAACGCCGTCGCCTATCAGACCACGCTGTCGTTCCTGAACGGCCGCATCGGCCAGATCACGCGCGCGCTGAAGGGAGAATAAGAGATGGGCGACCAGCCGCTTTCGATCTTCCAGGTCTCCGGCCGCGCGATGAGCGCGCAGCTGGTGCGGATGAACACCACGGCCTCGAACCTCGCCAATGTCGGCACGGTCGCATCGAGCCCGGACGCTGCCTATCGCACGATCAAGCCGGTGTTCCGCACCGCCTTCGATCAGGCGAGCGGCATGTCGACCGTCGATGTCGAGCAGGTCGTCACCGCGGGCTCGGACCCCACCAAGCGCTACGATCCCGGCAACCCCATGGCCGACAAGGACGGCAATGTCTGGGAAGCCGCCGTGGATGAGACCCGGGAGCTGGTCGACATGATGGAGACCGCCCGGAACTACCAGAACAACGTCGAAGTGATGCAGACTGCCAAGCAGCTCATCGTCGACACCCTCAAGCTGGGTCGCTGAACATGAGTGATTTCGATACCACCCTCTCGAGCCTGGGGATCACCCGCTATGATGCGGGCACCACGTCGACGACGGGCACCACGCTCAACAACACCACCGACACGTCGCAGCTCGGCACCACCGACATGGACGTTTCGGACTTCCTGGCGCTGATGACGGCCCAGCTGAAGAACCAGGATCCGTTCGAGCCGGTCGACAACAGCCAGATGGTCGCCCAGATGGCGCAGTTCTCGTCGCTCTCGGGCATCACCGAGATGAGCTCGACGCTGAAGACGATCGCCAGCCAGCTGAGCACCACCTCGCTCAACGACGCGATCGGCTATGTCGGCAAGACGGTGCTGGTCGAAGGCTCGACTGCCTATCCGCGCACCTCGGGCGGCCTGGCCGGCGCAGTCGCCCTGGCCGACGACGCGACCAACGTCACCGTGACCATCAAGGACGCCGACGGCAACACGCTGAAGACGATCGAGATGGGTGCGCAGGATTCGGGCGCGGTCGCCTGGGAATGGGACGGCACCACCGACAGCGGCGAAGCCGCCGGCGACGGCCCCTTCACCGTCAGCACCATCGCAACCGACGGCACCGGCAACGTGTCGTCCGCCCCGCTCGTCTGGGCGCCCGTGAGCGCGGTCTCGATGGGATCGGACGGCAAGCCCGTCCTCTCCGTCACCGGCGTAGGCAACATCACCACCGACGCCATCTGGCAGGTCGGCTGAACCAGTTTTTCCAAGGAGTAACGGAAAATGTCCTTCTTCACCTCGCTCTCCGGCCTTCAGGCGGCTCAGACCGACATGTCGACGATCTCGCACAACCTTGCGAACGTGCAGACCAACGGCTTCAAGAAGAGCACCACGCAGTTCGCCGACGTCATCGCGTCGACCGCCAACATGAACCCGACCCAGATGGTCGGTTCGGGCGTGGTCGTGAAGGCAGTGCGCCAGCAGTTCGGCCAGGGCGGCTTCACCCAGAGCTCGTCGGCGCTCGACGTCGCGATCTCGGGCGACGGCTTCTTCATCGTCAAGGGCGACGAGAAGAGCGGCAACGGCGTTGCCTACACCCGCAACGGCAGCTTCCAGGTCGATGCCGATCGCTATGTGGTCGACGCGCAGGGCAACAAGCTGCAGGTCTATCCGGTGGACGGCTCGGGCGCGGTGGTCGCGACCGGCCTTTCCTCGACCGTCAGCCTGCGCCTACCGCAGACCAGCGGCACGCCCGAGGCGACCGAGAACGTCAAGCTCGGCCTGAACCTCAATGCCGGCTCGGCGATCCCGTCGGAAGCGGCGAAGTTCGACGATACCGAATACAAGTTCGACCGTTTCGACCCGACCACCTACAACCAGTCGGTCCAGACGACGATCTATGACGCGAACGGCAACGCGCTGACGCTGACCAACTATTTCGTCCGCGAGACCAAGCCGACCGGCGACGACGCCACCAGCACCTGGAAGGTCTATTCGTTCGTCGGCGACCAGCAGCTCAATGCCGGCGACGATCCCGACTCGATCTCGCAGTTCGAGCTCAAGTTCGACAGCACGGGCAAGCTCTCGAGCCCGACCACGCCGGTGACCTTCATGGGCTTCCTGGCGCCGGGCGCGACTTCGGAGCAGGTGATCAAGCTCGATCTGACCGCAGGCACCACCCAGGTGAGCTCGCCGTTCAGCCTGAACTCGACCACCCAGGACGGTTCGCCGGTGGGCCAGATCGAAGGCGTGACCATCGGCGACGACGGCACGGTGACCGCGAGCTTCTCGAACGGCGACACCCAGGCACTGGGCAAGGTCGTTCTCGCCAGCTTCACCAACAATGCCGGCCTGCGCCAGCTCGGCAACTCGACCTGGGCCGCAACCGGCTTCTCGGGCGATGCGCGCCTGGGCGAGCCGGGCACCAACGGGTTCGGCGGCCTGATGTCGGGCGCGATCGAGCGCTCGAACGTCGACATCACCGAAGAGCTGGTCAATCTGATCGCGGCACAGCGCAACTTCCAGGCGAATGCCAAGGCGCTCGATACCGCCAGCCAGATGTCCCAGACCATCTTCAACATCCGCAGCTGATCTGATCGGCTGAGGAGGAGCAAACCATGGACCGGCTTGTCTATACCGCGATGTCGGGGCTCAGGAGCCAGATGCAGTCGCAGGCGACGATCGCGAACAACATCGCGAACGCCTCGACCATCGGCTTCCGCGCCGAGCGCGTCAGCTTCGACCGGCTGGTCCTTCAGGGTACCGGAATGGACTCGCGCCAGTTCGCCGCGGAGGAAGTCAACGACTTCGACCGGACGAAGGGCACGATGATCCAGACCGGCAACCCGCTCGACGTTGCGGTGAACGGCGACGCCTGGATCGCGGTCCAGGCCACCGACGGCACCGAAGCCTATACGAGGCGCGGCGATCTGACGATCGCGCCCTCGGGCGTGCTGGAAACCGGCGACGGTTTCCCGGTGATGGGGTCGGGGGGCCCCATCACCGTGCCGCCCGCCGACAAGGTGACGATCTCCGAGGACGGCACCGTCTCGATCGTGCCGCGCGGCGGCGACGCGACGCAGCCGCAGGTGATCGACAAGATCAAGCTGTGCAGCACCGACGGCACGCAGACTGCCAAGGGGCTGGACAATCTCCTCCATGTGAAGGGCGGCGGCGTGCTGCCCGAGGACATGGATGCAAAGGTGACGTCGGGCTCGCTCGAGCAGTCGAACGTCAACCTCACCCAGGCGCTGGTCGACATGATCGAGAACCAGCGCGCCTACGAAGTCCAGGCGGGCCTGCTGAAGGACGCCAAGAACATGGACGAGAGCTCCGCATCGCTGATGCGGATGCCGTCCTGATAAGGAGTTAGAACCATGGGATCGGCAGCACTGCACATCGCGCGCACGGGCCTCGACGCTCAGGATACGCGCATGCGGGTCATCTCGAACAACCTGGCGAACGTGAACACCACGGCGTTCAAGAAGGACCGCGCCAGCTTCCAGACGCTCGCCTATCAGGTCGTCACCGCGCCGGGCGCCGCCTCGACCGCGGAGACCAAGTACGCGACCGGCCTCAACCTCGGCACCGGCGTGCGCGTCCAGGGGACGCAGCGCCTCGAGACCCAGGGTTCGCTCCAGACGACCGGCAACGGCCTCGACATGGCGATCGACGGCAACGGCTATTTCCAGGTGCAGCTGCCGGGCGGCGGGCTGGGCTATACCCGCGCGGGCAATTTCTCGCGCTCGGCCGAAGGCCAGCTGGTCACCTCGGAAGGCTATCAGGTGATGCCGGGCGTCACCATCCCGGAGGGCGCGATCTCGGTCACCGTCGGCACCGACGGCACCGTCTCGGCGCAGATGCCGAACCAGACCGACCTCACCCAGATCGGCCAGATCCAGATCGCCAGCTTCCCCAATCCGGCGGGCCTGCAGGCGATGGGCGACAATTACCTGATCGAGACGCCCGCGAGCGGCACCGTCGCGCTGGGCAATGCCGGCGTCGATGGCCGCGGCACGGTCCGCCAGGGCATGCTCGAAGGCTCGAACGTCAACGTCGTCGAGGAGCTGGTCGACATGATCGAGACCCAGCGCGCCTATGAGGTGAACTCGAAGATGATCTCGGCGACCGACGAGATGCTCAAATATGTCAACCAGAACATCTGAGGGCCGCGCGATGAAGTTCCTCACCGGCCTCGCCACCGGCGCGCTGATCGCCGCCGGCCTCGCCCTCACCGCCACGCCCGCCAAGGCGCAGTTCCTCGGCATCGGCAAGAAGAAGCAGAAGGAGGATTTCTCCGTGACGCTTCCCGCCGCGACGCCCGCGCCTGCGCCCGCCAATGGCAGCATCTTCCAGGCGAGCGACGGCTATGCCGCGCTCTACGAGGGCCAGCGTGCCCGCCGTGTCGGCGATCCGCTGTCGATCCTGCTGGTCGAGAAGACCGCCGCCTCCAAGTCGGCGGGCACCAAGCTCGACAGCTCGGGCGGCTTCAGCGTCGCCCCGCCGAGCACCGGCGCGCTCTCGCTGTTCAAGGAAAGCGATGCCAGCGTCAGTGGCAAGCGCAACTTCAACGGCACCGGCACCGCCGACCAGGCCAATGCGCTGTCGGGCGAGATCAGCGTCACCGTTGCCGCGGTCTATCCGAACGGCACGATGCTGGTGCAGGGCCAGAAGCGCGTGACGCTCAATCGCGGCGACGAGTTCGTCCAGATCAAGGGCATCGTGCGCGTCGCCGATATCGACGCGAACAACCGCGTGCTCTCGACGCGCGTCGCCGATGCCCGCATCGCCTATACCGGCAAGGGCGACGTCGCCCGCGCCAGCCGCCAGGGCTGGCTGAGCCGATTCTTCTCCGTGATCAGCCCCTTCTAAGAGCCGGAGCCAGAGCCATGATCCGCCGCTTCCTCGCCCTCGCCGCCCTGGCGCTCGCTGCCGCCACCCCGGCGCAGGCCCAGCGCGTGAAGGACCTGGGCAATTTCCAGGGCATCCGCACCAACCAGCTCACGGGCTATGGCGTCGTCGTCGGCCTGCCGGGCACGGGCGACGACAATCTGGAATATACCGTCCAGTCGATGAAGGGCGTCACCTCGCGCTTCGGCCTGCAGCTGCCCTCGGGCGTCGCGCCGGGGCTGAAGAACGCCGCGGTGGTGATGATCACCGCCGAACTGCCCGCCTTCGCCAAGCCGGGCCAGAAGCTCGACATCACCGTCTCGTCGATGGGCAAGGCCAAATCCTTGCGCGGCGGCACGCTGATCCTCACCCCGCTCCAGGGCGCCGACGGCCAGATCTATGCGATGGCGCAGGGCAACCTCGCCGTGGGCGGGCTGGGTGCCGAAGGTGCCGACGGCTCGAAGATCGTGGTCAACACTCCCTCCTCGGGTCGCATCCCGGAGGGGGCCACGGTCGAGCGCGCCGTCGATACCGGCTTCGACAAGTCGCCCTTCCTCACCTTCAACCTCGCCCGTGCCGACTTCACCACGGCGCAGCGCGTGCAGGATGCGATCAACGGCCGCTTCGGCCCGGGCCGCGCCCGTGCGCTCGACGGCGTCTCGATCGCCATCCAGGTGCCCGAGGGCCGCGACGTGCGCGCCGAGCTGATGAGCGAGGTCGAGAACCTCACCGTCGAGGCTGCGGAAGCACCCGCCAAGGTGATCGTCAACGCGCGCACCGGCACGGTGGTGATCAACTCCGCCGTCCGTGTCAGCCCGGCCGCGGTAACACATGGTAAACTGACCGTTCGTATTGATGAGAACCAGCGCACCAGCCAGCCCGCGCCGTTCAGCAAGGGCGAGACCCGCACCGAGCAGCACAGCACGGTGGGCATCGAGGAGGAGAAGCACCCGATGTTCCTGATGGAAGCGGGCCCGAAGCTTTCGGACATCGTCAAGGCGGTGAACGCGATCGGCGCGTCGCCGGCGGATCTCGTCGCGATCCTCGAAGCGCTGAAGGAAGCCGGTGCGCTCAAGGCGGAGCTGATCATCCTGTGACCGATCCCATCGCCCTTTCCACCAGCCCGTCGGGCGGCGTGTCGACCGACACGTCGCGCCTCGCGTCCAAGGAGAATCTCGAAGCCGCCGGCCAGCGCTTCGAGGCGGTCTTCACGGGCATGATGCTCAAGTCGATGCGCCAGGCGAAGCTTGGCGACGGCCTGTTCGACAGCAAGGGCGAGGACCAGTTCCGCGACATGCAGGACCAGCAGCTCGCCCAGAGCATGGCCGTGCATGCCCCGATCGGCATCGGCAAGGCGATGACCGCATTCCTGGCCAAGGGCATGAAGACCGAGACCGCCCCCGCTGCCGACACTGCGCCGGCGGCGACTGATGGAGGCACCGTCAAATGACCGATCTCCTTTCGATCGGCGCGAGCGGCGCGCGGGCCTATCAGTCCGCGCTCGCCACCACGTCCGACAATATCGCCAATGCTGCGACCGCGGGCTATTCGCGCCGCGTCGCCACCGTGCGCGAAGTCGTCGCGATCGGCGGCAACACCAGCGCGACCACGTCGGGCCTGGGCGCCAATGTGGGCGGCGTCGTCCGCTCGGCCGACCAGTTCCGCGCCGCCGAAGTGCGCACCGCCAGCTCGGATCTCGCCCGCTCGATGACCGGCGCGACCTGGCTCGGGCGGATCGACACCAGCCTGACGCAGAACCAGCTCGGCACCCAGCTGACCGCCTTCTTCACCTCGGCCAAGGCCGTGGCGGCAGACCCGACTGCGCTGCCGGCGCGCGCGACGATGCTCGAGAACGCCAATGGCGTCGCCGCCGCCTTCACCGCGACGGGCAAGGCGCTCGACAGCGCGATGACCGATCTCAAGGCCTCGGCCGATACCGCGGTGACGCAGCTCAACAACCTGTCGGCCAGCCTCGCCAAGGTGAATGCCGGCCTCGCCCGCGCCGATGAAGGCACGGCAGGCCAGGCGGCGCTGCTCGACCAGCGCGACCAGATGCTCGAGCAGATGAGCGCGCTCACCGACGTCACCGTGAGCTTCGACAGCTATGGCCGCGCCACCGTCCAGGCCGGCAGCGCCAGTGGCCCGACGCTGGTCGAGGGCGCGAACGCCGCGATCGTGCTGGTGCAGAGCAACGACGAGGGCGCCTTCTCCTTCTCGGTGCGCCAGGCCACCGGCGCGGTCCAGTCGATGTCGCCCAATGGCGGCGCGATGGCCGGCATCGCCGAGAGCGGCGCCCGCATTGCCGCGGCCCGCGACGATATCAGCCAGATGGCGCAGCAGTTCGCAGAGGGCGTCAACGCGGTCCAGGCCGCGGGCGACGACCTGCAGGGCAATGCCGGCCAGCCGATCTTCACGGTGGGCGATCCCGCCTATCAGCTGAGCATCGCGATGACCGATCCGCGCGGCATCGCCGCCGCTGCGACCGGCGGCGGCACGCGCGACAACAGCAATCTCGCCGGGCTCGACACGCTGCGCACCAGCGGCAATTTCGAGCAGGGCGTGACCGATCTCACCGCGGCCAACGGCGCTGCGCTCGCCGGCCGCAACAGCATCGTCGACGCGCAGACCTCGATCCGCGACTCCGCGGTCTCGGCACGCGATTCGGTGAGCGGCGTCAATGTCGATGAGGAGGCGGTCGATCTGATGCGCTTCCAGCAAGCCTATCAGGCCTCGGCCCGCGTGATCCAGGTCGCGCGCGAGACGCTCCAGTCCATCCTCGATATCAGGTAAGCGATCATGCGTATCTCCACTTCGCAGATGTACAGCCAGTCGACGTCGCTGATGACCAAGCTGACGGCACAGGCCGACAAGGCGCAGACCCAGATCGCCACGACCAAGCTGGGCGTGACCGCGGTCACCGATGCCGCCGCCTATGTGAAGCTGCAGCAGATCACCCAGGCGACCACCGCCGATGCGACCTACAAGTCGAACATCAACGTCGCGTCGAGCGTGCTCGCCCAGACCGACCAGACGCTGGAAAGCGTCGAGACGCAGCTTCAGCGCGCGCTCGAGCTCGCCACCCGCGCCGCCAACGACACGCTTTCGGATTCGGACCGGGCCGCGATCGGCGAGGAACTGAGCGCGATCCGCGACACACTCTACGGCTTGGCCAACACCAAGGACGACATCCGCGGCCAGCCGCTGTTCGGCGGCGTGACCGGCGACAGCGCCTATGTGAAGAACGACGACGGCTCGATCAGCTTCGCCGGCACCGGCGAGCCTTCGGCCATCCCGGTCGCGGACGGCGAGAGCATCCAGCCCTCGATCAGCGGGCAGCGCGTATTCACCACCGACCAGGCCGACATGTTCGCGATCATCGGCGATCTCGCCGATGCGCTGAAATCGGGCACCGACGTGAAGGCCGCCGCCGGCACTGCGCTGACCGGGATCAACGCCTCGCTCGACCAGGTCACGCTGGCCCGCGCCACGATCGGCGCGCGCGGCGCGCGGCTCGATCTCAAGTCCGAACAGATGACGGCGGTAGCCGAGACGCGCGAGACGATGCGCTCGGGCATCGAGGATACCGACATCGCCAGCGCGACGATCGAGCTGCAAAAGGCACTGACCGTGCTGTCGGCGACCCAGTCGACCTTCACCAAGCTGACCAGCCTCTCGCTGTTCAACTATCTGAAATAAGCTTTTGCACGGCCCGGATTTTCCGCCGCGCCAGCCAAAGGGGCGGCGCGGCTAGGCCGCTTTTGCGCGAAACCCAAGCAAAATACGCAAATTTATTCGCCGCGGTAACGAATTAACCATGATTTTCGACTGAAGATCACGGCGAAACGGTCGTTAACCGAGACGACAAATCGGGGGTTTCGCGCACATGTTTCCGGCAATCGGCCTGGTCATCCTGCTGGCAATGGTCTTCGGTGGTTTCGCGATCACCGGCGGCGCGCTCGGCCCCGTGCTCGAAGCGATCCCGCACGAAATGCTGATCATCGGCGGCGCCGCGATGGGCGCGCTCGTCATCGGCAATTCGATGAAGGAGCTGAAGGCGCTCGGCGGCGGCCTGGCCAAGGTGCTGAAGGGCCCGAAGTACAAGAAGCAGGACTATCTCGACACGATCTTCCTGGTTTCGAAGCTGATGAAGATGCTGCGGACCGAGGGCCCGATCGCGCTCGAGCCCCACGTCGAGGATCCCAAATCCTCAGCGATCTTCTCCGAATATCCGCGCCTGCTCGCCGATCACACGCTGATCAACCTGATCACCGACACGCTGCGCCTCGTCGTCGTCTCGTCGGGCACGCTCGACGTGCACGCGGTCGAGGAAGTGATGGATAACTCGATCAAGACGCACCACCACGAGGTGCAGGGCCCGCAGACGACGCTCCAGTCGCTCGGCGACGCACTGCCGGCGCTCGGCATCGTCGCCGCGGTGCTCGGCGTGGTGAAGACGATGGGCTCGATCGACAAGCCGCCCAGCATCCTGGGCGCGATGATCGGCTCGGCGCTGGTCGGCACCTTCATGGGCGTGCTTCTGGCCTATGGCATCGTCGCACCGCTCGCCGGCCGCCTCCAGCAGGTGATCGATGCCGATTCGGCGATCTACCACGTGGTCAAGCAGATCATCATCGCCTCGCTCCACGGCCATCCGCAGCCGTTGGTGATCGAGGCCGCCCGCTCCAGCATCGCGCACGCCAACCAGCCGGGCTTCGGCGAAGTGTTCGACGGGCTGCGCGGTCGCTAAGCCATGGCCGCTCCGCGCGCACCCCACGGAAACCAGCTCCAGCCGAAGATCATCGTCAAGAAGATCATCGTCGAGGGGCATGGCGGCCATCACGGCGGCGCCTGGAAGGTCGCCTATGCCGACTTCGTGACCGCGATGATGGCGTTCTTCCTGCTGCTCTGGATCCTGGGCGCCACCACCGAGAAGCAGCGCAAGGCGCTGGCCGATTATTTCGCGCCGACGCTGGTCGAGCTCAAGCAGAACAGCGCCGGCTCGAACGGGCTGTTCGGCGGCGAAGCAATCAACCAGCGCGACAATTATCCGGGCAAGGCGTCGCAGACCGGCACCAAGTCGCTGACCGTGCCCGTGGGCGGCAGCGGCGGCAAGGATGTCGGCACCGGCGCCAAGGGCACGCTGAAGGACCAGCGCGCGCTGACCCAGCAGGACCAGAAGAATTTCGACGAGACGGTGAAGCGGATCCGCCAGCGCATGCAGATGACGCCGGCGCTGTCCAAGCTCGCCAACCATATCCGCTTCGTGCCGACGCGCGACGGGATGCGGATCGATCTGATCGACGACGCCAATTATTCGATGTTCAACCTGGGCACCACTGCGCTGGTGCCCGAGGCGAGCGCGCTGATCGGCACGATCGCGGATTCGATCAAGAGCATGGAAAACCCGATCATGATCCGCGGCCATACGGACAGTCTCGGCTATGGCGATCCGCTGGCGATGAACAACTGGATGCTCTCCAGCGGCCGCGCCGAAGCGACGCGCCGGCGCCTGCTTGGCGGCGGCGTGACCGAGATGCGCTTCGAGCGGATCGAGGGCGTGGCTGACCGCGAGCCGCTGATCGCCGGGAATCCCGCCGATCCACGCAACCGCCGCGTCTCGATCACCCTGCTCTATCGCCGGATCATGGACCAGGACCAGCAGGGCCGCTTCCGCCCCGGCCTGCGCGCCAGCCGCGAGGGCGGATCGCCGCTCGATCACTGACCAATCCCGTTCCCCGGCGAAAGCCGGGGAACCCAGCCTCAGAAGAACTGCTTGCGGAAGGTGAGCTTCACCGTGCGACCCACCGGATCGCGCAGATTGGGCAGATAAGCGGCCGGGGTCAGGCCGTTCTCGTCGGTCACCCGCTGGCGGGCGTTGAAGACATTGTCGACGCGCAGCTGGACCCGCGACCCGCGGAACCAGGGGTGCTTGAGCAGGAAGTCGATGTCCTGGCCGGGATTGAACTCGGCGAGCATGCCCAGCTTGGCAAGGCTGCCGAAATGGAGCTGGCTGGTGTTGCCCGGCGTACCCGTCGTCGTCCTGGTGCCCGCCGTCCAATTGCCGTTGAGCTGGAACAGCAGCGCATCGCGCTTGATCCCGGCGATCACGTCGACCCGGTGCGAAGCGATCGTCTGCGCGCTTGAGCCGTCGAGCCGGTCGATCACCGGCAGGCCGGGCCGGATCATCACTTCGTCCTTCAACACCCAGGTGTGATAGGCGCTGAAGATCAGGCGGTTACCGCCGCCGCCAAAGCCGCCACGACCGCCGCCGCCAAAGCCGCGACCGCCGCCACCGGGGCCGAAGCCGCCGCCGCCCGGCCCCTGGCCGCCGGCAGGCGCGCTGCCCTGGGCCGGCGCATTTTCGGTGACGCGGGCCTGGCCGGTATCCTGGGTGGTGCTGGTGCCCTGCGACTGGTTCTGCTGGCCCTGGCCCTGCTGACCCTGGCCTTCCTGCCGCTGGCCCTGGCGCGGGCCGCCGAACTGGCTGCTCAGCGTGCCGCCGAACAGGCTCTGCTGCTGGCCGAGCTTGCGCATCTGCTCGAACATCGCGGTCATTTCCGCCGGCATCGGCTGGCCGGTGCGGCGCGATTCCTCGCGCGCCTTCTGGAAGGCCTCGCGGCGCTCGCGCATCCGCGTCGCCTGGGGCGAGGAGATCGGCAGGAACAGGTTGAAGCCCCAGCGCAGTTCCTGATGCTCGGTGCGATCGTAATTGACCGGGCGATAATCGACGCTGACCAGCTCCCCCGCGCCGTTGCGGACGAAGCGATCGGGGAATGCCGCCTCGACTTCGGCCGAGGCGCCCGGGAAGGCCTGCACCGCGTTGCGGAAGCGCGTGTTGGTATAGTTCACCACGATGCCGAGATTGGTCTCGCTCAGCGGGCGGATGTTGAGCCCGGCACGGAACACCTTGCGGCTGTCCGCCACCAGCGCGGCATTGCCGCCGGTGATCTGGGTGATGTTGACGCTCTCGCCGCGGACATAGTCATAGACCGGCACATTGGGCGTGATCAGCGTGGGATTGCCGAGCTGGCCCGGCGCCGGCGCATTGCTGTCGTCGATGAAGCTGACGATCGCCTGGACCTGGGTGATCGGCGACCAGTTGAAGCCATAGCCGGTGGTGGTCAGCCGGCCGAAATCGGAAAGCTGTTCGACTTCGAAATTGGCGTTGACCGAAAGATCGCCGATCGCGTCGAGAAAGGCGCGGCGGCGGCTGGTGATCGGCACGGTGACGTTGCCGCGCACGCTGCCGGTATCGCGCGAGATCGTGCTGCCGGTGACGACCCCGAGCCGCGACGAGGTGCTCGACAGGTCGTTGGTCCGGCCCGCGATGCGCAGGCTGGCAGTCATGTCGCCCGCCGGCAGCTTGGCGACCGCGCCGCTGGTGAGGAACTCGACATTGCCGACCTTGGCGGTCGATTCGGTCCAGCTGTCCGGCCGGTTGCCGAGCAGATTGTAGGGCACCGGGCCGAACGGATTGAAATTGGGATCGCGCGCGTCGAGCAGCGCCTGGATCTGGCTGGGGTCGAAGCTGACCGTCGTCGTCGAATCGCTGCCGGTCTGCTGGTAATTGGCGTTCACCGACCAGCGCCAGCTCTTGATCCACGGCGCGCTGTCGCCGTTGATCGTCACTTCGCCGCGCAGCGACTGGCTGCCATTGCCGCGCGAGAGCGGGTTGAGATTGTCGTAGTAGCGCAGCAGCTGGACGTCGCGGCTGAACGGCGACCAGGGATTGCCGGCGGGCAGCCGCAGCGTCGCGCTCGGCAGGCCGAGCAGCGATTCGCTTTCGGTGACGTCGAGGTTGATCGTCGCGGTGGCGGTGACCTTGGGCGAGAGCGCGCGGTTGTAGATGCCGCTCACCGCCAGGTTCTTCGCCGGACCCACCAGCGTGCGATAGGGAGTCAGGTCGGTGACGTTGGGATCATTGGCATTGGCGGCATAGGCGCTAAGCGCCTGCGGGCCGCCGGTGGCGCCGATCGGCACGCCCGCCACCGTCACCGGGGTGCCGGCCAGCGCGCTGAGCGCCGGATCGATCTCGGCACCGGCATAGCCGGTGATGTTGCCCACCGTGTCGAACAGCGACGTCGCCGCGCGCGTCACGCCGCGCTCGCTCTCGAGGATCCCCGAATTCTGGTTGTACTTCACATCCAGCGTGATCCGGCCGTTGCGGTTCAGCTTGAGGATGTTGACGTTGGCGTTCTGGGTCGAATTGCCGCCGCCGGTGGGCATCGTGCCCTCGAGCACGGTGGTTACTGCCTGGAAGCGGCTGCGCAGTACGAAGTTGATCACCTTCTGCGTGGCGCCATAGCCATATTGCAGCGCGACCTCCTCGGGCAGGATGTCGATCCGCTCGATCGCCTCGGTCGGAAGGTCGCGCACTTCGTTCATGCTCGAACGGCGGCCGCTGATCAGGATCACCGGCTGTTCGTCGCCCCGGCCCGAGCTGCTGCCGAGCTGCGCCTGGAGCGTGGTGAGCAGCTCGGCGACGTTTGAAGCGCCATAGGCGCGGATATCGGCCGGATTGAGCTGCACTTCGGGCTTCACATCGGTCTTCACCGCGCCGGGCAGCACGCCGTTGACGACGATCGCGCCCCCTTCATCGCCGAAATCGTCCGCGACGGGCGCGGACTGGGCCGGATGGCTCGGCTGCGGCGCAGGCGTGGGGCTGGGCGTGGGCGCCGTCTGCGGCTGCGTCTGGGCCAGCGCCGCACCCGGCATGGCACCGACCAGCAATCCGGCAATCGCAGATCCCAGCATCAACTTCGAACGCATCGAATTCCCACCCTCTTCCGTAAACCCCGCGGCGCAGTGACACCGCCACCATGAATGATGGGTGGCTAACCGAGACATGTCGCAGAAATGTACCGGGGTTCCGAAAAAATTGCGGCGCCGCGGCATTTCGCCGGGCGCCTGCATTTTTCACTGGTGCGGTCGAGAAGACTCGAACTTCCACGGCCTTTCGGCCACAACGACCTCAACGTTGCGCGTCTACCAGTTCCGCCACGACCGCACGTGAAACTCCGTCAGATGGGTACCGACGGCTGGTAAGGCAGCGGCCCCTAGCAACGCGTTTCGGACATTGCAAGCGCTTCCGCGACGCTTTCCTCAACCGGCCGAAATCCCTAAGCCCGCCATCCCATGTGGCTGTCCCCCACCCTTTCCGCCGAGACGCGGCGAATCCTGGCGCTGGCCTGGCCAGTGATGCTGACCAGCCTCAACTGGACGATCCTGCACGTCACCGACGTCGTTGTGGTCGGATGGACCGGTACCGGGCAGGTCGCGGCGCTGGGCGCCAGCCGCGCGCTGACCTTTCCCGGCATCGTGATGGGGCTGGGGGCGCTGACCGGCGTGCTCGTCCATGTCGCGCGCGCCGACGGTGCGAAGGACCTGCGCGGCACCGGCCGGGTGCTGCACCAGGGCGTGCTGCTCGCCCTTGCATTGGGGCTGGTGAGCGCGCTGCTGCTCTTCGCCTTCGCCCGGCCGATGCTGCTGGGGATCGGCGTCGCGCCCGACGTCGCCGTGGGCGCCGCGCAGGTCGTCCGGGTGATGGCGCTCGCCTATCCCTTCCAGCTGCTGATCATCGCCGGCAGCTTCTTCCTGGAAGGCGTGAGCCGGCCGCAGCGGGTGACGGTGGTCAATCTCTCGATCCTGCCGATCAACGCGCTGCTCGCCTGGGCCTTGTCGGGCGGGCATCTCGGCCTGCCGGAGATGGGCGCGACCGGGGCTGCGCTCGCCACCGCCATCGCCTCGGCGCTGGGCGCGGCGGGGATGATCGGCGCGGCCTGGACCCTGCCCCGCGCCCGCCGGCGCGGCGTGCACGACCTCACTGGACTGTTCAGCCGCGAATCGCTGAAGGGCGCGCTCGACCTTGCCCGGTTCGGGCTGGTGCCGGCGATCGCCTCGGGGCTCGAGCTGGTCGGCTTCTCGATCCTGATCGCGCTGTCGACCGAGCTGGGGGACGTGACCGCCCATGCCTTCCAGATCGTCTTTTCGATTCACAACGTCACCTTCTCGGTGGCGCTGGGGCTCGGCTCCGCCGCGGGCGTACGGGTAGGCAATGCCGTAGGCGAGGGCCTGCCCCAGGCCGCGGCACGGCGCACGGTGATCGCCGCCGCGCTCTCGGCGCTGGCCACCGGCTTTCTGGCGATGCTGCTGATCCTGCTGCCCCAGCCCTTTGTCGCGCTGTTCCCTGCGGTGCCGGCGGTCCATGGGCTCGCGCTGGCGATGCTGCCGGTCTGGGCGCCGTTCATCCTGTTCGACGGGATGCAGGTGGTGTTCGTCTATGCGCTGCGCTCGCTGGGTGACCAGGTGGTGGCCGGGTTCAATTCGGTGATCGCCTTCTTCGTCGTCACCGGTGGCACCGGACTGGCGCTGGTCCATCTCGCCGGCATGGGCGCGTTCGGCCTCGTTCTGGCGTCGGGCAGCGGCATGGTGGTCGCCGCGGCACTCCACGGCGCGCGGCTATGGCGGGTCAGCCGGAGATTCCGCTAGCGTCGGTCAGCCGCCGATTTCGGTCGCGAAGCTCAGCCGCGCCGAGCGCGCGCTGCGCGGCGGATCGAGCTGCGCCGAGTTGAAGTCGATCGTCTGCTTCGGCCCCAGCTCGCGCGCCTGCGGCGTCACCCGCCAGCTATAGACCAGCCGGTTCTGCTCGTCCTTGAGCTCGATCCGGATATCGGGGACGTGCTGCTTGTCGGCGGTGGGGTTCGCCACCTTGCCCGAGATGATGAACAGCTCGCTGCCATTGGTCTGCGACTTCAGCTCGACATTCTTGTCGGTGAATACCAGCGGCGTCTCGACCTCGCCGCCCAGCCCGAGCCCGAGCTGCGCAGCCAGGCCGGGCGCGCCCGAATAGAGGATCGCACCGGTGCCGAGCAGCATCGAGAAGCCGGCGACGAACGCAGCCGCGGTCCAGCGCCGCGCCGGGTTCCTGCGCGGCTTGAACGGCGGCTGGGTGGCGAAGGGATCATAGTCCGGCGCGGGTCCCGCAACCGTGGCGCTGATCGAGGCATCGTCGAACACGCGCGGCGCCTCACGCTTCGGCGCCTCCTCACGCTTGGGCGCATCGGTAACCGGCCCGTCGCTCACGGCGGCGCGCGTCGTCAGGTCGAGCGCGGCGACCGGCGCCTGGAACCAGCTATGCTTGCAGCTCGCGCAGCGCACGGTACGGCCATCGGCGCCAATGGCGCTGTCCGGCACCAGATAGCGGGTACGGCACTGGCTGCATTCGAGGATCATCAAGCGTCTCACGACACCGGGCACCCTGTCGCCCGAACGCCATGATTCTAGTCCCATCGATTCGCGGCCACAAGAGTCCGCTTGCCCACTATCCCCAGCTTGTTGGCCAAGGGTGGCGATCGGGACACACACTGGACGCACCGCGCTTGAGCCCGTCAAATCCCTGTGCGATGGCTGGCGCCTGGGAAGCGCCGGGAGCCAGATGGCCAGCATCGTTCAATTCGAGAATGTCGGCCTGCGCTATGGTTCGGGCGACGAGACTCTCTCGGACATCAGCTTCGCGCTGAACACCGGCAGCTTCTATTTCCTCACCGGCCCCTCCGGCGCGGGCAAGACCTCGCTGCTCAAGCTGCTCTACCTCGCCCAGCGGCCGAGCCGCGGCACGGTGCGCCTGTTCGGCGAGGATGCCGGCGCGCTGCCCCGCGCCCGCCTGCCCGGCTTCCGCCGCCGCATCGGCGTGGTGTTCCAGGATTTCCGGCTGGTCCCGCACCTCTCCGCCTATGACAATATCGCGCTGCCGCTGCGCGTCGCCGGCGTGTCGGAGAACGACATCGAGGCGCCGGTGCGCGAGATGCTCGCCTGGGTCGGCCTCACCGATCGCGGCAGGGCCAAGCCGCCGACGCTTTCGGGCGGCGAGCAGCAGCGCATCGCCATCGCCCGCGCCGTGATCGCCCGCCCCGAGCTGCTCGTCGCCGACGAGCCGACCGGCAACGTCGATCCCGACATGGCCGAGCGGCTGCTCCATCTGTTCGACAGCCTCAATCGGCTGGGCACCACCGTGGTGGTGGCGACGCACGACTTCCACCTGCTCAACCGCATCCCCAACGCGCACATGATGCGGCTGGAAAAAGGCCGGCTCAACGATCCCACCGGCGCGCTGCGCAACCCGCCGGGGCGCCAGTCGTGAAGCTGAGCCTCAACCCCAACGCGCCCGATCGCCGCCTGCTCGACGAGAGCCGGCGGACGCGCGCCATGACCTGGATCATGGCGATCATGCTGTTCCTCACCGTGCTCGCCGGCGCGCTGGGCCTGGGCATGTTCGCCGCCACCGCGCAGCTCGACCGTCAGCTCGCCGGGCGGCTGACCATCCAGATCGTCGAGCCCAATGCCGCGGTGCGCGACGGCGAGGCGGCGGCGATCCGCGCCGCGGTCTCGAAGCTGCCCGGCGTGGTCCGCGCGCAGGACGTCGATCGCCAGCGGCTCGCCGAGCTGCTCAAGCCCTGGCTCGGCGATACCGGGCTCGATCCCGATCTGCCGATGCCGGCGATGATCGACGTCGAAACGCGCGGCGGCAACACCACCGCCGTGGAGCAAGCGGCGCGCGCGATCGTGCCCGGCGCGCGGATCGACCGGCATGCCCAGTGGCTCTCGCCGGTGCGCAGCTTCATGACCACGATGAGCTGGCTCGCCGTCGGGCTGATGCTGCTGATCGCCACCGCCACGGCCGCGGTGGTGCTGCTCGCCGCGCGTTCGGGGCTGGACACGCACCGCGACACCATCGATGTGCTCCACATGCTCGGCTCCACCGATGTCCAGATCGCTCGCCTGTTCCAGCGCCGGATCGCGTTCGACACGCTGCTCGGCGGCTTGCTCGGCACCGGCGCGGCGCTGGGGCTCGTCTGGTTCCTGCAGTCGCGCATGGCGCTGGTCGGCTCGGAGATGCTGAGCGGCGTGGCGCTGCAGCAGCGCGACTGGTTCCTGCTGCTGCTCCTGCCGCTGGGCTTCGCACTGCTCGCCACCTTCGCGGCGCGGGGCACCGTGCTGCGCGCGCTGGGCCGCACGCTGTGATCCTGCGCCTGATTGCCCTGGTCGTGATTGCCTGGCTGCTCGGCTTCGCGGCGTTCATGCTGTCGCTCGGCAAGCCGCTCGAAGATCGCAAGACCGATGCGATCGTCGTGCTGACCGGCGGCCCCAAGCGGATCGACCGCGGGCTCGAGGTGCTGCGCGCTGGCGATGCGCAACGCATGCTGGTCAGCGGCGTCGATCCCGATGTCCGCCCCGGCGAGTTCGCCGCCGAGTACAAGATCGACCGCAAGCTGATGCGCTGCTGCGTCGATCTCGGCTGGCAGGCCGTCGATACCCGCTCCAATGCCGAGGAAACGGCGGAATGGGTGCGCGAGCACAAGTACAAGACGGTGCGGCTGGTCACCTCCGACTGGCACATGCCGCGCGCGCGGCTCGAGCTGGCGCATGCGCTGGAGGGCGTCGAGGTGGTCGGCGATCCGGTGCGCAGCCAGCCCGGCTTCGCGATGCTGTTCCGCGAATATCACAAATATCTGGTGCGCCGGATCGCACTGCTGCTCGGCGCCAATTGATGAACCTTCTCCGGACTTTGGTCTTCTCGATCCTGTTCTACGGCGCCTCGGTGCTGCTGGTGCTGCTGGTGCCGCTGGTTGCCTTGCTCGGCGGCGATTCGCTCAGGACCTATGCAATGGCCTGGGTGGCGATGATGAGCTGGCTGGCGCGCTGGATCCTGGGGATCCGGGTGCGGATCGAAGGAACGATCCCCAAGGGGCCGGTGCTGTTCGCCGGCAAGCATGAATCGATCTTCGAGGCGCTTGAGCTCAGCCGGCTATTGGGTTCGCCCGCCACGGTGATGAAGCGCGAACTGGCGCAGATCCCGCTCTGGGGCTGGGCGGCGCGGCGCTACGGCGTGATCATCGTCAACCGCACCGCCAATGCCGCGGCGCTGCGTTCGATGATGAAGGACGCCAAGGCCGCGCTGGCGCAGGGCCGCTCGGTGCTGATCTTCCCCGAAGGCACCCGGGTGAAGCCGGGCGAGGCGCCCGAACTGCGCTCGGGCTTTGCCGGGCTCTATCGGATGCTCGACCTGCCGGTGGTGCCGATCGCGGTGAAGAGCGGCCATGTCTGGACCAAGCACGGCGTGAAGAAACCGGGCATCATCACCTTCCGCTTCCTCGATCCGATCCCGCCGGGCCTGCCCCGCGCCGAGGCCGAAGCCGAAGTCCATGCCGGGATCAACGCGCTGAACGGCTGAGAGCGCGGCGCGTGGCGGCGCCCGCCAAAGTACATGAAGTACACGCCAAGAGCGGATTCGCACCGCCTTGCGTTGACCCAAGCGCCACAAGCCCGCCCATCTCGCAACAATCTTGCGCGAGCGTGATCCTATCTTTCCAACAGCGCCAAAGCGCAGCCGCCAGAAAGCCGGCCGTCCCTATTTGTGGGTGCGTCCGAAGTCCGGTGCGGCGTCGTCCTGACCCTGCTCGATGATCGAGCGGCGGATCGTGCGGGTACGGCTGAACAGCTCGAACAGCTCGTCGCCCTTGCCCCAGCGGATCGCGCGCTGGAGCGCGGTGAGGTCCTCCGAGAAGCGCTGGAGCATGTCGAGCACCGCTTCCTTGTTGGCCAGGAACACGTCGCGCCACATCGTCGGGTCGGACGCGGCGATGCGGGTGAAGTCGCGGAAGCCGCCGGCCGAATATTTGATCACTTCGGACTGGGTGACCTCTTCCATGTCCGACGCCGTGCCGACGATCGTATAGGCGATCAGGTGCGGCAGATGGCTGGTGACGGCGAGGACGCGATCATGATGATCGGGGGCCATGGTCTCGACCTCGGCGCCCAGCCGGCGCCAGAATTCGAGGACGCGTTCGACCGCGACTTCCGCGGTGCCCTCGACCGGGGTGACGATGCACCAGCGGCCATGGAACAGCGAGGCGAAGCCCGCCTCGGGCCCACTATTCTCGGTGCCGGCCACCGGGTGCGCGGGGACGAAGACGGCGCCGGGAAGGGCCGCATGCACGGCCTCGACCACACTTTCCTTGCACGAGCCGACGTCGCTGATGATCGCATCGGCGGGCAGGTCCGCCGCGATGTCCGCTGCCGCCGCGCCCATCGCGCCGACGGGGACGCAGAGGATGACGAGATCGGCATCGATCACCGAGGTGCCCGCGGTGTCGGCGATGTCGTCGCACAACTCGATGCGCACCGCCGTCTCGCGCACCGCCGGATCGGCATCGAAGCCGGTCACGCGGACGCTCGGCATGTGCTGCTTGACCGCGCGCGCGATCGACGAGCCGATCAGGCCCAGGCCGATGATGGTGACGCGCGCGAAGGGCAGCATCAGTCCTCGCCCGCCATGGCACGGAGCGAGGCCATCACGCCGCGCGTCTCGTCCTCGGTGCCGATGGTGATGCGCAGGCCGTGGGGAAGCCCCTGGCCGGGCAGCCAGCGGACGATATAGCCATCGTCCATCAGCCCCTTGTACGCCGCCTCGGCAGTCAGCTGGCCCTCGAACAGCACCAGCACGAAATTGGCCTGGCTCGGCACGGCGCGCAGGCCCTTGTTGCCGAGCTTGGCGATCTCGTCCGAGAACCAGCGGCGCCACTGCGCATTATGCGCCTTGGTGTGATCGACGAAATCGGTGTCGGCCAGCGCGGCGACCGCCGCCGCGGTGCCCGCGATGGTGATCGAGAAGGGCAGGCGGATGCGGTGCATCGCCTCGATGATCGACGCCGAGGCATAGCCCCAGCCGATCCGCTCGGCAGCGAGGCCGTACATCTTGGAGAAGGTGCGCGTCACCAGCACGTTGGGCGCGGTGCGCGCCAGCTCCATGCCGCCGTCATCGTCGTCGCCTTCGATATATTCGGCATAGGCATGGTCGAGCACGAGCAGGATGTCGCTGCGCAGCCCGGCGTGGAGGCGCAGGATCTCCGAGCGCGGCGCATAGGTGCCGGTCGGGTTGTTGGGGTTGGCGACGAAGACGATCTTGGTCTTGTCGGTCACCGAGGCAAGGATCGCATCGACATCGGTCGCGTAATCCTTGTCGGGCGCCACCACGGGAATCGCGCCGACTCGGCGCGTGGCGATCGGGTACACGGTGAAGCCGTAATGGACGTAGATGATCTCGTCGCCCGGCCCCGCGAACGCGCCGGCGGCAAGATGGAGCACTTCGTCCGAGCCGTTGCCATAGATGATGCGGGCGGGATCGAGGTCGTATTTCGCCGCGATCGTCTCGCGCAGCTCGACGGCGCTGGCATCGGGATAGCGCTCAAGGCTGGTCGCGGCGGTGAGAAAGGCCTCGCGCGCCTTGGGCGAGGTGCCGAGCGGGTTCTCGTTGGACGAGAGCTTGGTCACCTTGCGGCCGTCATCGGTGATGGAGCGCCCCGGCACATAGGGGGCGATTTCCATGATCCAGGGCTTGGGAACGGGTGCGGTCATGGCCGCGCGGCTTGGCGGAATGGTTACCGGATGGCAAGGGTCACGCTCTAGTGCTTCATGGTTAAAGGGAGCCACGGAGGGGCAATGCGGGGGAATGCTATCGTCTGGCGCGCACTGGAAGCAGCGCGACGGCGGAATCTGGAAGCCGCGGGACAGGCCCTGCCGGTCCGGGGGGCGAGCGGCGCGACGCGGCGCGGCGTGCTGAAGGCAATGGCGGCGGCACCGCTGGCCGGTGCCCTGCCCCGCCCCGCAATGGCGCGCCCCGCCGGCCGCGTGGCGATCATCGGCGGCGGCATTGCCGGCCTCACCGCGCTCCACCATCTGCGCAGCGCCGGCGTGGATGCGTTCCTCTACGAAGGGCGCAACCGCACCGGCGGGCGGATGTACACCCACAAGTCGGGCGACTGGACGTTCGAAGTGGGCGGGCAGCTGGTCAATACCGACCATTATGACATGCACGCGCTGCTCAAGCGCTTCGACATCGCGCTGCTCGACCGCAAGGGCGAGGCGCACGACACGCTGATCCTGGCGAACGGACGCCTCGTCACCGACGACGAGCTGGCCGAGGCGCTGCGCCCGATCGCCGCGCAGATCGGCAAGGATGCCGACCGGCTCGACCAGGACCAGGCGCGCGTCGCCCCCGACCTCGATCGCATGTCGATCCATGACTATCTCGACAAGCATGCCGCGCTGATCCGCGAGCCCTGGCTGCGCCAGCTGCTCGAGGCGACCAGCCGCACCGAATATGGCGTGGAGCCCGACAAGGCCTCAGCGATCGAGCTGATCTTCAACCTGCCGACGGTGGACGGCGCGCGCGCCGAAGTGCTGGGCGGGGCCGACGAACGCTATGTGATCGAGGGCGGCAGCTCGGCGCTGATCGAGGCGATGACCGCGCATTACAGCGCCCGCATCGCCACCGGCAAACGCCTGCTCCGCGTCGAATCGGGGCTGAAGCTGCATTTCCTCGACGGCTCGGTGGAGGCGGCGGACACGCTGATCGTCGCCGTCCCTGCCCCGCTCACCCGCCAGATCGATTTCCGCGTGCCGCTGCCGGCGCAATGGCGCGCCTTCATCGACGTGATGGAGCTCGGCTTCAACGAGAAGGTCCAGTCGGGCACCAATGCGACACCGTGGCGCGGGCCGATGGGCGTGGGCGGCGAGCTGTGGCAGACCGATGCGGATGCCGGCTGGGCGCTGGGCTGGGACGGGAGCGTCCACCGCAAGGACGGAATCTCGCCGGTGTGGACCTGGTTCCTGGGCGGCGACGAAGTGCTGCGCGCCGAAAGCGAAGCGCCGTCCGCGCTGGCGAAGCGCTTTGCCGCCAGCGCGGCGCCGGCGATCCCGGGGCTGATCGAAGCCGCCACCGGCCCCTTCACCCGCACCAACTGGCACGCCCAGGCGCTGACGCTCGGCGCCTATTGCAACTATGCCCCCGGCCAGCTCACCCGCTTCTCCAAGCTGCTCTGCGTCGAGGACGAGGACGGCAACCAGGTGCCCCATGCCGGGCGGATCTGGTTCGCCGGCGAGCATCTCTCCGATGCCTTCCCCGGCTATATGAACGGAGCGGCGCAGACCGGCCGGATGGCGGCGGGCGCGATCCTGGGGAAGCGGATCGAGGCGAAGGCGGCGTAGTTCCTGTTCCCCGGCGAAAGCCGGGGCCCAGGGCCAAAAGCGACACGGAAGAGAAACCCTGGGCCCCGGCTTTCGCCGGGGAACAGCTATACAGCTGTGTTGCACCGATGCGGCACAGCCCGTAACGAGCCGGATATGTCCGTCGATCCGCGCTTTGGCACTGGCCGTTCGGTGACGCTGCCGGGGCCGCTGCGCCTCGACGGCGGCGTGCTGCTGTCGCCGGTCGACATCGGCTACGAGACCTATGGCACGCTCGCCCCCGATGGCGGCAACGCGATCCTGGTGTGCCACGCGCTGACCGGCGACCAGCATGTCGCCTCCAGCCACCCGCGCACCGGCAAGCCGGGCTGGTGGGCGCGGATGGTCGGACCGGGCAAGCCGATCGATACCGATCGCTATTTCGTGATCTGCTCCAACGTGCTGGGCTCCTGCCTCGGCAGTTCGGGGCCGGCGACGATCAACCCGGCGACGGGCAAGCCCTGGGGCATGAGCTTCCCGGTGATCACCATCCGCGACATGGTGCGCGCCCAGGCGATGCTGCTCGACCATCTCGGCGTCGAGAAGCTCTATGCGGTCATCGGCGGATCGATGGGCGGGATGCAGGCGCTGAGCTGGGCGGCCACCTTTCCCGAGCGCGTTTCCGCCGCGGTCGTCATCGCCAGCGCGGCGCGGCATTCGGCGCAGAACATCGCCTTCCACGAAGTCGGCCGCCAGGCGGTGATGGCCGACCCCAAGTGGAACGGCGGCGACTATTACGAATCGAACGACCCGCCCGTCGCCGGCCTCGCCGTGGCGCGGATGGCTGCGCACATCACCTATCTCTCCGAAGCCGGGCTCACCGCCAAGTTCGGGCGCAAGCTGCAGAGCCGGGAGAGCAAGACCTTCGGCTTCGATGCCGACTTCCAGGTCGAAAGCTATCTGCGCCACCAGGGACTGGCCTTCGTCGACCGGTTCGACGCCAACTCCTATCTCTACATCACCCGGGCGCTCGACTATTTCGACCTGGCCGAGGAGCATGGCGGGCTGCTGGCGGACGCCTTCAAGGGCAAGGACACGCGCTTCTGCGTGGTGAGCTTCGACACCGACTGGCTCTACCCGACGGGCGAATCGCGGACGATCGTCCACGCGCTCAACGCGGCCGGCGCACGCGCGAGCTTCGTCGAGCTGAAATCGCCTTTCGGCCATGACGCCTTCCTGCTCGAGAGCCCCGAACTCGACCGGGTGGTGGGCGGCTTCCTGGAGGCGGGCAAGCCATGAACGACTATCGCATCTCGTTCGACAAGGCCGAGCTCGACATCGACCTGATCCATGCGTTCCTGAGCGGATCCTATTGGGCCAAGGGCATCCCGCGGCACATCGTCGAGACCTCGATCCGGAACAGCTTCTGCGCCGCGGTCTTCGCCAAGGACGAGGAAGGCAAGGACGAGCAGGTGGGCTTCGCCCGGCTGATCACCGATCATGCGACCTTCGCCTATCTCGCCGACGTGTTCGTGCTGCCGGCGCACCGCGGCAAGGGCGTGGCGATGCAGATGCTCGAGGCGGTGCAGGCGCATCCGGAGCTGACCGGCCTGCGGCGCTGGCTGCTGTTCACCCGCGACATGCAGCCGCTCTACGCCAAGCTCGGCTGGACGCAGATCCCGCATCCCGAGCGCTGCATGGAGCGCCACGAGGTGGACCTCTACACGCGATGACGCTGCGCCCGGACCTTGCGGTGATCGCCGCCAATGTCGCGCCGGGCAGCCGCGTGCTCGACGTGGGCTGCGGCGATGGCGCGCTGATGGCGGCGCTGCGTGACACCCGCCAGGTCGATGCGCGCGGGCTCGAGCTCGATGCGGGCGATGTCGCCGCGGCGGTGGGGCGCGGGCTCTCGGTGGTGCAGGGCGACGCCGATACCGATCTGGGCGACTATCCCGATGGCAGCTTCGACTATGCCATCCTCAGCCAGACGCTGCAGACCACCCGCCACCCCGATCTGGTGCTGGAGAACCTGCTGCGCATCGGCAAGCACGCCTTCGTCTCCTTCCCCAATTTCGCGCATTGGCGGGTGCGGGCCTCACTGCTGTTCGGCGGGCGGATGCCGGTGACGCGGCTGCTGCCGATCGCCTGGTACGCCACGCCCAACATCCACCATGTCACCGTCGACGATTTCCGCGCGCTGGTGCGCGAGCGCGGGATCACGATCGAGGGCAGCTGGTTCCTGTCGGGCGACCAACGCTGCGGATCGGCGATGGCGAACCTGTTTGCGGAGCATGCGGTGTTCCTGCTGCGGAGATGAGACGATGCGGACGGTGAAGCGGCTCCATCCGGCCTTTCGCGACGATATCGGCGATCTCGTCACCCGGCGGCCGCTGCCCGGGCCGGCGATCGGCCATGTCGGCGCCTTCCTGTTCCTCAACCATCACGGCCCGCAGACCTATCCGCCGAACAATCGCGGGCTGCCGTTCGGCCCGCATCCGCATCGCGGCTTCGAGACGGTGACCTTCATCCTCGAAGGCGAGCTGGCGCACACCGACAGCGCCGGCCATGCCAGCATCATCCGCGCCGGCGGCATCCAGTGGATGACCGCGGGCAGCGGCATCGTCCATGCCGAGGTCTCGCCCGCCGACTTCAAGCGCGACGGCGGGCCGATGGAAATCCTCCAGCTCTGGATCAACCTGCCTGCCCGGCTGAAGATGACCGCGCCGCGCTATGTCGGCGCGCAGGCCGGGGCGATCCCCGGCGTCACCGCCGACGGCGCCACCGTCCACCTGATATCGGGCGACTTCGGCGGCACCCGCGGCGTGGTCGATTCGCTGACCGGCGTGTTCCTAAGCTGGGTGGAGATCGACGCAGGCGGCAGCGTGACCTTTGACGGGCTCGCGGGCCGCGACGTGTTCCTTTATGGCGCGCGCGGCATGTTCCACGTGGAAGGCACCGCCGTGCCGCATTTCCACCTCGCCGAACTGACGCCGGGCGCGCAGGTGACGATCACTGCGACCGAGCCCGCGCTGTTCCTGTTCGGCCATGCCGCGCCGATCGACGAGCCGATCGTGGCGCACGGCCCTTTCGTGATGAACAGCGAGGCCGAGATCCGCCAGGCCTTCTACGATTACCAGGCCGGCAAGTTCGGCGTGGCGGAGATCGTCGAGGCCTAGGCCACATACTGCCCCTCCCCCCGGCGCTCTCCCCGGAGAGTAGAGGGAGAGGAAAGCGCTAGTTGGCCATGCCCCAGTTCACCGTGACGTTGGTGACCGCGGTGCCCGATTCGGCCATCACCCGCAGCGTGCGCTGGTTGCTCTGGCTGGCGCTGAACGACTTGCCGTCCTCGATGCTGAGCGACAGGCCCAGCGCCATCGCCTGCTGCTTCGACCAGGTGAGCACGCTCGAGGGCGAGGCGAAATCGGTGTAGATCACCGTGCCGCTGCGCCTGCCGGTGACCGAGACATCGCCGCCGGTGCAGCTGATGATCTTGGCTTCCTTGTAGATCGGCACCCAGTCCGGCTTGTCGTTGCAGGTGCCGGCGGCGACTGCGGCCGGCGTGCCCTTCGAAGTTGCCTCGATCACGTTCTGCGCGGCGGGATCGCTGGTCGTCTTCGGCCCGCCACAGGCCGTGACCAGCAGCAATATCGATAGTCCGGCAGCGCGCATCATCTTCCCCTCAGTCGCGGAGCAACGTCCATGCGCCCGATTCCAGCGTGGCCGGGTCGCTCCAGTTGAACGCACGAACCAGCTTTCCGGCCCGCAGCGTCACGCCCTTTTCGCTGGCGCTCCAGCTGCCCTTGGCAAAGGGTGCCGGGCAGCCGGGGCCGATCGTCGTGCCCCTGGCGGCAAGCTTCACATGGCAGAGCGTCCTGCCGCCCTTGATCAGCGACCAGCTGGCCTGGGCGCGCTGGCCTGGCGTCAGCGGCGGCGGCTGATCGAGCTTGACGAAATCCCAGCTGCGCCCCCCGATATGGAGCGTGAGCCCGGCTTCGTCCTCGCTGACGGTGGCGACGGTCTTGCGAATCGGATCGCGAAGGACGAAGCCGCCGCGATCGTCATCCTGCCAGCGCGATGCGTCGCGGAGCGGCGCCAGCACGCCGACACAGCCCGACAGCGTCTCGATCTCGCCGCCGACATCGGGAACCTGGGAGAGGCGGACGGTGCAGAGCGTCTTGCCGGCGGTATCGCGCACCGCATAGCGGCCGAGCGATTCCACCGATTGCGGGGCCCCGGCGAGCGCCAGGGCCAGAGCCAACCATGCCATCGCGCCTCCTTAGGGGAGATCAGAAGGGAACGTCGTCGTCCAGATCGTCGGGGAAGCCGCCCCCGAAATTGCCGCTGCCGCCACCGCTGCCACCACCCGAGCGCTGGCCGCCGCTGTTGAAATTGCCGCCGCCGCGGCTCGACGACTGGCCGGCGAACTCGTCGCCGCCGCCGGCACCCCAATCGTCCCCGCCCGAGGAACGCCCGCCGCCAAAGCCGCCACCACCAGCGCCGCCGCCACCGGCCGGCGCACCGTCGAGCATGGTGAGCACCGAGTTGAAGCCCTGGAGCACGATCTCGGTCGAATAGCGGTCCTGGCCCTGCTGATCCTGCCACTTGCGGGTGGTCAGCGCGCCTTCGATATAGACCTTGCTGCCCTTGCGCAGATAGCGCTCGGCAACGTTGGCGAGGCCTTCGTTGAAGACCTTGACCGTGTGCCACTCGGTCTTTTCCTTGCGCTCGCCCGAGTTGCGGTCCTTCCAGCTTTCGGACGTGGCGATGCGCAGCTCGACGACCTTGCCGCCGTTCTGGAAGCTGCGGCTCTCGGGGTCGCGCCCGAGATTGCCCACCAGGATCACTTTGTTGACGCTGCCCGCCATGGAAACTCCGCTTCGAAATCTGTAGATGCCTTGGCCAAGGATATGGCCGAGATCATCAACCTGAACAAGGCGCGCAAGGCGAAGGCACAGGCCGACAAGGCAGTTCGTGCACAGGAAAATCGCGCGCGCTTCGGCCAGACCAAGGCTGAGAAGCAGGCCGAGGCGGCCGAAAAGGCGCGGATCGCCAAGACGCTGGACGACGCGAAGCGCGACTGAGGCTCCGGCTGTGCGCAACTTCCGCCGTCACCCTGACCTCGTTTCAGCATGACGAAATAGAACGGGGAGGTCGGTACGCTACAGCCCCAGCGCCACCGCGCCCCAATAGGTGAGCCCCGCTGCGACATAGGCGAGCGCGAAGAGATAGCCGATCATGAACATCGGCCATTTCCAGCCATTGGTCTCGCGCCGCGTCACTGCGATCGTCGAGATGCATTGCGGCGCGAAGACGAACCACATCAGGAAGGCGAGCGCAGTCGGAAGCGTCCAGCGGGCGCGCAGATTCTCGGTGATCGTCGCCTCGCCGCGGGCATCCTCGGGATTGTCGACCGCATAGACGGTACCGATCGCCGCCACCGCCGCCTCGCGTGCCGCCATCGCCGGGAGCAGCGCCAGCGCGATATCGTGGTTGAAGCCGATCGGCCGGACCACGACTTCGATCCCGCTCGCGATGCGGCCGGCGACCGAATATTCGCTCTGCTTCTGCCCGGCAGGCGCCTGGGGGAAGGTGGCGAGCAGCCAGAGCACCGCGACGGTGACTGCGATGGTGGTGCCGGCACGCTTGAGGAAGATCAGCGCGCGCTGCCACAGGCCGAGCAGCACGTCGGCGAGGCGCGGCAGCTGGTATTTGGGCATCTCCATCATGAAGCCCGAAGTCGCGCCCTTGGTCACGGTGCGGCGGAGCAGCAGCGCCGCGCAGAAGGCGCCGACGATGCCGAGCAGATAGAGGCCGAACAGCACCAGTCCCTGCAGCCCGATGCCGGGCAGGATCGCGCGATCGGGGATCAGCGCGCCGATGATGATCGCATAGACAGGCAGGCGCGCCGAGCAGGTCATCAGCGGGGCGATCAGGATGGTGGTGAGCCGGTCCTTCTCGTCGGCGATGGTGCGCGTGGCCATGATGCCGGGCACGGCGCAGGCGAAGCTCGAAAGCAGGGGGATGAAGGCGCGGCCCGACAGGCCGACACTGGCCATCACCCGATCCATGAGCATCGCGGCGCGGACCATGTAGCCGGTTGCCTCGAGCACCAGGATGAAGGCGAACAGGATCAGGATCTGCGGCAGGAAGACGACGACCGCGCCGACGCCGGCAATCAGGCCCTGGACGAGGAAATCGCGGACGAATCCGTCGGGCAGCGCGCCGCTGACCACCCCTTCGATCCAGGCCATGCCCGCTTCGATCCAGCCCATCGGCGCCTCGGCCCAGGCGAAGACCGACTGGAACATCAGGAACATCAGCGCGAGCAGGATGATCGGCCCGGCGACCGGATGGAGCACGATCGCGTCGATCCGGTGCGTCCAGCGGCGCGCCGCGGTTTCCGAGACGGTGACCGCGGTGGCGATCTGGCGGGCACGGCGCTGGAGGACGACGATGTCGTGCTGGACGCCCTGGCCTTCGCGCAGCCTGGGGGCGCTCTTGATGACTTCGGCGAGGCGATCCTTGAGCGCATCGAGCCCGCGCTTGCGCACCGCGACGGTGGCGACCACCGGCACGCCGAGCTCGCGCTCGAGCGCCTGCGGATCGAGGACCAGCCCGTCGCGCTCGGCCATGTCGACCATGTTGAGCGCCACCACCACGGGCAGGCCCAGCGCGATCAGCTGGAGCGTGAAGCGCAGGTGATTGTCGAGATTGGTGGCATCGACGACGACGATGATCCCGTCGGGCAGCCGCTCGCCTTCCTGCTTGCCGAACAGCACGTCGCGCGTCACCGCCTCGTCGGGCGAGGAGGGATCGAGGCTGTAGGTGCCGGGCAGATCGAGCAGTTCGACCGGCCGGCCATCGGGCAGCGACAGGCGGCCGGCATGGCGCTCGACCGTGACGCCGGGATAGTTGCCGACCTTTTGCCGCGCGCCGGTGAGCGCGTTGAACAGCGCGCTCTTGCCGGCATTGGGATTGCCGACCAGCGCAACCAGCGGAGCCGCGTTCATGCCCCGGGACTGACCTGGATCGCCGCAGCGACATGGCGGCGCAGCGCCACGATCATCCGGCCGATGCGGCAGGCGATCGGCCCGCCGCCGAGCAGGCCCGACTTGTGGAGCAGCTCGACCTCGACGCCCTCGTCCAGCCCCAGCTCGCGCAGGCGGCGCCCCTCGGGCTCGCTCAGCTTGCTCCAGTCGACGCTGGCAACGGCGCCGGGCTTGTGGCGGGGCAGGCTGGCAAGCGGAACGGGCACGGGAATCGCGGCAGGGGCATTCATGATGCGAGTCATTATCAATTGGGGGCGGGGTGCGCCAGTGGGATATCTCCCGCGCCTCTCCATCATCCCATTCGTCACCCCGGACTTGTCCGGGCGCTACCGGGAGGCAGGTCCTGGACAGGCGGCGAGAGCGCTCTGCGTGCGGCGCAGTGGACCCCGGCACAAGGCCGGGGGACGGCTATGGCCGGCAAGTCCCTGCCTAGACCGCCGGGTAGCGTAGCCGGCCGATGAAGCGCGACAGGCTGAAGCGATGCTCGGGCGGGGTCAGCCACTTCGCCTTGGCGCGCTCGAACTGCATGATGTTCTCGATCCGGCGGGCGAGGAAGGCGCGCGTATCGGCATGGCCCTCGCTCTCGTCATCGAGGAACACCGCGATCGTCGCGGCATAGACGGCGCCGAGCGTCATGCGCTTGCTGTAATGATTGTAGTCGGTCGCGGTATCGCCGGCGGCGCGCCACATCGCATCGGCGGCGCGCCAGCCGAGCCGGGCGGCGCGCGCGGCATTCTGCGGCATGGCGAGGATCGCCAGCGCGCGGCGCAGCGCCTCGCGGTGCGGTGCCGCCAGTTCGAGCCGCGCCTCGACCAGCGCGGTGATGCGGGCGCGGATCTTCATCGCGGCGAGCTGCTCGGGCGCGAAGCGGGCGAGCATCGCGGCGTCGATATGCGCGAACCAGGCGTCGATCATCGCGACCGGGCCATCGGTGAAGGCGAGACGGGCGACGTCATGATCGACGCCAAGCGCATCCGCCGCCGCATCGACGGCGCGCACGGTCCAGCCGTCGAACGCCGCATTGGCCGCCACCTGCGGCGCCAGCGCCGCGCGGAGTTCGTCGAGAGTCGCGTCCTTCAGGTCCATCATGCCGATTTAGACCCATCCGCCTCGGGCGCAACCCGCGGGCCGCCGCTACGCACGAGCACCAGCGCGATCGCCACCAGCACCGCGCCGATAAAGTCCGCCAGGCCGAGCCGCTCGCCATAGACGATCCAGCCGACCGTGCCCGCGATGATCGGCTGGGTGAGCAATGCGATGCCCATGATCAGCGGCGAGAGATGCCCGATCGCGTAGATCATCATCCCCTGCCCCACCACTTGGCTGGCGAGCGCGAGGCCGAACAGCGCGCCCCAATGGCCGGGCCAGACCTGCTCGCCGAGCAGCAGCGCGGCGAGCAGCAGCGGCGGCGCGCTGGCCAGGGTGGAGAGCGCCAGCGCCGGCAGCGGCGCCATCGCCGCGCGGACCTTGCTCATCAGCACGAAATAGACGGTGTAGAGCGTGCCGGCGAGCAGGCAGAGCAGGTCGCCGAGCAGGTGATCGGGCGAAAGCTGGTACGAGCGGCCGAGCAGCAGCACCGCGCCGGCCGCGGCGAGCGCGAGCGCGATGCCCTGGGTCCGCGTGGGCCAGACGCGCGCGGCGAGGAAGCCGTAGATCGGGAACATCAAGGTCGCCGAATTGCCGAACAGCGTGGCGTTGGCGAGCGTGGTCTGGAGGATACCGACATGCCAGCTCGCCAGATCGGCGGCGAAGGCGATGCCGCCGAGCAGGATCGCCAGCCCCATGCCCCGCGCCGGCGCGAAGGGCCGCTTCTGCGCGGCAAAGGCAAGCGCCACCAGGAGCGGCGCGGCGAGCGCGATCCGCCAGAAGCCTGCCGCCACCGGCCCGACATCGCTTAGCCGCACGAACCAGGGTCCGAAGGCGAGCGCGAGATTGCCGATCAGCAGCGCGACGATCGGCAACGCATTGGCGTTTTGCGGCGGCGAAGCTTTTCTTGGGGAGGCCGGAACGTGCATGCGGCCCCTTAGCCCCCTATTTCACGGCGTCACAGACACTAGGGAATTTATCGCGATGCCGAGCCTGTTCGATCCGATCCAGCTGGGGGCGATCCATGCGCCGAACCGCATCTTGATGGCGCCGCTGACGCGCGGCCGCGCGACGCGCGAGCATGTGCCGACGGCGATCATGGCGGACTATTATGCGCAGCGCGCGAGCGCCGGGCTGATCATCTCCGAAGCGACCGGCATCAGCCAGCAGGGGCTGGGCTGGGCCTATGCGCCGGGCCTGTGGAACGACGCGCAGACCGATGCGTGGAAGCCGGTGGTCGAGGCGGTGCACGCGGCCGGCGGGCGGATCGTCGCGCAGCTCTGGCACATGGGCCGGCTGGTCCATCCCGACTTCCTGGGCGGCGCGGCGCCGGTGGCGGCTTCGGCGAACACCGCGCCGGGCAGCGTGCGCACCTATCCGGCCGAGGAGAGCGGCGAGATCAAGCGCCCCTATGCCCAGGCGCGCCCGCTGCGCACCGACGAGATCCCCGGGCTGCTCGACGACTATGCCCGCGCCGCGACGAACGCGATCCGCGCCGGCTTCGACGGCGTGCAGGTCCATGCCGCGAACGGCTATCTGATCGACACCTTCCTGCGCGACAACAGCAACTTCCGCGACGACGACTATGGCGGCTCGATTCCGAACCGCATCCGCCTGCTCAGGGAAGTGACGCAGCGCGTGGTCGACACGATCGGCGGCGACCGCACCGGCGTGCGGCTGTCCCCGAACGGCGAGGTGCAGGGCGTCAACGACAGCAACCCGGCGCCGCTGTTCGAGGCCGCGGCCGCCGCGCTCGACGAGATCGGCATCGCGTTCCTCGAGATGCGCGAGCCGCGTCCGGGCGGCACGCGCGGCACGCCCGATCATCCGCCGGTGCATCCGGGGATGCGCAAGGTCTTCAACGGCCCGCTGATCCTCAACGCCGACTATCATTTCGAGGACGCCCAGGCCGCGCTCGACGCGGGCGAGGCGGATGCGATCGCCTATGGCCGCACCTTCCTGGCCAATCCCGACCTGCCGCACCGGCTGCGCGAGGGCCTGGCGCTCAACCCGCAGCGCGAGGAGCTGTTCTATATCGGCGGGACCGAGGGCTACACGGACTATCCCGTGGCGGCCTAACCCTCGCTCGAATCGAGGGCGGTGATCCAGGTCGTGGCGGCGGTGCGGAGGCCGTCACGGGTCTTGGGATTGAGCGCGAGGAAGCCGAGCACGATCGCGATCGGCCAGCCGATCGCCGCGATCAGGAAGCCGCCGACCACCAGCAGGACGAGCAGCACGATACCGAGCTGGGTCTGGCCCTCCTGATTGATCCGGATCGTGCGCGGGGCTTCCTTGTCGAACCAGGGCGCGGTGGTGAAGCCGATCCCCTCGCCGCCGGCATAGCGGCCGCGCGGCTCGGGCCTGGTCGGCCGCGGTGCCGGCCGGTCCGACGGGCGCGGCGCCTCCATCCGCCGGCGCTTCTCGCCCGGCATCTCGGGGGCGCTGGGAACCGGATGGACCGGTCCCCCCGCCTGGGTGTCGATGACGACGAGCCGGCGCCCCTGCTCCACTACGCGGTAGCGGGACGGGGGCATGTCCATCCGCTCAGCCGAACTTGCTCTTGAGCGCCAGCATCGCCAGCGCAGCCTTGGCGGCCTCGCCGCCCTTGTCCTTCTCGTCGGGCTTCGCACGCGTGAGCGCCTGGGCCTCGTTCTCGACGGTCAGGATGCCGTTGCCGATCGGCAGCGAATCCATCGCCAGCGCCATCAGCCCGCGCGCGCTTTCGTTCGAGACGATCTCGAAATGATAGGTCTCGCCGCGGATCACCACGCCGAGCGCGACGAACGCGTCGTAGCGGCCGGTCTCCGCTGCCATCGCCACCGCGCCGGGGATCTCGAGCGCGCCGGGCACGGTGATGGTCTCGTGGCTGTGGCCCGCTTCCTCGATCGCGGCACGCGCGCCCTCGAGCAGCAGGTCATTCAGGTGCGCGTAGAAGCGCGCCTCGACGATCAGGACACGTGCCAAGTCATTCTCCGGTATCGATGGGACGCTCGCCGACGATCGACAGGCCATAGCCGTCGAGCCCCACGAGCGTGTGATGCGTGTTGGTGAGCAGGACCATGTCCTGCACGCCGAGTTCGGTGAGGATCGTCGCGCCGACGCCGTAGTCGCGCAGCTCGTCCATGTCCTTGGCTTCCAGCGTGCCCTCGCGGGCCTGGAGCGCGCGAGTGAACTGGTCGGCACGCGGCTTGTTGATCACCACGACCACGCCCGAGCCTTCCTCGCCGATGATCTCCATCGAGCGGCGAAGCAGCCCGCCGCGATCGCCGCCCTCGCCGAAGATGTCGGAGAATGGCGAGAGCGCATGCATGCGGACCAGCGTGGGCTTTGCCGAATCGATCTTGCCCTTGACCAGCGCGACCTGCTCGGTCTCGGTCGCCTTGTTCCAGAAGGTCATCGCGGTCCACTCGCCGCCCCATTCGCTGGTGAAGCGCGACTCGGCACGCTTCTCGACGAGATGGTCGTAGCGGCGGCGATAGGCGATCAGGTCGCGGATCGTGCCGAGCTTGAGGTTGTGGAACTGGGCGAAGGCGATGAGATCGTCGAGACGGGCCATCGTCCCGTCGTCCTTCATGATCTCGCAGATCACGCCCGACGGATTGAGCCCGGCGAGCCGCGCGAGATCGACCGCTGCCTCGGTATGGCCGGTGCGCACGAGCACGCCGCCGTCCTTGGCGATCAGCGGGAAGACATGGCCGGGCGAAGTGATCGCATCGGGGCCGTTGGCCGCATCGATCGCCACCGCGACGGTGCGCGCGCGATCGGCGGCGGAGATGCCGGTCGAGATGCCTTCCTTCGCTTCGATCGAGACGGTGAAGGCGGTGCCGAGCGGCGTGCCGTTGACGCGGGCCATCGGCTCCAATTGAAGCTGCCGCCCGCGCTCGGCGGTGAGCGCGAGGCAGATCAGGCCGCGGCCGAAGCGCGCCATGAAATTGACCGCATCGGGCGTCGCCATCTGGGCCGGGATGACCAGATCGCCTTCGTTCTCGCGGTCCTCGTCATCGACCAGGATGACCATGCGGCCGTTGCGGGCCTCGTCGATCAGTTCCTCGGGCGAGGAGAGGAAGCCGTGCTTGAGGCGGGCCAAAGGATTTGCGTGCTCAGGCTTTGCCACGAAGGGACTCCATGCGTTGCAGATAGCGGGCGAGCACGTCGATCTCGAGATTGACGGCCTGCCCGGCTTCCAGTGCCCCGAATGTGGTGACGGCGGCAGTGTGGGGAATGATGTTGAGGTCGAATTCTACGCCTTCGGCCGTATCGCGCACCGCATTGACGGTGAGCGAGACACCATCGACGGTGATCGAGCCCTTGGGCGCGATATAGGGCGCGAGCTCGGGGCCGGCGGCGATCACGACATGGTGCGAGCCACCGACCTCCTCGATCGCCTTGACGCTGCCGATGCCGTCGACATGGCCGGTGACGATATGCCCGCCCAGCTCGTCGCCGAGCCGGAGCGCGCGCTCGAGGTTGAGCTTGCGGCCCGAGGTCCACATGCCCCGCGCGGTGCGGCTGATCGTCTCGCCCGAGACATCGAACGCGACCCAGGCGGGGCCCTTGTCGACCACGGTCAGGCACACGCCCGAGCAGGAGATCGAGGCGCCGAGATCGATCCCGGCGGTTTCATAGGCAGTGGAGACGCGGACATGCAGGTCGCCCTGCTTCTCGCTGGCCTCGACGGTGCCGATATCGGTGACGATTCCCGTGAACATTACGCGCGCTCGTAGGCCTCCATATGATCCTTGCCAAGCATGCGGCTTTCTACCAGCCGCCAGCGGTCATGCGCATCGCCCAGCCGGGCGAGCCCGATATCGCCGAGCGCAGCCCTGCCCGCGCCGATCAGGATCGGCGCGCGGTAGAGCAGCAGCCGGTCGACCAGGTCGGCGCGGAGAAAGGCCGCAGCCGTTTCGGCACCGCCTTCGACGAAGAGATGGTTCACGCCTTCGAGGGTGACGATGTCTTCAGGCGAACCGAGCACGCCCCAACCGTCACCCCCGCGAAAGCGGGGGGCCGGCTGTTCTTGTGGCAAAGAAGAGGAAGAAGCTGGGTCCCCGCTTTCGCGGGGATGACGGGTTAGGAAGAGGCGCTTGGGTGAGCGCTCCTCCAGCCCGGGCAGGCGAACGTCGAGGCCCGGCTTGTCGGTTTCCATCGTGCGGCGACCGACCAGGATCGCCTCGTGCCGGCTGCGCTCGAGATGGGTATGCGCCCGCGCCGGGGCGCCGGTGATCCACTGGCTCTCGCCCGAAGCCAGCGCGATCTGGCCGTCGAGCGAAGTGGCGAGCTTGAGCGTGACGAGCGGGCGGCCCTTTTCCAGCCGGGCCAGGAAGCCGGCCATCGAACGACGCGCCTCGGCGGTGCGCACGCCTTCGTTCACTGCGATGCCGGCGTCGCGGAGGCGCGCGGCCCCTGCCCCATTGGTGCGCGGATCGGGATCGCCGAGCGCGATCACCACCCGGGCGACGCCTGCCTCGACCAGCAGGGTCGAGCAGGCGGGGCCGCGCGGCGATTCGTGCGCGCAGGGCTCCAGCGTGACATAGACAGTTGCGCCGCGCGACTTTTCACCGGCCTGCGCCAACGCCATCGCCTCGGCATGCGGGCGGCCGCCGGGCTGGGTCCAGCCGCGGCCGACGACCAGGCCGTCGCGGACGACGACGCAGCCGACATTGGGATTGGGCGCGGTCCGGCCTCGCCCGCGCTCGCCCAGGGCCAGCGCAGCGCCCATCCAGCGCGCATCGCCCGGAAGCGCTGGGCTCAGAAGCCGTGGTTGGTCAGCCAATCGTCGTATTTCTTGAATTCGGCGGCGCGCTTTTCCTGCGCCTTTCTGAAATCTTCCTTGGCCTTGAGCTCCTTGGGAAGATCCCTGGCCTGCTGCGCGCGGATCTCGGCATCGCTGCGATCGAGCCGCCATTGCTGCACATAGATGATCTCGCGCTTGTACACCCGAGGGATGCTCGAATCCTTCACGAACATCCACAGGATCACCAACGTGATCGCCATGGCGAGCATCATGAACCACAGCTCGTAAGGCTTGCGCTGGGCGAGGAAGCGCCGGAGGTCGCGGATCGCCCGGAGCGGGGAAATATATTTCAGGAAGGTCATCTCGCCGCCGAAGATAGGAGCGCGGAGGCCCGAGAGCCAGCCCCCGCGCTCCCCCAGGGATCCGCTATTGGTCCTGGATCCGGAACGTCACGCTGAGCGTCATCCAGCTTTCCTCGGCGACGCCGCCGCGGCTGGCCGGCTTGAACCGCCATTTCGACAGCGCCTGGCGCCTGGTCGCCTCGAAGAAATCCTGGGAGGTCGCGCTGAGCTGCTCGACTGCCTTCACCCGGCCATCGGCGCCGACCAGCACCTTGACCGAGACGCGGCCATCTTCCTGGCTGCGCAGCTTGGCGGTCGGATAGGGCGGCTGGAAATCCTCGGCATAGCGCGGATCGCGGCGGGCGCCGACCAGCGGCGGGACCGGCTCGACCTTTGGCTCGACCCGGGTGACCGGACCGGTCTCGACCGGCTTGGTAATCTCGGGGAGCCGCTCCGGAATGATAGTTGTGGATTCGATGGTCCGCTCGATCTGGGTCGGCACGATCGGATCGGGGATGTTGGGCAGCGGCTGGGTGGCCGCCTTCTGCTCGACCTTGGGCTGCTCCTTGGGCGGCTCGATCGGCGGCGGGGGCGGCAAATCGGGGACGTTGTAGGTGTCCATCGAACCCGGCAGCACCTTCTTCACGAAATCGGGCGCCGAATAGATCATCCCGGCGATGATCGCCCCGTTGATCAGAAAGGCGGCGCCGAGGCTGGCGGCGCGCGGCTTGCGGGGCTGATAGCCAGATGCAGCATAGAGGGACATGGCGTTGCACTCCTTCTCCAACACCGGTTCTTGGCCGGCTTCAGTGATGATACAACATTACATATTCCGGGTAAATAGGCTCCGAATCACGCCGGACGGAGACGCTCCACGGCATTTTCCTTGCCGATCAGCGGCAGCAGCGCGGCCATGTCGGGGCCATGCTCGCGCCCGGTGAGGGCGAGTCGCAGCGGGAGGAAGAGCGCGCGGCCCTTGCGGCCGGTGGCTTGCTTGAGCGCGCCGGTGAGCGCCGGCCAGGGATCGGACCAGTCGAGCGTTTCGGCGATGGCGGCGGCCTGGGCGAGGAAGTCGCGGTCTTCGTCCGCGACCGTCGCGGCCACCGGGCCCTCGACCACCTGCCACCAGTCGGCCGCTTCGGCGACGGTGGCGAGATTGGGGCGGATCGCGTTCCAGCCGACCGCGCCCATTGCGGCGGGCAGCCGGTCCTGCACCGCTTCATAGTCGAGCTGGTGGACGATGCGGGCGTTGAGCTGCGCCAGCTCCTCTTCGTCGAAGCGCGCCGGGGCACGGCCGAAACGGGCAAAGTCGAAGCTCGCGATCAGCGGGGCGGGATCGGCAAAGGGCTCGACGGGATCGCTGGTGCCGAGGCGGGCGAGCAGCGCGATCAGCGCCTGGGGCTCGATCCCCGCCTCGCGGAAATGGGCGATGCCCAGCGAGCCAAGGCGCTTGGAGAGCTTGCCCTCGGCGCCGGTGAGCAGCGCCTCATGGGCAAAGCGCGGCGCTGCTGCACCGAGCGCGGCGAACATCTGGAGCTGCGCCGCGGTGTTGGAGACATGATCCTCGCCGCGCACGACATGGCTGATGCCCATGTCGACATCGTCGATCACCGAGGGGAGCAGATAGAGCCAGCTGCCGTCGGCCCGGCGGACGACGGGGTCCGACATCGTCTTCGGATCGAAGCGCTGCGGCCCGCGGACCAGATCGTCCCATTCGATCGCGGCGCCATGATCGAGCTTGAAGCGCCAGTGCGGGCGGACGCCCTCGGCCTCAAGCCCGGAGCGATCTTCCTCGGTGAGCGCCAGCGCGGCGCGGTCATAGACCGGGGGCAGGCCGCGGCCGAGCAGCACCTTGCGCTTGAGCTCGAGCTCCTGCGCGGTCTCATAGGCAGGATAGACCCGGCCGGCCGCCTTCAATTCGGCGAAGCGCGCCTCGTAGAGATCGAAGCGTGCGGACTGACGCGCCTCGCCATCGGGGTTCAGCCCCAGCCAGGCGAGATCGGCGCGGATCGCCTCGACGAAATGCGCCTGTGACCGCTCGCCATCGGTATCGTCGATGCGCAGCAGGAAGCGGCCGCCCTGCTTCTTCGCGAACATCCAGTTGTGGAGCGCAGCGCGGAGATTTCCGACGTGCAGATTGCCGGTGGGGCTCGGCGCGAAGCGGGTGATGACGGTCATCCGGAGCCTTTAGCCGTGCCACCGAGCCCGCGCCACCGGCGCATTTGCCGTGTATAAGCCATTTCCGCGTCTTGCCCCGCCGGGGATCGGCTGACAAAGGGGGCGTCGAGGGACACGCGGGAGATTTTCGATGAAGTTGTTGGCCGGCAATTCGAACGCGCCGCTCGCCAAGGCGATCGCGGAGTATCTCGAGATTCCGCTGACCCAGGCGAATGTCCGCCGCTTCGCCGACGAGGAGATCTTCGTCGAGATCCTCGAGAATGTCCGCGGCGAGGACGTGTTCGTGATGCAGTCGACCTCGTTCCCGGCGAACGACAACCTGATGGAGATGCTGATCATGATCGATGCGCTGAAGCGCGCATCGGCCAAGCGCATCACCGCAGTGCTCCCCTATTTCGGCTATGCCCGCCAGGACCGGAAGCCCGGCCCGCGCACGCCGATCTCCGCCAAGCTGGTCGCCAACCTGGTGACCACCGCCGGCGCCGACCGCGTCCTCTCGGTCGACCTGCATGCCGGGCAGATCCAGGGCTTCTTCGACATCCCGACCGACAATCTGTTCGGCGCGCCGGTGATGTCGGCCGATATCCAGAGCCGCTTCCCCGGCAAGCAGTGGATGGTCGTCTCGCCCGACGTCGGCGGCGTGGTCCGCGCCCGTGCGCTGGCCAAGCGGCTCGACAACGCCCCGCTCGCCATCGTCGACAAGCGCCGTGAGCGCGCCGGCGAATCGGAAGTGATGAACATCATCGGCAATGTCGAAGGGCGCTTCTGCATCCTGATCGACGACATCGTCGATTCGGCCGGCACCCTGTGCAACGCCGCCGCTGCGCTGAAGGCCGCCGGCGCCGAGGACGTGGTCGCTTATTGTACCCACGGCGTGCTTTCGGGCGGCGCCGTCGCCCGGGTCGACGGCTCGGCGCTGCGCGAGCTGGTCATCACCGATTCGATCGGCAACCACGCCGTGATCGCCGAGAGCAGCAAGATCCGCCACCTGACGATCGCGCCGCTGCTCGCCGAAGCAATCAAGCGGATCGCCGACGAGAGCTCGGTCTCCAGCCTGTTCGACTGATCCCAAAGTACACGAAGTACACGCCAAGGCGCGTTTTCACGCCTTGGCAACTTCAATGATTTCAATGGCTTAGCGAAACGCCTCGGCGACGAGGGCGACGCCTACCAGGATCATCAGCACATAGATGGCGGTGTAGAAGCGCGCCGCATCGACCCGGCGCACCAGCCAGACCCCGGCGACGGTGGAGACGAGCGCCAGCGGCAGCAGCGCGGCCGACGTCATGACGTTGGCCGGCGTGAACTGGCCGAGTGCGAGGTAGGCGGGCACCTTGATCCAGTTGGTCGCGGCGAAGAACAACGCGGTGGTGCCGACGAGCAGGTCGCGCGGCAGGCTCCGCGGCAGCACCCAGAGCTGGAAGGGCGGCTGGCCGGCATGGGCGATCTGGCTGGTAAAGCCCGAGGCGACGCCGAACAGCGAGCCGATCCAGTCGGGCCAGCTTGCCGTATCCTTCGGGGCCGCATGGCGCGCGGCCCAGAGCCGATAGGCGCCGAACAGGATCGAGATGCCGCCGACCATCGCCATCACCGCCGCCGAGGAGACGCTGGCGGCGAACCAGTAACCGAGCGCGATGCCGAGCACCGAGCCAGGCAGCATCCAGCCCAATAGCCGCCAGTCGACAGTGCGGCGGAACGCCCAGACGCCGACCACGTCCTGCGCGATCAGGATCGGCAGGGTGATCGCGGCGGCGCGCACCGGATCGATCGCGAAGGCAAGCAGCGGGAGCGAGAGCGCGCCCATGCCGGCAAACCCGCCCTTGCTGAGCCCCAGCAGGATCACCGCGGGCACGGCGAGCGCGTAGAAATGCCAATCGGTGATCATGACGGCTGGCGCTAAGGACAAATGCCGACAAGTGAAAGTGGGGCACTTCCTTCTTCCGCGTCATGCCGAACTTGTTTCAGCGTCCAAGGCGCCGCGAGGGCTATCGTTCGTGGAAAGTTGGACCCTGAAACAAGTTCAGGGTGACGGGGGATACGGTGGCCCCGGCTTCGTGGCGGGGTTTGCCTGAATGCACAAACCGCCTAATCGGGTGAGCCATGGCAGAGGATCGGAGCGGGCAAACCGCCGTCATGTGCATTTGCGAGCGCGCCGAGACGCACAAGGCCGGAGGCAGGCGCCGGCACGGATGGCATCTGCGCCATGTCGCCGATATCGGATGCGGCCATACCGGGCCGCGGCCGTGAAGTTCCGGCGGTTCGACCGGACCTTTGCGCTGCTCTTCACCGTGATGCTCGTGATCGCGGCAGGCAATACCGCGCTGCAATCGGTGCTGCCGGCACTCGGCCGCTCGCTCCATGCGCCGGACAGCGCCGTCGCCGCGGTCTTCTCGGTATCCGCCCTGCTCTGGGTGGTCGCCGCGCCCTTCTGGGCCAATCGATCCGACCGGCACGGCCGGCGCGCGATGGTATTGCTCGGCGTGGCCGGCTTCACGGTGTCGCTGGGGCTGTGCGGGCTGTGCCTGGCGATGGGAATCAACGGGCTGCTGGGGCCGATCGCGACCTTCATCGCCTTCGTCGCCGGGCGAGTGATCTACGGCACCTTCGGATCGGCGGCGCCGCCGGCGGTGCAGGCGATCGTCGCCGGGCGCACCAGCCGCGCGGAGCGCACCCAGGCGCTGACATTGCTTGCCTCTGCCTTCGGGCTCGGCACGATCCTGGGCCCGGCGATCGCGCCCTATCTGGTGATGGGGCACCTCTGGCCGGGCGGACCGATGATCGGGCTGGCCGGCCCGGCCTTTGCCGCCAGCGCGGTGGGGATAGTGATCTGGATCGCGGCGGCGCGCGGGCTGCCGCATGACGAGGGCGACGCGCACGGCGCCGCGATTTCCTATCCCTCGATCGGCGGGCAGGGCACCGGCGCGACGGTGACCGCCGCCACTGCCGAGGCCAGCGAGAATGTCCGCTATTTCGACCCGCGCATCCGCGCCTGGATCGTCGCCGGGCTGATCATCGGCCATGCCCAGGCGATGACCGGCCAGGCGATCGGCTTCCTGATCATCGACCGGTTGCACGTGCCGCCGGTCGAGGCGCTGCAGCCGACCGGGCTGGTGCTGATGCTGGGCGCCGGTGCCTCGCTGCTCGCGCAATGGGGGCTGATCCCGATGCTCGACCTGCGTCCGCGCGCGCTGGTGCTGGTGGGAGCGGCGCTGGGGGCGGTGGGCTGCATCGCGACGGGCACGGCGACGACGCTCTACGGGATCGCGCTCGGCTATGCGCTGACTGCGCTGGGCATGGGCCTTGCCCGGCCGGGCTTCACTGCCGGCGCCTCGCTCGGCGTCGGACCCGAATCGCAGGGATCGGTGGCGGGCAAGGTCACCTCGGTGAACGGCGCGGCGTTCGTGCTCGGGCCTTCGCTGGGCGTGGGGCTGTACGAGCTGTGGCGGCCACTGCCGTACCTGACCGCGGCGGGGTGGCTGGCGTGCCTGCTGGTCTATGCCTGGGTGGCGACGCGGAAATCTACAAATCCTCTCCCGGAGGGAGAGGGGGACCGCCGCCGTTAGGCGGTGGTGGAGAGGGAACGCCACAAGCGGTGCCGCCTGTGGCTAGCCCCCTCCACCAGCTTCGCTGGTCCCCCTCCCCCTCTGGGGGAGGATCTAATCAGTCCTCGCCCTTGGGCCCGTGGCCGCGCAGCATGCCCGGGGCGATGAAGCCGATCGGCTGGATCGCCGAGGCCTGCTGCTTGAGCCGGCCCGACATCGCCTGATATTCGTCCTCCATCTCGGGCGTGACCGTGGCGCGCGAATCGGCGAGCGCCTCCTCGAAATGCGCCTGGGTCACTTCCTTGGTCTGGAGCGACTGGCGCAGCGCGATCAGGCCGGCACGGCGGACGACATCCTCGAGATCGGCGCCGGTATAGCGCGGCGTCTGCTCGGCGATCGAGGCGAGATCAACATCGGCCGCAAGCGGCATCTTCGCGGTCTGGATCCGCAGGATGCGCTCGCGCCCCGGCGCATCGGGCACGCCGACATAGATCAGCTCGTCGAACCGGCCCGGACGCAGCAGCGCCGGATCGATCAAGTTGGGCCGATTGGTCGCGCCGATCACCACCACCGACTGCAGCTCCTCGAGCCCGTCCATCTCCGACAGGATCGTGTTGACCACGCGCTCGGTCGCCTGGGGCTCGCCCAGGCCGCCGCCACGGGCGGGCACGAGGCTGTCCAGCTCGTCGATGAAGATTACGCAGGGCGCGACCTGACGCGCGCGGGCGAACAGCCGGGCGATCTGCTGCTCGCTCTCGCCATACCATTTGCTGAGCAGGTCGCTCGACTTGGTGGCGATGAAGTTCGCCTCCGCCTCGCGTGCCACCGCTTTCGCAAGCAGCGTCTTGCCGGTGCCGGGCGGGCCATAGAGCAGGAAGCCCTTGGCCGGGCGGATGCCGAGGCGGCGGAACGCGTCGGGGTCCTTCAGGGGCAGCTCGACGCCTTCCTTGAGGCGCATCTGGGCATCGTCGAGCCCGCCGACATCTTCCCAGCGGACGCGCGGCGCCTCGACCATGACTTCGCGCATCGCCGAAGGCTGGACACGCTTCAATGCCTCGAGGAAATCCTCGCGGGTGACCGCCAGCGTATCGAGCACCTCGGGCGGGATCGTGCCCTTCTCGAGATCGAGCTTCGGCATGATCCGGCGCACCGCCTCGATCGCCGCCTCGCGGGCGAGCGCGGACAAGTCGGCGCCGACAAAGCCATAGGTGGTGCGCGCCAGCTCGCCGAGATCGACCTTGTCGCCGAGCGGCATGCCGCGGGTGTGGATGCCGAGGATCTCGCGCCTGCCGCGCTCGTCAGGCACGCCGACGATGATCTCGCGGTCGAAGCGGCCGGGGCGACGCAGCGCCTCGTCGATCGCATCGGGCCGATTGGTCGCGGCGATGACGACGATGTTGGCGCGCGCCTCCAGCCCGTCCATCAGCGTGAGCAGCTGCGCGACGAGACGCTTCTCCGCCTCGCCCGAGACCTGGCCACGCTTGGGCGCGATCGAATCGATCTCGTCGATGAAGACGATCGATGGCGCCGCCTTGGCCGCTTCCTCGAATATCTGGCGCAGGCGGCCTTCCGACTCGCCATAGGCCGAGCCCATGATCTCGGGCCCGTTGATCAGGAAGAACTGCGCGTCCGATTCATTGGCGACGGCGCGGGCGAGCCGCGTCTTGCCGGTGCCGGGCGGGCCATGGAGCAGCACGCCCTTGGGCGGATCGACGCCGAGGCGCTGGAACAGCTCGGGATAGCGCAAAGGCAGCTCGACCATCTCGCGCAGCTGGTCGATCGTGCCGGCCATGCCGCCGATATCGTCATAGGTGACGTCCGCCCGGCGGCCGTCGCCCGATGCCTCTTCATATTCGGGGCGCAGCTCGACCTCGGTATTCTCGTCGATATGGACGATGCCCTTGGGGCTGGCGGCGACGACGGTGAGGCGGATTTCCTGCAGCGCATAGGCCGGGGCGCGGAGGAACTGGGCGACCTGGGGCGGAATGTCCGCGCGCTGCTGGCCGGCAGTGGCGACGACGTCGCCCTGCGCCAGCGGGCGCTGGAAGAAGACGCGCTTCAGCGCCTCGCCGCTGCCCTGGAGGCGGAGGTTCTGCTGCGCGGGGGCGAACACCACGCGCGTCGCCGGCTTGGACTGGCCCTTGCGGATCTCGACGAAATCGCCCGAGCCGACACCGGCATTGGCGCGCTGGAGCCCGTCGATGCGCAGGATCTCGAGCCCTTCGTCCTCGGCATAGGGCAGCACGGCGAGCGCCGGGGTGGTGCGCTTGCCGACGATCTCGATCACGTCGCCTTCGGTGATGCCGAGCCGCGCCATCAGCGCGCGCGGCAGATGCGCGAGGCCGCGGCCGCTATCCTCGGGCCGGGCATTGGCAACCTGCAGCCGGGTGGGCTGCGCTTCTTCGTCCGCCATGTTCTAATTCTCCCCAGGCGTGTGAGACGCGGGAAGTGGGGATCGGTTGCACAAAAAAAAGGCCGATCGCGAGGACCGGCCGGGAAAGTTTTAGGAGAGGATGCCTGAAAGGCACGTGCTTTGTGCAGTGCGGCCGGTTTTTGTGCAAGTGCGAAAAGAAACATTAACGCGTGCATAACTTGCAATCGCGGATAACAGAGGCGATATATGCCCTACACCCAAAAGGGCATTGGCGTGGGGCGAAACCCGCGCCAAGGATAATGACGCAGCGCAACAAAAAGAGAGCGGAATGCGACGACTTCCTCCCCTGACGGCAATTGAGGCTTTTGTGCAGGTGGCGCGGCTCGGCTCGATCAAGGCCGCTGCCGAGGAGCTTGCGCTGTCTTCCCCGGCGCTCAGCCGCCGCGTCCAGGCGCTCGAGCGCTTCATCGGCAAACCGCTGTTCGAGCGGCGCCACCAGGCGCTCAAGCTCAACGACGACGGCGACCGGCTGCTCGGCATGATCGCGCCGGCGCTCGACACCATGGCCGACGCGGTGGAGACGATGACCAGCGGCACCGAGCTGCTGCGCCTGCGGCTGGGCCTGCTGCCGCTGTTCGCGACGCAGCGGCTGATGCCGCATTTCGGCGATCTCAAGCGCAGGCATCCCGAACTCCACCTCGACGTCGATACCGGCGGCCATGCGGTGGCGCGGCTGGGCGACGGGCTCGATGCGGCGATCGTGGTGGCGCGCGACATCGATCCGACGCTCTATGCCAAGCGGCTGGACCGAAATCGGGTCTATGTGATCGGCGCGCGCTCGCTGCTCGAGGGGCCGGATCCGATCACCAAGCCCGAACAGCTTTCGAAGCTGACCGCATTGGTGCACCGCGACATGGCGGACACCTTCACTGCCTGGCGCGCGGCGGCGGGGCTTTCGGGCCAGGAGATCGAGCCCGCCGCGATCGACCATTTCGATTCGGGCACGCTGATGCTCGAGGCCGCGGCGCAGGGGCTGGGCGTGGCGTTCATGCTCGAATCGCATTTCGAGGCGGCACGCGACGACCGGCTGGTCCAGCTCTTCGACCTGACCGTGGAGAGCGATTACAGCTACTGGTTCGTCTGCCGCCCGCGCGCGCTGGCCACGCGCCCGGTCAAGCTGTTCCACGACTGGCTGATCGCGACGCTGCAGGCGGACAGCGTGGAGTAATTAAAGCCCCTCTCCTTCAGGGGAGGGGTTTGGGGTGGGGGATGTCTCACCGAGACCAAAGCCTGCGGCCAGGCCCCACCCCAACCCCTCCCCCGAGGGGGAGGGGCTTCGGAGAAATCAAGCCTCGGTGCGGGCCTTGACGATCTTGCCCGGGTTGCGCGGCGGCTCGCCCTTGGGGAGCGCGTCGACATGTTCCATGCCTTCGGTGACCACGCCCCAGACGGTGTACTGGCCGTCGAGGAAGGTCGCGTCGTCGAGGCAGATGAAGAACTGCGAGTTGGCGCTGTTCGGATCCATGGTGCGCGCCATCGAGCAGACGCCGCGGACATGCGGCTCGCGGCTGAACTCGGCGGGCAGGTTGGGCAGCTTCGAGCCGCTCATGCCGGTGCCGGTGGGATCGCCGCCCTGCGCCATGAACCCGTCGATCACGCGGTGGAAGACGACGCCGTCATAGAAGCCCTCGTCCGAGAGGGTGGCGATGCGCTCAACATGCTTGGGGGCGAGATCGGGACGCAGCTGGATGTGCACGTCGCCGGTATCGAGGGTCATGACGAGCTTGGTCGGTTCGGACACGTAATTACTCCTGAGAACGATTTGCACCGCAACTAGGCGGCCTTGGGGCGACTTGCAAATCGTGCCGTGCGGTGGCAGCGGCGGGACGGGGCCGAACAAGGGAGGTCGAACCGTGAGCGAGACCGAACTTCAAGCGGATAGCGTAGCGCCCGAGCCCGTCGGCCAGCTCGACGAGGACGACCGGCTGCGCCCCGAATTCGTCGATGCCGTGCTCGACGCAGTGCATGACGGCGATTCCGCCCGCGCGCACGAGCTGGCCGAGCCGCTCCACCCCGCCGACATCGCCGACCTGGTCGAGCTCGCGCCGTCCGAGGACCGCCCGGCGCTGGTCACTGCGATCGCCGACCTGATCGACGGCGACGTGCTCGCCGAGATGAACGACTGGGTGCGCGAGGTCCTGGTCGAATCGCTCACCGCCACCCAGGTGGCGGACATCGCCGCCGAGCTCGATACCGACGACGCCGTCGCGATCATCGAGGACATGGACGTCGAGGACCAGCGCGAAGTGCTGCGCGCGCTCGACCCCGACGACCGCGCCGCGATCGAGGAGGCGCTGTCCTATCCCGAGGAGTCCGCCGGCCGCCTGATGCAGCGCGAGCTGATCGCGGTGCCCGAGCATTGGACCGTCGGCGACGTGCTCGACTATCTGCGCAAGAACGAGGACCTCACCACCGATTTCTGGGAGATCTTCGTGGTCGATCCGGCGCACAAGCCGGTCGGCACCTGCCAGCTCTCCTGGGTGCTGCGCACGCCGCGCGTCGTCTCGATGGGCGACGTGATGAAGCGCGAGCAGACGCTGATCCCGGTCGACATGGACCAGGAGGAAGTGGCGCTGCGCTTCCAGAAATACGCGCTGATCTCGGCCGCGGTGGTCGATCCCAGCGGGCGGCTGGTCGGCATGATCACCGTCGACGACATCGTCCACATCATCTCCGAGGAAGCGGGCGAGGACGCGCTGCTGCTCTCGGGCGCGGGCGAAGGCGACATCAACGAGCCGGTGATGGACAGCTACAAGGGCCGGGTGCGCTGGCTGCTGACCAATCTGCTCACCGCTTTGGTCGCCGCGACAATCATCAGCCTGTTCGAAGGCACGATCCAGAAGATGGTGGCGCTGGCCGCGCTGATGCCGATCGTCGCCGGCGTCGGCGGCAATGCCGGCACCCAGACCATGGCGGTGACGGTGCGCGCGCTCGCCACCAACCAGCTGACCCAATCGAACACGCTGCGCGCGATCCGGCGCGAAATCTCGATCGCGCTGCTCAACGGCGTAACCGTGGCATTGGTGATCGGCACCGCCGTGGGGCTGTTCTACCATCATGCCGCGCTGGGCGGCGTGATCGCGGCGGCGATGATGACCAATATCTTCATCGCGGGCCTGGCCGGCGTCGTCGTCCCGCTGACGCTCGACCGGCTCAAGGCCGACCCGGCAGTTGCCAGCTCGATCTTCGTGACGATGACTACCGATTCGATGGGCTTCCTGGCGTTTCTCGGCCTGGCCAGCGCGAGCGGGCTGGTCGGTTGATTGCGGCGGCTCCGCATCCCAGATTGACCGCGTGACGCTGCACCTGACCAAGGTCGCCTTTGGCTGCGACTCCGTAGAGTATCTCGCCCAGCGCCTCGCCGCGCGCGGCGGCACCTGGGGGCTGACCACCCGCTACCTGCCCAAAAGGCACGCGGAGATCGACGGGCAGGGCTCGCTGTTCTGGATCCTCAAGCACCAGCTGGTCGGCCGCACGCCGATCGTCGGGTTCGGCGAGGCCGAGGGCGGGCGCACCGCGATCCTGATGGAGCCGAAGCTGATCCTGGTCGCCAACCGCCCCAAGCGCGCGCATCAGGGCTGGCGCTATCTCGAGGACGCCGACGCGCCGAAGGACCTGGGCGAAGCGGGCGCGGGGCTGGACGAACTGCCGCCGGCGCTGATGGGCGAGCTGGCAGGGCTGGGGCTGATCTGACGTATATCGTCATCCCGGCGAAAGCCGGGATCTCGTGCCATCGGCTGTTCGCTCGCGGCCTGAGACCCCGGCTTTCGCCGGGGTGACGACTTCGTCGTCAGTTCACCAGCAGCGGATACGCATTCCGGAACGCCGCCACCTTGGGCTTGTCCCAGCGGACGATGTAGGGGTGGGTCGGGTTCCGCCAGAAGAAGTCCTGGTGATAGGCCTCGGCCGGGTAGAAGGCGCCCGTCTCCAGCTTGGTCACGATCGGCTTGGGGAAGGCTCTCGCCTTGGTCAGCTGGGCGATATAGGCGGCGGCGACGGCGCGTTGCTCATCGTCCTGCGGGAAGATCGCCGAGCGATAGCTGGGGCCGGTATCCGGATATTGCCGGTTGAGCTGGGTCGGATCGTGCGCGACCGAGAAATAGATGCGCAGCAAGGTGCCGTAGCTGACCTTCCTGGGATCATAGGCGATGCGCACCGCCTCGGCATGGCCGGTCTTCTCGGTCGAGACCTGGCGATAGGTCGCGGTCTTCGCGGTACCGCCGGCATAGCCCGAGGTCACCGAATGCACGCCCTTCACCGACTGGAAGACCGCCTCCATCCCCCAGAAGCAGCCGCCGGCCAGCACCGCGACCTGCTCGCCCTTGCCCGGCTTCACGTCGAGCGCGGGGACAGGCACGGGCACCGCGCGCTCGACCACGCCGGACGCCGACGTGAGGAACAGCGCGGCTCCAGCGAGCGCGACAACGGGGAGCGACCATTTCAGCATGGCCGCAATGTCGTACGCCCGGAGGCTCAGCGCAAGGCCGCGCAGGCTTCCTGGATGCGACCACAGGCTTCGGTGAGCAGCGCGTCCGACGTCGCATAGCTGATCCGCAGCGCCGGCGAGAAGCCGAAGGCCGCGCCGTGCACCGCCGCGACGCGCGCTTCGGTGAGCAGATAGCCGACCATTTCCTCGTCGGTGGTGATCACCTGGCCCTTGGGCGTGGTCTTGCCGATCAGCTGGCTGAACTCGGGATAGACGTAGAAGGCGCCTTCCGGACGCGGGCAGGTCATGCCGTTGATCTGGTTGAGCATCGAGACGACGAGATCGCGGCGGCCCTGGAAGGCGGCGACGCGCTCCTTGAGGAAGCTCTGGTCGCCGTTCAGCGCCGCGACCGAGGCCGCCTGCGAGATGCTGCACGGGTTGGAGGTCGACTGCGACTGGAGCTTGCCCATGGCCTTGATCAGCCATGCCGGGCCACCCGCGTAACCGATGCGCCAGCCGGTCATCGCATAGGCCTTGGACACGCCATTGGCGGTGAGCACGCGATCGGTGAGCGACGGGCAGACCTGCGCGATCGTGGCGAATTCGAAGCCGTCGTACAGAATGTGCTCGTACATGTCGTCGGCATAGATCAGCACATGCGGGTGCCGCTCGAGCACCTCGCCGATCGCCTTAAGCTCGGCGGCCGAATAGGCGGCGCCGGTCGGGTTGGACGGCGAGTTGAGCACCACCCACTTGGTCTTGGCGGTGATCGCGGCCTCGAGCTGCTCGGGCTTGATCTTGTAGCCCTGCTCGGCGCCGGCCGAGATGAAGACCGGCTTGCCGCCGGCGAACTCGACCACGTCGGGATAGCTGACCCAATAGGGCGCCGGCACGATCACTTCGTCGCCCGCGTCGATCGTCGCGCAGAAGGCGTTGAACAGGGTGTGCTTGCCGCCCGAGTTCACGCTGATCTGGTTCTCGGCATAGGTGAGGCCATTGTCGCGCGCGTACTTGGCGATGATCGCCTGCTTGAGCTCGGGCGTGCCGTCGACATTGGTGTATTTGGTCTTGCCCGCGCGGATCGCCTCGATCGCGGCTTCCTTGACGAAGTCGGGCGTGTCGAAATCGGGCTCGCCGGCACCCAGGCCGATCACGTCGATCCCCTGGCGCTTCAGCTCGAACACCTTGCTCGTCATCGCGAGCGTGGCGGAGGGCTGGATGCGATTGAGCGCGGCCGAGGTCTGCATGAGTACGCCTTTTCCGGTGAGGGAGACGGCGCGCCTATAGGACCCCGTTCTAGGCTTTCGCAACCGTTACGGCTGAAACCAGTCCACGAAGCGCGTTTCCGACGTAGAAACCGCCTTCGAGATCGGCGGGGGTGAGATCGCCCTCGACCGCGCGGCCGCTCTCGATCAGCTCGGCGCGCAGCACGCCGGGGAGCAGGCCGCGGGCCAGCGGCGGGGTGACGAGCATGCCGTCGTCGCGCTCGACGAAGATCGACGTGAAGCTGCCCTCGGTGAGATGGCCCTCGGCATCGGTGAACACCACTTCCCAGGCGCCCGAAGCCTTGCGCGCCTCGTCGTAAAAGGCGCGGCGGCTGGTCTTGTGGACCAGGCGAAAGTCGTCCCGCGCGACTTTGCGCGGCTGGATCGCCACCTCGACCGGGCCGGCGGGCGCTTCGGGCAGCGGCGCGATGCCGATGGCGATGGCGCCCGAGGGGGCGAGCAGCAGCCGCACCCGCGCAGGCGCGCGAAGGCGGAAGGTGGCGGCCTGAAGCTCGTTGCGCGCCGCATGCCGATCGAATTCGAAGCCGAAGACCTGGGCGCTGGCCTTCATCCGCGCCAGGTGCCGTTCGAGCAGCACCAGCCCGGCGAGCGGATCGAAGCGCATCGTCTCGATCAGGTCGAACGCAGTCTCGCCGGCCGTGACGAACGCGCCCTTGGCCAGGCACTCGTCCCATTCCTCGGCGGCGTTCGAATCGGCAACCACGCCCGATCCTAACCCGAGCAGCGCGCGTGTCGCCCCCTGATCGATGGTGAGGGTGCGGATCGCCACGTTGAAATTGGCGTCGCCGTCCTTGTCGATCGCGCCGATCGCCCCGGTATAGATGCCGCGCGGATCCTGCTCGACCTCGGCGATCACCTGCATCGCGCGCAGCTTGGGCGCGCCGGTGACCGAGCCGCAGGGGAACAACCCCGCCAGCACTTCGATCGGCCCCGCCTCGGCGCCCGGGTAGGCGGTGACGGTGGAGACCATCTGGTGGACGGTGGGGTAGCGCTCGACCTGGAACAGCGACGGCACCTTGACCGTGCCCGGCTGGGCAAGGCGGGTGAGATCGTTGCGCATCAGATCGACGATCATCAGATTTTCGGCGCGCTGCTTGGGATCGGCGGCCAGCGCCGCGGCGATCGCATCATCCTCTGCCGGGGTCGCCCCGCGCCGCGCGGTGCCCTTCATCGGGCGCACGGTGATGCCTTCCCTGTTCTCATCATAGTCGAAGAACAGCTCGGGGGAGAAGGACAGCACCCACTCGCTCCCGGTGAAGACGAGCGCGCTGTGGCCGGCGGCGGCACGGCGGCGGAGCAGCGCGTAGAGCGCGGCCGGGTGGCCGGCAAAGGGGACATCGGCGCGGAAGGTGAGGTTGGCCTGATAGATGTCGCCCGCCTGGATATAGTCGGCGACGCGATCGAACTGGCCGCGATAGGCAGCGGCAGTGATCCGGGGCACCGGCGCACCGGCCCAGGCGCCCGCCGGATCGGGGAGCAGCGCTTCGGCATCGACGCGATCGACCAGCGAGAAGATGCCGAACCACAGGCAGGGGCCGGTGCCGCGCTGGGCAACGGCATGCGGCTCGATCCCGGGCGAGGCTTCGTAGGAGCAGAAGCCGGCAAGGTTGAACCCGTGATCGAACCACAGCTCCATCCCCCGGAAAGCGCGCTCCATCTCTTCGGGCGAATCGGCGCGCACCGCGCCTGCCGGCGTGTGGAACAGCCGGGCGCCGGCGCCGCCGGGCCGGGCATCGTCGAGCAGGACGAAGGGAGTATCGGGCAGGTTCATGCCGTGCCCCGCATGCAACCCCGCGCACGCCACGGCAAGCCCGTGTTGCGGCATGAGGCACCGCCGCCTATCTCGGCGCCATGGCAAATCCCCCGATGCGCGCCGCGGTGATCCCGGTCACCCCGCTCCAGCAGAATTGCACGCTCCTGTGGTGCACCGAGACGATGCGCGGCGCATTCGTCGATCCGGGCGGCGACCTGGAGAAGCTGCGCGCGGCGGCGAAGCAGGCGGGCGTGACGATCGAGAAGATCCTCGTCACCCATGGCCATATCGATCATTGCGGCGCCGCCGGCGAGTTCGCCAAGGAACTGGGCGTGCCGCTGGAAGGGCCGCATGAGGCCGATCGCTTCTGGATATCGCGGCTCGACGAGGACGGCCGGAAATACGGCATCCGCGGCACCGTGTTCGAGCCCGATCGCTGGCTGGAGCAGGGCGACCAGGTCACCGTCGGCAACCTGACCCTCGACGTCTATCACTGCCCCGGCCACACGCCGGGCCATGTCGTGTTCCACCATCCCGAATCGAAGTTCGCGACCGTGGGCGACGTGCTGTTCCAGGGATCGATCGGCCGCACCGACTTCCCGCTGGGCAACCATCAGGACCTGCTCGACGCGATCGTCGAGCGGCTATGGCCGCTGGGGGACGACACGACCTTCGTCCCCGGGCACGGGCCGCTCAGCAATTTCGGCCATGAACGGAAGACCAATCCGTTCGTGGCCGATTCGGTGCTGGCGAAGGCCTAGCCCTTCGGGCCGATCTTGAAGACGGCGGTGGGCGCCGGCTGCGGCTGGGCGCCGAGATAGATCGCGTAGCTGGCGAGCAGCAGCATCGGCACGAAGGTGAGCAGCATGCCGGCCTGGCGCGCCCAGATCGGGCCGACCATGCCGATCGCATGGAGCGCGCGGCCGAGCAGGAAGGCGGCGGCGAGCCCCCAGAGATAGATGCTCGATCCGGTCGCCAGCTCGATCAGGGCGATCAGGATCAGCGTGAGCGGCGCATATTCGGTGAAGTTCAGATGCGCGCGCATCCGAGTCGTCAGCTCGCCCTGCGCGCCTTCGCCGTGCAGGATCTTGTTGGACAGGCGAATGCGGATGATTCGCGCGCCGAGCCAGAAATTGAGCAGGGCGGCGGCGCCGGCGGCGCTGAGCGTGACAGGAAGAAAAATCATTATGGGTCCCCTTGTCCTGCCGACCTGCCACGCACTTGCTTCCCCCGCAAGAATCGCTATAGGCGCGCACTCGCTTTCGTGACCGTCCGCTGGTCCGGCGAGCGCCGGAGCTTCCGTCGCTTGCCCGCTGGGCCGTGCGGGCGTATCGCGATTTTGACTTTTGTTTCGTTAGAAGGTGCCGAAATGGCCGTTCCCAAGAGAAAGACTACGCCGTCGCGGCGTGGCATGCGTCGCGCTCATGACGCCCTGGTTCCGCAGGCGTTCCAGGAATGCCCGAACTGTGGCGAGCTGAAGCGCCCGCACGTGCTGTGCGGTTCGTGCGGCCACTATAACGGCCGCGAGATCGTTTCGGCCGAAGACTGATTGGTCGAAACGCGCGGGGGCATGCGGGCATGACGAATTCCTCTCGAATCGCCGTCGATGCGATGGGCGGTGACGAGGGAATTGCGGTGATGCTCGCCGGTGTCGCCCGCGCGCGCCGCCGGTTCGAGGGCATGGAGTTCATCCTCGTCGGTGACGAGGCGCAGATCCGCGAGGGTCTGAAGAACCACCCGAACCTGACGGCCGCCTCCGAAATCGTCCATGCACCGGACGTCGTCGCCTCGGAAGAGAAGCCGAGCGCGGCGATTCGGCGTGCCAAGACCACGTCGATGGGAATCGCCATCGACCTGGTGAAGCAGGGCAAGGCTGGCGCCGCCGTCTCCTCGGGCAATACCGGGGCGCTGATGGCGATGGCCAAGCTGTCGCTGCGCACCATGCCGGGAATCGACCGGCCGGCGCTCGCCGCGCTGATGCCGACGCTCGGCGAGAACGACACGGTGATGCTCGACCTCGGCGCCAATACGGAAGTCGATGCGCGCAACCTCGTCCAGTTCGCCGTGATGGGCGCCGCCTATGCGCGCACCGCGCTCGACCTGCAGAACCCGCGGGTGGCGCTGCTCAACATCGGCACCGAGGACATGAAGGGCACCGACTCGATCCGCGACGCCGCGGCCGAACTGCGTAAGGCAGATCATCTGCGCCTCGACTTCAAGGGCTTCATCGAAGGCAACAAGCTTTCGCGCGGCGATGTCGACGTGATCGTGTGCGACGGCTTCTCGGGCAATATCGCGCTCAAGACGGTTGAAGGCACCGCCCGCTTCGTCGCGGACCTGCTGCGCCGCGCCTTCCAGAGCTCGACCCGCTCGAAGATCGGCTTCCTGATCTCCAAACCGGCAACCGAGCTGCTGCGCACGCATCTCGATCCCAACAACCATAATGGTGCAGTCTTCCTCGGCCTCAACGGCATCGTCGTGAAGAGCCATGGCAGCGCCAACGAACTCGGCGTCGACACTGCGATCGGCTTCGCGGCCAAGATGCTGCGCGACGATCTCAATCGCCGCATCGCCGAGGATCTCGGGAACTTCGAAGCAAAGGCGGCGTAGATAGTTTGAGATGACCCTGCGTTCCGTCATCATCGGTACCGGTTCCGCCCTGCCGCCCCGCCGCGTTTCCAACGCCGAACTCGCCCAGGAAGTGGAAACGAGCGACGAGTGGATCGTCGAGCGCACGGGCATCCGCTTCCGCCACATCGCCGGCCCGGACGAGACCACCGGCACGCTGGCCGCCGAGGCCGCCAAGGCCGCGCTCGCCAAGGCAGGCACCACGGCGGCGGACATCGACCTGATCGTCCTCGCCACCGCGACGCCGGACCAGACCTTCCCGGCCACCGCCACCAAGGTGCAGGCGATGCTCGGCATCGACGACTGCGTGGCGTTCGACGTCGCCGCGGTCTGCTCGGGCTTCCTCTATGCGGTGCAGGTGGCCGATTCGATGCTGCGCGCCGGCGTCCACAAGCGGGCGCTGGTGATCGGCGCCGAGACGTTCAGCCGCATCCTCGACTGGGAAGACCGCGCGACCTGCGTGCTGTTCGGCGACGGGGCGGGCGCGATCGTGCTTGAGGCGCAGGACTCGTTGGACGAAGGCGGCCGCGGCATCCTCGCAACCAAATTGCACGCCGATGGCCGCTACAACGACCTGCTCTATGTCGATGGCGGCCCCTCGACCACCCAGACCGTGGGCAAGGTGCGGATGAAGGGCCGCGAGGTGTTCCGCCACGCCGTGGTGAACCTCGCCACGGTGATGGCCGAATCGCTCGCCATGGCCGGACTGGAAGCCAAGGATGTCGACTGGGTGGTGCCGCACCAGGCCAATGCCCGCATCCTCGATGCGACTGCGCGCAAGCTCGACCTGCCGGCGGAGAAGGTGATCATCACCGTCGACCAGCATGCCAACACTTCCGCCGCCTCGGTGCCGCTCGCGCTAGACACCGCAGTGCGGGACGGGCGTATCCAGCAAGGAGACTTGCTGGTATTGGAAGCAATGGGCGGTGGCTTCACCTGGGGCGCCGCGGTGGTGCGCTTCTGAAGCCTGCGCAAAAACGCAGATAATCGTTCCGGAACCATAATGTTCCCGTTTGCTGTGTCGAAACAATCTGATACGACGAACTGGACACAGACCAACTCAAGGGGGAGTTGCCGCATGACGGCCGCGGGCACGCTGACCAGAGCCGATCTCGCCGAATCGCTGCACCGCGAGGTTGGACTCTCGCGCGCCGACGCCGCGCGGCTGGTCGAGCAGATCCTCAGCCATATGTGCGAAGCGCTGGCCAAAGGCGAGAACGTCAAGATCTCGGGCTTCGGCAGCTTCATCCTGCGCGACAAGGGCGAGCGGGTGGGCCGCAACCCCAAGACCGGCGTCGAGGTGCCGATCGCGCCGCGCCGTGTCCTCACTTTCCGTGCAAGCCAGATGATGCGCGACCGCATCGTCTCGGCAGGGTAACAGGCAAGGCCATGCCGGGGGCCGAAAAGGCTGCTGGCGCCCTTCGGACGATCGGCGAGCTTGCCCAGGAGATCGGGCGGCCGCAGCACATCCTGCGCTATTGGGAAACGCGCTTTCCCCAGCTCCGCCCGCTCACCCGGGCCGGCAATCGCCGCTACTACCGGCCCGAGGACGTCGCGCTGGTGCGGCGCATCCACGACCTTCTCTCCAACCAGGGCTACACCATCCGCGGCGTGCAGAAGCTGCTCGCGGCGGAGAAGGGCAGCCGCGCCGCCCGCGCCGCGGCGGGGACGGCCGCACCCGGCGGCGAGGACAAGACCGGGCTGCAGGCACTCCGCGATTCGCTCGCCCAGGCGCTGGACGAGGACAGCTGAGCTAGTTGTAGTCCGGTCCCAGCGTGGGATCGAGGTCGCGCGGGCGGGTGAAGCGGAGCAGCGCGCCGGCGCCCGGCTTCACATCGGCCCAGCGATCCACCGCGAAGCGCATCTCGGCCAGGCTCGCGGTGGGGAACTTCACTTCGACCGAATCGCGCAGGCCATTCTCGCCGGCGAGCAGCAACACCAGTTCCTCGAGCCCGGGATTGTGCCCCGAGAACAGCACGCGATCGGCGCCGTCGGGCAGCTCGTGCACCAGATCGAGCAAGGTGCCCGCCGAGGCGAGATAGAGCCGCTGGTCCCAATGCGGCGCGAGATCGCTGCCATAGCCGGTGGCGACCTGCGCCAGCGTCTCGACCACGCGAACCGCGGGCGAGGCGAGGACGTGATCGAACTCGAGCCCCTCGGTCCGGAGATGGCGCCCCATCATCGCGGCGGCACGCTGGCCCTTGGGATTGAGCGGACGATCGAAATCGCGGGCGACCGGATCGTCCCAACCCGATTTGGCATGGCGGAGCAGCGTGAGCGTCTTCATGGAATCCCCGGTCAGGCGTTCGCGGGGGCCTCTTGCCCCAGCTTGGCGGCCAAGGAAAGCCGAACCCGCTCGACGGCCTGATCGAGCGTGACCCGGGAGACGCGCGTGCCCGGGGGAAAGCTGTCGAGCAGCCGCGACGGGCTGGCGGCGGAGAGCAGAACGAAGGTGCCGCGATCATCGGCCCGGCGAATCAGCCGGCCGAACGCCTGGGCGAGGCGGGCGCGAACGATGCGATCGTCATAGGCGGTGCCGCCGCCGGCCAGCCGCCGCGCGGCATGGAGCACGCTGGGCTTGGGCCAGGGCACGCCCTCCATCACCACCAGCCGCAGCGAATCGCCGGGCACGTCCACCCCGTCGCGCAATGCATCGGTGCCGAGCAGCGAGGCGCGCGGATCATCGCGGAAGATGTCGACCAGCGTGCCGGTGTCGATCGGGTCGACATGCTGGGCGAGCAAGGGCAGCCCCTCGCGCGCCAGCCGATCGGCAATGCGGGCATGGACCGCGCGCAGCCGGCGAATCGCCGTGAACAGCCCGAGCGTGCCGCCCTCCGCCGCGACGATCAGCCGGGCATAGGCATTGGCGAGCGCGGGCATGTCGCCGCGCTTCACATCGGTGACGATCAGCACTTCGGCCTGCTCGGCATAGTTGAACGGGCTGACCGCTTCGAAGCGCTGGGCCGGGCGCATCAGATGGACCGCGCCCGAGCGCGCCTCGGCCACGTCCCAATCGCCGCCGGCGCGCAGCGTTGCCGAGGTGACCAGCGCGCCATGTGCCTGTTTGAGCACGGTCTCGGCAAAGGGCTTGGAGGGATCGAGCCAATGGCGATGCAGCCCGACATCATATTCGCGCCCCTCGACCCGATCGACCGCCAGCCAGTCGACGAACGCAGAATCGGCCGGGCCGCCGATCCGGGCGATCAGCGCCAGCCAGGCGCCGACGGTATCGGCGCGCCAGCCGAGCGAGGCGACCGCGCCTTCGATGCGGGCGCGGGCAGGGCCGTCCATCCAGTCGGGCGCTTCGGTGAGCACCGCTTCCAGGCGGCGGCCGAGATGGACGAGCGGGCGGAGCAGGGCGTCGAGCGCCTCACCGGCAGGGCCGGCCGCCTCGACCAGAGCCGCATCGGGTTCGGCCAGCTCGGTCTCGAGCCCATAGCCGGCATCGGCGGCGCCATTGGTGTCGCGCGCATAGACCAGCCCGCGCACCGCGGCGAGGAGATGCTCGACCGGGCCGAAGGGCTCGCCTTCGTTCAGCCGCTGGAGCCAGCCGTCGCTGGGCAGCGCGCGCGCGGCATCGACCGCCTCGGCGATCGCCCGGCCGCCTTCCTCGTCATAGCTGGCGACATCGGACAGGCGCGCGGCCAGGCCCCGGCGCCGGCCGCGCGAGCCCGATTCGGGGCCCGTCACCCAGCGGCGGATCTCGATCGATTCCTGACCCGTCAGTGCGGCGGCGAACATCGCATCGGCGGCATCGAACAGATGATGCCCCTCGTCGAAGACATAGCGGGTGGGTCGGTTCGCGGTCTCACGCCCCCGCGCGGCATTGACCATCACCAGCGCATGATTGGCGATGACGATGTCCGCGTCGGCCGAGGCGCGGGCGGCGCGCTCGATGAAGCATTTCCGGTAATGCGGGCAGCCGGCATAGATGCACTCGCCGCGCCGATCGGTGAGCGCAGTCGAGCCGTTGCGGCGGAACAGGGTGGGGAGCCAGCCGGGCAGATCGCCGCCGACCATGTCGCCATCGGCAGTATAGGCGGCCCAGCGCGCGACCAGCTGAGCGAGGATCGCCGCGCGGCCCGCGAACCCGCCCTGGAGCGCATCCTCCAGATTGAGCAGGCAGACATAATTCTCGCGGCCCTTGCGGGTGACGATCTTCTTCCGGCGCGCTTCGGGATCGGGGACCAGCCGCTCGCCTTCGTGGCCGAGCTGACGTTGCAGCGCCTTGGTGAAGGTGGAGACCCAGACCGCGCCGCCGGCCTGCTCGGCCCAGAGCGAGGCGGGGGCGAGATAGCCCAAGGTCTTGCCGATGCCGGTACCCGCCTCGGCCAGCACCAGGTTGGGCGAATCGCGCATGTCGCGCGGGGCGAAGGCGCCGGCGGCGGCAGCGGCATAGTCGCGCTGGCCCTGGCGCTGCTCGGCACCGCTGCCGGTGAGCCGGGCAAGGCGATCGGCGACTTCCGAATCGGCGAGCGTAATGGTGCGCGGCGGCACGCGCGGCGGCTGCTCGCTCCATTCGGGCAGCTTCGAGAACAGCCAGCGCTCGGCACGCTCGGGCTTGGCGATCGCCTGGCTGACCGCCGGCGCCCAGGGCCAGCGCAGCCGGAACAGCGATTGCGCGGCGTGCCAGGCGCCTTCGCGCTCGGGCCAGTCGCCCGCGGGCAGGGCGAGCAGCTTCTCGGCGGCGCGGCGCAGGAAATCGGCGACCTCGGTATCGGTCGCCGGCGGCGCGAGGCTGGTGACGCGCGCCAGGCCCTTGGGCGTGGGCACCATGAAGCTGGCCGGGCGGAGAAAGGCGAACAGCTCGAGCAGATCGAGCCCCGAAAGCTCGGCATAGCCGAGCCGCTGGCCGATCAGCGGCGCGTTGAGCAGGATCACCGGGGTATCGGCGGCCAGCCGGATCGCCTCGCCGCGGCCGATCGCGCGCGTTTCCCCCTCCGGCGTGGCGAGCCAGACGCCGCCATGGCTGGCGTGGAGGGCGGGATAGGGCAGCATGTACGCCTTTCGTTCTAGCCGCGCTTGCCCGCCAAAGTGAAGGGAGTCGCGGCAAATCATTTCACTTTGATTTGAGGGCAATCCGGTTGGCGCCGCGGCGGCGGTTCGGCGAACAGCGTGCGGACGGCGGCGAGCATCACCCTGCGGTCGACGCGGTGGACCGTGCCGATGAAGCGGCCGCGATAGAAGCGCGGGACGGTCTCGCCGTTGGTCACATGCTCGATGACCCAGGCCAGCGCGCGCTCCCGCGCCTCGCGCTCGACCTGATCCCAGGCGGCGGCGAAGCTCTCGGCCCCCTTGCGCTTGCGCAGGGCATAGGCAGAGGTGACGCCCATCTCCGCCGCCCTGGCCGCACGCGCGACGAGGCCGGTGGTCGAAAGCGCGGCGAGGAAGATGCGCTGGCGCGCCGGCGTCCACCCGTCCTTGCGGTTGCGCGCCATCGGCACGGGGGTGAAATGCGGGAGGAGGATTTGCTGCGACTCGTCCATCGACGAGTCTATCCCAGACGAAATCCTACATTGGAAGGGGGAACCGCCAGCGCGCCGCCCACCGCTATTTGAGCGGGAGGTAGAGTTCGGCGAACACCTGCGCCACCTCGGGCGCCGGAGAAAAATGGCGCCGGCAATAGATGGGGAAGTCGCCCGCTTCCTCGCCGCTGGCCGGCAACCACTCGCGATAGAGATAGAGCGCGTCGGGCTCCATGTTGTGCGAGGCGCCGTTGACGCGCAGCACGGCGCAGCGCCCGGCGGGGATCATGCCGGCCTTCATCGCTTCGTCCGCGCCGAGCGGCCGATCGGTCCCCACGCAGAGATCCATGGCATAGTCGTCCGGGTTCGCGGGTTCCCGCTCGGAGCGGAAGACCGTGAAGGTCGGACTGGTCTCGGGCGACAGGCCGGCCGCCTTTCGCCAGGCGATGAAGCGCTGGATCGTATCGGGCAGCCCCGCACGGTCGCCGCGATGCTCGAGGATCGCCACCGGCGTGGCGGGGACTTCGCGGATGGTCACGTCGTCCGCGGTATAGGTTGTCTGCATGAGCTTGCTCCTGGCATTTTCGACTGGCCCGAAGGCCGCAAGCCACGGCTCCCAATCGGGAGACTTTCGGAAGGACGAAGGCGTTTGCCCGAACCTCTGGCGAAAGGCGCGGGCAAAGGCGTCGGGCGCGTCGTAGCCGGCATCCATCGCGATATCGGTGACGCTCTCCCCCGCACCCGAGACAAGCCGCTGCGAGGCGCGCTTCATGCGGGCGAGCTGGACATAGCGATGCACCGACAGGCCGAAGGTCGCCGCGAACTGCCGGTGGAAATGGAACTTGGAGAAGGCCGCGACGCGGCTCAACGTTTCCAGGTCCAGCGGCGCATCGAGGTTCTGGTCGATATGGTCCAGCACCCGCTGCATCCTGGCACGATAGTTCCGAAGCGCCGCCGTCATCATTCCTTCCTTGCGTGGCGGCATCAGCTAGCCGCGCGCGGGCAGGGCGCGCTCGACCGATCTTGCGCTTTTACGCGGCGGTGCGCTCGCGCAGCAGCGCCCGCGCCCGGGCGACATCCTTGACCCCCATCAGCTGGTAGAGCACGATCGGTCGGCGCTGGCCGCTCGGCTCGGGCGGGCCGAGCGCCTGGATGGTCAGCGTGCCCGAGCCGTCCGAATATTCGACCATGTCGACGCTGCCGATCGACTCCATCGGCACTTCGGATACGCTCCGGGTCTTGCCGTGCTGGAGGCGGATGAGCCGCCGGTCGGTGAAGGCGAAGACGGTGTTGTCCGCCGCCTTGCGCAGCGAGAAGGGCTTCCAGAGCGCGATCAGCCCGACGCCGAGAAAGGGCAGGCCGAACAGCGCGGCGACGATCCCCAGCCAGGTCATGCGCTCGGGCGCGCCGAGCAGCAGGGGGAGCAGGGTCAGCCCGGTCCACAGCAGCCCGAATCCGACAAAGGGTATCGCCACCAGCCAGATCGCGAATCCGGCGACGCGCATGCCCGAGCTGGGCTCGGCGGCCCAGCGCAGCGTCTCCCCCGGCAGCAATTCGGCGGCAAGCGCGGCGCGATTGCTCTGAGAGAGTCCCGCGGTGATATCGCTTTCCATCGTTCCCGCCCCCTCAAGAACTTGCAAAAACGCAGCCATTCGCGCACGCGCGACCGATCATGACAGACGACACCATCCTGCGCGCAGCGGCGCTCGAGTCCAAGGCCTGGCCGTACGAAGAAGCGCGCAAGCTGGTGAAACGCTATCCGGACGGCAAGCCCGACGGATCGCCGGTGCTGTTCGAGACCGGATACGGCCCCTCGGGCCTGCCGCATATCGGTACCTTCCAGGAAGTGCTGCGCACCACCATGGTGCGCCACGCCTATGAGGAGATGACCGGCCACAAGACGCGGCTGATCGCGTTCAGCGACGACATGGACGGGCTGCGCAAGGTGCCCGACAATGTGCCGAACCAGGCGCTGCTCGCCCAGCATCTCGGCAAGCCGCTGTCGCGCATCCCCGATCCGTTCGAGAAGTTCGAGAGCTTCGCCGCGCACAACAACGCGATGCTGCGCGAATTCCTCGATCGCTTCGGCTTCGAATATGAATTCGCCTCGTCGACCGACTATTATGGCTCGGGCCGCTTCGACGAGACGCTGCGCAAGGTGCTGCGCAATTACCAGGCGATCATGGACGTGATGCTGCCGACTCTCCGGGCGGAGCGTCAGGCGACCTATTCGCCGGTGCTGCCGGTGAGCCCGAAGAGCGGCATCGTCCTTCAGGTGCCGGTGGAAGTCGTCGACGCCGAGGCGGGGATCATCCGCTTCGAGGATGAGGGCGACGTGATCGAGCAGTCGATCTTCGGCGGCCAGGCCAAGCTCCAGTGGAAGCCCGACTGGGGCATGCGCTGGGCGGCTTTGGGCGTCGATTACGAGATGTACGGCAAGGACCTGATCGACAGCGGCGTGCAGAGCGGCAAGATCGCCCAGGTGCTTGGCGGGCGGAAGCCCGAGGGGCTGATCTACGAGCTGTTCCTCGACGCCAAGGGCGAGAAGATCTCCAAGTCCAAGGGCAATGGCCTCTCCATCGAGGAATGGCTGACCTATGGCCCCGACGAGAGCCTGGCCTTCTACATCTATCGCGAGCCCAAGAAGGCGAAGTCGCTGCACCTGGGGCTGATCCCGCGTGCGATCGAGGAATATTGGCAGTTCCGCGCCAATTACCCGACGCAGGAGATCGCGCAGAAGCTCGGCAATCCGGTCCACCATATCCATAACGGCAAGGTGCCGGCCGAGACGCTGCCGGTGACCTTCGGGCTGCTGCTCAACCTGGTCAGCCTGCCGGGCGTGGGCAATCGCGAGACGATCTGGGGCTTCCTGCGCCGCTATTCGCCCGACCTGTCGCCCGAATCGCATCCCGAGCTCGACCGGATGGTCGGCTATGCGATCCGCTATGCGAAGGACTTCGTCGAGCCGACCTTGCAACGCCGGGCGCCGAGCGAAGCCGAAGCGGGCGCGCTGCGCCAGCTCGACGCGCAGCTGGGCGAGCTGCCCGAGAACGCCTCGGCCGAGGATATCCAGAACATCGTCTATGAGATCGGCAAGACCGACGCGTTCGAGAATCTGCGCGACTGGTTCAAGGCGCTCTACGAGACGCTGCTCGGCAGCGAGCAGGGGCCGCGCATGGGCAGCTTCATCGCGCTCTACGGGATCGAGAACAGCCGCAAGCTGATCGCGGAAGCCCTCGCCAAGGCCGCCTAGGGCGCCTGCCAGCGTAGCGTGACGGTGGCGGCGTTGCCGGGCTGGCGCGTCGCGGTGACGCCGGCCGCCTCGAGCTTCTCGACCACGGCTTCCGCGCCGCGGCCGGTCACTGCGATCGGCAGGTCGAGGCGCCGGGCCGCCCAGATCGCGGTATCGAGATCGTCGGCGCCGGGAAGCGCGCCCGCAGGCGGGACCAGGTGGACCGTCCAGTCCGGATCGATCGCGGCAGCGCGCTGCTCGAGCGCGCGGTAGCTGGCGAGCGTGGCGCCGGGGAGCGGCGCGGCGCGGACCTGGGCATGGCGAGTGACGGGATCGAGCGCGAGCTGATCCTCCGCCACGCCGGCGAGCAGCGCCAAGCGGCCGCGCAGATCCTTGTCAGGCTGCTTGTCCTCCGCCGGCTGGGCGGCCGCGGCGAGCTGCGCCGTTTCGCTGGCGCCCTGCTCGCCGCCGACCTGGACCTGATCGACATGGACATCGACCGGATGGCCGAACGCGGTGGCGAGCGCGACGGCAAGCTGCGCATCGGCCTGGGCACGGAAATCGGGGGTGAAGACCACGGCGCGCACCCGCTCGGGCCGGCGCTGGAAATCGATGTCGAGCTGGCTGATCCGGGCCTCGCGCGGGAAGCTCGCGCGGATCGCACCCTGGATCTGGCGCTGCGCGACCGCCTCCCAGGCGATCTGCTTGAGCGCGAAGCCCAGCGGCACCGCGAGCGCAGCCATGCCGGCGAGGATCAGCACGCCCTGCAGCCGGGTCTGCGCCGGCGAGAGATGGCTGCCAAAGCCGTAGAGCCGCGCCGTCACCGCGGCCGTGAGCGCGATCGTCACCATGTTGGTGAGGAACAGGAGCAGCGCCCCGCCGGCGACAGTGGCATTCCAGGTGGCGACGCCGAAGCCGACCGTGGCAAGCGGCGGCATCAGCGCAATCGCGATGGCGACGCCGACCACCGTCTCGCCCCGGCCGCGGATCAGCGCATAGGCACCGGCGAGCGCCGAGAGCAGCGCGACGAGCAGATCGAACAGATTGGGCTTGGTGCGCGCAGCAATCTCGGCCGTCACCGTCTGCACCGGCGACAGCGCGACGAAGCCGGCGGTGAGCAGCACCGCGATCCCCGCGCCGATCGCGAGCGCGATGCCGGCACGGCGGATCTCGGCAAGGTCGAAGGTGGCGATGCCGAAGCCGAGGCCGATGATCGGCCCCATCAGCGGCGAGATCAGCATCGCGCCGATCAACACTGCCGGCGAGGAGAGCAGCAATCCCAGGATCGCGATCAGGCCCGAGATGACGACGAGGAAGCCGTAGCGCCCGCTGAACCCGGAATCACCCTGCACCCGCGCGAGCACCGCGCCATGATCCACCGAACCGACCACGACCCGGTTCCACCAGCGCCAGGGCGTCGCGCGCCCGTGCGGCATAGCCTTGCTGTCCATTTGCGTCCGGTAAGGGCTTTGCACCGCAACATCCACCCCATAGAGATCAGGCATGACCGCGCCCGATCCAACCCCGCAGCCCCATCTGAAGATCCGGCTGCGCGCGTTCCTGGAGAGCGAGGCCGCCGGCGGAATCCTGCTGATGCTCGCTTCGGCGCTGGCGCTGATCGTCGCCAATTCACCGCTCGCCACCGACTATTTCCACCTGCTCCACGTGGAACTGGGACCGCTCAGCCTCCATGGCTGGATCAACGATGCGCTGATGGCGGTCTTCTTCCTGCTCGTCGGGCTGGAGATCAAGGCAGAGGTGACCGAGGGCCAGCTCGCCAGCTGGTCGCAGCGCCGGCTGCCGGTGATCGCGGCGGCGAGCGGCATGGCCGTGCCCGCCCTGGTCTATCTCGCCATCGCCGGCACCACGCCGGGGCTGAGCCGCGGCTGGGCGATCCCGGCGGCGACCGACATCGCCTTTGCGATGGGGCTGCTCGGCCTGCTCGGCAAGCGGGCACCGGCGTCGCTCAAGCTGCTGCTCACCACCATCGCGATCGTCGACGATATGGGCGCGGTGCTTATCATCGCCGTCGCCTATACCGCCAAGCTCAACCTGATGGCGCTGCTCGGTGCCGGCATCGCGCTGGTCTGCATGTATGCGCTGGGCCGGGCCGGGGTGAAGCGGCTGGCGCCCTATCTGGTGCTGGGCGTGCTGCTGTGGCTCGCCGTCTATGCATCGGGCGTGCATGCGACCATCGCCGGCGTGGCGACCGCGATGATGATCCCGCGCGCCGCTGCCCACCGGCTCGAACATGCGCTCAACCCCTGGGTCGCCTTCGGCATCGTGCCGCTGTTCGGCTTCGCCAATGCCGGCGTGTCGCTGGCCGGGATGGGTCCGGAAATACTGCTCGCCCCGCTGCCGCTCGGCGTGGCGCTCGGCCTGTTCCTCGGCAAGCAGATCGGCGTGTTTGGCAGCATCTGGCTGGCAGTGAAGACCGGGATCGCGCCCCGGCCGCGCGCGCGCTGGCGCCAGATCTATGGCATGGCGCTGCTCGCCGGGATCGGCTTCACGATGAGCCTGTTCATCGGCGGCCTCGCCTTTCCGGGCGACGCGACGCTGGGCGACGAAGTGAAGATCGGCGTGCTCGCCGGATCGATCCTGTCGGCGCTGGCCGGTTACCTGCTGCTGCGCTCGACCAGCACCGCGACCACCAGCACCGCGAACCCGCCGAGCGATAGCAACGCGCCGACCCAGCCGGTCGACGTCCAGCCATAGCCCGCCGCGATCGCGAGGCCACCCAGCCAGGGGCCGAGCGCGTTGGCGGTGTTGAACGCCGAATGGTTGAGCGAAGCCGCGAGCCCCTGCGCCTCGCCGGCAACGTCCATCAGCCGGGTCTGCAGCACGGCGCCGAGCGCGCCGAGGAAGCCGATCGCGAAGATATCGAGCGCGATGCTCCACAGCGCGTGCGCCGCGAGCGAATAGAAGGCGAGCGCGACGGCGCTGCCGAGCAGCAACACCGCGGCAGTGGGCATCAGCGCGCGATCGGCGAATTTGGGCACGATGATGCTGCCCAGCGTCGCGCCCATGCCGAACACCGCCAGCACCAGAGGGATCATGCTCGCCGGTGCCCGGGTCACTTCGAGCATGGTCGAGGCGACATAGGTATAGACGCAGAACATGCCGCCAAAGCCGATCGCGCTGATCCCGAGCGTGAGCCACACCTGGCCATTGGCGAGCGCGCCGAGTTCCTTGAGCGGGCTGGCATGTTTGGGCGCGGGATCGCGCGGAGCCAGCGCCGCGACCAGCGCCACCGTCGCCAGCGCGAGCACACCGACGACGACGAAGCCCCAACGCCAGCCCACCGCCTGGCCCAGCCAGTTGGCGAGAGGCACGCCGAGGATCGTCGCCACGGTGAGCCCGAGCATCATCCGCCCGACCGCCTGGGAGCGCTTGTTGACCGGCACCAGCGAGGCGGCGACCAGCGCGGCGATGCCGAAATAGGCGCCGTGCGGCAGGCCCGAGAGGAAACGGAACAGCAGCAGCCAGTGATAGTTGGGCGCGGCCGCGCTCAGCGTGTTGAACAGCGCGAAGGCGCCCATCAACAGGATCAGCAGCAGCCGGCGCGACAGCCTGGCGCCTGCGACGGCGATCAGCGGCGCGCCGACCACAACGCCGAGCGCATAGGCGCTGATGACATGGCCGGCGGTGGGCGCATCGATCCCGAGCCCCTGCGCCATATAGGGCACCAGGCTCATCGTCGCGAATTCGGTGGTGCCGATCGCGAACCCGCCCATCGCCAGGGCGAAATGAACGAGGCCGACATTGTGCGAATGGGTGGGTGCGGGGGCGTGCATCAGCCAATCCCTTGGCCATGCTGCAACGCAGCGTCAACGCCTGCTCGGCGCAACCGACGCATGCAGGAAATGCATGCGGGGCCGTGTTGCTGCCCAAATCGGCGAACAGGACCAGTGCGAGGGAGTTTTCGCATGCGCCTGCTCACGCTTTTCCTGGCTCTGGTCCTCGCCGTTCCCGCACTTGCCGCCGATGCTGCGGGAAACTGGGCGGTGCGCTCGCATGGCCGCGTGGTGATGCTGTTGAAGCTGGAACAGGCGTCCGGCGAGTGGCGCGGCACGCTTTCCTCGCCCGAGCATTTCACGGTGGACGGGAATCTGACGGTCTTTACCGACTTGCGCGGTGTGAAATCGGCGCCGCTGCGCGAGATCCGGCAGGATCCCGACGGGGCGCTGACCTTCGCCACCGGCAAGGACGACCAGATGCGCTTTCGCCTGCTTGCGGACGGCACGGCGCGGCTGCGCTGGTTGCCGTTCGAAGCCGAGTTCGTGCTGGACCGTGCCGAACCGGACGAACGGCTGATCCGCTTCGATCCCCAGGCCAGCTATCCGCTCGATCGCCACTGGACGACCAATGCCGAGATGACCGCGCTGTTCGATGCCGACCAGAAGGCGCGCGAGGATTGGGATCATGCCGATCATGCCCGGATCGAGGCCGAGGATCGGAAGCGGCGGGCACGGGCGCGGGAATTGCTCGATGTCGGAGCACTCGAAAGCGGAGCGGACTATTATCACGCCGCCTTCCTGTTCCAGCATGGCGATACGCCGGACGATTATCTGCTGGCGCACGCACTGGCGCTGGCGGCAGGCACGCGCGGCTATCCGGCCGGCTGGATCGCAGCGGCGACGCTCGATCGCTATCTCCAGACGAGCGGGCAGCCGCAGATCTTCGGCACGCAATATCAGGCGCGGCAGGGGAAAACGACGCAGCAGCCCTTCGCCCCGGCACTGATTCCCGACAGCCTGCGCAAGGCGCTGAACGTGCCGGTAATCGGCACTGCGCCGCCGCGCTGACTTGCCGACCACGGCCGAGCAGCTGCGAAAAATGCAGGTGCGCCGTGCGCCAGATCAGCGCAAAGGCTGTGGCGGACCATGACCAGAACCGGCGGCTATTCCCGCGCCACCCCAGAATATCGGCGCCTGACCCTCGCGATGCTGTTCGCGGGCTTTGCCAGCTTCTCGCTGCTCTATTCGCTGCAGCCGCTGCTGCCGCTGTTCGCGCAGGAATTCCGGCTGAGCGCAGCGGAATCGAGCCTGGCCGTGTCGATCGCAACCGGCCCCCTGGCGGTGATGATCCTGTTTGCCGGGCCGCTATCCGACCGGTTCGGCCGGCGTCCGCTGATGGTCTGCGCGATGTTCGCCGCCGCGATGCTGACGCTGGGAACGGCGCTGGTGCCCGGCTGGCACGGCCTGCTGGCGCTGCGGCTGCTCACCGGCATGGCGCTGGCCGGGGTGCCGGCGGTGGCGATGGCCTATATCAGCGAGGAGATCGAGCCCCTGTCGGTGGGACCGGCGATGGGGCTCTACATCGCCGGCAATGCCTTTGGCGGGATGGTCGGGCGGCTCGGCATCGCGGTGATCACCGATTTTGCCGGCTGGCGCTGGGCATTGGTGGCGGTGGGACTGGTCGCGCTGGGCATGGCGGAAGGCTTTCGCCGGCTGGCGCCGCCGTCGCGCCGCTTCACGCCGCAGGAGATCCGGCCCGGCGCCGTGCTCGCGAGCGCGCGCGGGCTGCTTGGCGACCCGGCGCTGCGGCTGCTCTATGGCGAGGCGTTCGTGCTGATGGGCGTGTTCGTCACGCTCTACAACTATGCCGGCTTCCGGCTGATGGCGCCGCCCTTCTCGCTGAGCCATGCCGCGATCGGCGCGGTGTTCCTGCTCTATGTGCTGGGATCGGCGAGCTCGGCACGCTTCGGGCTGCTGGCCGAGCGGCACGGGCGGCGGCGGATCTTCCATATCCCGATCCTGCTGCTGCTCGGCGGGCTGGCGCTGACCGCGGCATCGTCGCTGGTCGCGATGATCGGCGGCATCGCCGTGGCGACGATCGGCTTTTTCGGCGCGCACTCGATCGCCTCGAGCTGGGTGGGGCGGCGCGCGCTGGTGAGCCGCGGCCAGGCGGCGGCCTTCTACCTGTTCTTCTATTATCTGGGATCGAGCGTGCTGGGATCGGTGGGCGGCATGGCGTGGAGCGGCGGCGGCTGGACCGGCGTGGTGGCCTATACCGCGCTGCTCACGCTGGCGGCGCTGGTCCTGGCCTGGCGGCTGGTCCGCATCCCGCCGCTGCCGATACCCGAAGTGCCGGTGCCGCCGCTGCCGGCGGATTGAGCGGCGCCAAAGAAAAGGGGCGCCCCCGCAGGAGCGCCCCTCTTTTGCTTTCGGCGAAGCGACTCAGAGCTTGCTGGTCAGCTCCGGCACGATCTTGAACAGATCGCCGACCAGGCCGATGTCCGCGACCTGGAAGATCGGAGCGTCTTCGTCCTTGTTGATCGCGATGATCGTCTTGGAGTCCTTCATGCCGGCAAGGTGCTGGATCGCACCCGAGATGCCGATCGCGACATAGACCTCGGGGGCGACGATCTTGCCGGTCTGGCCGACCTGATAATCGTTCGGGGCATAGCCCGCGTCGACGGCGGCGCGCGAGGCGCCGACGGCGGCGCCGAGCTTGTCCGCCAGCGGATCGATCTGCGCGTGGAACTCCTCGGCCGAGCCGAGCGCGCGGCCGCCCGAGACGATCACCTTGGCGCTGGTCAGCTCCGGACGCTCGGACTTGGCGATCTCCGCGCCGGCGAAGCCCGACAGGCCCTTGTCGCCTTCGCTCGCAACTGCCTCGACCGTACCCGAACCGCCGGTGGCGGCTGCCTTGGCGAAAGCAGTGCCGCGCACGGTGATCACCAGCTTCTTGTCGCTGGTCTGCACGGTGGCGATCGCGTTGCCGGCATAGATCGGGCGGGTGAAGGTATCGGCACCCTCGACCGAGAGGATGTCCGAGATCTGCATCACGTCGAGCGCGGCGGCGACGCGCGGCGCGATGTTCTTGCCGGTGGTGGTCGCCGGGAACAGGACCGCGTCGTGCGAGCCCATCAGCGACACGATCAGCGGCGCGACGTTCTCCGCGAGGAAATGCTCATAGGCCGCGTCGTCGGCGACATGGACCTTGCCCACGCCGGTGATCGCCGCTGCCGCCTGGGCGACGCCGTCGACGCCCTTGCCGGCGACGAGGAGATGGACTTCGCCGAGCTTCGCCGCGGCGGTGACCGCCGAGAGGGTGGCGTCCTTGAGCGCCGCATTGTCGTGTTCGACCCAAACCAGAGTCTTCATATCTTCTATCCTCAATCCGTTCGGGCTGAGCTTGTCGAAGCCCGATTGAGTCACATTCGCCCTTCGACAAGCTCAGGGCGAACGGGGTTACTTGGTGACGCCGAGACCCTTGAGCTTCTCAACCAGCTCGTCGACCGAGCCCACCTTGACGCCGGCCGTGCGCTTCGCCGGCTCGACCACCTTGAGCGTCTTGAGACGCGGGGTGACGTCGACGTCGTAGTCCGCGACGGTCTTCTTCGCGACCGGCTTCGACTTGGCCTTCATGATGTTCGGCAGCGTGGCATAGCGCGGCTCGTTGAGGCGGAGATCGGTGGTGACAATCGCCGGCAGCTTGAGGTCCACGGTCTCGAGGCCGCCATCGACTTCGCGCGTGACCAGCACGCCCTTGCCGCCCAGCTCGACCTTCGAGGCGAAGGTGCCCTGCGGCCAGCCGAGCAGCGCGCCCAGCATCTGGCCGGTCTGGTTGCTGTCGTCGTCGATCGCCTGCTTGCCGAGGATGATCAGCCCGGGCTGCTCTTCTTCGGCGACCTTGGCGAGGAGCTTGGCGACCGCCAGCGGCTCGATCTCGTCATCGGTCTGGATCAGGATGCCGCGATCGGCGCCCATCGCGCGCGCGGTGAGCAGCACGTCGGTCTCCGCCTTGGCGACGCCGATCGTGACGACGACGACCTCGGTCGCGGCGCCCTTTTCCTTCAGGCGCACGGCTTCCTCGATCGCGATCTCGTCGAACGGGTTCATGCTCATCTTGACGTTCGCCAGATCGACGCCCGTCCCGTCCGCCTTCACGCGGGGCTTCACATTATAGTCAAGCACGCGCTTGACCGGCACCAGCACCTTCATCGAAAATCCTCTCCGTCGCTGGAAAGTCGGCAATGCCAATCGCTAATGCCGAAGAATCGGGTCAAGTCCAGCCTCAAAGCGCGTTCAGCATACCCGAACCTCGAAAAAGTGGCCCGAACCGCCCGATTACGGAGACGGCACGACTTCACCGCACATTCGGGAGCGCTCCGGCCGGCAGGCGATCTCCCGATGCGAAAAGGGCAGAGGAAACCGAAACCCGGTTTCCCCCGCCCCCTTTATCAGCCCTGACCTGCGGTCAGACGATCGCTCAGGCGGCGACCTTCTTGACCTCGGCCACGATCTTCTTGGCGGCATCGCCCAGATCGTTCGCGGGAACGATGGCGAGGCCCGAATTGGCGAGGATTTCCTTGCCCTCGGCAACGTTCGTGCCCTCGAGGCGCACGACCAGCGGCACCGAGAGGTTCACTTCCTTCGCCGCGGCGACGATGCCGGCGGCGATGATGTCGCACTTCATGATGCCGCCGAAGATGTTGACCAGGATGCCCTTCACGTTCGGATCGGCGAGGATGATCTTGAACGCCGCGGTCACCTTCTCCTTCGAAGCGCCGCCGCCGACGTCGAGGAAGTTGGCCGGGAACATGCCGTTGAGCTTGATGATGTCCATCGTCGCCATCGCCAGGCCGGCGCCGTTGACCATGCAGCCGATGTCGCCGTCGAGCTTGATGTAAGCCAGGTCATACTTCGAGGCTTCGAGCTCGGCAGGATCCTCTTCGCTCTCGTCGCGCAGCTCGGCCAGGTCCTTGTGGCGGAACATCGCGTTCGAATCGAAGCCGACCTTGGCGTCGAGGACGAGGAGGTTGCCCTGCTCGGTCAGCGCCAGCGGGTTCACTTCAATCTGCGCGGCGTCAGTCGCCAGGAAGGCGGCGTAGAGCGACGACGCGACCTTGGCGGCCTGCTTGCCCTGGTCGCCGGTCAGCTGGAGCGCGGCGGCGACGGCGCGGCCGTGATGCGGCATGAAGCCGGTCGCGGGATCGACGTCGAAGGTGTGGATCTTCTCGGGAGTCGAGTGGGCGACTTCCTCGATGTCCATGCCGCCCTCGGTCGAGACGACGAAGGCGACGCGGCCGGTGGCGCGATCGACGAGCAGCGCCAGGTAGAATTCCTTGGCGATGTCCGCACCGTCGGTGATGTAGAGGCGGTTGACCTGCTTGCCGGCCTCGCCGGTCTGGATCGTCACCAGCGTGTTGCCGAGCATGTCGGTGGCGTGGGCGCGGACTTCGTCGAGGTTGAAGGCGAGGCGGACGCCGCCCTTCGCATCGGGACCGAGCTCCTTGAACTTGCCCTTGCCGCGGCCGCCGGCATGGATCTGCGACTTCACGACATAGAGCGGCCCGGGCAGCTTCTTGGCGGCCTCGACCGCCTCGTCGACGGTGAAGGCGGCAAAGCCGGCGGCGATCGGCGCGCCATACTTCGCCAGCAGTTCCTTGGCCTGATATTCATGGATGTTCATGGGACGCGCCCTCGTCTTTTGTGGCGGGAAGGAGTTTGCGGGTGCCTTAAGCACGGCGCGCGCGCGAATCCAAATCTTTTCGGCGTAAATGCGATTGCGACGTAATTGCAATAAATACTGACGGGTAGTGCTTTCTTCCGTCACCCCGGCCTTGTGCCGGGGTCCACCGGGAGGCAAATGCTGGGTAGGATTTCAACGGACAACCTGCGCGGCACAGTGGACCCCGGCACAAGGCCGGGGTGACGAGGAGTGGTGTCGAGCGACTCGAAGCCGACTCTCCGCAACCAGATGACGGGTAGCTCGGGAGCGCCTATCTACCCCCTATGCCCCCCTGGATCGGCCTTGCCCTGTTCCTTGCCACGCTTGCCGGGATGGAGGTGTTCGCCTGGGCGATGCACCGCTGGGTGATGCACGGGCCGGGCTGGTTCCTGCACGCGAGCCACCACCGCGCCCGCACCGGCTGGTTCGAATGGAACGACCTCTATGCGGTGATCTTCGCGGTGCCGTCGATCGTGCTGCTCTATGGCGGGGTGCAGGCAGGCTGGTGGCCGGGCTTCACCTGGATCGGCGCGGGAATCGCCGGCTATGGCGCGATCTATTTCGGCTTCCACGACGTGATCGTCCACCAGCGCCTGCGCCACCGCTATGTGCCGCGCTCGACCTATATGAAGCGAATCGTCCAGGCGCACCGGCTGCATCACGCCGTCGAATCGAAGGCCGGCGCGGTCAGCTTCGGCTTTCTCTGGGCGCCGCCGGCCGAGGAACTGAAGCGGCAATTGAAGGTCAACTCGGGTTTGGCCCGCTTCCGCGCGAACCCGGATTGACGCGGACCCGGCGCACGGACACATGCTTGCCCTTATGGAGCACCTGAACCTCTCCGAATCCGAGTGGCGCAAGCGGCTGAACCCGGAGCAGTTCCACGTGTTGCGCGAAGCGGGCACCGAACGCGCCTTTGCCGGCCGCTACACCGATAACAAGGCCGATGGCGTCTATCTCTGCGCCGGCTGCAAGCTCGAGCTGTTCGACAGCCTCGACAAGTTCGACTCGGGTTCGGGCTGGCCAAGCTTCACCCAGCCGATCGATCCGGAAAACATCACCGAACATGCCGATGTCAGCCACGGCATGCGCCGCGTCGAAGTGCGCTGCGCACGCTGCGACGGGCATCAGGGCCATGTCTTCCCCGACGGTCCGCCGCCCACCGGGCTGCGCTATTGCATCAATTCGGTCAGCCTCGATTTCCGTTCACGTGGCGGAAACCCGGCTTCGGCTAGCGACTCCACAACCGCCTGAACCTTGTGACCAGGCCGAATAGGGCTTAATCGACCCCCCCGATGGCATCCAACCTGCCCGCAGTCATCCGCAGGTCCAAATGGCGTGACCTCGCCTTTTGGAAGCGCATTGTCTTCTGGACGCTGATCGGCGGCGGCAGCCTGGCGCTGCTCGCCTTCATCGCGCTGCTGATCGCGGTCTATTCGACCAAATCGACGCTCCCGAGCTTCGACGAGCTCAAATCCTCGCCCAACGGCCAGATGATCCGCGTCCATGCCGCCGACGGCACCGTGCTGGTCTCGCTCGGGCCGAGCTATGGCGAGTGGATCAAGTACGACCAGATCCCGCAGGTGATGAAGGACGCGATCATCGCGACCGAGGATCGCCGCTTCGAATCGCACTGGGGCGTCGATCCCGTCGGCGTCGCCCGCATGTTCTGGCGCGCCAAGCAGCTGCACGACGAGGGCCGGCGCCTGCAGGGCGGCTCGACGATCACCCAGCAGGTGGCGCGCACGATCTTCCTGTCGAACAAGTACGATCTGGGCCGCAAGGTGCGCGAAGGCGTGATTGCGCTGGCGATGGAGCGCAAGTTCACCAAGGACGAGATCCTCGAGCTCTATCTCAACAAGGTCTATTTCGGCGGCGGCGCATACGGCATCGATGCGGCGAGCCGGAAGTTCTTCGGCCATCCGGCGACCAACCTGACGCTCGCCGAATCCGCCGTGATCGCCGGCCTGGTCAAGGCGCCGTCGCATTATTCGCCCACCGCCGATGCCGAGGCCGCGATCGGCCGCGCCAGCGTGGTGCTCGATCTGATGGCCGAGACCGGCAAGATCACGGAATCGCAGGCCAAAGCCACCGATCCGCGCACCGTGGCGCTCGCCCCCGAGCCCAAGCAGAACAGCGTGCGCTATTTCACCGACTGGGCGCTGCCCCAGCTCGAAGTGCTGATCGACGAGACCGAGGCGCCGCTCGAGGTGTGGACCACGCTCGACCTGAGCATGCAGCGCGCCGCCGACGATGCGATCCGCGCCAATGCGCCCAAGAACGCGCAGGGCGCGCTGGTCGCGCTCGACCGCGACGGCGCGGTGCGCGCGATGGTGGGCGGCAAGGACTATGTCGCCTCGATCTACAATCGCGCGACCCAGGCGACCCGCCAGCCGGGCTCGGCGTTCAAGCTGTTCGTCTATCTGACCGCGCTAGAAAGCGGCCACAAGCCCGACGACCTGGTAGTCGACGAGCCGGTGACGATCAACGGCTGGAGCCCGCGCAACAGCTCCGGCCAGTTCCGCGGCGAGATGAACATCCGCACCGCCTTCGCCTATTCGGTCAACACGATCGCGGCGAAGCTCGGCCAGGAAGTGGGCTTCGGCTCGATCGCCGACATGGCGCGCCGCTTCGGCATCACCACGCCGGTGGATACCCATCCCGCAATGGTGCTCGGCACCTCGGACGTCCGCCTGATCGACATGACCCGCGCCTTCGCCTCGGTGGCGAACAAGGGCGTGGCGGTGACACCGTATGGCATCACCCGCGTCACCGCGAACGGCGCGGTGATCTACCAGCACGAGGTGGACACCAGCCATGTGCTGGTCGCCCCCTATGTCGCCGCGCAGATGACCGACCTGATGCAGACCGCAGTGGCCACCGGCACCGGCCGCGCCGCGCAGATCGGCCGCCCGGTGGCGGGCAAGACCGGCACCACCAATTCGAACAAGGACGGCTGGTTCATCGGCTTCTCTAGCGGGATCACCACCGGCGTGTGGATGGGCCGCGACGACGCCCAGGTCGTCCCCGGCCTGCAGGGCGGTACTGCGCCGGCGCGCGCCTTCCATGATTTCATGGTCAAGGCGGTGGCCAAGCGCGCGGCCGAGGCCTTCGATACCCAGGTGACGTTGCCCGAATACCAGCTCGACGAAGAGAACAGCGCCTATGGCGAGCCCGACAACGGCATGTTCGTCGACCAGGACGGCAATCCGCTGCCCGAGGACCAGCAGCCGCGCGGCAATGGCGACGAGATCGTCCAGCCGATCCCGGGGCAGCAGGGCGGGCAACAGGACGAACAGCTCGACCAGGACTGGATCGACCGGATGACCGGCAAGCGGGCACCGGGCGATACGCCGCGCCGAGATCCGCGCGACCAGCCGCGCGATACCGGGCGGCAGCCGATCCCCCAGCCGCGGGATGATGCCCCACGGGGTGATGAGTGATTCTTCCGAATTCTAAACCCAGTTAATTTGTGAATTGCTGGGCTGCTTGGTCCAATTCTTCAGCGGCGGCACTTGCAGCCTTGATCGACTGCTCAAGAATAGCAAATTCCGTGATGATGTAATCAATAAGCATTTCGCCCCTCTTGGCATTGGCCGAAGTGCCATTTTCCGCTCTCAGCATGGCCTGGATATCTGCAAGCTCCGTATCAATTGCTGATATTATTCCCGCCCATTTATTGAAAATTCGGAACAGCTCGTAATTTGGCCAGGAGGCTGGTGGATGAACACGAAGCTGATCGGCAAAACTAATTGCTGAAGCCAAGTCCTCGCGCAGAATTCTGGTGATAATTCTTGCACTTGTGACATCCCGTATGGGCTTACGTAATCGCTCTCGCATGGCGTTTGTTCTGTCGGTGTGTGAAGCGACGGTTCTCGATAGCATGTTCGCGAAATCTCGGGCCAGAGCGCTTGATCTAGACGGTGCTCTGATAGACTTGAGCAAATTTGACAGCGCTAGGAAAATACCTTTCCGGGCTGACTTTGAATTTATGCTATCAACTTCTATCGAAGCCACACTTTCTTCGCTGAGATTGAGTATATTTTCTCTATCGCCAGCCTCTCCAGCGCCGTTTTTCGGCATCTCACCGCCTCTGCTCGCGCGGATTTCGGACAGAATGTCTTCTTTGATCCTCTCGAGATCCCCAACGGTTACCGATTTCGTAGTAAGTTGTGCGATTGCCGCCCAGGTACTCAGGCCCGACACGATCGCCGCAATCGTCAGCCATGGATTTGGCGGTACCGTCAGCCATTGAAAGCTAGTCGGCCACGAGACCTCGCTTGAGGCGAACTGGGTGGCGGTTGCTCCCACGGATGCCACGCAGGTCACAAATATCGCCGTCGATAATTTCGCGGTCCATCGATGTGCCATGCGAGCGAATCCCCCTCAGGAGATTGCCTTGCGGACGAGATCGAATCAATCGCGCGGCAATATCTTATGCGGTATCTTGCGCTGGCAGGCCGTCGCCTGATGGATGTTTGCCGTACCAGTGCAGCCCGGCGCCGTTGCGCTTGAGCCAGGCGCGGGCGCGCTCGGGATCGCCTTCGTAGAGCTCCGCCATCACGCGGTGGAACGCCGGGGAGTGGTTCATATGGATGCGGTGCGCGACTTCATGCGCCACGGTCGAGCGGCGGACGAAGCTGGGCGCGAGCAGCAGCCGCCAGCTATAGCGGATCTGCCCCGACGAGGCGCAGCTGCCCCAGCGGCCGCGCGGATCGCCGATCGATACCTTGGTGACGGTGACGTTCGCGCGCTCGGCATATTCCGCCGTCTCCTCGCTGAGCAGGTCGAGCGCGGCCTGGCGCAGCCAGCGCTCGATGCGCTTCTCCAGCCCCTCGCGCGGGCCGCCGCAGAGCAACTGGTCGCCGGCGAGGCGGGGCACGCGCCCGGCACCGGGCGCCGGCCATATGATCTCGACCTCGGCATCGCCGATCGGAATCCAGGCACCCGGCGAAAAGGGGCGTGCTTCGGGCATCCGCGCCTGTTGGCTGGCGATCCAGCCCTGCTGCTCGCGCGCCCAGTCCATCCCCTTCTTCAGGGAAGCGCGCGGCGGAAGCGTGAGCTTGACCTTGCCCGAACGGGGATCGACCGAGAGCCGCATCCGCCGCGCCCGGGCGTGACGAACGACTTCGATCTCGGCCTCGCTCAAAGCTCGCGGTCCACCAGGTGATGCTCGAAATCGATCACGTCGTCCTCGCTCACCGTCCAGCCGCGGGTCGACTCGCCGGCGGCATGGACCGCTTCGGGATCGCCGCTCACCAGATAATGCCAGTCGGGCAGCGGCTTGCCTTCGCCGCGCAGGCGATAGGCGCAGGTGGAGGGCAGCCATTCGATGTCGCGGACGTTGCGCGCGGTCAGCCGCACGCATTCGGGGACATAGGCGTGGCGATGCTTATAGTCCGAGCAGCGCCCCATCCGCCGATCGAGCAGCCGGCAGGCGACGTTGGTGGCGTGCAGCTCCCCCGTCTCCTCGTCCTCGAGCTTGTGGATGCAGCACTTGCCGCACCCGTCGCAAAGGGCTTCCCATTGCGCGCGGTCGAGCTGCTCCAGCGACAGATCTTCCCAGAACTTGCCTGTCATTTCACCCAATGGTCGAGCTGCGCCACCAGCGCCGCAGCGTCCTTCTCGATCGGCAGCGACGTGATCGGCTTGCCTTCCGGATCCATCAGATAGGCAATCTGGCTGTGTCCTACCAGATAGCCGCCGCCCGGACCCGGCGCTTCCTTCTTCGCATAAACGGCATATTGCTTCTCGACCGCGGCGATCGCCGCCGGGGTGCCCGTGAGGCCGACGACGCGATCATCGAAATTGCGGACGAACTCGCCCACCACCTGCGGCGTGTCGCGCTCGGGATCGACGGTGATGAAGATCGGCACGATCTTCGCCGCCTTGGCCGGCGCCTGCTTGTCGAGCGCCTTCATCGCCTGGCCGATCTTGAGCATGTCGGTGGGGCAGATGTCGGGGCAATAGGTGTAGCCGAAATAGACGATGCGATATTTGCCCGCGAAATCGCCGTCGCGCACCGTCTTGCCGGCCGGATCGGTGAGCGCGAACGGGCCGCCGATCCGGGCGCCGGCGAGCGGCGGTTCCTCGCTCGCGCCGCTGCAGCCTGAGACGATCAGTAGCAAAGGCGCAACGCCCTGAAATATCCTGCTCATGGTATCCACAGCCATGATCTGATAGTCGGGGGCTTGCAAGCACTGCCGCAATGGGGTTGGGCAAAGACATGATGGTTCGCGTAACGGGCGCCGCTGGCGCCGCCCTGCTGATGCTCGCCGCACTGCCGGCATCGGCCCAGCAATTCTCCGACAGCTACAATTTCCTGAACGCGATCCGCGAGACGGACGGCTCGAAGGTGAACAAGTATCTCGAGGACAAGACGCTCCGCATCGTCAACACCAAGGACCGCCAGACCGGCGAAGGCGCGCTGCACATCGTGGTGAAGCGCAACGACTCCACCTATCTGCGCGTGCTGCTCCAGCAGGACGACATCAATGCCAACCTGCAGGACAATCGCGGCAACACGCCGCTGATCCTCGCCGCCGAGCGCGGCTGGGACGAGGGCGTGGCGATCCTGATCAAGTACGGCGCCAATGTGAACATGCCGAACAGCAGCGGCGAGACGCCGCTGATCCGCGCGGTGCAGGTGCACGACATCGAAGTCGCCCGCGCGCTGCTCGCCGCCGGTGCCAATCCGGACCGCACCGACAATGTCACCGGCAAGTCGGCCCGCGACTATGCTCGCGACGAGACGCGCTATCCGCAGATCGCCCGCCTGCTCGCCGATGCGGCGAAGGGCGGCAAGAGCAGCGCGGCTGCCCCGGCCGGGCCCCGGCTCTAGTACCTAGAAGCTCGCCTCGGCATCGGGATCGAAGATCTGGATGACCCGGCGCGCGGCGCGCCGGGCAAAGGCCAGCGTGCATTTCTTGCGGGTAGGGGCAGGGAGCGGCACCGTCGCCGCCTCGCGCATCACCGCGGCATCGTAGCGATCGGCGACGATCAGCCCGGCACGGGCAGGCAGGAAGCCTTCCTGCTCGAACGGGCGCAGATCGAATCCCTCCGGCACCGCCCAGAAGAAGCGGTCGCAATGCGCGAGATAATCGGTCCATTTGCCGTCGCCGAGCAGATCGGCGCGCGAGACCTTGATCTCGACGATCACGATATTGCCGCGCGAATCGATCGCCATCAGGTCCGCCCGCCGGCCGCCCTCGAGCGGCACTTCGGCAAGTGCCACGCAATCGTGGCGGAGCAGCAACCGCGTGACGCCGCGCGCCACATCGGCGGCGATGAGCGGGTCTTCCTGAATCGAAACAGCCGGGGAGGTCATCCCCGGCTGTCTAGAACATTAAGCGAACGCAGGGAAGCCTGCGACTCGCGCTCAACGATAGAAGACGTGGTTGCCGACCGAGCCGACGCGCGGGCGCTTCCAGCTCGGCTTCACATAGCGGGCATGGAAATAGAGCGCTTCCGGCACCGGCGAATCCCACTGGTCCTTCATCGCGACCTGGGCGACCGCGAGCGCCTTCTTCCACTGGCCGTTGGCCGGCGGGGTGGGCAGCTTGCCGCCGCGCACAAAGGCGAACTGGCCGCGCTGGGTGACCACGCCGCAGACCGAGCGCGGAAAGCGGCCCGATTCGGTGCGGTTGAGGATCACGTCCGCCACGGCGAGCTGGCCGGCGAGCGGCTCGCTCTTGGCCTCGTAATAGATGCCGACGGCAAGGCAGTTGAGCTCGCTGTCGAGCGACGCGGGCGCATCCTGCGCGGCCACGGCTTCAGACAGCGAGTCGAAATCTTCGTCCGCATCCACATTGGGGATCTGCTGGACAATCTCGCCCTTGACGGGGAGCGGCGCGGCCTGGGGGGCCGGCGTGGGAACAACCTGATGTTCCATCGCGTTGACCATCTGAACCGGCGAATCCTGGTTCATGGTCACGTCGAGCGTGGCGGCATTCGCAAGTGCGCCAGCGCAAAAAGTCACCGTCGCGAACGCCGCGACGCGGTGGATGAGCTTCATTAGGATTCGTTGCTGTGCGGTTGGTGCGCGGTCGGCCCCGGTTTCTGATGGGCCGCCGGGCTTCCCCCCCGACTGCGTAACCGACCGACTTCACACCCCGGCAGGCACAACGCGATTGATAGTGGAGGGGCCTTTCGCCGCGCGCGCGGGCAAAGTCAATTCGCCGCCATCGTTTCAGCGGCGAAGCGTTCCCCATCCGCGATATCCAGTTCGACCACCCACAGATCGGAATCGCTGTTCCGGCGGCGCTGCCAATAAGCGGTGACCGCGGTGTCATCCTCGAAGTCGCGGGGGCCGGCAGGGATCAGCGCGGGCTTTCCGTCCGGGCCCAGGCCACGTTCGATAAAGCGCGGGTTGGCGCCGCGCTCGACCAGCAGAAGCAGCACCGCGCCGGCCGTGGCATCGCCCTTCGCCAGCACCATCGCGCCACCGCCCGCGCCCTCGGCACGCCGGATCAACGCGTTGACCAGCATGCCGGTGGCCAGGCGCGGCGTCATCGCAGCATCACCCTTGGGCGTAGCCGGGCAGCGAGGCGAGCGGGATGCGCGAGCGCATGAAAGTGCCGGTGCCGCGTGCAGCTTCCTCGCCGGTGGCATCGATCAGCCGCGCCTCGCCGACGAACACGCGGCGCTGGCCGCTGACCCAGCGCCCCTCCGCCACTACCGGCCCGGGGCCGAGCGGCTTGGTGAGCAGCAGGTTGAACTGGGTGGTGAGCACGAAGCGATCGGTCACCAGGCTGTTGACCGCATAGAAGGCGGCATCGTCGAGCATCTTGAAATAGCTGGTGCCGTGCGCCGCGCCGGCGGCGTGGAAATAGCGCTCGTCGATGTTGAAGCGGATGCGCGCGACGCCGCCTTCCGGGATCTCGAGGACGGATTCGAACAGCCGGTTGATCGGCGCGGCGGCATAGAGCGATTCGAGCGCACGGAAATGCGCTTCGGCCCCGGTGGGAGACTCGGGCCCGATCCCCTCAGGCAGCGTCACGCGCCTCCACGCCGGCGAGCAGCGCGTAGAGCGCATCGCGCGAACCCGCGCCGCGCAGCTTGGCGGCGAAGCCCTTGTCGCGCAGCGCGCGCGAGACACAGGCCAGCGCCTTGAGATGCTCGGCACCCGCACCCACCGGGGAGAGCAGCATGAACACCAGGTCGACCGGCAGCTCGTCCACCGCGCCGAAATCGAGCGGCTTTTCCAGCCGCACGAACACGCCGCACACGCGGCGGATCGAATCGAGCTTGCCATGCGGGATGGCGATGCCGGCGCCGAAGCCGGTCGAACCCAGCTTCTCCCGCGCGGCAAGCGTTTCGGCAACGGCAGGCGCGTCGAGGCCGTAAGCCTCTGCCGCGGCTGCCCCCAGCGCCGCAAACAGCGCCTTCTTGCTGGCAACACCCGCGCCGGAGAGCACTGCCTCCGGCACGAGCAAATCACTGATCGTCGTCATCGATATTCCAGTTGAGGTCCGCCCCCCGGGGCCTGCCTAATACTCAGGCGGCGCGGTTGGGTTCCACCCAGCCGATCGTTCCGTCGCCGCGCCGATAGACCATGTTATGGGCACCTGTCGCGCTATTTCGGAACAGCAGCGCGTTGGTGTTGCGCAGGTCGAGCATCATAACTGCGTCCGAAACGGTGGCATCGGGCACATCGACGCGAGTCTCGGCGATGATCAGAGGCGCATCGGACGGCTCGTCCTCCTCGGCCGGTTCCTGGAAAAGCGTGTAGCCGGCATTGTTGTCGTACGCGCCATTCTCGGCGAACGCATTGACCACGCCGTTCTGGCGATCCTTGAGCCGCCGGGTGTAGCGACGCAGCTGCTTGTCGATCCGGTCGGCGGCGCCGTCAAAGGCGCCGTGCGCCTCCATGCCCTTGTTGGTCGCCTTGAGCACCAGCCCCTGGGTGACGTGCATCACGATGTCGCAGGTGAAGCCGTTGTCGTGCGGCCCCTTGCCGAAGGTCGCCTGGGACGAGATCGCGCGCGAGAAATATTTGCCCGCAATCCCCTGGAGCCGTTCGTTGACTTGCGTCTTGAGAGCGGCGCCCGTCTCGACCTGATGCCCAGAAACCCGGATGTCCATCTTCACCTCCGCTTTTACGAGGACGTTAGCTGGGGCGAGGTCCCAGCCCTTTGACCCCGGTCAACCGGGATCAACTGGCTGCGGCGGCGCCCCAGAGCGGCTCCTCCATCTTAGAGAGAAAGGCTGCGTGGCGCTCAAGTTCCGCCGCGCTCGGCGCAAACTGTCGCGCGGGACGCACATGTACCCGCGTCGGGGCTTCGGCCACCGTCTCGCGGACGACTGGCGCGTCCACCGCCAGCCCCAAGGTAATCTGCCGACCGCCGGTCAGCTCGACATAGACCTGCGCCAGCAGCGAGGCATCGATCAGCGCGCCGTGCAGCGTGCGCTGGGTGAGATCGATGCCGTAGCGGGTGCAGAGCGCATCGAGCGTGTGCTTGGCGCCGGGATGCTTCACCCGGGCGATCGCCAGCGTATCGACCATGCGGGTCAGCTCGACGATCGGCCGGCCGCTGCGGATCAGCTCGCCATTGATGAAGCCGAAGTCGAAATTGGCGTTGTGCGCGATCATCGGGCTGTCGCCGATGAATTCGAGCATGCCCTCGACGACGTCCTCGAACAGCGGCTTGTCCGACAGGAAAACGTCCGACAGGCCATGGACGTTGAACGCCTCGATCGGCATCGGCCGCTGGGGATTGATATAGGCGTGGTAGGTGCGCCCGGTCATCACCCGGTTGACCAGCTCGACACAGCCGATCTCGACCAGCCGGTCACCACCCGAGAAGCTGAGCCCGGTGGTTTCGGTGTCGAACACGATTTCACGCATTGCGACCTTATCCTCCCGCTTGGTCCCGGAGGCAAGCGATGACATCGCGCACCACCGCGCGCGTCTCCTCCAGCGTGCCGCCGGTGGGGATGACGAAGTCCGCCCGGGCCCGCTTTTCCGAGTCGGGCAGCTGGCGCGCGAGGATCGCCTCGAATCGCGCCGCGGTCATGCCCGGCCGCGCCAGCACCCGGGCGCGCTGGACCTCGGCGGATGCGGAAACCACTGCGATCCTGTCGACATGGCGCCAACCGCCTGCCTCGAACAGCAAGGGCACGTCGAGCACCACGAGCGGCGCGGCGCGATTCGCCCGCAGAAAGGCTTCACGCTTGTCCGCCACCGCCGGATGCAGGATCGCCTCCAGCCGCGCAAAGGCCGTGGGATCGGCCATCACCGCCTCGCGCAGCAGCGTGCGGTTGACGCCGAGATCGCTGGTCGTGTCCGGAAACTCGGCTTCGATTGCGGCGACGGCGGCGCCGTCCGGCCCCTGGAGCTTGTGCACCTCGGCATCGGCGTCGAACACCGGCACGCCGGCTTCGGCGAACATCGCCGCCACGGTCGACTTGCCCATGCCGATCGACCCGGTGAGGCCCAGGGTGATCAAATACCCCTCCCGTATGGAGGTATGACGCTGGGGATAATCACCGAAGGAGAATCTCGCGCAGCTCGTCGTCGCGGTCGCGCGGCGGCTCGGCACCGAAGAACAGTTCGAAGGCAAGTGCGGCCTGGCCGACCAGCATCTCGAGCCCGTCGACCGTGTCGAGTTCGCGGTCGCGCGCCTGGGCGAGCAGATCGGTCTCGAGCGGCGCATAGACTGCGTCATAGACCACCGCATCCTCGGGCAGCGGCGACAGATCGATCTCCAGCGGCGGCTGGCCGACCATGCCGAGCGCGCTGGCATTCACCAGCAGTGCGGCCGGCGGCAGCTTGGCATTGAGCGGCAGCGCTTCGCCCTTGATCCCGAAGCTCGAAAGCAGCGCTGCGCCCTTGAGCACGTTGCGGTTGAGCAGGGTGACCTTGCCGACACCGACACGCGACAGCGCGAACAGGATCGCGCGCGCCGCGCCACCGGCACCGATCACCACGACGTGCTGGCCGTCGAGATCGAGCCCGGCGATCGGCGCATAGAAGCCGCCGGCATCGGTGTTGGTGCCGATCAGCGCGCCATCCTCGGCGCGGACCACGGTGTTGATCGCGCCGATCGAGTCGCGGACGCCGCCGCGATCCTCGACGAATTCGAGCGCCGCCTGCTTGTGCGGCAAGGTGATGTTGCAGCCGCGCCAGTCCGGATCGGCCTTTCGCGACTCGAAATAGCCGGCCAGTTCCTCGGGCTTCACATGCGCGCGCCGATATTCTGCCGCGATGCCGAGCTGCTGCAGCCAGAAGCCGTGGATCAGCGGCGACTTGGACTGGGCAATGGGGTCGCCGATCACTTCGGCATAGGCAGTCATGACGTCAGAACCCCCCGCGTACGCAGATAGGAAAGGATCGGCAGCAGCGGCATGCCGAGAATGGTGAACTGGCTGCCATCGGTGCGGCTGAACAGCTGGACGCCCGGCCCCTCGATGCGGAAGCAACCGACACAGCCGGCGATCGCGGGCCATTCCGCATCGAGATATTCCTCGACGAATTTCTCGGAGAGCGGGCGGACATGGAGCTTGGCGCGATCGACAAAGCGCCACACCGCGCGACCGCCCTCGGCGATCACTGCGGCGCTGTAGATGTCATGCGTCTTGCCGGACATCCGGCGGAGATGGTCGGCGGCCTGTTCGCGACTCTCGGGCTTGTCGAGCAGCGACCCGTCGTCGAGCGCAACCAGCGAATCCCCGCCCAGCACCAGCGCAGTCGGCACCAGGCCCGAGACCTTGAGCGCCTTGAGCTCGGCCAGCGCATCGGCCAGGTCGCGCGGGGAAATGCCGCCGGCGAGCAGCGACTCCTTGGCGGAAGCTTCGTCGACCTGCGCAGTCACCGCTTCATGCGGCACACCGGCATCGTTGAGCATCGCCCGGCGCGAGGCGCTCTGCGACGCGAGAACCAGTTTCACTGTCCGCCCTTTTCCAATGTGCGCTCGTTGCAGAGCTGGATGATCGCCGCCGCGGTTTCCTCGATCGAGCGGCGCGTCACGTCGATCACCGGCCAGCCATTGTCGGCGAACATCCGCCGCGCATAGGCGACCTCGCGGTTGACCGCATCCTGCTCGACATAGCTGGTCTCGGTCGCCTGGTTGAGCGAGAGCAGGCGGTTGCGGCGGATCTGGATCAGCCGGTCGGCGCTGGTGGTGAGGCCGACGATCAGCGGATGCTTGAGGCCAAACAGCTCGGGCGGCGGCGGCGATTCGACCACGATCGGGATATTGGCGGTCTTGTAGCCGCGGTTCGCCAGATAGATCGAGGTCGGCGTCTTCGACGAGCGCGAGACGCCGGCGAGCAATATGTCTGCTTCTTCCCAATCCTCGGCGAGCAGCCCGTCGTCATGCGCGATGGTGAACTGGATCGCGTCGACGCGGGCGAAATAGGCGGCATCGAGGGTATGCTGGCGACCGGGCCGCGCCTTGGCTTCCTGGCCGAGCAGGTTCGACAGCGCATGGTTGACCGGATCGAGCGGCGCGATCGCCGGCAGGCCCATCGCGCGGCAGCGGCTCTCGAGCGTGCGGCGCGTCTCGGGGTTCACCAGCGTGAACAGCACCAGCCCGGGGTTCTGCGCGATCTCCTGGAGGATCCGCTCGAGATGCGCTTCGCTGCGCACCATCGGCCAGAAATGGCGCAGCGTCTCGACATCGTCATATTGGGCGAGCGCCGCCTTGGCGATGTTCTCCAGCGTCTCGCCGGTGGAGTCGGAGAGGAGGTGCAGGTGGAGCCGCATCACATATGGGATGGATCTGTGGATAACATGTCCCACAGCCAGTAGCGCAACCGGGCGCACGAACCAATCGGGTCAGTTTGATGACTCCGGCTCGTGATTCTTCCACAACCGCATCCCCAGCTTGTCGTTCCGATCCACAGCCTGTTGAAAACGGGGATGGAAGCCGCGAATCCGAGGACTCGAGCGGGGCTGTGGGAGTCAATCTGTTGGCAAAGTGGCGGACGCGTGGATAAGCCCCGGCTTTCACGCGCCAACAGACTCCAACAATCTCTAGATTCATTCTTTATAGTTTTAGGATCCAGGCCCTGACCGACCCGCAAGCCAAGCCGCTGCTCGCCACGCTGAAGGGCGTTCGACAGGAGATTCCCCCCGTCTGGCTGATGCGCCAGGCCGGGCGCTATCTCCCCGAATATCGCGCGCTGCGGGCGGAGAAGGGCGGCTTCCTCGAACTCGCGCTCGATCCCGAAGCCGCGGCGGAGATCACGCTCCAGCCGATCCGCCGCTTCGGCATGGACGGGGCGATCCTGTTCTCCGACATCCTGATGGTGCCGATGGCGCTCGGCCAGAGGCTGTGGTTCGAGACCGGCGAAGGCCCGCGCCTCGCCCCGGTGGTCCAGGCCCGCGACGTGCTGGACCTGCTTGAATCGCGCCCTGAGGCCCTGCAGCCGGTCTATGCGACCGTCCGGCAGGTGCGGGCCACCCTCGACCCGAACGTGACCTTCCTGGGCTTTGCAGGCAGCCCCTGGACCGTCGCCACCTATATGATCGCCGGCCAGGGTAGCCGCGAGCAGGCCGAGGCGCGGCGGCTCGCCTATGCCGATCCCGGGCTGATGCAGGCGCTGGTCGATCGCATCGCCGATTGCACGATCGACTATCTCGCGAACCAGATCGATGCCGGCGTCGAGGCGGTGCAGCTGTTCGACAGCTGGGCCGGCAGCCTGTCGCCGGAGCAGTTCGAGCGCTGGGTGATCGCACCGACCGCGCGGATCGCCGCCGCGATGAAGGACAAGGCGCCGGTGATCGGCTTCCCCAAGGGCGCCGGCGGCAAGCTGCCCGCCTATGCGCGCGAGACCGGGGTGGATGCGCTGGGGCTCGACGAGACCGTCGATCCCGCCTGGGCCAACGCAGTACTGCCCGAGGGGATGCCGGTGCAGGGCAATCTCGATCCGCTTGCGCTGATCGCCGGCGGCGAGACGCTCGATCGCGCGGTCGACCGGATCCTTTCGGCCTTTGCAAGCCGCCCGCATGTGTTCAATCTCGGCCACGGCATCCAGCAGGACACGCCGATCGCGCATGTCGAGCAGCTGCTGGCGCGGATCAGGGGGTAGCTACCATGGCGGCCCGCGAGCGGAGGCGAGCATGACAGGTTTCCTCGGTGGCGCCTATCTGTGGGTCAAGGCGTTCCACATCATCTTCGTCATCTTCTGGATGGCGGGCCTGTTCCTGCTGCCGCGCTATCTCGTCCATCACCAGGAATCGCTGGGCACGCCCGAAGCGACCGCCTGGGAGAAGCGCGAGGCGCTGCTGCGCAAGATGATCCTGATGCCCTCGATCGGAATCGTCTGGCTGCTCGGCCTGGTGCTCGCCGCCAATCTCGGGCTGTTCGAGGGCGGGGCCGGGCTGGGCTGGCTCCATGCCAAGCTGGCAATCGTCTTCCTGCTTTCGGGCTATCAGGGCTGGGCGGTCGGCTATTCGAAGAAGCTGGCGAAAGGCGAGGGCGCGATCCCTGCACGGCGGCTGCGGATGCTCGGCGAGGTACCGGCGCTGGCGGTGATCCTGGTGGTCATCCTGGCGGTAGTGAAGCCCTTCTGAAACGCGGGTAATTTTGTTGCGGCAAACGGGTGGTCGCCCGCAACTTGAAAACTGTCGCAAAAGCGCATCCCAGACCGCCAAGACCGGTTGACTTGGGTGGGGGCCACTCCTAATTCCGCTCTGTGCCCCGGGACACCGGAGCATCCCTCCTCCAGGCATCGTTATTCGCGCGCGACCTTACCGCCGACCGACGCTCTCCCCCGCATCCAAGCAGCCGGACTCCCAATGCATCTCAAGGACCTCAAGAAGAAAGCCCCCGCCGAACTGGTCTCGATGGCCGAGGAGCTCGGCGTCGAGAGCGCTTCCACGCTGCGCAAGCAGGACCTGCTGTTCGGCATCCTCAAGGCCGAGGCGGAGAATGGCGAGCAGATCCTGGGGCTGGGCACGATCGAAGTGCTGCCCGACGGCTTCGGCTTCCTGCGCAGCCCCGAGGCGAATTATCTCGCCGGCCCCGACGATATCTATGTCTCGCCGAACCAGGTCCGCAAGTTCGGCCTGCGCACCGGCGACACGGTGGAAGGCGAGATTCGCGGGCCCAAGGACGGCGAGCGCTATTTCGCGCTGACCAAGCTGATCTCGGTCAATTTCGACGATCCCGATGCGGTGCGCCACCGCGTCAATTTCGACAATCTCACGCCGCTCTATCCCGAGAGCAAGCTGACGCTCGACCAGCTCGACCCGACCCAGAAGGACAAGTCGGCGCGCGTCATCGACATCGTCTCGCCGCAGGGCAAGGGCCAGCGCACGCTGATCGTAGCACCTCCGCGCGTCGGCAAGACGGTGATGCTGCAGAACATCGCCAAGGCGATCACCGACAACCATCCCGAAGTCTTCCTGATCGTGCTGCTCATCGACGAGCGCCCGGAAGAAGTCACCGACATGCAGCGCTCGGTGAAGGGCGAGGTGATCAGCTCGACCTTTGACGAGCCGGCGCAGCGCCACGTGCAAGTCTCTGAAATGGTTATCGAAAAGGCCAAGCGCCTGGTCGAGCACAAGAAGGATGTCGTCATCCTGCTCGACTCGATCACCCGCCTCGGCCGCGCCTACAACACCGTGGTGCCGTCGTCGGGCAAGGTGCTGACCGGCGGTGTCGACGCCAACGCGCTGCAGCGCCCGAAGCGCTTCTTCGGCGCCGCGCGCAACATCGAGGAAGGCGGCTCGCTCTCGATCATCGCCACCGCGCTGATCGACACCGGCAGCCGCATGGACGAAGTCATCTTCGAAGAGTTCAAGGGCACCGGCAACTCGGAAATCGTCCTCGATCGCAAGGTGGCGGACAAGCGCATCTTCCCGGCGCTCGACGTCGGCAAGTCGGGCACCCGCAAGGAAGAGCTGCTGGTCGACAAGGCCAAGCTCACCAAGATGTGGGTGCTCCGTCGCATCCTCATGCAGATGGGCACCGTCGACGCGATGGAGTTCCTGCTCGACAAGATGAAGGACTCGAAGACCAACGAGGACTTCTTCGACTCGATGAACCAGTAGTCCCGCTTCCCCTCCCTGGAAGGGAGGGGATCGAGGGGTGGGTCAGGGCCTGGCATACGGTAGCCGTATTGCCGGGCCTTTCCGTATCGCGAGTAATCCACTCATCCCCAACCCCTTCCTTGCAGGGAGGGGAGCACTTGCATGCCGCCACCACCGCGCTACGGCTAGGCGATGCTCGACATGCTCCTCAGCGCCGCCGCGGCCGGCATCGGTTCCCCGCTCGACATCTGGAACCATATCGTCGCGGATTTCTCGAACATCACCGAGCCTGCGGCGCTTGCCGCCTTCGGTTCTGTGCTGATGATCGACCTGGTGCTGGCGGGCGACAATGCGATCGTCGTCGGGGCGCTCGCGGCGGGGCTGCCGGCGGACCAGCGACGCAAGGTCATCCTGATCGGCATCGGCGCCGCGCTGGTGCTGCGCATCGCCTTCGCACTCGTCGTCAGTTGGCTGATGGGGATCGTCGGGCTGATCTTCGCCGGCGGCCTGCTCCTGCTCTGGGTGAGCTGGAAGTTCTGGCGCGAGATCCGCGAGGGGAACGACCATGAGAACCTGGTCGAATCGGGCCTGAAGCCCGCCAAGAGCTTTGCCGCCGCCGCCTGGGCGGTCGCAGTCGCCGACGTCTCGATGAGCCTCGACAATGTCCTCGGCGTCGCCGGCGCCGCGCGCGAGCATCCGGGCATCCTCGTCGTCGGCCTGCTGCTTTCGGTCGCGCTGATGGGCCTGGCCGCCAATCTCATCGCCCGCCTGATCAACCGCCACCATTGGATCGCCTATATCGGCCTGGCAGTGATCGTCTTCGTCGCCGTGCGCATGATCTACGAGGGCTGGGTCGGCACGCCCGAGACTGCGGGAATCGTCAGCTTCTTCTGATTGGATAGGCAGCTCCCCGGAGTTCTCCAGGGAGCCGCAACTTCAAAATCTTACCCGAGGTTCTTCGCAAAGAACTCGGCCGTTCGCGCATCAGCCAGCTTGGCCGATTCGTCCGAGCGGCGCTTGCCGAAGGTGTCGGCGAAGCCATGGTCCTCGCCGGCATAGTCGAACAAGGTCACCTTGGGGTGATCTTCCAGCCCTTCGTGCATCGCCGCCTGCGCCTCGGGGCTGACGAAGTGATCCGCTTGCGGGATATGGAGCAGCACCGGGCGCGCGATGCCGTGCTTCTCGCCGAGCAGATTGTCGATGCCGACGCCGTAATAGCCGACGCTGGCATCGCTGTCGGTCCGCGTCGCGGTCATGAACGCCAGGCGGCCGCCTAGGCAGAAGCCGACCACGCCGACCTTGCCGCCGTCACCTAGCAGCTTGCGCGCCGCCTTGATCGTCGCCTCAATGTCGCGAACGCCGGCATCCTGGTTGAACTTGCCCATCAGCCCCAGCGCCTGCTCGAACTGCTCGGGCACATCGGCATCGAGCTGGATGCCGGGCTCGAGCCGCCAGAACAGGTCGGGGGCCAGGCTCAGATAGCCCTTGGCTGCCCAGTCGTCGCACTTCTGGCGGATACCCGGGTTCACGCCGAAGATCTCCTGGATCACGATCACCGCGGCCCTGGGCGTGCCCTCGGGCCGGGCGACATAGGCCTGGAAGCTGCCGCTGCCATCGATCGTGTCGACGCTGATCATCTCGCTCATAACAATGTCCTTCCGGATAGGCGGCGCTCATGCTCGAGCAGCCAGGATTTGGTCTTGGGCCCGTCGCCGCCCGAATAATTGCCCAGGCGCGCACCCTCCGCCAGCACCCGGTGGCACGGGACAAGGATGGGGAAGGGGTTGCGTGCGCAAAGCTGGCCGATCGCACGCGCGCTCGATCCCGTTCGTCGCGCGAGTTCGCCATAGCTCAGCGTCTCGCCATAGCCGATGCCGATCATTGCGGCACGCAGCTCTGTTCCACGTGAAGTCGGCATCAACGCGAGCGGCACGTCGAAATCCCGTCGTGCGCCCGCGAACCAGGCTTCGAGCTGGGCGAGTGCGGCGCGGACGGTGACGGCGCTGCCAGGCGCGGGGAGAGCGGCCTCGCCGATCCGCACCGAAAACAGCTGCGTGTCGTCGCCCTCCACCCGGATCGAGCCGATGGGCGTTGCGATCACACCATGGTCGCGCGCATACATGGTTTCGAACTAGCAGCCGCGTCGCGGCCGGCGCAACGGAGATGCCGATGAAGATCAATGTCGAGGTGGAGTGCACGCCGGAAGAAGCGCGCCGTGCCATGGGGCTTCCCGATCTGTCGCCGGTGCACGAGCGCTATGTCTCGATGATGGTCGATGCGATCAACAAGCAGGGCAGCCCCGAGGCGTTCCAGCAGATGCTGCAAAGCTGGTCGCCGATGAGCGAGGCCGGCATGGGGTTCTGGCGCGCGATGTTCGATGCCGGCACCGGGGGCAAGACCGAGAAATAATGGATACGATCTTCGCGGTATCGAGCGGCGCCCCGCCCGCCGCGATCGCGGTGCTGCGCGTGAGTGGGCCGCGGGCGTTCGACGTGGTGCGCGATTTCGCCGGCGACCTGCCCGCGCCGCGCCGTGCCGCGGTGCGCGCGCTGCACGATCCTGCCGATGGCACGCTGCTCGATCGTGCGCTCGTCCTGTGCTTTCCCGGCCCGAACAGCGCGACGGGCGAGGATCTCGCCGAATTCCATCTCCATGGCGGCCGGGCAGTGGTTCGGGCAGTCGAGGCGGCGCTGGCGGCCCGGCCGGGGCTCCGGTCGGCCGAGCCCGGGGAATTCACCCGCCGCGCCCTGCTTCACGGCCGCATCGACCTGAGCGAGGCCGAGGGACTGGGCGACCTGCTGATGGCCGAGACCGAGGCGCAGCGCCGGTCGGCGATCCGATCCACGGAAGGCGCCGTGCGGCGCGAGGTCGAGGGCTGGACCGATCGGCTGCTTGGCCTCGCCGCTCGGGTCGAGGCCGAACTCGATCATAGCGACGAGGACGATGTCGCCGATGCCGGATTGCTGCCCGCTATCCAGGCGGGTGCGGCGGAGCTGGCCGCCGATATCGCAGCGGTGGCCGGGCGTCCGCCGGTCGAGCGGCTGCGCGACGGCATCCGGGTGGTGCTGGCCGGGCCGCCCAATGCCGGCAAGTCCTCGCTGCTCAATGCCATGGTCGGGCGCGACGCCGCGATCGTCTCGCCGATCTCGGGCACCACACGCGACCGGATCGAGGCGCCGGTGGTGCGTGGCGGCATCGCGTGGCTGCTGATCGATACCGCCGGCCTGGCCGAGCTGCCGGGCGACGAGATCGAAGCGATCGGCATTGCCCGTGCCCAAGCCGCCCAAGCCGAGGCGGATATCCTGCTCTGGCTCGGCGATGAGGCACCGCCCGACCACGATCATCTTCTCTGGCTCAATCCCCGGGCTGATCTGCCGGGACGGGAGACCGGCGAGGGACGGTTGTCGCTGTCCTCGCGCACCGGGGCCGGAATGGAAGGGCTGTGGGAGGCAATGGCGCGTCTCGCCGCCGATCTGCTGCCGCCGCCCGACCTACTGGCGCTCAACGCACGGCAGCGGGCGCTTTCGCTGGATGCTGCGGCCGCGCTCGACGCTATTGCCCGCGAGAACGACCTCCTGCTGATCGCCGAGCATCTCCGCTCCGCAATGCGCGCTTTCGACGCGATCACGGGCCGGGCGGGGGTGGAAGCGATGCTCGACGCGCTGTTCGGCCGTTTCTGCATAGGCAAATAGATGTTCCACGTGGAACGCTTTTGACGCGCGGCGCTGCATTCTGTAGCGCGCGGCCAATGGATTTCGATGTCATCGTCATCGGCGGCGGGCATGCCGGTACCGAAGCGGCCGCCGCTTCGGCCCGGCGCGGCGCGCGCACGGCGCTGCTCAGCTTCGACCTGACGAAGCTGGGGGCGATGTCGTGCAACCCGGCGATCGGTGGGCTGGGCAAGGGCCATCTCGTCCGCGAAGTCGATGCGTTCGACGGGCTGATGGGCCGCGCCACCGATGCCGCGGGCATCCATTATCGCATGCTCAACCGGAGCAAGGGTACGGCCGTCCAGGGCCCGCGCGTCCAGGCGGACCGGGTACGCTATGCCGCCGCGATCCAGAAGATGCTGGCAGAGCAGCCCGGTCTTAACCTTATCGCCGGCGAGGCCGAGGCGCTGGAGCTGGCGAACGGCGCGGTTGCCGGGGTGCGGCTGGCAGACGGAACGCTGCTGCGATGCCGCGCAGCGGTGCTCGCCACGGGCACCTTCCTGGGCGGGCGGATCTTCCGCGGCGAGGAACGCGAAACCGGGGGCCGGGTAGGCGAGGGCTCGGCGATTCGCCTGGCCGAGCAGCTGCGCGCGCTGGACCTGCCGATGGCCCGGCTCAAGACCGGCACACCGCCGCGCCTCGACGGCCGGACGATCGACTGGGCGCGGATCGAGGAGCAGCCTTCGGACAGCGATCCCTGGACCATGTCGCCGCTCACCCCGGCGCGCGCGCTGCCCCAGCTGCATTGCGGCGTCACCCGCACCACCCAGGTCACGCATGACGCGATCCGCTCCGGCCTCGATCGCTCGCCCCTGTTCACCGGCGCGATCGACGCGCAGGGGCCGCGCTACTGCCCCTCGATCGAGGACAAGATCCACCGTTTCGGCGATCGCGACGGCCATCAGATCTTCCTCGAGCCCGAGGGGCTCGACACCCATCTGATCTATCCGAACGGCATGTCGACCTCGCTGCCGGTCGATGTGCAGGTGGCGATGGTCAACTCGATCCCCGGGCTCGAGCAGACCAGGATCGTCACGCCGGGCTATGCCGTCGAGTACGACCATATCGACCCGCGCGCGCTCGACGCGACGCTGGGCCTGCCGGCGATCCGCGGCCTGTGGTGCGCCGGGCAGATCAACGGCACCACCGGCTATGAGGAAGCGGCGGGGCAGGGGCTGGTCGCCGGCCTCAACGCCGCTGCCTTCGCCTGCGGCCTTGCGCCGCTGATCCTCGATCGCGCGAGCTCCTATCTTGGCGTCATGGTGGACGATCTCGTCCTGCAGGGCGTCACCGAGCCCTATCGCATGCTCACCGCCCGCGCCGAATTCCGCCTCCGCCTGCGCGCGGACAATGCCGGCACCCGGCTGGGGCCGATCGCCGCCGAGCTGGGCTGCCTTGGACCGGAGCGCCTCACCTGGCTCCAGGCGCGCGAGACGGGCAGGGCTGCGCTCGATACCGCCTTTGCCGTCGAGCGGACCGCGAGCGCGCTGGCGATGCGGGGCGCGTCGGTCGCGCAGGACGGCGCCCGTCGTCCCGCCCGCGAATGGCTGCGCTTTCCGGGCATCGAGCTCGCGCATCTCGACGTGCATCCACAGGCCGATCCCGAGCTGCTTGCCGAATATGTCGAGGATGCCCGCTACGCGCCCTATCTCGAGCGCCAGGAGGCCGAAGTGGCGCAGCTGCGCGCTAATGACGCGGTGAAGCTGCCCGCAAGCATCGACTTCTCTGCGATCGCCGGCCTGTCCAACGAGATGGTCGAGAAGCTCAGCGCCACCCGGCCCGAGACGATCGGCGCCGCTGCGCGCATCCGTGGCATCACCCCGGCGGCGCTCTCCGCCATCCTTCTCCACGCGAAACGGCGCGCCGCATGACCGAAGACGAAGCACGCGACTGGATCCGTGCACATTTCAATGTTTCACGTGAAACGCAGCTACAGAGGTTCGGCGAAATCCTGCGCGCGGAATCGACCCGGCAGAACCTGATCTCCGCTGCCAGCTTCGACGCGCTCTGGACGCGCCACTTCGTCGATTCCGCCCAGCTGATCCCGCTCGCTGCCGAAGCCGGGGAGGGCGCCTGGGTCGATGTCGGCACCGGCGCCGGCATGCCCGGCCTGGTCGTGGCGCTGCTGATCGAGCGTCCGGTGGTGATGGTCGAGCCGCGCATACGCCGCGTCGAGTTCCTGCGTGCCGCCACCGAGGCGCTGGGCATCGCCGGCCATGCCACCGTCGTCCATGGCCGGATCGAAGCCTATCAGCCGAAGGAAAAGGCGGCGATCGTTTCCGCCCGCGCCGTCGCCGCGCTCCCCGATCTGTTCAAATCCACAGCGCACTGCACAGACTCGTCCACAATCTGGTTGCTTCCCAAGGGGCGAAGCGTGCAATCGGAGGTGGAAGCGGCGCGCGCGAAATGGCAGGGTGTGTTCCACGTGGAACCCAGCATCACGTCGCCGGAATCGGGTATCGTGGTCGCGCGAAAGGTACGCCCCAGATGATCTGCATCGCTATCGCCAATCAGAAGGGCGGGGTGGGGAAGACCACCACGGCGATCAACGTCGGCACCGCGCTCGCCGCGACCGGCCAGCGCGTGCTGCTGATCGATCTCGATCCGCAGGGCAATGCCTCGACCGGGCTCGGCATCAGCCGGGCGGAGCGCGAGCATTCCTCCTACGACCTGCTGGTCAGCGACGTGAACCTCGAAGATGTCGCCACGCCGACCAAGGTGCCGGGGCTCGACATCATCCCGGCGACGCAGGACCTGTCGGGCGCCGAGATCGAGCTGATCGAGTTCGACGCGCGCACGCACCGGCTCGACGCCGCGATCGCCCGCCATCATGCCCAGCGCTGGGACGTGATCCTGATCGACTGCCCGCCTTCGCTCGGGCTGCTGACGATCAACGCAATGGTCGCCGCGCATGCGCTGCTCGTGCCGCTCCAGTGCGAGTTCTTCGCGCTCGAGGGGCTCAGCCAGCTGCTCAACACGGTCGAGCGCATCCGCAGCCGCTTCAATCCCGGCCTGTCGATCCTCGGCGTGGTGCTCACCATGTACGATCGCCGCAACCGCCTGACCGACCAGGTCTCGGACGATGTCCGTGCCGTGCTCGGCCGCGTGGTGTTCGACACGGTGATCCCGCGCAACGTCCGCCTTTCCGAAGCGCCGAGCCATGGCCTGCCGGCGCTGATCTATGATCATCGCTGCCCGGGGTCGGAGGCGTACATCGCGCTCGCCCGCGAAGTGATCGATCGCCTGCCCAAGCTCAAGAAAGCCGCATGACCGAAGCAACCCGCAAGCCGCGCCCCGGCCTTGGCCGCGGGCTCTCCGCCCTGCTGGGCGACAATGTTCCAGAAGCACCGGTATCGGGCACGCCCGAGGCCAATTCGGGGGTGCGGCTGCTGCCGGTCAGCTCGCTGGTGCCGCATCCGGACCAGCCGCGCCGCCATTTCGACGAGGACGCGCTCGAAGAGCTCGCCCAGTCGCTCAAGCTGCGCGGGCTGATCCAGCCGATCGTCGTCCGCCCGAGCGGGCATAATTACCAGATCGTCGCCGGCGAGCGGCGCTGGCGCGCAGCGCAGCGTGCCCGTCTCCACGAAGTCCCGGTAATCGTTCGGGATTTCGACGATGCCGAGACGATGGAAATCGCGCTGGTCGAGAATATCCAGCGCCAGGATCTCAACGCGATCGAAGAGGCCGAGGCCTATGCCCGGCTGATCCGCGAGTTCGGGCATAGCCAGGAAGCGCTGGGCAAGCTCGTCCACAAGTCGCGCAGCCATATCGCCAACCTGCTCCGCCTGCTCGATCTGCCCGAAGGCGTGCGCCAGATGGTGGTGGTCGGCGATATCGACATGGGCCATGCCCGCGCGCTGATCGGTGCCCCCGAAGCGGAGAAGCTGGCGAAGGAAGTCGCGAGCAAGGGCCTGTCGGTGCGCGAGACCGAGAAGCTCGCGCGCAACGCCAAGCCCAGCTCGAAGCGCAAGGCCGATCCCAAGATCCGCGACGCCGACATCGCCGCGCTCGAGCATCAGCTCGGCGACGTGCTCGGGCTCAACGTCCGCATCGCGCACGGCGCCAAGGGCGGCACGCTGACGCTCTCCTATTCGACGCTCGACCAGCTCGACATGGTCTGTCAGCGGCTTAGCGGCGAGCGGATCTGATGCGCGCGCGGCTCGAGCAGTTGCGCGAGCGCTTCTACCTCTTCGTCGGACCGCTGGCGATCCTGCTGGCTGTCGGCATCGGAAATCATTCCGCGGCGCTGGCCTGGGTGTCGGGCGTGTTGCTCGCGCTGCTGGCGCTCAACTGGCTGGCCGGGCGCCTGCGCCTCTGATCGTCAGGCTGGCGTTATGCCAGTGCCTCGAGTGCGGCGGCGATCCGCTCTGCGGCGTCCTCGGGCGAGATCGTACCCGAATCGAACGAGATTGCGGGGAAGGGCATGGCCGCCATGCAGCGGTCGAAATCCGGCCGTAGCGCGCGCAGCATGTCGGGCGAGCGCAGCTTGCCGAACGCGGCGCGGTCGCCCAGCGTCAGCCGGCGTTCCTGCTCCTCCGGATCGATCGAGAGCGCGACGAACAGCGTCTCGCCGCCCTGTTCGGCCACCAGCGTGCGCACCCGGGAGGGAAAGTCGGGCGCCATGCTCGGCTCGGGCGCGAAGGTGAAGATCAGCGAGCGGCCCTCGCGCGCGGCTTCCTCGATGATTTCGAGCCAGAAGCGCTCGCGCAGCCGGATGAAGGTGTCGCTGCCAAAGGGAAAGACCGCGGCGACCGCGTCGACGACCAGATGGTTGTGGAACAGTGCCAGCCCCGTCCGCGCCGCCAGCGCGCGGCCGATGGTCAGCTTGCCTGAGGCGACCTGGCCATAGAGGAAAACCAGCCGCAAAAGGCCTCAGCCCTTCGCCCGCGCTGCCTGGCGGGCGATCGTTACCGCCTCCGCTTCGGCGAGGACTTCGCCGGCGCTGCCCGAATGCATCATCGCGCGCTCGGCTTCGCGCACCCGGTCGATCGCGCGGGCGAGCTGGGCGCCGTTCCAGCGGCGCAGCGCGCGGCCGGTCGCGGCTTTTTCTCGGAAGAAAACGCGATGTTTTTCAAGTACTTCATCCATGTCGCCGCCGCGATCCAGGTCGATGCGCATGTCCGCCATGCCCTGCAGTCGCCGGGCGAGCTGGCGCATCAGCGGCACGCCGATGCCTTCGCCGAGCCGGGCCAGCTCCACGCCGATGTCGCCAACCCGGCCGTCGACCACCGCAGTGATCGCATCGCTCAGGTCCGAATCGCCCAGGTCGGCGCCGACCGCGTCGAGCGCGGCACCGTCGGCATCCCTGGGGCGCTCGGGCGCGGCGTCGAGATAGAGCGCCAGCTTCTCGATCTCGCGCGCCAGGATCGCGCGGTCGCCGCCGGTTGCCGCCGCCAGCCGCTGGGGCACGTCGCCGGTCAGGCGCAGGCCATGCTCACGCGCGACATTGGCGGCCAGCCGTGTCGCATCGACGCCCTCGGGCACATAGCAGGCATGGGCATAGGCGTTCTGCGCGGCGATCACCGATTTCACCAGCTTGCCGCTCGCCTTCAGCCCCGGCCCGATCGCGACCACCGGGTTGCCGGCACGCTCGGCAGTGAGCAGCAGCGAAATCGCCTCGGCCGCGCCTTCCTCGGCGCCCAGCAGCCGGATGAAGCGCACGCCGCCGAACAGCGACATCGATGCCGCCTCGTCGGCCAGCCGGCCGGGCTGCTCGCGCAATGCCTTCATGTCGATGTCGACGCGCTCGGCATCGGGGCCGAGCGCCTGGCCCAGCTTGGTGGCAAGATCGGCGGCGCCCGCTTCGTCGGGGCCGTGGAACAGATAGAGCCGCGTCTCGGGCTTCGGCTTCTCGATCGCGGCGCGAATCTGCGTCGCGTTGGCCTTCACTGGCTGCCAGCCGCGGGCGCGGTCTGCGCATAGCGGGCGACGCGCGCGACGATCTGGTCGGCGACGATGCCCGAAAGCCGCTCGAGCGCCGTCTTCTCCGCCGCGATCGTCGCATATTCGCTGCCGACCACGTCGATACCTGCATCGGAGCCGGCGGTGGCATCGAGCACGACATTGCCGTTGGAAAGGTCGATCAGCTGGTAGCGCGCGCGCAGGATGCGCCGCTCGCGCGACACCGAATCGTCGCGCTTCACGCCCAGGCCGGTGATCTGGTCGTCGAGCTGCACTTCCAGCCGGTAGCGGGCGCTGGCGCCATGATCGAGCCGGTCCTTGAGCGCGTTCGAGACCAGCCAGCCGGACTGGCCGGTGATCGGCGCGACTTCGATCGCCGCGAGCGTGGAGCGCACCGCGCCGTCCGGTCCGCCGCCATAGAGCGGGCGCAGGCCGCAGCCCGACAGGGTTAGGCCGATGGCGGCGAGGAGCGCTATCCGCTTCATGCGACGATATTCACCAGACGATCGGGCACGACGATCACCTTCTTCGGTTGCTTGCCTTCGAGCGCCCTAACGATCTTCTCGCTGGCAAGTGCCGCGGCTTCGACGATATCCTTGGCCGCGCCCTTCGGCATTAGCAGCGTATCGCGCAGCTTGCCATTCACCTGGACGGCAATCGTTACCTCGTCGTCGACGAGCAGCGCCGGATCGACCTCGGGCCAGGTCGCGTCGGCGATCAGCCCGGATTCGCCCATCCCGGCCCAGGCTTCCTCGGCGATATGCGGCACCATCGGCGCGACGATGCGGGCGAGGGTACGGATAGCGGACGTTCTGGACGCCGAAGGTTGCGCCTTCTCGATCGCGCCGACCAGCTCGTAGAGCTTGGCGACCGACTTGTTGAACGCCAGCGCCTCCACATCCTCGGCCACGCCGGCGATGGTGCGGTGCAGGCGCTTGTCGAGCTCCTTGTCCTCGCCGGTGCCAACTTCCGCGTCGGAAAGGCTCTCGAACAGCCGCCACAGGCGGTTGACGAAGCGCCAGGCGCCTTCGATGCCGCTCTCGCTCCATTCCAGGTCGCGCTCGGGCGGGCTGTCGGAGAGCATGAACCAGCGCGTCGCGTCGGCGCCGTACTGGTCGACGATCTCGGTCGGGTCGACGGTGTTCTTCTTCGACTTCGACATCTTCTCGATGCGGCCGACAATCACGTCCTCGCCGCTATCGGTCAGGAACGCGGTGCCGTCGCCGCGGCGCGAGATCTGCGAAGGCTCGAAATAGAGCTTCCGCTCCAGCCCGTCATGCTCTTCCATCTGGTAGTAGCTGGCATGCGTCACCATGCCCTGGGTGAACAGGCCGGCGAACGGCTCGGCCACGTCGAGCTTGCCGATATGGCGCAGCGCCCGGGTGAAGAAGCGCGCATAGAGCAGGTGCAGGATCGCATGCTCGACGCCGCCGATATACTGGCCCACCGGCAGCCACTGCTCGGCCACCGCCTTGTCGAACGGCTTGTCCTTGGGCTGGCTGGCGAAGCGGATGAAATACCAGGAGGAATCGACGAAGGTGTCGAGCGTGTCGGTCTCGCGGCGCGCAGGCGCACCGCAGTTCGGGCAATCGACATGCTTCCAGGTCGGATGGCGGTCGAGCGGGTTGCCGGGCACGTCGAAGCTGACGTCCTCGGGCAGCACCACGGGCAGCTGGTCGCGCGGCACCGGCTGGGCGCCGCAGCTTTCGCAATGGATGATCGGGATCGGCGTGCCCCAATAGCGCTGGCGGCTCACGCCCCAGTCGCGCAGGCGCCACACCGTCTGGCCCTTGCCCCAGCCGCCTTCCTCGGCACGGCTGATCACCGCGCGCTTGGCGTCGGCCACGTCCATCCCGTCGAGGAAGTGCGAGTTCACCAGCGTGCCGGGGCCGGTATAGGCTTCGGCGTCGCGGAATTCGGGATCGGTCTTGTCGCCTTCGGAGACGACGCGCCGGATCGGAAGCGCATATTTGCTGGCGAACTCGAAGTCGCGCTGGTCGTGCGCGGGCACGCCGAACACCGCGCCGGTGCCATAGTCCATCAGCACGAAATTGGCGATATAGACCGGAACTTGCCAAGCGGAATCAAAGGGATGCGTGGCGGTGAGGCCGGTGTCGAAGCCCAGCTTCTCCTGCGTCTCCAGCTCGGCCGCGGTGGTGCCGCCCTGCTTGCACAGTTCGATGAACGCGCCAACTTCGGCGTTCGAGGCGGCCAGTTTCTGCGCGATCGGATGATCGGCTGCGACGGCGATGAAGCTCGCGCCGAAGATCGTGTCCGGCCGGGTCGTGTAAACTTCGAGAGCTTCGCCGTCTGAAAGCGTCCAGTTGAACTGCAGGCCCTCGGACTTGCCGATCCAGTTCTCCTGCATCAGCTTGACCTTGTCGGGCCAATGCTCGAGCCCGCGCACGCCTTCGAGCAGGTCCTCGGCGAACTGGGTGATCTTGAGGAACCACTGGCTCAGCTTGCGCCGCTCGACCAGCGCGCCCGAGCGCCAGCCGCGCCCGTCGATCACCTGCTCGTTGGCGAGCACGGTCATGTCGACCGGGTCCCAGTTGACCGCCGATTCCTTGCGATAGACCAGCCCGTTCTCGAAGAAATCGAGGAAGATCGCCTGCTCATGGCCGTAATAGGCGGGGTCGCAGGTGGCGAGCTCGCGGGTCCAGTCGAGCGCGAAGCCCAGGCGCTTCAGCTGCGCCTTCATCGTGTCGATATTCTGCCAGGTCCAGGCGCCGGGATGGACCTTTTTCTCCATCGCGGCATTCTCGGCCGGCATGCCGAATGCGTCCCAGCCCATCGGGTGGAGCACTTCCATGCCCTTCATCCGCCGGAAGCGTGCGAGCACGTCGCCCATCGTATAGTTGCGGACATGGCCCATATGGATGCGCCCCGAAGGATAGGGGAACATCTCGAGGACGAAGCTCTTGGGCTTGGGCGAATCGTCACGCGCGGCGAAAGTGCGGTTCTCTTCCCACACCTTCTGCCACGCGGCGTCCGCCTTCAACGGGTTGAAGCGAGACAAGTCAGTTCCTGAGTTGGCGCGGCGCTGGACCGCGGCTTGGCATCAGTCGGTGGCGACCGCGGCGCGGCGCAGGTCGCGGGCGCGGGTGAGGATGATGTCCTCGAGCTTCTGCACCGTCGCGGCCTGGACGGGTGCCGCGACCCAGGCGCCGTTGCGGTTGACTTCGCGCAGCGCGGCGACGCGCAGCGCATCGGCGCGCAGATCCTGGTCGAGGATCGTCACGGTCACCTTCATCCGCTCGCTCTGGACGTTCGGGTTCACATACCAGTCGGTGACGATCACGCCGCCGTTCGAATCGGTCTGCAGCAGCGGCATGAAGCTCAGCGTGTCGAGGCTGGCGCGCCACAGATAGGAGTTCACGCCGATCGTGGTCACCTTCGAGGCGGCAAGATCGGCCTCGGGGCGCTTATGGCCGCCGCACGCGGAAATCGAGAGAGCGAGCGACCCCAGGATCGCGGTGCGCAACAGGCGGTTCATCGTCACATTCCTACCAGGCGATAAAAGTCGGGAGCATCTATAGTGGCGCATGTGGCGGGAGCAAGGCGGAAGCCGAGTGCCGATTCGCGCGTTGGGACAGGGTTGGTTAAAGCGTTCGCAAGCGGAATCTGTGGGTCTTGAGCAACACCGCAACGAAATTTGTGCCACTGGTGGAACCACGCTTCTGAATCATGGTAGGCGCCCCTATCTAGGAATCATGCTGATGCGAGTCGGAAAGGTCAGGACGGGAATTGCACTGGGGGCGCTTGGCGTCGCCGGGCTCCTGCTTGCGCCTTCGATTCAGGCCCAGACCAGCAAGAATGAGCGCGTGGCTCCGGCCAAGCGCGCCTTTGTGCCGGCCCGCGGCGAGATCGGCACCTTCACGCCGGCCGCGGCCGATCCCAAGCTCGCCGCCGTGCTCGCCCGTTCGGGCCTGCCCGAGGGCAGCTTCCGCTTCACCCCCGCCGAATCGCGCGGCAATGGCCGCGGCGTCACCGTTGCGGTCCGCGCCAGCTCGAGCCGTGCGCTTCGCAGCCGCGACGTGACTCGCGAAGTCGCTTCGGCGGCGCCGGTCGGCCTCGCGCCGATCTCGTACAATCTCGGTGCCTCGGTCGGCTGGAAGCGTCTCGCCGTCTCGGGTGACGTGACCCGTGTCGAGCTGGTCGACCAGCCGGGCAGCCGCGAGCGCGCCGATATCGGCGTCAGCTACACCGGCAAGCGCCTCAGCGGCCGCGTCAGCGCCGCCGCCGATCGTCCGCTGGCCAACACGCCGGTGCTGATCGGCGACAAGCCGAGCTATTCGATCGACGTCGGCGGCAGCTATTCGCTGACCCGCAACCTCGATGTGACCGCCGGCGTGCGCTATCGCAGCGAGGAAGATCGCCTGCCCAAGTTCAACGAGAGCCGCCGCGAGAGCCAGGCGGTCTATGTGGGCACTGCCTTCCGCTTCTGACGTTCAGCGCGTCCAGGCATCTATCGCTGCCCATCCGTGAATTCCGAAGGGCCGGAGCCATTTCGCTCGGCGTGCATCCATCCCGCCCAGTGCGATCACCGGCACGCCAAGCCCGCGGATCAGCAGCCCGAACCGCACGGGCCCCAGCGCCGGCGCGCCGGGATGCGAGCGGGTAGGGAAGGCGGGCGAGACGAACAGCGCGTCGGCGCCCGCGCGGATCGCAGCGACGGCCTCGCGCCGATCATGCGCCGGGGCCGTGCGAAGACCGTATCCCCGCCCGCCATGCACGCCGGATTCGCCGCGCATCGGCACGCGTCCGGCGCGGACCACCACCAATCCTCGCCGCCGTGCCACCTTCAGCACCCGGGCGAACAGCGCCTGCCGCTCGGCCCTGGCCAGGCCATAGTGGCGGAACACCACGCCGCTGCCGCGCGGTAGGCGCCCGAGCGCGACCCACAGGGCATCCCCCATGCGTTCGTCGGTCATCAGCCAAAGGCGCGGCAGGGGGTGGCGGCGGGGCATCGCGCTCCCTATAGCGCGCTCCATGCCGTTAGACGAAGCCAGCCAGCGCCTTGCCGATGTGCGCACCCGAATCGCGCGTTCGGCGAAGATCGCCGGCCGCAAGCCCGACAGCGTCACGCTGATCGCGATTTCCAAGACGCATGACGCCGACGCGGTCCAGCCGCTGATCGATGCGGGCCAGCGCGTGTTCGGCGAGAATCGCGTGCAGGAGGCCGAAGCGAAATGGCCGAAGTTGCGCGAGACGACTCCCGGCATCGCACTCCACCTGGTCGGCCAGCTCCAGTCGAACAAGGCCGAGGATGCCGTCGCGCTGTTCGACGCGATCCATTCGGTCGACCGGCCTTCGCTGGTGACGGCGCTGGCAAAGGCGATGGACAAGGCCGGCAAGCGCCCCGCCTGCTTCCTCCAGGTCAATATCGGCGACGAGGACCAGAAGGGCGGCTGCGCGGTTGCCGAGGTGCCGGCACTGCTCAAGGCGGCGCAGGCGGCGGCGCTTCCCGTCCAGGGGCTGATGTGCGTGCCCCCCTTCGATCTCGAACCTGCGCCCTATTTCGCGCTGCTCGCCAAGATCGCCCGCGATCACGGCCTGGACGGCTTGTCGATGGGCATGTCGGGCGATTTCGAGACCGCGGTGACGATCGGGGCGACCCATGTCCGCGTCGGCACCGCGCTGTTCGGAGGGCGCGGATGAAGTATGACGCCATCCTGTTCGATTTCGACGGCGTGCTGCTCGAAAGCGAGGCAGCCGGCAATCGCCAGATCGCCGCCTATCTCACCAGCATCGGCCACCCGACCTCGCCTGAGGATTCGATGGCGAACTTCATGGGGCTCGCCGGTGCCGATTTCCTCGGCGCGGTCGAGCGCTGGATCGGCCGCGCGATCCCGGAGGATTTCCACACCGCGCGTGCCGAGGAGGATGCACGCGTGCTCGAGCAGGGCCTGCCCGCCGTGGCCGGCGCGCTCCGCTTCGTCGAGGGCCTACCCGCGTCGCTGCCCCGCGCGATCGCCTCGTCGAGCTCGACCGAGTGGATCAGCACGCATCTCGCGCATCTCGGCATCCGCGACGCCTTCGGCGACCATATCTACAGCGGTCGCGAGCATGTGACGCGCGGCAAGCCGGCCCCGGATCTTTATCTGTACGCTGCCGCGCAACTCGGCGTGCCGATCGAACGCTGCGTGATCCTTGAGGATTCGCCGGTGGGCGTAACCGGGGCAGTGGCTTCGGGCGCTGATGTGATCGGCCTGTGCGCTGGTTCGCACTGCGCCCCCGACCATTCCGAGCGGCTCCGTGCGCTTGGGGTGACGCTGATCGCCCATGATTTCGACGAAGTCGCCCGGCTGGTCGCCTGAATCGCGCCGAAGGCGCAGCCTTTTCTCTCTGCGTTCTCCGCGCCTCTGCGCGAGATATTTGGTTCGCGCAGAGGCGCAGAGGACGCAGAGGTTTTAGGGCGCTACCCGCTTAGAACCTCCGCGCTTCTCTTGCGAGGATATACTCGCGCAGCGCCATGGCGTCACTCAGCGCATGGTGCGGGCGCTTGCTCAGCGCGGCGCTATCGAAGCCAAAGGCATCGCACAGCTCGAAGCGGATGCGGTCGATCGGATAGCGATGCCCAGGCGCAGCGATCAGCAATTGCGCGGCATGGGCGATATCCTCGGGCCAGTCGGCGATCAGCAGCGGATCGGGATCATCGCCAAGATAGTCCGAAAAGGCCCGCCCCATCGCCTCGCGGCTGATCGGCGCGACATCGAGCGCCGGCAGGATATGCTCGGCCACCCAGGGCGTCGGATCGGGGCAGGGGAGCGCCGCGTAAAAGGGCACCCCGCCATCCTCGGGCGCCAGCGCCAGCGAAATCAGCGGCCCGCCGAACCCGTTGAACTCGGTGTCGAGGAAATAGCGCATCAGGATTTCCGATCCAGTTCGGCCAGTGCCGCGTCGAGCAGCCAGCGATCTTCCTCCGCGACGCGCGGCATCGCCGTTTCGAGCAATGCCCTGGTCTCGTCGGACAGGAGCAGTTCGGCGAGCATGCGGCGGGCGTCGATATCGACATCCTCCCAGAAAGCGCCGCGCACCTCGCCGTGCCGATAGAGCTGCTTGCCTTCCCATTGCAGCACCAGCGCGATCTGGAGCGCGGCATATGGCGAGGGCTCGGCGCGCCAGGATTCGAACAGCGGCGCAATCGGCTCGCCCAGGATGACGAGCGCGGCGAGCCAGAAGCTCGCATCGTTGCGTTCGTCGGAATGATGCGTCCGCGTAAAGACGAACGCAGTGTAGAGGAAGCCGATCACCGCCCGCCGACGCTCGGCCGGCCAGTCGCGCCACCCCGCCATGACGAGCTTGTTGGCCATGATTACCGGTTCGGCACCCGGCCAGTGAGGGTGATCGATCGAAAGCTCGAATATCCGCGGGAGGAAATGGCAATAGTCGCGCGTATTGCCCACCGTGGTCATCGCCCAGCCGGCATAGGGCCCGATGTTCTCCTCGCCGAGCTGGCGCAGCGGCGCCGCGGTGAGCGTGCGCAGGATCGCCTTGGCGTCCCGCAGTGGCGAAGCGACCAGCGTTCGCGGCGCCGGAAACTCGGCGAAAGCGCGGTAGCAGGCCTCGATCGCGTCGCGCAGGGCGGTCTCGGCTGCGGTCATGCCCTAGAGCTGGTGCCCCGTCCGGTCGCGCTTGGTGGCGAGGTAGCGCTCGTTGTGCGGGTTGGGCGGCAGGAAGTGCGGCACGCGCTCGGCCACGGTCACGCCCGCGGCTTCCAGCGCTGCGACCTTTTCGGGATTGTTGGTGAGCAGCCGGATGCGGCGCTGGCCGAGCAGCGAGAGCATCTTCGCCGCGGTGGCGAAGTTGCGCGCGTCGACTGCGAAGCCCAGCCGGGTGTTGGCATCGACCGTGTCGAAGCCCTGGTCCTGCAGCGCATAGGCGCGCAGCTTGTTGATCAGCCCGATCCCGCGCCCTTCCTGGCGAAGATAGAGCAGGATTCCCCAGCCGCTCTCGCGGATCGCGCGGATCGCTGCCTGGAGCTGCGGGCCGCAATCGCATTTCAGGCTGCCGAGCACATCACCGGTCAGGCATTCGCTGTGCAGCCGGACGAGCGGCGGCTGGCCGTTGGGCTCGCCGATCAGCAGCGCGACATGCTCGCCGGGCATCTCGTCGGTGCGGAAGGCGACGATCTCGCTGTCCTCGGCGTCGAGCACGGGCAGGCGGGCGCGGGCGACGATGCGCAGCCGGTCGGCATCCTCATGCGCATCGATGTCCTCGGGAGTGATCGCCTCCTCTCCGGCGGCCTTGCGGACGAAGAAGGCCGGCAGCAGCCCCGCCACGCGCGCGAGCCGCAGCGCGGCCGCGGAAAGCTCGGGTTCGGCGAGCGGCAGCGCGCGGAACGGGCCCTTGAGCGGCGTGGCGAGATCGAACTGCGGATCGGCGAGCGCGGTCGCGGTGTCGAAATCGAGCCAGGGCACCCGCCCGATCAGTACCGGCGCATCCGGGGTGGCGGCATCGCGCTGGTTGGCGAGCTTGAGCGTGGCGGCACGCCCGGCGGAGAGCAGCAGATCAGCCTGGCCGGCTTCGTCGAACGCCGCCAGCCGCCGGGCGTCGGCAGTCTCCACCGCGAGCAGCGCGAGGTCCCCGATCGCCACCGGCCAGCCGCGGCGCAGCGCATCGACGGCGCGGGCGGCGGCGTGCGCGCTCAAAAGGCGAACTCGGTAACGATCGGCACGTGATCGGAGGGCTTGAGCCAGGAACGGCACGGTTCGCAGACCTTGTGTGCGGTCGCCTTCTCGGCGACGTCGCGGCTGGCCCACATATGATCGAGCCGGCGGCCGCGGTCGCTCGCGGCCCAGTCCTTCGCCCGGTAGCTCCACCAGCTATAATAGCGCGCAGGGGCGGGCATGAAATGACGGCCGAGATCGACCCAGTCGTTCGCCGCCTGCAGCCGGCCGAGCGTCTCGACTTCGATCGGCGTGTGGCTGACCACGTCGAGGAGCTGCTTGTGGCTCCACACGTCGCTTTCGAGCGGCGCGACGTTGAAGTCGCCGGTCAGGATCGAAGGCACGCTCAGGTCCTTCGACCAGGCGATCATCCGCTCGAGGAAATCGAGCTTCTGGCCGAATTTCGGGTTGAGCTCGCGATTCGGAATGTCGCCGCCGGCGGGGACATAGACATTCTCGAGCCGCACGCCGTTCGGCAGCCGCACGCCGACATGGCGCGCCTCGCCATTGGCCTGCCAGTCGAACCGGTCGTCCTCCACCACGGGGATGCGGCTGATGATCGCCACGCCGTGGTGCATGCGCTGGCCGTGCTTGATGACATGGTCATAGCCGAGCGCGCGGAACGGGCCTTCGGGGAAGTCCCCGTCGATCACCTTGGTTTCCTGCAGGCACAGCACGTCCGGCGCCTCCTCGCGCAGGAACTGCTCGACGATCTCGATGCGGAAGCGGACGGAGTTGATGTTCCAGGAGGCGATCTTCATCGCCGGGGATTTAGGAGGTGTTTCGCCTCCGCACCAGTGGGGAAGCCCAGACAAGGAAAGGCCCTCGTCCCGGGGGCAATGGAACGAGGGCCGACCTAGCGTTCGTCACGCAGGCGGGGTGTGAAGATCCCGAGCAACAGGGGGAAAATCCCGGGTACGCCCTCACATCCGCAAGACAGGTTCTATGCCCGGCAACCTGTCGCCAGCATGAACGGCGTTCAGCTTCAGCGCGGGCCCTGGCGCCGCGGATCGTTCCAGCGGAACGCCCCGTCGCTGATATTGGCGTTGAACTGCTGGTTCGACAGCCGGATCGTCGTGCGGTTGTTCTGCGAATCCAGCGCCACCCAGCCCTGGAGCATCAGCCCGCCGGGCGCGCCGGCGTTCTTCTGGAAGATCAGCGTGATCCGGCCATATTCGGGGTGGTCGCTGTCATGCACTTCGACCGAGACGAGCTGCGGGCTGCCGGTCGGCACCACCTTGGCGAACTTGGTGATGTCCTTCTTCGGGTTGAGCAGCACGGCGAGCGGCGAATTGCCGATCGGCCAGCGCTCGACCTGGCGCACCTGGTAGTCGATGAAATAGAGGCTGCGCCCGTCCGCGACGATCAGCTGGGGCACGCCCTTCTGATACTGGAAGCGGATTTTGCCGGGCCGCTTCAGCGTCATCGTGCCGGTGAGCGTGCGGCCGTTGCGATCGGTCTGTGCGAAACCGGCGGTCATCGAGCTGACTGCAGTGAGATGCTGCTGCACCTGCGCCAGCTCGCCGGCAGCCGGCGCCGGTTCCGCAGCCGAGATCAGGGCCGGCGCTGCAAGCGCGAGGCTGAAGGCGAGGGGCCGTGCAAACACGTGTCATTCTCCAAATTGCGGGGAAATGCCCTGAGAGGCGGGGCTTGAATGTCCCCTGAACCCCTCAGTCCCGCATTTTGCTCCGCTTGCAGGCTCCTTAGAGCTGTCGGCCGTCGGTATCCATCAACACTTCCCGGCGGCCGACATGGTCAGGGCGCGAGACGAGTTCATCCTTCTCCATGCGCTCGATCAGGCGCGCCGCCGAGTTGTAGCCGACGCGCAGCTGGCGCTGCAGCCACGAGGTCGAGGCTTTCTGGCTTTCCGCCACCAGCTGGATCGCGCGGCGATAGAGCTGGTCCTCGGGGCTGTCGTCGCCCTCGGGCGCACCGTCGAGGCTGAAGCCGCCATCCTCGGGCTCCTCGGTGACCGCCGAGATATAGTCTGGCGTCCCCTGCGAGCGCCAGAAATCGGCCACTGCCTGCACTTCGTCATCGCTGACGAACGGCCCGTGGACGCGGACGAGCTGCTTGCCGCCGGGCATGTAGAGCATGTCGCCCTTGCCGAGCAGCTGCTCGGCGCCCTGCTCGCCCAGGATGGTGCGCGAATCGATCTTGCTGGCGACGTAGAAGGAAAGGCGCGTCGGCAAATTCGCCTTGATCACCCCGGTGATGACGTCGACCGAGGGGCGCTGCGTCGCCATGATCAGGTGGATGCCCGCGGCGCGCGCCTTCTGCGCCAGCCGCTGGATCAGGAACTCGACTTCCTTGCCCGCGGTCATCATCAGGTCGGCAAGCTCGTCGACGATCACCACGATCTGCGGCAGCGGATTCAGCTCGAGCGCTTCCTCCTCGTACATCGGCTTGCCGGTGTCGGGGTCATAGCCCACCTGCACCTTGCGCCCGAGCTTCTGGCCCTTCGCCTTGGCCTGGCGCACCTTGTCGTTGAACGAGGCGAGGCTGCGGACATTGGCGTGCGCCATCATCCGGTAGCGGTCCTCCATCTGCTCCACCGCCCATTTGAGCGCGCGCACCGCCTTGGCGGGCTCGGTGACGACGTCGGCGAGCAGATGCGGGATATCCTTGTACATGCTCAGCTCGAGCATCTTGGGATCGATCATGATCATCCGGCACTGCTCGGGCGTCAGCCGGTAGAGCAGCGACAGGATCATGCAGTTGAGGCCCACCGACTTGCCCGAGCCGGTGGTGCCGGCGACGAGCAGATGCGGCATCGGCGCCAGATCGGCGATCACCGCATCGCCAGCGATGTTCTTGCCGAGCACCAGCGGCAGCGTCGCGCCCTGGTCCTCGAAGCTCTGGCTGCCGATCAGCTCGTGCAGATTGACCGATTCGCGCACCGCGTTGGGCAGCTCGATGCCGATCACGCTGCGGCCCGGGATTGTCGCGATGCGCGCCGAGGTGGCTGACATGTTGCGCGCCACGTCGTCGGCGAGCTGGATCACGCGGCTGGCCTTGATGCCGCTGGCGGGCTCGAGCTCGTACATGGTGACGACCGGGCCGGGGCGGACCTCAACGATCTGCCCCTTCACATTGAAATCGTCGAGCACGCTTTCGAGCAGCCGGGCGTTGCGCTCCAGCGCGGCCTTGTCGATTCCCGCATTCTTGTTGGCGGGTGGCGGCTTGAGCAGGTCGATCGAAGGCAGCTGGTAGCTGTCCTTGAAGTCGAGGCTGGTCTGGGTCGGCGGCTTGGTGCGTGCCGGGCTCGGCATCACGTTGCGATCGGCGATCACCGGGCCGGGGCGATTGTCGGGCACCACCGTCTTGCGCGGCTCGCGGCCCTCGCGGATCTTCGGCTCTTCCGGCACGCGTTCGCGCTCGCGCACTTCCTTGTCGGGATTGCCGAGCAGCGGCATCTTGCCCGGCCCCTTCAGGCTGGGGATACCGGGCAGGCTCACGCGCTCGGGCAGCGTGAAGTCAAGGCTGCGCCACCAAATGAACAGGCCGATCAGCCCGCAGACCAGGCCCAGCCCGCGACCGGCCCACCAGCTCACCGTCGGGTCGCCGGCAAAGCCGATCAGCCAGTTGAACAGCGCGGCAATGCTCAAGCCGACCACGCCGCCCCAGCCGCCGGTGAGCGACAGCACCGCGTCCGACGAGAAGAAGGACAGCGCCGTGGCGAGGAAGACCACGCCGATGCCGACACCGCGGAACATCGTCCCCCAATTGCCGGTCGGCCGGTCCTTGAGCAGCCGGTAGGCGACGATCAGCCCGATCGGTAGGAACAGCCACACGGCGGGGCCGAGCAGCGCATAGAGGAAATCGGCGATCCAGGCGCCGGGTTCGCCCATCCAGTTGCGCGCCGGGCCCGCCGCTGCGGTGTTCCACGAAGGATCGGTCGGCTGGTAGCTGCCCAGCGCGACGCCGAGCGCCAGCACGCCCAGGAACAGGGCTGCTCCGCCGATCACCGCGCCGCTGCGGCGCGCGCCGGCCTTCATCGTTTCGCGCCAAAGCGGCGCCTGTGCCCGGGACGCCATGCCCAGCCTCCAAATTTTCAGGGGGTGCGGCGCCGTTAATCGCCCGAGCGGACTCCGCCGTCAAGCGTTCCCGCCACGTTCCGCCGCATCGCATCGACATATGGCGCTTTCTATGATTCTGTCCGCCGCAGTTCCCCGGCGAAAGCCGGGGCCCAGGGTTTCTCTGCCGGCTCGCTCGTGGCTCTGGGCCCCGGCTTTCGCCGGGGAACAGTTGGGCATGGGGCCCGTACATCGCATGGGGATGACGAACGGGCGGCAGCGCGCTACGGCACTCGCATGGATCGCGCAGATGTCCTCATTCTCGGCGGCGGGCTGGTCGGCTCGGCGCTGGCCACCGCGCTCGATGCGCATGGCATTTCCTCGATCGTGGTCGATCCCGCCGATCCCGAGCAGATCCTTGCCGCCCGGCACGACGGTCGCGCCTCGGCGATCGCCAGCGCGCCGATGCGGATGTTCGAGGCGATCGGCGTGGCGGAGCGGCTGGCGGGCAAGGGCTGCCCGATCCAGGGCATCCGCGTCTCCGACGGGCTCGATCCCGGCAAGCTCGATTTCGCCCCTGGCGAAGGCGAGGGCGCGCTCGGCCACATGTTCGAGAACCGCATCCTGCGCACCGCGCTCTACGAGGCCGCGGTCGCGGCGCCGCTCGCCGATGTCCGCATGCGGACCCGTGCGCTTCACGTGGAACGCGGCGAATTCGGCGTCACCGCAACCTTGAGCGACGGCAAGCAGGTCTCCGCCCAGCTGCTGATCGGCGCCGAGGGCCGCAACTCGCCCACCCGCGAGTCCGCCGGGCTCAACACTGCGCGCTGGAGCTATGAGCATGCCGCCATGGTCGCCACGCTCGGCCATGAACGCAGTCATGAGAACATCGCCTTCGAGATCTTCTATCCCGAAGGGCCGTTCGCGATCCTGCCGCTGCTGGACGACGCGAACGGCCATCGCTCGGCCGTGGTGTGGACGGTCAATGCCCGCGACGCCGCCGGCATGATGAAAATCTCCGAGCGCGCCTATCTCGCCGAGGCGGAGAAGCGGATGGGCGGCTTCCTTGGGCGCTTGGGCCCGCTCACCGCGCGCTTCAGCCACCCCTTGGGCTTCCACCACGCCGCCTGGATCACCAGCGACCGGCTCGCGCTGGTCGGTGACGCCGCGCACGGCATCCACCCGATCGCCGGCCAGGGCGTCAATGTCGGTTTCCGCGACGTGGCGACGCTGGTCGAGGTGCTGGTCGATGGCAAAAGGCTCGGCCTCGACATGGGTGATCCCCAGCTGCTCGCGCGCTACCAGCGCTGGCGCGGGCTCGACACCTTCATGGTCGCCGCCGCCACCGACGGGCTTACCCGGCTGTTCGGCATCCCCGGCAAGACCGCCAGCGCCGTCCGCCGATTCGGCCTCTCCGCGGTCGACCGGCTGCCGCCGCTCAAGCACTGGTTCATGGCCGAGGCGCGCGGCGAGAGCGGCGACGTGCCCAAGCTGCTGCAGGGGATCACTGCCTAGAGGGCCGGTCATGTTCCCCGGCCTTCGCCGAGGAACCGGATGCGACGGGCTATTGCAGCGTGCCACCCTCATCCCCGTCGTGGCGGCCGTAGAATTGCATCAGCTGGACGATCAGCTCCGACCGGTCGCTGAGCGTATCCGCCTCAAGCAGCGCCTGTTTCGAGGCGACGTCGAACGGTGCGATCTGGGCGATGCCGTTGACCAGCGATTCGTCGTCGAGCCGGCTCACTGATTCCCAGTCGACCGCATAGCCCAGCGCATCGGCGAAGCGCCGCGATTCCATTTCCAGCGCGGCGCGCTCGGCCATGGCGAGAATCTCGCTCTCCGCCACCGCCTCCAGCTCGGCCTCGACCTGACGGAACGGCGTCGTGACGTCGAGCTCGCGTCGGATCGCGAAGCGCGCCAGCCCCTCCAGCACGATGTCGAAGCGGCCGTCGTCGAGCGCCTCGACCTCGGCGATGCGGCCGACACAGCCGATCTCGAACAGCGGCGCGGGCTCGCCGGCGGCGCGCGGCTGGATCATCCCGATCCGCCGGTCGCGGACCAGCGCGTCCGACACCATCGCGCGGTAGCGCGGCTCGAAGATGTGCAGCGGCAGGTGCATCCGCGGGAAGAGCAGTGCGCCGCCCAGCGGAAATACCGAGAGCCGCACGATCTTCCCCGAAGGCGTCATCCGAACAGGATCGCGGAAAGCTTGCGGCGCTGCGCCGAGACCCAGGGGTCCTCGAGGCCGACCGCCTCGAACAGCTTGAGCAAGCGTTGACGCGCGGCGCCCTCGTTCCATTCGCGATCGTCGCGCACCATGGCGAGCAACGTCTCGGCGGCGCCGTCGCGGTCTCCCGAGGCCATCTGGCCGCCAGCGAGCTCGTAGCGCGCTTCCATGTCGCCGGTCGCCGCCTGGGCGGCGAGGCCGCTCAGGTCCTCGACCGGCGTGGCTTCCTTCGCCAGCGCGATCGCGGCGCGGGCCTGCTCCAGCTCGGCGCCCTTGGCGTCCTCGGGCAGCGTGGCGAGCACCGCCTCGGCCTCGTCGGCCCGGCCCAGCGCCAGCAGCGCGCGGGCACGGCCGGCGGCGACCTGGACATGGTCGGGCGCCAGATCGGCGATCTGCTCGAAGATCGAGAGCGCGCGTTCGGCGTCGTTCTCGGCCAGCGCCTGCTCGCCCATCGCGATCAGCGGCGCGAGATCGGCCTCTGCCTGCGCCTCGGCGCTCTCCACCGGGATCTGCCGCAGGATCTGGTCGAGCATCGTGCGCAGCTGCGATTCGGTGCGCGCAGAGGAGAGGTCGGCGACGAGCTGGCCCTGGAACATCGCATAGACGGTCGGGATCGAGCGGACCTGGAACTGGTTGGCAATGAACTGATTCGCGTCGACATCGACCTTGGCGAGGACGACGCCCTTGCCGGCATAGTCTGCGGCGACCTTTTCGAGCACCGGCGCCAGCGCCTTGCACGGGCCGCACCATTCCGCCCAGAAATCGATGATGACGAGTGCGGTCATCGAGGGCTCGACGACGTCGCGGCGGAATGCGTCGACGGCTTCCTTCTCCGCGGGGGTGAGTCCAAGCGTGGCCAAGGCGGGTGCTCCTGAAAAAATGCTCTATTCGGGTTCAGCGCTATGTGGGCTTTCGCAGCGAAAGCGCCAAGCCTCTAAAAAAACTGCGTGCATGGGGTTGCCCACCCCAAAAGCCGGTGCTAGTGGCCGCGCCTCACCCAGCCCGGTGGCGCTTCGCTGCCCCGGACTAGACGCCAGAGCGGGCGTAGCTCAGGGGTAGAGCACGACCTTGCCAAGGTCGGGGTCGAGGGTTCGAATCCCTTCGCCCGCTCCAGCGTTTCCTGCCGATTTTCCGGCACTTATCCAAAAATCCTCAGAAAACTCTCCCGGACCCGGACGCGCGCGCCCGGCGTTACCCAATCGGATGGCTTGCCTTTGCGCGGGCCCGGATGACAAAACGGGATCGTTATGATCGCACGGCTCGCCCTGGCGCTTGGCGCCACTTTGCTGCTCTCCACTGCCCCGCTTCCGGACGGAATCGAGGGTGTCTGGGCCAATCCGCACAACAGCGTGCACGTCCGCTACGAGAAATGCGGCAAAGGTGCGCTGTGCGGTACCGTGGTCTGGGCCAGCGACAAGGCCAAGGCGGATGCGAAGCGCGGTGGCACCGACGAGCTGGTCGGCACCCAGATTTTCCGCAATCTCTACAAGGACGGGCCGAATCGCTGGAAGGGCAAGGTCTTCGTGCCCGATATCCGCAAGACCTTCGCCGGCACGGTCACGATCGAGGGCGACAAGATGGTCGGCCGCGGCTGCCTGGTGCTCGGCGTCGGGTGCAAGTCGCAGACCTGGACGCGCATCCAGGACTGAGCCGCCCGATTCGCGAACGCTGTGTTTCCATGCGTGCCCCTTGTTACCGGGGCGGGCGATTTCCACTTCAGCGGGCATACAGGTTACAACCGCAAGAAGCCCCCCATCATGTTCGGTACGATTCTCCGGGCGATTCTGCCCGCCTTCGCCCTTTCCCTCGTCGCCTTCCCCGCCACGGCCGGCTCGCCGCCCGACGCGCCGATCGCCAGCGAGTGGCGCAATCCCAGCAACAGCGTGCATGTCCGCATCGATCAGTGCGGCGGCGCGGTGTGCGGCACGATCACTTGGGCCAGCGACAAGGCGATCGCCGATGCCAGGCGTGGCGGCACCGCCCAGCTTGTCGGCACCCGGCTGTTCCGTGATCTGAAACCCGCCGGCCCCGGCAAGTGGAGCGGCAAGGTGTTCGTCCCGGATATCCGCCAGACCTTCTCGGGCACCATCCAGTTTCAGGACGGCGACAAGATGGTCGGCAAGGGCTGCGTGCTGTTCGGTATCATCTGCAAGGCGCAGACCTGGTCGCGGGTGCGCTAGGCTTGCCGCAATGCGCCGGGAGGCGCATTCCAGAGCCGGCTTTGACCGCAGCCTTCGGGCTGGCGGCGGGGCCCGCAGCGGCTAGGGTGCTGGCATGAGCAATGCACCCATTCGAGTCGGCATCGGCGGCTGGACCTTCGAGCCCTGGCGGGGCGGCACCTTCTATCCGGAGAAGCTCTCCCAGAAGAAGGAGCTGGAATATGCCTCGCGCCAGCTCAGCGCGATCGAGATCAACGGCACCTATTATTCCGGCTTCAAGCCCGCGACCTTCGAAGGCTGGGCCAAGACAGTGCCCGACGGCTTCGTCTTCGCGGTGAAGGGCTCGCGCTTCTGCACCAACCGCAAGGTGCTGGCGGATGCCGGCGAATCGGTCGCGAAGTTCGTCGGCCAGGGGATCGTCGAGCTGGGCGACCGGCTCGGGCCGCTGATGTGGCAGTTCATGGCCACCAAGAAGTTCGACGCCGCCGATTTCGGCGCCTTTCTCGATCTGCTCCCGCGCACGCATGAAGGCGTGACGCTCCGCCACGCCGTCCAGGTCCGCCACGAAAGCTTCGCGGTACCCGAATTCGTCGATCTGTGCCGCAAGGCGGGGGTGGCGATCGTCTATGCCGATTCGCCGCAATATCCGGCGATCGCCGACGTGACCGGCGACTTCGTCTATGCCCGGCTCGAGGCCGGCGCGGACGACAACCCCTTCTGCTATCCCGAAGGCGATCTGCCGCGCTGGACCGAAGCCGCCACGACCTGGGCCTCCGGAGGCCGCCCGGCAGGGTTGCCCTATGTCGAGGACAGGGATCCGCCCGCCGTGCCGCGCGAGACTTTCGTCTTCTTCATCCATGGCGGCAAGGTGCGCGCGCCGGCGGCGGCGCAGGAATTGATGCGCCGGCTCGGCTGAGTCGGGCTTGCGGCGCGGCGGCCGGGGCTCCGGCTGCCGCCGGACGCAATAAAGTTTCAATACCGCAACGTAACGGAAACGCCCCAGTCACGATCCGTGTTTTTCCGGCTACAGCCGCCGGCTAAAGTGCAACATTCGCGCTGCTGCCGCTTTACGCGCGAATCTCCCGCTCTCATCGATTGCGCCGCACGCGTCGTTTCGGCGTCGCGCGCCTGTTCGTCTCCCCCCGTCAATGTTCGCACGGGGCAGTATGAAAGTAGGGTACAATGTTTACGCGTAACATCGCTCGCTCGCTGCGGGCAGGCAGCGCCGTCTCGGCGCTGGCTCTCGCTTCCTTCGCCGTCCCCGCCTTCGCGCAGGACACCACCCCCACCGCAGACCAGACCGCTCCGGCCACCCCCGTGGCCGATGAAGCTCCCGAAATCGTCGTCACCGGCTCGCTGTTCGCGACCAAGGTGACTACGTCGCCGGTCACCACCGTCACCGCCGAGTCGCTCGATGCCCGCGGCATCACCACCGTCCAGGACGGCCTGCAGCGCCTCGCCGCCAACAACGGCCCCACCCTCACCAACAGCTTCTCGGCCAATGGCGCGTTCGCCGGCGGTGCGTCGGCGATCTCGCTGCGCGGCCTGTCGACCAACTCGACGCTGGTGCTGTTCGACGGCATGCGTGCCGCCTATTATCCGCTGGCCGACGACGCGACCCGCAACTTCGTCGATCTGAACACGATTCCGGACGACATCATCGACCGCGTCGAAGTGCTCAAGGACGGCGCTTCGTCGAGCTACGGCGCCGATGCGATCGCGGGCGTGGTGAACATCATCACCAAGCGCAGCTTCCAGGGCGTCTCGGCGCGTGCCGAAGCCGGCGTCTCGCAGGATGGCGTTGCCGCCAGCCAGCGCTTCTCGGTCACCGCCGGCACCGGCGATCTCGATCGTGACGGCTTCAACGCCTATGTCAGCGGCTTCTACTATCACTCGGACGCGGTCTATACCAAGGACCTGCCCTATCCGTTCAACTCGGATAACCAGACCGGCATCGGCGGCCCGAACAACCTCGTGAACGGCGACAATTTCGCACCGACCTATGCCGGTTCGAACATCTATGTCGCGCCGGGCTCGGGCGGTCGCTACCAGCTGCTCCAGTCGGGCTGCGTCAATGGCAACCTGACCCAGACGACCGCTGCCCAGCAGGCGGCCAGCAGCCTGCTGCCGACCGCGATCTGCCAGCAGGACCTGACCAACCAGTATGGCGTGGTCGCCCCGCAGGTCGATCGCTTCGGCTTCTCGGCGCATGTTGCCAAGACGCTCGGCGATTCGGCGGAAGCCTATCTGGAAGTGAATTTCCAGCAGTCGCGCAGCCAGTATAGCGGCGCGGCATCGACGATCTACTCGAAGGCACCGGCAGGCATCTACTACGCGCCCTATTCGACGAGCGGCAGCGGCGCTGCCTTCGCGGCAGGCTCGGGTGCGCTGACGCTCCCGGTCTATGTCTGCGCCGCGCGCGTGAACTGCGATGCGACCAACGGCACGCTCAACCCGAACAACCCGTTCGCGGCTTCGGGCCAGACGGCAACGGTGATCGGCGCGATGCCGAACCTCACCCGCCAGGACGAGACGCGCAGCCGCGTGTACCGCGTCGCGGCCGGCATCAAGGGCAGCTTCGGCGACGACTGGAACTACAAGGTCGACGCCACCGCGATGCACACCGACCTGCGTCGTACGATGAACGGCTATGTCTATATCCAGCACCTGCTGGATGTGATCGCCGATGGCTCGTACAACTTCGTGAACCCCTCGGCGAACAGCCAGTCGGTGCTCAACTATCTGGCACCGGAACTGAACGTCGATGCGTCGTCGGATCTCTACCAGATCCAGGCGAGCGTGAATAAGGCGCTGTTCCAGCTGCCCGGCGGCCCGGCCCAGCTCGGCGTCGGCGGCTCGGTGTTCTACGAGGCGGTCGATTCGCCCTCGGCGAACAGCGACGTCAACGGCCCGACCGAGCGCTACTTCACGATCAACGCGTTCGGTACCGAAGGCCATCGCACCGTTGCTTCGGCATTCGGCGAGCTGAGCCTGCCGGTGCTCGAGCAGCTCGAGCTCAACGCCTCGGGCCGCTATGACCATTATTCGACCGGTCAGAGCACCTTCTCGCCGAAGGTCGGCGCGAAGTTCACCCCGATCGACATGCTGACCGTCCGCGGCAGCTGGTCGCGTGGTTTCCGTATCCCGTCCTTCGGTGAAGCCAATGCGCTGCCGACGACCGGTTATGTCACCAACTCGGCCGGCCTGTTCAACGATGCGTATCTTGCGCAATATGGCTGCACGGTCGCGACGTTCAGCACCGCCTGCCCGCAGTACCTGCGTAACGCGAGCTATGGTGCAACCACGCTCGCCTCGCCGGACCTGAAGCCGGAGAAGTCGCGCAACATCACGCTGGGCGCGGTGTTCGCGCCGATGCGCAACGTCTCCTTCTCGGTTGATTACTTCAACATCAAGAAGACCAACGCGATCACCTCGCTGTCGTCGGCCGCGGCGCTCCAGGCCTATTATTCGGGCCAGGCGATCCCGGACGGCTACACCGTGATCGCGGACGCGGTGGATCCGGCCAACCCGACGGCGCTGCCGCGCGTTGCCTATGTCCAGTCGCACTATGTCAACGCCAACAAGCAGAAGGCGGAAGGCATCGACTTCGCGGCGAACGCACGCTTCCACTTCGGGGACGTGACCTGGACGAGCAACCTCGACGCCACGCTCATGCTCGAGCTCAGCACCACGCTGGCCGACGGCACGCGCGAGACCTATGTCGATACGCTCGGCAACTACAACCTGACCGCGGGTTCGGGCACCTATCGCTGGAAGGGAAGCTGGATGAACAGCTTCGCGATCGGCAACTACACGGTGACCGGCACGGCCAACTTCACCTCGGGCTATGACCTTTCGGCCATGGACCAGGGCAATGCCTATGAGGATTGCGGCCTCGCGCCGTCGCCCGCCTATACCGGCTGCCGCGTGAAGAGCTACTTCACCTTCGACCTGAACGCGACCGCCAAGATCGCGGACAAGTTCACCATCTACGCGAACGTGCTGAACCTGTTCGATCGTCTGCCCGACGTCGATCCGGTCACCTATGGTGCGTATCTCTACAACCCGGTCCAGGCCGGCGACGGCATCTATGGCCGCCGCTTCTCGGTCGGCGCCAAGGTCAATTTCTGATCTTGCGGGTTCCCGCTTAGGGAAAGGAAGGGGCGGTTCCGAAAGGAGCCGCCCCTTTTCATTACGGGCGCTTCGGGCTCGCGGTGTCGGCGGCCATGCGTTCGCCGTCGATCACGATCGGCGCAGCGATGCCAGGCACGCCCTCGCGCTCGATCCGCATGCCACGCGCCACCACCTGCGGATCGGCGAACACCTCGTCGATCGTGTTGATCGCCCCCGCCGGCACGCCTTCCGCCTCCAGCGCCTCGTAGAGGTCGGCCTTGGCCCATTGCCGGATCGCCGCCTCGAGCAGCGGCACCAGCAGCGCGCGATGCACAACGCGCTGCGGATTGGTCGCGAAGCGCGGATCGCTGCCGTAATCGAGCCCGAGCACGCCGCAGAGCTTGCGGAACTGCAAGTCGTTGCCCACCGCGATGATCAGCTCGCCGTCCTTCGCGTGGAACGCCTGATAGGGCACCAGATTGGCATGGCCGTTGCCCATCCGGTGCGGCACCTTGCCCGATGCCATCCAGTTGAGCGCCTGGTTGGCGAGCACGCCCACCTGGGTATCGAGCAGCGCCATGTCGATATGCGCGCCGTCGCCGGTGACGTCCCGACGTCGCAGCGCCGCCAGGATCGCCACCGCCGAATAGACGCCGGTGAAGATGTCGGCATAGGCGATGCCGGCCTTTTGCGGCGCGCCGTCGGGCTCGCCGGTCAGCGACATGAAGCCACCCATCCCCTGGATGATGAAGTCGTAGCCCGCACGCGGCGCATAGGGGCCGGTCTGGCCGAAGCCGGTGATCGAGCAGACCACCAGCCTGGGGTTGAGCGCACGCAGGCTCGCGGCGTCGAGCCCGTATTTCACCAGCCCGCCGACCTTGTAGTTCTCGATGACGACATCCGCCTCGGCCACCAGCGCGCGCACCGCCGCCTGCCCCTCGGGCGTGGCGATGTCGATCGCCCGGCTCTCCTTGCCGCGGTTGCAGGCGTGGAAATAGGCGGCGTCGCGATTCTCGCCCTCGGCGTCGTGGAGGAAGGGCGGCCCCCAATGGCGGGTATCGTCGCCTTCGCCGGGCCGCTCGATCTTCACCACTTCGGCACCCAGATCGGCGAGCAGCTGCCCGCACCAGGGCCCGGCGAGGATGCGCGCCAGCTCGACGACCCTGATCCCCTCCAGCGGCTTCATGGCCGGCGGATCTCGTAGATCAGATGCGGCTTCATCTCGCCCGCCATCAGCCGGTCGACGGTGCCGGGGCGCGCTACCCCGCCGATCTTCTCCATCGCTTTCCGCGAGCGGATATTGTCGACGCCGACGGTGAACACCGCGGTGCGGACATGGCGGTGGATATGGTCGAGCATCAGCCGCTTGATCTCGCGGTTGGTGCTGCCGCCCCAGTGGCTGCGCGCCAGATAGGTCCAGCCGATCTCGATCTCGTCGGCGGCTTCGTCCCAATTGTCGAAGCGCGACGAGCCGATCACCGTGCCGCTGGCCTTGTCGATTATGGTCAGCGCGCCGCCGCTGGCAATGCCGGCGTCGAAATAGGCGCGGAACACCGGCTCCTGCCAGCGGTCGTGCGCCGGATGGACTTCCCAGACCAGCGGATCGCTTGCCACCGCGAACAGCGCGTCCCAGTCCCCGGGCGTGCTCGGGCGCAGCAGCACCCGTTCGCCCTCCAGGACTGGCTGGCGCTCGGGCGCCATCAGAACGCCGCGATCCCGGTGATCGCGCGGCCCAGGATCAGCCCGTGCACGTCGTGCGTGCCTTCATAGGTGTTGACCGTCTCGAGGTTGATCGCGTGGCGCATCACATGGAATTCGGCCGAGATGCCGTTGCCGCCATGCATGTCGCGGGCGATGCGGGCGATATCGAGCGCTTTGCCGCAATTGTTGCGCTTGATGATGCTGATCGCCTCGGGCGCCAGCGTGCCTTCGTCGAACATGCGGCCACAGCGCAAAGCGGCTTGCAGCCCGAGCGCGATCTCGGTCTCCATATTGGCGAGCTTGAGCTGCACCAGCTGGTTGGCGGCGAGCGGCTTGCCGAACTGCGCGCGGTCGAGCGTGTATTGCCGCGCCGCGTGCATGCACGCCTCGGCTGCGCCCATGCTGCCCCAGGCGATGCCGTAACGCGCCCGGTTGAGGCAGCCGAACGGTCCCTTCAGCCCCTGCACCTCGGGCAGCAGCGCGTCTTCGCTCACTTCCACCCCGTCCATCACGATCTCGCCGGTGATCGAGGCGCGCAGGCTCAGCTTGCCTTCGATCTTCGGCGCCGAGAGCCCCTTCATGCCCTTTTCGAGCACGAAGCCCTTGATCCCGCCGCCATGCGCCTCGCTCTTCGCCCAGACGACGAAGACGTCGGCGATCGGCGAATTGGTGATCCACATCTTCGAGCCGGTCAGGCGATAGCCGCCGTCGATCTTGGCGGCGCGGGTGCGCATGCCGCCGGGATCGGAGCCGGCATCGGGCTCGGTCAGCCCGAAACAGCCCACCCATTCGCCGCTCGCCAGCCTGGGCAGGTATTTCTGCTTCTGCGCCTCGGTGCCATAGGCATTGATCGGGTGCATCACGAGCGAGCTCTGCACCGACATCGCCGAGCGATAGCCCGAATCGACCCGCTCCACTTCGCGCGCCACCAGGCCATAGGAGACATAGCCAAGGCCAGCGCCGCCATAGGCTTCGGGGATGGTCGCGCCGAGCAGGCCGAGCTGGCCCATCTCGCGCATGATCTCGCGGTCGAAATCCTCGTCGAGAAAGGCCTTGGTGACGCGCGGCAGCAGCTCGCCCTGCGCATAGTCGCGCGCGGCGTCGCGGACCATCCGCTCCTCGTCGGTGAGCTGCGCGTCGAGCCCGAAGGGGTCTGCCCAGTCGAACCGGCCCATCTCTGCCATCTTCCTCGTCCTTTGCTGTTCTCGGCCGTCCTAACGGCTCCCGCCCCCGATGCGTGTCGGGAGGGCTTCATGGGGTATGCGGTGCGGCTATCCCGCCTGGGGGGCAGGGGCCAGCGGTGGCGGTAGGTCCATTGCCGCCCGCTCGATCTCGGTGAGCGCGGTGCGCGCGGCGACATAGCGGCGCGCGGCGCTGGTCCAGCTCTCCGCCAGCGCCACGCCGGGAAGGTGCGCCACTTCGGCCAGCGCCGCCTCGACATCGCCGCGATCGAGCGCGCGCCGCGCCCGGCGCAGCCGCTCGGCGGGCAGCGGGCTCGGCGTATCGGCCTGGCGCAGCACCACCAGATTGCCGAGCATCCGGCGCACCCGGTTCCACAGGCTGTCATTCGGGTCGTTGGCCAGGCGCGGGCTCAGCGCATCGAGCGCGAGGCGCAGATCCTCCAGCGTCACCGGTTGGGCCGCGGCGCGCAGGATCGCCGCCACCGCTTCGTTGTTGCGCTCGCCGAAGCGGGTGCGCAGCTGGTTCTCCAGCGGCCCCAGCGGCTGGCCGCGCTCGATCGCGCGGCGCGTGGCAAAGGCGACCATCATCCGCTCGGCGCGCGTCGCATAGCCGGCGGCGCCGCGGGCGCTGGCATCGGCGTCCTTCATCCGCAGCTCGATCTGGTCGAGCTTGCCGGCCAGCGCCGTCTCGCGCGCGGCAAGCGTCGCCAGGTCGGTGCCGGGCGGCAGCGCCGGTATGCTCGGCTGGCTGCTGGCGCTGGGGCTCGGCAGCGGTGCCGGAGCCGCGTCGTGCGGCGAAAGCCCGCCGGCCAGGCCGAAGGCGCCCAGCGTCACGCCGACTCCGCCCAGAAAGGCGATCGTTCCGATCAGGCTGGCGCTGCGCCACCAGGGAATGCGCGGCGGGGGCGCGAGGGTCTCGTCGCTCATGGGGTCCTTATTCGCCGGGGCAAAGCTTCCGGTCAATGCGTGCGCTCAATCGGCGAGCTGCAGCGCGAGCTCGATCAGCGTGTCGGGACGCCGATCGCGGGCGATCTCGATCCGCCGCCAGCCGGCGCCTGCCGCCTCGGCCGCGCGCGCGCTGATCGCGGCGATGCTGGTGATCGCGCGGTGATCGGGCGCCACCAGCTCGGCCAGCCGAGCGCCGGCCCGGGGCGACTGGACCAGCACCACCGTGCCGCGCAGCCGCACCGCCTGGTCAGGCTCGATCTCCAGCGCCTCGCTGGCATAGACGGTGATCGCCTGGGCGACCACGCCGCCCGCCTCGAGCATCCGCTCGCGTCCGCCGAGCAGCAGCGCACGCGTCACGCCTGCCGCTTCGGCCGCCGCGACCAGCTCGGCGGCGCCCGCTTCGCCGATATGCGCGATGCGAAAGCCGATCCGCCGCGCCGCCTCGGCGGTGACATGGCCCACGGCATGGACGGGCAGGCCCAGCAGCGCGTCGAGCGCCGGCCCGCCATGGCGCACCGCATTGGCGCTGGTCAGCAGCAGCGCGTCAAAGCCTGCCGCGTCGGGCGCGGTCCAGGGCACCGGCCTGGCGGTGAACAGCGGCAGCCGCAGGGCGACGCGCCCCGCCGCCTCGATCGCCGATGCGGTCACGCGGTTGCCCGGCTCGGGCCGCAGCACGGCGATCGGTCGGCTCATCCGTCGAACAGGCGCCGCACCGCCTCGGGTGCCCGTGCCAGCAGGTCGTGCGCCAGTGCGGCGGGCAGCGCGGCGTCGAGCGGCGCGCCTTCGATCGCGCCATGGACATGCTCGGCGCCATCCTCGCTCAGCAGCTCGGCCTCCAGCGTCAGGATCGCGCCCTCGATGCTGGCCAGCGCCGCCACCGGCGAATGGCAATCGGCCTTGAGCGCGGCGAGCAGCCCGCGCTCGGCGCGGACACAGGCATGGGTCTCGGCATGGTCGATCGCGCCGACCAGCTCGCGCGCCCGGGCGTCGTCGGCGCGAATCTCCACGCCCACTGCGCCCTGCGCCGGGGCGGGCAGCAGCACGTTGGTGGGGATCTCGGTGCCGACGTCATGGCGTCCCAGCCGCTCCAGCCCGGCGGCAGCGAGCAGGGTCGCATCGGCCTCGCCCGCGGCGAGCTTGGCCAGCCGCGTATCGACATTGCCGCGGAACAGCACCACCGACAGGTCGGGCCGCAGGCGCTTCACCTGCGCCGCGCGGCGCGGCGAGCTGGTGCCCAGCACGCCGCCCTGGGGGATCGCATCGATCGAGGCGGCGCCCACCAGCCGGTCGCGCACATCGGCGCGCGCCAGCACTGCGGCGATCGCGATCATGTCGGGCCGGAAGGTCTCGACGTCCTTCATCGAATGGACCGAGGCATCGATCTCGCCGGCGAGCAGCGCGCGGTCGAGCTCCTTGGTCCACAGCGCCTTGCCGCCGATCTCGGCGAGCGGCCGGTCCTGCACCTTGTCGCCGGTGGTCCGGATCACGACGATCTCGATGTCCGAAAGGGGCAGGTTGTTCGCAGCGGCAAGCGCTTCGCGCACCAGGTGCGCCTGCACCAGCGCGAGCGGCGATCCCCGGGTACCAAGTTTGAAAACGGTCATGTGCGGTGCCTTACCGGCTCCCTTTGCGCTTGTCGAAACGGACGTCGAAGTTGGCACGGAGATACTCGCGCCCAATTTCGTCACCCCGGCCTTGTGCCGGGGTGACGGGTGTGAACCAAAACGGCGGGAGAACTTCGACAATCGTGCGCTGACACCCTAGATGCGCAAACAACGGAGTACGAAACGAACATTATGGCCCTGATCCTCGGCCTCGAATCGAGTTGCGACGAAACCGCTGCCGCACTGGTCACTACCGATGGCCGGGTGCTGGCGCACAAGCTGGCGCGCCAGGAAGCGGCGCATCGCCCCTATGGCGGGGTGGTGCCCGAAATTGCGGCGCGCGCGCATGTCGAGGCGATCGGCCCGCTGATCGAGGGTGCGTTCGAGGAAGCGGGCGTCACCCTCGCCGATGTCGATGCCGTTGCCGCCACTGCCGGACCCGGGCTGATCGGTGGCGTCATGGTGGGGCTGGTCGCCGGCAAGGCGCTGGCGCTGGCCGCGGGCAAGCCGCTGATCGCGGTCAACCATCTCGAAGGGCATGCGCTCTCGCCGCGGCTCAGCGATCCGGACCTGCAATTCCCCTACCTCCTGCTGCTCGTCTCGGGCGGCCATTGCCAGCTGCTCCTGGTCGAGGGGGTGGGGCGCTATCGGCGGCTTGCCACCACGATCGACGATGCCGCGGGTGAGGCGTTCGACAAGACGGCCAAGATGCTGGGGCTCGGCTTTCCCGGCGGCCCCGCGGTGGAGGAAGCGGCCTCGCGCGGCGATCCCCGCGCCGTGCCGCTGCCGCGCCCCCTGCTCGGTTCGGCCGAGCCGCATTTCTCCTTTGCGGGCCTCAAGAGCGATGTTGCACGCAAGGTGGGGCAGTACAGCGCCGAGGATATCGCCGCTTCTTTCCAGCAGGCAGTGGTGGATTGTCTGATCGACCGCACCCGGCGCGCGATCGCGCAGGTCGAGGCGACGGCTTTGGTGGTCGCCGGCGGCGTCGCGGCGAACAAGGCGGTGCGCGGCGCTCTGGAACAGCTGGCCGCGGAAAGTGGTATGCGCTTCGTCGCGCCGCCGCTGTGGCTGTGCACCGACAATGGCGCGATGATCGCCTGGGCGGGGGCGGAGCGCTTCCTGGCCGGCGAAAGCGATCCGCTCGATACGCCGGCACGGGCGCGCTGGCCGCTCGATCCGGATGCGGAGAAGGTGCGCGGCGCGGGAGTGAAGGCATGAGGATCGGAGTCATCGGTGGCGGCGCCTGGGGCACCGCGCTGGCCCAGGTCGCGGCGCGCGGCGGGCAGGAGGTGCTGCTCTGGGCGCGTGAGCCCGAAGTCGTTGAGAGCGTGAACATCCGCAACCGGAACGATCTGTTCCTCTCTGGTGTGCCGCTCAACCCTACCATCCGCGCTACGGGCGAACTTGGTGAACTTCGCGATACGGAAGCGTTGCTTGTCGTCGCCCCGGCCCAGCATGTCCGAGCGGTCCTGTCCGAGATCGAGGTCGGCACCACGCCGCTGGTGCTCTGCGCCAAGGGGATCGAGGCCGGCTCCAGGCTGCTGGTCGGCGAGGTGGCCCACCAGGTCGCCCCCGATGCGCCCCTCGCGGTGCTCTCCGGCCCCACCTTCGCGCACGAAGTGGCGGCGGGTAAGCCCACGGCAGTGACGCTCGCCTGCGAGGACGAAGCCCTGCGCACCCGCCTTTCCGAGCGTCTCGCCGGCCCCGCCTTCCGTACCTATGGCTCCGCCGACGTGGTCGGGGCGGAGATCGGCGGCGCGGTCAAGAACGTCCTCGCCATCGCCTGCGGCGTGGTGGAAGGGGCCGGGCTCGGCCTCAACGCCCGCTCGGCGCTGATCGCCCGCGGCTTTGCCGAGATGACGCGCTTCGGCATGGCCCGCGGCGCCCAGGCGGAGACGCTCACCGGACTGTCGGGGCTGGGGGACCTCGTCCTCACCTGCTCCTCCACCAACTCGCGCAACTTCTCGCTTGGCCTCGGCCTCGGCCAGGGGAAGCGCGCTGCCGAGCTGATGGCCGATCGCAAGACCGTGGCGGAGGGCGCGTTCACCGCGCCGGTGCTGCGCGAGGCCGCCAAGGATGCCGGCGTCGACATGCCGGTGACCGAGGCAGTCAACGCGCTGCTCGAAGGCGCGCCGGTGGGGCAGGTGATCGAGGCGCTGCTGAGCCGGCCGCTCCGGGAGGAAAAGCTGTGAAATGGGCGGCGATGCTCAGGGGGATCAACCTCGGCAAGCGCCAGCTCAAATCGGCGGAATTGAAGGCCGTGGTCGAAGGCATGGGCTTCAGCGAGGTGAAGACGATCCTCGCCTCGGGCAATGTCGTCTTCGAGGCGGGCGATGCCGAGCCCGAGGCGCTGGAGCGCGATCTCCACGCCGCGCTGGAGAAGGCGACGGGCCTGAAGTCCGATGTCCATGTCCGCAACCGGGCCGATCTCGAAAAGCTGGTCGCGGCCAATCCCTTCCGGAAGGAAGCCGAGGAACGCCCGAGCTATCTGGTCGTCAGCTTCCACCGCACGCCGCCGAGCCAGGCGGCGATCGACGCATTGCTCGAAAGCTATGACGGCCCCGAGCGGATGGTGATCGTCGGCCGCGAGCTGTTCACCGATTTCCCTGACGGCCAGGGCCGCTCGAACCTGATTCCGGCGATGCAGAAGGCCAAGCTGTCCAAGGACAATACCGGGCGCAACTGGAACACGGTGCTCAAGCTGCTGGCGGCGGTAAGCGCCTAGAAGTCGACCGCGATGCCCTTGCGCTCCCAATCGCCATAGCGAGTCGGGTCGAGCGCATCGGGCTTTTGCTCCGCCGGCGCGGGCTTGGGCACGGGCGGGCTGGGCGTCAGATACGCGGGCGGTTTCACATTTGCGGGGCGCTGGGCCATAGGCGGCAGATCGTCCTTCCAATCCAAGAGGTCAAGTGAAGCCACCGCGTCGCCCCAATAGCCGCCAGAGCGCACCCGACGGCCCCGGCGTCCCCGCGCGCCGCGCAGCGCTGAAGCTGCTCGATGCGGTGCTCCGGCGCGGGCTCGCGCTCGAACAGGCGCTCGATTCGGCGGCGCAGGGCCTGGCGCCCAATGACCGCGGCCTTGCCCATGCCATTGCCGCCGAAGTGCTGCGCCGGTTGCCCGATCTCGACGCGCTGATCGATTCGGCGACGAAGCAGACGCTGCCCGACGATGCCAAGGCGCGCTTCGCTCTGCGCATCGCGCTCGTCCAGGCGCTGGCGCTCGGCACGCCCGGCCATGCCGCGATCTCCACCGTGCTGCCGCTGGTCGATGGCGGCCCGCGCAAGCTCGTCCACGGCGTGTTCGGTACCTTGGTCCGCCAGGGCGTGACCTTGCCCGAGCCGCCGACCCTGCCCGATGCGGTGGCGCTGCGCTGGCACGCTGCCTGGGGCGACCAGATGATCGCCGATGCCGAGCAGGCCATCGCACTGCCGCCGCCGCTCGATCTCACGCTGCGCGATCCGGCGGTGGTGCCCGATCTGCCGGGCAAGAGCCTGATCGCCGGTCATCTCCGCCTCGACGAGAAGGGCCCGGTGGCGATGCTCGAAGGCTTTGCCGAGGGCGACTGGTGGGTGCAGGACGTCGCCGCCTCGCTGCCGGCGCGCCTGCTCGGCAAGGGCAGCGGCACCGCGCTCGATCTGTGCGCCGCGCCGGGGGGCAAGACGCTCCAGCTCGCTGCGGCGGGCTGGCAGGTGACCGCGGTCGACGTCTCCGAAAGTCGTCTGGCGCGACTTCACGAGAATCTCGAGCGCACCGGGCTGGAAGCAGAGGTGGTCGAGGCCGATCTGCTCAAGTGGAAGCCCGATGCCCCGGCCGATGCGGTGCTGCTCGATGCGCCGTGCAGCGCCACCGGCATCTTTCGCCGCCACCCGGACGTGCTCCACCGCGTCCGCCCCAGCCTGATCCGCGAGATGGCCGAGCTGCAGGGCAAGCTGCTTGCCCGCGCCGCCGATTGGGTGAAGCCCGGCGGTACGCTCGTCTTCTCGACCTGCTCGCTCGAGCCCGAGGAAGGCGAGGCGCAGCTTGCTGCCTTCCTCAAGGCGCGTTCCGACTATGCGATCGTGCCGGTGAAGCCCGAAGAACTGCCCCATGGCGTCATGCCGCGCGCGGATGGCCGCCTGCGCCTGCTGCCCGGAACGCTTGCCGATGCCGGCGGGTTGGACGGGTTCTTCATCGCGCGGCTCGTCCGCAACACCTAGAAGCCCGGTTGCGCGCGAATCGCGGGGTGCCTAAGGATTCATCATGGCCGTCCGCATTGCACCTTCGATCCTGTCCGCCGATTTCGCCAAGCTGGGCGAGGAAATCCGTGCCATCGACGCCGCCGGCGCCGACTGGATCCATGTCGACGTGATGGACGGGCATTTCGTCCCCAACATCACGATCGGCCCCGGCGTGATCAAGGCGCTGCGCCCGCACACTGCCAAGCCGTTCGACGTCCATCTGATGATCGCGCCGGTCGATCCGCTGCTCCAGGCCTTTGCCGATGCCGGCGCCGACTGCATCTCGGTGCATCCCGAGGCCGGCTCGCACCTCCACCGCACGCTCCAGACGATCAAGGGCCTGGGCAAGCGCGCGGGCGTGGTGCTCAACCCGTCCACGTCGGTCGAGGCAGTCGACTATGTCATGGACATGATCGACCTGATCCTGGTGATGAGCGTGAACCCCGGTTTCGGCGGGCAGAAGTTCATCGAAAGCCAGCTCGGCAAGATCACCGAGCTGCGCAAGCGGATCACCGCCAGCGGCCGCGCCATCGATCTGGAGGTCGATGGCGGCATCGATCGCGAGACGGCGCCGCGCGCGATCGCCGCCGGTGCCGATGCGCTGGTCGCCGGCACCGCGACCTTCACCGGCGGGCCCAGCCAGTATGCGGCGAACATCGCCGCACTGCGCGGCGGGTGAATGATGGCCCGGTCGACTCCGGAGCCGACGGGGTCGAGCAGGGCAAGCGGCTCATCCGCACGGGTGGCGAGCGCGGGCTCAGCCTTGCCGAGCGCCTGTCCGAGCATTTCCAGCGCCTCGCCTGGCGCAGCCCGATCCACAATATGCGGTTGAGGGGCCGGCATCCGCTCAAGCTGATCGCGGTCGGCGAAGACCCGTTCTTCGGCGATGCCGAGCGCGGCAATGCCCTGCTCGAAGGCTATGTGCTGTTCCGCGGCGAGCAGCGCTCGATCAGCGGGCTCGACTTTGCCCGGCCGGACTGGTCGGCGGCGATGGGCGATTATCTCCACGGCTTCGGCTGGCTGCGCGACCTGTCGAGCGTCGCGCCGCGCGTAACCGGCGCGCCGATCGCCGAGGGGCTGATGCAGCGCTGGCTGTCGGTGCATGGCGACAAGGTGTCCGACCCTGCCTGGCGCGCTGATCTGGTCGGCCGGCGCATCCTCGCCTGGACTGCGCACGCCCCGCTGATCCTGTCGGCGAACGACCTGGTCTATCGCTCCTCGGTGCTCCATGCGCTCGCCAAGGGTGCGCGCCACCTCGATCGCGCCGCGGACCGGGTGCCGCTCGGCACGTCGCGCATTGCCGGCTGGTGCGGCGTGCTGGTCGCCGGGCTGATGATCCCCGGCGGTGATCCGCGCCGCTCCTTCGGCGAGACCGGGCTGCGCCGCGCGCTCGAGCAATCGATGTTCGAGGATGGCGGCACCGTCGGCCGCTCGCCCTGGGGGCAGCTCGACGCGATCCAGCTGCTGACGATCCTCTCCAACGCCTATGAAGCGCGCCGGCTCGAGCCGCCCGCCTTCGTCTCCTCCGCGCTCAATCGCATGGTCACCGCGCTGCTCGGCGTCTGCCATGGCGACAAGGGGCTGGGCAGCTGGCAGGGCTCGGCGCCGGTCTCCGGCGCGCTGATCGAGCAGGCAGTGGGGGCGACCGGCGTGCGCACCCGCCCGCTCAAGCAGGCGCGCGAATGGGGCTATCAGCGGCTGAATGCCGGCGGCACCGTGCTGATCGTCGACGCCGCGCCGCCGCCGCTCGCCCGGCTGGCTGCGGGCGGTTGCGCCTCGACGCTCGCCTTCGAGCTGTCCGACGGGCCGCACCGGATCGTCGTCAATTGCGGCGGCTCGAACATGGCGAGCGCGTCGCTGCCGGGGGCGCTCACCGAAGGCCTGCGCACCACCGCGGCGCACTCCACCTTGGTGTTGGCGGACAGCAACTCCACTGCGATCCACCCGGACGGCTCGCTCGGCCGCGGCGTCGTCGAAGTCGAGCTGGCGCGCACCGAAAGCGAGAATGGCAGCCGGATCGAAGCGAGCCATGACGGCTATGTCCGGCGCCTCGGCTTCGTCCACCGCCGGCTGATCGCGCTGGGCGGCGACGGGCGCGACGTGCGCGGCGAGGACATGCTGCTCCCCGCCGACAAGCGCAAGCGCAAGGCCAACACCCCCTTCGCGATCCGCTTCCACCTCGCGCCCCAAGTCGAGATCTCGCCGACCGCCGACGGCCAGGCCGCGATCCTGCGCCTGCCGAGCGGGCATCTCTGGCAGTTCCGCTGCAAGGGCGGCGCGCTGGCGTTCGAGGACTCGATCTGGATCGACGGCACCGGCAAGCCGGTGGCGACCAAGCAGCTCGTCATCACCGGCGAATCGCTGGCCGGCGGCGCAAATGTGAGCTGGCTGTTCCACCGGGCGAAGTAAATGGTTGCCAGCGCCGCCCCGATCCGTAGAGGGGCTTGCCGCATGGACCAGATCAAGATCGCCCGTGCGCTACTCTCCGTCTCCGACAAGACCGGGATCGTCGAACTCGCAACTGCGCTCGCCGCACAGGGGGTGGAGCTGGTCTCGACCGGGGGCACCGCCACGGCGCTGCGCGATGCAGGGCTGAGCGTCCGCGACATCTCCGATCTCACCGGCTTCCCCGAGATGATGGACGGCCGGGTCAAGACGCTGCACCCCAAGGTCCATGGCGGGCTGCTCGCGGTGCGCGGCAATGCTGAGCACGAAGCCTCGATGGCCGAGCATGCAATCGGCCCGATCGATCTCGTCGTGGTGAACCTCTATCCCTTCGCCCAGACGGTGGCGCGCGGCGCCGATCGCGAGACGATCATCGAGAATATCGACATCGGCGGCCCATCGATGGTCCGCTCGGCGGCGAAGAACCATGAGAGCGTCGCGATCCTCACCGATCCCGCCGATTATCCGCTGGTGCACGGCGCAACGACGACGCTCGAGCAGCGCCGCAAGTTCGCGGCCAAGGCCTATGCCGCCACCGCTGCCTATGATTCGATGATCTCGAGCTGGTTCGCCTTTGCCGATCAGGGCGAGGCCTTCCCGGAGACGCTCAATCTCAGCCTCAAGCGCGGCCAGGCGCTGCGCTACGGCGAGAACCCGCACCAGTCGGCCGCCTTCTATGCCGCCACCGGCCCGGCCGCGCAGGGCATCGGCCAGGCCCGTCAGGTGCAGGGCAAGGAGCTGAGCTACAACAACTATAACGACGCCGATGCGGCGCTCGAGCTGATCAGCGAATTCCGCGACGGCCCGCCGACTGCGGTGATCGTCAAGCATGCCAATCCCTGCGGCGTGGCGAGTGGCGAGACGCTCGCCGAAGCCTATGCCGCGGCCTTTGCCTGCGACACGGTCTCGGCGTTCGGCGGCATCATCGCGGTCAACCGCCCGCTCGATCGCGCCACTGCCGAGCAGATCACTTCGATCTTCACCGAAGTCGTGGTCGCGCCGGGTGCCGACGAGGATGCGCTGGCGCTGTTCGCCGCCAAGAAGAATCTCCGCCTGCTGCTCACCGACGGGCTGCCCAATCCGGCGCGCCCGGGGCTCATGGCCAAGTCGATCACTGGCGGCTGGCTGGTCCAGAGCCGCGACAACGGCATTGTCGGCCCGGCCGAATTGAAGGTCGTCACCAAGCGCCAGCCCACCGAGCGCGAGCTTGCCGACTGCCTGTTCGCCTGGACGGTAGCCAAGCACGTCAAGTCGAACGCGATCGTCTATGCCAAGGATGGCAGCACGGCGGGCGTCGGCGCCGGCCAGATGAACCGGCTCGAATCGGCGCGCATCGCTGCCTGGAAGGCCAAGGACGCCGCCGACAAGGCCGGCTGGGCCGAGCCGCGCACCTTGGGCTCGGCGGTCGCGTCCGACGCCTTCTTCCCCTTTGCCGACGGCCTGCTGGCGGCAGTGGAAGCCGGCGCCACCGCGGTGATCCAGCCGGGCGGCTCGATCCGCGACGAGGAAGTGATCGCCGCGGCCGATGCGGCCGGGCTGGCGATGGTCTTCACCGGCATGCGCCACTTCCGGCACTGAGGGCGGGGGCTGTCACGAACAACGTCATCCCGGCGAAAGCCGGGATCTCGTGCGGCTCTTTACCCGCCATTGCCTGAGATCCCGGCCTTCGCCGGGATGACGGTTGTGGGATTACAGCTTCTCTTCCACCGGCAGCGTCGCTTCGCCGGCGCGCGGCATCTTGCGGAACAGCGCCTTGTCCTCGGGGCCGAAGCCGAACTTGATGATCACGAACAGGTAGGTGACCAGGATCGCCGGCATGCCGAAGCTCAGTTCGGCCCATTCGGCGCTCTTGGGCAGCGAAGTGAAGGCGCCGCCGACCAGGCTGGCGATCGCGATCGCGGCGAAGAAGCTCGGCCGGATCGAGACCACCGGCGCGCCGGTCAGTCGGTAGAGCAGCAGCGCCTTCACGGCCGATCCGATGGTGAGCGACACCGCCAGCGCCAGCGCCGGCCCGGCCGCCTGGATGGGCTCGGACCAGCCTTCGGTCCGCGCGACGATCACGAAGACGAAGCTCAGCACCACCTGGAGCAGCAGCACGCAGACCGAGATCGCCAGGTTCTTGTGCCGCGCGATATAGACCAGCCCGGTCTCGCAGACGGCACCGGTCGAGGCGAGCACCTCGGCGATCAGCAGGATGCACAGTGCGCCGGCGCCGATCACGAACTCCTTGCCGATCAACCCCATCACGCCCTCGGCGGGGATCGAGAACATCACCGCCAGCGCCGCCTGGGCGCTGGTCACCCAGAAGCCGACCTGGCGCACCTGCTTGGCGACGGCGGGGCGATCGTCCTCGGCCAGCGCCTTGGTGACGACCGGGCCCAGGATCGGATCGAAGCTCGACTTGAGCCGCTGCGGCACCGAGGCGACCTGCTGCGCCATGTAATAGATACCCACCACTGCCGGGCTGAACAGCAGCGCCAGGATGAAGCGGTCGACGTTGCGCGTTGCCCATTCGATCGCGTCGGCCCCGGCAAGCGGCGCATTGACGCGGGCGAGGCCCCAGATCGCGCTCGGCCGCGGCCGCCAGCCATGCGGCAGGCCATATTCCTTGACGAAGGGGATGATCGAGGCGCCGAGCGCCATCACCATCGACAGCACATAGGCATAGAGCAGCCCGTCGCGCGCTGAGACATAGGAGAAGCCCCAGGCGGCAATGCTGATCGTCCAGGGCTCGATGATCGCGCGCGCTGTCACTGCCGCGCCGATATTGTGGCGATAGGCGCAGGCGGAGAGCGCGACGTCGGAAAGCGCCGGGCACAGCACGACAAAGGCGACCAGCGGCTCGAGCCCGGTCACTGGGCTGTTGGGGAACATCGCCTGGGGGAAGAGGAACAGCATGCCGCTGGCGATCAGCGAGGCGATCAGCGCCACCACCATCGCGTCCCAGACGACATGCGCGTGCGGCCGGTCGGTATCGGACAGCGCCTGTGCCAGTCCGCGCTTCAGGCCCAGCGTGGCGAGCAGCGCCGCAACCTCGATCACCAGCACCGCGATCGCATAGCGGCCGACAATGTCCGGGCCATAGGCGCGCCCGGCGATGAACAGGAAGGGCAGCCGCGCGGCGAGGCGCAGGATGAAGCCCAGGATATTGGTCCGCCCGCCCTTGGCGAGCGCGTTGATGTCCTCGCCGCCCGACGGCGCAGTTGCGGTCTCGCTCAATGCGCGGCGCCCCAGCTCGGGCCGACGCCGATCTCGACGCCCAGCGGCACGGTCAGCTTCACCGCCGGCTCGGCCGCGGTTGCCATCACGCGCTCGATCACCGGCCTGGCGGCTTCGACATCGCCTTCGGGCAGCTCGAACACCAGTTCGTCATGCACCTGGAGCAGCATCTTGACGTTGGGCAGCCCAGCTTCGAGCAGCGCCGGGCCCATCCGCGCCATCGCCCGCTTGATGATATCGGCGCTGGTGCCCTGGATCGGCGCGTTGATCGCGGCGCGCTCGCTGCCGGCGCGTTCGTTCGGATTGGATGCCTTGAGGCGCGGGAAATGCGTCTTCCGGCCGAACAGGGTGGTGGTGTAGCCGCGCTCCTTGGCGAGGTTGAGCGTGTCGGCGATATAGCGGTTGATGCCGGGGAAGCGCTCGAAATAGCGGTTGATCATCGCCTGGGCTTCGTCGGGCGTCACGTCGAGCCGCCCGGCCAGGCCCCAGCGCGAGATGCCGTAGAGGATCGCGAAGTTGATCGTCTTGGCGCGGCCGCGCGTGTCGCGGTTCACTTCGCCGAATAGCTCCATCGCGGTGCGGTTGTGGATGTCCTCGCCCTGCTCGAAGGCGTCGCGCAGCGCCGGCACGTCGGCGATGTGCGCGGCGAGGCGCAGCTCGATCTGCGAATAGTCGGCCGAGAGGATGACGTTGCCCGGCTCCGCCACGAAGGCATCGCGGATCTGGCGGCCGGTTTCGGTGCGGATCGGGATGTTCTGCAGGTTCGGGTCGGTCGAGCTCAGCCGCCCGGTCTGCGCTCCGGTCAGGCTGTAGCTGGTATGGACGCGCCCGGTCGCCGGGTTGATCTGCGCCTGCAGCGCGTCGGTATAGGTCGATTTGAGCTTGGTTAGCTGGCGCCAGTCGAGCACCTTGAGCACCATGTCCCGGCCCGGAGAATCCTTGTCTGCGGCGATCCGCTCGAGCTCGTTGACGTCGGTGGAATAGACGCCCGATTTGCCCTTGCGCCCGCCCTTGATCCCCATCTTGTCGAACAGCACGTCGCCCAGCTGCTTGGGGCTGCCAATGGTGAACTTGAACCCGGCAATGCCGTGGATCTCTTCCTCCAGCGCGGCGATCTGGTGCGAAAAGTCGGTCGAGAGCTTGTGGAGCACCTGCGCATCGACCTTGATGCCGGCGCGCTCCATGTCGGCGATCACCTTGACGAGCGGCCGGTCGACCATCTCATAGACGCGGGTCGAGCCTTCATAGGCCAGCCGCGGCTTGAACCGCCGCCACAGCCGCAGCGTCACGTCGGCGTCCTCCGCGGCATAGCGGGTGGCGGCCTTGAGATCGACTTCGCCGAAGCCGAGCTGGCTCTTTCCGGTGCCGACCACGTCCTTGTACGCGATGCAGCTGTGCGAAAGATGGGTGGCAGCGAGTTCGTCCATGCCGTGCCCGTGCAGCCCGGCATCAAGATCGAAGCTCATCACGATCGTATCGTCATAGGGCGTGACGTCGATCCCGGCGCGGCCCAGCACGATCATGTCATATTTCAAATTGTGCCCGATCTTGAGGACTGCGGGGTCCTCGAGCAGCGGCTTGAGCTTGGCGATCGCCACGGCGCGGTCGATCTGCACCGGCCGCTCGGCGAACATGTCGGTTCCGCCATGGCCGATCGGGATATAGCAGGCGAGATTGGGGTGCAGCGCCATCGACACGCCGACCAGCTCGGCGCGAGTCGCGTCGACGCCGGTGGTCTCGGTATCGATCGCCACCCAGCCCTGGTGCCTGGCGATCGTGATCCAGCGATCGAGCGCAGTCTCGTCGGTGACTGTCTCGTATCCGTCGTGGTTGCAGGGCGGGTCTTCCTCCAGCCCCGGCGTGTCGTGCGTCTCGACCGGCGCATCGGCGACGGCGGAGAGGCGGTTGAGCAGCGTGCGGAAGCCGTGATGCTCGAGGAATGCGCGCAGCGGCGCGTCCGGAATGCCCTTGAGCTCGAACTCCTCGAGCGGTTCGGGCAGCGGCACATCACTGGCCAGCTCGACGAGCCGCCGCGAGAGGCGCGCCATCTCGGCATGCTCGATCAGATTCTCGCGCATCTTGGACGGCTTCATGTCCGGTGCCGCCTCCAGCACCGCCTCGACCGTGCCGAATTCCTCGATCAGCTTGGCCGCGGTCTTGGGGCCGATGCCCTTCACGCCCGGGACGTTGTCGACGCTGTCGCCCATCAGCGCCAGCACCTCGCCCAGCTTCTCGGGGCGGACGCCGAACTTCTCCTCGGTGTCCGCCGGGCCCAGCCGCCGGTTGTTCATCGTATCGAGCATGTCGACGGAAGGGTCCGTCATCAGCTGCATCAGGTCCTTGTCGGAGCTGACGATCGTCACCTGCCAGCCCTGCGCCAGCGCCGCCTTGGTATAGCTGGCGATCAGATCGTCGGCCTCCCAGCCGGCTTCCTCTATGCAGGGCAGCGAGAAGGCGCGGGTCGCGTCGCGGATCATCGGGAACTGGGGCACCAGGTCCTCGGGTGCCGGCGGCCGGTGCGCCTTGTACTGGTCGTAGAGTTCGTTGCGGAAGGTGTGCTCGCTTTTGTCGAGCACCACCGCCATGTGAGTCGGGCCGTCGGCCTTGTTCAGCTCGTCGACCAGCTTCCACAGCATGGTCGTATAGCCATAGACGGCGCCCACCGGCTCACCATGTTTGTTGGTGAGCGGCGGCAGCCGATGATAGGCGCGGAAGATATAGCCGGAGCCGTCGACGAGATAGAGATGGGGCATCGCCGCGCCGGGATAGCCGAGCGCGTGCGCCGAACAAAGCCCCCGCTTGGCATCAGCGTGCGTCGTGGAAGATGATTCCGAGCACATGGCGCTTTCCGGAGCGCACTTCGCTGACGCCATGACGCATGTTTACCCGGTAATCGCCCCGTCCGCCGCGCACCGGGCGCTGGTGCACCGCGAAGACCACGGCGTCGCCTTGGCCTAGCGGCACTACTGCCGCGCGCGACTGCATGCGCGGGCGCTGTTCGGTCAGCACGAATTCGCCGCCGGTGAAGTCGCGCTCCGGTGCGGAGAGCAGCACGGCGAGCTGGAGCGGGAAGACATGCTCGCCGTACAGGTCCTGATGCAGGCAATTATAGTCGCCCGGGCCGTAGCGGAGCAGCAGCGGGGTGGGGCGGACCTGGCCGGCCGCGTGGCAGCGGGTGAGGAAATCGCCATGCGCGGGCGGAAAGCGGTGCTCGATCGCCATCCGGTGGTGCCAGAGATTGGCGATGGCAGCGAGCGGCGGATAGAGCGCGTGGCGCAGCTGCGCGATGCGATCGGGCAGCGGATAGGCGAAATAGCGATACTGGCCGCGCCCGAATCCGTGGCGCGCCATGATCACTTCGCTGCGGAAGCGCGCGCGTTCGTCATAGAGCGCGGCGGTCTCGTCGCATTGTCCGGGGGAAAGCAGGCGCGGCAGCACGGCCCAGCCCTGCGTGTCGAGCGATGCCGCGATCGCGGCCCAGTCCAGTTGGTCGTCCATCGTGCCGGGTTAGCGTCCCTGGCCGCGCGGCGCTTTCCGGCGCTTGCGCCCGAACTCACTTGCCGGCGGTGAAGGCCTTCCAGGCGGGATCGGCGGCGTCCTGCACCGGTGGCGCAGTGCGGTGGTTGGCGACGATCGCCTGCGCCACCTGTTGCATCAGCATTTGGCGCTCGCGGATCGGGCGGCGGGTGTCGCCGATCATCACCGCCAGCGCATAGGAGGTGCCGTCGGGCGCAGTCAGGATGCCGACGTCGTTGAAGCCCGCGGTGCGCGCGCCCAGGTCCTGGCCGGTGCCGGTCTTGTGGCCGTAGATCCAGCCCGGCGGCACCGCGCCGTGCACGCGGGCGCGGCCGGTGCGGGCGCCTTCCATCGTCTGGATCAACCAGGCGGTCGAGGTCGGCGACAGCAACTCGCCGCGCTTCAGCCGGGCCAGCGCCACCGAGATCGCGCCGGCAGCCGCGCCGTCGGGCGGGTCCTTTACATAGGATTCGAACGCCGTGAGGCGCACGGTGGGCGAAAGGCGCGAACGGGCGACCGCAAAGGCGTTGCCCATCGAATATTCGGGGCGCCATTCCAGCCCCGCGGTGCCGGCCTGGAGCAGCTTCTCGCCGGGGCCGAAGCGCACGCCGCCGATGCCCTTGCGCGCCAGGAAGGCGCGGATCGCATCGGGCCCGCCGACCAGCCGCAGCAGCTTGTCGTTGCAGGTATTGTCGCTCATCTGCATCGCGCGGCGCACGATCTCGCCCACGGTGGCGGTATAGCCGACATCGCCCTTCACCAGCGCGGCGACCGGCTGGTGGAACAGCGTGAAATCGCTGCGGGTGATGGTGATCGGTTGGTCGAGGCGGATCTTGCCCTGATCGACCTGGTCGAGCAGCGTCATCGTCACCCACAGCTTGGAGACGCTCTGCTGCGGCATCGGCCGCGCGGCGTCGCTCGACGTGACGATCCAGCCGTCCTGCACGCTGGTGACGGCGACGCCGACCAGCCCGTCGAAATTGCGGGTGATGCCGTCGATCGCGCTGACCAACCCCTGCGGCGCAGGGGCGGTGGGCTTCCAGGCGGGGGTGGCGGCCTTGGCGTTGCCCCAGGGCAGGGCCAGGCTCACGCCGGCGGGCAGATAGGAGGCCAGCGAGGGGTCGCCGTGCACCGTGCAGCCGACCAGCATCGCCGGGCCAAGGCCCGCTACTGTCAGCGCTCGTTGAATCGCCGAGAAATCCTCGAACTTAAACACGTTAACTCAGACCCCTTGCCCGCAGCGACAATGGTGCGGATGCGTCCGCCGGGAAAGTCCGCACCTTGCTGCGTTGCGACGAATGCTCTTCCTATAGCGGTGAAGCGTGAACGAGGCGAAAACCGGAGTCGCTTTTGCGATGAAACGCAGCAGTCCGGGGATCAGTTTCCGCTCGCCTTCAACCAGGCCTGGAGCGTCGGCGTGTCCGGATCGGGCGCGCAGCTGCCCGCCCGGCGCAGCACGCAGCCCGGCGCATCGGTGATGCCCGGCACCGCGCAGCTTTCGAGCTGATAGGCGGCAGGAAGCTCGCCCAGATGGTCCTGCGGCGCGACGATGACGTCGAAGGCGCGGGTGTGGCGCGCCGCCTCGGGGGCGCTGCCCAGCACATAGATCGGCGTGGCGCGGCGATAGAGCGCATAGGCGCCCGCTACCGTGTCGCGCGGGCGATAGAGCGCCAGCCCGCAGGTCCTGGCCGGCCGGCCCGCCTTGTCCAGCGCCTCGGCCAGATCGGCTTCCATCGTCCAGTTGGGCGCGAAATGCCCGCGCGCCAGCACCACCGAAGCCCCGCCCCACACGGTGAGCGCGGCGATCGTCGCCAGCACCAGCCGTTCGCGCGGCACTCGGCGCAGCAGGTCGGCGCTGCCGATCGCCGCCAGGATCACCAGCAGCGCGCTGCTCGCCAGCACGAAGCGGTATTCCTTGTGGGCGATCAGCGAATGGCAGGCGAGATGGACCAGCGCGATCCACAGCAGCGCCGGGTAGCGCTTCGCTCCGATCCAGGCGAGCGGCAGGATCGGCACCAGCGCGAGATACCAGTACCAGGCGAGGATGGTGAAATAGCCGGTGAGCGGCATCACGCCGTACGCCTGGGCGCGGCCTTCCACGATGTTGATCCGCGCCGCCTCGATCATCCAGCGGAACGGCACTGCGCCCATGGCGAGATTCGCCAGCGCATCGATCGCCAGCGCGCCGCAGCCGCCGGCGAGCAGCGGCAGCCAGGCGCCGCGCCAGTCCTTGCGCGCGGTCAGGATCGCCAGGGTGAGCAGCGCCGGGGCATATTGGATGCGCGCGACGAAGCAGAGCCCCATCAGCAGCCCGGCCAGCGCGAACTGGCGCGGCCCCGGCCGGTCGCGCGCGAGCAGCAGCCAGATCGCGCCCATCAGCAGCGCCAGCCCGATCGGCTCGGAAAGCGCGCGGGGGGCGAAGAAGATCAGCTCGAACCAGGTCGCCGCGACGAAGCCGGCGACAATGCCGTGCAACCGCGAGAGCCGCAGCCCCAGCGACACGGCGGCGCCGACGATCACCAGAGAAAGCGCCGCGAGCGTGAACCGCACCAGCATCAGGTGCAGCGTGCCATCGGGGGAAAGCGCATGGCCTATCCCCATCGGCACGGCGAGCAGCTCGGGAATCAGCCAGCTCCGCAGCCCCGCACGATAGTCCCAGGTCTGGATCCACGGTCCGGCTACCAGGTGCCAGGCGGGTTCGAGATATTGCCAGATCTCGTCGAACCAGCCGACCGCGAAGGGCAGCGCGGCCAGTGCGCGCAGCATCGCCGCCAGCAGGAGCGCGCCCCAGAATATCCGCCGAGGGCCGACGGCGTCGGTCAGGGCACCAGCACCGTGTCGATCGCCTGGGGCAGGGTCTCGGGATAGTCGAGATTGTAATGGAGCCCGCGGCTCTCCTTGCGGTGGAGCGCCGAACGCACGATCAGGTCGGCGCTCTCGAGCAGGTTGCGCAGCTCGATCAGGTCGGGCGTCACGCGGAAATGGCCGTAATAATCGGCGACTTCCTCGCGCAGCATCTTGATCCGGTGCGCCGCGCGCTCGAGCCGCTTGGTCGTCCGCACGATGCCGACATAATTCCACATGAAGCGGCGGATCTCGGTCCAGTTCTGCTTGATCACCACTTCCTCGTCGGAATCGGTGACGCGGCTCTCGTCCCAGGGGCGGATCGCCGGCACCGGGCCCAGCTCGCCCCAATGCGCGGCGATGTGGTTGGCCACCGCCTCGCCGAACACGAAGCATTCGAGCAGGCTGTTGGAAGCAAGGCGATTGGCGCCGTGCAGGCCGGACTGGGTGACTTCGCCGGCCGCGTAGAGATTGGGCAGGTCGGTGCGCCCGTCGCGGTCCACCATCACGCCGCCACAGGTGTAATGCTGGGCGGGGACGACCGGGATCGGCTCCCTGGTCATGTCGATGTCGAGATCGAGCAGCCGGGCATGGATCGTCGGGAAGTGATGCTTCACGAACTCGGCGCCCATATGGCTGATGTCGAGATGGACATAGTCGAGACCGAGCCGCTTGATCTCATGGTCGATCGCGCGCGCCACGATGTCGCGCGGTGCCAGCTCGGCGCGCGGATCGAAATCGGGCATGAAGCGCTTGCCCGCCTCGTCGCCGGCGTCGGGCGGCAGCAGCAGCCGTCCGCCTTCGCCGCGCACCGCCTCGGTGATCAGGAAGTTCTTGACCTCGAGATTGTAGAGGCAGGTGGGGTGGAACTGCATCATCTCCATGTTCGAGATGCGGCAGCCCGCGCGCCAGGCCATGGCGATGCCGTCGCCGGTGGCGCCACTGGGCGCGGTCGAGAACAGATAGGTCCGCCCGGCGCCGCCCGTCGCCAGCACGGTGGCGCGGCCGGTGAACAGCTCCACCCGGTTGGTCCGGCGGTTGAAGGCATAGACGCCCCAGACGGTGCCGGCGCCCGAATAGCGCTCCTCGTGGCGGCTGGTCGCCAGGTCGATCACCACCATGTCGGGGACGAGCGTGATATTGGGATTGGCCTGCGCCGCCTTGAGCAGCGCGGTCTGCACCGCCAGCCCGGTCGCGTCGTCGACATGGACGATGCGGCGATGGCTGTGGCCGCCCTCGCGGGTCAGGTGCAGCGCGCCGCCCTCGGTGTTGAACGGCACGCCGATCTCGGCCAGCCGCCGGATAGCGGCGGGGGCGTTCTCGACCACCATCTCCACCGTCGCGCGGTCGTTGAGCCCGGCGCCGGCGATCATCGTGTCCTCGATATGGCTCTCGAACGTGTCGCCGGGCTCGAGCACCGCGGCGATGCCGCCTTGGGCCCAGGCGGTCGAGCCTTCGGCGAACCCGCCCTTGGCGAGCACGGTCACCTTGAAATGCTGGGCGAGGTTGAGCGCGGCGGTGAGCCCCGCCGCACCCGAGCCGATAACCAGGACGTCGCTGCTATGGGGATCGTTCGGCATGTCTCTTCCGCTGGTTCCGCCCCGGACTAGGCGCTAGGCAGGGGTGCTGGCAACGGGAGAGAGATATGCGCCGCCAAAGCCTGGGTTTGCTGATGGCGATGCTCGCCGCATTCTGGGCCGCGCCTGCCGCCGCGAAGGGATGCGCGCTCGGCGCGGTCGGCCAGACGGTGCAGCTGCCGGTTGGCGATACCGGCCGCATGGCGATGCTGCATCTGCCCACGGGGTTTTCGCGCGCGCGCCCCGCGCCTTTGGTCCTGCTGCTCCATGGCAGCGGCGGCACGGGCGCGCAGATGCTTGCCGCCTCGAAGCTCGCCGCGACGGCCGATGCGCATGGCCTCCTCGTCCTCGCCCCGGATGCCGGCATTGCGGGCAAGCAGGGTTTCATGTGGAACATTCCCGGCGTCCCCACCGTCACCGGCAAGATCCCCACGGCCGAGGATGCCGATGACGTTGCCTTCCTCGAGACTGCGATCGACTGGCTCGCAGCCAATCGCTGCGTGGACCGCACCCGCGTCTATGCCACCGGCCTGTCGGGCGGTGGGCGGATGACGAGCTGGCTCGGCTGCGTCGCTGCCGATCGCTTCGCCGCGATCGCGCCGGTGGTAGGCCTGCGCGCCGGCAACCCGCTGGCGGGCGAGCCGCGCGTCCCCGATCCGGCCACCTGCAATCCGTCGAAGCCGATGCCGGTGATCGCCTTCGCCGGAGACGCGGACAGGACCAATCCGATCCAGGGCGGCGGCGCCGGCTATTGGCAATATACGATGGCGACCGCGCTCGGCCGCTGGTCCGATCTCGACCTGTGCCGCACGGGCCCGGCCCAGCGCGATCTGGACGCGAAGCTCTACGAGATCCGCTATGCCGATTGCCGTGACGGCGCGGAGGTGATCGGCCGCATCACCCGCGGCGCCGGCCATGTCTGGGCGGCGGACAACGAAGCGATGTGGGCCTTTTTCGCGAAATATCGGCGCTAAAAGTTCACTCAAGCGGCATGGTGGTCGGCAGCGGCTCCGCACGTGCGCCGCGCTGGTCGCGCAGCCGGTACTTGCTCTGATATTCGCGGCGCTGGCGGCAGACTTCGTACAGCACGATGCCCGAGCTGGTGCCCAGGTTCAGGCTCTCGATCATCCCGAACATCGGAATGCTCACGCACATCGCACTGCGCTCCACTGCCCGGTCGCTGATCCCGATTGCTTCGCTGCCGAACCAGACGGCGAGCTTGGTGGATTCGGTGAAGTCGCCCTCGTGCAGATAGATGCTCGCCTTGCCCTTCACATGCGGCGAGGTGACTACCGAAGTGAAGCCATTGCTTTCGAGATGGTCGAAACAGGCGTCGGTCGAATCGAACCGCTTCACGAAGGTCCATTTGACCGCCGAAACCGAGGTTTTCGAGATCGCCCTGTCGCCGCGCAGCTCCTGCCAGTCGTCGGGCAGCGATCCGCGGCTATCGACCACATAGACCTTCTCGACCCCCAGCGCATTGGCGTTGCGGATCACCGTGCCGATATTCTTGATATCGGTCGGGTTCTCGATCACCGCGATCAGGTTCTTGCACTGGAAATCGCGGATAGCGTCGGCGCGCAGGCGAGCCGAGCTCTTCGGCTTCTTCTCACTCTCTTCCATGTCAGCCATTCGCCGCCCGGGTGAGGTTCAGGAACACGTCCTCCAGGTCGGCCTCGCGGGTCGAGACGTCGACGATGCCGAGCCCTGCGCCCTGCACCGCGTCCAGCACCTCGCCGGCATTTGCCTGGTCCTTGCGATAGGTGATGACCAGCGTGCGCTCGCCCTTCATCTCGACCTTCTGGAAACAGGCATTGGCCGGCGGCGCCGCCACGTCGCGGTCGACGGTGACCTCGACCACCTTCTCCTGCGCCATGCCGACCAGCTCGCGCGTCGGCTTGTTGGCGATCAGCTTGCCGTGGTTGATGATCGCGATCCGGTCGCAGAGCTGCTCGGCTTCCTCCAGATAATGGGTGGTCAGCACCACCGTCACGCCCCGCTCGTTCAATTCGCGGACATAGGCCCAGAGCTGCTGGCGCAGCTCGACGTCGACGCCCGCGGTCGGCTCGTCGAGCACCAGCACGGGCGGCGCATGCACCATCGCCTTGGCGACCATCAGCCGGCGCTTCATGCCGCCTGAAAGCGTGCGCGAATAGGCGTCGGCCTTGTCCTCCAGGTGCACCGCCCGGAGCAGGCCGAGGGCGTCGAACTTGTCCTTGGGCACGCCGTAGAGCCCCGCCTGGATCTCGAGCGTCTCCTTGGGCGTGAAGAAGGGATCGAAGATGATCTCCTGGTTGACGATGCCGATGCTCGCCTTGGCGTTGCGCGGGTGCGCGTCGATGTCGAAGCCCCAGATCGAGACCTTGCCGCCGGTCTTGTTGACCAGCCCGGCCAGGATGTTGATCAGCGTCGACTTGCCGGCGCCGTTCGGCCCGAGCAGCCCGAAGATCTGGCCGCGCGGCACCTCGAAGCTCACCCCGTCGAGCGCGCGCTTGCCGCCCTGATAGGTCTTGCAGAGAGTATCGATCGCGATCGCAGCCTGAGTCATGCCGCCCGCATTAAGGCTGCGCGCCGGTGATTGCGAGCCCCCGCAGTGCTTGCTATCGGGCGACTCATGACCGCGCCGCTTCCTGAAGTCATCCGCACCGCAACCGCCCGTGTCGCCTGTGACGGCACCGGCCCCGGCCTGCCTGCCGCGCTCGGCCATCCGCGCGTGTTCCTGCAGATCGACGAGCATGGCTATGTCGATTGCGGCTATTGCGATCGCCGCTTCGTGCTGATCGGCGGCCCGGCCGACGGCGCCGACCAGAGCCAGTTGCCCGATCATCCGGCTGGCGCGAGCATCTAAACGTCCTATATCGTCGGGATGAGCATCCCGTCCGATCCGCGTAGCTACATCTATCGCGACAGCCTCGATCCCGAGACCGCCGCGAAGCTCACCGCCGAAGCGCTGGCCAGCGCCGAGGATGGCGAGCTCTATCTGCAATATCGCAAGACCGAGGCGTTCGGCTTCGACGATGGCCGGCTGAAGACCGCCTCGTTCGACACCCAGTCGGGCTTCGGCCTGCGCGCCGTCTCAGGCGAGACCACCGCCTTTGCCCATGCCAACGAGATCTCGCCCGCCGCGATCCGCCGCGCCGCGGAGACGATGGCGCTGATCGAGCCGGGCAAGGCAGGCAAGGCGGCGGCGCCCCAGGGCAACAACCGCCATCTCTATACCCATCAGGATCCGCTCGACCTGGTGCCCTTCGCCGACAAGGTGAATCTCTGCCAGTCGATCGATGCGGCGGCCCGGGCGCGCGATCCGCGCGTCGCGCAGGTCTCGGTAGGGCTCACCGGCTCGTGGAGCGTGGTCGAGATCGTCCGGCCGGACGGCTTCATCGCCACCGATATCCGACCGCTCGTCCGCCTCAACGTCTCGATCGTGGTCGAGCAGAACGGCCGGCGCGAGACCGGGAGCTTCGGCCTGGGCGGGCGCACGCTCTACGACAATCTGTTCGAGCCGCAGACCTGGAACCGCGCGATCGACGAGGCGCTGGCCCAGGCCTTGGTCAATCTCGACGCGATCGATGCGCCGGCAGGCGACATGACCGTGCTGTGCGGCCCGGGCTGGCCCGGCGTGCTGCTGCATGAAGCGGTCGGCCACGGGCTCGAGGGCGATTTCAACCGCAAGGGCACCTCGGCCTTTTCCGGCCGCATCGGCGAGCGTGTCGCCGCGCCGGGCGTCACCGTGGTCGATGACGGCTCGCTGATGGACCGCCGCGGCTCGCTGTCGATCGACGACGAAGGCACGCCGACGCGCGAGACGATCCTGATCGAGGACGGCATTCTCAAGGGCTATATGCAGGACCGGCTCAACGCCCGGCTGATGGGCGTCGACCCTACCGGCAATGGCCGCCGCGAATCGTTCCAGCACGCGCCGATGCCGCGGATGACCAACACCTTCATGAAGGGCGGCAACGACGATCCGGCCGAACTGCTCGCCCGCGTCAAGAAGGGCATCTACGCCAAGTCGTTCGGCGGCGGCCAGGTCGACATCGTCTCGGGCAAGTTCGTCTTCTCCTGCACCGAGGCCTATCTGATCGAGAACGGCAAGCTCGGTGCGCCGATCAAGGGCGCGACGCTGATCGGCGACGGCCCGACCGTGCTGGGCCGGGTCACCGGCATCGGCAACGATTTCGCGCTCGACGAAGGCGTCGGCATGTGCGGCAAGGGCGGGCAGAGCGTTCCGGCCGGTGTCGGCCAGCCGACCCTGCTGGTCGAGGGGCTGACGGTGGGCGGTACCGCGGCTTAAGGTATCAGTAGCCTGAGATCAGCATATCCAGCGCATTTGCCACGACATATTGTTGATCGATGGCGGAAGCGATGCGGTGTCCAAGCGCGCCGGACGGAATCGCGGCCGCGAAATGGGTTAGCATCAGCATTTCGTTACCTGCGATATCGAGTAAGGGATTTAATCTTCGATCTACCTGAACCGCATCATCGGGATAGACGAGCGGCACCACGAACCGGGTGTTGAGGCGGTTAAGCAAGTCGCTTTGGCAATCGAGTAAGATCGATCCGTCGTCCGAACGGTAAACGTCGAACTTGGCCATCAGAACATTCGGTACTTGGCGAGGGGAAGGCCGTGCTTCTCAACCCAGGCGTTGTTTGCCTCGATCCATTCGCGATTCTCTTCCTGCCATTGCCGGTCGCGTTCGCCCCTCGCCGCATCGCGCAACGCCGCCTCGCAGATCTGCGAGAGGTTGAGGCCCGCCTCGCGTGCCGCGGCGACCACGCCGGTATCGAGCGAGAGGTTGACAGCCTTGCGCTTGCCGGAGGAAAGAGCATCATGCTTCATGCGCAGAAATTATGCGCATGGGTAATGCGCGTCAATGGAGTCGGCATGACCCTCCCCGAGCTCGACTGGCCCCGCTGGCGCGAGACCGCGCAGCACCTGCATCTGATCACCCAGATCATCGGCAAGGTCCGCCTCGCGCAGACGCCTTGGCTCAACCATAGCTGGCATGTGGTGCTCTATCCCACCGCCTGGGGCCTCACTACCGGCCCGGTGCCCTGCACCGAGGCGACGCTGCAGCTCGATCTCGATCTCCAGGCGAGCGAACTCCGCCTTTCCACCGATCAGGGCGGCGAGGGCTGCCTGCCGCTCGGGCCGGGCAGCATCGCCGATTTCCACGCCACGCTGATGGCCGCGCTCGCTGCGCTGGGCACGCCGGTGGCGATCAACGGCATGCCCAGCGAGATTCCGGACGCGATTCCCTTCGCAGAGGATACCGCCGCGCGCGCCTGGGATGCCGAGGCGGTGCGCGATTTCCACCGGGCGCTGCTCTGGATCGACCGGGTCTTCCAGCAGTTCCGCACCGGCTTTCTCGGCAAGGCGAGCCCGGTGCATTTCTTCTGGGGCAGCTTCGATCTGGCGGTCACCCGCTTCTCGGGTCGCACCGCGCCGAAGCATCCTGGCGGCTTTCCCGGCCTGCCCGATGCCGTGACCTGCGAAGCCTATAGTCATGAAGAGGCCAGCGCCGGCTTCTGGCCGGGCAGCGACACATTCCCCAAACCTGCCTTCTATGCCTATGGCTATCCCGCGCCGGCGGGGTATGCCGAGGCCAAGGTGCCGGCGCCTGCCTGGTTCGACGCGAGCCTGGGCGAATGGCTGCTCGAGTATGATGCCGTCCGCACCGCCGCGGATCCGCGGGCGATGCTGCTCGGCTTTCTCCACGCTAGCTATGACGCCGCCGCCGATCTCGGCGATTGGGACCGCGCGCATCTCGAATGCGAGCCCGGCGTGCCGCGCCGGCCGCGCGCGGTCTAGCGATGGCCAAGTTCTTCGAATCGATCGATGCGGAGCGGGCGGACTTCATCGCGCGCGCGCCGATGTTCTTCGTCGCCACCGCCGCGGTGGAGGGGCGGATCAATCTCAGCCCCAAGGGCATGGACAGCTTCCGCGTGCTCGGGCCGAACCGCGTCGCCTGGCTCGATGTCGCGGGCTCGGGCAACGAGACGCATGCCCATCTGGTGGCGGACGGGCGCATCACGGTGATGTTCTGCGCCTTCGAGAATCCGGCGCTGATCCTGCGCCTCTATGGCCGCGCCGTGCCGGTGCTGCCCCAGGACGAAGGCTGGGCGGCGCTGGAGCCGCATTTCGCATTGCTGCCCGGCACGCGCCAGATCTTCGACATGGTGGTGGAGAGCGTGCAGACCGCCTGTGGCTGGGGCGTGCCGCACATGCACTTGGAGCGCGAACGCGACACGCTCAACAAATATAATCTGAGCCAGGGCAGGGAAGCGCGCTTCGCCAAATATGCGGTACGCACCCACAGCATCGACGGATTGCCCGTCCGTACGCCCACGCGGGAGCCGCGCTGATGGCATTGGTGGAGGTCGGCCGTTTCGACCGGCAACTCGCCTATATCGTCCAGGGCCGGCTGGAGGACGAGGGCATCCCCAGCTTCGTGTTCGATGCCGGCACCAGCATCGCCGACGGCTCCTATCTGCTCATCCCGGTGCGGGTGATGGTGGACGACGAGGATGTCGAGGCGGCGCGTGCGATCCTCGACGCGGCGGGCTAAAGCGGGTCGGCGACGGCCGGGCCGCCGCCGCGGCGAGCCTCAGACGACGACCTTGACCGGCACCGTGGCGACCGTGGTCTTGCCGCACAGGATCGAGACTGCCTTATAGGCCCGCAGCGCGTTCTTGATCTCGCCCTTCACTGCCTGCTTCATCACCACCGGACCGGAAATGCCGCTCGGTGGCGTGGCGATGAATTCGACGATCTGCGTGGGCGGCTGCATCTTGTTCAGCGCCACCGGCTTGATCGTCAGTGTCCAGCCCGTCGACGGCACCGTTGCCACCCCGGTGATGAAGAGTGTGGGCGGGCCGGGCGGCTGCAGGTTGAGCGTCGCCTTCCAGCTGGAGGTCTTGATCCGCGCACAGGCATTGGCCGCCGCCGGGGCCTTTTCGGCGGCCGGTCGCGGGATATCCGCGCCCAATGCCATGCCGCCGACCGACAGCGTCGAAATCAAGGCGATGCTTCGAAAGACGATAGAGCGCATGATGGTTCCTCCCCGCGAGTCGCGATGAAGTAAAGCTGCTCCTATCTTCGGGATAGTCAAACGGCTTCCACTCCGAAACGGATGGGGTGGGAAGTTAACTCGCGATCCATGTGCGATGCCGTTATTTGCGCGACAAGTAGAGTCCGATTTCGATACTTGGTCAGATCATCCCAGCAACAGCGCCGTCGCCTTCTTTGCGATCGCGATCAGTTCGGCGCGCGGCGTGCCGGCGCGGGCGCGGGTGCTCAGCGAATGGATCACCGACGAGGCGATCTGCGCATCGCCGCGTGGGTCCGTGCTGCCGGCCTGCACCATCAGCTTTTCGATCCACCCGTCCTGCAGCGCGACGAACGCCGCCAGCGCCGCGCGGATGTCGGGATCGGTCACTGCCTCGGTCGCCGCGGTATTGACCGCGATGCAGCCCGAGGGCCCGTCCTCGCCGGTCAGAAAGCCTTCGAGCGCGCCGAGGAACAGCGCCTTGAGCATCTTTTCGGGCGGATAGGCGGCCGCGTGCAGCGCCGCGAAAGTCGCATCGACGCCAGCATGGGTGCGGGCGAGCCCCGCCAGGTACAGCGCCTTCTTGTCGCCGAACGCGGCATAGAGGCTCGGCCGGTTCACCCCGGTCGCTTCGGCCAGGTCGTCGAGCGAGGTGTTCGAATAGCCGAGCGTGCGGAAGCGCTCCATCGCGCCCTTCAGCACCTGGCCCTCGTCGAACTTGCGCGGCCGTCCGCGTCCGCGATGCGTTATTTTTGTATCGGTTCGCATGAAATTCCTTGACCCGGGTATTTTTGTGCGAGACCGTACAAAAATACAAGGGAGACTCGCGATGAAGCTCTATTTCAGTCCGCTTGCCTGCTCGCTCGCTGCGCGCATCGCGCTGGAAGAGGCCGGGCTCGATGCCGAATATGTCCAGGTGCCCAAGGACCTGCGCCTGCCCGACGGCCGCGATTTCACCGAGATTTCGCCGATGGGCTATGTTCCCGCGATCGAGACCGCGAACGGCTTCGTCCTCACCGAAGGTCCCGCGGTGCTCACCTATATCGCCGAGCTGGCGCCCGAGGGATCGCTCAGCTTCACCGGCTTTTCCGATGCGCATTACCGGATGCTCGCCTGGTTGAACTTCGTCAGCACCGAGCTGCACAAGGCGGTGTACATGCCGATCCTCGGCAAGGGCTATGCGGAGGCCGAGCAGGTGGCGGCACGCGCGCGCCACGCGCGTCCCTTCGCAGTGCTGTCGAGGCATCTCGAGGGACGCGAATATCTCGACGATCGCTTCACGGTGGCGGACGCCTATCTGCTCGCGGTGCTCAACTGGTCCGAATTCGCCAAGGTGCCGCTGGCCGACTGGCCGGTGCTGCTCGCCTATCGCGAGCGCGTCCGCGCCCGCCCGGCGGTGGCGCGGGCGATGGCCGCCGAATGGCCGCTGCGCAAGGCCGCCTGACTCCCTTCGAGGCTCCGGGCGCGGCCGCATCGTCGCCGCTCCCGCCACACCTGCCCCTTCCGCCCCATCCTCGCATGGCGTGCGGGAGGGGCATTTTTGTTGAAATTGCGCGAATCGCTGGGGTACGCCTGTGGCATGCCCGCCACCATCTCCTGCGATGTCGCCATTGTCGGGGGTGGGCTTGCCGGCGGATTGATCGCGCTGGCGCTGCGCCGGCGGCGTCCCGATGTCGATATCCGCATCGTCGAGGGCGGCAGCCGGATCGGCGGCAACCATCTCTGGTCCTTCTTCGCCAGCGACGTGGCACCCGCGGATCGCTGGCTGACCGCGCCTTTGATCTGCCATGGCTGGCGCAGCTATGACGTCGCCTTTCCCGAAGTCGCGCGGACGCTGCGGCAGGGCTATTATTCCATCGAGTCCCGGCGGCTCGATCAGGTCGTCCGCGCCGATCTGCCCGAACATGCGGTGATGACTCGGCGCAAGGTGCTCGCCGCCAGCCCCACCGCGGTGGTCCTCGCCGATGGCGACCGGATCGAGGCCAAGGGCGTGATCGATTGCCGCGGCCCGGCCGACATGGCGGCGCTGCGCTACGGCTGGCAGAAGTTCTACGGCCGCGAGCTGCAGCTTGCCGAAGCGCATGGGCTCGAGCGTCCGATGATCATGGATGCGCGGGTCGAGCAGCTCGACGGCTATCGCTTCGTCTATGCGCTGCCGTTCAGCGCCACCTGCGTCTTCGTCGAGGATACCTATTACAGCGATACTCCCGATCTCGATCCGCCGGCGCTGGGAAGCCGTATCGAAGGCTATACGCAGGCACAGGGCTGGCACGTCGATCGTGTGGTGCGGGAAGAGGGCGGCGCGCTGCCGGTGGTGATGGGCGGCGATTTCGAAGCCTATTGGCAGGCCGGCGGCAACAAGGTCGCCAAGGCGGGCGCGCGCGCCGGCCTGTTCCATCCGCTCACCAGCTACAGCCTGCCCGATGCGGTGCGCACTGCCGTGCTGGTCTCGGCGGCGAGCGACCTGAGCGGCGCGGCGCTCCACCGGCTGCTCCACGATTTCGCCAGGTCGACATGGCGCCGCCGCCGCTTCTATCGCATGCTCGCGGCCATGTTGTTCAAGGCCGCCGAACCCCAGGAGCGATACCGCATTCTCCAGCGTTTCTACCGGCTCGATCCCCAGCTGATCGGGCGTTTCTATGCCGGGCATTCCACCCTGTTCGACCAGCTCCGCCTCGTCTCGGGCAAGCCGCCCGTGCCCGTAGGCCGCGCCGTCTCGGCGATCCGGGAGTCGTTCCGGTGAAGCGCGCGGCAGTGGTCGGCGCGGGCATCGGCGGGCTGGCGCTCGCGATCCGGCTGCAATCGGCGGGCGTCGATACGGTGGTGCTGGAGGCGCGCGACAAGCCCGGCGGCCGCGCCTATTATTGGGAGAAGCCAACCGAAGCCGGCACCTTCACCTTCGATGCCGGCCCCACCGTGATCACCGCGCCCGACGTGCTCGAGGAGCTGTGGCAGCTCTCGGGCCGCCGCATGGCCGACGATGTGAAGCTCAAGCCGGTCACGCCCTTCTACCAGCTCTCCTGGCCCGACGGCACGCGCTTCAACTATTCCAATGACGATCATGCGCTCGCCGCCGAGATCGCGCGATTGGAGCCGCAGGACGTCGCCGGCTATGGCCGCTTCCTCGAATATGCCGCGGGGGTGTACGAGGAAGGCTATGTGAAGCTCGGTCATGTCGCGTTCCAGGACGTGATGTCGATGGTCCGCGCCGCGCCCGCGCTGGCCAAATATGGTGCCTGGCGCTCGGTCTATGCCAAGGTCGCCAGCTTCATCCGCAACGAGAAGCTCCGCCAGGCCTTTTCCTTCCACACTTTGCTCGTCGGCGGCAATCCGATGACGGCGAGCTCGATCTACGCGCTGATCCACCAGCTAGAGCGCAAGGGCGGGGTCTGGTGGGCCGAAGGCGGCACCAACCAGCTGGTCGCGGCGATGGTCCGCCAGTTCGAGCGGCTGGGCGGCACGCTGCGGCTCGGCGATCCGGTGGCGCGCATCGATACGCTCGGCGATCTGGTCACCGGCGTGCGGACGATGGGAGGCTATGAGGCGCAGGTCGATGCCGTCGCCTGCAATGCCGATGTGGTCCACAGCTATCGCGATCTGCTCAAGGGCTCGCGTTCCAGCCAGCGTGCGGCGCAGAGCCTGCAGCGCAAGCGCTTCTCGCCTTCGCTGTTCGTCGTCCATTTCGGCGTGCGCGGGACCTTTCCCGACATCCCCCACCACTCGATCCTGTTCGGCCCGCGCTACCAGGGGCTGCTCGCCGACATTTTCGACAATGGCGTGCTGAGCGAGGATTTCTCGCTCTATCTCCACCATCCGAGCGCCAGCGATCCCGCGATGGCGCCCGAAGGGCACTCGACCTTCTACGCGCTCTGCCCGGTGCCGCATCTCGGCAAGTTTCCCGCCGATTGGGACGAGATCGCGCCGGTGCTGGAAGAGCGAATCCTGGCCGAGGTCCAGCGCCGGCTGATCCCGGACCTCAAGGACCGGATCGTCACCCGCTTCAGCTATGCCCCGCCGAACTTCCGCGAGGATCTCGCCGCGCATCTCGGCTCGGCCTTCAGCCTGGAGCCGATTCTGACGCAAAGCGCCTGGTTCCGCACGCACAACCGCGACGACGCGATCCACAACCTCTTCTTCGTCGGTGCCGGCACCCATCCGGGCGCGGGCATTCCCGGCGTGGTCGGCAGCGCCAAGGCGACGGCGGCGCTGATGCTCGGGGATGGCAAGTGATCGACTTGCCCCGGCGCGCGTTCTGGCCGAAGGCGGGCCGGACCATGCATATCGGAAAGAGCAGCACATGAAGCGCGTCGCAGTCTATTGCGGTTCGGCCACTCCGGCCGATCCCGTCTATATCGAGGCCGCGCGCCATGTCGGCCGCACGCTGGCCGAGCGCGGCATCGGCGTCGTCTATGGCGGCGGCAAGCTGGGGCTGATGGGCGCGGTGGCGGATTCGGCGCTCGAAGCCGGCGGCGAAGTGATCGGCATCATCCCCGAGCTGCTGGTCAATGCCGAAGTCGCGCATCGCGGCTGCACCGAGCTGCACGTCGTCAAGACGATGCACGAGCGCAAGGCGCGCTTCACCGACATCGCCGACGGCTTCATCAACCTGCCGGGCGGCACCGGCACGATGGACGAATTGTGGGAAGCGATGAGCTGGGCGCAGCTCGGCTATCACACCGATCCGGTCGGCCTGCTCAACATCGCCGGCTATTATGACAAGCTCGTCGATTTCTGGGTGCATATGGGCAAGGTCGGCTTCGTTCGCCCGCAGCATCAGAACATGCTGATCGTCGACACCACGCTCGAAGGGCTGCTCGACAAGATGGGCGCGGCCAAGCCGATCGAGACGATCGTCCAGATGAAGCGCGGCGACCTTTGAGTTCCGCGCTTCCTTCGCGCGCCGCGATCGTCGCGACGGCGCAGGAAGCGATCGCGCGTGGTTCGGGCAGTTTCTCTGCCGCCAGCAAGTTGTTCGATCGGCGGACGCGCGAGCGGGCCTGGCTGCTCTACGCCTGGTGCCGCGCCTGCGACGATCTTGCCGATGGCCAGGATCACGGGTTCGAGGGCGGCGAGGCGGATGCCCGCGCCGGCCTCGCCCGCATCCGCCTGCTCACCGAAGCGGCTTTGGCCGGGCAGTGGGTCGGCGATCCGGCCTTCGATGCGCTGCGCATCGTCGCAGCCGAAGCCAGGCTGCCGCACCGCTATATCTGGGATGTGGTCGAGGGCTTTGCGCTCGATGCAGCCGAATGGGGGCCGCGCCATGAGGCCGATCTCTACCGCTATTGCTATCACGTCGCCGGGGCAGTCGGCTGCCTGATGGCGGTGATCATGGGCGTCGCGCCAGAGGACGAAGCGACGCTCGATCGTGCCTGCGACCTCGGCATCGCCTTCCAGCTCGCCAATATCGCGCGCGACATCGAGGCCGACGACCGGATGGGCCGCTGCTATCTGCCCGACGACTGGCTGACCGAGATGGACATCCCGCCGGGACAGCACATGAAGCCGCCCTTCCGCCCGCGGCTGGTGGTGCTCGCCGGCCGGCTGACCCAAGGCGCCGCCGACTATGCCGAAAGCGCGCGGCTCGGCACGCCGGCGCTCGGCTTCCGTTCGGCCTGGGCGGTGCTCGCCGCGGCCGGCATCTATGGCGATATCGCGAAGAAGGTCGCGGCGCGCGGCGAGCATGCCTGGGATCACCGGGTGAAGACCTCGGCGTTCGAGAAGCTCGGCTGGATCGTCCGCGCGAAATGGCAGGCCCTGCGCCGGAAGGACCTGTATCCGGCCGCTCCGCGCGATCCCGAACTCTGGTCGCGCCCCCGCTAGGCCGGGCGCGCGATCCCCGAAACGACCACGCCGGCCAGAAACGGTGCGACAACGGCGGCGACCTGCATCCACAAGGGGTGCGGACTCATCAGGCTGGTCGCCAGCGCATAGCCGATCCCGGCCAGCGCAACGATCCAGCCGCTCACCGGCCATTCGCCCACGCGAACAGCCGCTACACCACCGGCCAGCGCACCGAGCGCCCAGCCGCCAACGGTCGCCGCCTGGGGCGTATCGGCAATAAAGCTGTCGGGAAGGGCGTAGCGTGCGCCCAGCCAGTTCAGGCCCAGTACGACACCGGCGCCCACCGCCAGTCCGATGATCACGCCAAGCAGCTGCTTCATCCCGCTTCCCCCCGGAACAGTTTCGCATCTGCAATATAATTGAAACGGGCAGGGGGTGCTAGCGGCCTTTGCCGTCCGGTTTCGGGGCGGTCTGGCGCGCGATTTCGGGAGTCTGGCGCTGGCAGGCGCCGGTGATCACCGGAAAATCCAGGTCCATATTGCGGCGCAGCGCGTCGGTCATCGCCTCCTGGCAACTCGCATAGCTGGTATAGCGCGCCGGCTCGATCCGCGCCTGCCGGCAGTCGAGATTGTCGTCGCTGCAACCCATGATCGCCAGCAGATAGAAGACCTGGTCCATCGCCGCCTCCTTCCAAAGGTTAACAACGGACGCGGCGGTCAAGCGTTGCATCGCGGCGCCAGGCGCCCCAAATTTAGCGGCAATGGCTTCCAAACCCGATGCACCCGCCGGCGAGCGCCCGATGCTCGCGACATTGCGGCGCTTCCTTCCCTATCTCTGGCCGGCCAACGCGCCGGGGCTGCGCGTGCGCATCGTCATCGCGCTCGGGCTCGTCGTGGTGTCCAAGCTGGTGCAAGTCTATGGCGCGCCGTTCGCACTGCAGGGCGCGATCGATACGATGGCGAAGCCTGCAGGCGTGCCCAATGCGACGGTATTGGTGACGCTGCTGGTGATCGGCTATGCGGCGGCGCGGCTTGGCACGGTGGTGTTCGACAATCTGCGCAACGCGGTGTTCGAGCGCGTCGGCCAGGACGCAACCCGCCGCCTGGCTGCCGACGTCTTCCGTCATCTTCACCAGCTGAGCCTGCGTTTCCATCTCGAGCGCCGCACCGGCGCAATCACCAAGGTGGTCGAGCGCGGCACCAAGAGCATCGACACGATGCTCTATTTCCTGCTGTTCAACATCGCCCCGACGATCCTCGAGCTCGCGCTGGTTATCGGCATCTTCTGGACACGCTACGGCGTGTGGCTGGTCGCCGGCACGCTGGCGATGGTGGTGCTCTACATTGCCTTCACGCGCTGGGTGACCGACTGGCGCTCGAAGCTGCGCGAGAAGATGAACGATCTCGACACCGGCGCCGTCGCGCATGCGGTGGATTCGCTGCTCAACTTCGAGACTGTGAAGTATTTCAACGCCGAGGAGCGCGAGGCGCGGCGCTACGAGAATGCCGTCACTGCCTATGCCCGCGCCGCGACCACCAGCGAGAACTCGCTCGCCTGGCTCAATATCGGCCAGGCAATGATCACCAACTTCATGCTCGGCGCCGGCATGGCGCTGGTGGTGTTCGGCTGGAGCAGCGGCAAGTTCACTGCGGGCGACGTGGTGCTGGTCTCGACGCTGCTCAGCCAGCTCTTCCGCCCGCTCGACATGCTCGGCTGGGTCTATCGCACCATCCGGCAAGGCGTGATCGACATGGGCTCGATGTTCGACCTGCTCGACAGTGCCGCGGAGGTGAAGGACGCGCCGAACGCCACGCCGCTCGCCATCGCGTCCGGCCATGTCCGCTTCGAGGGCGTGCATTTCGGCTATGACCCTGACCGCGAGATCCTGAAGGGCATCGATCTCGACATTCCGGCCGGCGCCACCGTCGCGGTGGTCGGCCCCTCGGGCGCCGGCAAGTCGACGCTCGCCCGGCTTATGTACCGCTTCTACGACGTCACCGGCGGGCGCATCACCATCGACGGCCAGGATATCCGCGAGGTGACGCAATCCTCGCTGCGCGCCGCGATCGGCATCGTCCCGCAGGACACGGTGCTGTTCAACGACACGATCGGCTACAACATCGCCTATGGCCGCGAAGGTGCCGGCGACGACGAGATCGCCGCGGCCGCGCGTGGCGCCGCGATCGCCGGCTTCATCCAGGCGCTGCCCCAGGGCTTCGAGACGCGCGTCGGCGAGCGCGGGCTCAAGCTGTCGGGTGGCGAGAAGCAGCGCGTCGCGATCGCGCGCACGCTGGTGAAGAACCCGCCGATCCTGATCCTCGACGAAGCGACCAGCGCGCTCGACAGCCGCACCGAGGCGGATATCCAGGCGACGCTCGAGGCGATCGAGCATGGTCGCACCACCATCGTCATCGCCCACCGGCTCTCCACCGTCGTCCATGCCGATCGCATCGTCGTGCTCGAGGCGGGTCGGGTGGCGGAGCAGGGCACCCACGCCCAGCTCTTGCGCAAGAACGGTCTCTATGCCGAGATGTGGGCGCGGCAGGCGCAGGAGCGCGAGGCCGAGGGCGGCGGAGAGGAAGTCCCCGCCGAATAGGAGGGGTGATGCTCTGGTTCCTGATTGCGCTGGCTCTGGTGGTGGCCGCGCTCATCCTCTGGTCCGCCTATGTCTCGCGCGGGGTCGAACGCTGGATCCCGATGGACGGGCGCCAGGTCGTCGTGCCGGGCGCGCGCATCCATGTCGTCGAGATGGGCCCGGCCGATGCGCCGGCGATCGTGATGATCCACGGCATCATGAGCCAGCTGCGCGTCTTCACCTATGCGCTGGCCGGCCGGCTGGCGAAGGATCACCGCGTCCTCGTGATGGACCGTCCCGGCTGGGGCTATTCGACGCGCACCGGCCCGCGGCTCGATCTTGCTGGCCAGGCCGATGCGATTGCCGCGGCGATCGCCGCGCTGGGGCTGGAGAAGCCGCTGCTCGTCGGCCATTCGATGGGCGGCGCGGTCAGCCTGGCGCTGGCGCTGCGCCATCCCGAGGCGGTGCGTGGCCTGGGCCTGATCGCACCGCTCACCCAGCCGATCGACGCCGCCCCGGCGCCGCTCAAGGGGCTGGTCGTGCCTGCGCCGCTCCGCCCGATCATCGCCTGGACGCTGGCGGTGCCGCTCTCGATGCGCACCGGCAAGGCGAAGACAGCCGAAGTCTTCGCGCCCGATGCGGTGCCCGAGGACTTTCCGATCAAGGCCGGCGGCGCGCTCGCCATCCGCCCGGCGAGCTTCCAGCAGGGCTGCTACGAGCTCGAAATGGCGCCCGAGGCGATCAAGGTCCAGGCGCCGCGCTATGGCGAAATCGTGCTGCCGGTCGCGATTCTCTATGGCCGCCAGGACGCGCTGCTCGATCCCGAGCTGCATGGCGGCAAGACCGCGAGCGCGGTGCAGCACGGCAAGGTCGACTATCTCGATGGCGGCCACATGCTTCCGGTGACGCATGTCGACGCCACCGAGGCCTGGCTGCGCACGCTCTGAGCTGTTGGAAATATAGCATCGGGATTGCGCAACATTGTTGCTGTGGGTCGGCGCGTATAACGATGCTTGGCGTGTACTTTGTGTACTTTGCGCCTTAGCTGCCGCCGATCTCCGCCGGCTGCGTCGTCCAGCCTAGCCGGGGGATGGTGATCGAGCGCTTGCCCGACAGGTCGGTGCGAGTGACGAACAGCTCGCGGCTCTCGATATATTGGAGCAGCCGGCGCACGCGGCCGAGCGAGCTGGTGCCATAGGTCGCGGCGATCTCGCCGTCGCTGGGGCAGGGGGCGCCTTCGCGCGCGGCGCGGGCGACGAGCAGGAACGGGCCGAGCATGTCGTCGGGCAGCGCGCGCGCCGCTTCTAGCGCCTGCGCCCATTCGGCATCGGGATCGCCGTGGATGCCCGCGCGCGCGGCCGAAAGCCGGCGGACAAAGGCGGAAAGGTCGAGCGGCGGCCGGGCGAGGCCGACCATCCGGCAGCGGACGAGGAAGTCCTGGTAGAGCACCGAAGGCGAGCGGAAGCTGCTTTCGCTGTCCGCCACGATGTCGCGCAGCACGTCGGCGATCTTGGCCGCGGCTTCCTCGGGATCGACTTCGGGCACTTCCTCGCGCGCCGGCACGCTCTTCGCCAGCGCCTCGAGCAGCCGGTCGCTGGCGAGTTGGGGCGGGGCAGCGGGCGTCGGCGGCGCCGGCGGCGTCCATTCGGGCTCGGCGGGCGCGAGCAGCAGGTCCTTGAGCTCGGCCGAGGGTGCCTCGGGCAGCGGCGTCAGCTTGGGGCTGCCGCTGCGCGCGCTGGTCTCCACCGCGCCGATCTGCACCGAGATCGGCCGGCGCGACACGGCGGGGCCGAGCGCGAGGAAATGGCCGCGCGCGAGGTCGCGGATCGCCTCGGCCTGGCGGCGCTCCATGCCGAGCAGATCGGCGGCGCGCGCCATGTCGATGTCGAGGAAGGTGCGCCCCATCAGGAAGTTCGAGGCCTCGGCCGCGACGTTCTTGGCGAGCTTGGCGAGGCGCTGGGTGGCGATCACGCCGGCCAGGCCGCGCTTGCGCCCGCGGCACATCAGGTTGGTCATCGCGCTGAGCGAGGCGCGGCGCACGTCCTCGGCGACTTCGCCGCCGCCCGAAGGCGCGAATAGTTGCGCCTCGTCGACCACGACAAGGGCGGGATACCAATGATCGCGCGGCGCATCGAACAGCGCGTTGAGGAAGGCCGCGGCGCATTTCATCTGTCCCTCGGCCTCGAGCCCTTCCAGGCTGAGCACGACCGACGCGCGATGCTCGCGGATGCGCGTGGCGAAGCGGGCGATCTCGCGCTCGCTATAGTCCGCCGCCTCGATCGAGATATGGCCGTACCGGTCGCTCAAGGTGACGAAGTCGCCCTCGGGATCGATGATCACCTGCTGGACATGGCCCGCGCTCTTCTCGAGCAGGCGGCGCAGCAGGTGCGACTTGCCCGACCCCGAATTGCCCTGGACGAGCAGACGCGTCGCCAGCAGCTCCTCGAGATCCATGGCGACGGAATCCCCCTTGCCGTCCACCCCCATGTCCACGCGTACCGTCATCGCGACTGCTTTGGCCGATGGCGGGCGCGGGGGGAAGCGCAGGGGCGGGAAAAATTGTGGGCGATACGCTTCCGAAACGCCGCCCGCCCCAATCCGTCATCCCGGCGGAAGCCGGGATCTCGTGCGGCTCCTTTCCCGCGCCTCCGCCTGAGATCCCGGCTTTCGCCGGGATGACGGCTATTTTGCGGGGGCAGCTAGTGCCTGAACCCCAGCAGCACGTTCCCCTCGGTCGAGAGATAGTTCTTCCGGTAATCGAAGCGCCGGCAGTCGGCGAAGATCAGCCAGTAATATTTCATCTGCTCGGACCACCAGTAGCCGGGGCAATGGTCCGCCTGCGCCTTGGTGGTGACGTCGGCCATCACCGCATAGCCATAGGCCGCCTTGTTCCATTGCTGCATCGCCCGGAAATGCCGGGCGACCAGCGCGCGCCATTCTTCCTTGCCGTCGAGCAGCCAGTGGTTGAACGCGGCATCGGCCAGCTCGGGGCGCAGCGCGTTGGTCTTGTAGGTCGGCGCGTCCTTTTCGGGGTCATAGCCCTCGGGCAGGATGCCGTACTTCGCCTGCACCTTGTCCCAGCTGCGCGTATAGGCCTCGCCGATCACGGGCTCGCCGCCCTGCGCGAGCAGCCCGCCATAGAAGGACGAAAGCTCGTCCTGCTCCCAGTTGATCCGCTTGCCGGTCTCGAAATCGACATCGACGAACCACAGGTCGCCGTTGAGCATTGCCTTCTGGTTCTCGAGGATCGCGGCGGTGCAGCTCTTGTACATGGTCAGGCAGTCGCGGTCGCCGAGCAGCTGCCAGCCGTCCCAGAGATATTCGTAATAGCTGTCGGAGGGCGGGCCGATCGTCGCGCGCCGGCTCTTCCATTCGCCGGTCATGCAGTCGATCGCGTCGGGGATCAGCCCGATGTCCGATCGCCGACCGAACAGCGCGACCATCGCCTTCTTCGCTGCCTTGAAATAGCGCGGATCGCCGGTCAGCCGGCTCAGCGTGCCGAACTCGGTGATGCAGCTGCCGATCTCGGCGGGGTTGGTCACCGGCCCGCGCACCGCCCCGGTCTTGAGGTTGACGTAGCGGTGCGGCAGCCCGATCGGCGAGGCGGTGAACGCCGGCATCAGCCGGTCGGTCAGGTCCTTGGCCTTGGCGAGCAGCAGCTTGTCGCCGCTCGCCAGGTGCGCCGAGAGCAGCCCGCCGACCAGCCGGATGATCGTCTCGAATACCGAGACTTCGCCGTCGATGTCGAAGCTCAGATTGGCATGGATCCAGTCGACGCCGTCCTTGAATTCGGCATCGAGCTCCATCAGCCACAAGGTGTCGAGCGCCTCGATCAGGCTGAGCCCGACATGCTGGCCCTTGATCGAGAAGCTCTCCGCGCCGCCCGAGACGGGCATGATCTGGTCCTTGCCCCAGGCCCGTTCGCGGTAGTTCTGCCAGGCCCAGCGCATGCTCTCGCGCACTTCGTCCGCCAGCTTGCGCCAGTCCTCCTTCGCTGCGCTCGCGGGAAGGGGGAGCAGCGCCGCGGCGCTGCCGGCGATCAGGCCGCGCCGGCCGATGCGGAAGGAAGTCATCCGCCAAGGCTAGGCGAGGGGCGGGACGCATGTAAACCGCTTGCCGCGCATTGCCGCCTCACGGATAGTCGGGCGGCAACAAGGGGGAGTGCAGATGCGCAGATCGGCATGGGCGCTGGCGGCGGTTTCGGTTTCGATCGCAAGCCCGGCAATGGCGCAGGGCGTCACGCTGGCGCGGGGCGAGGAAGTCGTGCTCGAGATCAGCGACGATGATCTTGCCGATGCCGCGCTCGGCCCGGCCAGCGCCACGCCGTTCGAAGTCGCGCTCGGCCGCCAGGTGGGCGGCGTGAAGCTGCCCGAGGCGCCGGTGACCCAGGGCCAGCCGATGCCGCACAACAGCGCATTGCCTGCTGCCCCCGTTCCCGTTGCCGGCCAGGCGCGCTTCCGCTTCCTGCCGGTGCCGGAGACCGGCGGCTCGCTGCTGATCATCCACAATGGCTATGCGAAGGCGCTGTCGTACCAGGCCAGGATCACCAGCAAGGGCAAGGCGCAGCCGACCGATGTCTGCCTCGTCGTGCCGGGCAAGCTCGGCGTGGAATATTGGCCATATGCGATCAGCGCCATAGAAGTGAGCGCGTTCAAGCTGGTCGATTGGAAGGCCGAGGACGGCGTTCCCTGCAAATAGCCTCGACTTTGGGGGGCACGCCCCGCTAACCGGCTCGGATGGCTTCCCCGACCGAGACCCTGCGCCGCATCTTCGGCTTCGACGCGTTCCGCGGCGTGCAGGAGCAGGTGGTGGCGCGCGTGCTGGCGGGCGATCGCACGCTGGCGGTGATGCCCACCGGTGCGGGCAAGTCGCTCACCTATCAGCTGCCTGCGGTGATGCTCGAGGGCACCTGCGTCGTCGTCTCGCCGCTGATCGCGCTGATGCACGACCAGCTGCGCGCCGCCGAGGCGGTGGGCATCCGCGCCGCGACGCTCACCTCGGTCGACGAGAACCGCGCCGAGACGATCGAGCGCTTCCGCGCCGGCGAGCTCGACCTGCTCTATGTCGCGCCCGAGCGCGCCTCGAACGAATATTTCCGCAACCTGCTCAGCCAGGCGAAGCTCAGCCTGTTCGCGATCGACGAGGCGCATTGCGTCTCCGAATGGGGGCATGATTTCCGCCCCGACTATCGCCTGCTACGCCCGCTGCTCGATCGTTTCCCCGACGTGCCGCGCCTCGCGCTCACCGCGACTGCCGACGCGCATACCCGCGCCGACATCCTCGAGCAGCTCGGCATTCCGCACGACGGGCTGATCGTCGCCGGCTTCGACCGGCCCAACATCCGCTATGCGATCACCCCGCGCGAGAACACCACGCGCCAGGTGATCGACCTGATCGCCGAGACGCCCGGCCCCGGCATCGTCTATGCCCAGACGCGTGCCGGGGTGGAGAAGCTCGCCGAGAAGCTGGCAGCGGAAACCGGCCGCCCGGTGCTGCCCTATCATGCCGGGCTCGATCCCGAGGTGCGCCGCCGCAACCAGGCCGCCTTCGTCGCCAGCGAAGACATGGTGATCGTCGCCACCGTCGCCTTCGGCATGGGCATCGACAAGCCCGATGTCCGCTTCGTCGCGCATGCCGGCCTGCCCAAGTCGATCGAGGCCTATTACCAGGAAACCGGCCGTGCGGGGCGCGACGGCGATCCGGCGGTGGCGCATCTCTTCTGGGGCGCCGATGATTTCGCCCGTGCCCGCCAGCGGATCGGCGAGGTCGAGCCCCAGCGCCAGGCGGGCGAGCGCGCGCGGCTGACCGCGCTGGGCGCGCTGGTCGAGACCGCGACCTGCCGCCGCCGCATCCTGCTCCGGCATTTCGGCGAGGAGCCGGCGGAGTCCTGCGGCAATTGCGACAATTGCCTGAGCCCGCCCGCGGCGATCGACGCGACGGTGACCGCGCAGAAATTCCTCTCCGCCGTGTTCCGCACCGGCATGATGTTCGGCGTCGGCTATATCGAGAGCATCCTGCTCGGCCAGTCGACCGACCGCAGCCTCTCGAACGGGCATGAGAGCCTGTCGGTCTTCGGCATCGTCGAGGGCGAGGAGGCGGCGCTGATCAAGCCGGTCGCCCGTGCGCTGCTGCTGCGCGACGCGCTGCGTGCCAACGAGCATGGCGGGCTCGAGTTCGGCCCCGAGGCCAAGGCGATCCTCAAGGGCGGCGCCACGGTCAGCTTCGTCCTGCCCCCCAAGCGCGAGCGCAAGCGGCGCGGCGGCGGCCGGGCAGGCGGCGAGAATCCGGTCGGCAACCCGTTGTTCGAGGCGCTGCGCGCCAAGCGCCGCGAGATCGCGCAGGAAACCGGGCTGCCGCCCTATGTCATCTTCCACGATTCGGTGCTGCGCGACATGGCGATGCTCAAGCCCGACAGCATCGCCCAGATGGCCAACATCTCCGGCGTTGGCGCGCGCAAGCTCGACGCCTATGGTGATGCCTTCCTGCAAGTGATCCGCGAGGCCGCGTGAAGCCCCTGTTCGCCAGCCTGCTCCTGCTCGCCGCCTGTGCGCCGCGGGCACCGGTGGAGGCGCCGGCGCCGGTCTCGGTCGAGATGATCGAATTTCGGGTGAGCAGCTGGGGCAAGCCTGTCTCGGAATGGCGTATCCAGCCGAGCGGAGCGGCGACCTACACCCATGCCGAAGGTCCCGGGCTGGGCACGCGGCTGGTCACGCGGAAGTTCGATGCCGGCCCACAGGGCTTCGCGCGCATCCGTACGTTGCTGGCGCCGGCCGAGGCAGTGATCGGCGCCCAGCCCGAATGCGGCGAGCGCTGGACCGATTTCCCCTATGGCTCGATCCGCTGGTACACCGGCCTGATCCAGCAGGGGATCGCCTTCGATCTCGGTTGCAAGAACCCCAGGCTCACGCCGATCCACGATGCGGTTGGCGCGGCCGAAAAGCAGATGGCGGACTGGTCGAAGACCGGGCAGATCATCGAAGACAAGGAGATGAACCCATGAACCTGCGCCGCGTCGACGACATCATCTCGGTCGCCCCCCAGATCGCCGCCGAGGATATCGCGCTGCTCGCCGAGCAGGGCTTCTCCTATGTGATCAACAATCGCCCCGACGAGGAGGAGATGGGCCAGCCCGCCGGCGACACGATCCGCGCTGCGGCGGAAGCGGCCGGGCTCGGCTATGCCGCGATCCCCGTCACCCATGCCGGCTTCTCCTCGACGCAGGTCGAGGCAATGGCGGCGGCGCTTGCCGACGCGAAGGGTCCGGTGCTCGCCTATTGCCGCTCGGGCACGCGCTCATGCAACCTCTGGGCACTGGCCGAGGCGTCGCGCGGCGGCGACCCTGTCGAGATCACCACCAAGGCCGCGCAGGCCGGCTATGACATCTCCGGCATCCGCCCGCTGCTCGATCAGCTATCGGGCAGGGCGTGAACCAGCTTTATATCTTCGCGGGCTCGCTCGGCTCGATCCTGTTCATGACGCTGGTCGCCTGGGCGCTCGGACTGGGCCGTGGCGCCGCGATCGCCAGCAGCGAGGAAGCGCGTGAGACCGCCGAGGCGATGATATCGGGCTTCGATGCCGGCGAGGCGCTGCTCGGCAGCGACGGCAAGGCCGCGCTCGTCCATGGCAAGGCCGGCGATGTCGCGCTGCTCAAGATGCACGGCGCCCGTGTTGCGGCGCGGCATCTGCGCCTGCCGCTCGCCAGCCGGCCCACGCCCGACGGCCTCCGTATCGACAGCGGCGACCGGCGCTTCGGCGCCGTGCTGCTCCGCGGCGTGACAGGCTACTGACAAGGGGGTAAGCAGGGCCATGCCCGTGGTTCCGCATCTGCCCGATCCGGTGAACTATGCCATTCCCGGCTTCGTGCTGCTCGTCCTCGCCGAGATGCTCGTCGCCCGGCTGCGCGATCGCCGGCGCTTTTGCCCGAAGGACACGCTGACCAGCCTGGGGCTCGGCCTCGGCAGCACCGTTGCCGGGCTGCTCACCGCCGGCTTCGTCTATGCGATCGCGATGGGGGTCTATCAGTTCCGCATCTTCACGATCGGATTCGCCTGGTACTGGTTCGTCCTCGCCTTCGTGCTCGACGATTTCGCCTATTATCTCTTCCACCGCGCCGCGCACCGCGTCCGCTGGTTCTGGGCGAGCCATGTCATCCACCATTCGAGCCAGCATTATAACCTGACCACGGCGCTGCGGCAGACCTGGACCGGGTTTATCAGCGCAAGTTTCCTCTTCCGCCTGCCGCTGTTCCTGATCGGCTTCCACCCGGCGATGATCTTCTTCGTCGCGGCGATCAACCTGATCTACCAGTTCTGGATCCATACCGAGGTGATCGGGCGGATGCCGCGCTGGTTCGAAGCGGTGATGAACACGCCGTCGCACCACCGCGTCCACCACGCGACCAACGCCCGCTATCTCGACAAGAACTATGCCGGCGTCTTCATCGTCTGGGACCGGATGCTCGGCACCTATGAGCCCGAACGCGACGACGATCGGCCGCGCTACGGCATCGTCAAGGATCTCGGCAGCTTCAACCTGCTCTGGGCGGCGTTCCACGAATGGGTGGGCATCGCCCGGGATGTGTGGCGCGCGCCCGATTGGAAGTCCCGAATCGGGTATATGGTCGCGCCGCCGGGCTGGAGCCACGATGGCAGCCGCGATACATCGGAAGTGATAAAGGCGCGCTGGCAGGCGCGGCAGCAAGCGGGGGTCGCGTGGAAGCAGCCGACATCGTCGTCATCGGTGGAGGATCCGGCGGCAGCGCCGTCGCGGGCCGCCTGAGCGAAGGCGGCAAGTACAGCGTCGCGGTGCTCGAGGCCGGCGGCCGCAACACCGGCATCAAGACGCGCATGCCCGGCATGCTCCCCTTCCAGGGGCCCGCCACCAACTGGGCCTTCGAAACGGTGCCGCAGCGCGGGCTCAACGGCCGGCGCGGCTATCAGCCCCGCGGCAAGGGGCTGGGCGGATCGAGCGCGATCAACGCGATGCTCTATGTCCGCGGCCACCGGCGCGACTATGACGAATGGCGCGATCTCGGCTGCCCGGGCTGGGGCTGGGACGACATGCTGCCCTGGTTCCGCCGCTCCGAGCACAATGTCCGCGGTGCCGATGCATTTCACGGCGACAAGGGCCCGCTCTGGGTAAGCGACCAGCTTTGGGCGCATCCGGGCAGCGAGGCGTTCATCGAGGCCGCCGGCGAGCTCCAGATCCCGCGCAACGAGGATTTCAACGGGGCGCACCAGTCTGGCGCGGGCCTCTATCAGGTCACCCAGCGGCACGGCGAGCGCTGGACCGCGGCGCGCGCCTATCTCGAGCGCCGCGAGATGCTGGAGATCATCACCGATGCCATGGTCGAGCGGGTGCTGTTCGAGGATGGCCGGGTCTGGGGTGTCGCCTATCAGCGCGACGGGGTCGCGCGCGAGATCCGCGCCCGCCGCGCCGTGGTGCTCGCCGCCGGTGCGTTCCAGACGCCGCAGCTGCTGATGCTTTCGGGGATCGGCCCCGGTGCGCATCTGCGCGAGACGGGCCTGTCGGTGCGGATCGATCGGCCGGCGGTCGGCGGCAATCTCCAGGACCATGTCGATTATGTCGCCGCGTTCGAGACGCCGGGCAGCTTCTTCCTCGGCCGCTCGCCCGCGGGCTCGCTCAAGTCGCTGGGCTCGATGGCGCGCTGGCTGCTCACCCGCAAGGGGCGGATGACCACGCCCTATGCCGAGGCCGGCGCGTTCCTGCGCACCGATCCGGCGCTCGATCGGCCCGATATCCAGCTCCATTTCCTGATCGCCATCGTCGAGGATCATGGCCGCACGCCGGTCGCCGGGCACGGCTTCAGTTGCCATGCCTGTGTGCTGCGCCCGGAGAGCCGCGGCAGCGTGCGCCTCCAGTCGCTCGATCCGCGCGTCGCGCCGCTGATCGATCCCGATTTCCTGGGCGATCCGCGCGACATGGAGGTGCTCAAGCGGGGCGTGCGCACCATGTACCGCCTGCTCGAGGCGCCCCAGCTCGCCCAATATCGCGGCCGCGATCGCTATCCGATCGACCTGGCCGACGATGCCGCGCTCGAACGGCTGATCCGTGCCCGGGCCGACACGATCTACCACCCCGTCGGCACCGCGCGCATGGGCTCGGACGGCGGCGCGGTGGTCGATCCGCGGCTGAAGGTGCGCGGGGTGGAGGGGCTCTACATCGCCGACGCCTCGATCATGCCGCGGCTGATCGGCGGCAACACCAACGGCCCCACGGTGGTGATCGGCGAACGCTGCGCCCAGTTCATCAAGGAAGATCTGGCCTGATCGTCATCCCCGCGAAGGCGGGGATCCAGGGTTTCTCTGCCGACACGCTCGTTTGCGGCACGAGATCGCCGCTTTCGCGGGGATACATGTCCGCGTGCCTCTGGCCCGCGAACAAAAAAAGGGCCGGCGGTCTAAACCACCGGCCCAGTCGTCCGCAGGAGGAACCTCGGTTGGGCGCCGCGCTATTTGGAGAGGTTGCGCGGCGCCCGATCTCGTCAATAGTTGTAGGCGCGCTCGCCGTGCGCGTTGATGTCGAGACCTTCCATCTCGACTTCGACGCTCGGGCGGATGCCGATCGTGAACTTGAGCAGCGTGAACAGCACCAGCGACACGACGCCCGAGAGCAGAAGCGTCACGCCCACGCCGGTGGCCTGGGTGACGACCTGCGAGGCCATGTCATACTTGCCGGCGACCGCCGGGATCACGGTGAAGTCCATCCAGCCCTGGCCGCCCAGCGCGGGGTCGGCGACGATGCCGGTGCCGATCGCGCCGATGATGCCGCCGACGCAGTGGACGCCGAACACGTCGAGCGTGTCGTCATAGCCCAGCTTGTTCTTCACCGTGGTGACGAAGAAGAAGCAGCCGATCGAGGCGACCGCGCCGAGCACCACCGAGGTCATCGGGGCAGCGAAGCCCGCGGCCGGGGTGATGGCGACGAGGCCGGCGACCACGCCCGAGGCCGCGCCGAGGAGCGACGGCTTGCCGTGCACGACCTGCTCGATGATCGCCCACATCGCACCCGCAGCCGCGGTGGCGACCATGGTATTGATGAAGGCGAGCGAGGCGAACTTGTTGGCTTCGAGGTTGGAGCCGGCGTTGAAGCCGAACCAGCCCACCCAGAGCAGCGAGGCGCCGATCATGGTCATGGTCAGCGAGTGCGGCGCCATCGGCTCCTGCTTGTAGCCGGTGCGCTTGCCGATCACGAGGCAGCCGACCAGGCCGGCGATGCCCGCGTTGATGTGCACCACGGTGCCGCCCGCGAAATCGAGCGCGCCCTTGCCCCACAGATAGCCATGATCGTCGGGCAGGCCGGCGGTGAAGTCTGGGCCCGGCCAGTACCAGACCATGTGCGCCATCGGATAATAGGCGAAGATCGACCAGAGCACGACGAAGATGATCAGCGGCGTGAACTTCACGCGCTCGGCGAACGCGCCGACGATCAGCGCCGGAGTGATCATCGCGAAGGTCATCTGGAAGACGACAAAGGTCGTCTCGGGCAGATAGACGCCGTTCGAGAAGGTCGCGGCGAAGGTATTGGCGTCGACGCCGTTCATCAGCGCCTTCGAGAAGCCGCCGACGAAGAGGTTGAGCGCGCCGCCGTTGGTGAAGGCCATCGAATAGCCGATGGTGACCCACATCAGGCCGGTGACGCAGACGATGGTGAGCACCTGCATCAGCACCGAGAGCATGTTCTTGGTGCGGACCAGGCCGCCATAGAAGAGCGCGAGGCCGGGGACCGACATCATCAGCACCAGCGCCGCCGAAACGAGCATCCAGCTGACATCGCCCTTGTTGACCATCGCATCGGTCGGCACCACCGGAGCGGCGGCGGCCGGTGCCTGCGCGAGCGCCGGCATCGCGGCGAACAGGGCGCCGAGCCCCGCCCCCGCGGCAATCTTCATCGCTAGTTTCATCTGGACCCCCATCTTACAGCGCCGTCTCGTCGGTCTCGCCCGTGCGGATGCGCACGGCCTGGCCGACATCGAGGACGAAAATCTTGCCATCGCCGATCGCGCCGGTGCTGGCGGCGGCCTGGATCGCTTCGACCGCGCGGTCGGCCAGATCGGCCCCCACCACGACCTCGATCTTGATCTTGGGCACCATGTTGGTGCTGTATTCCGCGCCGCGATAGATTTCGGTCTGGCCCTTCTGGCGACCGAAGCCCTTCACTTCCGACACGGTCATGCCCGCGACCCCGACGCCGGTCAGCGCCTCGCGGACTTCGTCCAGCTTGAATGGTTTTATGATGGCGATGATGAGCTTCATGTCGCCCCCTCGTTGGCGGTTATCCCGGGGGTGCTCGTCGCAAACAGCGTGCCAACGGCAAGAATCCCGCGATTCCGTGGGATTCGCGCGCAATCAAATATTACCTGTGGGTAAATTTTTGTGCAGATGCGAAAGCGTGCCCAAAAAACGGGCAGCGAAATGCCTCGATTCCCGCTTCGCAGAAGCGCGGAAAACGCCGGCCGCGTCGGTGCGTTCCCGCCAGGCCGCGCGCCGCTTCGAAAAATAGCGTAAGGCGCCAGCCATGGTCGCCGCCGTCCTCCTGTCCGCGCTCGCGATGACGCTGATCGTCGGCATCCGCTACCTGCTGGCGAGCGGCGGGTTCGCGCTGGCGACGCGAGTCCGGCACCCCGGGCTCTATGCCGGGCTGGACGGGCAGATCCGCCGCGAGATCGGCTGGAGCCTCGCCTCGGCGGCGATCTACGGCGTGCCCGCCGGCGTGGTCGCCTGGGGCTGGCAGCACCAGGGCTGGACGCGGATCTACACCGACGTCCACGCTTGGCCGCTCTGGTATCTGCCGGTCTCGGTGCTGCTCTATCTGCTCGCGCATGACAGCTGGTTCTACTGGACGCATCGCTGGATGCATGTGCCCGCGCTGTTCCGGCGGATGCACGCGGTCCACCATGCCAGCCGGCCGCCCACGGCCTGGGCGGCGATGAGCTTCCATCCGCTCGAGGCGGTGACCGGCGCGGTGGTGATCCCGGCTTTGGTCTTCCTCATCCCGATCCATGTCGGCGCGCTGGGGCTGGTGCTGGCGATCATGACCGTGATGGGCGTCACCAATCACATGGGCTGGGAAATCTGGCCGCGCTGGGTGTGGCAGGGGCCGCTCGGCGCCTGGCTGATCACCGCCAGCCACCACCAGCGCCACCACGAGCGCTACCAGAGCAATTTCGGCCTCTATTTCCGCCATTGGGACCGGCTGTGCGGCACCGATGCCGGGCTGGGCGACTTCCGGCCACGGCCGGTGCGCAAAAGCAACGGCGGCTGATCTTTGCGATCTGCTTGCAGGAACCGGTGTCGCGGGTCGGCGTTTCGCGCCTGCAACATTGGGAAATCCGGTCCATGCGTATCCTCGGTCTCGCGGCGCTGCCGCTCTGCCTCCTCGCCGCACCTGCCTTTGCGCAGGACGAAACGCCGCCGCCCGCCGAAGTCCAGGAAGCGGCCAGGGAAGGTGCGGCGCGGCTCACCCTCGGCGTCGGTGCCGCCTATTATCCGGACTATGAAGGCTCCAGCCATAATCGCTGGACGCCGATTCCGGTCGCCAACGGCACCGTGGCGGGGATGAGCTTCACGCTGATCGGCAATCGTGCCCAGCTCGACGTGATTCCGAATCCCACCGGCCCCGGCTGGGACCTCCAGTTCGGGCCGGTCGCGGTTTACAACATGAACCGCTCGAACCGCGATTCCATCCGCGATCCGCGCGTCCGCGCGCTCGGCGAAGTCGATTCCGCGCTCGAAGTCGGCGGCTATGTCGGCATCGGCCGCACCGGCCTCATCACCAGCGATTTCGACAAGCTCACGGTGAGCGTCTCCTATCGCAAGGATGTGACCCGCGTGCACAATGCCGGCATCTGGAACCCGGTCATCAGCTATTCGACCCCGCTCAGCACCAAGGCGATGGTCAGCCTCTCCGCCTCGGCCGAGATCGTCGAGGACCGCTACGCCCGCACCTATTTCGGCGTCACCCCGGCGCAGAGCCTCGCCAGCGGGCTCCCGGTGTTCCGGCCCGAAGGCGGGCAGAAGGACATCACCTTTGGCGGCTATGTCGCCTATGCGCTCACCGGCAACCTCACCAAGGGCCTGTCGCTGGTCGCCGGCGGCACCTATCGCAAGCTGGTCAACGACTTCGCCGACAGCCCGCTGGTCAGCATCGCGGGCGACCGCAACCAGTGGACCGGCGCCGCGGGCCTCGCGCTTACCTTCTGAGCCGCTGGACCTGCCGCGCCCAAGCGCCTAAGACTGCCGCATCCCCGGGGGACCGCGCCTGAGCGGTTGAGAGTTGGCTGAAGCCAAGACCCGCCGAACCTGATCCGGCTGACACCGGCGTAGGGAGGGAGCGGCCGTCACCCTACGTCCGTCCTCTCCCGATTTGGAGAAGTGACGAATGGCCGACATCCCTGCCAAGACCGAACTCGCCGTAACCACCGGCGCGATCCGCGGCTCGAAGAAGATCCATGTCGGTCCGCTCAAGGTCGCGATGCGCGAGATCCATCTCGAGCCGGGTTCGGGCGAGCCGCCGGTCCGCGTCTATGACACGTCGGGCCCCTATACCGATCCCGATGCCCGGATCGACATCATGGCCGGCCTGCCCGAGCTGCGCCGCGACTGGATCCGCGCCCGCGGCGATGTCGAGGAAGTCACCCAGCGCGAAGTCCGCCCCGAGGATAACGGCCAGCTCGGCCCCGATCGCTCGGGCGGCGTCCAGCCCTTCCCGAACGTCCGCAAGAAGGTGCTGCGCGCCAAGCCGGGCATGAACGTCAGCCAGATGTATTACGCCAAGCGCGGCATCATCACGCCCGAGATGGAATATGTCGCCGAGCGCGAGAATCTCGGCCGCGCCCGCCTCGCCGAATATGTCCGCGACGGCAACAGCTTCGGCGCCGCCATCCCCGACTACGTCACCCCCGAACTCGTCCGCGAGGAAGTCGCCCGCGGCCGCGCGATCATCCCGAACAACATCAATCACCCGGAATCGGAGCCGATGGCGATCGGCCGCAACTTCCTGGTCAAGATCAACGCCAATATCGGCAATAGCGCCGTCGCTTCGAACGTGGCGCAGGAAGTCGACAAGATGGTCTGGGCGATCCGCTGGGGCGCCGACACGATCATGGATCTGTCGACCGGCCGCAACATCCACGACACCCGCGAATGGATCATGCGCAATGCCCCCGTCCCGGTCGGCACCGTGCCGATCTACCAGGCGCTCGAGAAGGTCGGCGGCATCGCCGAGGACCTGACCTGGGAGATCTTCCGCGACACGCTGATCGAGCAGGCCGAGCAGGGCGTGGACTATTTCACCATCCATGCCGGCGTCCGCCTGCCCTATGTGCCGCTCACCGCCAAGCGCGTCACCGGCATCGTCTCGCGCGGCGGCTCGATCATGGCGAAATGGTGCCTCGCGCACCACAAGGAGAGCTTCCTCTACGAGAAGTTCGACGAGATCACCGAGATCATGAAGGCCTATGACATCGCCTATTCGCTCGGCGACGGCCTGCGCCCCGGCTCGATCGCCGACGCCAATGACGAAGCCCAGTTCGCCGAGCTCTACACGCTGGGCGAGCTCACCCACCGCGCCTGGCAGCAGGACGTCCAGGTGATGATCGAAGGCCCCGGCCATGTGCCGATGCACAAGATCAAGGAGAATATGGACAAGCAGCTCGAGGCGTGCGGCGAGGCGCCCTTCTACACGCTCGGGCCGCTCACCACCGATATCGCGCCGGGCTATGACCATATCACCAGCGGCATCGGCGCCGCGATGATCGGTTGGTACGGCACTGCGATGCTCTGCTACGTCACCCCCAAGGAGCATCTCGGCCTGCCCGACCGCGACGACGTCAAGGTCGGCGTGGTCACCTACAAGCTCGCCGCGCACGCTGCCGATCTCGCCAAGGGGCACCCGGCCGCCAAGGTCCGCGACGATGCGCTGAGCCGCGCCCGCTTCGAGTTCCGCTGGCGCGACCAGTTCAACCTGTCGCTCGATCCCGACACGGCCGAGAAGTATCACGACCAGACGCTGCCGGCCGAAGGCGCCAAGACCGCGCATTTCTGCTCGATGTGCGGCCCCAAATTCTGCTCGATGAAGATCACCCAGGAAGTGCGTGACTTCGCCGCGAAGCAGAACGCACCGGTCGAAGGCTTCCTCGCCGCCGAAGATGCCGAGGCCGGCATGGAAGCGATGTCGAAGCTCTACCACGAGACCGGCCGCGAGCTCTACATGGGCCAGGGCGACCGCGAGCACGACTAATCTGACCTGAATTCCTCCCCGAGCTCGTCTCGGGGAGGGGGACCGTTCGCGAAGCGAATGGGGGAGGGGCCGCGCCGCGCGCACGGAACAACCGCCTCCAAAACGGACAAGCCTTCCCCCAAAACGGACCCAAATCGCGATAGCCTGCGCCGGCCGGCGCTCCCGATAGCGCTCGCCCCCTATCTCGGCGAGGTGAAGACCAGGCTGATGGCCGAGAGGCTGGTCAGCGAAGGCTGGCTGGTGAAGAGCTGGTTCTTCCCCCGCGAACTTGGCGGCGTCGATAACCCCGAGAACATCGCCTATATCACGCCCCGGGCGGCCAAGGCCCGTGCCGCGCTGATCCAGCGGCTCGTCCACCTGCTCGAACGCGACGTGATCGACCGGATGGACGTCCAGGTCGACTATAAGGGCCTCAGCATCATCCCGAGCCGCATCCGCTTCAAGGCCTAGCACAGCCGGGGTGGGGAGATGGTCGAGGCGGCGGTGGAGGTTTGGTAGAGTGGTGGGTTGCCAAATTAGGGTATAATACTCCGGTCCAGGGAGAAACTTATGCGCCGTTGATCCCATCCAAAACAGTCTTAGACTGTTCTCGTTTAGGAGGAGGCGAAAGGTGGGGCTATCAAGTTCATGGGTTGGAGCAGCTGGCCGTGTTCCTGAGGTTTTCAACAAGATTCGTGATGGTCAGGCACCATCTCAGGTAACCAATCAGCTGTTGAAAGATTGGGGATTCTCCTCCTCCGCTGATCGGGCTTTTATCCCACTCTTGAAATCATTGGGATTTCTTACACCCACTGGGCAGCCAACTCAGAGATATCATGATTATAGGGATCATTCGCGCTCTAAGGTGGTGATGGGGGAGGCGCTAAGAGAGGCATATCAGGATATATTCTTGATAAAAGCCAATCCGACGAAGGCTGATCAAGGTTCTATTACTGGCAAGTTCAAGAGCTTTCACAACGCGAGCGACGACGTGGCACAGAGGATGTCAAAGACGTTTTTCGCACTTTTGGAGCTTGCGGATTTGTCGGGTGGCGAGAAGCCAAAGGCTGAGAAAGAGGCAGCAGTAGAAGAGCAGATCAACTCCGCGGCCAAGCCCGTTTCACCCGTAATATCATCTCCAGCTCTCGCCGGTCTTCACTATAATGTGCAGATACATCTTCCTGCCACGAAAGATGTTGAAGTTTATAATGCGATATTTAAGTCTCTAAGGGAGCATTTCGTTGACTAAAGATCAACTTAGAGCTTTCTTGTTCAGGGGGCTGCTTTTTGAATCTGAGGCTGGAATATTTCAGAGAGCTGGGATTCAGATAGGGGCTAGCGAGACGGCAGTCGAGGAATCGCTTCTAGCTCAATCTCTTGCACCTTTTGGAGTGCAAAGGCGAAACGCTGCCCTGGAAATGTCTCGGCTCTATGCGTTGATTTACTGTTTTGAAAATGAAATTCGAGACTTCATTCGAGAGCGCCTCGAAGAGAATGAGGGAGAGAATTGGATATCCAATATTCCAGGCAAAATCTTGCAACACGCAGAATCGCGGCGGACAATTGCGCTTAAGGATTCTTGGTTAGAGGGTCAGAAAACGGATATACTTGGCTTTGCCGATTTTGGTCAGTTGGGGCAAATAATAGTAGCTAAGTGGGATTGTTTTAAGGACGTTATTCCGTCTCAACATTGGCTTTCTCAGAGAATGGACGAAATTGAGAAGGCTAGGCACTTCATTGCTCATAATCGCCAACTTCTGCCGAGTGAGTTTGCTAGATTATACATGTATATATCGGACTGGAATCGCGTTATCGGCTTATAGCGGATGCCGCGCCTAGCCCACATCGCTCTGATCGTCCGAGACTATGACGAAGCGCTTGCCTTCTACATCGGCAAGCTCGGCTTCACGCTGGTCGAGGACAGTTACCAGCCCGAGCAGGACAAGCGCTGGGTCACGATCCGCCCGCCCGGTGCGCCCGAGCAAGCCACCACCATCCTGCTCGCCCGCGCGGTCGGCCCCGAGCAGGAAGCGGCGATCGGCAATCAGGCGGCCGGCCGCGTTTTCCTGTTCCTCGCCACCGACGATTTCGAGCGCGACTTCGCTGCCTACACCGCAGCCGGCATCCGCTTCGTCCGGCCGCCTAGCGCCGAGCCCTATGGCAAGGTCGCGGTGTTCGAGGACCTCTACGGCAACCGCTGGGACCTGATCGAGCCTGCATCCTGATGGATACCCCCGCGCAACACCCGTCGCGGAATCCCTCCAACAGCCCCTAGCAATGTAGGATTTCCTCTGTTCCCCTCGCGCCATGGAACAGCAGGACCATCGCACAGCCTTCGATCCCGCGCTCTCCGCAGGGCTCGATCCCGTCAACCTTCCCGCCGACGCAGCGGCGGCGGCAGCGCCGCCTGCGACGCGCGACGCGCATGGCCATGACCCGGCCGACTATGAATGGGTGCCCGTGCGGCGCAAGCATCGCCATGATGGCTGGTCGCCCGAGCGCCAGCGCGCCTTTATCGAGGCGCTCGCCGATCGCGGCTCGGTGACCGAGGCGGCGCAGCAGGTCGGCATGTCGAAGGGCAGCGCCTACAAGCTGCGCCGTTCGCCCGGCGGCGAGAATTTCGCCCGCGCCTGGGAAGTCGCGATCCATCACGCCGCGCTGCACCTCGCCGACATCGCCTTCGATCGCGCGATCCATGGCAGCGAGGAGCCGGTGTTCGACAAGGAAGGGCGCCGCGTCGGCCGCCGCATGCGCACCAACGATCGGCTGCTGATGTTCCTGCTGCGCGCGCATCTGCCCGGCCTCTATGCCCATGCGCATCGCGAGGCGCTTCCCGCCGGCGTCTTGCCCTGCGCGCCGGCGATGCCGCTTGCCGAGGCGCTGGCCATGCTCGCGCCGGTCGTGCCCGCCGATCCTGCCGCCGCGCTCTCCCCCGAGGCGCTGGATCACGCGCTCTATCTCGCCGATGTCGCCGACGGCGTGGTTCCGCACTGGCTCCGCGAGAAGTCGGAAGACGAGCGCGATGCGGCGGCGCTGGCGCAAAGCGCGATCGATGCCCGCATCGACGCCGAGCTCGACCGGCTTCGCGGGGAGGCGCAGGGCGAGGAGGAGGAGGAGGAAGAAGACTGAGCGCGAAACGCGTCTTGGCGTGTACTTCGTGTACTTTGGCTGCGCGGCGGCTACGGATACCGGCTCAGAAGCCGGTGCGCCGCCGCTTCCAGTCGAGCGTCACGCCGATGCGCTTGTCCCAGCTGCCGTCCCAATGGGTGGTCAGGCCGTGTGCCTCCAGCTCGGCGACGATGGTGCGGGCCACTGCCAGCGCCGCGTCCTCGCCTTCCTCGCAGGCGCCATAGTTGAGGTAGAGCCCGCCGCCATCCACCGCGCCTTCGGTGTCCTGCATATGGTAGAAGGCATAGCCCTGGACCGGGGCGCCGCTGTCCTCGACGGCGCGCACTTCGTCCCAGATCTCGGTGGCGCCGCAATTGCCGCAGCAGCTGAAGTTCTGGCGGGCGATCACCCCGTCATCCTCGAGCGCGGCGAAGGCGGCGTCGAGCCGGTCGCAATCGGTCTCGTCGGGCCAGTGGCGCTCCTCGTCGCGCTGCTCGGCCAGCGCGCGGCGCAGCAGCTTCTGGGCGAGCGGGCGGAGCTCCTCGGGCGTGAACTCGTCCTCGAACGCGTCGGCGGCGTTGGTCAGAATCGCGTCCTCGTCATAGAATCCGCTCGCCACGTCGCGGCGGATCTGGTCGCGCACCCATTCGGCCTTCTCGTCGATCGGGGCTGCGGCGGGCGCGACCGGCTCGGCCTCGGCCGGAGCGCGCTTGCCGAACAGGCGGCCGAACAGCGACTTCATTCATTCCTCCATCGTCGGAAGGGGAAGATAGCAAGCCGCAACGCCCGCGCCTACCTGTCGGCCGCGCAAAAGGGTTCAGGCATGCGCCACGGCGTCGCGCACGAAGCGATCGGTGCGGGCGCGCGCATCGAAGCGCTTCCAGGCCTTTTCGTGGAAGAAGAAGGCCACCGCATTGATGCACGGCTCGATCAGCGCGATGCCGCCGGCCAGGCTCAGCGATCCGGTAAAGGCATAGGCGACGGTGAAGCCCACGGTCAGGTGGATCGAGAGATAGGTGAAGGTCTTGAGCAGGTCGCGCGACATGGCACTTCGTCCTCGGGGAAACATTGTCCCGAAGGTAGAGATCGCCTGCATCGATCGCCAATGCGCGATCCCGGCCTCAGTTATCGATCGGCTCGATCAGAACAGGCGCAATCAGAACAGCCCGGGCACGTCGCGCTGCGGCACGCTCGGCGCGGCCGGGGTCAGCGGTTCGCGCTCGATCGCCGCCTGGGCAGACTTGGCGGCGGTGCTGGCGGTGATCGGGGTACAGGCCTTGCCCTGGATGAAGTCGAGCGCGGCGCGGGTCGAGGCTTCGCGCGCGTCGCCCAGCGGATAGGCGATGTCGTCCGCGGCCTTGCAGCTATTGGGGATCAGGCTGGCCAGGCCGGTATAATAGGCGCCCTGGTTGTCGCGATTCTGCAGCGCGAAGGCGATGATGCGGAAGCGGTCGTCGCAGGCGGCCTTGTCGACCGCGATCTGGCCCACCGGCTTGCCATAGGTGTTGCCGCCGACCAGCGCGAGGTTGTTGCCCAGATAGGGCAGCATCGCCGCGGCGACGAGCTCGCTCGCCGATGCGGTGCTCGACGTGCCGATGAACGCGATCCGGGTCGGCGCGATCGACTGGGGCTGGGCGGCGAAATAGGCGGTGCTGTTGTTCGACGCCTTGCTCGAGCGGAAGGTCATCTTGTCGAACACGTCGGAGGCGGAGCGGTTGGCGCCGAGCAGATTGCCCATCAGCTCGGCGATCGAGACGAGGCCGCCGCCATTGTAGCGCACGTCGATGATGATCTCGGTCACGCCCGCCGCCTTGAAGCTGGCGAATGCATCCCGGAGCGGCGTCTCGGCGGTGTTGATGAAGGTGCGCAGATTGACATAGCCGACGCGGTGGCCGCCATCGTCGATGATCCTGGCGCCGTAGCGCGCGGAGACCGGGGTGAGCGTATAGTCGGTCTTGGACAGGGTGACGACGCGGGTGCCGGCGGCGGCGTCGGTCACGCGCAGCGTGCGGGTGGTGCCGGCGGTGTTGGGGCCGAGCGCGTCGGTCAGCCCGGCGCTGCCGCTGGCCGCCAGTATGTCGCTGACGTTGCGCAGCGTCGATGCGTCGGTGCCGATCGCCAGGATCTCGGTGCCGCGGTCGATCCCCGCGGTCAGCGCGCTGGTGCCTTCGAAGGTCTCGGCCGAGAACAGCCGGTTGCCGCTCAGGAACAGCCGGAAGCCGAAGCCCGCGCTGGCGCCCGAATTGTAATAGGCATTCTCCTCGGCGATCGAGGTGACATAGGTGAAATAGCGGTCCTTGCCCTGCGCGCGCGCGGTGGCGGTGAGCGCGTCGACATAGCTGGAAAGGTCGGCATAGCCGGTCGGGCTCAGGCTGGCGGGCAGCGTCTCGGGGAAGAGATACCATTCGTTGAGCTGCGCCGCCGCCCAGTCCTGGCGCTCGCGCAATGTGCAGCCGGCAGTGGTCGGGGTGGGCGTCGGGCTCGATCCGCCGCTCGATCCGCCGCCAGCGACGACGCTCCCGCTGCCGCCGCCCCCGCTGCACGCGGCCAGGGACAGGGCGATCAGGGCAGACAGCGTGCGGCGCATCGGGACTCTCCTTATGCCCAGCCTATGCTCAGGCGGGGATCGAGTCATCCTCTTGTTTTCGGGGCGTTTAGTTCGAAAGCGGCGGCAATGCCCAGTCGATCGGCTTCTGGCCGACGCTCTTGAGAAAGGTGTTGGCCTTGGAGAAATGGCCCGACCCGAAAAAGCCCGAATAGGCGGAGAGCGGCGAGGGGTGGGGCGACTTGAGCACCAGATGGCGGCCGCCGCGCTCGATCGAATCGACGAACGCCGCCTTCTTCTGGGCATGGCTGCCCCAGAGCAGGAATACCACCGGCTCGGGCCTGGCGTTGACCAGCCGGATCACTGCGTCGGTGAACCGCTCCCAGCCGCGCCCCTGATGCGATGCGGCCATGCCCATCTGCACGGTGAGCACGGCGTTGAGCAGCAGCACGCCCTGCTCGGCCCAATGCTCGAGGAAGCCGTGCCGCGCCGGCGGGATGCCGAGGTCGCTTTCCATCTCCTTGTAGATGTTGACCAGGCTCGGTGGCGTGCGCACGCCTGGCTTGACCGAGAAGCACAGGCCGTGCGCCTGGCCCTCGCCATGATAGGGATCCTGCCCCAGGATCACGACGCGGACATTCTCGAGCGGGGTCAGGTCGAGCGCGCGGAACCACTCGCTGCCCGCCGGAAAGATGCGCTTGCCCGCCGCCTTCTCGGCGACGAGGAACTGGCGCAGCGCCGCCATGTACGGATCGGCGAACTCGCCCTTGAGCGGTTCGAGCCAGCTCGGATGGAGTTTCACCTCGGCCATGGCTTTCTCTCCGAAAGCGGCGCGGCGCTGTCAATCGCTCCGCGAACGGCAATCGGTCCGAAGCGGGCAGCGCGCGCATTCGGTCCGGTCGACGCGGCAGAAGCTCTGGCCGAGCGTCTTGGTGCCGATATGGAAGTCGAGAAAGTCGCGGCCCTGCCATTCGGGCATCGCCGCGGTCACTGCTTCGCTGGCATCGCGGGCTTCGGCGCGACGGCGGACGAGGCCCAGCCGCTGGAGCACGCGCAGCACATGGCCGTCGACGATCAGCACCGGCCGGTCGAGTGTGCTGCCGTTGAGCGTCGCGGCGGCAACCTTGCGGCCGACACCGGGCAGCCGCTCGAGCCAGGCGAGCGCGTCGTCGAGCGGCAGCGCGCCCAGGAAGCCCAGGTCGAAGCCGCCGCGCTCGCGGGCGATCCGGCCGAGCGCGCCGATCACATAGCCTGCCTTGTCCTCGGCATGGGTGACGGTGTCGATGCAGCGCAGCACCTCAGCGCGCCCTGCCGCCAGCACTCGCGCCGGGGTGCCGAAGCGCGCGACCAGCCGGTCATAGGCGGCGAGCGACACCGGGTCGCGGGTGCGGCCGCTGATCATCGACTTGACCAGCGCGCCGATCGGCGAACGTCGGGGTAGCGGTCCGGCCAAAGCGCGCATAGGTTCCAGCGCGCGCTGCCAGCGCTGAAGGTCGTCGTGCCCGTAGAAGCCGAAGCCCGATTGCATGCCGGTGGCGTAGAACAAAATGAGAACATAAGCAAGAGTGGCGCCGCGACGCCGGCTCGTAAAAGCAGGAAACAGGAGGACTGGATGCCGTTCACCGGAAGCTGCCATTGCGGCGCGATAGCCTATACCGTCGCCGAGGATCCGCCGCGCCAGGCGATGGCGTGCAACTGCTCGATCTGCCGGCGCAAGGCGCCGCTCCACCATTTCACCACGCCGGACAAGTTCACGCTGCACACCCCGCGCGAGGCAGTGGCGACCTATGAGTTCAACCACCACGTCATCCAGCATCATTTCTGCAGCAATTGCGGCGTCGCGCCCTTTGCCGAGGGGCAGGGGCCGAACGGGCCGATGGTGGAGATCAACCTGCGCTGCGCCGACGGGATCGATCTCGATGCGCTGCACGTCCAGCTCTACGACGGCGCCAGCCGCTAGCGCTGGTGCGCCGCGCGCGGCGGTGGCAGAGGGGCGGGATGCACGTTTCCCATGATCCCGCCGCCGCCGCTGCCGAGACGATCGGCTTCGACCAGTTCCTCGCGGTCGACATCCGCGTCGGCACGATCCTCGAGGCGCAGCCTTTCCCCGAGGCGCGCAAGCCGGCCTACAGGTTGGTGATCGATTTCGGGCCGGTGATCGGCACGAAGCGCTCCTCGGCGCAGATCACCGAACATTATGCGCTGGAAGACCTGCCCGGGCGCCAGGTCGCCGCGGTGGTCAATTTCCCGCCGCGCCAGATCGGCAAGTTCATGTCCGAAGTGCTGACGCTCGGCTTTCCCGACGAAGCCGGCAAGGTGGTGCTGTTCCACCCTTCGGCACCGGTGCCGAACGGCGGGCGGCTGTTCTGATCGGTAGCGCTAACATTTCCGTTGAAACATCCCGGACACGGGCATAGCCTCGCCTCCAATAACGAGGGGAGGAAATCATGACCAAGCGACTGGCGCTCGCCGCCATTGCCGTGATGCTGCCGGCAGGGGCGTTCGCCCCGCTCGCGGCGCAGACCGCGCAGACGGCACCCGCGGCCGAGCCCGAAATACTCAACAATGCGAACCCCGACAGCTTCCAGGTCTATGGCCTGCCGGGCGGGGCCAAGCCGACGCCGATCAAGGATGCCAAGGTCCAGTTCGGCAAGGCGATCCGCATCGACACGCCGGGCAGCGGCAATGTCTGGTCGGTGGGAGTCAACTCGCCGCTCCAGCTCGGTGTGAAGAAGGGCGACAAGCTGCTGCTCGCCTTTTACGCCCGGGTCGAGAAGCCGGCGGACGGCGCCACTACCGCGACGATCGCCTCCGCCCAGATCCAGCTTGCCGCCGCACCCTATACCAGGCTGTTCGGCGAAGGCGTGACGATCGGCCCGGAGTGGAAGCTCTACAAGGTCACCGGCCATGCCGACCGCGACTATGCCAAGGGCGAGCTCGCCGCGGCGCTGCACATCAACACCGCCAGGCAGACGCTCGATATCGGCGCGATGGCGGTGCTGAACTTCGGGCAGAAGCCGTAAGGCTGGAGTCGTCACCCCCGCGAAAGCGGGGGCCCATCTCCCGGACGCGCCGCGTGGATAACAGCTGTGGTCCTGTGCCGCATCTGCACGAGATGGGTCCCCGCTTTCGCGGGGATGACGATCAAGCGCGCACCACCGTCACCAGGTAATTCAGCACTTCGTTCGTCCCGGTCACGAAGCCGCGTGCCGGCGAGAAGCCCAGCCCGGTGCGGTCGATCACCTTTAGCCCGGCGCCGGCCAGCAATTCCTCCAGCTCCTCGGGGCGGAGGAACTTGCTCCAGTCGTGCGTGCCCTCGGGGATGGCACCCGTGCCCTCGGCCAGCGTGATCATCGCGAGGCGGGAGGCGAGCGTGCGGTTGGGGGTGGAGAGGATCATCAGCCCGCCCTCGGCCAGCGCGCCGGCGAGCGCGCCGACGAACGCCGCCGGATCGGTGACGTGCTCGATCACTTCCATCGAGGTGACCAGATCGAAGCAGCGGCCGGGCAGGTCCTCGATCCCGCCGGCGATATAGTCGATCGCGAGCCCGCCTGCCGCGGCATGGGCGCGGGCGGCACCGATATTCTCGGGCGCGGCATCGATCGCCGTCATCGTCGCGCCCAGTCGGGCGAGAGGCTCGGCGAGCAGCCCGGCGCCGCAGCCGACATCGATCGCGGTCCTGCCGGCCAGCGGCTTGAAGCTGGCGGAATCGCCGCCCCAATGTGCGTCCACCGCCTGGCGGATATAGCCCAGCCGGGCCGGGTTGAGCCGGTGGAGCATCGCCGACGAGCCCTTCGGATTCCACCAGTCCGCGGCGAGCTTGCCGAAATGCTCAGCTTCACGCGGGTCAATTGTTGCTTTGGTTGCGCTTGCCATGAGCCGCTCCTATCAGGGCGCCCCATTATCGTCATCCCCGCACCCGCGGGGACTAACGGCCCGAAAAGCAGACAGGCTCATTCCATGGCGCGTATCGTGATGAAGTTCGGCGGCACCTCGATGGCAGGCATCGAGCGCATCCGGAACGTCGCCGCGCGTGTCAAACGCGAGCATGATGCGGGCAACCAGGTCGCGGTGGTCGTCTCGGCAATGGCCGGCGAGACCGATCGGCTGGTCAATTTCTGCCGCGAGGCAAGCTCGCTCTACGATCCGCGCGAATATGACGTGGTCGTATCGGCGGGCGAGCAGATCACCTCGGGCCTGCTCGCGGTGGCGCTCCAGGCGATCGGCGTGCCGGCGCGCTCGTGGCTCGGCTCGCAGGTGGCGATCCACACCGATGCCGCGCATGCCAAGGCCCGCATCCAGGAGATCGATAGCGCCGGTCTCGAAGCCGGCTGGGCACGCGGCGAAGTCGCGGTGATCCCGGGGTTCCAGGGCGTCACCAACGACGGCTCGAACCGCGTAACCACGCTCGGCCGCGGCGGCTCGGACACTTCTGCGGTGGCGGTGGCGGCGGCGGTCAAGGCCGATCGCTGCGACATCTACACCGATGTGGATGGGGTCTATACCACCGATCCGCGCATCGTCCCCCGGGCCCGCAAGCTCAAGAAGGTGACGTACGAAGAAATGCTCGAGCTCGCCAGCGTCGGGGCCAAGGTGCTCCAGACCCGCTCGGTGGGCCTGGCGATGAAGGAACAGGTCCGCGTTCAGGTGCTGTCGTCGTTCACCGGCGAGAATGCCCCGATGGCGGACACGCTGCCCGGAACGATGATCGTGGGCGAAGAGGAGATACAGGACGTGGAAAGCCAGCTCATCACCGGCATCGCGCACGACAAGAACGAAGCCAAGATCACGCTGACCGCAGTGCCGGACAAGCCCGGCGCGGTGGCGTCGATCTTCAATCCGCTGGCCGAGGCCAACATCAACGTCGACATGATCATCCAGAACATCGCGCACCAGAGCGCAGGTTCGGCGAGCGCGACCGACGTGACCTTCACCGTGCCGGCGGCGGACCTCGCCCGCTCGATCGAGACGCTCAACCAGGCCAAGGCGGTGATCGGCTTCGCAGATCTCATCCAGGACACCCGCGTCGCCAAGATCTCGGTGGTCGGCGTCGGCATGCGCAGCCATGCGGGCGTCGCTGCGACGATGTTCAAGACGCTGGGCGAGCGTGGGATCAATATCCAGGCGATCACCACGTCGGAGATCAAGGTCAGCGTGCTGATCAACGAGGACGAGACCGAGCTCGCGGTCCGCATCCTCCACACCGCTTACGGCCTCGACGCGACCGACGAGGCAGCCTGATCTCAGCCGGCCTCGGGCCCGGCGAGCAGCGCGCCCACTTCGCGGCGCTCCTGGTCGCTGAGCTCGGGGCGCCAGATGTCGAAGATCAGCACTACCCGGTCGCGGTCGCTGCCGTTCCACGCCTCATGCTCGATCGAATCGTCGAAGATCAGCAGCTTGCCGACTTCCCATTCGCGGGTCTCGTTGCCGACGCGGAAGCCGCAGCCCGGCGGCACCACCAGCGGCAAGTGGCAGGTGAGGCGGGTGTTGACCATGCCGGTATGCGGCGCGATGCGCGCGCCGGGGCGCAGCAGCGAGAACATCGCGGTCGGCGAGTTGGCGATCAGCGGCTGCGGCGCGGACTGCACCGCAGCCCAGCTGCGCGGGCAGCGCGCCACCGTCTCGGCATCCACCCTGCCATTCTCGCACAGGAAGCGCGTGCTCCATTCGGCGCTGTCGAGCAGGGCGTTGTCGTCGAGCCGCGGGCGGTTGGGGTCGGACTGGATATAGGGGCGGAAGCCCGCCAGCCCTTCGGCGAGCAACCCGTTCAGCTCTTCCAGGATCGCGCCCGTTGCGGCCTCGATCGCCGGCACCCAGTCGAACCGGCTGGTGTCGAAGAACTGGATCGGTGCCAGCCCCGGGAAATAATAGCCGGTCGGCGCCTGCGGATAGATCTGCTTGCGCCCCGCCATTATCTCCAGCGATTCCCGGAAGCGCGGGCTGCGCGTATCCTCGGGGAAGCCGCGCGCCGCCAGCGTCGCCTCGCGCTCCGCCGCTGCATCGTCACGGGCGCCGGCCAGCGCGTTCGCGGCGCGCTGCAGTTCGCTGCGCAGATCGTCGGGCACGGTCTCGCCCTCGGCCAGGCGCAGCGCGCTGGTGTAGAAATCGAGCGCGGCCTTGCGGTCGCCGGCGCGGGCGCGGCAATCGGCCTTGAGGATATGCCCGCGCACCGCGCGCGGCTCGAGCGCGAGCAGCTGGTTGAGTGCCGCCTCCTCCGCCGCGTCGTCGCTTGCCGGATCGGCGCGGCAGGCCATGGCGAGCATCATCCAGATCTGGGCATTGGCGCGGCCGGTGGCGGTCACGCGCTCGAGCAGCGCACGCGCCTCGGCCGGGCGGCCGGCGCGATAGGAATCCATCCCCTGGCGAACGAGCGCGATCGCCTCTTCGTTGTTGAGCTGCATCGCGGGCAGCTTACAAAAAGGGGCGTGGGCGTCCAGATGGCTGCAACCTGGCGAAACATGCGGCGCGATGCTGCCCCATTTCGGTCGCGCTGCCGCCGCGCGGCTATGGTTCCCGGATATTCGTGATGATGTGGCTGCGCACCCGTCTCTTCGCTGATTCGGGGCTGCTGCGCAGGCGCGGCGCGGCGCTGGTGCTTGCGCTCGTCATCGAGCTGCTGCTCGCCCTGCTGCTCTTCTTCCTTGCGCCGCCGATGCCGGGCAGGAAGCTGGGCGAGCGCACCAATGTGTTCGGGATCGAGGCGTCGAAGGGCGAGGACAGCCCGGACAAGAAGCCGGCCGAGAAGCGGCAGAAAAAGGCCGCGCGCGCGCAGACAGCACAGGCGCGGACCCAGCCTCCGCCTCCGCCGGTTCCGCTGCCGATGCAGACGCCGGCACCCGTCGGGCCGCCGAACTTCCTCAAGCTCAGCCGCAACGATTATCAGCAGGGCGATATCGCCAGGATGCCCTCGCGCGCGCCGGACACCGATAGCGCCGACGATGAAGTCGCCGATGCCGGCGGGGGCGGCGGCGCGGGTGATACGCCCGCAGTAGGCAGGGGGCGCCACGGCGAGACGCTCTATGCCGCTGAATGGGTGCGCCAGCCGACCAATACCGAGCTGAACACCTATCTCGATCGGAGCCGGGCGCGCTATCCGGGTTATGGCCTGATCGCGTGCCGCACCGTGGCGCGCAACCGCGTGGAAGATTGTTACGAGCTGGGCGAGACGCCAGGCACGCGGTTCGCGGGCACGGTTCGCCAGGCTGCGTTTCAGTTCCTGGTCCATCCACCGCGCCTCAACCACAAATATATGGTCGGCGCGTGGGTGAAGATCCGCATCGATTATTACGAGGAGGGCCGGTTCGTCGGGAGCTAGCGCGTGCAAGAGCTTGCCGGGCAGCGGCTTGCGGGGCTAGGCGGGGGGATGACCAATGCATCTTCCGTCGGCGCCGAGCGCCTGGCCCGCCGCATGGCCCGTGGCTGCGAATTCCTGGGCAGCCAGGTCGCCATCCTCGGCGGCGCCATGTCCTGGGTTTCCGAACGCAACCTGGTTGCGGCCATTTCCAATGCCGGCGGCTTCGGCGTGATCGCCTGCGGCGCGATGACGCCCGAGCTGCTCGACAAGGAGATTGCGGGCACCAGGGCGCTCACGGCCAAGCCCTTCGGCGTCAACCTGATCACCATGCACCCGCAGCTCTTCGAGCTGATCGAGGTCTGCAACAAGCACGGCGTCGGCCATGTCGTGCTCGCAGGCGGCCTGCCCCCGGCGGGCTCGCTCGATGCGATCAAGGCAAACGGCGCCAAGCTGATCTGCTTCGCGCCCGCGCTCAGCCTAGCCAAGAAGCTGATCCGCTCGGGGGTCGACGCGCTGGTGGTCGAGGGCATGGAAGCCGGCGGCCATATCGGCCCGGTCTCGACCAGCGTGCTCGCGCAGGAAATCCTCCCCGAAGTCGCCGAGCAGGTGCCGGTGTTCGTCGCCGGCGGCATCGGCAAGGGTCAGGCGATCGCCGGCTATCTCGACATGGGCGCCGCCGGTGTCCAGCTTGGCACCCGCTTCGTCTGCGCGACGGAGAGCATCGCGCATGCGAACTTCAAAAAGGCCTTCATCCGCGCTTCGGCGCGCGATGCCATTGCCAGCGTCCAGATCGATCCGCGGCTGCCGGTCATCCCCGTCCGCGCGCTCAAGAATGCCGGCGGCGAGCTGTTCACCGCCAAGCAGCGCGAAGTCGCCCAGCTGCTCGACGAGGGCAAGGTCGAGATGGCCGAGGCCCAGCTCCAGATTGAGCATTACTGGGCCGGGGCGCTGCGTCGCGCAGTGATCGACGGCGATGTCGAGCATGGCAGCGTGATGGCTGGCCAGTCGGTCGGCATGGTCTCGAAGGAAGAGCCGGTCGCCGACATCATCGCCACGCTGATGGCCGAGGCGGCGCACGCGCTGGAGAAGCGCGCCGCCTGACGGCTCAGCGCTTCTCGCGATAGAGCTGGTACAGCTCCTTCGCGCACTGGAAGGCAGTCACCGCGGCGATCACGATCACTGCGATCTCCAGGCTCTTGTCGAGGCTCTCCTGGATGCGCGCCGCGCGGGCGGTGTCGGTGCCGACCACGGTGACGATCTGCCCGGCCTCGTGCAGCACCTTGGCGATCCACAGCGTGCCCGCGGTGCAGGCCAGGATCAGCGCCGCGCGCACCGGCTTCCAGCTGGGGCGCAGGAAGCCGATCAGGCTCAGTGCGATCCGCGCCCAGACCAGCAGCACCACCGGCCAGTAGAGCCCGGCCCACACCTGCGCGCCGGTGATGCGCACATCGGCATCCTGCGGCACGAACGGGATGGTGAAGCCGCCCGCCCACCAGATCAGGAAGGCGATGCCGAAGCCGATCTCGAACACCGGCTCCCAGCGCTTGCGCGGCGGCAGATCGAGCCGCAGCTTGCCGAGGTCGGGCAGCTCCTCGGGCCGCCATTTGGCGAGATAGGTGTCGAGCAGCCCGGTCCGCTCGATCACTGCGAAGGCGAGCGTAACCAGCGCGGCATTGTAGAGCAGCGACTGGAGCAGGCCGTGGATGCCATGGGTGACGGCATGGGCGAAATCGCCGTGCACGACGATCGCGCCACCCATCTGGACCAGTTCGATCACCGCGACGATCGCCAGCACCACCTTGAGCGCGAACCAGTAGAAGGGGAACACCTCCGCTCCGATCAGCGCGCGCTGGCCGTGATACTGGCCCGCCACCGCGAAGGGATGGCCGAACTCGCGCAGGACCTGGCTCACTTCCGTCCGGTCGAGCGGGCGGCCGAGCATCTCCTCGCGATCCTCGATCCGCGCGGCGATCAGGTCGGCCAGCTCGGCGACGATGTCGTCCGCCTTGGCGGCGGGCAGGTTCCAGCGCACCGCGCCGAGATAGCGTTCGATCAGGTCCATCACTTGTCTCCCTGCGTCAGGCGGAGAATCGATTCCGAAATCGCGTTCCACTCGGCGAGCAGCTGGCCGAGCACATCGAGCCCAACCGGGGTCAGCCGGTAGAAGCGCTTGTTGCGCTTGGCCTCTTCGCGCCATTCGCTGGTCAGCAGCCCCTGCGCCTCGAGCCGGCGCAGCAGCGGGTAGAGCGCGCCTTCGTCGATCGGCAGCCCCGCTTCCTCCAGGCTGGTGCGCAGCGTGTAGCCGTAGCGCTCCTCGCGCAGCGCCCCGAGCACCGCCAGCACCAGCGACCCGCGCCGCAGCTCCACGCGGAGCTTCTCGAAAAGATCTTCCTCGATTGGCACTTTCCTATGCCTCACATCGTGTATGACGCATACTATGTAGCACACAGTATAACGCCCTGCAAGCGCTGCGGCCATCGTTACGCAAACGATTGCAATATGCGACGAATCGAGGCGGTAAACGCCTGATTCATATGGATTATTGAGAGGCGATTCAGCGCGCTCGCCCAAGCTGGCAGCAGGGGATTAGAGACCGGGGGGTTTCACCAATGAAGACCAAGTTCCGGAGCGCCGCGGCGCTCTTCGCCTGCCTGTGCGCCGTTCCTGCGCAGGCCCAGTACAGCTATGCCAACGAAGATGCGCGGCCGCTGCCGCCGGCCGGTTCGACGCCGAACCAGCTGATTCCGGCGCATGGCGGCGACGGCGGCTACATGACCGTCAACCGCGGCATCTCGCGCGAGCAGACCGCCTGGCATGTCCGCGCCGCGCTCAACGTCGCCGCGCTCGGCTGCCGCGACGAAGCGGAGCGCGAGACGGTCGCGGCCTACAACGCGCTGCTCAGCCGCCACAAGGCGTCGCTCGCCGCCGCCGATTTCGCAGTGAAGGCGCAGTATCGCACGCGCTACGGCGCCGGCTGGGATTCGCGGCACGATCGCGACATGACCCGCGTCTATAATTTCTTCGCCCAGCCGCCGGCGCAGACCAGCTTCTGCCGCGTCGCGCGCGACGTGCTGGCCGAGGCGCGCCGGGTCAGCCCCGATCAGTTTGCGGCCTTTGCCGCCGATGCGCTGCCGCGGCTCGAGGCGCCGTTCACCGACTTCTACCGCGACTATGAAGCGTGGAAGGTCGCCGATCGCGCTTGGCAGGGCCGTCTCGCCCGGCGCTGAGCCCGCACGGATAAAGTGTTCGCCTGCGTAATGGCGCGGGCGAACACAATCTGTTAGCGCGGGCCCATGCCCGTTTCCGCCGCTGCCTCGGCCCGTGAGATCCTGACGCGTCTTCACGACGTGATGGCGTCGCGCAATCCTGCGCAGTCGAAGCTCAATTCGGTGGTCAACATCATCGGCGAGGCGCTGACCAGCGAAGTCTGCTCGATCTATCTGCTGCGCGAGGGGCTGCTCGAGCTGTTCGCCACACGCGGCCTGTCGCAGGAAGCCGTGCACGTCACCAAGCTCGCGCTCGGCGAGGGTCTGGTCGGCACGATCGCGCAGAATGTCGAGACGCTGAACCTCGACGAGGCCGAGATGCACCCGGCCTTCGCCTATCGCCCGGAAACGGGGGAAGAGGCGTTCCACAGCTTTGCCGGCGTGCCGATCATCCGGCGCGAGCGCGCGGTGGGCGTGCTCGCCGTGCAGCATGCCGAATCCCGGCGCTATGCCAGCGAGGAGATCGAGGCGCTGCAGACGGTGGCGATGGTGCTCAGCGAACTGATCGCCAATGCCGATCTGATCGATCCGGCGAGCGGCGGCGGCTCCACCCGGCTCCAGTCGACCGCGCCCGAGCTCGGGCACGGCTTCAAGCTGGTCGACGGCATGGCCGCCGGCGTCGCGGTCTTCCACCAGCCGCGCATCACGATCGAGCATACCGTCGCCGAAGATACCGAGGCGGAACGGCACCGCGTCTATGCCGCATTCGACAAGATGCGCGAGCAGATCGACCGGATGGCCAGCCAGGCCGAGTTCGGCGGCGGCAGCGAGCAGGACGAGATCCTCGCGACCTACAAGATGTTCGCCTATGACGAAGGCTGGTCGCGCCGCATCAACGAGGCGATCGATTCCGGCCTGACCGCCGAGGCGGCGATCGAACGCGTGCAGCAACGCACCCGCCAGCGCATGCGCGAGATCGACGATCCGCTACTGCGCGACCGGATGCACGACCTGGAGGATCTGGCGAACCGGCTGCTCCGCATCGTCTCCGGCCAGCTCGGCACCGCGGCGCAGATGGGGCTGCGCCAGGATTCGATCCTGATCGCCAAGAATCTCGGCCCGGCCGAGCTGCTCGAATATGATCGCCGCCGGTTGAAGGGGGTGATCCTCGAGGAAGGCTCGCTCACCGCGCACGTCACCATCGTCGCACGCGCCATGGGCGTGCCGGTGCTCGGGCGCGTCCGCAACATCCGCCAGATGATCGCCGAAGGCGACATGCTCCTGCTCGATACGGGCGAGGAGAGCCTGTTCGTCCGCCCCACCCAGGCGATGCTCGAGGCGTTCGAGGCCAAGCTCGCGCTCAGCCAGAAGCGCCGCGCTGCCTTCGCCCAGATGCGCGGAGTCGCGCCGGTGACCGCGGATGGCCACCGCGTCGCGGTGATGATCAATGCCGGGCTGCGCGACGACATGGCCGCGCTCGATCTCACCGGCGCCGACGGCATCGGCCTGTTCCGCACCGAATTCCAGTTCCTCGTTTCCGCAACGCTGCCGCAGCGCGAGGCGCAGAAGCGGCTCTACAAGGATGTGCTGGAGGCAGCGGGCGACCGGCCGGTCACCTTCCGCACCGTCGATATCGGCGGCGACAAGGCGCTGCCCTATCTCAACCATGACGAGGACGGCGAGGAAGAGAATCCCGCGATGGGCTGGCGGGCGCTCCGCCTCGCGCTCGATCGCGATGGCCTGATGAAGGCGCAGGCGCGCGCGCTGATCGAGGCCGGGGCCGGCCGGCCGCTCAACATCATGTTCCCGATGGTCTCCGAGCCCTGGGAATTCGATGCCGCACGCGACCTGTTCGAGGCACAGCGCACCTGGCTTGCCGCGCGCGGGCGCAAGATGCCGACCGAGATCCGCTACGGCGCGATGCTCGAAGTACCCGCTTTGGCGGAAGTGCTCGATCTGCTGCTGCCCCGGCTCGATTTCCTTTCGATCGGCACCAACGACCTCACCCAGTTCCTGTTCGCCGCCGATCGCGCCCATCCCAAGCTGGCGCTGCGCTACGACTGGCTCAGTCCCTCGATCCTGCGCTTCCTCAAGCGCGTGTCGGATCAGTGCGCGGCGGCCGGCGTGCCGGTGGGCGTGTGCGGCGAGATGGGCGGGCGGCCGCTCGAAGCGCTGGCGCTGATCGGGCTCGGCATCGATCGCCTGTCGATCACCCCGGCCGCGGTCGGGCCGATCAAGGCGATGGTCCGCTCGCTCGATCGCGGCAAGCTGGTGGCGGCGATGGGCGGCATGCTCGCCGATCCCCAGCGCTCGCTGCGCGCCCAGCTGGAAGCCTGGGCCAGCGAACATTCCGTCGAACTGGCCTGATCTGCGGGCAAAATACCCCTAGGCAGCGTTGACAGGCGCGGCTTGGTGAACGACAGCTTCAGGCGTGGCGGGAGTTCCGGGCGCAACCCTTCCGCTACGGAGAGTATGGATGGAAGGCGAAGCCGCCGAAGACCCGAACCTGTTTCCCGCCACCGTCGGCGAGAAGCTGCGTGCCGCGCGGGAGGCACAAGGGCTGGACCTTCCCGAAATCGCGTCGCGCACCCGGATTCCGCAGCGTCATCTCGAAGCGATCGAGAAGGGCAACTATGCGGGCCTCCCCTCGATCACCTATGCGCTGGGCTTCGCCAAGGCCTATGCCCGGGCAGTGGGGGCGGACGAGGTCGCGATCGCCCGCGACCTGCGTGCCGAGCTGCATCGCAACCCCGAGCGCGCCGCGCCGGTGCCCGCCTATGAGACCAGCGATCCGGCCCGCGTGCCGCCGCGCGGCCTGGCGATCTTCGGCGTGCTGCTTGCGCTGGTGCTGGTCGTCGGTGGTGTCCTCTATTACGGCACCGACCTGTTCCGTGGCAGCGCACCGGCGCCCGAGACGCTGGCGAGCGAGGAGCAGCCCGTCGAGAACCTGGCCGACAACGGCACGATGGCCAACAGTGCCGTCGCCGTGCCGGCCGCCGGTGGCCAGGTCTCGCTGATCGCGCTCGACACGGTCTGGATCCGCGTCACCGATGCCAAGGGCACCAAGCTGGTCGAGAAGGAGCTGGCCCCGGGCGAGCGCTACGACGTGCCCGGGGATGCCGATCATCCGCGCATCCGCACCGGCGGGCCCGAGAAGATCCAGGTGACGCTCAACGGCTCGAACATCGATCCGCTCGGCCGCGCCGGCACCACCGTCGATGTCGAGATGAGCGCCGAGGCACTGCGCGGCCGCGGCCAGCCCGGCGCCACGCCCTCCGCGACGTCGACGCCGGTCGCGACCAGCGCCGCGCCTCGCCCGGCGCCGCGGGCCGGCGCCAGCCTTTCCGTGGCGACGCCGACGCCGGCCGATCCGGTTGCGACGAGCACTGGCAACACCGCGCCGTAAGGGCTGGCTAGGCCCCGCAGAGCGCGGCTATAGCTAGGCCTCTAGTTCCCATGTCTGACCTGCACCGGGGGGTGTGATTTATGCGTTTTCTTCTCGCTGCCACGGCCATGGCCGTCGTGTTCGGTGCCGCCGGCACTGCCCAGGCCCAGGATTCCGCGCTCGGCGGCCGGGTCGACCGGCTCGAGCGCGAGATGCGCGCGGTGCAGCGCAAGGTGTTCCCGGGCGGCGCCGGCCAGACGGTCGAGCCGCAGATCACGCCCGAGACCAACACCAGCATCCCCGGCTCGCCGTCCAGCTCGCCGATTTCGGACCTGACCAACCGCGTGACCGCGCTCGAGGAGCAGCAGCGCACGCTCACCGGCCAGGTCGAGCAGGGTCAGTATCGCCTGCGCCAGCTCGAGGATGCCTTCGCTGCCTATAAGCGCGGCGCCGATGCGCGCATCAAGGCGCTGGAGGACAAGGCGACCGCAACCGCCGCGCTCGGTGGCGAGGACACCACGGTGCCTGCCGACACCGCCGGTGCTGCGATCCGCCCGCCGGCCTCGACCCGTCCCTCGATCCCGGCCCCGGGCAACAGCACGCCCGCCGCTTCCACGCCGAAGCCGGCGGCGCCGGCGACCGGCACCCGCGCCCAGCAGCTCGCAGCGATCGAGAAGCCCGCCACCGGCGATCCGGCAGAGGACGGCTATACCTATGGCTTCCGCCTGTGGTCGGCCAAGCTCTATCCCGAAGCGCGCCGCGAGCTCGAGGCGGTGGCGACCAAATACCCGACGCATCGCCGCGCCAGCTATGCGCAGAACCTGCTCGGCCGCGCCTATCTCGACAGCGGCGCCCCCAGCCTGGCGGCGGTCGCCTTCTACGAGAACTACAAGAAGAACCCTAAGGGCGAGCGCGCGCCCGACAGCCTCTATTATCTGGCGCAGGCGCTCATCAAGCTGAAGAAGCCGGCGACCGAGGTGTGCAAGGTCTATACCGAGCTCGACCAGCTCTATGGCGACAAGCTCTCCGCCGACATGAAGGCCGGGGTGGCCGAGGGACGTGCAAGCCAGAAGTGCAAGTGACCGGCTGACGCTCGATCCGGAGACGGTCGAGCGCTTCCGGCATGACGTGCTGGCGTTGACCGGCGTCGCGCCGGGCGCGCAGCCGCTGGGGCTCGCGGTGTCGGGCGGGCCGGACAGCCTTGCGCTGCTCCTTCTCGCCCATGCCGCCTTTCCCGGCGCGGTGGTCGCCGCCACCGTCGATCACGGTCTGCGCCCGGAAGCGGCGGAGGAGGCGGCGCTGGTCCGCCGGCTGTGCAACCAGCTCGACATCCATCACGATACGCTTGCCGGCACGGTGCCGGCCGAGGGCAATCTCCAGCAGGGCGCGCGGGCGCTGCGCTATGCGCTGCTCGCCGATTGGGCGCGGGGACGGGCCGGCTGGATCGCCACCGCGCACCAGCAGGACGATGTCGCCGAGACCTTCCTGATGCGGGCCCGGCGCGGGGCAGGGGTCGGCGGGCTCGCCGCGATGGCCGCCGCGCGGCCGCTCGGCGAGGCGCTGCTGATCCGCCCGCTGCTCGGCTGGAGCCGTGCCGCGCTGCAGGCGCTGGTCGAGGCGGCGGGCATCGCCCCGGTCCGCGACCCCTCCAACCAGGATCCGCGCTTCGATCGCGCCCGCATCCGCGCGCTGCTCGCCGATGCCGGCGACCTGCCGCCCGATCGCCTCGCCGCCGCCGCGCGCAACCTGCGCGATGCCGAAGCGGCGCTGGCCTGGGCCGAAGCGCGCGAATGGGCGGCGCGGGCGGTGCAGGAGGGCGATGTCCTCACCCTCGATCCCGCCGGCCTGCCGCGCGAATTGCGTCGCCGCTTGCTCGAGCGCGCCGTCGCCGCGGTCCGCGCTGCGCACGGGCTGTCGCCCGATTGGCGCGAGACCGGGCTCGATCCGCTGCTCGCCCAGCTCGATGCCGGCGGCACCGGTACGATTGCGGAAGTGATCGGGCGAACCAAAGCCGCTATCTGGCGTTTCGAACTGGCGCCGCCGCGTCGATCACACTGATCGACGCTGTTCCATTGCCATTAACTTGGCCGTGCCTATCTTGGGGCGTGAAAGGTACCGATTCCGCATGAGCGACAACGACAAGCAGCAACAGGGTCCGGAGAATGGGGGGAACCCCTGGATGAAGAGCCTGTTGATCTGGGTGGGCATCCTGGCGGCGCTCGCGCTGTTCGTCACGATCTTCGACAATCGCAACGCCGCGGCGCCCGGCGATGCCGTCGCCTATTCCGATTTCATCGCCAAGGTGAACAATGGCGAGGTGAAGTCGGTCAACATCTCGCGCACCACCGGCGTGGTCAGCGGCGAGCTGTCGAGCGGCGGCAAGTTCCGCACCAACGCGCCCGAAGATCCCAAGATGATCGAGACGCTGCTCGCCAAGAACGTCAAGGTCTCGGCGCGGGCGGAAGAGGGTCCGAACATCTGGATCTACCTGCTCTACCAGTCGCTGCCGTTCCTGCTGATGCTCGGCATCGCCTTCTTCGTGATCCGCCAGATGCAGAAGGGCTCGGGCTCGGGCGCGATGGGCTTCGGCAAGTCGCGCGCGCGCCTGCTCACCCAGAAGGAAGGCAAGGTCACCTTCGACGACGTCGCCGGCATCGACGAAGCGCGTGAGGAGCTGCAGGAGATCGTCGAGTTCCTGCGCGACCCGACCAAGTTCGCCCGCCTCGGCGGCAAGATCCCCAAGGGCGCGCTGCTGGTCGGCTCGCCGGGTACCGGCAAGACGCTGCTCGCCCGCGCGATCGCAGGCGAGGCGGGCGTGCCCTTCTTCACCATTTCGGGCTCGGACTTCGTCGAGATGTTCGTCGGCGTCGGCGCCAGCCGCGTGCGCGACATGTTCGAGCAGGCCAAGAAGTCGGCACCCTGCATCGTCTTCATCGACGAGATCGACGCGGTCGGCCGCTCGCGCGGCGCCGGCCTCGGCAACCAAAATGACGAGCGCGAGCAGACGCTCAACCAGCTGCTCGTCGAGATGGACGGCTTCGAAGCCAACGAAGGCATCATCATCATCGCGGCGACCAACCGCCCCGACGTGCTCGATCCCGCGCTGCTGCGCCCGGGCCGCTTCGACCGCCAGGTCCAGGTGCCGCGTCCGGACATCGAAGGCCGCGTGAAGATCCTCCAGGTTCATATGAAGAAGGTGCCGCTGGCGCCCGACGTCGAGCCGCGGGTGATCGCGCGCGGCACGCCGGGCTTCTCGGGCGCCGATCTCGCCAACCTCGTCAATGAAGCCGCGCTGCTGGCGGCGCGCCGCGGCAAGCGGCTGGTCGCGGCGCAGGAATTCGACGACGCACGCGACAAGGTGCTGATGGGCGCCGAGCGTCGCTCGATGGTGATGACCGACGACGAGAAGCGGATGACCGCCTATCACGAAGCCGGCCACGCCCTGGTCTTCGCGCACGAGCCGACCGCCGATCCGATCCACAAGGCGACGATCATCCCGCGCGGCTTTGCACTCGGCATGGTTCAGCCGCTGCCGGAGCGCGACAGCTATTCGTATCACCGCGACAAGATGCATGCCGATATTGCCGTGGCGTTCGGCGGCCGCATCGCGGAAGAGCTGATCTTCGGCTATGACAAGGTCTCGTCGGGTGCCTCTAACGACATCATGCAGGCGACCCGCCTCGCCCGCGCGATGGTCACGAAATGGGGCTTGTCGGACAATGTAGGCCCGCTCGACTTCTCCGAGAGCGACGAGAGCTACGGCTATTCGATCGCGCGCTCCAAGCCGATGTCGGACGAGACCGCGCGGCTGATCGACAGCGAAGTGAAGGCGTTCGTCGAGCGCGGCCTCGCCCGCGCCCGCCAGCTGCTCACCGATCATATCGATCAGCTCCACACCATCGCCCAGGCGCTGCTCGAATATGAGACGCTGACCGGCGAGGAGATCAAGCGGCTGATCGCCGGCGAGGATCTCGGCCGCGAGGATCCGGGCGCGACTGCGCGGCCGGTCTCGGTCGCGGGAACCTCGATCCCCAAGATCCGCAAGCCCAAGGGCCCGTTCGGCCAGCCGACGCCCCAGGGCGCCTGACGCCGGCGGAAACGCCGCCGACACGGCAATCGATTAGCCCTTCTCCGGACCATCCGGGGAAGGGCTTTTCGCATGTGGAATCCAGTGGCGCTCCTGGCACTCGCACTCGTGCAGCAGACTTCCGTGCAGCCCGCGCCGGCGATCACGCTCGGCGGATTCCTCGATCGCTGGGCACGGGTGGAGAGCCTCAAGGAAATGGCGCGGGTCGATCCCGATACGCGCATCCTCGCCGAGGCGTTCGCGCGGAGCATCGTCGATTGGAAGGCGGGGCTCGATGCCGATGCCGCCGCCGGGCGCCCGCCCCGTGCCTGCCCGGTCAAGGGCAGCTCGGTCAATTTCCGGACCGAGGAGATCGTGCCGGTGCTTCGTGCCATGCCCGCCGAGGCGCGGGCGCGCCCGTTCCGCGATGCGATGGCCGATTATCTGAACAAGCGCTTCCCCTGCGCCTGATCCTCGATCAGCCGAACATCCCCAGCGCCAGCAGGATCAGGAAGAAGATTGCCAGGATCCAGCCGATGAAAAAGGTCAGCACCCAGGCGCGCATGATCGCCGAGAACCAGCCCAGCAGATAGGCCTGCTGGAGCTGCCGGGTGATGTGGACGAAGGGTATCGCCAGCGCCGCGAGCGCGAGCCAGGCACCGCCCAGCCCGATCGCCGCCACGACCGCCACGACGATGTAGAACAGCGACATGAAGGTGATCGAATAGGTGATGAACACCGCATGGTCGTACAGCTTGTACTGTCGCTTCCAGAAGAACAGTGCCCACAGGAACGGGATCGAAAGCGGGATCAGCAGCCAGGAGAATTTGTAGCTGGCGGACTGGAGCTTGTACATCATCAGCGCCGGGTTCTTCTGCCACTTCTCGATTCCGTGATCGAGCGCGTGCCAGCCGGTATGCACTTCGGAAGCCGTCACCTTGACCGTGCCGTTGCCCAGCGCCTTCGCCGCCTTGTCGAATCCGGCAAGATCGTTCTGCGCATCGGCGATCCGCTCGCGATACTCGGCCTTGTCGTCTTCGTCGGTGGCCTGGGCGAGCTTCCTCTGCGCCTTGGCGAGGTCTTGTTGCGCATCCTTGCGGGCATAGTCGATCGCGGCGGCCGGCTTCAGGTTGCCGGCGTTCATCTCGGTCGGCGTCGAGATGCCGACCCAGGAAAAGACCGCAAACATCGCGAAGACCGAGAACAGGAAGATCGCCATCGGCGAGACGAAGCGTGCACGCTCGCCGGCGATGTAGCGCCGGGTCAGCTCGCCCGGGCGCCAGGCTAGCATCGGCAGCGTGCGCCATAGCTTGCCTTCGAAATGGAAGACGCCGTGCAGGATATCGTGCCCGATCGCGTGCAGCGAGCGGTGGACATGCCCCGCCTGCCCGCAATTATGGCAATGCGATCCAATCAGCGCGGTGCCGCAGTTCAGGCACATGCCGTGCCCGGCGCCATGGCCTTCGCCGGCATTCGGCTCCACGGCGCGGCCGAGCAGCGCCCCCGTCGCCAGTTCCCCGGCTGCTTCGATGTCCCCCACCATGGCCGCATGGCCTATCAGCTTCATGTTGCACGTGCTAGGCGCATGCGCAGCATGACCGACACCGCCGCCCTTGTCGCCCAGATGGCCCGACGCGCCCGCAGCGCCGCCGTGCAGCTCGCGGCGATGCCGACGGCTGCCAAGGCCCGGGCGCTGCGCGCCGCCGCCGCCGCGATCCGCGCCGATGCGACCGCGATCCTGGCCGCCAATGCCGATGACATGGCGGCTGCCGAGGCCAATGGCCTGTCGGGGGCGCTGCTCGATCGGCTCAAGCTCGACGACGCGCGCATCGAGGGCATGGCTGCCGGTGTCGAGGCGGTGGCCGGGCTCGCCGATCCGGTGGGCGACGTGATCGACCGCGCCCTGCGCCCCAATGGCCTGGTCCTCACGCGCGTGCGCGTGCCGATCGGCGTGATCGGCATCATCTATGAGAGCCGGCCCAACGTCACCGCCGATGCCGGCGCGCTCTGCGCGATGGCGGGAAATGCTGCGATCCTGCGCGGCGGCTCCGAAGCGATCCGCTCGAACCGCGCGATCCATTCCGCTCTTGCCCGTGGCCTTTCCGAAGGCGGCATGCCCGAGGATGCGGTACAGCTCGTTCCCGTCACCGATCGCGCCGCGGTCGGCGCGATGCTCACGGCCGAGGGCGCGATCGACATGGTCGTCCCGCGTGGCGGCAAGAGCCTGGTCGCGCGGGTCCAGCAGGAAGCGCGCGTCCCCGTGCTCGCGCATCTCGACGGGCTCAACCACACCTATATCGACGGCGCCGCCGATCCGGCGATGGCGAAGGCGCTCGCGCTCAACGCCAAGATGCGCCGCACCGGCGTCTGTGGCGCCACCGAGACCTTGCTGATCGATCGCGCCTTTGCCGATCCCGCGCCGATCCTCGCCGCGCTGGCCGATGCCGGCTGCGAGCTGCGCGGCGATGCAGATGTCCGCGCGCTCGAGCCGCGCATGGTCGCCGCCACCGCCGAGGATTGGGACACCGAATATCTCGATTCGATCCTGTCGGTGAAGCTGGTCGACGGCGTCGACGATGCGATGGCGCACATCGCCGCGCACGGCTCGCACCATACCGATGCGATCGTCACTGCGGACGCGGCCGTGGCCGAGCGCTTCCTGGCGCAGGTCGACAGCGCGATCGTGGTGTGGAACGCCTCCACCCAGTTCGCCGATGGCGGCGAGTTCGGGCTGGGTGCCGAGATCGGCATCTCCACCGGCCGCCTCCACGCCCGCGGCCCGGTCGCGCTCGAAGGGCTGACGACCTACAAATGGGTCGTGCGCGGCACGGGGCAGGCGCGGCCTTGAAGCGAATCGGACTGCTCGGCGGCTCGTTCAACCCGGCACATCTCGGCCACCGCAAGCTCTCGCTCCATGCGATGCGGGCGCTGGGGCTCGACGAGGTGTGGTGGCTGGTCTCGCCGGGCAACCCGCTCAAGGACCCGGCCGGGATGGCGCCGTTCGCGGCGCGCATGGCGTCGGCCCGGCGGATGGCGCGCCATGCACCGATCCGGGTGACCGGAATCGAGAAGCGCCTCAAGACGCGCTATACCGCCGATACGCTGCACAAGCTGCCGCGGCTGTTCCCGCGCCACCGCTTCATCTGGCTGATGGGGGCGGACAATCTTGCGCAATTCCATCGCTGGGAGCGCTGGCGGCACATTGCCCGTCAGGTTCCGATTGCGGTGATCGCCCGTCCGGGATATGATCGTACTGCCCATGCAAGTCCTGCAATGGGTTGGCTGCGGCGCGCTGTGCGGCCCGCAGGCCAGGCAAAGAACTGGACGCGTTGGAGATTGCCGGCCCTCGTGCTGTTGCGGTTCCGCCCCGATCCTACTTCGGCGACACGCCTTCGGGCCGCCGATCCGGCCTGGCACCGGCGCTATGCGGCGTCGTCTCCATCAAAAACGCGCACAGACTCGTTGCAAACCTAGGAGGCCCCTTGGCCACATCGCCCAATGTTCTGCGTTCGCCCTCTGCCGATACCGGCACGGAGGCGCTGCACCAGCTCGTGATGACGTCGCTCGACGACGATCAGGCGGTCGAGACGGTCTCGATCCCGCTGGCCGGCAAGAGCAGCATCGCCGACTATATGGTCGTGGCGTCGGGCCGCTCGACGCGCCAGGTCGCGTCGATGGCGGTGAAGCTCGCCGACAAGATCAAGGCCGAGTTCGGCCGCACCCCGCGCGTCGAGGGTCTGCCCACCGCCGATTGGGTGCTGATCGACGCCGGCGACGTGATCGTCCACCTGTTCCGCCCGGAAGTGCGCAGCTTCTACAATCTCGAGCGGATGTGGTCGTTCGGCGAAGCCGGCCAGGCCTGATCCGCTAGGCGCCATGCACCTCGATCTCCGCAATCCGCTGGTGGGATTGGGGGCGGTGCTCGTCCTTGCCGGATTCTTTGCGCTGATGCTCTGGCTGATCGGCCTCGTGCCTGGCTGGGGCAGGGAGATCGGCTGGGCGCTGCAGGCGCTGGGCTTTGGCGGGGCTGCGTATCTGGGCTGGAAGCACCGCAAAGCGCGCAAGCCGGCCTGATGCAGCTCCATATCGTCGCGCGCGGCAAGATCGGCCGCAGCCCCGAGGCCGAGCTGGTCGGGCGCTATCTGAAGCGCATCCAGTGGCCCACCAAAGTCACCGAGCTGCCCGATACCGGCGGCAAGATGCCCGATCTCGGCACCGGCACCCGCATCGTCATGCTCGACGAGCTCGGCGAGAACCTGCCGTCGCGGGTGATCGCCGAGCGGCTGGGCGCCTGGCGCGACGAAGGCGTGCGCGAGGCGCGCTTCCTGATCGGCGCCGCCGACGGCTTCGATGACGCCCAGCGCGCCCAGGCCGATCTGCTGATCAGCTTCGGCCGTGCCACCTGGCCGCACATGATGGCGCGCGCGATGCTCGCCGAGCAGCTCTGGCGCGCCACCTCGATCCTTGCCAACCACCCCTATCATCGCGAAGGGTGAGCTTCATGCTCCGCCCGCTCGCCATCCTCGCCGGCACGCTCGCGATCCTCGCCACCGGCAGCTTGGCCGCGGCGCAGGTGCCGAGCCTCGCCGAGCAGCAGGGGCGGCTGCGCGAAGCCAATGCCCAGTCGCGTGCAGCCCAGGCCCGCAGCGCCCAGCTCGAGCGCCAGGCCGCCGCCGAGCGGGATCGGGCGGCGCAGGCCCGCGCCCAGGAAGCCGCCGCCGCCGAGCGGATCAAGGCGGCCGAGGCCGACATCGCCGCCGCCCGCGCGCGCATCGCCATCGTCGATCGCCAGCTTGCCGAGCAGCGCACGCGCGTTGCCGAGCGCCAGGGGCCGATCCTCCGCCTGATCGCCGCGCTCCAGTCGATGGCGCGCCGCCCGGCGGTGCTTGGCCTCGTCCAGCCCGGCTCGACCGGCGACATGGTCCATGTCCGCGCCGTGCTCGGCACCGTGATGCCCGTGGTCGAGGCGCGCACCCGCGACGTGCGCGCCGAGCTCGGCCGCGTCCGTGCGCTCCGTGCCGAGGCGCTGGTGGCGGTCACCAGCTTCCGCGATGCGCGCCAGCGGATCGAGAATGAGCGGATCGCGCTGGTCAGGCTCGAGGCCGATCACCGCGCCCGCTCGGCCGAGCTCGGGCGCAGCGCGCTGGTCGAATCGGATCGGGCGATCGCGCTGGGCGAGCGCGCCCGCGAGATCGTCGACCAGATGGAGACGGCGGGCGAGGCGGCGGAGATCCAGGCTAATCTCGCCGCGCTTCCTGGCCCGTTGCCGCGCCCGGGCAGCGCCGTCGCCGCGCCGTCGCGCAAGGCCGGCGCGCCCTATGTGCTTCCCGTCGCCGGTGCGGTCGTCACCGGCATGGGCGAGCTGTCGTCGACCGGGGTGCGCGCGCGCGGCGTCACGCTGGCCTGCGCTGCCAAGGCAGATGCCGTTGCTCCCGCGCCTGGCCGCATCCTCTTCGCCGGCCCGTTCCGCGATTATGGCGGAGTGGTGATCATCGATCACGGCAATGGCTGGACCAGCTCGGTCACGGGTCTGGGCGGCATCGCCGTCCGCGTCGGCCAGCAGGTTGCGCAGGGCGCCCGCATCGGCCGCGCGCCCGGCGGCGAGGCGCCCCGCGTCACCGTCGAGCTGCGCCGCCGCGGCGAACCCATGGACCTGGCGCGGCTACTCGGCTGAATCGCCGTGCAATTGCCGCGATCCCGTCCTAGATTGTGGACAAGAACGCGTTTCGGAAAGTGATTATGCTTCGTTCGTTCCTTCAGGTCACCGCCGCCGTCGGCGCGCTGGCGCTCGTACCGGTTGCCTCGGGCGCCATGGCCAGCGTCGATAGCTCGAGCTTCAAGGAGCTCGACACCTTCATGGAAGTCTATAGCCAGGTGAAGGCGAATTACGTCGACAAGGTCGACGACGCCACGCTGATGAAGGGCGCGATCCAGGGCATGCTCGCCGCGCTCGATCCGCATTCGAGCTTCGCCGACGGGCTCGATTTCGACAATCTGAAGATCCAGACCGACGGCAATTATGGCGGGCTCGGCCTCACCGTCACCCAGGAAGACGGCGCGGTGAAGGTCGTCGCGCCGACCGAGGACACGCCTGCCGCGCGCGCGGGCATGAAGTCGGGCGACTTCATCACCCATATCGACGGCAAGTTCATCGTCGGCGGCAGCCTCGACGAGGCGATCGAGGCGATGCGCGGCAAGCCCGGCACCTCGGTCACGCTTACCGTGGTGCGCCCTGGCGCCGACAAGCCGCTCACCTTCACCATGACGCGCGAGATCATCGTCCAGCGCCCGGTCAAATGGGAGGTCAAGGACGGCGTCGGCATCATCAACATCAACACCTTCACCGCGCAGACCGGCGCGGACACGATCAAGGCGATCCAGGCGATCGACGCCAAGCTCGGGCACAAGCCGCTCGGCTATATCGTCGATCTGCGCGAAAATGGCGGCGGCCTGCTCAGCCAGGCGATCGAGGTGTCGGACGTGTTCCTCAGCCATGGCGAGATCGTCTCGCAGCGCGGCCGCGAGAAGACCGATATCGAGCGCTGGTATGCCGATGTGAACGAGCCCGGCATCAACCCGGTCCCGGGCGATCTCGCCAAGGGCCTGCCGGTGGTCGTGCTGATCGACGCGGGTACTGCCTCGGCCTCGGAGATCGTCGCCGGTGCGCTCCAGGATCATCACCGCGCGCTCGTCATGGGGGTGCGCAGCTTCGGCAAGGGCTCGGTCCAGTCGATCCTGCCGATGGGGCCGCGCGCCGCGCTGCGCCTCACCACCGCGCGCTACTACACGCCATCGGGCCGCTCGGTGCAGGAAGGCGGCATCAAGCCCGATCTGCTCGTGCCGCAGCTCACCGATGCCGACTACAAGACTCGCCCCTCGATCCGCGAGGCGGACCTGCGCGCGCATCTGATCAACAACGACAAGGTCGATGATTCGGTGCTCGAGGACGACCAGCGCGCCGATCCGCGCTTCGCCAAGACGGCGGAGCAGCTCAAGAAGGAAGGCGTGGACGACTTCCAGCTGCACTACGCCCTGCAGACCATCTCCCGCCTCGGTCCCAAGACCCAGGTCGCGACGAAGAGCAAGTAAGCGATGCGCAACGACGGGCTCCGCACCGCGCGCTGGATCGCGTTCCTCCTGCCGCTCGCGCTGGTCGGCAGCGCGCATGTCACCGAGTTCTTCGGGCTGGTGCCGTGCGAGATGTGCTGGTGGCAGCGCTGGCCGCACTACGCCGCCGTGCTCGTCGCGCTGGCGAGCTTCTTCATCCGGCATCGGCCCACCCAGATGCTGTTCGTCCTCTTCGCGGCTGCGCTGATCGCGGTCAGCGGCGGCATCGGCGTGTTCCATGCCGGCGTCGAATATCATTGGTGGCAGGGCATCACTGCCTGCACCGCCCAGGCGCACGGCGCCACGCCGATGGACATGCTCCAGGATGCGATGCGCCGCCCGCTGATCCGCTGCGACGTGCCGCAATGGACGCTGTTCGGGATCAGCCTGGCCGGGTTCAACGCGATTATTTCGCTCAGCGGCGCCGTGGTCATCTTCCTGCTCGCCGCCCGCAAGGGGCGCCGCGCATGAGCTGGAAGCCCGGCGACCGGCGCGAGGGGACCTCCTCGATGGTCCGCGTCGATCAGGCGGGCGAATATGGCGCGACGCGCATCTATGCCGGCCAGCTGGCGGTGATGGGCGATCGCACGCCGATGGCGCGGATGATCGCCGGCATGGCGAGCCAGGAAGAGCGCCACCGCGCCTTCTTCGATTCGATGATTGCCCGGCGCGGCGTGCGCCCCACCGCGCTCCAGCCCTTCTGGGATGTCGCCGGCTTCGCCCTGGGCGCCGTCACCGCGGCGATCGGGCCCGAGGCGGCGATGGCCTGCACCGCCGCGATCGAGACCGAGATCGATCTCCATTACCAGCAGCAGCTCGAGGAGCTGGGCAGCGGCGATCCCGAGCTTGCCGAGGCGGTGGCCCGCTTCCGCGACGAAGAGCTCGAGCATCGCGATACCGCGCTCGAGCATGGCGCCGAGCAGGCCCCTGCCTATCCCGTTCTTTCCGGATTGATCCGCGCCGGCTGCCGGGCTGCCATTGCGGTGTCGAAACGGATATAAAGCCCCCGTTCAGCCGTTTTCGCTGAAGCACGGCGCAGAGGAGTAAGCCGATGTTGAACCAGATCGTGATCGCAGGCGCGCTCGCCGCCCTTCCGATGCTGATGCCTGCCGCCGCGCATGCGCAGAACGCGCCGCAGAACGGCGTGCTGGTGATCTACGGCAACGACAAGTGCCCGACCAACAGCAACGGTGAGGAGATCGTCGTCTGCAAGCGCGTCGACGAGGCCGAGCGCTATCGCATCCCGTCCACCCTGCGCGAGCAGGGCGGCCCGCCGCAGAAGACCGAAAGCTGGGCGGTGCGCGCGCAGGACGCGGTCACTGCGGGCAGCTTCGGCACCGGCAGCTGCACCACCGCGGGCGTCGGCGGCCAGACCGGCTGCTTCGTCAAGGAAGCCACCGCCGCCAAGGCCGATTATCGCGCCCGCAAGAAGGCCGAAGAGAATCTGCCGCTGCCGTGAGCCCTTTTGCCGTCACCCCCGCGAAAGCGGGGGCCCAGCTCCTGCACGCGCGGCAAATTCGACGGCAGTGATTGCGGATAGTTCACGAGATGGGTCCCCGCTTTCGCGGGGATGACGCGCATATGTTCAGTCCCGCACCGGCCACCGCCCCACCCATTCCGGTGGGCTCTTCCGCAGGCAATCGGCGATGATCCACAGCAGCACCAGCGCCCGCGCCATCGCCGCGAAGGCGATGTCGATCGTGCTGGCAGCGGGCCATGCCCCGTCCATGCCGGCGAAGAACCAGAACTCGGCGAAATAGGCGAAGATGCCGGTGATCGCGAACAGCGCCACCGGCCATAGCCGCGGCGCGGTCATCACCAGCAGCGGCCAGATCCACAGGTCGAACTGCGGCGAATAGACCTTGTTGGTCAGCAGGAACCAGCCGAGCAGCGGCGTGGCGAGCAGCCACAGCCGGTCGCGGTGCCGCCGCCAGCCCAGCGCGACGATCGCTGCCCCGCCGATCGCAAAGGCCAGGGTGGCGTAGAGATTCTTCTCGGGCGTGCCGAGCGGCAGCCAGCCGAGCACCCCCAGCACGTCCCAGCTCCCCGCGGCGGTGCCGCTGCGCGATTGCGAGAACAGGTAGAATTCCGCCCAATTGTCCGGCGCCGCCAGCGCGACCGGCAGGTTCACCGCGGTCCAGGCGCGGATCGCCGCCAGCGTCACCAGCGCGGCGCGGCGCAGCCGCTGCGGCCAGCTCCGCTCGCGCTCGAACAGCGCCGAAAGCCCCAGCAGCGGCAGGATCACGATCGGGAACAGCTTGGCCGCCACGCCCAGCCCGGCCAGCGCGCCTGCGCGCACCAGCCGGTTCTCGCGCGCCTGGAGCAGCGCCGCCACAGCAAGCGTCACTGCGATCATGTCCCAGTTGTGCCCGACATAGAGGATCAGCGGCGGCGCTGCCGCCCACCACCACAGCCGCTGCCGGTCGAGCCCGGCGCGCCACAGCATCCACAGGACGAGAAAGGCGAGGGCGATGTTCACCGCCGTCACCACGCCCAGGAAATCGCCGTCATTGGCGTGGCGCCGGAAGATCAGGTGCGTCGCCGCGCCCTCGATCCAGATCGCGGCGCCGGTCAGCACCGGATATTCGATCGGCGTCTGCAGATAGGGGATCTTGCCCTTGTCGATCTGGCGCGCGCTCCAGAAGGGCACGGCGTCGCTATAGCAGCCGGTGATATACTGCTCGGAATGGGTCCAGCCGCCGGGCATGCAATGCTGCTTGAAGCCGAAGCCCAGCGCGCAGGTCACGGCCAGCACGATCAGCAAAGCGCGCAAATGCCGGTCCAGCTTCAGTCGCATTGCAGGCTCCCTTCGCCGCGCCTCTCCCACAAGCCGCTGGACACTGCAATATCAGGAACATAGAAGGAACAAATGCCGCAGCTCGATCTCCGCGCCAAGCTCGCCATCCTCGCCGATGCCGCCAAGTACGATGCGAGCTGCGCATCCTCCGGCACGGCAAAGCGTAACTCCGCCGGAAGCAAGGGCGGGCTGGGTTCAACCGAGGGCATGGGCATCTGCCACGCCTATGCGCCGGACGGCCGCTGCATCTCGCTGCTCAAGATCCTGCTGACCAACAGCTGCATCTTCGACTGCCATTATTGCATCAACCGCAAGAGCTCGAACGTCCGCCGCGCGCGCTTCACGCCCGAGGAGGTCGTTGATCTCACGCTCAGCTTCTACCGGCGCAACTATATCGAGGGGCTGTTCCTCTCCTCGGGCATCATCCGCTCGTCCGACTATACGATGGAGCAGATCGTCCGCGTCGCGCGGCTGCTGCGCGAGGTCCATGATTTCCGCGGCTATATCCATCTGAAGACGATCCCCGATGCCGATCCCGAGCTGGTCCACCAGGCCGGCCTCTATGCCGATCGCGTCTCGATCAATGTCGAGCTGCCCACCGTCGCGGGCCTCACCCGGCTGGCGCCCGAGAAATCGGCGCCGCGGATCGAAGGCGCGATGCGGGAGGTGCGCGCCGCGATCGACGACACCGCCGATGCCGGCAAGCGCTACAAGTCCGCACCGAAGTTTGCGCCCGCCGGCCAGTCGACCCAGATGATCGTCGGCGCCGATGCCGCCACCGATGGCGACATCATCACCCGCGCCGCTGGCCTTTACGACCGCTTCCAGCTCCGCCGCGTCTATTATTCGGCGTTCAGCCCGATCCCCGATGCCAGCGCGGTGCTTCCCCTGCAAAGGCCGCCGCTGATGCGCGAGCATCGCCTCTACCAGTCGGACTGGCTGATGCGCTTCTACGATTACCAGCCGAAGGAAGTCGCGGCGGCTGCCGATCCGGCTACCGGCATGCTGCCGCTCGATATCGATCCCAAGCTCGCCTGGGCGCTCAAGTTCCGCGAGCGCTTCCCGGTCGACGTCAACCGGGCGCCGCGCGAGGCGCTGCTGCGCGTGCCGGGGCTGGGGGTGAAGGCGGTGGACGCGATCCTCGCCACGCGCCGCTGGCGCCGGTTGCGGCTGGCCGATGTCGCGCGGCTCACCGCCTCGATCGCCAAGGTGCGCCCGTTCCTGGTCGCCGAGGACTGGCGCCCGGTGGCGCTGGCCGATCGCGCCGATCTGCGCAGCCTTGTCGCCCCGAAACGCGAGCAGCTGGAGCTATTTGCCGCCTGATCGGTTTTCGCTCCCGACCAAGGAGAGAAACATGGCCGATGCCCGCATCTTCGCCGACCTGATTGCCGATCACGACCGCCAGCGCGATCTTCTCGAGCGGGTGGGGGAGACCTCGGGTGACAGCAAGGATCGCCGCGAGTTGTTCGAGCAGCTCCGCCTCGAATTGCAGGCGCATGCCGCCGCCGAGGAGGAAGCACTGTACGCGACGATGCTCGCCGATCCCGAGCTGCGCGAGGATGCCCGCCATTCGGTCTCGGAGCACAAGGAAGTCGACGACTATCTCGGCGAACTGATCGACACCGACATGTCCTCGCCCGGCTGGCTGGTGAAGTTCAAGGAGATGCGCCACCGCTATCTCCACCATATCGACGAGGAAGAGGAAGAGATGTTCCCCACCGCGGCGAAGCATCTCAGCGCGGCGCAGGAAGAACGGCTCGGCAAGCTGTTCGAACAGCGCAAGCCGAAGGAACTCGCGCGGGCCGAAGCCAATCCTCCCGGCGATGAACGCGAGTAACTGACAGGCCTGTCAATTCAATCCGATCGGCGTATCATCTCCCGAAAACAGGGAGAGAGGGATGCTTCGACTCGGTTTGCTTGCCGCGATGCTTGCCGCCACGCCGGCTCTGGCGAAGGATCTGGTCGTAGAGGCCGGGCCCAATGCCCAGGAGCGGCTCCAGGCCGCGCTGCTCGACGCGAAGCCCGGCGATACCGTCCGCATCGGCGCCGGCCGCTTCGAATTGACCGACGGGCTCAGCCTCGACGTCGACGGCGTCACCGTGCGCGGCGCCGGCCAGTTCAAGACCGTGCTCAGCTTCAAGGGCCAGCTCGGTGCCGGTGAGGGGCTGCTGGTCACCTCCGATGACGTCGTTCTCCGCGATTTCGCGGTGGAGGATTCGAAGGGCGACGGCATCAAGTCCAAGGGGGCGGACCGGATCGTCTATAAGAATGTCCGCGTCGAATGGACCGGCGGGCCCAAGGCCAGCAACGGCGCGTACGGCGTCTATCCGGTGGAGAGCAGCGACGTGCTGATCGACGGCGTCACCGTGAAGGGCGCGTCGGACGCAGGCATCTATGTCGGACAGTCCGACCGGATCATCGTCCGCAATTCGACTGCGATGTACAATGTCGCCGGCATCGAGATCGAGAATAGCGGCCATGCCGAGGTGACCGGCAACCTCGCCACGCACAATAGCGGCGGCATCCTGGTGTTCGATCTGCCCGCGCTGCCGAAGCGCGGTGCCGGCTGGGTCACGGTCAGCCGCAACCGGGTGATCGACAACGACACCCCCAATTTCGCGCCGCCGGGCAACACCGTCGCCACCGTTCCCACCGGCACCGGCGTGCTGGTGATGGCCGAGAACGACGTGCAGGTCGTCGCCAACGAGCTGCGCGGCAACGGCACCGCCAACATCATGGTCGTCGCCTATCGCCAGCCTTTCGCGGACAAGGCCTATGATCCCTATCCGCGCAACATCTATATCGCCGGCAACAAGCATGGCCGCGCCGGCTTCGCGCCCGCCATGCCCGGCGGCAAGCAACTCGCCGCGGCGCTGGGCGGCACGCTGCCGCCGATCTTCTGGGACGGCACCGGCGGCGACAAGGTCCGCCTGACCGGCAAGGACGCACCCGTCCTTACCCTCGGCCTCGCGCTCGGCGCGGGGATCGAGACCGCGAAGCCGCAGATGATCGCGCTGGTCGACGAGATCCCGCCGCCCTGGCCGGTGCTCAGGCTTCCGCCCGCGATGGAGGCCGCCGCCAAATGAAGGCGCTGCTCGGCGCGGCAGCCCTGTTCGCCGCCGCGCTGCTCGGCCGCCCCGGCGGGGTGAACGACGCCGCGATCACCGGCGAAGGCTGGCCGGCGCACCTGTCGGACTATGGCTTCTTCACCGATCTGAAGGCGCGTGCCCCGGCCCAGCGGCTGATGCCCTATGATCTCGAGACCCCGCTATTCTCCGACTATGCCGAGAAGGAGCGCTATCTTTATCTCCCTGCCGGCGCGCAGGCGAAATACGATCCGGAGAAGCCGCTCGACCTTCCGATCGGCGCCGCGCTGGTCAAGACCTTCGGCTACCGGGTCAACGGCGCATTCAAGCCGCTCGAGACGCGCGTCCTCCTCCACCGCGCCGGCGGCTGGACGCCGATCCCCTATGTCTGGAACGCCGGGGGGACCGACGCCGATGTGAAGCGCGCCGGCACCCGCATCCCCGTCAGCTTCACCGATCCCTCCGGCGAGGCGCACCGCATCTCCTATGCCGTGCCCAACCAGAACCAGTGCAAGGACTGCCACGGCCTTGCCGGCCAGGTCACCCCGATCGGCGTCAAGGTCCGCTACCTCAACCATGGCGGCCAGCTCGAGAAGATGCTTGCCGCCGGCATGCTCGATCGCCTGCCGCCCGATGCCCCGCGCGTCGCCCGCTGGGACGACAATTCCGCCCCGCTCGACCGGCGCGCCCGCGCCTGGCTCGAGATCAACTGCGCGCATTGCCACAATCCCCAGGGCGCCGCCTCCAATTCGGGCCTGTTCCTCGATCTCGCGCGCAGCGATCCCGAGCAGCGCGGCCTGTTCAAGCGCCCCACCGCCGCCGGCCGCGGCGCGGGTACCCGCGACTTCGATATCGTCCCGGGCGATTCCGAAGCTTCGATCCTGCTTTACCGCATGCAATCGACCGATCCTGGCATCGCCATGCCCGAGCTCGGCCGCGCCACCGTCCACAAGGAAGGCGTCGCGCTGGTCCGCGAATGGATCGAGAAGATGCCGAAATCGGCTCCGGCGCGTTAATGACCGTCATCCCGGCGAAAGCCGGGATCTCAGGCAGCAGGAATACGCCGCACGAGACCCCGGCTTTCGCCGGGGTGACGAATCGGGAGTGAGTGTGCGCGTCATAAGCTTGGCCAGTGAGGATGATTTCACCGGATGGCGCGATGCCGCGCGCGGGCTCGCCCAGGCGGGCGTCCCTGCATCCGAAATCCTCTGGCAGGTGGGCGCGCAGCCGGCGGACCTGTTCGCCGACGAAGCCGTCATGCCGCCAGCCGCGCCGCGCCCGCTCAAGGTGCCGCGCGCCTTTCTCGACCTCGCCCAGTCGGCGATCCTCCATTCGGACCCCGAGCGCTTCGCCCTGCTCTACGCGCTGCTTGCCGGCGATCCCCACCGTATCGCCGACCAGGCCGATCCGCTGGTCCGCCGGCTCGAGGGCATGGCGCGCGAGGTCCGCCGCGACATCCACAAGATGCGCGCATTTGTCCGCTTCCGCGAAGTGCAGGACAGCATGCCCCTGCCCGGAACGGGCGAGCCCAACACCCGCTATGTCGCCTGGTTCGAGCCCAGCCACCACATCGTCCGCGCCAATGCCCGCTTCTTCGTCGAGCGCTTCACGTCGATGCGCTGGTCGATCCTCACGCCCGAGCTCTCGCTCCACTGGGATACCGAGACGCTCTCCGAAGGCCCCGGCGCCACTCGGGCCGATGCGCCCGGCGACGATCCGGTCGAGGATATCTGGAAGACCTATTACGCCTCGATCTTCAATCCGGCGCGGCTGAAGACCGGCGCGATGCTCAAGGAGATGCCGCGCAAATATTGGAAGAACATGCCCGAGACCGCGCTGGTCCGGGAGCTGGTCGCCGGCGCGCGCCAGCGGGAGACGGCAATGGTGGAAACGACGATCCGGCCCGGCGGCAATATCGAGACGGCCTGGGCCGCGCTGCGCGACGAGGCCGCGCACTGCACGCGCTGCGATCTGCATCGCCACGCCACCCAGACGGTGTTCGGCGAGGGCCCGGTCGATGCCCGGATGATGATCATGGGCGAGCAGCCCGGCGATCAGGAGGACTTGGCCGGCCGCCCGTTCATCGGCCCTGCGGGCGAGGTCTTCGATCGGGCGATGGCACAGGCGGGGATCGATCGGGCTGGCGTGTACCTCACCAATGCAGTCAAGCACTTCAAGTTCGAGCAGCGCGGCAAGCGCCGCATCCATTCCCGCCCCGATGCCGGCGAGGTCCAGGCGTGCCGCTGGTGGTATGCGCAGGAACGGTTGCTGGTGAAACCCGAGTTGACGCTTGCGCTCGGCGCCACCGCCGCGCGCCAGATGCTCGGCAAGGCGGTGACGATCGCCGCGACGCGCGGGCGTGTGCTCGAGCTTCCCGAAGGCGGCCTTGGCTGGGTGACGATCCACCCGAGCTACCTCCTCCGCCTGCCGGACCGGGCAAGGGCCGAGGACGAATATGCCGCGTTCGTCGAGGACCTGAAGCGCGCGGCGAAGGCGATTTCCTAAATCCTCCCCCGGAGGGGGAGGGGGACCAGCGAAGCTGGTGGAGGGGGGCACGCCACGGGCGACGCCGCTTGGGGCCGGCCCTCTCCACCACCACCTTCGGCGGCGGTCCCCCTCTCCCTCCGGGAGAGGATCTAAGGAACTAAAACCCCAACCGTTCGGCTATGCCCCGAACCTTCGCCTCCCGCCCGGGGGCGAATCGCTCCACCATCGCCCGGTAGCGCGCCACCGTCTCGGCATCGGCCCGCTCGGGCGATCCGCTGTCGAACGGCGGATGCGGATCATATTCCAGGCTCAGCTGGACGAACCGTGCATGCTCCTCGCCGCGGATCGCCGCGGTCAGCGCCAGCGCGAAGTCGATCCCTGCGGTCACCCCGCCGCCAGTGGCGCGGTTGCGGTCGAAAACCACGCGCTCGGCAATCGGCTCGGCGCCGAACCAGGCGAGCTGGTCGCGCGATCCCCAGTGGCAGCCGGCGCGGTAGCCCTTGAGCAGTCCGGCCGCGCCGAGCAGCAGCGATCCGGTGCAGACGCTGGTCACCCAGGTCGCGCCCACGGCCACTTGCCGCAACCAGGCGAGCGTCTCGGCGTCCTCCATCGCCGCCACGGTGCCGAACCCGCCGGGCACGCACAGGATGTCGGTGCGCGGCACGTCGGCGAAGGTCGCGGTCGGCAGCAGGTCGAACATCGCATCGGTGCGCACCGGATCGCGGGTCTTGGCCACCAGGTCGAGCGTCACATTCCCCATGCGCGACAGCACCTGCGCCGGGCCGGTCAGGTCGAGCTGGGTCACGTCGGGAAACAGCAGAAAGGCGATGTGCAGCGGTTCGGGCATGCGGTCCTCCAGGGTGCGAGGGGTGCCCAGGCGATGCGGCGTCAATGCCCCGCGCTTCCCGATGGTGCTCCATCCAGTCGCCAGTCACGCGAGTGCGTCGAGATTAGGCGGATAGGGCGCCAAAGTCATGCGTTGTCCAAGCCCACAAGGAGAAGAGCATGCGAATCCTGCGTATCGCCGGCGTGCTGGCGCTGGCCTCGGTCGCGCTGACCGGCTGCTATGGCAACCGTCCCGGCTACAATGGGGATCGGCACCACCACCGTGGCGATCATCCTCACGACGATCACGGCCGCGACCATCATCATTGATTTCCACACGGCTCGTTGAACCTCGAAGGCCCCGTCGCGTTCAGCGTGGCGGGGCTTGTCATATGCGTCATCCTGCAATATTAGTTCGTTCGAACGAACAAGATTCGGAAGCATGACCAGCCAGATCCTGATCGAGACGGCGATCGACCAGTTCGGCCGCCACGGCTTCGAGGGCGCGAGCACGCGGGAGATCGCGCGCGCCTCGGGTACGGCGATGTCGTCGATCACCTATCATTTCGGCGGCAAGCACGGCCTCTATCTCGCCGCAGCCGACCACATCGCCGCCTGTGTCCGCGAGATCCAGGGGCCGGCGATCGCCGCGGTGCGCGAGATTGCCGAAACCGGCACGCGCGAGCAGGCGATCGAGGCCTTGCTCGCCCTGCTCGACGGCTTCGCGCTGATGATGATCAGCCCGCAGACCGAAGCCTGGTCGCTGTTCATCACGCGCGAGCAGCAGGCGCCGACCGAGGCGTTCGACCGGCTCTACACCGGGGTGATGCAGGGCGTGGTCGACAGCTTCGTCGCCGCGCTCAAGCGCGTCCGCACCGATCTGCCCGAGCGCGAGGTGCTCGCCATGGGGCTGATGCTGTTCGGCCAGTGCCTGGTGCTGCGCGTCTGCCGCGCCGCCGTCACCCGCATCCTATCGGTCGAGACGATCGACGAGCCCACCCAGAAGCTGCTCCGCGCCCGCCTGCGCGCCAATGCCCTCTGCATCCTGTCGGAGAATCCTGCATGAACCGTCGCCGTATCGCGATCATCGCTGTCATCGTCGTGCTGGTGATCGTCGCGATCGCCACCAGCGGCTTCGGCCTGTTCAAGGCGCGCGACGATGGCGCGCTCAAGCTGAACGGCAATGTCGATATCCGGGAAGTCGATCTCGGCTTCCGGGTGAACGGCCGCATCTCGGGGATCGCGGTGGAGGAGGGTGCCCGGGTCAAGCAGGGCCAGCTGCTCGCCACGCTCGATGCCGCCACGCTCGACAGCCGCATCGCCCAGGCCGATGCCCGCGTGTCGCAGGCCGAGGCGCAGCTCGCCAAGCTCCGCAACGGCAACCGCGCCCAGGATGTCGCCCAGGCCCGAGCCCGCGTCGCCGCCGCGGCGGCGGTCGCCCAGGATGCCGATCGCGACTATGCCCGCCGCCAGCCCTTGGTCGAGCCCGGCGCGATCAGCCGCGACCTGTGGGAGCAGACGGTGGCCAGCCGCGACAAGGCCCGCGCCGACCTGCAACAGGCCCAGCAGGCGCTGTCGCTGATGGCAGCCGGCAGCCGGCAGGAGGATATTGCCGCCGCCGCCGCCGATGTCCGCTCGGCGATCGCCGCCCGGCAGAGCGCCGCCACCGATCTCGGCGACGCCCGCCTGCTCGCCTCGACCGACGGCACCGTCGTCACGCGCGCGCGCGAGCCCGGCGCCATCGTCCAGCCCGGCGAGACGGTGCTGACGCTGGCGATCATGCGGCCGCTGCGGGTGCGCGCCTATGTCGCCGAGGGCGATCTCTCGCGGATCGGCCCGGGGATGAAGGTGGTCGTCACCGCCGACGGCAATCCCAAATCCTATCACGGCACGATCGGCTATATCTCGCCCCGCGCCGAGTTCACGCCCAAGACGGTCGAGACCGAGAATCTGCGCACCGATCTCGTCTATCAGCTGCGCATCATCGTCGACGATCCCGATGACGGCCTGCGCCAGGGTCAGCCGGTCAGCGTCGCCGTCCCCGGCGCCCGCCCCAAGCACAAGGATTGAGGAACGTGGCGCCGCTTCTTCAGATCCTCCCCCGGAGGGGGACCGCCGCCGAAGGCGGTGGTGGAGGGGGCATGCCTCAGGCGATATCGCCCGCGGCGTTCCCCCTCCACCAAGCCGCTACGCGCCTTGGTCCGGAGGATCGGAGCTGCGCCGCATGACCGCGCTCGCCCACACCACCGACCTCGTGAAGTGTTTCGACGCCAACCGCGCGCTCGATGGCGTGTCGATGGCGATCGAGCCCGGCCGCATCACCGGGCTGGTCGGGCCGGACGGTGCGGGCAAGACCACGCTGATCCGCATCCTCGCCGGATTGATGGCGCCAACTTCGGGGACCGTTGAAGTGCTGGGCGGCAAGCCCGGGGCGAAGCTCGACGATCTCGGTTACATGCCCCAGCGCTTCGGCCTCTACGAGGATCTCTCGGTCATCGAGAACCTCAAGCTGTACGCCGAAGTGCGCGGGCTGCCCCGGGACGAGCAGCAGGCGAGCTTCGACAAGCTCATGGAGTTCACCGATCTCGCACGTTTCCAGGATCGGCTGGCGGGCAAGCTGTCGGGCGGGATGAAGCAGAAACTGGGCCTGGCCTGCGCGCTGGTGAAGACGCCCAAGGTGCTCTTGCTCGACGAGCCCGGGGTCGGCGTCGACCCGATCAGCCGCCGCGAACTTTGGAGCATGGTCGGCGATCTCACCGAGCAGGGCATCGGCGTGCTGTGGTCGACCGCCTATCTCGACGAGGCGGAGAAGTGCGACACCGTCTATCTGCTCAACGAAGGCCAGTTGCTGTTCGACGGGCCGCCGGCGGAGCTGACCGGCCGGGTGAAGGACCGGGTGATCCGCGTCACCGGCTTCGAGGAGCGCCGCCGCCGCTTCCTCACCCATGCGCTCGACCGCGACGACGTGATCGACGGCACGATCCAGGGCCGCTCGGTGCGGCTGCTGGTCGGCGACGGCAAGCCGGTTCCGGACGCGGCGGCCTTTTCGGCCGGTCCGGACACCAGGGTTGACGCCGCCGATCCGCGCTTCGAGGACGGCTTCATCGAGCGGCTCGGCGGCGGCCCCAAGGGCACCTCCGCGCTCGCGGAACGCTACCGCACCATCCCCGAGACCGAGGCCTGCGCGATCGAGGCCAAGGGCCTCACCAAGGTCTTCGGCGAGTTCACCGCGGCCAAGGATATGAACTTCCGCATCCCGAGGGGACAGATATTCGGCCTTTTGGGGCCGAACGGCGCCGGCAAGTCGACCACCTTCAAGATGCTTTGCGGGCTACTTTCGCCCACCTCGGGGACTGGAGCGGTCGCGGGCAAGTCGCTCCGCCATTCCGCCGCCGCCGCCCGCGCCCAGCTCGGCTATATGGCGCAGAAATTCTCGCTCTATGGCGATCTCTCGGTCCGCCAGAATCTCGATTTCTTTGCAGGGGCTTACGATCTGCCGCGCGACAAGGCGCAGCGCGCGATCGCGGCGATGACCGAGATTTTCGAGCTCAAGGACAAGCTCGACGTCAATGCCGGCACCCTGCCGCTCGGCTTCAAGCAGCGCCTGGCGCTGGCCTGCGCGGTGATGCACGAGCCCCCGGTCCTCTTCCTCGACGAGCCCACTTCGGGTGTCGACCCGGTGACGCGTCGGGAATTCTGGATGCATATCAACGGCCTGGTCGAAAAGGGCGTGACCGTGCTGGTCACCACCCACTTCATGGACGAAGCCGAATATTGCGACCGCGCGACGCTGATCTACCGCGCCGAGCAGATCGCCACCGGCACGCCGGACGAGCTCAAGGCCGAGGCCGCGCGCCTCACCGGCGCCGACGATCCGACGATGGAGGACGCCTTCATCGCGCTGATCGAGGAATTCGACCGCAAGCGCGAGGCGAAGGAGGCCGCATGAGTTTCCGCTTCGATCTCCGGCGCCTCGCCGCGCTGGTCCGCAAGGAAGGGGCGCAGATCCTGCGCGATCCCTCGACCTTCCTGATCGCCTTCGTCCTGCCGATGATCCTGCTCTTCCTGTTCGGCTATGCGGTGTCGCTCGACAGCACGCGGACCCGGGTCGGGCTGGTGCTCCAGGACAGCAGCGCCCCGGCGCTCCGCCTGGCGCAGGCCTATCGCAGCTCGCGCTATTTCGAGGTGACCGAGGCGCGCACGGTGGCCGAGGTGCGCGACAAGCTGGTCGATGGCGAGCTGCGCGCGCTGATCGTCATCCCCCAGGACTTCGGCCAGGGCGTGAAGCGCGGCAAGATGCCGCCGATCCAGATCGTCACCGACGGCTCGCAGCCCAACACCGCCAATTTCGCCGCGGCGTACGGCGAAGGCGTCCGCGCATCCTGGGCCGCGGCCGAGGGGTTGGAGCGCAATCCCGGCGCCCGGGATGCGCCCGTCATCGTCTCGGCGCGCTACTGGTACAATCCCGAGCTCAAGAGCAAATTCTTCCTCGTCCCCGGCTCGATCGCGAACGTGATGACGATGGTCGGCACGCTGCTGACTGCGCTGGTCGTCGCCCGCGAATGGGAGCGCGGCACGATGGAGGCGATGATGGCCACGCCGATCTCGATGGCCGAGTTCATCGCCAGCAAGGTGATCCCCTATTTCTTCCTGGCCCAGGCCTCGATGGCGCTGTGCGCGGTGATCGGCGTCTGGGTGTTTGGGGTGCCGTTCAGGGGCTCGATCCTCGCGCTGCTGGCCATTTCCTCCGCCTTTCTGATGCCCGCGCTGGGCCTTGGGCTGTTCATCTCGGCGGCGACCAAGAACCAGTTCGTCGCCAGCCAGGTGGCGCTTCTCTCGGCCTTCCTGCCGACCTTCCTGCTCTCGGGCTTCATCTTCGAGATCGGATCCATGCCCTGGCCGATCCAGGCGCTCACCTATATCGTCCCCGCACGCTACCTGATCCCCAGCCTCGAGACGGTGTTCCTCGCCGGCGACCAATGGGGGCTGATCCTGCCCAATATCGGCATCATGCTCGTCTTCGGCATGGTCTTCTTCACGCTCTCCTTCCGCGTCACCCGCAGGAGCCTCGACTGATGCGCCGCCTGCTCGCGATGATGGTCAAGGAGATGTGGGCGGTGCTGCGCGATCCCAAGTCGCGGCTGGTGCTGTTCGTGCCGCCGCTGATGCAGCTCTTCATCTTCACCTATGCGACCACGCTCGACGTGAAGAATGTCGATATCGGCATCCTCGATCGCAGCTCGGGCGCGCATTCGGTCGAGCTGGTCCAGCGCCTCGCCGGCAGCCCCAATTTCCGCCACATCGAGCGGCTGGCGACGCCGAAGGAGCTGAAATACGCGATCGACAACCAGAAGGTGATCGCCGCGCTGGTGATCGACGAGGATTTCGACCGCAGCCTCGCGCGCGGCGAAAGCGCGACGATCGGGCTGGTGCTCGACGGCCGCCGCTCCAACGCCGCGCAGATCGTCACCGGCTATATCACCAACATCGCCGGCACGATGGGTGCCGAGCTTGCCCCTGCCCAGCTGCGCGGCAGCGCCGGCGGCAGCGTGGTGACCAACTGGTACAACCCGGCGCTCGACTATATCTGGTTCACGCTCCCCTCGCTGGTCGCGATCATCACGTCGGTGGCGGGGCTCGCGGTCACCTCGCAATCGGTGGCGCGCGAACGCGAGCTGGGCACGTTCGACCAGCTGATGGTCTCGCCGCTCCGGATCCACGAGATACTGATCGGCAAGATGGTGCCGCCCTTCATCATCGGCATGATCAACGGCAGCGTCTATCTGGTGATCGCGCCGCTCGTCTTCGGCGTGCCGTTCACCGGTTCCTACCTGCTCTTCTTCCTTTCGCTCGGCATGTACCTGCTCGCGCTGATCGGGCTGGGCATGCTGATCTCGGCCGCGTCGCAGACCCAGCAACAGGCATTCCTCGGCGTGTTCCTGGTCACCACGCCGCTGATCCTGCTCTCCGGCTATGCCAGCCCGATCGACAACATGCCCGACTGGCTGCAGACGATCACCTATCTCGATCCCGCCCGCTATTTCCTCGTCATCGTCCAGGGGCTGTTCCTCAAGGCGATGCCGGCGGGCGCCGTGTTCCACCAGCTCTGGCCGCTGGCGCTGATCGCCTGCGTGGCGCTCTCCGCCTCGGCCTGGCTCTTCCGTGCGCGCATGGAGTAACCCGATGCACCGTTCGCTTCCGCTGTCCCTGCTGCCCCTGTTGCTGGCTTCGGCCTGCACGGTGGGGCCGGACTATCATGCGCCCGAGACCAGGGCCGCGCCCGCATGGCTCGAGGCCGGCGCCCCCGGCCAGGTCGATCTGCAATGGTGGGACCGGTTCGGCGATCCGCAGCTGTCGTCGCTCGTCCAGCGTGCCGTCGCCTCCAGCCCCGATCTCAAGGAGGCCGAGGGCCGGCTGGCCGAGGCGCGCGCCAATCGCGAGGCGATCGCGGGCGGGCGGCTGCCGAGCGTGACTGCCAAGGGATCGGCGACCGAGAATGTGCTGAGCAAGAACGGCCAGCTGCCGATCGGCAACATCCCCGGCTTCCAGCGCGAATTCCCGCTCTACGATCTTGGCTTCGATGCGAGCTGGGAGATCGATCTCTGGGGCCGGCGCACGCGCCAGATGCAGGGCGCCACCGCGCGGCTCGAAAGCGCCACCTATGCGAAGCGCGACGTGATGCTGACGCTGATCGCCGAGGTGGTGCGCAGCTATATGGACCTGCGCGCTGCCCAGGCGGACGGCGCCACCGCCGAGGCGCAGGCGACTTCCAATGCCGAGCTGGCACGGCTCACCCGGCTGCGCTTCGATGCCGGCGAAGCCTCGCGGCTCGAGCTCGACCGCGCCGATGCGGCGGCCAAAGCGAGCGCCGCGGCGGTGCCCAATGCCAGGGCCCAGGCGAGCGCCGCGGCGTACCGCATCGCCACGCTGGTCGGCGTGCCGCCCGAGCAGGTGGTGCCCGAGCTGCAGGCGCCGGCACCGCTTCCCGCCAGCCCCGACGCGATCCTGGTCGGGCTGCGCTCCGAGCTGCTCGAGCGCCGCCCCGATGTGCGCCGTGCCGAGCGCGACCTTGCGGCGGCGACGGCGGATATCGGCGTCGCCACCGCCGATCTCTTCCCGCGCTTCAGCCTGCTCGGCAGCCTCGGCCAGCAGGCGCGCACCCCCGGCGACCTGTTCTCGGGCGATTCCTTCCGCCTACAGGTCGGGCCTAGCTTCTCCTGGCCGATCTTCCAGGGCGGCACGATCCGCGCCCAGATCCGCGCCGCCGATGCCCGCGCCGATCAGGCGGCGGCGCGCTATGAAAAGGCGGTGATCGGCGCGCTGTCGGACAGCGAGGCGGCGATCAACCGCTTCCTCAATGCCCGCGCCGCCGCCGAGGACGCGGCCGCGTCGCTGGCGCGCGAGCAGAATGCCTTCGGGCTTGCCCAGCAGCGTGCGGATCGCGGCGAGGACGATCGGCTGACGCTGGAACGCGCCCGCCAGTCGCTGCTGTCGGCGCAGCAGCGCGACCAGCAGGCCCGCGCCGCCAAGGCGCAGGCGGCAACGGCGCTCTACAAGGCGCTGGGCGGCGGCTGGAGCTGATCGCCGGGCTTTGATCTGATCTATAGGATTTATTCCGGGCCCGTTTCCGCGCTTGGCGTGTACTTCGTGTACTTTGGCGGCTCCGCGCTAGGCGACCGGCAGGCGGATATCGAAGCCGGTCCCCTGCGCTGACGTCGCCAGGGTGATCGTCCCGCCATGCGAGGCGAGCAGCGAGCGCGCGATCGGCAGGCCCAGCCCGGTGCCGCCGGCGGCGCGGCGGCTGGTGAAGAAGGGCTCGAAGATGCGCGCGCGGTCGGCCTCGGGGATGCCGGGGCCGTCATCGGCGATGGTCAGCAGGATCTCGCCCTCGGTCGCTGCCGCTGCCATCCGCACGCTGCCGGCGCCGGCCTGGCGGCTGTTCTCGACCAGGCTCTCGACGATCGCCTCGAGCATTGCGCCCGGCATCGCGGCGCGGGAGAGCGTCTCGGGCAGGTCGATCGTGATCGCCAGCCCGCGATCGGCCCAGGCATCGGCGATCCGGCGCAACGGCAGCGCGACATCGGTCGCCGCATCGGCCTCGGCCTCGGCCATGTCGGCGCGGGCCAGCTCGAGCAGGCGCGTGACGAGCTGGGCGAGCCGATCGGCATCGGCGCCGGCATTGGCGAGGAAGCGCCGGCGATCCGCCTCGTCCATCCCGGCATGGTGATCCTCGAGGATCTCGATCGCGCCGCGGATGCCCGCGAGCGGGGTCTTGAACTCGTGGCTCACCGCATGGGCGAAGTCCCGCAGATAGCGCGAGCGGCGGTCGATCGCGTCGGCCATCGTCGCGAAGTCGCTGTAGAGCGCCTGGATCTCGATCGCGGCGGTCCGCGGCGCTTCGGGCACGGCGCCGCCGCCGCGCGCGACGTCGCGCGTCGCCTGGCTCAGCATCTCGATCGGCCGGGCGATGCCGCGCGACAGCAGTCCGCTCAGCGCCACGAGCGTCGCGAAGATCGCGCCGATGCCGAACAGGATCTTGCCGCGATCCTCGTAGAGGCCGCGGAACAGCGCACGCGGCGAGCGCGAGAGCAGCAGCACCGCAACCACCTTGCCGTTCACCACCACCGGCCGGGCATGATGGATGCGCAGGCCCGAGGCGCGGCTCAGCCATTCGAAGGCATATTCGGGATGATAGTCGCCATTGCGGCGCAAGACCGTTTCAGGGCGGCCGCGCAACGCCTTCGCCAGTTCGGGCAGGCCGGCAAGGCTCTTGCCCTGGTCCTTGCCGATCAGGATGCGGCCATCGGGGGCGAGCAGCAGGATCGAGGCGAGCGTGGAGTCCGCCGTTGTGTCGAACAAGGGGGCAAGCTTCGCTGCGGCGGCCTGGGCATCGGGCGCGGCGGTGCCGGGCAGCTTCGCCGGCTCCGGGCGCTCGGGCTGCGGCCTGGTGCCGAGATCGATCGTCGAGAGCGGGCCGCCGGCAATGCCGTTCGAGATGCGCGGGATCAGTTCGGGGCCATGCGACCCCGGCCACTCGGCGCTGGTAATGGCGGAAAGCGCCGTGCCCTGGGCGATCAGCTCGGCTTCGGTCTGGCGCACCAGCGTGTTCTCATAGACGCGCAGGAACAGCGCGCCGACGCCGGGCAGCGCCGCCACGAACACGAAGGTGACGAGCAGGATCGTCCGCAGCCTCAGCCGCGGCCAGTGGCGCCGCACCGGCGCCTTGAGCGCCTCGGTCAGGCGCCCGAGCACGGGCCGATGCGATAGCCGATGCCGGCGCGCGTCTCGATCAGGTCGTCCGCGCCCGCCTGGCCGAACTTGGCGCGCAGGTTGCGGACATGGCTGTCGATCGTCCGGTCGGTGAGCGCGAAGCCGGGCCCGCGCAGCCGATCGATCAGCGCGTCGCGGCTGAACACCTTGGACGGGAAGCCGGCGAGAGTGCGCAGGATGCCGAACTCGGTGACGGTGAGCGGAACGGCGGCGCCTGCCCAGCTCGCTTCCCAGCTTTCGGGGTCGAGGCTGAGCTTGCCGTGGCGGATCACCGCACCGGCGCGCTCGACATCGGGGGCATGGGCGGCGGTACGGCGCAGCACCGCCATCACCCGCGCCACCACCTCGCGGGGAGAGAAGGGCTTGGTGACATAGTCGTCGGCGCCCAGCTCGATGCCGATGATCCGGTCGATCTCGTCGTCGCGCGAGGAGAGGAACAGGATCGGCAGCCCGCCCTCGGCGCGCAGCCGCCGGCAGACCTCGAGCCCGTCCATCCGCGGCATGTTGATGTCGAGCACGATCAGGTCGGGCGCGCGAGTCTCGGCAAGGTGCAGCGCTTCCTCGCCGTCCCCGGCCTCGATCGTTTCCAGCCCCGCCTTGGCGAGGGCGAAGACGAGCAGCTGCCGGATGTGGGGATCGTCATCGGCGACGAGGATGGTGCGGGGCATGGGGCATTGGATCACTGCCGGGGTGCTCCGGTCAACGGCGGAGTGGCATTGGCGATCGCATTGGCGACGGCCTCGTCGGTGGCCTGCGCTGCGGGCGCAGGGGAGGGCGGCGCAGCGGGTGCGGCGGGCTCGGTGGGAAGGGCATAGAGGGCGCCGCCGCAGTCACGCGTCATCCCCGGGGGTGTGGGTGCCTCCCCAGGCGGATTGGGCCCGAGCAGGCGGCGGGCCTCTGCCAGGCGATAGCTGCCGCGCCACGTCCAGCTGCGCCAGCTGGCTTGGCGGCGGGTGATGTCGGCGATCAGCTGTCCGCGGACAAAGCGCACCTGGTCGCGGAAATTCGGGGCGAGCGGGCGGCGCTCGAGTGCGATCAGGGAAAGGAGCGAGGAATCGCCGTTCGAGGAGAGGTAGCAAAGATCGAGCTCGACCCCGCGTCCGCCGGCCTCGCGGGCATGGCGCACGTTCCATGCGGCGGCGCTCGCGTCGAGATCGACCACGCTCGCTGCGCTCAGCACCAGCGCCGCTGCGAGCGCATTGGCGTTGATCAGCCAGGCGGCGCTCCTGCCCGCAAGCATCCGCCAGCAGATCAATGCCAGCCCGATCGCGACCAGCGCCATCCAGGCAAGCGCCGCGATGCGGAAGCCGGTGAGCGAATAGGCTTCGACATAGTCGAGCGTGCGCAGGATCGAGGACGCGACGAGCAGCAGGTTCTGGGCGACCCACAGCACCACCAGCCGGCGGATCGCCGGGTTGGCGGCGCGGGCCGATCCGGGTCTGAGCGCGACCAGCACGAACAGCCCGGCGAGCAGCGCGGTGACGATCAGCGGATAGGCGCCGCGATGGGCATAGTCGGCGAGCGTGACGCCTTGGGGCAACGGCGCGCCGCTCCACAGGAAGGCGAGGTCGAGGCCGTTCTGGATCGCGAACACCGCGTTGAAGAGCAGGAGCGAGAGCAGCAGCGATGCGTCGGGGATCGCCGGAACCTCGATATCGGTGCGCAGGTCCGTCGTGACGCGGGTCGCCCAGCGTGCGGGGCGCAGGCTGGGCCAGACCACCGCCAGCGTCAGCCCCCAGAACAGCATCTCGCCGAACCAGGGCAGGCGGATCTGCGAAAGCGCCTGGGCCAGGATCGGATTGGCGGCGGCGAACAGCAGGACGAAGAGCGCAGTCATGCCCAGCGGCAGCGCGAGGAGCGTGGCGAGTCCGGCAAGGTTGCGGCGCCCGCGCTGCGGGCGCGCGCGCGAAAGCCGGATCATGTCGAGGATCGGCGTCAGCGGGCCGCTCAGTCCGTGGCAGAGCAGGCGCAGGCTCCAGCGCCAGGCATCGTCGAACCGGCCGACGCGCGGCATCAGCACGGCGATCGACAGCGTGCTCCAGAACATCACCCAGCCGAGCAGTCCGGGGTCGTGCGTCAGCACGCCGGCGAAGCCGGTCGCGATGAGCAGCGCGATCAGGCTCGGCCGCCGGCGTAGCGCCGGGCGGACGGCGAGCAGCAGCAGGGCCCAGCCGAACGCGAGCGCGCCGAGCCACGAACCCATACCGCCGCCCAGGAAGAGATGGTCGGCGGCGATGATCGCCAGGATGACGGCGGGGATCTTGATCAGGAAGCTGAAGCGTGTCGTGCGGGCCATGCGGGTCTCCCAGGTTCGGGAGCGCAGATCGTGCCGCGGCGTCCAGCCCGGGCGGCGGTGGCCGTGGAGAGGTTGTGCAGATAGGGTGCAGGCAGGTAGGGGCGCCCCACCATGGCTTCGCTTCCCGCCCTCGGCTTCGATTTCGGCACCACCAACTCGGTCGCGGCGCTTGCGGACGAAGCCGGCTCCGCGCTGGTGCAGCTCGACGGGCCCGAACATGCCGATCCGGTGTTCCGGTCGGCGCTGTGCTTCTGGGAAGATTCGGGCGAACGCGGCGGGCTGGGGGCGGCGGCAGGCCCTTGGGCGATTGCCGAATATCTCGATTTCCCGGAAGGCAGCCTCTTCCTCCAGTCGTTCAAGTCGGTCGCGGCCAGTGCTAGCTTCGAGCATGCGATCGTGTTCGAGCGGCGTTTCCGCTTCGAGGAGATCGGCCGGCGCTTCCTGGCGCTGATGGCGGCACGGGCGAAGGGCGCGCTCGACGGCGGCGCGCGACGCGTGGTGGTCGGCCGTCCGGTCGAATATGCGGGCAGCCGCCCCGACGAGGCGCTCGCCCGCCAGCGCTACGACGCGATGTTCGCCGGCTTTGGTGCCGAGATTCATTATGTCTATGAGCCGCTTGGCGCGGCGTTCAGCTATGCCGCGCGCATCGAGGATCCGGCGACGGTGCTGGTCGCCGATTTCGGCGGCGGCACCAGCGACTTCTCGGTAGTGCGGATCGAGGCGCCGGGCGCGGCGCAGCGTTGCACGCCGCTCGCCCATGCCGGCGTCGGCATCGCCGGCGACCGGTTCGACCAGCGCATCGTCGAGCATCTCGTGCTGCCCTTACTCGGCAAGGGCAGCAGCTATCGCTCGTTCGACAAGGTCCTCGACATCCCTGCCGGCTGGTTCGCCGATTTCTCGGACTGGTCGCGGCTCGCGCTGATGCGCAACCGCAGGACGCTGGCTGAGCTCGACAAGCTCAAGCGCGCCGCGCTCGATCCCGAGGCGATCGGGCGGATGATCGCGGTGATCGACGGCGAACTTGGCTATCAGCTCTACCATGCGGTCGGCGCGCTTAAGCGAGCGCTGTCGGACGCGGAAGCCGCGCATTTCCATTTCGCCGGCGGCGCGCTGGCGATCGAGGCGGAGGTGACGCGCGCCGAATTCGAGGCGTGGATCGCGCCCGACATGGCGCGGATCGAAGCCGCGGTGGACCGCGCGCTGGAGCGGGCAGGCGTGGGCGCGGCGGCGATCGACCGCATCTTCCTCACCGGCGGCACCTCGCTCACCCCGCGCGTCCGCCGGCTCTTTGCCGAGCGCTTCGGCGCGGAACGGCTCGCCACTGGCGGCGAGCTCACTTCGATCGCGCACGGGCTGGCACTGATCGGCCAGCAGGACGACATCGCAGCCTGGACGGCCTGAGCGACAGGCCCCGGGGCACACAAAGACTGTCACATTAGCCGCCTAACGGAAGCCCGACTCGCCGCGACCGGCCCCGACAAGGCTCGGCGCGGCATCCTTGGGTTGCTCCGTTCAGGGATAGCTGATGCGCGCGATCGATCGGGACCGGACGCGGTGGTTCCTACGCAATGTGCTGCCGCACGAACCGGCGCTGCGCAGCTGGCTGGGCCGCCGCCTGCCGGTGGGCCTCGATGTCGACGACATTCTCCAGGAATCCTATGCGATCCTGGCCGACTTGGAGAGCGTGGAGGGCATCCGCAATCCGCGCGCCTATCTTTTCCAGGTCGCTCGATCGGTGATCACCCGGCACGTCCGCCGGGCCAGGGTGGTGCCGATCCACAGCGTCGAGAACCTGTCCGAACTGGGGCATGCCGATGCGCGCCCTTCGCCCGAGCAGGTCGCCATCGACCGCGACGAGTTGCGCAGCCTTGCCCTTGCGATCGGCGCGATGCCGGCGAAGATGCAGGAGGCATTCGTACTGCGCCGCGTGGAGGGGCTATCCCAGCGTGAAATCTCCGCTCGCATGGCCATTTCGGAGAATACGGTTGAAAAACACATCGCACGCGGGCTTCGCTTCCTGATCGATTGGTTTGGCCATGGCGGAAACGCGCTGGCAGAAGCCTCTAGGGACAGGGACAGGGAGATAGCCTCTTTTGACGGCCGAGCGAGAAACCAGTCGATCCATTGACGATAGGGCCGCCGACTGGATCGCCAGGCTCGACCGCGGGCCGCTGTCCGAAGACGAGAACCAGGCGTTCGAGGCCTGGCTGCAGGGCGATCCCCGCCGGCGCGGGGCGCTGCTGCGCGCCGATGCCGCCGCGATGCTGAGCGAGTCCGCCCAGGCGCTCGGGCCGCAGTTCGATCCTCGCCGGTTCGCCGCCCCCGAAAAGCCGCGCGGCCTGTCGCGCCGCACGCTGATCGCGCTGGCCGGCACCGGCGGCACCGTCGCCGCGCTCGCCGCGATCGGCTTCAGCCTGCCGGCGGCGGCGATCACCACCGGGCTGGGCGAGGTAAGGCTGGTCACGCTCGACGACGGCTCGACCATGATGCTCAACACGCAGACCAGCGTGCAGGTCGACTATGGCGCGCGCGAGCGGCGCGTGGCGCTGCTCTATGGCGAGGCCTTCTTCACGATCGTCGCCGATGCACACCGGCCCTTCTTCGTCGACGTGACGGGGGCGCGGCTGCGCGCCACCCGCGCGCGCTTCCGGGTGCGCAAGCTGGAGGGCAGGCCGGTCGACGTGCTGGTCGACCAGGGCGAGCTGGCGCTGGCCGCCGCGCAGCTGCCCGCGCCGCTGACGATCCCGGCGGGCACCCGGCTGGTCGTGCCGCCGGACCTGCCCCCCGTCGCGCTGCCGACCCCCCAGCCCGTCGCACCCGATCTGATCATGCGCGAGCTGGCCTGGCGCGAGGGCAAGATCGCGTTCGAAGGCGAGCCGCTCGACCAGGCCGCGGCCGCGTTCGCGCGCTACAGCCGGATCCGGATCGAGATCCCCGACGCGGCGCTGGCGCGCGAGCCGGTCGCCGGGCTGTTCTCCGCCAGCGACCCCGTCGGGTTCAGCCGGGCGGTGGCGCAGCTGTTCGGCGCCGAGATGGAGCGGCGCGGCGATGTCGTCATTCTCCGCCGCCGCGCCGACCAGCCCTAAAAATTTACAACCGGAATGGCGGAACCTTCCGCCCAAAGCCTCTCAGCCCGTGAAGGCCGCGGCGACACGCCGCGCGCGAAATGGGGGTTTCGAGCATGGTTTCCCGGAAGGTCATCCTGTCGTCCACGGCGATCGTCGCCTCGCTTGTCGCGGCGGCGCCCGCAGAGGCGCAGGTCCGCAGCTTCGACGTGCCGGCCGGCCCGGCGGTGAAGGCGATTCCGGAGTTCGCGCGCCAGGCGCAGATCCAGGTCATCGCCTCGGCGCGAGACCTGTCGGGCGTGCGCACCCCGGCGATCAAGGGCAGCATGGACGTGCGCGCCGCACTGCGCCGGCTGATCGCGGGCACGCCGCTCGAGATCGCCGGCGACGATGGCCAGGTGATCACGCTGCGCTCGCGCCGGGCGCCGGGCAAGGACTCGTCCGCGCAGACGAGCGGCCGGGGCACCGTGGCGGGCCAGGTGATCAATCCGGCGAGCGGCGAATATCTGCGCGCCGCCGATGTCGAGCTGGTCGCGGCCAATGGCGAGCGCCGCACCGCCAGCTCGGGCGAGGCGGGTGCCTATCGCTTCAACGACGTGCCTGCCGGTCCCGCCACGGTGACCGCGCGCTTCACCGGCTATGCGCCGCAGGTGGCCGAGATCGAGGTCCATTCGCGCAAGACCGCCAAGCTCGACTTCAGCCTGCGCGAAGGCGGCGAGGACGGCGCGCGGGCAGAGAACCAGATCGTCGTGAACGGCGCACGCGAGGACTATGCGCAGGACATCATGGCGCAACGCAAATCGATGAACATCGTCGATGTGCTGTCCACCGAAGCCTATGGCGACATCGCCGGGGGAAACCCGGCCGAGTTCCTGAAATACATGCCCGGCATCGATGTCGACGGCACCAACGGCTCTGCGATCTACGCATTCCTGCGCGGCCTGCCGGCGGAATATACCCGCACCCAGCTGAACGGCATGGACGTGGTCTCGGCCAACGCCAACGCGCCGACCGGCTATGCGAACTCCGCCGCCGCCGCACGCATCTTCAGCTATGAATCGATCTCGATGTCGGCGATCGATTCGGTGACGGTGTACAAGACGGTCAGCGCCGACAACAATGCCGACGCGCCGGCGGGCATCATCGATCTGCGCACCAAGCATGCCTATGACCGCAAGAAGCAGGCGCTGGTGATCTCGGCGGGCGGCTTCACGCACGAGAACATGCTCGACGGCACCAGCCATACCGGGCCCGATCCGCAGGGCTATGGCAAGGACCGCTTCCTGCCCGAGCTTTCGCTCTTCTATGCCAACAGCTTCTTCAACCGCCGCCTCGGCGTGACCTTCTCGCTCGGCTACAACAACAGCTATATCGAGCGCGAGCAGCTCACGATGAGCCGCAACTACGTGCCCACCGCCAAGAGCGCCGATCCGCTCGCCTTCACCGCGATGGAGTTCGAGACCTCGGCGCGCCAGACGACGCGGCGCACGGGCTCGCTGCTGCTCGACTTCAAGGCGGACGACCGGCTCACCTTCTCGCTGCTCGGCATCGCCTATCGCGGCAATGTCTATCAGAACCAGTCGGATGCGACCTTCACCACCGGCGCGCGCACCAACGGTGTGAGCGGCGACATGCTGAGCGACTATACCACGCTCAATCCGGCGACGACCAAGACCTTCCAGGCCGCCAACTCGACCCAGTACAAGGTCAACAACGGCAACATCATCGCGCCCAGCTTCGAGTGGAACCACGGCCGTGTCCATCTCGACGGCTATTTCGCCTATTCTGATTCCAAATCCTATTACGACAGCCCGCACATGGGCCAGGTCACTTCGTTCATCCCGACGGTGACCTCGACCGGCAATTTCTCGGCAGTGAAGGGCAGCTCGAGCCTGGCCAATACCGATTGGAACGTCACTCAGGTGAGCGGGCCGGACTGGAGCAGGATCGGCTCCTACACGCTTTCGGCCGCGCCGCAGATCCGCACCACCAGCGGCGCCAATGCGTTCATCTACGAGAAGTCGGGCGCGCTCAACGCCAGCTACGACGCGCAGATCGGCACCGTGCCGATCACCTTCAAGGCGGGCTTCAAGGTCACCGACACCGTCTATCGGTTCGGCGATACCTCGGGCAACAATCTCTACACCTATACCGGCGGCCTCTCGAACGCCGATTTCCTGGCGGCGGTGACCGGGCCCTACACCCGCACTTCCTGGGACAAGAGCAACGCCAGCTTCACGTCGATCTCGGGCTCCAGCTATGTGCCGATGATCGACCTGTCGAAGCTCTACGACCTCTACATCAACCACCAGAACGAGTGGACGCACACGCTGAGCGCGGCCAATTACGCCGCGGCCTTCTATTCGAACGACACGCGCTTCGAAGAGAACATCAAATCGGCCTATGCGATGGCCACGGCGCAGATCGGCAAGCTCAAGCTCCGCGCCGGCCTGCGCGCCGAATGGACCGCCAATACCAGCTGGGGCTGGTCGCCGCTCTCGGCCACCGAAGTGAAGGCGGCGACGGTGGACGGCGTGAAGTGCGCGGTCACCGCCTCGACCGGCATCGCCACCACCATTCCCTGCGTCGACTATCAGTTCCGCACCAACGGCTATGGGTCGTCGAAGGGCGACTATTTCAAGCTCTATCCCAGCGCCTCGGCCAAGTTCACGCTCGGCCGCAGCACCGACATGGAAGTGGGTTATAGCCGCACCATCCTGCGCCCGGGCCTGAACGCGATCGCCGGCAGCGCGAGCGTGGACGATACCAACAAGGAGATATCGGTCCCCAATCCGGCGCTGACCCCGGCGATGTCGGACAATATCTCGGTGCGCGCCTCGCACTATTTCAGGTCGGTCGGCCTCGCCACGATCGGCTTCTACTACAACCGGATCGACGGCCTGGCCGATCTGCAGGAAGGGCTGAGCGCCGCCGAGATCGGCGCGCCCGCCGCGGGCTATGCCGAGGACCCGCTCTATGCCGATTACACCTACACCACCTATCGCCAGCTCGGCGTGGTGAGCATCAAGGGCATCGAGGCGTCGTTCCAGCATGCGTTCAGCTGGCTGCCGGCGCCGTTCAACGGCCTGTCTGTGCGCGGCGCATTCATGCACAACGAGCCGAGCGAGCCGATCACCCGCGTCGGCAAGAACATCGGATCGGCGGCAGTGATGTACGAGAAGGGGCCGGTGAAGCTGTTCGTCAACCTGCTGTGGAACGACGACAAATATCGCTCGACCACGCCGAGCTGGTTCCAGGCGCGTACCGACCTGAGCGTCTCGGGCCGGATCAAGCTTGTCAAGCACTGGGAGGCCTATTTCTCGGTCAACAACCTGTTGAGCCAGCCGTACAACGTGATGGTGCCCGGCGAACTGGCCACCAGCGTGAGCAATTTCCCCAACCACAGCGCGATCTACGTGCAGAACGGCCGCACCGGCACGTTCGGCATCCGCGCGCGCTTCTGACCCTCGATCGACCGGAGCATAGCATGGCAGACACGCCCCAGTTCACGCGCCGCCGCCTGATCGCCGACGGCGCACAGCTCGCCTCGCTCGCTGCCGCGGCGGGGCTGATGCCGCCCAACGTCCAGAAGGCGCTGGCCGCCGGGGCGGGCAGGGCGGGCTCGATCAAGGACGTGAAGCACGTCGTGCTGCTGATGCAGGAGAACCGGTCGTTCGATCATTATTTCGGCACGCTTTCGGGCGTGCGCGGCTTTGACGATCCCGATGCGCTGAAGCTGGCCAACGGCAAGAGCGTGTTCCACCAGCCCGACGCCGAGAACCCGGCCGGCCATCTGTTGCCCTTCCACCTCGATACCCGGACGACCAACGCGCAGAAGCTGCCCTCGACCAGCCATGCCCGCAAGGTGCAGCACCAGGCGTGGAACGGCGGCAAGATGGACCAGTGGCTGCCCGCGCATCGCGGCGCCGACGGCGCCGACGGCCCCTATACGATGGGCTATTTCACGCGCGAGGACATCCCGTTCCACTATGCGCTGGCCGAAGCCTTCACGATCTGCGACGCCTATCACTGCTCGGTGCTGGGCCCGACCTGGCCGAACCGGCTCTACTGGCTGACCGGCATGATCGATCCCGACGCGACCGGCGGCGGCCCCGTGGTCAGCAACAAGGCGCCGCCCGAAGGCTTTCGCTGGACCACCTATGCCGAGCGGCTCGAGGCGGCGGGAGTGCCGTGGCGCGTCTATCAATATGGCGAACAGGGCAAGCGCGCGCACAGCCTGCTCAAATATTTCGCGCAGTTCCGCGATGCCCCGGCGGATTCGCCGCTGGCGATCAAGGGCATGCCCGATACCGACGAGACCGCCTTCGCGCACGATGTGCTGAACGATCGGCTGCCCGCGGTCTCGTGGATCTTCCCGAGCGCGATCGCCAACGAGCATCCCGACAACATGCCGGCCGCCGGCGCCAAGTTCATCGCCGACCGGCTGAACGAGCTCGCCGCCAATCCCGAGGTGTGGGCGAAGACCGTGTTCATCCTCAACTATGACGAGAATGACGGGCTGTTCGACCATGTCGCGCCGCCGGTGCCGCCCGAGGGCACGCCGCAGGAATTCGTGAAGGGCCTGCCGATCGGCGGCGGCTTCCGCGTGCCCTGCATCATCGTCTCGCCCTGGACCGCGGGCGGCTGGGTGTGCAGCCAGGATTTCGACCACACCTCCGTGCTGCAATTCTGCGAGCTGGTCACCGGGGTGCGCGAGCCGAACATCAGCGCCTGGCGCCGCCAGGCGTTCGGCGACCTCACCGCCGCCTTCCGCTTCGACCAGCCCAAGGGGAAATATCCGCCGATGCCGGGCACCGGGAAGATGCTCGAGCGCGCCACCTATGCCGCGGCGAACCTGCCCAACCCGCCGATCCCCGGCGCCGAGCAGCAGCTGCCGGTGCAGGAAAAGGGCGTGCGCAAGCGGGTGAAGTGACCGCGCGCGGGGCGCCCCTGCTGCTGCTCGCCGCGACGGCGCCGCTGTGCGCCGCAGCGCTGGCACGCGCGCCGCTGTCGGGCGAGCGGGGCAGGGCGGTCTATGTAGCGAAATGCGCCGACTGCCACGGCCGCGGCTTCGAAGGCGTCGACGCGGTGCCGGCGCTGACCGGCGCGCGCTTCGCGGCGAAGTGGCGCGACCGGCCCGAGGCGCTCTATGACAAGATCAGGCGCTCAATGCCGCAGGACGATCCCGGGATACTCACCCCCGCCGAAGCGGCGGACGTCACGGCGCTGATCCTTGCCACTAACCACCTGTCCCCCAATGCGAGGCGCAAATGATCCGAACGCTCACGCTGCTTGCCACCGCGCTGCTCGCCGCCACGCCTGCGCTCGCCAGGGGCGGCTGCGGCGAATTCACTGTCGCGATGATCCCCGATACGCAGAATTATCTCGACTATACCCACCAGAAGGCGGCGGGCTATCCGATCGACGGGGTCGATCTGTTCTTCGAGCAGATGCGCTGGATCGCCGCGAATGCCCGGAGTGCGGGCGGCGACATCGTCTTCGCCACCCAGGTCGGCGACGTCTGGCAGCATTATTCGGCATGGATGGACCCGGCGCACGAACTGCGCGGGTTCAAGTCGATGCCCAATTCGGGAAGCTCCGAAGTCGCCGAGGGGCCGCGGGCCGAGACGCGCGGCTTCGAGATTCCCAATGCGATCAAGGGCTTCGAGCTGCTGAAGGGCAAGCTGCCCTTTTCGGTGGTGCCCGGCAATCACGACTATGACGCGCTGTGGACCGATCCCGCGCATCCGCCCCAGCCCGAGCGCGACGATTCGCTCAAGATCGGGCTGCGCCATCTCGGCGGGCTCGACGGCTTCCGCTCGGCCTTTTCGGACCAGTCCGACTTCTTCAAGGGGCAGCCCTGGTATGTCGACTCGCACGATGGCGGGGCGGACAGCGCGCAGCTCTTCACTGCGGGCAGCTGCCGGTTCCTGCACATCGGGCTGCAGTTCGACGCGCCCGATGCCTCGCTCGCCTGGGCGACGCGGGTGATCCACCGCTTCCCCGGGGTGCCGACGATCGTCAGCACGCACAAATATCTCGATCGCGACGGCCAGCGCGCCGACACCCCGGCGCTCGACCAGAGCATCCTCGATTCGCGCGACAACAATCCGCAGATGGTGTGGGACGAATTCATCAGCCAGAACGACCAGATCTTCCTGGTGCTGAGCGGGCATATCGGCGGGCAGGGCTACAGCGTCGACCGCAATCTGTACGGGCACCAGGTCCACCAGATGCTCGCCGACTATCAGGGCCGCTGGCAGGTGGCGAAGGACCTGGGCTGGAAGAAGGCCAGCGCGACGCTCGGCGACGGCTGGATGCGGCTGCTCACCTTCCGGCTCGACGGCCCCCGGCCCAATGTCCGGGTGCGCACCTGGTCGACGCACTATGGCAAGTTCAGCACCGAGATGCCGGGCTATGCCGGCTGGTACAAGGCGCATGAAGGCATGGCGAAGCTCTCCGACGCCGACTATCTGACGCGCGACGATTTCAGCTTCGACCTGCCCGATTTCCGCGCGCGCTTCGCCACCCCGAAATAGCGGACGATTGACCCGGCCTGCATTTGTCTTATAAAAATTATTAAATAAGCGAACAGGCAGAGGACGGGTATGGGCATGAACCGCCGCGAGGCGCTGAAGGGCGGGCTTTCGCTTGGAGCGATGGCCGCCGCCGCGTTCGGCGCGGGCAAGACGCTGGCCTGGACCAAACGCCGCGATACCCGGCCCAACATGATCGTGATCATGGGCGACGATATCGGCTATTCCGATCTCGGCGCCTATGGCGGCGACGTCGACACGCCCAATCTCGACGCGATGGCCGGCCGCTCGGTCCGCTTCGACAATTTCTACAACATGTCGCGCTGCTGCCCGTCGCGCGCGGCGCTGATCACCGGGCGCTATCCGCACCGGGTGAACATGACCGGCAACGGCACCAGCCTGTCGCTCGATACGCCGACCGTGGCCGAGCAACTGCGCGCCGGCGGCTATGCAACGACGATGGTCGGCAAGTGGCACCTCACCGAAGCGACTCCGTTGCCCGATCCCGCCGAGCACCTGAAATGGGTCAACCACCAAGCCTATCAGGACCGTGATTTCGGCGACAGGCGCACCTATCCGGCGGCGCGCGGCTTCGATTATCACTGGGGCATCATCTGGGGCGTCTGCGACTATTACGACCCCTTCTCGCTGGTCGAGAACTTCACCCCTGTTCGTGACGTGCCCAAGGACTTCTACCTGACCGATGCGATCAGCGACCATGCGGTCGAGCAGGTCAACAAGCTGGGCAAGGGCGACAAGCCCTTCATGATGTATCTGGCCTATACCGCCGCGCACTGGCCGCTGATGGCGCCCGAGAACGTCATCCAGAAGTATCTTCCGCGCTTCGAGGACGGCTGGGACGCGATGCGCAAGCGCCGCTATGATCGTCAGGTCAAGCTGGGCCTGGTCGATCCCAAGACCAATCCGCTGCCGCCGCTCGATGACGACTATGCCAACAACAGCCGCACCGCCTGGGAGGCGCTGACGCCGGAGCACCGCGCCGAGCAAGTCCGCAAGATGGCGACGCATGCGGCGATGATCGACGTGATGGACCAGGGCATCGGCCGGGTGATCCAGGCGCTCAAGGACAGCGGCGCCTATGACAACACCGTCGTCATGTTCCTGATCGACAACGGCGCCTCGCCCGAAGTGATGATCAAGCCGGGCTATGACCGTCCGAGCGAGACGCGCGACGGCCGCAAGGTCGGCTATGGCGAATATCCCGGCGGCATCGGCACCGAGCTCAACCAGACCGGTATCGGCTCCTACTGGGCGAGTGCGGCCAACACGCCGTTCCACTGGTGGAAGGCCGAAAGCTATCAGGGCGGCATCCACACGCCCTTCTTCATCAGCTGGCCGGCCGCCCTGAAGGGCCGCGCGGTCAAGCCGGTCGCCCAGGGCACGCACATCATCGACATCACGCCGACGCTGCTCGATCTCGCCGGAATCACGCCCTCGCAAAAGGGCGCGCCGATGGACGGCAAGTCCTTCGCCGGCGCGCTGACCGGCAAGAAGCTGCCCGGGCCGCGCCCGTTCTTCTTCGAGCATTACGGCGCCCGTGCAGTCATCGACGGGCAGTGGAAGCTCGTCTCGCTCGCGCCGCACGGCCCCGGCCAGCCCTATGGCAAATGGGCGCTGTACGACCTGGTCGGCGACCGCACCGAGACGCGCGACCTGGCTGCCCGGCATCCCGAGATCGCCGCCCGCCTGGCCGGCGAATGGCAGGGCTGGGCCAAGTCGGTCGGGCTCAAGCTGCGCGCCGAGCCGCCGGCACCCGGCGGCTTCTCGGACTGATCCGCCCATCCGCGAACCTTCATTCAGCCAAGGAAGACGAACATGACTCGCCTGCGACACGCCCTGGCTGGGGCCGCCGCCCTTGCCCTCACCCTGGCCGCGCCCGCCCTTGCGCAGACCGCGCCCGCCGCCACGCCCGCCGTGCCCGAGGGCAAGGTCTATGCCGGCCCGCTTATGACCAAATGGGGCAAGGCGGTGACCCCCGAAAATGCCTGGCGCAGCTATCCGCGGCCGCAGATGGTCCGCGAGGCCTGGCAGAACCTCAACGGCCTGTGGGACTATGCGATCGTCAAGGCCGACGCGCCGCAGCCGACCCGGATGGACGGCAAGATCCTGGTGCCCTTCGCCGTCGAATCGCAGCTCTCCGGCGTCCAGCGCAAGGTGCTGCCCGAAGACCGCATCTGGTATCGCCGCAGCTTCGCGGTGCCCGCCGGCTGGGCGGGCAAGCGCACGCTGCTCCATTTCGGCGCGGTCGATTTCGAGGCGACCGTGTGGGTCAACGGCGCGCTGGTCGGCAGCCACAAGGGCGGTTCCGATCCCTTCGCCTTCGACGTGAGCCGGTATCTGAAGGCCGGTGACAACGCGCTGGTCGTCCAGGTCGCCGATCCCACCTCGGCCGGCAGCCAGCCGCGCGGCAAGCAGACGCTCGATCCGCGCAACATCTGGTACACCGCGGTCAGCGGCATCTGGCAGACCGTGTGGCTCGAGCCGGTGCCCGATCTCCATATCCAGGAAGTCCGCGCCACGCCCGACATCGACAAGGGGCTGGTCGCCGTCCAGGTGGCGCTGAGCGGCGCCGCCGCACCGGCCGACGCAGTGAAGCTCACCGTCCGCGCCAAGGGCAAGACCGTCGCCACTGCGGTGATCCGCGGCAACCGCCGCACGACCATCGCCATTCCCGACGCGCATCTCTGGTCGCCCGAGGATCCGTTCCTCTACGACCTCGAGGCCGAACTGGTGAAGGTGACGCCGCCCGCAGGTCGCCCGCCCGCGCCGCTGAGCAAGGCCGAGGCCGATCTCTATGCCGGGCTGACGCCGGTGTCGCAGGGCGGCGACAAGGTCGCGTCCTATTTCGGCATGCGCAAGACCTCGATCGGTGCCGATCCCAGGACCGGCAAGCCGGTGCTGCTGCTCAACAACAAGTTCGTCTTCCAGAACGGCGTGCTCGATCAGGGCTGGTGGCCCGACGGGCTGCTGACGCCGCCTTCGGAAGAAGCCGCCAAGTTCGACATGGTCTGGCTGAAAAAGGCCGGGTTCAACATGCTGCGCAAGCACATCAAGGTGGAGCCGGCGCGCTATTATTACGATGCCGACCGGCTCGGCATGCTGATCTGGCAGGACATGCCCTCGGGCGGGCTCGACGACCAGGCGGTGCGACGCGCCAGCGACGAGGAAGCGGTGTTCTCCTCCGAGGCGGCGGCGCAGTTCCAGCTCGAATCGACCCGCATCGTCGGCGCGCTGCGTGCCTTCCCCTCGATCGTCACCTGGGTGACCAACAACGAGGGCTGGGGCCAGTATGATGCGCGCACCGTCGCCGGCATGGTCGCCAGCATGGACCCGAGCCGACCCGTCGACGCGACCACCGGCTGGCTCGATGTCGCAGGCGATGTCTCGGCGATGTACGACATCCACACCTATGAGGAAGTGCCGCTGACTCCCGAGCCGCACGGCAAGCGCGCGCTGGTGCTGGGCGAATATGGCGGGGTGGGGCTGCTCGTGCCCGGCCATATCTGGTTCCCTGAGCGGACCAACAAGATCTACCAGACCGCCAGCGACAAGGCCGACTATCTCGCCCGCTACAAGCGCAAGCTCGACGAGGTCATCCGCCAGTATCGCGAGGCGGGGGTGAGCGCCGCGGTCTATACCCAGACCACCGATGTCGAGGGCGAGCTCAACGGCATGCTCACCTATGATCGCGAAGTGGAGAAGCTGCCGGCGAAGACCTTCGCCGACATCGCCGCACCGCTAAAGCCTTGATCGGAAGGGGGCGCGATCCGCATATGAGGCCATCATGAAGAAGGTCGCGCCCCGTCCCGCCGCCCGCGAAGTCTCGCATCAGGGCATGAAGCTGATCCAGGGCGGCAGCTTCACCATGGGCTCCGAGCAATTCTACGAGGAGGAGCGTCCGCTGCGCCGCGTGCGGGTGGACAGCTTCTGGATCGACGAGAAGCCGGTGACCAATGCCGACTTCGCTGCCTTCGTCGAGGCGACCGGCTATCGGACCTTCTCCGAGATCGCGCCCGATCCGAAGGACTATCCGGGGATGGACCCGGCCTTTGCCGTGCCGGGCTCGCTCGTCTTCCAGCGCACCCCCCATCCGGTGTCGCTCGACGACCATGGCCAGTGGTGGGCGTTCGTCCCCGGCGCCGACTGGCGGCACCCGACCGGGCCGGACAGCTCGATCGAGGGGCTGGAGGACCATCCGGTCGTCCACATCGCCTTCGAGGATGCCGATGCCTATGCCAAATGGGCGGGCAAGGCGCTGCCGACCGAGGCCGAATGGGAGTTCGCCGCGCGCGGCGGGCTCGAGGGCAAGGAATTCGCCTGGGGCGACGAGCTGGCGCCCGACGGGGCGATCCTCGCCAATTACTGGCAGGGCATGTTCCCCTTCGCCACGCTCAAGCCCGACGGCCGCTATCGCACCAGCGCTACGGGCAGCTTCCCGGCGAACGGCTATGGCCTGTTCGACATGATCGGCAATGTCTGGGAGTGGACGCGCGACTGGTATGGCGCGCCGCAGCCGGGCAAGAGTGGCTGCTGCGAGGCCGTGAATCCGCGCGGCGCGACGATCGGCGACAGCTACGAGCTGGGCGCGCCCGGCGCCAGGATCGGGCGGCGAGTGCTCAAGGGCGGATCGCATCTCTGCGCAGTCAACTACTGCCAGCGCTACCGCCCGGCGGCGCGCCATCCCCAGCATATCGACAGCGCGACCAGCCATATCGGCTTTCGCTGCATCTCGCGGAAGCTGTGACCTAGCCTAGCGACGCAGGCGCGGCCGGCGCATCGGCGCCGTCCGAACTCCCGCATCGCCACCGCACGCGATCCCGCCTTGGGCCCGCAATCGTCCCCGTTCGTCGCTTTTCAATCTTTCCAAGCGCATGCAGGTATGCTTTAGCGCTAATTCTAGCGCTTGAATCGGCGCAGGCGAAAAGGGAGAGGGGCAAGCGTGGCAGGCACATCGATCGCGGATCCGGCAGGCACGGGCATGGACGATGCCGCGCGATCGGCCTGGATGCCGGCCAAGGGTGCGAGCCCGGCGGAAATCGATGCGCTGGTGATGCGCGTGCTCGCCGAACTCTCCCTGGACGAGAAGGTCGCGATGATGTCCGGCAAGGGCTTCTTCGATGCGCTGGCCGAGGATGACCGGATCTGGGGCGCGCGGCCCTATCGCGCCGGCGGCGGCGTCGAGCGGCTGGGTATTCCGCCGCTGATGTTCACCGATGGCCCGCGCGGCGTCACCCGCGTCGGCTCGACCTGCTTCCCCTGCACCATGGCGCGCGGCGCCACCTTCGATGCGGCGCTCGAACGGCGCGTCGGCGAAGTGATGGGCGTGGAAGCGCGTGCGCAGGATTGCAGCTTTTCGGGCGCGGTCTGCATCAATTTGCTGCGCCACCCGGCCTGGGGCCGCGCGCAAGAGACCTATGGCGAGGATCCTTGGCACCTCGGCGTGATGGGTGCCGCGATGGGCACCGGCATCCAGGCGCACAATGTCGTCGCCACGGTGAAGCATTTCGCGCTGAACTCGATGGAAAATGCGCGCTTCAAGGTGAACGTCACCGCCGACGAGCGCGCGATGCACGAAGTCTATCTGCCGCACTTCAAGCATTGCCTCGATGCCGGGGTGGCAACGGTGATGACCGCGTACAACAAGGTGAATGGCGAGTTTTGCGGCCAGAGCCGCGCGCTGCTCACCGATGTGCTGCGCGGCGAATGGGGCTTTGAGGGTTTCGTCCATTCGGACTGGGTACGCGGCGTGCACAAGGTCTATGGCGCCGCTGCGGGCCTCGACGTCGAGAATCCCGAGCCGCTGGTGTTCGGCGAGAAGCTGGTCGCCGCGGTCGAGGCCGGGACGATCGAGCCCGAAGTGATCGACCAGGCATGCCGCCGCATCCTGACCACCCAGTTCCGCTTCGCCGCGAAGGAAGACCCGCTGGAGGGCTATTCCAAGGACCTGATCGCGCAGGAAAGCCACCGCGCGCTCGCCCGCGAAGTCGCCGAGAAATGCGCGGTGCTGCTCGAGAATGACGGCACGCTGCCGCTCGACCGCGCCAAGGTGCGCAAGCTCGCGGTGCTCGGCGCGCTCGCCAATATGGAGAATACCGGCGACAATGGTTCGAGCCGGGTGCGCACGCCCTATGTCATCACCCCGCTCCAGGGCCTGCGCGCGCTGCTAGGCGACGATGCAGTCGCCTATGCCAGCGGCGAAGACCTTGAGGCTGCGACCCAGCTGGCGCGCGAGTCCGATGCCGTGGTGGTCGTCGCCGGCTTCACCGCCAAGGAAGAAGGCGAGTACATCATCGGCGACATCGCGCTGGGTGCCGATGGCAAGCCGGGGCGCCCGAGTATCTCGAAGGAGCCGATCGGCGGCGACCGGCTGTCGCTGGGCCTGCCCGAGGCGCAGGTCGACCTGATCCGCGCGGCGGCGGCGAGCGGCAAGCCGGTGGTGGTCGTGCTGGTCGTCGGTTCGGCCGTGCTGGTCGAGGAATGGCGTGAGGATTCGAACGCTATCCTGATGAGCTTCTATGCCGGCATGGAAGGCGGCCATGCGCTGGCCAGCCTGTTGTTCGGCGAGGTCAGCCCCTCGGGCAAGCTGCCCTTCACCGTCGCGCGCAATGCCGGCGACTATCCGTTCTTCGATCGCGATGCCGATGCGATCGAATATGACCGCTGGCACGGCTATACCAAGCTCGACCGGGATCAGATGACGCCGCGCTACGCCTTTGGCCACGGCCTGTCCTATGCGCGCTTCGCCTATCGCGGGCTGACCGCACGGGTGGTGGACGGCGCCATCGAGGTGTCGGTGGCGGTGCGCAACGACGGCGCCATGGCCGCCGAGGAAGTGGTGCAATGCTATGTCGGCGCACCGGGCATCGAGGCCGAGCAGCCGGTCAAGCTGCTGCGCGCCTTCGACCGCGTCGCGCTGGTGCCGGGCGAGACTGCGATCGTGCAGCTGTTCGTCAGCCTCGACAGCCTGTGCTGGCGCGATCCGGCGACGCATGGCTGGCGGCTGGAGGGCGGCGAGTATCGCGTGCTGGTCGGCGGTGCGTCCGACCAGCTGATCGAGACGCGCGTTACGCTCTGATTTCCGCCAGCCAGCGATCGACGATGCGGGCAGTGGTGACGCTGTCCGCCGCGTCGAGGCCGGGCTGGGGGAATTCCTTGGCGTCCGACTGGATCGCGCGGTTCGCGGTTTCGAACTGGAAGCTGTAGAGGTGGCGCGGTTCGGTGACCGCGATCTCCTCGCGGCTGCCGTCGGGGCGGATCAGGCGCATCGTGTTGGTCCCGCCGGTCTTGCCGCCGGCGAACCAGAACTGGTCGACCTCAAGCCTGCCGGTGGTGCCCAGGATGTGGAGCACATTCTCCTGGCGCACGGTGATCGAGCAGGACAGGTCCGCCGTGATCCCGCCGGGGAAGCGGAGCAGCGCCGAAGTCCATTCGTCGACGCCGCTCGGCCCGATATAGGCGACGGCCTTGATCGTATCGGGCGTGGGAATGGCGCCGCCGCTGCGAGCGCCGGCGATCAATCCCGCCATCGATACCGGATAGCCCGCCAGATCGAGGATCGCGCCGCCGCCCAGCTCGGGCTGGAACAGCCGGTGGTTCGCGCGCGCCGCTTCGGGCACTGCGAAGCCGAAGCTGGAGCGGATCATCCGGACATCGCCGATCGCATCCGAACGGATCAGCTCGGCGATGCGGCCGGCGAGCGGGTGGAAGCGGTACATGAAGGCTTCGCCGAGAAAGGTGCCCGCGGCGCGCGCGGCGGCGAACATCGCCTCGACCTCCGTCGCCGAGACGCCCATCGGCTTCTCGCACAGCACATGCTTGCCGCCCTGCGCCGCCGCGATGACCCAGTCGGCATGGTGGACGTGCGGCGTGGCGACATAGATCGCGTCGATCTGTGGATCGGCGATCAGCGCTTCATAGCCGGGGACGACGCGGATGCCGGGGAAATGCTCGGCAAGCTCGGGCCTGTCGGGGTGGCGGGTGCCGAGCGCTTCGACGATGCCGGTGGCCGAGCCGGCGGTGCCGGCGAGGAAGTCGCGGGCGATGGTGCCGGGGCCGAGAATGCCCCAGCGGACGGGCGTCGCGGTCATGCCCGGCTCTCCTGATGCGCCTTCAGCGCGGCGAGCGCCTCGACGGCGTAAAGATGATCCTCCTCCTGCGTGAGGCCGCTGATCGCCACCGCGCCGATCACCCCGGTGCCGGCGATCCGGATCGGCACCGCGCCGCCCGCGGCGACATGGGTGCGCGGATCGAGCCCGAAGCGATCGAAAGCGCCGGGCGGGGCCGCGTCGAACTTCAGCCGCGTCACATAGCTCGAGCGCTCGAAGCGCATCACCAGAGCGATCTTGCGATCGATCCAGCCGAGATTGTCCGCCGTGGCGCCGGGCAGCAGCGCGCTGAACAGCCGGGTGCCGGCGCGGCGGATCTCGATCGCGATCGGCACGCCTGCCGCCGCACCGCGTTCGCGCAGATGGCAGCCGAGCCACCACGCATCCTCGGCGTCGAAGCGTTGCAACGCGAGCGATTGCTCCTCGCGGTCGATGGCTTCCAGCTCCATGATGCGCTCTCCGATCCTTGTTTAATTTAGCGCTAAATCATATAGGTCGCGTTCATTGTCAAATAGCGGAGAGGCAGGCGCATGACGACGGCATCCAAGGCACCCCCCGGCGCCAATCCCGCGCACGGTCCGTTCCGTCCGCTGCTGCCTGGCCAGGTCTCCCAGGTGCGGATCATCAGCCGCGACGGCAGCGAGGACCGGCTGGTACTCGAGGCCAACCGGCTGCTTGAAGCGCCGAACTGGACGCCCGACGGCAGCGCGCTGATCGTCAATGGCGGTGGGCATCTGTTCCGCTTGCCGCTCGATGCCGCTCCGGTACTCGAGCCGATTCCGATTGCCGGGATCGATGATGCGAACAACGATCATGTCCTCTCCCCCGATGGCCAGACGCTCTACATCACTGCAGCGCGCAAGGTGCATGCGGTGCCGGTCACTGGCGGCACGCCGCGCCAGGTGAGCCCTGAGGACGGGCTGGCCTATTATCTCCACGGCATTTCGCCCGATGGCAGCGCACTCGCCTGCGCGACGATCCGGCCGGGGGCGCCGCTGCACTGGGGCATCGCGATCGTGCCCGAAGCGGGTGGCCCGGCGCGGCAATTGCTCGAAGGGCCGGCGCCGGTCGACGGGCCGGAATGGTCGCCCGATGGCGCGTGGATCTGGTTCAATGGCGAGCTGGAAGCCAGCGTGCCGGGCGATGCCAGCCTGTTTCGGATGCGGCCCGACGGCAGCGCGATCGAGCGGCGGAGCGAAGGCAACCGGGTCGACTGGTTCCCGCATCCCGATCCCGCCGGCGAGACGATCGCCTATATCAGCTTCCCCGAGGGGACGGAGGGCCATCCGCCCAACCTGTCGGTCGAGCTGCGGACGATGCCGGTAGAGGGCGGCGCGGTGCGGACGATCGCGCGCTTCTTCGGCGGGCAGGGATCGATCAACGTCAACAGCTGGTCGCCGGATGGGGAATGGCTGGCCTATGTCGCGCATCCGGTGGGGTAGGCGCGTGCCTCAGTTGGGTGGAAGGCCCTGGAACCGGCCAGTCTGCTATCGCCCTAATTGCGGCAATTCGATCCCAGATGTTGCGTTATCGATAGCCGACGTCGGACGGGATGTTTAAGCTCACCCCATGAAGAGACCTGCCGACGACATCCGGCCCATTTCGGACCTCTTCGCGGCGGCGTTTGAGGCCAATGATGATGCCGCTTGGGGAGCGATCGCCGCTCTTCAATGGCGTGGCTCCAAGGAAGTCCTAGATCGCGCAGTCGCCCTAACGCGTTCAAATGATCCAACATCGCGAGGGCGCGGTGCAGACGTTCTGGGCCAGCTAGGCCTACCCGAGCGCACTTTCCCCCAAGAGTCGTTTTCTGCGGTGCTTCCTCTCCTCGAGGACGAAGAGGTGACTGTCATCCGTGCCGCGATATATGCACTTGCGCATGTCGATCGTGAGCGGGCGGCATCGCATATCATTCCTTTCGCCGATCATGACGACGAGGACATTCGATACGCCGTAGCTTTTGGGCTCTGTGCCGTCGATACGCCCGAGGCCGAAGGGGTGCTTTTGAGGCTGATGAGCGATCGCGACGCGGATGTTCGTAACTGGGCGACATTCGGTATCGCGCGACAAAGCGGCGCCGATACAGACCAGGTACGGGAAGCCCTCGCCGCGGCCCTTTCGGACGACGACGTTGATGTTCGTTACGAAAGTATAATTGGGCTAGGAGTGCGCCGTGATAGTCGGGCCGTAACGTATCTAAAGGTGCTCCTCCACGAAGACCCCGACGACATTTTCGCACGAGAGGCTGCTGCGAACCTTCTAGGGTTGGGTGAGGACGGGCAAGTTACGACAGCCGAATTGCTGGGGGCGCTTCAACGGCTCCAGCGATGGAGCGGTGGTTCCGGGTAGTGACCGCATTTGCAGATGCGGTGCCGAAAGCTGCTGGTCCGCTTCCTACCCAAAGTGGCCTTTCAGCATCGGGGCCGAAAGTCGCCGTATGGAATTCACCGATTGGTTCCCCGGCGAAGGCCGGGGCCCAGTCTCGGCTTAGCTGGAGAGGGAAGTCAGACCTCTCGAACGATGTGGCAACTGGGCCCCGGCCCTCGCCGGGGAGCCCTTTCCTTAGACGGTGACGGCATCCAGCAGACCGAGCAGGCGGATCGCAGTCTCGATCTGCCCGCCATCCCCGGCGCCTTCGGTGAGCCGCACATGCAGCGCCTTCCACGATGCGCGCAGGCCGCCTTCGTAGCGGGGGAGTGCGGTGCGGGTGCCGGTTGCGTCGAACAGGCGGACTTCGGCCGGGGTGGAGACGGCGATGTCGTTGATGACGATCTCGCGGCGCAGCGTGCGCGAGACGGTTTCCAGCGCATAGCGGGTGCGGAGGCTGCGCCGGGCGCTGACCCGGGTGCCGTTCCAGCCATCGGCGCTGTCGATCACCAGCGCGATCTCGTTCGGCGTGGTTGCGAGCAGGCGCAGGCCGTCGGCGCGGCAGCCGAGCGTGTCGAGCAGCATCAGCAGCTCGAACAGCGCGGCGCGCAGGGGCGCGCGCGTTTCGGCGGCGGCATCGACGATCAGCGGCACGTCGCCGGCCTGGGTGCGGATGCTGTCGAGCGCCGCTTCGGGCAGCGCCGCGGCGGCGGCGAGCGCCAGCCCGATCGGGCGGCCGGTGGCGGCAAGGCTGCGCAGCGCTTCCGCCGAGGCGAGGCCGGGCTCGACGATCATCACCGCGCCGGTGCCGGCATCGGCGAGTGCGTCGCCACGCAGGGTTTGCACGTCCGCACCCGCCGCATCGATCACGAAGCGATTGGGCAGGGTGGCGAGCACGGCCTGCTGGTCGGCCGGCGTTACATGCAGCCGGTTCATGCGACGATCTCCATCACGTCGGCAGCGGCATCGGCAAGGTCGAGCGCGAAGGCGAGATCCTCGACTGCGACATCGAACGGGGTGTCGAGCGGCACGCCGCGCGTCACGACGTCATGCAGGTGGCGCCACTGCGCGGCATAGCCGTTATCTGCATGGCTGAATCCGGTGCTGCCGCGCGCATCGCTCAGCGTCGCGCGGCCCGAGCCCGCGGAAATGTAGGACGGGCCGAAATCGACATGGAGCCGGCGCTCGGCATTCGATGCCTCGAAGCTCCACGATGGCGGCCATTGGCCGGGCATCACCGCGAGCAGCTCGGCGATCTGGTCGCCATTCTGCATCAGGATCGAATAGCCGAAGGGCGGGTGCCGCCGCGCTTCCAGCACCTTGCCGAGGTGCGGACAGAAGCGCCGGATCAGCGGGACATGGTGGATGGCGAGGCCGAGCACGGTGGCGCGCAGGCGCTCGCGCTGGAATTCGGGCGGCTGCTCGGCGGGCGGGGCCGGCGGCGGCGGGGAAGGGAAGGCCTCTTCGGTCGAGGCGTTCACGAACTGCGCATTGGGCGGCACGAAGATCGCCGAGCGGATGCGCGTCGCGGCTCCGCCTTCGGCTTCCCAGGCGGCGAGCGCGGCGCGGAAGCCGGGATCGTACCAGTGCATCGTGCCGACCAGCACGGTCATCCCGGTCTCGGCGACGACGCGGCCGACTTCCTCCGCCTGTTCGCGGCTGACCGCCAGCGGCTTCTCGACCAGGGCGGCGCGCTTGCCGGCGCGCGCGGCGGCGACGAGCTGCTCGGCATGGAAGCCGTGCGGGCTGCAGATCGCGACGACGTCGACCGCGGGGTCCTCGATCACCGAAGCGGCATCGGTGACGCCGGTGGCGCCGCAGCGCGCGGCGACTATGCCCGCGACCTCCGCATTGACGTCCATCACCTTCGCCACGCGCCACAGCTCAGGCATCTGCGCCAGCGTCGGCAGGTGGATCGCCTGGGTGACTGGCCCGGCACCGAGGATGCCGATGGTCAGCGGCGCGGTCATGCCAGCGGCGTCCAGCCCGCGCGCGCAGCGCTGGCCTGCACCGCGGTCTCGACGAAGCGCATCGTGCGCAGCCCGGCGTCGATCCCCGGCAGAACGCTGCCGATCAGCGCGGCGTCGCCGTCGATCGCCTTGGCGAAATCGCGATACTGGACCGCGAAGCCGGCGAGGATCGATCCGCCGAAGCCCGGCGGCAGCGGCTCGCGGACCAGCAGCCCGGGCGACATCGGGCTGAGCAGCGAGACGGCGCCGTCGGCGGCGACGAAGCGTAGCGTCTCGGGTTGTTCGGCATACCAGTGGAGCGCGCCCTTCTCGCCGAACACCTGCAGCGTGAAGCCGAGCCGCTCGCCCACCGCCACCTGCGATGAGGCGAGCACGCCCGAGGCGCCGCCGGCAAAGCGCAGCAGCATGTTGGCATCGTCGTCGAGTGCGCGGCCGGGCACATGGGTGCGCACGTCGGAAATCATCTCGGCCACGGTGTCGCCGGTCACATATTCGGCGAGGTGGAAGCCGTGGGTGCCGATGTCCGAGATGCAGCCGCCCACGCCCGAGCGCGCCGGGTCCATCCGCCAGGCGGCGCGCGCGTTGCCGGCCTGTTCGAGCGGCGCGGCGAGCCAGCCCTGGTTGAAGGTGACGATCACCTTGCGGATCGCGCCGAGCATGCCCGAGGCGACGCGCGCGCGCGCCTCGCGGATCATCGGGAAGCCCGAATAGGTGAAGGTGAGCGCGTAGAGGCTGGCGCTCTCGGCGAGCGCGTCGCGCAGCGCTTCGGCTTCGGCAAGCGTGGTGGTGGCGGGCTTGTCCGACATCACGTGCAGCCCGGCGCGAATTGCCGCCAGCGCGGCGGGCAGATGGAGATGGTTGGGCGTGGCGATCGCCAGCGCCTCGATGCCGTCGGGCCGGGCGCGCTCGGCGGCGATCATCGCGTCGTGATCGGCATAGCAGCGATCGGGGTCGACGCCGTATCCGGCACCCGCGGCACGCGAGCGCTCGGGATCGCTCGAAAAGGCGCCGGCGACCAGTTCGAACCGGCCGCTGAGATGCGCGCCCAGATGATGCATCGGCCCAATGAAGGAACCGATGCCGCCGCCCGTCATGCCCAGCCTGATCTTTGCCATCCGCGGCTCTCCCAACCTTGTCCGATTTGGTTTAGTTTAGCGCTAAACTTGAACATGAGGCGTTGTCAAGCCGACGCAGCCTTGCTTGCTGCGGCTGGCATTTCGGCAATAGAGTCATGACGAACGGACTTGATGAAGAGGATGGGATGGCGCGGCGGCGCGGTAGTTCGGGTGTGACGATCCAGGCGGTGGCGGAGCGTGCCGGCACCTCGACCATGACCGTTTCGAACTTCCTCAACGGCACCGGCAAGATGGGCGATGCGACGCGCGAACGCGTGCGCGAGGCAGTCGACGCGCTCGGCTACAAGCCCAATGCGGCGGCGCGGGCGCTGGCCAGTTCGGGCGCGGCGCGCATCGGCCTTGTCTATGCCAACCCGCAGAACGCCTTTCTCAGCGCGATGCTGGTCGGCACGCTGCACGCAGCGGCGGCGCGCGGCGCGCAGCTGATGGTCCAGCATGGCGGCGACCTGGAATATGAAGCGCTCGCAGAGGCGCTGCGCGCGCTGGTGCGCAGCGGGGCGAACGCGCTGCTGCTGCCGCCGCCCTATTCGGAGCTGGTTGCCGGGCAGCCGATCCTGGCCGAGCTCGGCGTGCCGATCGCGGCGGTGGCGGCGGGGCGGCCGATACCGGGCATCTTCACCGTGCGCGTCGACGATCGCGCGGCGGCGCAGGCGATGACCGATCTGCTAATCCGCCAGGGACACCGCCGGATCGGGTTCATCGGCGGTCCCGAAGGCCATGGCTCCACTGCGGGGCGACTCGCGGGCTATCGCGATTCGCTGCTGGCGCACCAGCTTCCCGAGGCGCCCGAGCTGATCGAGGCGGGCGACTTCCTGTTCGAATCGGGCCTCGATGCCGCCAAGCGGCTGCTCGATCTCGCCGAGCCGCCCAGCGCGATCTTCGCCGCCAATGACGACATGGCCGCCGCCGTGATCTCGGTTGCGCATCGCCGCGGCCTCGCCATACCGAATGCGCTCGCCGTCGCCGGCTTCGACGACACGCCGATCGCGGTGAAGACCTGGCCGGCGCTCACCACCGTCCGCCAGCCGATCGCCGAGATGGCGGAGCGGGCGACCTCGGCGCTGATCGAGCGAATCGCCAACCCCGAATCGGATGCCGGGGCGGCCGATATGTGCGTCGGCTTCAAGCTGGTCGAACGGGCATCGACGGACATCGGCCGGCTCCGGCGATAGCGCCCCGGTTTCCCGCGTTGCGGGCAGATGCGACCAAAATGGCACGGTTCGCGCACTGAATGTGCAATCCGCATTAGCCAACGCATTCCGTTATTGACAATGCTTCCGTAAAGTTTCAGCAGGGACTAGATTTAGCGCTAAGGCAAACATGCCGAAGCGACTGAACGGGGAGCCGGGTCGCAGGTTGCGGGGCTCCTTAACGAGAACAAGGCGGGCCGATTCGGAAAAGGCCGCCGAGGTGGGAGGAACTGATGAGCGTCTCTATCACGAAGCTTAAGTGCGGCATCAGCGCGTCGGCACTGGTCGCGGTGGCCATGCTGCTGCCGGGCGCTGCGTTCGCGCAGGACGCCGCGGCGCCGGCTGTCGCGCCCGCCGCGCAGGAAGCTCCCGCCGCCGATGCACCTTCCGAGGGCGAGATCATCGTCACCGCCAACAAGCGCAGCGAGCGCCTGGTCGAAGTGCCGGTCGCCGTCACCGCGGTGAGCGCCGACACGCTGTCGAGCGCGCAGATCAACGACACCGCCAGCCTGACGCGTGCGGTGCCGTCGCTCCAGTTCCAGCAGGGCAACAACCCCGGCAACAGCGGCTTCCGCATCCGCGGCGTCGGCACCCAGCTGTTCAGCCTCGGCGTCGAATCGGCCGTGGCCGTGGTGGTCGACGGCGTCGTCGCGCCGCGCCAGGCCCAGGGCTTCAGCGACCTCGCCGATCTCGAGCGTGTCGAAGTGCTGCGCGGTCCGCAGGGCACGCTGTTCGGCAAGAACGCCACTGCCGGCGTGATCAACATCGTCACCGCGCGCCCCTCGCGCACCTTTGGCGGCAATGTCGAGGCGACGATCGCCGAGCACAACGAATATCGCGTGAAGGGCTCGGTCAGCGGCCCGATCAGCGACACGCTGCGCGCCCGGGTGAGCGGCTATTTCAACCATATCGGCGGCTACATCTACAACGCCGCCAAGGACAAGATGGTCAACGGCAACGAGAGCTGGGGCCTGCGCGGCAAGCTCGAATGGGATGCCGCCTCGAACCTGACCTTCCTGCTCACCGGCGACTATCGCGAGAACAAGGCCGATTGCTGCTCGCGCGTGCCGGTCTCGATCGTCACGCCGGCGATGAAGACGCTGCTCGGCTCGTCGGTGGTCGCTTCGCCTGAGAACCGCACGATCTCGAACGACGATCTGAGCTATTATCGCACCAAGTCGTCGACCGTTTCGCTCCAGGGCGACTGGGACCTGGGCTTCGCCACCGTCACCTCGATCACCGCCTGGCAATATTATCGCCAGAACGACCAGTTCGAGCCGGACCAGATCGCCTCGGATCCGGTGCGCTATGTCGGCACCTTCCCCTATTCGCAGTGGAACAACAACTCCACGCACCTGGGCTACAACAACTATTCGCAGGAGCTGCGCCTCGGCTCGAACGGCAGCAGCGACTTCACCTATGTCGTCGGTGCCTTCTACAACCATCTCGATCTCGATCGTACGCTGAACCGCCGCCGCCAGCGCTGCGCCGCGGGCACGCTGGGCCAGGCCTGCACCGTGACCAGCGCCGACTCGTCGGGCTTCGAAGGCAATTTCAAGAGCGACAACTACGCGCTGTTCGGCCAGGTCGACTGGCGGATCGTCGGTGGCCTGCATGTCATCGCCGGCCTGCGCGGCCAGTATGAGAAGCAGACGGTGAGCGGCCGCGTCTATGGCCCGCTCGTCACCGGCGATGCGCTGTTCCCGGGCATCACGGTCAACAGCGGCACCCGCTCGCGTGACGACAGTGCGCTCACCGGCAAGGCCGGCCTGCGCTATGAGTTCAGCCGCAACTTCCAGATCTATGGCAGCTACACCCGCGGCTATAAGGCCTTCGCGCTCGACATCGACGCGCAGACCCGCTTCGACACGCAGACCGGCATCGCGCCCGAGCATGTCGACGCTTATGAATTCGGCGCCAAGTGGATCGCGCCCGGCGGCAAGTTCGACGTCAACGCCGCGCTGTTCCGTTCGGACTTCACCAACCTGCAGATCCAGTCGCTGGTGAGCGATCCGGCGGCGGGCACCTTCATCACGGTGCTCGGCAATGCCGGCAAGTCGCGTTCGCAGGGCTTCGAGGTGGAGGCGAACTTCCGCCCGTCGAGCGAGCTGTCGATCTCGGCGAACTTCACCCTGGTCGACGCCACCATCGACGTGCCCGGCCAGAGCTGCCCGCTGCAGACCGTCTCGACCGGCACCTATGCGAGCAACTTCCCGGTCAACCAGTGCTATGTCCGCAGCACCACGGTGAACGGCACGACGACGCTGTCGAGCGCGATCATCGACGTGGTCGGCGGCCAGCTGCCGGCGACTCCGCGCTACCGTGTCGGCGTGTCGCCGCGCTACGAGCATGATTTCGGCGGGATCGCGGGCTTCGCCCAGATCAGCCTGAACTATCAGAGCAAGACCAGCTTCGCGCTCAACCAGGATCCGCTGCTCACCCAGCAGGGCTATGCGATCGTCGATGCGAGCGTGGGCATCCACACCAGCGACGACCGCTACGGCGTGACGGTCTTCGTCCGCAACCTGTTCGACCAGACCTACTACACCCAGCTGAATCATGGGACGCTGCTGGCCAATGCAGCCAACCCCTATGACCTCTGGGCCAATGTCAGCAAGGACGCCGATCGCTACTTCGGCGCGACCTTCAGCGCCCGGTTCTAAGAGACCCCTCTATGGGGCGGGCCGATCCCCTCTAGCCCGCCCCGTTTTTTTGTTTCCGTGCGTGCATTGGGGAATCGGCTGATGCTTCCCTTCGCCTTCCTTCTTTCGGCCCATGTGGCACAGGCGGCCGAGCCTGTGCCGGCCCCCGCCGAGCGCCCGCGCGTGATCGTGCTCAGCGACATCGGCAACGAGCCCGACGATTCGGAATCGCTCGTCCGCTTCCTGCTCTACACCGACAGCTTCGACGTCGAGGGGCTGATCGCCACCACCTCGGTCTGGCAGCGCGACAAGGTCCAGCCACAGCTGATGCAGGCGCGGATCGACGCCTATGAGAAGGTCCGGCCGAACCTGCTGCGCCATTCGCCGACCTATCCCACTGCCGACGCACTGCGGGCCGTGCTCCGCCCGGGCCGTGCCGCCTATGGCATGGCCGGCGTTGGCGAGGGCAAGGACAGCGCGGCCTCGTCGCTGATTGTCCAGGCCGTCGACCGGGCCGACAAGCGCCCGGTCTGGGTGCTGGTATGGGGCGGGGCAGTCGATCTCGCCCAGGCGCTGTGGCATGTCCGTGCCACGCGCAGCCCGCCACAGGTGCAGGCCTTCCTCAAGAAGCTGCGCGTCTATTCGATCTCGGATCAGGACGATGCCGGCCCCTGGGCGCGGCAGAATTTCCCGGCATTGTTCTGGATCGCCAGCATCCATGGCTGGGGCCAGTACAACATGGCGACCTGGGCCGGCATCTCGAGCGACCGGCGCAATGCCGAGCAATGGCCGGATCGTGAGATGGTCACCGACGATTGGTTGAGCGCGCATATCCGCCGCGGGCCGCTCGGCGCGCTCTATCCGCTGCCGGAATTCATCATGGAAGGCGACACGCCCTCCTTCCTCCATTTGGTCCCCAATGGCCTCAACGATCCCGAGCATCCCGAACAGGGCGGCTGGGGCGGGCGCTATATGCACGCCGCGCCGAACGGGGCCGGGCCATTCGCCGATGTGAAGGACGTCTTCACCCGCGACGGGCGGATCTGGTCGGGCAACCAGGCATCGGTCTATCGCTGGCGCGCCGCGTTCCAGAATGACTTTGCCGCGCGGATGGCGTGGAGCGTCGATGCCAAGGCCAATCATGCGCCGGTCGTGGTTGCGCACGGCATGGGCGGGCTCGCGCCGGTACGGATCCGGGCGAAGGCCGGCGAGACGGTGACGCTCGATGCCGCCGGTACCCGCGATCCCGATGGCGACGCGCTCGACATTCGCTGGTGGCAATATCGCGAAGTGGGCGGCATTCCGGGCCAGCCGGCAGTGGAAATCGCCGATGCCGTGACGTCGCGTGCAAGCTTCGTCGCGCCGACGGTCAAGGCGCCGACCGCGCTGCACCTGATCCTGGAGGTGCGCGACCAGGGCGCGCCGCCGATCACCCGCTATCGCCGCGTCATCGTGGAGGTATCCCCCCAATGAAATCGTCCCGCCGCCAGCTGATCGGCGCGCTGCTTGCCAGCAGCGCGCTTGCCGCCGCCACGCCAGGCAAGGCCAGCAAGCGCAAGCCGCCGAACATCGTGGTGATCGTGCTCGATGACACCGGCTATTCGGATTTCGGTTGCTTCGGCGCGGAGATTCGCACCCCCAACATCGATGCGCTCGCGGCCGACGGCCTGCGCTTCAACCATTTCGAGAGCAAGGCGATCTGCACCGCCACCCGCGCGGCACTGCTGACCGGGCGCAACAACCACAGCGTTGGGCTGGCCGATCTGCCCTCGGGACGGTTCCAGCCGCCCGGCACCGGCAAGGATGCCGGTGACCTTGCTCCCAATGTCCAGCTGCTGCCCGCCGCGTTGCGCGCGCGCGGCTATGCGACGATGGCGATCGGCAAATGGCACCTCGCCACCGAATTCCAGGACGGCAGCCCGGGCAACAACGCCTCCTGGCCGCGCCAGCGCGGGTTCGACTATTATTATGGCTTCGTCAGCGGCTGGAGCGACCAGCTTCACCCCGATCTGGTCGAGAACAACACGAAGATCGGCAAGCCGAGCACGCCCGGCTATCATTTCTCGGTCGACATCACCGATCGCGCGATCGCCAAGTTGGCCGAGAGCAAGGCGGCGGCGCCGGACAAGCCGCACTTCCTCTATCTGGCATTCGGCGCCACCCATGCGCCGATTCAGGTGCCGAAATCCTATATCGACGCCTATGCCGGGCAATATGACAAGGGCTGGGACGCCATCCGCGCCGAGCGCTTCGAGCGGCAAAAGGCGATGGGGATCGTGCCGCCGGGCACGAAGCTGCCGCCCGCCAATCCGGGCGACGATGCCTGGGAACCGCTCGATCCGGTCAAGAAGCGGGTCTATGCGCGGTTCATGGAAGCCTATGCCGGCTTCCTGACGCATACCGACGAGCAGATCGGCCGGCTGATCGCGGCGCTCAAGGCGAGCGGCGACTATGACAATACCGTGTTCGTGCTGCTCTCCGACAATGGCGCGAGCGCCGAGCATGGCCAGACCGGATCGATCGGTCAGCTCTATCCGCCGGTCCATCTCGATGCCGCCGAACTGGCAACGCACATGCAGGACATCGGCACCGCAGAGATCGGCATGCAGCGGCCCTGGGGCATGGCAAGCAACACGCCGTTCCGCCGCTACAAGGCCTGGCCCAATGCCGGCGGGGTTCGCACGCAGCTGATTGTCGCCTGGCCGGGCCATCTGCCGAACAAGGGCGCGATCCGTCGCCAGCGCATCGATGCGGTCGACGTCGCGCCGACGCTGACCGATCTGGCCGGCGCGCATTTCGACACGGTGGTGGACGGCAAGGCGATGATTCCGGTCGCCGGCGCCTCGTTCCGCAGCGCGCTGTTCTCCGCGACCGCGCCCGATCCCCGGCCGGTGCAGTTCTTCGAGCTGCGCGGCAATCGGGCGGTGCGCGTCGGCAAGTGGCGTGCGGTGGCGATCCACAAGCTCGGCACCTCGTTCGAGCAGGATCACTGGGCGCTGTTCGATACCGACAAAGATTTCGCCGAAGCAGAAGACCTCTCGGGTCGCAATCCGGACAAGGTCTCAGAGCTCAAGGCGATATGGCAGCGGGAGGCGCGCAAATATGGCGCGCTCCCGCTGTCAGAAGGCCCGGACTATGTCCGCAAGCTCGATCGCTACCGCGACGCGTTCCTGAAGGACTGAAGACCATGGGCAAGCTCCGCCGCATCATCCTGTCCGGTTGCGCTGCCATGGCGAGCGTGGCGCTGGCGGCGCCCGCGGTTTCCGGTCCCACCGGCGCACCTGTCTCGCAGCCGCAGGAAGCGCAGCAGCCCAACATCATCTTCGTGCTGGTCGATGACCTGCGCTTCGACATGATGGGCTTTCTCAATCCGGGGCTGAAGACGCCGAACATCGATTTCCTGGCGAAGAACGGCACCTATTTCCCCAATGCCGTGGTCACTTCCTCGCTGTGCAGCCCGAGCCGCGCGACGATCCTCACCGGGCAGACCGCGCGCAACCACGGCGTGGTCGACAACAACAACAGCTCGGAAGACGGGCTGATCTTCTTCCCCGCCTATCTGCAGAAGGCCGGCTACCAGACCGCGTTCTTCGGCAAGTGGCACATGGGCTTCGACACCGATGCGCCGCGTGCCGGCTTCGACAAATGGGTGAGCTTCAAGGGGCAGGGTACCTATTTCCCCACCGAGCGGCTGAGTCCGGCGCAGCTTGCCGCGGGCGAGCGCCAGATGCTCAATGTCGACGGCAAGGAAGTGAAGCGTACCGGCTACATCACCGACGAGCTGACCGACTATACGATGGACTGGCTGGAGAAGGGGCGGGACAAGTCGAAGCCCTTCTTCGTCTATCTGAGCCACAAGGCGGTGCATTCGGACGCGCTGCCGCCCGAGCGCTACAAGGCCCAGTATAAAGACCTGGATATCAAGCTGCCCGACACGATGGCGAACACGCCGGAGAACAATGCGGGCAAGCCGCTCTGGGTGCAGAACCAGCGCAACAGCTGGCACGGCGCCGACAATCCCTATACCGGCAAGCCGAACCTGGCCGAGCGGGTGCGCGACATATACCGCACGCTGTCGCCGGTGGACGACAGCCTCGGGCGGATCCTGACGTACCTCAAGAAGAACAAGCTCGAGAAGAACACGATGATCGTGTTCTATTCGGACAATGGCTTCCTGATCGGCGACCATGGCCTGATCGACAAGCGCAACGCCTATGAGCCGTCGGTGCGCGTGCCGATGGTCGTCTATGCGCCAGGGCTGGGCGTGGCGAAGGGCGCGACCAATCCCGCGCTGGTGCGCAACCTCGACCTGGCACCCACCTTCCTCGATGCGGCGCATGTCGCCAAGCCGAAGCAGATGGAGGGCTCGAGCTTCCTCGGGCTGGCCGAAGGCAAGGTGAAGCTCGCCGACTGGAACCCCAGCGACTTCATCTACGAATATTATTGGGAATGGACTTTCCCCCAGACCCCGACGACCTTCGCGATCGAGCGCAAGGGGCTGAAGTACATCCAGTATCAGGGCGTGTGGGACACCGAGGAGCTGTACGACCTCGCCAGGGATCCCGAGGAGCGCCACAATCTGATCGACGACCCCGCCTATTTCGAGGCCAAGGTCACGCTGCGCAAGGCGCTGTTCGCCCAGCTGGCGAACGCCAGGGGCCAGCATGCCGTGCCCTATACCGAGAAGACCAGCCCCGGCGTGGTCTATCGGGTCGAGGGCGGCACGCACGCCGCAGACTTCCCGGCGGGCTGGTACAAGCCCGCTGATTTGCCGACCAAGATGAACGACATCTTCCCCGACAGCGACGCCAAGAACCAGGCGAACCAGGCGGGCAAGCCCTATTTCCCCAAGAAGCCGGAATGACCATGAACGCAGCCACCGCCGCCGACACCACGCCCTGGCCCGCCCGCACGACCGCCTGGTACGTCGCGATCCTGCTGATGCTGGCCAACACGCTGGCGTTCGTAGATCGCCAGGCGATGGCGCTGCTGGTTCAGCCGATCAAGGCCGACCTGCAGATCAACGATACCGCGATCAGCCTGCTCTACGGGCTCAGCTTCACGCTGTTCTATGTCGCGGTAGGCATCCCGATCGCGCGGATCGCCGATCGATCGAACCGGCGCAACATCATCGCCGGCGCGATCTTCGTGTGGAGTGTCGCGACCAGCGTCTGCGGCCTGGTCCGCTCCTTCGCCGGGCTGTTCGCGGCGCGCGTGATGGTCGGCGCGGGCGAGGGGGGGCTGACCCCGGCGGCCTATTCGCTGCTTTCCGACTATTTCCCCAAGGAAAAGCTGCCCGCGGCGATGGGTGTCTATCAGATCGGCCTGTACCTCGGCGGCGCCTCGGCGCTGATCATCGGCGGGCTGATCTCGACGGCGATCCCGCCTTCCTCGACCGTGCTGGTGCCGGTCTTCGGTGCGCTCAAGGGCTGGCAGCTCGTCTTCCTGCTGCTCGGCCTGCCCGGCCTTGTCCTCACCGCGCTGATGCTGACGGTGCGCGAGCCGCTGCGCCGAGGCGCGGCGGTGGCGCAGGAGAAGGTGCCGCTGTCCGAGCTGTTCGCGCATATCGGCGCGCGCAAGGGCGCCTATATCGGCATCACCCTGGGCTTCGCGCTGATGATCTTCATCGGCAACGGCACCTCGGTGTGGATCCCGGCCTTCCTCCAGCGCACCTATGGCTGGACCACGGCGCAGGTCGGCAGCCATTACGGCCCGATCGTGTTCCTGTGCGGCACCAGCGGCGCGCTGGCCGGCGGCCTCGTCGCCTCGAAGCTGCGCGCGGCGGGGCGTTCGGGCGCAAGCCTCAAGGCCTCGCTGTTCGGCTTCGTCGCGCTGGTGCCGATCACCATCGCCTTCCCGCTGATGCCCAGCGCCACCGGTGCGCTGGTGCTGATCGGCCTGATGAACTTCTTCGCCGGGTTCAACTTCGGCGGCGGCCTCGCCACCCTGCTCGAGATGACGCCCAACCGAATGCGTGCGCTCATCTCGGCCTTCTACATGCTGACGATCAACCTGATCGGCGCCGCGCTCGGCCCCACCGCGATCGCGCTGTGCACCGACTATTGGTTCGCCGATCCGCAGCGGCTGCCCGAGGCGATCGCGCTGGTGGCCGGTTTCGCCTCACCGCTTTCGGTGCTTGCCCTCTGGCTTGGCATGCGTAGCTATCACGCGCAGATGGGGCAGGCGCAGGGCGCCGAGTAGCGGAGTAAAGGGGGGACATGGCAAGGGCACGACGCAAGGGGACGGGCGTCACCATCCAGACCGTAGCCGAGCATGCGGGTGTCTCGGCGATGACGGTGTCCTATGTCGTCAACGGCACCGGGCGAGTGAGCGCGGCGACGCGCGAGAGCGTGCTCGCCGCGGTGCGCGAGCTTGGCTACCAGCCCAATGTCGCCGCGCGCTCGCTGGCCAGCGCCGCCACCTGCCGGATCGGCATCGTCTATCAGAATTCGCAGAACGCGTTCCTCAGCGCGATGCTGGTCGGCGCGCTCAACGCCACCTCGCGGCTCGGCGCCGAGCTGATGATCGGCAAGGTCGAGGCACCGGTGATGGCCGATACCGAGCGCGCGATGCGGCAGCTGGTGCGCGGCGGCGCCAATGCGATCCTGCTCGCCCCGCCCTATGGCGAGCTGGTCAGCGGTTCGGGGCTAATCGCCGAGCTGGGCGTGCCGGTCGCCGCGGTGGCGCATGGCGGCGAGCTGCCCGACATGGCGACGATCGGCGTCGACGACCGCGCCGCCACCCGCGCGATGGCCGAGCGGCTGATCGCGCGCGGCCATCGCCGGATCGGCTTCGTCACCGGGCCGCCCAGCCATGATTCGAGCCCGCTGCGCCTCGCCGGCTTCCGGGACGCGGTGGTCGCTGCCGGCCTGCCCTGGGACGAAGCGCTGGTGCAGGCGGGGCGCTTCACGTTCGAATCGGGGCTGGAGGCGGGCGAGGCGCTGCTCGCCCTGGCGGAGAAGCCGACTGCGATCTTCGCCTCGAACGACGACATGGCCTCGGGCGTGTCGGCGGTGGTCCATCGCCGCGGCCTGCGTATCCCGGAGGACATTGCGGTGGCGGGCTTCGACGATGCGCCGATCGCCGTGAAGATCTGGCCATCGCTCAGCACCGTGCGCCAGCCGGTCGAGCTGATCGGCGAGCGCGCCACCGAATTGCTGGTCGCGCGCGTCACCGGGCGCGACGATGCCGGCGCGGTGCAGTCGGTCCGCATGCCCTTCGATGTGATCGAGCGTGAATCGACGGCTTTCGATCGCTGATCGTGCGCCCTAAACTACGCAAATGACGGAAAGCACAGAGGGCGAGGCCGACAAGCGTCGGCGGGGTATTCAATCGGTCGAGATCGGGCTCGGCGTGCTCGAGGCGCTGGCGGCGCTGGGCGAGGCATCGACGCTGGGCGCGATCGCGCAGGCGAGCGGGCTCTCGGGCTCGCAGACGCACCGCTATCTCGCCAGCCTGACCGCGGCGGGGATGACCCAGCAGGATCGGGTGACCGGGCGCTACGATCTCGGCCCGGCCGCACTCAAGCTGGGGTTGAGCGCGCTGTCGCGCACCGATGCCTTCCGCGTCGCCGACACCGCGATCGAGGCATTCGTCCGCGAGACCGGGCGCACGGTGCAGGTCGCAGCACTCGGGCCGCAAGGCCCCACGGTGGTGCGCTGGCACATGGGGCGGCCGGCGGTGATGACTTCGTTCGGCGTCGGCGCGGTGCTGCCTTTGCTCTATTCGGCGACCGGCCACATCTTCCTGAGCTTCGTGCCCGAGGTAGAGATCGATCCGCTGCTCGCGCGCGAACTGCCCGAAAGCGGGATGACGATGGAAGCGGTCGAGGCGATCAAGACGCAGGTCCGCGCCGAGGGACGCGCCTGCGTGGAAGGCACGATGATCCCGGGGCTGCGCGCCGCCGCCTTCCCGATCTTCGATCTGCAGGGCCGCGCGATCCTGAGCGCCACGGCGCTGGTGCCTGGCGCGTTCCGGGCCGACGATAGCGGCGCAGTGCTCGACAAGCTTGGAGCGGCCTGTCGCGAGGTCAGCGAAAGGCTCGGCTGGAGCGGATAAATCGTTTGACATGATGCAATAGATTGCCTGATGGAGAATGTGTGCGGCGGACCCCTCTCCCGCCGCACACCTTCTTTTGTGAGTATCGGGCATGTCTCTCGCCAATGATCAGCGAACCCAGCTCGAAGCGCTCTACGCGGAGATGGCGCCCGCGCATCTGACGCCGCTGTGGGAATCGCTTGCCGAGCTGGTGCGCCCGCAGCCCAAGTCGCCGGCGCAGGTGCATCGCTGGAGCTATGACGCGGCGCGCGATTATCTGCTGCGCGCGGGCGACCTGATCTCGGCCGAGCAGGCCGAGCGGCGCGTGCTGATTCTCGAGAATCCGGGGCTGGAGGGGCAGTCGGCGATCGTGCCGAGCCTCTATGCCGGGCTTCAGCTGATCCTCCCCGGCGAAGTTGCACCCAGCCACCGCCATGCCCAGTCCGCGCTGCGCTTCGTGATGGAGGGCGACGGCGCCTTCACCGCGGTCGATGGCGAGAAGGCGGTGATGCGCCCGTTCGACCTGGTGCTCACGCCGGGCTGGCAGTGGCATGACCACGGCAACCCGACGACTACGCCGATGATCTGGCTCGACGGGCTCGACATCCCCACCGTCCGCCATTTCGACGCCAGCTTCGCCGAGAAGGGCGAGGAGAAGGCGCATCCGGAAACGGTGAAGCCCGGCGACACGCTGGCGCGCTATGGCCACAACATGCGCCCGATGCGCGGATCGCTGGCCGATCGCCGCCCGGCGCACCAGCCGCTGTTCCACTATCCCTATGCCGAGTGGCGCCCGGCGCTCGACGCGATGGCGGCGTCGGCAGAGATCGATCCGCATCTCGGCCATGCGCTCGAATTCCTCAACCCGGCCAATGGCGGCCCGGTGATGCCGACGATCGCGGCGCATGTCCGGCTGCTGCCCGCCGGCTTCGAGACGCGCCCGCGCCGCAGCACCGACGGCACCGTGTTCGTCGTCGTCGAAGGCAATGGCACCGCGGTGATCGAGGGGCAGGAAATCGCCCTCAACCCGCGCGACATCTTCACCGTGCCTTCGTGGCACGAGCTTCGCCTGCTTGCCGGCAGCACGCTGGTGCTGTTCGGCTATTCGGACAAGGCCGCGCAGGAAAAGCTGAACCTCTACAAGGAGCAGAATTCGTGACGACTCTCTTCGCCCCCCAGGATCCGGTGCTCGCCGCGACCAGCGACGGCAACCTCTTCCCGGTGCGCCGCGTCTTCTGCATCGGCCGCAACTATGCCGCGCATGCCCGTGAGATGGGTCGCGACCCTGACCGCGAGCCGCCCTTCTTCTTCACCAAATGGGCCGAGACCGTGGTGCCGACCGGCACGACGGTCGCCTATCCGAGCGAGACCGCCAACTTCCACTATGAAGCCGAGCTGGTGCTGGCGATCGGCAAGGGCGGGCGCAACATCGCCGCCGCCGATGCGCTGGATTACGTCTATGGCTATGCCACCGGTCTCGACATGACCCGCCGCGACCTGCAGCTCGAGGCGCGCGAAAAGGGCCGTCCGTGGAGCACCGGCAAGAATGTCGAGCAGTCCTCGCCGCTCGGCCTGATCCATCCCGCGAGCGAGACCGGCCCGTTCGACAGCGGCAGCATCAAGCTGACGGTGAACGGCACGGTGAAGCAGGACGCCGATCTCAACGAGCTGATCTGGGACGTGCCCGATGTGGTCGCCTATGTCTCGCGCTTCTACCGGCTCGAGCCGGGCGACCTGATCTATACCGGCACCCCGGCGGGCGTCGGCGCGGTGGTCGAGGGTGACGAGGTCGTGGTGTCGATCGCTGGGCTGAGCGACTGCGTGATCAAGGTCGGCGCGCTTGCCAATGACTGACGCGGTGACGCTGCACGGCTATTTCCGGTCGGGCGCCTCCTATCGCGTGCGTATCGCGCTGAACCTGAAGGGCATCGCCTATGCCGATGCCTTTCACCATCTGCGCAAGGGCGAGCAGAATGCGCCGGAATATCGTGCGCTCAACCCGCAGGGGCTGCTGCCCTCGCTCGAGATCGACGGCGCAGTGCTCACCCAGAGCCTGGCGATCTGCGAATATCTGGACGAAGTCTATCCGGCGCCTGCGCTGCTGCCTGCCGATCCGGTCGCCCGCGCCAAGGTCCGCGCCTTTGCCCAGGTGATCGCCTGCGACACGCATCCGGTGCAGAATTTGAAAGTGCTGGCGCGGTTGCGCGCGCTCGGGCTCGACGAGGCGCAGGTCAACACCTGGGCCGCCGCGGTGATCGTCGAGGGGCTCGATGCCTGTGGCAAGCTGATCGAGGGGCAGCCCGGCCCCTATTGCTTCGGCGAACAGGTGACGCTGGCGGATCTGTTCCTGGTGCCGCAGCTGGTCAATGCGCGGCGCTTCGGCGTGGATCTGCAGCGCTGGCCGAAATTGCTCGAGATCGAGCGCGCCTGCCTGGCGCTCGATGCGTTTTCCAAGGCGGCGCCGGAGAACCAGCCCGACGCGGAATGAGCCGACCCGAAGACGGGCGGCGAGATGGGAGGATAGGATGACCGGATTTCCGATGAACCGCCGGGCGCTGATCGGCGCTGCGGGATCGACTTTCCTGGCGAGCCTTGCGGCGCGCGCGCGGGTGCCCGGCGCGTCGCGGCCCAACCTGATCCTGTTCTTCCCCGACGAGATGCGGGCGGACGCACTGGCCTGCTACGGCAATCCGGTCACGCGCACGCCCAATTTCGACCTTCTGGCGAAGCAGGGCACGCGCTTCGCCAATTGCCATGTCCAGACGCCGATCTGTGCCGCCTCGCGCTGCTCGATGCTCACCGGGCTGCCGACGAGCGCCACCGGGCATCGCGGCTTCGGCTATCTGCTCCAGCCCGACGAGCCCAACCTGTTCCGCACGCTGCGCGAAGGCGGCTACGGCACCTATTTCTTCGGCAAGAACGACGTGCTTGCGCCCGAGACCTTCGCGCGCAGCCTGACCGACTGGGCCGATCCGCCGGCACCGGGCGCAGCGCCGGGCGACCATGCCCCGGGCGCGCGGCGCGGCAAGGCGGACGGGCCGACGACGATGCTGCTGCCGGCAACGGGCGATCGGCGTGCGACCAGCGATTACGGCATCCTCCGCCGGGCGATCGAGGTGATCGAGCGCCGCGAGCAGGACCGGCCCTTCTGCCTGTTCTTGCCCGTCTTCCACCCGCATCCGCCCTATCATGCGCCCGACGGCTTCCAGGACATGTACAAGCCGGGTGACCTGCCCGCGCTGATCCCGCCGGGGACAAAGGGCCGGCCGGCCTATCACCAGGCGATCCGCCAGAAATATCGCCTGAACGAAGTTGATGACGCCGTGCTGCGCGAGGTGCGCGCGACCTATTATGGCCAGGTTTCCTACACCGACTGGTTGCTCGGCGAGCTGATGGAGGCGCTGGAGCGCACCGGCCGCGACAGGGATACCGCGCTGTTCGTCAGCTCGGATCATGGCGATTATGCCGGCGACTATGGGCTGGTCGAGAAATGGCATGGCGGGCTCGAGACCTGCCTGACGCATGTGCCGATGATCGGGCGCGCGCCCGGCGGCGTCGCCGGCAATGTCGCGACGGGCATGACCGAGCTGTACGACGTGCTACCGACCTTCCTCGATCTCGCCGGGTTGGCATCGACCCACACCAACTTCGCCCGCTCGATGATGCCCCAGCTGCGCGGCGGGCAGGGCGATCCGGAGCGCGCCGCCTTCACCGAGGCGGGGATGAACATCTACGAGCCCCAGGCCTTCGATTCGCCCTCCGGCGGCCTCTATGCGCGCAAGTCCGAACTGGCGGCGGAGCAGCCGGCGCTGGTCGGCCGTGCGGCGTCGGTGCGCACCCAGCGCTACACCTTCGTCCAGCGGCCGCAGGGGCTGAGCGAGCTCTATGATCGCCAGGCTGATCCGCAGGAGCTCGACAACCTGATCGGCCGGCGCAGCCATGCGAAGGTGCAGGACGCGCTCGAGCAGCGGCTGCTCGACTGGTACATCAACACCACCGGCGTGCCGGCCGACACGCGCAACAGCCGCGATGTGCCCAATTTCACTGCGCCGCTCGCCCCCAAGGCCGACAGCGCCGCCGCCACCGCCATTCTCGACAAGTGAGGCTCATGATGACCAAGACGCTCCGCATTGCCGCGCCCCTTCTCATGGCAACGTTGTCGGCGGCTGCCGCGCCCTCCGATCCGGCGCGCGTCACCATCGCCTCGGGCCCGATCGAGGGCAGCGCCGAAGGCGCGACGATCGCGTTTCGCGGCATTCCCTATGCGGCCGCTCCCGTCGCCGATCTTCGCTGGCGTGCCCCGCAGCCGGTGAAGCCCTGGGCTGCAGTGCGGGATGCGAAGCAATTCGCGCCGGTCTGTATGCAGCAGATCATCCCGATGGACGAGCCGCAGCTAACTTCGCCGTCTGAAGACTGTCTGTTCCTGAACGTCTGGAAGCCCGCCGTGGCGTCCGCCAAGGCCCGCCCGGTGGTGGTCTGGATCCATGGCGGCGGCCTGATGAACGGCGGCAGCGCCTCGCGGATCTTCGACGGCGCTACTTTCGCGAAGGACGGCTTCGTCACCGTTACACTCAACTACCGTCTCGGCCGCTTCGGCTTCTTCGCGCATCCGGCGCTGACCGCCGCGAAGGAAGGGCCGACCGGCAATTTCGGCTTCATGGACCAGATCGCCGCGCTCAAATGGGTGCAGGCCAATATCGCCAAGTTCGGCGGCGATCCTAAGCAGGTAATGGTGGTCGGTGAATCGGCCGGCGGCATCTCGATCCTGACGCTGATGGGCTCGCCGGCGGCCAAGGGGCTGTTCGCCCGCGCAGTGGTGATGTCGGGCGGAGGGCGCAGCCTGCTCGCACCCAAGGCACTGCCCGAGGCCGAGCGCTTCGGCGAGAATTTCGCGCGCAGTGCGGGGATCACGGCGAGCGGCCCCGCGGCGCTGGCGCAGTTGCGGGCGCTGCCGGCGGCGATGGTCTCCGAAGGCGTGTTCATGGCGATCGGCAAGGTGCCGGGCGGCGACACCTATGTCGGCGGCGGGATGATCGACGGCACGGTGATCACCGGCGCGACCGAGGCGATCTTCCGCGCCGGCAAGCAGGCGAAGGTGCCGCTGATCGTCGGCGCCACCTCCGACGATGCGCCGATCGGGGCGCGGCCGGGCGACAAGGACGCGCTGTTCGCGGCGTTTGGCGCGGAGCAGGCGGCGGCACGCGCTGCCTATGATCCGGACGGTTCGCTCGATGTGGACCTGGTGCGCCGGGCAATGGCGCGCGACCGCGCCTTTCTAGAGCCATCGCGGTTCATCGCCACCTCGGTGGCGCGCACTGGCCAGCCGGTGTGGTTCTACCGCTTCTCCTATGTCGCCCAGTCGCTGCTGCCCTCGCCGGGTGCGCGCCATGCCAGCGACGTGCCCTACATGTTCGGCACGGTGGCGGCGCGCTACGGCGACAAGCTGGCACCGCGCGACACGCAGCTCTCGAATAGCTTCCACGCCTATGTCGAGAATTTCGCGCGGACCGGCAATCCCAACGGCGACGGCCAGCCGGCCTGGGCACCGTTCCATGCGGGCGACAAAACGCTGCTGGACCTCGCCGCCGACGGCCAGGCCCGGATGGTCCGCGATCCCTTCGCCGCGCGGCTCGACGCGACCGAGCGACTGACGGAAACGAAGTAATAACCGAATGGTTATGAGTGGCGGAGCGGGAGGGATTCGAACCCTCGATACGGTTTTGCCGTATACTCACTTTCCAGGCGAGCGCCTTCGACCACTCGGCCACCGCTCCGCATGTCCTGGAAGTTGCGTGCCCTAACGATTGACGCAGGGCGAGGCAAGCAGCAGTCTCGCCCCATGCTCAAGCTGCTCCTCGCGCTCACCGCGCTCGCCGTTCCCCAGACCGCCCCGACCCCGGCCGATGCGCTGCCCGAGGACTGGAAGGCGATCCCCGACAACGAGATGCTGGTGATGACGCTGCAGGGCGGGCACCAGGTCTTCATCCGCCTCGCCCCGCGCTACGCCCCGGCGCATGTCGCCAATATCCGCAAGCTCGCCGAGGCGCGCTGGTGGGACGGCACCAGCGTCTATCGGGTGCAGGACAATTACGTCACGCAGTGGGGCGGCGGCGACGACAAGACCGCGCTGCCGCCCGGCGTGATCGAGAACCCGCCCGCCGAATATGAATGGCCGGGTTTCGACGCGGTGAAGAGCGTCACCTTCGCCAAACCCGATTCCTATGCCGCCAGGACCGGCCTGAGCGCCGATGGCTGGCCGCTCGCCAATTTCGGCGCGGTGACGTCGCTCACCCATTGCTATTCGATGGTCGGCGTCGCGCGCGACCTGGCGCCCTCGACCGGCAGCGGCGCCGAGCTCTACACGGTGATCGGCCATGCCCCGCGTGCGCTCGACCGCAATATCGCGATCGTCGGCCGGGTGGTCGAGGGCATGCAGTGGCTCTCCAGCCTGCCGCGCGGCACCGCGCAGCTCGGCGTCTATGCCAAGGATCAGACGCCGACGCCGATCCTCTCGGTGCGCCTCGCCAGCCAGCTGCCCGAGGACGAGCGCCCGCACTTCCAGGTTCGCAGCACCGACAATGTGCGCTTCGCCGCCTGGGTGAAGGCACGTGAGAACCGCGACGGCGCTTTCTTCACCGTGCCGATGGGCGGCGTCGACGTGTGCAACGCGCTGCCGGCGGTGCGGCGGGCGCAATAACGTGCATCTCGTCACCCCGGCGAAAGCCGGGGTCTCAGGCGAAGGTGCGGGACAGGAGCCGCATGAGATCCCGGCTTTCGCCGGGATGACGGGTTGGTGTCGGGATCACGGCTTTGCTGGGCCGGTTCGGCTTACTTCCCCACCCAGTCCGCCACTTCGACCGCGACCTGGTTGGCCGCGGAGTTGAGCGCTGCCGCGACCAGATCGGGCTTCACTTCGGCCAGCGGCGCGCGGGCTTCGAAGCGGCGCTTCTGGAACTTGGCGGGATCGTCGCCCTGCACGAGCAACGCGTCGAACTGGACCACCGCCTCGTTGGTGTCGGCATCGACCCCGAAGCGGCGCAGCTCGCCCGACAGCGTGGCGCCGGGATCGACCTGCGACTGGCGATAGCTGAGCACCGGGCGGCCCGTGCGTGCCGAGATGGTGTCGCCGACCAGCCGGGCGAAGAGGCGCGGCGGCGCTTCCACCCACTGCGCGTCCTTCACATAGGCGACGGCATTCTCGCCCTGATGGACGGGCACGCGCGTGGTCGCCAGTTCGTGCGGCACGACCGGGAAGAGCACGGTGACGGTCGATCCCGAAGCCGGGGTCTGCACCTCGCCGGGCTTCATCTGCTCGGCAGCCTGGAGCGTCATGAACGGCACCTTGGGGGGCTTGCCGCCAAAGGAGATGCAGCCGGAGAGCGAACCGGCGAGCAGGAGCAGGGCGAGCTTCTTCATCGCGTGTCTCACTTCTTGGGCTGATAGTCAGGGAGCTTGGGGCTGCCGACCAGGCTGCCGGCACCACCCTGGTCGAGCTTCTCGGCAACCGAGGAGAGCGACTGGGACATCTGGCGCAGGTCCTGGATCAGCTGGCCGAGCTCGGGGATGGTCTTCTTCGAGAAGGCCTGTGCGCCCGGCCGCGCATCGTTGAACAACAGGTCGAGCGTGTCCATGCTCTTCTTGGCCGAAGCGATCGTCTTGTTGAGGTTGGCGATCGTCGGCTTCACGTCCTCGGCGATCGTGCCGTTGGCGGTTTCGGCCAGCTTGCCGATCTGCTCGGTGGCGACGCCGAACTTCTGGATGGCGATGCGCGTCTCGGCGAGCGTGGCCGCGATCTCCGGCCCGCGATCGGCGAGCGCATCGGTCAGCCGGTTGGTGTTCGCCAGGATGCCGGCGATCGACGTCTGGTTCTTGTCGCTCAGCAGCTCGGTAAGCCGCTCGGTGAGCGTGGTCAGCCGCTCGAGCAGCTTCGGCGCCGACGAGAAGATCGCGCCCAGGCCGCCGGGCTTGGTCGGGATCACCGGCACGCCGAGCGGGCAGGCGGCGCGCGGGTTCTCGCGCGGGCACTTGATCGGCGGCGCGCCCTTCACCGCGCCTTCGAGCTGCACGGTGCTGGGACCGGTGAAGCTGCTCTGGATCGTCGCGGTGGTGCCTTCGAGGATCGGCACCTCGTCCTTCACGGTGATGCGCACGCGCACCAGCTGGGGATCGGGCTTCCAGAACTCGATTGCCTTCACCTGGCCCGAAGGGACGCCGGAAAAGGCCACTGCCGAGCCGGGGTTGAGCCCGTCGACCGCCTGGCGGAAGAAGATGTCGTACTCGCGCTCGTTGCCGCCCGAGAGGCGGGCAAGCCAGACGATGAACAGGGCGAGGACGGCGAGCAGGATCAGCACGACGGCGCCCACCAGCACGTGATTCGATCGAGTTTCCATCAGCCCCTGTCCTCAGTCACGTCCTCGGCCACGGCATGTGCCTTGGCGCTGGCAACCGCGGTGCGTCCGCGCGGTCCGTTGAAATATTCCTGGATCCACGGGTGATCCAAGGCGAGCAGCTCGGGAATCGTTCCGACTGCGATCACTTTCTTGTCCGCCAGCACCGCCACGCGGTCACAGATGGCGTAGAGTGTGTCGAGATCATGGGTGATCAGGAACACGGTGAGCCCCAGCGTCTTCTGCAGCGAGGCGGTGAGTTCGTCGAACGCGGCGGCACCGATCGGATCGAGTCCCGCGGTAGGCTCGTCGAGGAACAGCAGTTCGGGATCGAGCGCGAGCGCGCGGGCGAGGCCAGCGCGTTTCTTCATGCCGCCGGACAGCTCTGCCGGATATTTGGGCGCCGCCTCGGGCGGCAGGCCGGTCATCACCACCTTGTAGGCCGCGATCTCCTGGAGCAGCGCCGGATCGAGCCGGGGGTAGAATTCCTTGAGCGGAACCTGGACATTCTCCGACACGGTGAGCGTGGAGAACAGCGCGCCGCCCTGGAACAGGATGCCCCAGCGCTTGCGGATCTCGGTCGCCTCGGTCTCGTCGCGGCCGATCGTGTTCTCGCCGAACACATGGATCTCGCCTTCCACCGGGGTCTGCAGCCCGATCACCGAGCGCATCAGCACCGACTTGCCGGTGCCCGAGCCGCCGACCACGCCGAGAATCTCGCCGCGGCGCACATCGAGGTCGAGTCCTTCGTGCACGACCTGGTCGCCGAAGCAGTTCTTCAGCCCGCGGACGGAGATGACGATATCGTCGCTCATATCCATCCGATCTGGCTGAAGAAGACCGCGAAAAAGGCGTCGAGCACGATCACCAGGAAGATCGCCTGCACCACCGCGGTGGTGGTGCGGCGGCCGACCTGCTCGGCGTCCGATTCGACCTGCATGCCCTGGAAGCAGCCGGCGATGGCGATGATCGCGCCGAACACCGGCGCCTTGATCAGCCCGACCCACAGGTCGTTGAGCGGCACGACCTCGCGGATGCGCTGGACGAAGGTGATCGGCGGAATGTCGAGCTGCACCCAGCAGAGCAGGCCGCCGCCGATGATCGCGATCAGCGCCGAATAGAAGCCGAGCAGCGGCAGCATCGTCACCACCGCGATCGTGCGCGGCACGACCAGCGCCTCCATCGGCGAGACGCCGATCGTGCGCATCGCGTCGATTTCCTCGGTGAGCTTCATCGTGCCGATCTGCGCGGCAAAGGCCGAGCCCGAGCGGCCGGCGACCATGATCGCAGTCATCAGGATGCCGAGCTCGCGCAGCGTGATGCGGCCGACCAGGTTGATCGTATAGACTTCGGCGCCGAACTGGCGGAGCTGCACCGCGCCCTGCTGCGCGATCACCACGCCGATCAGGAAGCTCATCAGCCCGATGATGCCGAGCGCTGAGACGCCGACCACTTCGAAACGGTGGACGGTGGCGTGGAAGCGGAAGCGGCGCGGATGGGTGGCGACGTTCCAGAAGGCGATCACCGTGGCGCCGAGAAAGCCGAGCAGGCCGTAGAGCGTGTGGATCGCAGTGAACACGGCATCGCCGATCTCGGCGAGCAGATGGACGAAGGGACTGGCCGGCGGGCGCGGCAGCTCGATCGGATGCTCGGCGGCAACGACCTGGTCGAACAGGTGCTGGCTCGCGGGGTTGAGCCCCTCGATGCTGGCGTCCTTGTCGCGCGCGAAGCGGCGGATCACCCAGGCGCCTACGGTGTCGATCCGATCGATCCCCGAAAGGTCGATCTTCGTGACCGCGCCTTCGACTGCGTCGAGCCGATCGGGCAGGTCGCCGAGATTGGCGAGCGACAGATTGCCGCTGAAGCGGAGGACTGCGCCGCCGCTACCCGAATCTGTCCGTTCGAAATCGGCCAAGGCGCTCATCGCGCGCACCTTTCCGCGATTCGGGCTGGATCGGCAAGCGCTGCCGCTCGTAGATGCTTCAATGCATAAACTCGCAATCTACGACATGGACAAGACGATCACCGCCGCGCCGACCTGGACGCGGTTCCTGATCGCGGCGGCAAGAGCGCGTGCGCCGTGGCGCCTGGCGCTGTTCCCGGCGGTGGGCGTGGCCGGCATCGGCTATCTGCTCAAGCGGGTCGACCGCGCCGGGCTCAAGCAATTCTCGCAGCGCCTGCTGCTCGGCGGGGCGCTCGCGCCGCAGGAGATGGCGCAGCTGGCCGAGGCGTTCGCGGAGCAGGAAGCGATGCACGGCGTGCTCCACGGCGCCCGCGCGCAGATCGCTGCCGACCGGGCGGATGGCTACCGCATCGTCATGGCCACCGCCTCGCACGGCTATTACGCCGCCGCGATCGCCCATCGCCTGGGCATCGAAGACGTTATTGCAACCGAGGCGAAGCGCGATGGGCAAGGCCGGATTCTCTCTCTGATCGAAGGCGATAACTGTTACGGGCCCGTAAAGCTCCATCGCATCGAAAGCTGGATGGCGGGGCAGGCCATCCCGCGCGGCAGCGCGTATGTCCGCGCCTATTCGGATCATGTCTCGGATGCGCCGCTGCTCGGCTGGGCGGACGAGGGATTCGCGGTCAATGCGCATGGGCCGTTGCAGAAGCTGGCGGCGGAAAAGGGATGGCCGCTTCTCGACTGGAGATAATCGCGCCGGCGTTCGTTCTCTCCCCGCACGGAAAGATGCGGAGAGGATCATGGCCAAGACGCTGAAACAACTGGCGGAAATGATGAAGGACGTCGATTTCGCGATGCTCTCCACGCATAGCGAGGGCGGCACGATTGCGGCGCGCCCGATGAGCAACAACCGCGAAGTCGATTATGATGGCGACAACTGGTTCTTCGCCTGCGAGGACACCCGCCTGGTCGCCGACCTGAAGGCGAATGCACAGGTCGGGCTGGCCTTTCACGGCAAGGGCGGGCTGCTCGGGATGAAGCCGGTGTTCGTCCATGTCGAGGGCCTGGCCGAGCTGATCCAGGACAAGGCGGCGTTCGAGGCGCATTGGACCAAGGGGCTCAGCCTCTGGTTCAAGCAGGGCGTCGATACGCCCGGGCTGGTGCTGATCAAGGTGCACGGCACCCGCGCGCATTATTGGGACGGCGAGGACCAGGGCGAGGTTCTGCTGGAGCGCGAGGCGGCATAAAAGCCATTATCGTCATCCCGGCGAAAGCCGGGATCTCGTGCGATCGTGGGAAAGAGCCGCCTGAGATCCCGGCTTTCGCCGGGATGACGTTCTCGCTCAGAGCAGCGCGTCGATGGCGTGGATCGCCACGCCGACCAGCCCGCCGACCAGCGTGCCGTTGATCCGGATGTACTGGAGGTCGCGGCCGACTGCGTTCTCCAGGCGCCCGGTGACCGTCTGTGCGTCCCAGCCCTTGATCGTGTCCGAGACCAGCCGGACGATGCCGTCGCCATAATCGGTCGCGGCGCCGACCGCGCTGCGCCGGGCGAAGCGGTTGATCGTGTCGGCCAGCCGGCGATCGGTCTGGAGCGTGTGGCCAAGCTGGCGCATCGCGTCGCCGAACGCGCCGGTGCGCAGCGCATCGGGGTTGCGCGCCGCCCGCAGCAGCGCCGCGCGCCCGGTTTCCCAGATCCCCATCCACCAATCGGCCAGCGCGGGATTGTCGAGCAGCTCGTTCTTGAACCGCTCGACCTGGGCGCGCCGCTCGGGATCATCCTGCAGGTCGCGGGCGAGCTGGGCGATGCCTTCCTCGGCCTTGGCGCGCAGCGGGTGGCCGGGGTCCTCGGCCATGTCGCCGATCAGCCGGGCGAGGCCCTCGATGATCTTGTTGGCGAGCGTCTCGTCCAGCCCGGTCCAGCGCATCACCGCGCCCGAGCGCTCGTGCACCATCTGGCGGATCATGTGCTCGTTGGCGTCGAGCACCTTTGCGGCCCAGCGGACGATGCCGTCGAGCAGCGGGCGGTGGCGGTCCTCCAGCATCGCCGCCTCGAGCGCGCGGCCGAGCAGCGGGGCGATCTCGAGCGCGCGCAGCCGGGCGGCGATCGTGTGCTTGACCATGCCACCGAGCCGCTCCTGGTCGAGCGCCTCCAATATGTCCGCTGCGAGCCGGCCGAGTCCGGCGCGCAGCCGCCCGCGGCCGGCCCCCGGATCGGCGAGCCAGCGCCCGGCGGCACCGGCAAGGTCCAGCCGCTGCATGCGGCGGGCGACGACCTTGGGGGTGAGGAAATTGTCGCGCAGGAACTGGGCGAGGGTGGAGGCGATGCGATCCTTGTTGCGCGGGATGATCGCGGTGTGCGGGATCGGCAGGTGGAGCGGGTGGCGGAACAGCGCGGTCACCGCGAACCAGTCGGCCAGCCCGCCGACCATCGCCGCCTCGGCAAAGGCGCGGACATAGCCGATCGCCGGATGGACATGGTCGAAGGCGCGGGCGAGCAGGAAGAGCGCGGCCATCGCCACCAGCAGGCCGGTCGCCACCAGCCGCATCTGGCGCAGGCCGGCGGGAACCGCCTCGGATGCAGAAAGGGGAGCGCGCGACATGGTCACGCACTCCCCAATACATCAGACGGGATCAAGTTCACTCCGCAGGCTGCGGCGAATCGTCCCCGGGCTTGTGCTCGATCGTCCCGCCATGGCCCTGGCCGAGCACGCGGCTGCCATCGTCGCCCGGCTTGTAGGTGAGCAGACGGCGCGACAGGCGCGGCCCGAGCCATTGCTCGAGACCCACCGCCAGGCTGAACAGCGCCGGCACGATCACCAGCGTGAGCAGCGTCGACAGGATCAGGCCGCCGATCACGGTGATGCCCATCGGCGCGCGGAACGACGCGTCGCCGTTGAGCGAGAGCGCGGTCGGGATCATGCCCGCGACCATCGCCACCGTGGTCATCAGGATCGGCTGGGCGCGCTTGTGCCCGGCGTCGACGATCGCAGTGAACTTGTCGACGCCCTTGGCCATCTCCTCCAGCGCGAAGTCGACGAGCAGGATCGAGTTCTTCGCGACGATGCCGAACAGCATCAGCGCGCCGATATAGACCGGCATCGAGATCGGCTGGCCGGCGATCCACAACGCGATCAGCCCGCCCAGCGGCGCGTTGAGCAGCGAACCCATGTTCACCAGCGGTGACATGAAGCGGCGATAGAGCAGCACCAGCACCGCGAAGACCAGGAACACGCCCGACATCACGGCGATGATGAAGTTGTTGATCATCTCCGTCTGCCACTTGACGTTGCCCACGGTCATCTCGGCCACGCCGACCGGCAGGTTCTTCATCACCGGCAGATCGTGGATCTTCTTCAGCGCGACGCTGGAGATGACCTGCTTGCCGGTCTTGGGATCGGTAGCGAGATCGGCGCCGACGACGACGCGGCGCTGCAGGTTCAGGCGCTCGATCTTGGTCGGGCCCGTGCCGAAGGCGATGTCCGCGACCGTGCCGAGCTGGACCGAGCCGCCGCTCTGCGTCTGCACCGGCAGGTTCTTAATCGTGTCGAGCTTGGCGCGGGCATCTTCCTCAAGCGCCACGCGGATCGGGATCTGGCGATCGGACAGCGAGAATTTCGCGCTGTTCTGGTCGATGTCGCCCAGCGTCGCGATGCGGATAGCGCTGGACAGCGCCGCGGTGGTGACACCGAGGTTCGCCGCCAGATCGAGCCGCGGCTTGATCACGATTTCCGGCCGGTTGAGGTCGCCGGCGATGCGCGGCGCCACCAGCTCGGGCAGCTTCGACATCTGATCGGAAAGCGCGAGCGCGGTCTTGGTGAGCAGCACCGGATCCTCGCCGCCCAGCGTGATCGTCAGCGCGCGGCCGCTCGAGCCCCAGCCGCCCTGCGAGCGGAAGCCGACACGGGCATCGGCGATCTTGAGCAGATCGGGGGTCAGGCGACGCGTGAACTCGTTGCTCGTTTCGGTGCGATCGTCCTTGAGCTTGATCAGCACGCGGCCGTTGCCGGGACCGGCACGCTCGTACAGGCTCTCGACATTGGGCTCGGTGCGCAGCCGCTCGGCGACCTGGCGCACGACGCGATCGGTCTGATCGAGCGTGGTACCGGGCACCATCTCCACCGTCGCGGTCACCTGGTCCTGATCCTGCTCGGGCTGGAAGGTGTTGGGCAGGATCGCGAAGAACATGATCGTCATGCCCAGCGAGACCACATAGACCAGGATGGCCGACCAGCGATGCCGCAGCGTCCAGCGCAGCAGCTTCACATAGGCGTCCATCACCGGGCCCTCGCCGTGCGCGACATGGCCCTTGGCCTTGAGGAAATAGGCCGCGATCATCGGGGTGACGAGGCGCGCCACGGCAAGGCTCATCAGCACCGACGCGACGACGGTCAGGCCGAAATTCTTGAAGAACTGGCCCGAGATGCCCGGCATCATGCCGACCGGCAGGAACACCGCGACGATCGACATGGTGGTGGCGAGCACGGCCACGCCGATCTCGTCCGCCGCGTCGATCGAGGCCTGATAGGCCGATTTGCCCATCCGCATATGCCTGACGATGTTCTCGATCTCCACGATCGCATCGTCGACCAGCACGCCGGCCACCAGGCTGAGCGCGAGCAGCGTCATCTGGTTCAGCGTGAAGCCGAGCAGGTCCATGAACCAGAAGGCGGGGATCGACGAGAGCGGGATGGCGAGCGCCGAGATGATCGTCGCGCGCCAGTCGCGCAGGAACAGGAACACGACCACGACGGCGAGGGCGGCGCCTTCGATCATCGCCTCCATCGCGGAATCATATTGTTCCTTGGCGTAGCGGCTCCAGTTCGACAGCAGCTCGAAATGAACCTTGGGGTTGTTCTTCTCGAGCTGGGCGAGCTTCTTCTGCGTCTCGTTGTAGATGGTGACGTCCGAAGCGCCCTTGGCGCGCTGGATGTCGAACGAGATCACCGCATGACCGTTGAACCGCGCACTGCTGCGCACTTCGGCGAAGCTGTCCTGCACGGTGGCGATGTCCGCCAGGCGCACGGTGCGCCCGCCGCCCATCGAGATCTGGGTCTGGCCCAGCGTATAGGCGTCCTTGGCGTTGCCGAGCACGCGGACCGACTGCTCATAGCCCGAAATCTCGGCGCGCCCGCCGGCCGCGTTGAGGTTCACCGAGCGCAGCTGGTTGTTTACCTGGCTCGCGGTCAGCCCATAGGACTGGAGGCGCGCGGGATCGAGCTGGACGCGGATCTCGCGGTTGACGCCGCCGTTGCGGTTCACCGCCGACATGCCCTCGATCGACAGCAGCGACTTGGCGACAGTGTTGTCGATGTACCAGCTCAGCTGCTCGACCGTCATGTCGGTGGCGACCGCGGTGAAGCTGGCGATGTCGTTGTCGCTGGCCGAATCGACGCGGCCGATCTGCGGCTCCAGGATGCCGTCGGGCAGGTTGCCGCGCACCTGCTGCACGGCGCTGCGCACGTCCTCCACCGCGCGGTCGATCGGCGTGCCGATCGCGAGCTGGACGACGGTCTGGCTGTTACCCTCGGTCACCGTCGAGTTGATCTCGTCGATGCCCTGCAGGCTGCGCACCGCGCTTTCGACCTGCTGGGTGATCTGCGTCTCGAGCTCGCTGGGCGCGGCGCCCGGCTGGCTGATCGAGATCCAGACGATCGGGAAGTCGATGTCCGGATTGTTGTTCACGTCCATCCGGTTGAAGCTGACAAGGCCCGCAACCGTAAGGAACAGGAACAGGACGATCGGCGGAACCGGGTTCCGGATGGCCCAGGCGGAGATGTTCCGGAAGCTCATGAGACGCGTCCCTTACTGCTTCTTGAGGCCCTGGGGGATGACCTTCTGCCCCGGGTTGAGGAAGGCGCCCGCGGTGAGCACCACGCGCTCGCTGCCGCTCAGCCCCTGGGTGATCGACACGCCGGCATCGGTGACCTCGCCGGTGGTGACCGGAGTGCGCACCGCCTTGTTCTGCGCGTCGAGCGTATAGACGTAATTGCCCTGCGCGTCGCTCTGGATCGCCGACTGGGGCAGGATCACCGCCTCGCTCGAACCGGTGATGATCTGCGCCGCGGCGAAACCGCCCGGGCGCAGCGCCGGATTATAGTTGAGCTGGATGCGGGCGATGCCCTGGCGGGTGTTCGGATCGATCACCGGCGAGACCTGCCACACCGTGCCGCTGAACACCTGGGTGCTGCCGGTCGGCGTCACCTGCGCGGTCGAGCCGACGCGGGTGCGCTGGAGATCGGCCTCCGCGAGCTGCGCACGCAGCTCCATCTGGCCGCCCATCGCCATGCGGAAGAGCACGCCCGATCCGGCGCTGACGATCTGGCCCGGCTCGACCTGGCGGGTGAGCACCAGCCCGGCTTCCGGCGCGCGGATGTCGAGCCGGCCGTTGCGGGCGTTGGTTTCGGCAAGCTGGGCGCGGGCGACGCGGACGCGGGCCGAAGCCTGGTCGCGCGCGGCGGTCAGCCGGTCGATGTCCGCCTTGGAGACGAAGCCGTTCGAGACGAGGCTCTGCGCGCGGTCGAGATTGGCCTGGGCAAGCTTGGCATCGGCTTCGGCGACGCGCACCGAGGCGGCCAGCGAGCTGGCGGTCTGCACCTGCACCGAGCGATCGACGGTGGCGAGGACCTGGCCCTTGCCGACCCAGACACCCGGCTCGACCAGCACGCGCGTGACCAGTCCGCCTTCGCCGGCGACGCCAACGGGCATCTCGCGCTTGGCGGCAAGGCTGCCGGTGCCGCTGATCACGGTCTGGACCGACTGGCGGCCCGGCACCGCGACCGTAACGGTCGGGATCTGCGCGCTGTTTTCGCCCTTGGGCGCCGCGGCCTTCTTGGTCGCCGCGCCGTCGCGATTGCCCATCATGAAGAAGGCGGCGATGGCGATGATCGCTACCACGGCCAGAGTGATCCAGAGCCAGCGCCGCGACTTCGGCGCATCCTCACCCGTGTACTCCAGCCGCTCCTGTCGTCCGAACATCCCTGCCTCGTAATTCATGTGCGACATTCCGATTCGGCCAAGATGGCCGATGCCCCCAATGGATCGCACTGTATTAGATGAATAAGGCACCGGCTACAAGAGCCGTTTCGCTTGTGCAGCGCGAAATGCCCAATTCGGACCTTATTCGCAAGTGTCTGAATGGTTTCCCACCGTTTCCGACAAGAAACGGTTGCAAAGGCGCCCTAGTAGCGCGACCTTCCGCGCGGCCCTGGGGAGACGGGCCGAATCGAGGAGGGATCTAATGCCGCATGGGATTATCGGGTGGCTGATCATCGGCCTGGTGGCCGGCGTGCTCGGCAAGTTGATCATGCCGGGTAAGGATCCGGGCGGCGTGATCGTCACGATCCTTCTGGGCATCGCCGGAGCGCTGCTCGCCAAATATCTTACCCCGATGCTCGGCCTCAACATCGAGGACACGACCTGGCAGGCCTATGCGGCGGCGACGGCCGGCGCGGTGGTGCTGCTCGCGCTCTATCGCCTGATCATGGTGCGCCGGGTCTAGGCGCCCGCGCATTTTCGTTCAGCTTGCATTTGTCCCGTGTGCGGCATGCCGTGCGCGGGACAAATCCTTTTGGAGCCTTTCGATGATTCGCATTGCCCTTGCCACCACCGCCGCGCTGGTCGCCGTTTCCGCGCTGCCCGCCGCCGCGCAGCAGGAGGCGCGTGCCGTGCCGCTCGACGGCACCGTGCTCGATGTCAGCGCGACCGGCAGCAGCACGCGGGTGCCCGATCTGGCGGTGATCCAGGCCGGCGTCGTCACCCAGGCGGCAACCGCGGCCGAGGCGATGCAGCAGAACAATGCGCAGATGACCAAGGTGCTGGCGGCGCTGCGCGGCGCCGGCGTCGCCGAGCGCGACATCCAGACCGCGCGGATAAGCCTGAGCCCGCAATATCGCTATGCCGAGAACAAGCCGTCGGTGATCACCGGCTATCAGGCGTCGAACCAGGTCTCGATCCGCTTCCGCGACGTGGCGAAGAGCGGCAGCATCCTCGATGCGCTGGTCCGCGAGGGCGCCAACGACATTTCCGGCCCGAACCTGACGATCGACAAGCCCGATTCGGCGCTCGACGAAGCGCGGGTGGACGCCGTGAAGAAGGCGCGGGCGCGCGCCGAGCTCTATGCCCAGGCGGCGGGGCTCAGGGTCGATCGCATCCTGGCGATTTCGGAGAGCGGCGCACTGCCGCCGATGCCGGCGCCGGTGATGATGCGCGCGCAGGCCGGCATGGTTGCCGACAAGCTCGAGGTCGTCGCCGGCGAGCGCGAACTGAACGTCACCGTCTCGGTGCGCTTCCTGCTCAAGTAACGCGCATGAAAAAGGGGCCGCCCCGGCTGGGACGGCCCCTTTTGAACCTGGGATCCGGTTAGCGCAGCGAGCCGCGACGGACCAGATTGACCAGCGCGAGCAGAACGATCGCGCCGACCAGCGACACCAGGAACGTGGTCGGCGTGATCACGCCGCTGTTGATGTCGCCACCGCCGAACAGCCAGCCGCCGATAAAGGCGCCGACGATACCGACGATGATGTTCAGGAAAATGCCCTGCTGGGCATCGGTACGCATCACGATGCTGGCGAGCCAGCCGACGACACCGCCGATGACCAGCCAAACGATAAGACCCACCATAAGTCCCTCCGTTGTTTAGGCCCGCGGACCGGGCGACGGAGGGAAAATGAGCGGCCACTCATGTTGGTTCCGTACCGAAATTTTACGTCGACTCGGGAACTTTTCCGATTGCGGACAAGAAAAAGGCCCGCCCCGGCATGCCGGGACGGGCCATTGCTCCTTGAGGGAGGAGCTCAGTATTTCTGCTGCCGCTCGTAGAGCGAACGATAATGCTGGATGCGCGTGACGCGCAGGCCCGGCATGCCCGAACGATCGATCGCGCGCTGCCAGCCGGCGAATTCCTCGACGGTCAGGCCATAGCGCTCGCACACTTCGTCGACGCTGAGCAGGCCGCCGTTCACCGCGGCCACCACTTCCGCCTTGCGACGCACCACCCAGCGGGTGGTGTCGGGCGGCGGCAGCGTATCGAGCGTAAGCGGCTCGCCGAGCGGGCCAATCACTTTCGCTGGACGGATCTTCTGGTTCTCAATCATCTACTCGCCTTTCGGGGCGGGGGGCCCCCGCTACGCAACTCAACAAAACGACCCATATTCGCCGCGCTTGAACAGGGGCTAAAACGCCTCGGTAAACGCAGTCTTCATTCCTCTTTACGACGGGTAAGGGCGAGCGCCGCGAGGCTGTGAAAGGCCCCGTGCGCCGGCGCGAGCAGTTGCTCGACCGGCGCCACCAGCGCCAATCGGGCCTGCGCGCGGGCCGTGGGACTCGCCGCCTGGCGCGCCGCCACGCCGACCAGCAATACCGCCAGCTCGGTCGGCATGGCGGTGATCGCCACATCGCGTTCAAGTCTGGCGAAACTCAGGTCCACGCTCTCTTACCCATCCGACAAGTTGATCTCGGATGGTCTGTTCTACCCCAGAGAGTTGAAGGGTCCGTAAAGCAGGTGAAAACGGGAGCTTAACCAGCGTTACCGGAATCCAACCGGACTGGCGCACTGCTCCGGGAGCGCCTAAATGCGCGCGATCATGCTCGCAGGAGACTTTCAGCTCGAAGGGCCGCTCAAGGCCAGGCGCATCGTCGTCGCCATGTCCGGCGGAGTCGATTCGTCGGTCGTCGCCGCGCTCGCCGCCGCCACTGGCGCCGAGACGATCGGGGTGACCTTGCAGCTCTACGATCATGGCGAGGCGGTGGGCCGCGCCGGTTCGTGCTGCGCCGGGCGCGACATCCGCGACGCCCGCGCCGTGTGCGACAAGCTGGGCATCGCGCATTATGTCTTCGATCATGCCTCGAGCTTCAAAAGCGAAGTGATCGACGACTTCGCCGACGAATATCTGGCGGGCCGCACGCCGATTCCCTGCGTGAAGTGCAACATGGGTCCCAAGTTCACCGACCTGTTCGCGCTCGCCCGCGACCTGGGTGCCGACTGCCTGGCGACCGGCCATTATGTCCAGCGGGTGATGGGGCCGCAGGGTGCCGAGCTGCACCGCGCGCACGATCCGGCGCGCGACCAGAGCTATTTCCTGTTCGCCACCACTGCGGCGCAGCTCGATTTCCTGCGCTTCCCGCTGGGCGGCATGCCCAAGCCGCAGGTGCGCGAGCTCGCCGCCGCGCTGGGGCTGGGCGTCGCTGCCAAGCCCGACAGCCAGGACATCTGCTTCGTCCCCGACGGCGACTATGCGACTTTGGTCAAGAAGCTGCGCCCCGAGGCGGAGACCGGCGGCGCGATCGTCGACGAATCGGGCCGGGTGCTGGGCCGGCACCGCGGGCTGATCCACTTCACTGTCGGCCAGCGCCGCGGGCTCGAGATCGGCGGCGCACCCGAGCCCTATTATGTCCTGCGGCTCGATCCGGCGACCAGGGAGGTGGTGGTCGGCCCCAAGCGCGCGCTGGCGGTGCGCGCGGCGCGGATCGAGGGGATCAACTGGCTGGGCGGCAGCTATCAGGGCCCGATGACCGCCAAGGTACGCAGCCTCGCCAAGCCGGTACCCGCGCGATTGGAGAACGGCCGGGTGGAGTTCGAATCCCCCGAATACGGCGTCGCCCCGGGCCAAGCGGCGGTGCTCTATGCCGGCGAGCGCGTGCTCGGCGGCGGCTGGATCGCCGAGACCGAGCGCGCCGAACTGCTGCCGGCCTGATTCGGGCCGGAAAGTCACGAAAGTCGCAATAGCTACGCGCGCGAGGGACCTCCTTCCCCGGATCCGGCCGGCGCGCGGCGTTGCGCGCGCCCATGCGTCGCGGCGAAGCTGGCGGGAAGGAAGGGGTGCGGCGCGCCTGCATCTACAAGCGTAGATCAGACGAAATCTTACATTGCCAGCCCTTTTCCCAAGGGCCCTATTTCAGGAACGCCACGATCGCGTCCGAGGTCGCCTCCGGCTGCTCCTCCATCAGCCAATGGCCCGAAGCCGGGATTACCGCCTGGGTGACGTTGGTGAAGGCAGCGCGGGCGACCACGGCCATGGTGGGGCCGAACGACTTCTCGCCGCCGATCGCCAGTACCGGCAGCGCCGGCTTGCCGCGGGCGAGCAGCGCCTTGTCGTCGATCGCATCCTGATCGAAGGCGGCGAACTGGCCGAACCCGCCATGCATCGCGCCGGGCAGCGCATAGAGCGCGGCATAATGTTCGCGCGAAGCCTCGTCGAACCGCTTCGGATCGGCGGAGAACTCGTTCCAGAAGCGATCGAGATAGATGCGCTCGCGCCCGGCGACGAGCCGCTCCATGTCCGGCCCGCCGAAGCGGAAATGCCAGAGCAGCGGGTTCTTGAGGATCTCTTCCCACGGGCCGATGCCGGGGATCGGCGCGTCCATCAGCACGAAATGGCCGACGCGCTCCGGATGCGCCGCGACAAAGGCATAGCCGACCATGTTGCCGATATCATGCGCGACGACGTCGATCTTGCCGGTGACGCCCAACGCAGCGAGTACGCCGGCGACGTCCTCGGCCTGGATCTTCTTCTCATAGCCGCTCGCCGGCTTGGCCGAGAGGCCGAGTCCGCGCAGATCGGGGATGATCACCCGGTGCGTGCCCACCAGCCGGGTGGCGAGCGGCTCCCACATGTCGCCGGTCTCGCCATAGCCGTGGAGCAGCACCACGGCGGGGCCGCTGCCGCCGACGCGGACATGGATGGTGGTGCCGTTGGTCGCGATCTCCTGCGTGGTGAAACTGGCGGGATACGGCGCGACCTGCGCCGCTGCCGGTGCGGCGCCCGCGAGTGCCAGTGCCGCCAAGCCGAATTTCCACATCGCATTTCTCCTCCGCAGAGGGCCGATGATTCGCCCAAGGCCAGGAGGATGCCTGCAAAGCGGCGCAGGTGCCACCACCCTTTCGGGTGCGCGCCGGAGATATCCTATCCGCGGAAGACTTCCGCACGATCTTCGACTGCCACGAATATCGCCCCGGCGACGCGATAGGCGGCGCTAGAGCGCGAACTCTCCGACGATCACCGTCACGCACGTGCCGCCCAGGATCACCTTGTCCCCCGCCAGCCCGCAGGCGACATGGCCGCCGCGCTTCGAGGCCTGGAAGGCGCTGAACGTGTCGCGGCCGAGGCGCTTTGCCCAATAGGGAGTCAGCACCGAATGCGCCGAGCCGGTGACCGGATCCTCGTCGATCCCGGCGGCGGGAGCGAAGACGCGGCTGATCACGTCGGTGCCGGTGCCCGGCGCGGTGACGATGTTGAGCGTATGGCCGATCGCCGCCAGCGCCTTGAAATCGGGGCGCACCGCCAGCACCGCCTCGGCGCTCTCCAGCACGGTCAGGTCATAGCCGTTGGGATGATAAAGCGTCTCGCCCAGGCCGACGCCGAGCGCATCGAGCAGCCCAGGCACTTCGGCCGGCTCGGGCGGATAGGCGGGGAGCGCCATCGCATAGGCGGCATTTTCCTTTGGGCCGTCGCGGCGCACCTCGAGGATGCCGGCCTTGCGCGTGCGGAAGGTCACGCCTTCGCGCGCCGGATCGGCCGAGAGCACGAAATGGCCGCTCGCCAGCGTGGCATGGCCGCACAAGGCGACTTCGACCGCGGGGGTGAACCAGCGCAGCTCGAAATCGGCTGCGCCGCTGGCATCGGGGATGATGAAGGCGGTTTCGGCGACATTGTTCTCTTCGGCGATCGCCTGAAGCACCTCGTCGGCCAGCCATTCGCCGAGCGGCATCACTGCGGCCTGGTTCCCGGTGAAGGCACGGTCGGCAAAGGCGTCGATCTGGGCGAATGGCAGCTTCACTCGGTATCCTTCAGCAGATTGGCTTCGGTCAGCGGATTGTCGGGCTCGTCGACATGGCCGTCGGGATCGACATGGATCAGGATTTCGGTGCCCGGAAAGGCGTCGCCCAGCTCCTTTTCCAGCGCCTCGACCACGCTATGCGCCTGGGCGATCGTCATCGCCGGGTTCATCGCGATGTGGAACTGGACGAAGTCGCGATTGCCGCTCGAACGGGTTCGCAGGTCGTGCAGGCTCTTGAGCGCCGGATTGCGCGCGGCGACCTCGACAAAGGCGGCGCGCCGGTCCTCGGGCCATTCCTTGTCCATCAGCTGGTCGATCGCGGCTTCGCTCGCGCGCCACGCGCCGAACAGCAGCCAGAAGGCGATGGCGATGCCGAAGACGGGGTCCGCGCCGCGCAGCCCCCAGGCGTCGAGCGCGAGCGCGGCGATCACCGCGGCGTTGAGCAGCAGGTCGGAGGTGTAGTGGATCCGGTCGGCGCCGATCGCGATCGAGCCGGTCTGCTCGATCACATGCTTCTGGTAGCGGGTGAGCGCGAGGGTGACCGCGATCGCGACTAGGCTGACCGCAATGCCCGATTCGGGCGCGGCGGCGATGTCGCCGGTCTGGAAGCGCTCGATCGCGCGTAGCAGGATGGCGAGCGCGGAGATCGCGATGACGACAACCTGGAACAGCGCAGCCAGCGCCTCGGCCTTGCCGTGCCCGAAGCGGTGATTCGCGTCGGCGGGCTGGGCCGCCCAATGGACGCCGGCCAGCGTGACGAGCGAGGCGAACAGGTCGAGCGCCGAATCGGCGAGGCTCGCGAGCATCGCCACCGATCCGGTCTGCACCGCCGCCCAGGCCTTGAGCGCGCCGAGCAGCAGCGCGCTGCAGACGGAGGCGATGGCGGCGCGGCGGGCGAGGTTGGTCACGGGTAGAGCAGGCCCTCGGACCAGCCGTCGGCGGTACGGGTGAACAGCCGGCGCTCGTGGAGCCGGTGCGCGCGGTCCTGCCAGAACTCGATTGCCGTGGGGGTGACGCGGTAGCCGCCCCAATGCGGCGGGCGGGCAACGTCCTGCCCTTCGAACCGGGCCTTCACGGCCTCGAAGCGCGCCTCGAAGGTCTCGCGGGCGTCGAGCGGGCGCGACTGGTCCGAGGCCCAGGCGCCGAGTTGAGAATCGCGGGCGCGGCTGGCGAAATAGGCGTCGCTCTCGGCATCGCTGGCGAAGGCGACGCTACCCTCGATGCGGATCTGGCGGCGCAGCGACTTCCAGTGGAAGAGCAGGGCGACCTTGGCGCCCTCATGCAGGTCCCGCGCCTTGCGGCTCTCGCGGTTGGTGTAGAAGACGAAGCCGTCCGGGCCGTGCCCCTTGAGCAGCACCATCCGCACCGAAGGCTGGAGGTCGGCGCTCACCGTCGCCAGCGCCATCGCGTTGGAATCGTTGGGCTCGGTTTCGCGCGCTTCGCGGTACCAGGTGTCGAACAGGGCGAAGGGATCGGTGCTCATGGCCGGTCTCCTACGCGCACCCCAATAAGGTGTCGAGGAACGCTTCCTTTGCTGGCACATTGAATCGGCTTCGCAACGAAGGAGCAGGTGCAATGGCGGCGCGCGCCTATTGGCAGGGGCAGATACGGCTGGCGCTCGTGTCGATCCCGGTCGAGATCTACACCGCGACCAAATCGGGGGCGCAGATCAGCTTCCACCAGATCCACGAGCCGAGCGGCAAAAGGATCAAGTACGAGAAGGTGGCGCCCGGCGTCGGCGCGGTCGAGCCGGAGGAGATCGTAAAAGGGTTCGAGGTCGAGAAGGGCGAATATGTCCTGCTCGAGCAGGACGAGATCGACGCAGTGAAGCTCGAATCGAAGAAGACGCTCGAACTCACCCAGTTCGTCGATGCCGACGAGATCGACGTGCTCTATTATGAGCGGCCCTATTTCGTCGTGCCGGCCGACGATCTGGCCGAAGAGGCGTTCATCGTGCTGCGCGAGGCCTTGAAGCGCACGCGCAAGGTCGGGCTCGGCCAGCTGGCGATGCGCGGGCGCGAATATGTCGTGAGCCTCAAGCCGTGCGGGCGCGGGATGGTGCTGGAGACGCTGCGCTATGCCGATGAGGTCAACAAGGCGCAGGGCTATTTCCGCGACATCCCCGATGACGCGCCCGACCCCGAGCTGCTCGGCCTGGCCGAGAGCCTGATCGAGAAGAAGGTCGCCGCGTTCGACCCGAAGAAGTTCCACGATCGCTATGTCGATGCGCTCAAGGATCTGATCGCGCGCAAGCAGAAGTCGCGCGGCAAGAAGATCATCGAGGACAAGGAGGACGCCAAGGGCGGGCGCGGCTCGAACGTGGTCGACCTGATGGCGGCGCTCAAGAAGTCGCTCGAGAAGCCCGAGGCGAAGAAGGCGCCGGCCAAAAAGGCGCCGGCGAAGAAGCGGGCGTGAAGAGGTTCTTCGTCATCCCGGCGAAAGCCGGGATCTCGTGCGGCAAGCGCTCGCTCCCTAACAGGGAGATCCCGGCTTTCGCCGGGATGACGGATTAGTGGCCAAGTCCCCCGATCCGCTCGCGAAATACAACGCCAAGCGCGATTTCGCGAAGACCGCGGAGCCTGCCGGCAAGATCGCCAGCGGCGGCGGCAACCGCTTCATCGTCCAGAAGCACGACGCGACGCGGCTGCACTGGGACTTCCGGCTCGAGATCGACGGCGTGCTCAAAAGCTGGGCAGTGACGCGCGGGCCGAGCCTCGATCCGGGCGAGAAGCGCCTCGCGGTGCGCACCGAGGATCATCCGCTGTCCTATGCCGATTTCGAGGGGACGATCCCCAAGGGCGAATATGGCGGCGGCACGGTGATGCTGTGGGACGCGGGCAGCTGGGCGCCGATTCCGGGCAAGAGCGCGAAGGATCTGGAGAAGGGCCATCTCCACTTCACGCTCGAAGGCGAGCGGATGCAGGGCGAATGGCTGCTGATCCGCCTCAAGCCGCGCGGCAAGGAGCGGAACGAGAACTGGCTGCTGCGCAAGATCGACGACCGGTTCGCGGGCGCGACCGACACGCTGGTCGAGACCGCTCTGACCAGCGTGAAGACCGGGCGGACGATGCAGGAGATCGCGGAGGGCGTGAAACCGTCCGCCAAACCGTCATCCCGGCGAAAGCCGGGATCTCAGGCCGCTAGCGTACCTGCACGAGACCCCGGCGTTCGCCGGGGTGACGGTAAAAATCCCAAATTCCGCGCGCCCCAGCTCGCCACGCTGGTCGATAGCGTTCCGGCGGGCAACCAGTGGCTGCACGAGGTCAAATATGACGGCTATCGCGCGCTGCTGAGTGTCGGTGCGGGCGGGCCGAAGATCTACACGCGCAGTGGGCTCGACTGGACCGATCGCTTTCCGGGCATCGCCGAGGCGGCGGCGTCGCTGCCCGGTCCGGCGCTGATCGACGGCGAGATCGTCGCGCTCAAGCAGGGCAGGCCCGATTTCTCCAGCCTGCAGGATGCGCTGTCGAACGGCGGCGAGGGGCTGGTGATGTTCGCCTTCGATCTGCTCGAACAGGGCGGCGAAGACCTGGCGAAGTTGCCCCAGCTCGCCCGCAAGGAGCGGCTGCGCGCGCTGCTCGACGGCGCGGACGAGCGCATCCTCTTCTCCGAGCATGTGCTGGGCAGCGGCGAGAAGCTGTTCGAGACGATGTGTCGCGAAGGCTATGAAGGCGTGGTCTCCAAGCGCGCTGATGCGCCCTATCGCGGCACACGGAGCAAGGCCTGGCTCAAGACCAAGTGCACGAGGCGGCAGGAGTTCGTGATCCTCGGCTGGCTGCCGTCGTCGGCGAAGGGCCGTGGCTTCCGCTCGCTGCTGCTCGGGCTCAACGGGCCGGGCGGGCTCGTCTATGCCGGCAAGGTCGGCACCGGGTTCAGCGCCGACATGCTGCACGATCTGCGCGCACGGCTCGACGAGATCGCGGCCAGGACTGCCGCAGCCGAGGTGCCCAAAACCGAGGCGCGCGGGGCGCATTGGGTGAAGCCGCAGCTCGTCGCCGAAGTGGCCTTTGCCGAGTTCACCGCCGAGAATGTCGTGCGCCATGCGAGCTTTCTCGGGCTGCGCGAGGACAAGCAGGCGAAGCAGGTCGTTGCGGAGACTCCTGCGCCGTTGCCCGAGATGCCGGCATCGGCAGTGAAGATCAGCAGCCGCGAGCGGGTGATCTTCCCCGGCGATGGCCTGACCAAGGGCGACCTGGCCGATTACTATCTCGCGGTCGCGCCGATCCTGCTGCCCTGGCTGGCCGGGCGGCCGATCAGCCTGGTCCGCTGCCCCCAGGGCCGCGCCCGCGCCTGCTTCTTCCAGAAGCACGACGCAGGCAGCTTCGGCGACCATGTCCACCATGTCGACATTCGCGAGAAGGACGGATCGGTCGAGCCCTATCTCTATCTGGACGATGCCGACGGGATACTGGCCTGCGTCCAGATGGGGACGATCGAGTTCCATGGCTGGGGCAGCCTGGTCGCCGATGTCGAGAAGCCCGATCGGCTGGTGTTCGATCTCGATCCCGACGAGGGGCTCGATTTCGAGACGGTGAAGAAGGCGGCGGCCGACCTGAAGGACCATCTCGCCGATATCGGGCTGACCAGCTGGCCTTTGCTCTCGGGCGGCAAGGGCGTGCATGTGGTGGTGCCGCTGGTGCCGGGGGCGGAATGGCCTGCCGCGAAGAGCTTCTGCGAGCGTTTCGCCAAAGCGCTGAGCGAGGCCGAGCCCGATCGCTTTACCGCCAATCTCAAAAAGGCGAACCGCAAGGGCAAGATCTTCATCGACTATCTGCGCAACCAGCGCGGCAGCACCGCGGTGCTCCCCTATGTTGCCCGGGCCCGTAAAGGCGCGCCGGTGGCGGCGCCGGTGACCTGGAGCGAGCTGCGCGACATCGACAGCCCCGGGCATTTCTCGATCCGCGACGCGGCCGGGCTGATCGAGCGCGCCACGGGTCGCGCACTGCGCGGCTGGGGTGTGGCGGATCAGCAACTACCCGATGTCTGAAATCTGGCTACCCGCATCGCTAGTTGCAAACCACTCGCAATAGCACTAGGGGCCGCGACAGCCGCCGGGAGCGCGGCACGCATCCGCATCAACATTCGGGGACCCAAGTTGAACCGCAAGCTTTCTCTCTGCCTCGGCGTGGCGCTGACCACGCTGGCCTCGCCCGCTTTCGCTCAGACCGACGAAACGCAGAAGCCCGCCGATGGAGAAGAGATCGTCGTCAGCGGTCGCTATACGATCCCCGACAAGATCGACACCGCGACCGGCCTGGGGCTGACGGTGCGCGAGACGCCGCAGTCGGTGAGCATCGTCACCGCGCAGCGCATCCTCGACCAGAATCTGATCACCGTCGCCGATGTGATCGAGAACGGCGTGGGCGTGGCGGTCAATGAAGTCGATGACGTGCGCAACAGCTTTTATGCGCGCGGCTTCGAGATCCGGAACACCCAGATCGACGGCGTTCCCGCCGCCTGGACGCTCGCCGGCGCCAATGGCGAGACCAGCATGGACGTCTCCGTCTATGAGCGCGTCGAGATCGTGCGCGGCGCGACCGGCCTGCTTTCGGGTGCGGGCGATCCTTCCGCCTCGGTCAACCTCGTGCGCAAGCATGCCGATGCCACCGAATGGGGCGGCTATGTCAATGCGAGCATCGGCAGCTGGAACACCTGGCGGATCTCCGGCGATGTCGGCGGCGCGCTGACCGCGAACGGCCGCATCCGCGCCCGCGCCGTCGGCCGCTACGAGGAGGGCGACAGCTATATCGACCTCTATCACAACAAGAAGTACGTGCTGTACGGCGTCGTCGATGCCGACCTGACCGACAGCACGCTGGTGCGTGCCGGCGTCAGCTATCAGGATACCAAGCCCAAGGGCGCGCTATGGGGTGCGCTGCCGACCTTCTATACCGACGGCACCACCACCCATCTCGCCCGCTCGCAGAGCACTGCGGCGGACTGGACGCACTGGAACAGCACCAACCTCAACCTCTTCGCCACGGTGCGCCAGCAGATCGGCGAGCGGTGGAGCGTGACGGTCAACTACAACCGCCTGCGCAATTCGAGCGATACGCAGCTGCTCTATCTCTACGGCAATGTCGACAAGGCGACCGGGACGATCGAATCGAGCAATCCGTACAAGTCGAAGGGCGAGAGCACCCAGGACAGCTTCGACGGGCAGATCAAGGGCGAAGTGACGCTGTTCGGCCGCGATCACGAAGTGGTGCTCGGCGCGCTGCACAGCATCCTCAACCGCCACACCGATAATTTCGTGGCGCCCTATACGCGCAACAATCCAGCCTGGGGCACCGGGCTGAACGACTGGGCGGCGAACGTGCCGCTGGTCGGCGAGGGCGGCGCGGACTTCCCCGAGCCGGTGTGGGGTACCACGCCGGTGCGCAACGAGCAGGAGCGGATCAAGCAGACCGGCTATTATGGCGCGGTGCGGCTGAACGTTGCGGATCCGCTCAAGATCATCGCCGGCGGCCGCCTCGCCAGCTGGCACCAGACCGGTTTCGCCTGGAGCGGGCCGAGCGACTATGGCGATGACGATGTGTTCATCCCCTATCTGGGTGCGCTGCTCGACATCACGCCGAACCACCGGCTCTATGCGAGCTACACCAAGATCTTCCAGCCGCAGAACCTGTACGACCGCAATCTCGACCTGCTCGATCCGCTCGAGGGCAAGGCCTATGAAGTCGGCCTGAAGAGCGCCTTCTTCAACGAGGCGCTGCAGACCTCGGTCGCGCTGTTCCGCATCGAGCAGGACAATGTCGGCCAGGTCGACGGCGCGCCGATCATCGTCGGCGGCCAGACCGTCCAGCCTTATCGCGCCGCCGACGGCGTGGTCAGCCAGGGCTTCGAGATCGAGGCGACCGGCCGGCCGCTGCCGGGCTGGAACATCAACTTCGGCTACAGCCAGTTCAAGGCCGAGGACGCCAACGACGTTCCCGCGAACACCGATCAGCCGCGCCGGCTGCTCAAGCTGTTCACCACCTATACGGTCGACCGCTTCACCATCGGCGGCGGCGTCAACTATCGCAGCAAGGCCTATTCGACCGGCACCAACCCGGTCACTGCCGCGCCCTATACCTTCCTGCAGGACGGCTATGCGCTGGTGAACCTGATGGCGCGTTTCGCGGTAACCGAGCGCTTCCAGCTCCAGGCCAATGTCGAGAACCTGCTCGACAAGACCTATTACAGCCAGGTCGGCTTCTACAGCCAGTATCGCTACGGCAATCCGCGCAACTTCACGGTGAGCGCCAACTACAAGTTCTGATAAAGGGGGCAGGGAGGTGTGTCCGGCACCTCCCTCGTCCCCAGCCGGGAGAGAGACGATGAAGACGCTTCTGCTTGCCGCTGCCGCGATGCTGATCGCCGCCCCCGCCGCCGCGCACGAAGTGTGGGTGGAAAAGGACGCCAAGGGTCCGGCGCGCATCTATCTGGGCGAGCCGCACGAAGCGGTGCCCGCCAATGGCGATCCCGAATTCCCGAAGCTGCAAAAGCCCCAGCTCGTCGGTGCCACGGGCGCGCTGACGCGCCGCGCCAACCATATCGAGGCGGCGGTTGCCGGTACCGGCGACGTCCGCGTGCGCGACGATGCGGTGTTCGAGCCCTGGGCGGCGGGCGAGGGCAAGCAGGGGGCGATCTTCTATGCCCGCGCCGGCCGCGCGGAGACCATGCACCAGCTCGATCTCGAACTGGTGCCGGTCGCGGCGAATAGCGACAGCTTCACCTTGATGTTCCGCGGCAAGCCGCTGGCCGACGCCAAGATCATGATCGTCACGCCCGATCGCTGGCAGAAGAGCTTCGCCACCGATGCGCAGGGCCGGATCACCGTGCCGTCGCTCGGTGCCGGCCGCTATCTGGTCAGCGCCTCGCACACCGAGAATGCGCCGGCCAGGCTGGGTGGGCAGGACGTGGCGAGCGTGATGCACATCTCGACGCTCACCTTCGTCCGCTAGGCGGCGGCGGTGTCGCGCCGCAGCTTGCAGCGCACCGCCAGGCCGAAGACGTAGAGCGCGGTGAGTCCCAGCGCGGCGAGCGACAGCGGCTGGGCGACGGCCTCGGGCGCGGCCAGCCACAGCCCGGTATAGGCCAGGCTGGCGAGCGTCATCGCCCAGCCCGAGCGGCGCAGCGCCGCCTGGACGCGCTGCTCGGCCTCGACCGAGTGGCGTGGCTTGCTGAGCGTCTTGGGAATCAAGTTGCCGAACAGCGCGACGATCACGCCGTTGGTCACCATCGCGGCGCGGGTGCCGGCGGTGCCGTCGAGCATGCCGGCCTGCACCAGCTCGCGCAGCAGCAGCGTCGCGCCGAGGATGAACAGCGCGGCGATCAGGGAAGTGCGGACACCGATCTTCATTTTATGGATCCTTGGCTTGCGATTGTGGAGTCGGGTGCTGCCCCGCCGATGCCGAACAGCTGGCCGAAGCTGAGCAGCGCGTCTTCGAGCACCGAGAGCTGCAGGCGATAGACGATCGACTTGCCGTCCCGGTGCGCTGCGATCAGCCCGGCTTCCTTCAGGATGTTGAAATGCGCGGACATGGTCGGCCGCGACACCGGAAAGCGATCGCTCAGCTCGCCGGCCGTCATCGGGCGCTGGCGCAGCAGCTCGAGCACCTTGCGGCGCGTGGGATCGGCCAAGGCCTTGAACACATTGTTCATGGCGATGACATTTAGCTAAATGTCGAAATGAGTCAAGCGTGCTTCCGTACGCATCCCATGTTGCCACGCAGCAGCGATTGCCCCACTAGGTCCTCGGGATAGCTGGGGACGATCGTTGGCGAGCAGCGCCGCATCTCTGTTCGACGCAGGCGTTATCGCCGATCGCTGGATCGCGGACTATTGCGCGTCCGGCGGCAGCGACGACATGCTGTGTGCCCGCGGCAAGGGCGATGCCGCCTGGCCCGCGGTGTTCGAGGAGCTGGCGGCGCTGTGCGGCGAGAATCTCGAGACCGCCCGCGAGCGCGCGCATCGCCAGGCCGAGGATATCGGCACCGGCTTCCGCATTGCCGGCGAAGGCGAGGAGCGCCCCTGGCCGCTCTCGCCGATCCCGCTGCTGATCGAAGAGGCGGAGTGGCAGGGCATCGCCGCCGGCATCGCCCAGCGCGCCGAAGTGATGGAGGCGGTGCTTGCCGATCTCTATGGCGCGGGCACGCTGGTTGCGGATGGGCATGTGCCGGCCGCCGTCGTCACTGGCAGCCCGTTCTTCCTGCGTCCGCTCACCAATCTGGTGCCGCCGGGCGGCTATCATCTCCAGGCCGTCGCCTTCGACCTGGGCCGCGGGCCCGACGGCAGCTGGCGCGTGCTTTCCGACCAGCTCCGCGCGCCTGCCGGCGCCGGCTATGCGCTCGAGAACCGGCTGGCGATGGGGCAGACGCTCGATGGGCTGCAGGGCCGCCTCAACATCGCGCGCCATGCACCCTTCTTCGCTGCCTTCCGCGAAGGCCTGGCCGCGCGCTGCCGCCGCGCCGAGCCGCGCATCGCGCTGCTCACGCCGGGGCGGCTCAACCCGAGCTATGCCGAGCAGGCGCATCTCGCGCGCTATCTCGGCTGGCTGCTGGTCGAGGGCGCCGATCTCGCGGTGCTCGACGACCGGCTCTATGTGCGCACGATCGCCGGGCTAAAGCGCGTCGATGCGCTGTGGCGCCGGCTCGATCCGCGGCTGCTCGATCCGCTGGCGCTCGACAGCCATTCGACGATCGGCGTGCCCGGCCTGGTCGATGCGATGGTCGCCGGCAATGTCGTGATCGCCAATGCGCCGGGCGCCGGGCTGATCGAGGCGCCGGCCTTTTCCGCCTTCCTGCCGCGGCTCGCCGAGAAGCTGACCGGCGCGGGGCTGGCCCTGCCCAACATCGCCACCTGGTGGTGCGGGCAGGAGGATGCCCGGGCGCATGTCGAGGCCAATCTCGATCAGCTGCTGATCGCGCCGGCCTTCGGCGTGGCGCCGCTCGGCCTGCCGGACGGGGCGCCGGTGCTCGGTGCCGCGCTCAAGGGTGACGCCCGCGCCGCGCTGCTCGCCGATCTCCAGCGCCGCCCGCAGGATTATGTCGGCCAGGAAGTGGTGCATCTGTCGACGATGCCGGTGGTGGCCGAGGACCGGCTCGCGGCGCGGCCGTTCACGTTGCGGGTGTTCGCGGCGCGCGGTGCCGACGGCAATTGGGCGGTGCTGCCCGGCGGCTTCGCGCGGATCGGCGCGCATGCCGATGCCCGCGCCGCGGTGATGGGCGAGGGCATGTGGTCGGCGGACGTCTGCGTCCACGGCCCCGATCCGGTCGAGCCGGTGTCGCTGCTGCCCTCGGGTGATTCGACCCAGCTGCGCCGCAATCCCGGCACGCTGCCCAGCCGGGTGGCCGACAATCTGTTCTGGCTCGGCCGCTATCTCGAGCGCGGCGAGGCGCAGCTCGGGGTGATCCGTGCGCTGCTCGGCAATTCGATCAGCGCGGATACCGGCGCGGCGCTTGCCGCCGATACGGTGCGCCGCCTGTCCGACATCCTCGTCTCCGGCAACGCTGCGCCTGTGCCCAGGGGGCTGAAGCGCGCCGACCTCACCCATCTCGCCCGCACTGCGCTCGAGGACATGGAGGAGGGCTGGTACAGCGTAGCCGCGATCAACGCCCAGGCGCGGTCGATCGGCGAAGTCTCGCGCGACCGGCTTGCCGCCGACATGGTCCGCCTGCTCGACGCGCCTTTCCCCACGCGCGGCGGGCTGCTCGACAAGGCCGGATCGCTGCAGCGGCGCTATTCGGCGCTGGCCGGGCTCGCCGCCGAGCATATGGGGCGCACCGATGCCTGGCGCTTCCACGACATGGGCCGGCGGGTCGAGCGAGCGATGGCAACGCTGCGCTTCCTGCGCGCCTTCGGCCGGGTCGACGCGACCAGCGACGATCTCGGCACCTTGCTCGACCTGGCCGACAGCCAGATCAGCTATCGCCAGCGCTATCTGACCGGGATCGCCCGCGTGCCGGTGCTCGACCTCGTCACGCTCGATCCGGGCAACCCGCGCGGCATCGCCTATCAGATCGCGGCGATCTCGGGCCATCTCAACAAGCTGCCGGTGCTCTCCGACGACGGGCTGGCCGAGCCGCAGCAGGAGCAGGCGCGCGAGCTGGCGGCGATCCTGGTGACCGCGCATGCGACGCGGCTCGACGATGTGACGCTCGCCGGTCTCGAACTGCGGCTCGCGCACCTCTCCGATGCGATCGCGCGCCGCTATTTCCTGCAGGGCGCCGAGCCGCTGCGCGCCGCCGGGCTCGTCCTCGCCTGATGCTCTACCGCATCCGCCACGTGACGCGGTTCGACTATGCCCAGCCGGCCGCCTTCGCGCGCTGCAACCTGCGGCTCAAGCCGATCCTGTGGTCGGGGCAGGAAGTGCTCGACTATGCGCTGTCGGTCGAGCCGGGCGGGCGGGTCTTCCCGGCGCGGGCGGAGGCGGGGCTCGCCAATGTCGTGCGGCTGGTGCTCGAAGTGCCGACCAGCACGCTGACCATCGAGAGCACCGCGCGCGTTCGCGTCGACCGGCCGATCCCGATGCCGATGGCGAGCGACCCGAGCCTCGCCGCGATCGCAAGGCTGGCGCGGGAGAGCCGCGACGTCTCGCCGGCCAGTCCGGCCGCCTATCTCTTTCCCTCGCAGCAGATCCCGCTCGATCCCGCGATCGCCGCCTGGTGCGCGCCCGATCTCGCGCCGGAGCGCGGCATACTCGAAGCAGCCTATGCGCTCGCCACCCGCATCCAGCGCGAGTTCGATTTCGACCCCAGCGCGACGCTGGTCGACACCTCGCCGCGCGCCGCCTTCGACAAACGCCGTGGGGTCTGCCAGGATTTCGCGCAGATCATGATCTCGGGCCTGCGTGCGGCCGGGCTGCCCGCCGCCTATGTCTCGGGCTATCTGCGCACGCTGCCGCCGCCGGGCCAGCCGCGGCTGGTCGGCGCCGATGCGACGCATGCCTGGGTGCTGGTCTGGGCCGGGCCCGATCTCGGCTGGGTCGGCGTCGATCCGACCAACGGCATCTGGATGGCCGAGGACCATGTCGTGATGGCGATCGGCCGCGACTATGCCGAGATCGCGCCGATCGACGGCATCATGCTCGGCTCGGGCGCGCAGGACCTGCATGTCTCGGTCGATGTCGAACCCCTGGACGATCTGTAGGAAAGATAGGATCGCTTCCGCGTAGCGAAATTGCGCGGGCTGCGCCGCGCATGCCGGTTTGGGCCTATACTTCGTGTACTTTGGCGGCGTGACGGTATCCGGCTGACGGACATTCGCCACCTGCCCTTGCGTTACGGGTTGGACGCGCCGAAATACGACGCTTCCAAAGGGGTGTTGAGTGGCAGCTGATCCATATTCCGTTCTGAACGTGGCGCGTGGCGCGAGCGAGGCCGATATCAAGAAGGCCTATCGCAAGCTCGCCAAGGAGCTGCACCCGGACCGCAACCAGGACAATCCCAAGGCGGCGGAGAAGTTCAGCCAGGTCACCTCGGCCTATGACCTGCTGACCGACAAGGACAAGCGCGCCCGCTTCGATCGCGGCGAGATCGACGGTGACGGCAATCCGGTCAACCCGTTCGGTGCGGGCTTCGGCGCGGGGATGGGCGGCGGTGGCCAGAGCGGCTTCCGCCCCGATTTCGGCGCCGGCGATGCGGGCGGCTTCGGCGACATCTTCGAAGGGCTGTTCGGTGGCGGGCGGCGCGGTGGCGGCGGCTTTTCGGGCGGCTTCGGCGATTTCGGGCGGCGTCAGGCACCCAAGGGCGCCAATGTCGCCTATCGCCTGGCCGTCTCATTCGAGGATGCGGCCCGGCTGGCGCCGCAGCGGATCACCTTGCGCGACGGCAAGACGATCGACCTGAAGCTGCCCGCCGGGGTCGAGACGGGCACCCAGATGCGGCTCGCCGGCAAGGGCGAGGAAGGGCCGGGAGGCCCGGGCGACGCGATCGTGACGATCGAAATCCAGCCGCACCGCTTCTACGAGCGCCAGGGCGACGATATCCGGCTCGAGCTGCCGGTGACGCTGTCCGAGGCGGTGCTCGGTGCCGAGGTGCGCGTGCCGACGCCCGACGGGCCGGTGATGCTCAAGGTGCCCAAGGGCTCCTCGTCGGGCAAGACGCTGCGCCTAAAGGGTCGCGGCTTCCACAAGAAGCCCAGTGGCCGCGGCGACCTGCTCGTCACGCTGATGGTCGAGCTGCCGGTCGACGACGATGCGCTGATCGAGTTCGCCCGGGGCTGGACCGACAAGGGGAACCCGCGTGGCCGCATGGGCGTCTAATCCCTAGTGACGACAGGGGAAGATGCAGGCGCCGCGGAGGCGAAGCCGGGGCTGGGCAGGCGCATTCTCGCCCTGCTCGCCCGCATCGGGTTCGGACCCAAATTCTGGACCGTGTTCAAGCGGGTTGTGATCGGCACGTTCAACGACGGCTTCACCTATGCCGGCAACCTTGCCTATCTCAGCCTGGTCACGCTCTTTCCCTTCTTCATCGTCGCCGCCGCGATCGCGCAATTGTTCGGCCGCAGCTCGGAGGGGATCCATACGCTGGAGGCGTTCCTCCACACCGTCCCGCCCGATGTCGCGGACCTGCTGCGCAAGCCGGTGTCGGACGTGCTGATGGCGCGCACCGGCAACCTGTTATGGTTCGGCGCGATTGTCGGCCTGTGGACCGTTGCCGGCTTCATCGAGACGATCCGCGGCATCCTGCGCCAGGCCTATGGCACCAAGTCGCGCACGCCCTTCTGGCAATATCGGCTGGGCGCGATCGGGATGATCATCGGTTCGGTGGTCCTCACCATGGCGGCGTTCAGCTTCCAGGTGATCCTCACCGGCGTCGAGCAGTTCCTCTACAAGATCTTCCCCTGGGCATCGGAAGCGCAGCGCATCGTCTCGCTCACCAAGATCGCCCCCGCCATCGCGCTGTTCGGCGCGCTCTACATCCTGTTCTACTCGCTCACGCCCAGCCGCTACCGGAAGAGCAAATGCCCGAAATGGCCCGGCGCGCTGTTCACCGCGGTCTGGTGGCTGCTGGTCACCGCGGTGCTGCCGCACATCCTCGGCACGCTCGGCAGCTACGACCTGACCTATGGCAGCCTGGCGGGCGTGATGATCGCGCTGATCTTCTTCTTCCTCGTCGGGCTGGGCCTCGTCGTCGGTGCGGAGTTGAACGCGGCTCTGGCGGAAACGCCCGAGAACGGTCTAGAGGAGCCGGACAAGCAGGAGAATAGTGCGTCGTGACCGGATTGATGCAGGGCAAGCGCGGGCTGATCATGGGCCTCGCCAATGACAAGAGCCTCGCCTGGGGCATCGCGAAGAAGCTCGCCGAGCAGGGCGCCGAGCTGGCGTTCAGCTATCAGGGCGAAGCATTGCTCAAGCGGGTGAAGCCGCTGGCCGAGCAGCTCGGCTCGGACACGCTGATCGATTGCGACGTGGCCGACATGGACGCGCTCGATGCGGCGTTTGACACGCTCAAGGCCAAGTGGCCGGTGATCGACTTCATCGTCCACGCCATCGGCTTCTCGGACAAGTCGCAGCTGCGCGGCAAGTTCTACGACACCACGCTCGACAACTTCCTGATGACGATGAACATCTCGGCCTACAGCCTGGTCGCCGTCGCGAAGCGCGCGCGCGAGCTGATGCCGAACGGCGGCTCGATCCTGACGCTCACCTATTACGGTGCCGAGAAGGTGATCCCGCACTATAACGTGATGGGCGTCGCCAAGGCCGCGCTGGAGACGAGCGTGAAGTATCTCGCGGTCGACATGGGCCCGGAGAATATCCGCGTGAACGCGATCTCGGCCGGCCCGATCCAGACGCTGGCCGCGCGCGGCATCGGCGACTTCAACTATATCCTCAAGTGGAACGAGCTGAACGCGCCGCTTCGCCGCACCGTGACGATCGAGGATGTCGGCGGTGCCGGGCTCTACATGCTTTCGGACCTGTCGTCGGGCGTGACCGGCGAGATCCATCATGTCGATTCGGGCTATAACGTGATCGGCATGAAGGCCGAGGACGCGCCCGACATCGCGCTTTCCTGAGCACAGCCGTGAGCATCGCGATCCGCCCCGCCACCGGCGGGGACGTGGCGGCGATCGACGCGCTGCTGCGTCGCTGCTTCCCGGCAGAGGACGAGGCAAAGCTCGTCCAGCGGCTGTGCATCGACGGCGACATGGTGCTGACCCTGGTGGCCGATGACGAGGACACCGGCGCGCTCGCCGGCATGATCGCGTTCAGCCGGATGGAGGCCGAGATCGCCGGCAAGCCGATCGCAGCGGTCGCGCTGGCCCCGCTCGCGGTGGAGAAGGCCTGGCGCCAGCAGGGCGTCGGCGAGGCGCTGATCCAGGCGGGGATCGACCAGCTCGGCGCCGCGGGCGCGATGCTCTGCTTCGTGCTCGGCGAGCCCGGCTATTATGAGCGCTTCGGCTTCGCCGCCGAATGGGCCCAGGGATTTGCCTCGCCCTATGCCGGTGAGTATCTGATGGCGCTGCCGCTCCAGGGCGGCGCCATGCCGTGCGGGGTGCGCGGCGCAGCGACGCACGCACCGGCGTTCGCGCAATTGGGCAGGGTCGAGTGAGCTTCAATACTTTCGGACGCGTCTTCCGCTTCACTACCTGGGGCGAGAGCCATGGCCCGGCGCTCGGTGTGGTCGTCGACGGCTGCCCGCCGGGGATCGCCCTGTCCGAAGCCGATATCCAGCCGTTCCTCGACAAGCGCCGCCCCGGCCAGTCGCGCTTCACCACCCAGCGCCAGGAGCCGGACCAGGTCCGCATCCTCTCGGGCGTGTTCGAGGGGCGCACGACCGGCACGCCGATCAGCCTGATGATCGAGAATGTAGATCAGCGCTCCAAGGACTATTCCGAAGTCGCTTCGGCCTATCGTCCCGGCCATGCCGATTATGCCTATGACGCGAAATACGGCTTTCGCGACTATCGCGGCGGCGGGCGCAGCTCGGCGCGCGAAACCGCGGCGCGGGTGGCGGCGGGCGCGATCGCGCGGCTGGTCATCCCCGAGGTGACGATCACCGGCTGGGTCGAGGCGATCGGCCATGCCCCGATCCTCTATTCGCGCTTCGACGCCGCCGAGATCGACCGCAATGCCTTCTTCTCGCCCGATGCCGAGGCGGCGGCGCGCTGGGAGGCGCTGGTAGATGAGGCGCGCAAGGCCGGTTCGTCGCTGGGCGCCACGGTCACCTGCGAGGCGACCGGGGTGCCGGCCGGCTGGGGCGCGCCGCTCTACGCCAAGCTCGACAGCGAGCTTGCCGCCGCGATCATGTCGATCAACGCTGTGAAAGGCGTGGAGATCGGCGACGGTTTCGCTGCGGCGCTCGCCACCGGCGAGGCCAATGCCGATCCGATGCGGCCGGGCGTGGACGGCCCCGAATTCCTCGCCAACCATGCCGGCGGTATCGCGGGCGGCATCTCGACCGGCCAGCCGGTGCGCGCGCGCGCCGCGTTCAAGCCGACCAGCTCGATCCTCACCCCCGTCGAGACGATCAACCGCGACGGTGAGGCGGCCGAGATCCGCACCAAGGGCCGCCACGATCCCTGCGTCGGCATCCGTGGCGTGCCGGTGGTCGAGGCGATGATGGCGCTGGTGCTCGCCGACCAGAAGCTTCTCCACCGCGCGCAGGTCGGCTGAACGCCAGGAACGCGCGGGTCCGCGGAGACGTTCTGTTCCTGCAAGATGATGCAGGAGACGACCCATGCGCATATTGTTATCGATCGCGGCGGCGGGGGCGCTGTTGGTGCCGGCAATCGCGTTGGCACAGAGTCTCGGCGGGCAGGCCGGCGGCAGTCTTGGCGGTACCGTGGGTGCGCCGGTGGCTACCGCTGGCGGTATGATGAGCGGCAACCTGGACGGCACGATCCGCAGCGACACGCTCGATCGCACCACCGATACGGTGCGCGGTACGACCGACAAGGCACGCGACAAGGCCTATGACGCCAGGGCGCGCACGCGCACGGCGGCCGGTCGGGCGCGCAAGCATACGGTCGAGTCGGCCGCCAATTCGAGCGTCGGCGTCGATGCCGGCGTCTCGGCCAGCGCGAGTCGCAAGAGCGCCAGCGCAAGCGCCGGTGCCAGCGCCAGCACCGAACCGCGCTGAGCGACGGAACGGGTAAAATCGCGGTCGCGCTACCGGGTGCGGCTGCCTTTTCTTGTCTGGCAGGTTTCGGCCCGTCTGTTCCCCGGCTCGGCTCGCTGCCCAACCGTGCGCACTGCAGGACTGGGCGAAATCACCGGAAACAAGCCAGACATGTGCAACGGCTCGAAGGGTTGCCGGCAAAAACCGAAGGAGGATTGCCCTGTATGTTGCTCAAAACCCTGATCGGCGCTGCGGCGCTGCTGGCCGCCCCCGCGGCCTTCGCCCAGACGACCACCACGCCGACTGATCCGTCGGCAACGACGACGGCGCCGGCCCCCGCACCGGAGCCCGATCCGGCACCGGCGCCACAGCCGGACGCGACGACCACCACGGCACCGGCACCCGATCCGGCAACCCCCAGCCAGGATCCGACCACGGCCGAAGCGGACAAGCGCGACGCCAAGAAGGAAGGCAAGAAAAAGCCCCATTAAGCAGGGCTGATTTCAGGGAAGGCGCGCTGCCCCGTTCCGTGGCCGGAGGGGCAGCGCGCTTTTCGTTTCAGTCCGCAAAGGGATCGCGGACCAGGCCGGATCAGTCCGCGAAAGGATCGCGGACCAGGATCGTGTCTTCGCGCTCGGGGCTAGTCGAGACCAGCGCCACCGGGCAGCGGATCAGCTCCTCGACCCGGCGGATATACTTGATCGCGGCGGCGGGCAGCTCGGCCCAGCTGCGCGCGCCGGCGGTGGTCTCCTGCCAGCCCGGCATCGTTTCATAGACCGGCTCGACCGCGGCCTGATCGGTGGCGTTCGAGGGATAATGGTCGATCTCCTCGCCGTGCAGCTTGTAGCCGGTGCACACCTTGATCTCGTCGAACCCATCGAGCACGTCGAGCTTGGTCAGCGCGATGCCGGTGATGCCCGAAACCGCGGCCGACTGGCGCAGCAGCACCGCATCGAGCCAGCCGCAGCGGCGCTTGCGCCCGGTGACGGTGCCGAACTCGTGCCCGCGCGTGCCCAGCCGCTCGCCCACGTCATTGTCCTGCTCGCTCGGGAACGGGCCCGATCCGACGCGGGTGGTATAGGCCTTGGCGATGCCCAGCACGAAGCCGACCGCGGCCGGGCCGATGCCCGATCCGGCCGAAGCCGTGCCCGCCACCGTGTTCGACGAGGTGACGAACGGATAGGTGCCGTGATCGATGTCGAGCAGCACGCCCTGCGCGCCTTCGAACAGGATGCGGCGACCGCGCTCGCGCGCGGCGTTGAGGTCGCGCCACACCGGCTTGGCGAAGGGCAGCACGAAGCCGGCGATCTCCTTTAGCTGCGCCACCAGCGCCGCGCGGTCGATCGGGCCGACGCCGAAGCCGGCGCGCAGCGCGTCGTGGTGCGCGAGCAGCCGGTCGAGCTGCGGCTCGAGCTCGCCGAGATGCGCCAGGTCGCAGACCCGGATCGCGCGGCGGCCGACCTTGTCCTCATAGGCCGGGCCGATGCCGCGCCGCGTCGTGCCGATCTTGCCGGCGCCGCTCGCGTCCTCGCGCAGCCCATCGAGCTCGCCGTGGAGCGGCAGGATCAGCGGGCAGGTATCGGCGATGCTCAGCGTGTCGGGCGTCACCTCGACGCCCTGGCCGCGCAGCTTCTCGATCTCGGCCTTGAGTGCCCAGGGATCGAGCACCACGCCATTGCCGATAACCGACGGCGTGCCGCGGACGATGCCCGAGGGGAGCAGCGAGAGCTTATAGACATTCTCGCCGACGACGAGCGTGTGGCCGGCATTGTGGCCGCCCTGGAAGCGCACGACCATGTCGGCGCGCTCGGCGAGCCAGTCGACGATCTTGCCCTTGCCTTCGTCGCCCCACTGGGCGCCGATAACCGCAACATTTGCCATGGATACGAGTCTCCGCCTGCCGGGGCGGACCCTGGCCGCCCTTCGACAGGGCTCGGCGACCGGGCTTTACAGCGGCTTGGGGGCAGGGCCCGAAGCCGCGGCGCGCATGGCGCGCGCAGCCGTCGAGGTCAAGCGTTTATGCGCCGGGGCGAGCCCGATTAGCCGCCTCGACTTGGCTGCGCGCCGGGGTCTATGGTCGGCGCAAAGGAGAGACAAATGAAGCTCGCAAGCCTCAAGAATGGCCGGGACGGCAAGCTGGTCGTCGTATCGAGTGACTTGGCCTGGTATGCCGGTGCCGACATGATCGCGCCGACGCTGCAGGCGGCGCTCGACAATTGGGACGCCGTCGAGGCCGATCTTCGCAATCTCGCCACCGATCTCGATCACGAGGTGATCCCGCGCGAGCGCTTCCACGAACGCTTCGCCGCCGCGCCCCTGCCGCGCGCCTATCAATGGGCCGACGGCTCGGCCTATGTGAACCATGTCGCGCTGGTTCGGCAGGCACGCGGCGCCGAGCTGCCCGACAGCTTCTGGCACGATCCGCTGATGTACCAGGGCGGCAGCGACGGGTTCCTGGGCCCGCGCGATCCGATCCCGCTTGCCGACGAGAGCTGGGGCTGCGACCTCGAAGGCGAGGTCGTGGTCGTCACCGGCGACGTGCCGCTCGGCGCCAGCCGCGAGGAAGCGCTCGCCGCGATCCGGCTGGTCGGCCTCACCAACGACGTGTCCTTGCGCAACCTGATCCCAGGCGAGCTCGCCAAGGGCTTCGGCTTCTTCCAGTCCAAGCCGGCCAGCGCCTTCTCGCCGGTGTTCGCCACCCCGGATTCGCTGGGCGACTGGTGGAAGGACGGCAAGCTCCAACGCAAGCTGATGGTCGATGTGAACGGCCAGCCCTTCGGCAGGGCGGATGCCGGAGTCGACATGACCTTCGATTTCGGCACGCTGGTCGCGCATGCCGCCAAGACGCGCAAGCTCGGCGCCGGCACGATCATCGGCTCGGGCACCGTCTCGAATCGCGGCGAGGATGGCGGCCCTGGCAAGCCGGTCAGCGAAGGCGGCGTCGGCTATTCCTGCCTCGCCGAGATCCGCACGATCGAGACGATCCGCGGCGGTGCCCCGGTCACCCCGTTCCTCAAAAAGGGCGACACGGTGCGCATCTGGGCCGAGGACGACAAGCACCACCCGATCTTCGGCGTGATCGAGCAGACCGTGGGGGGCTGATTCTTTCCGCGGGAACGGAGCGCTTGCGCAGGCGGTTCCGCGCCCCGATCTTGCCCGCATGACCGGCGAGCGCTTCTACACCCGTTCGAGACCGAGGCGGGCTTTGCCGCGATCGGTTGGAACGCGGCGGGCGTCACCAGCTTCCGGCTGCCGGCGGGCACCGCGCACGAAGCCGAGCGGGCGCTGCTGCGCCGTCTGCCCGATGCGCGGCCGGTGCCGCCACCGCCGCCGGTGCAGGCGGTGATCGACGATGCGCGCCGCTATTTCGCCGGCGAGCGCGTCGATTTCGCGCAGGTGCCGGTCGATCTCGGGCCGCAACAGCCCTTTTTCGAGCGCGTCTATGCCGCCGTCCGCGCGCTCGGCTGGGGCGAGACTGCGACCTATGGCGCGATCGCCAAATCGCTCGATGCCGGACCCGAATATGCTCGCGATGTCGGCCAGGCGATGGCCAGCAATCCCGTGCCGCTGATCATCCCCTGCCACCGCGTGACCGCGGCCAATGGCAAGATCGGCGGCTTCTCGGCGCCGGGGGGATCGCATTCCAAGGCACAGATGCTGGCGATCGAGGGCGTCGAGGTGCAGGGCGGCATCGTCACTCGCGAGCTGCCGCAGCTCGGGCTGGGGTTTTAAGGCTCCCCACAGGTATGGGGAAATGCCACCCTAGAACCCGAACGCGCCCTGCCGGTCCTCCAGCGGCCAGCGGCCCAGCTCGATGTGCCGGTGCGCGCCCAGGATCGAATGGATCAGCACGAAATCGGTGGCGTCCCAGCTGATCGGATCGATCGTCCGGGTGAAGGGGCGGCCCTTGCGGTAGAGCAAAGTGACGTGCGGGTGGAAATCCCAGGTGCCGCGCAGCAGCCCGGCGCGGGCCAGGCCCTGTTGCAGCTTGGCGCCCAGCTCGGCCAGCGCATCGATCTTGCGGCTGGGACGCAGTGCGATCGTCTCGTTGCTGCCCGATACGCGGTCGAGCCGCACCGGCACCGGCGCGGCGGAGACCTGTTCGCCGATCGCGATCAGCGCCTTCGCCTCGGCATAGGGCTGGCGGGCGAAATCCTCGGTGATGGCAAGCGTGATGTGGAGCCGGTCGTTCTCGACCACGCTTTCGGCCAGCCCCAGCTGGTCGCGCTGCACGCCGATCAGGTTGCGGGCGAGCGGCGAAGGGCGCAGCGCGAAGAACAGGCGGTTCCCGGGCATCAGTGGAAGTCTCTTGAGCGCACCGGGATCAGCTCCGGCGCCTTGAGGCTGCGGGGCGGCCAGCTGTCGGCCGGGCGCTGGCGGGGGACGAGCCGGTCGCGCGGATCGATCGTGCCGCCATGGGTGGCGCCGTCGCCGGGCATCGTCATGTTGGGAAGGTCGAGTTCGCCGACTTCGCGCAGCCAGGGCGTCAGGTCGCTGATCTGCTCGGCGACGACATGGATGACGATGCCCTCGCGTTGCACCTTGCCCCGGATCGCCAGCATCGTGGCGGACATCACGGTGCGGCGGTTCGCTTCGAAGCGATCTGCCCACAGCACGGCATTGGCGATGCCGGTCTCGTCCTCCAGCGTGACGAACACCACGCCCTTGGCGCTGCCCGGCCGCTGGCGGACGAGGATCAGCCCGGCGACTTCGACGCGCTCGCCGTCCTTCATGTTTAGGAGGTCGCTGCATTTCGCGATCCGCCGGGCCGCCAGCCGGTCGCGCAGGAACGAGAGGGGGTGCGCGCGCAGCGAAAGCTGGGTCGCACGGTAATCCTCCACCACTTCGCGCCCGGCGCTGAGCGGCAGCAGCGCCACGGCTGGCTCCACCACTTCCGCTACGGTCGCGCCTTCGCGGGCATCGGCGGCGGCGAACAGGTCGAGCGGCGCCTGGCCCAGCCCCTTGATCGCCCAGAGCGCCTGGCGCCGGTTGAGGCCGAGCGCCTGGAAGGCGTCGGCCCGCGCCAGCCGCTCGAGCGCGGCGGGCTTCACGCGCGAACGCCGCCAGATATCCTCGATCGATGTGAACGGGGCCTGCCTGCGCGCCGTCAGGATCGCCTCGGCATCGCCCTGTGCCAACCCCTGCACGATGCGCATGCCGAGCCGGATCGGCTGGAGGCTGTTCCAGTCGGCTTCGGTGCCGCAGAATCTGGCGTCCCGTTCGCGCGCGTTCGGCCCCTCGGGCACGATTCGCGTATCCCAGTCGCTGTCGTTGATGCAGACGGCGCGCGCCTCCACTCCGTGGTTGCGCGCATCGCGGATCAACTGCGCTGGCGCATAGAAGCCCATCGGCTGCGCGTTGAGCAGCGCGGTGCAGAATATATCGGGATGATGGCATTTCATCCAGCTCGAGGCATAGGCGATCTTGGCGAAGCTGGCGGCGTGGCTCTCGGGAAAGCCGTAATTGCTGAAGCCCTTGATCTGCTCGACCACGCGCTCGGCGAAGTCCTGGCTGATGCCGCGCTCGAGCATGCCGCTGATCAGCCTGGGGCCGAACTCGCCGATATCGCCGCTCGACTTGAACGTCGCCATCGCGCGTCGCAACCGGTCTGCCTCGGTGGCAGTGAAGCCTGCGCCGACCATCGCCACCTGCATGGCCTGTTCCTGGAACAGCGGCACGCCCAGCGTCTTCTTCAGCACGCTCTCCAGCGCCGGCGAGGGATAGTCGACCAGCGCCGGATTCTGCCGGCGCTTGAGATAGGGGTGGACCATGTTGCCCTGGATCGGCCCCGGCCGGACGATCGCGACCTGGATCGCGATGTCGTAGAAATTCACCGGCTTCATCCGCGGCAGCATCGACATCTGCGCGCGGCTCTCGATCTGGAACACGCCCAGCGTATCGGCCTGCTGGATCATGTCGAAGGTAAGCGCGTCTTCTTCCTGCATCAGCGGCGCAGCGAGGGTGAGGTGCGTGGCCTTGTGCTGGGCCAGCAGATCGAAGCTGCGCCGCATGCAGCCGAGCATGCCGAGGCCGAGGATATCGACCTTCATGAAACCCAGCTCCTCGATGTCCAGCTTCTCCCATTCAACGACGCGGCGATCGACCATCGCGGCGGGCTCGACCGGGATCAGGTCGTGCAGCTTGTCGCGGGTCAGCACGAAGCCGCCCGGGTGCTGGGAAAGGTGGCGCGGCGTGTTGACCAGCTGGCGGGCCAGTTCGAGTGTCAGCGCGAGGCGCGGATCGCTGCGGTCGAGGTTGAGCGCGTCGGCGTGCCGGTCATCGACATCGTTCGACCAGCCCCAGACCTGTGACGACAGCGCTGCGGTCATGTCCTCGGGCAGGCCCATCGCCTTGCCGACCTCGCGCAAGGCACTGCGCGAGCGGAAGCGGATCACCACCGCAGTCAGCGCGGCATGATCCTGGCCGTAATGCTCGTAGATCCACTGGATCACTTCCTCGCGCCGCTCATGCTCGAAATCGACATCGATGTCGGGCGGCTCCTTGCGCTCGGTCGAGATGAAGCGCTCGAACAGCAGCTGGTGCTTGATCGGATCGATCGAAGTGATGCCCAGCGCGAAGCAGATCACCGAATTGGCGGCGCTGCCGCGTCCCTGGCAGAGGATGTGCTGGCTGAGCGCGAACTGGACGATCGAATTGACCGTCAGAAAATAGGGCGCGTATTCCATCTTCGCGACCAGCCCGAGCTCATGGGTGAGCAGATCCTGATGCGCCTGGCTCGGCTTGCCGGCGAAGCGCTGCTTGAGCCCGTTCCAGGCGAGCGCGGCGAGCGCGTCCTGCGCGCTGCGGCCATGGATGACTTCTTCCTCGGGATATTGGTGCTTCAGGTCGCGCAGGCTGAACTGGCAGCGCTCGGCGATCGCCTCCGATGCCGCCAGCGCGTGCGGGTAATCGCGGAAGCGGCGCGCCATTTCCTGCGGAGACTTCAGGTGCCGGTCGGCACTGCGCTCGCGGCGGAAGCCGAGTTCGTCGATCGTGCATTTCTCGCGGATCGCCGTCACCACGTCCTGCAGCATCCGCCGGTCGGGGGTGTCGTAGAGCACGTCGCCGGTGGCGAGCGGGGTCAGGCCGAAGCGGCGTGCGGCGCGGTCGAGTTGGTGCAGCCGCAGCGCGTCGCCGGGGCGGCGGTGCTGGGTGAGGCACAGATGCCCGCGTTCCCCGAACACATCCGCCATCCAGCCCAGCGCCTGCGGATCGCCGGTGTCGGCGAGGCCGGGGACGAGCGCACCAACCAGCCCCTCGCTCGCCGCGGCAAGGTCGTCCCAATGAAGGAAGCATTGGCCCTTCTCGCCCTTTTGCGCATCGGCGCGCGACTTGCCGAGCGTGAGCAGCCGGGTGAGGCGCGACCAGGCGGCACGATCCTCGGGCCAGACCAGCACCGAACTGCCATCGGCCAGGTCGAGCCGGCAGCCGGCGATCATCTTGACCGGAAAGCCCGCCTTGGAAAGCTGCTCCGACGCGACCAGCGCACGCACCACGCCGCCTACCGAATTGCGATCGACGATGCCAAGCGCCGGCAGGCCCAGCAGCGCCGCCTGGCGAAACAGGTCCTCGGGCGAGGACGCCCCGCGCAGGAACGAATAATGCGTCGTCACCTGGAGCTCGGCATAGGTCATCCGAACACTCCGTGGAGATACCAGCTCAAATCCCCCGTCACGGCGCGCTCGCCATCGCCGGCGCGGAACAGCCAGTAGCGGCGGCCGGCCTCGTCCTCGACGCGGAAATAGTCGCGCACGCTCAGCCGCTCGGCATCGCGCTTCCACCATTCGCCCTGGATGCGCTCGGGCCCGTCGGCATGGATCACCCGGTGCGCGGTGCCCCGCCAGGTGAAGCGGCGCGGCGGCTGGTCGGGCAGCTCCGCCATCACATGATCGAGCCGCTCGGGCCGGGCGAGCAGCCGGGCCGGCTTGGCCCAGCCGGGGTGCCAGGGGTGCAGCTCGGGCTGGCGGTCGAGCTGGCGGATATCGTCGATCTTCGCGCGGGTGGTGCCGCGCACGGGCGGATCGATCACCGGCATGCGCGTTGCGGCGCGCTCGGGTACGTCGCTCTCCACCGGGCGCATCCGCCACATGCCGCCCTGGCCGATCCGCGTCGCCAGCGTATCGACCAAGGTGGCGATGTCGGGCGCGGCTTCCTCGTCGAGCCGCTCGACCATCGGCTCGGGCCCGAGCGGCGCGGCGCGGCGGACATGGAGGGTGATCGCGTCGATCCCGTACCCCGGCTCGACATCCTCGATGCGCCGCTTGAGCAGGCGGAGCAGATGCGCGGCGTCGCGATTGGGGCGGGCCAGGCCGATGCGGATGCGCTGCGGCACGCCGTCGATCCGCTCGGCGACGCATTCGAGCGCCTGCACCCCCAGCCCCTCGGCCTCCAATGCGGCGGCCAAACGCGGGGTGAGCGTGCCCAGCCAATGCTCGATGGCCTCGGCGCTGGCGATCGGCTCGGCGAAGCGCTGCTGCACGGCGATGCTCTCGGGTGGGATGACCGGATCGAGCGGTTCGGCGATGCGGCCCAGCGCCTGGTCGAGCCGCAGCACCGTCGCCGCGCCGAAGCGGCGGGTGAGCGGGGCGCGGGGCAGGGCGGCGAGCTGGCCGATCCGCTCGACCCCCAGCCGCTTGAGCAGCTCGACTGCGGCCTCGTCGATGCGCAGCGCCGGGGTGGGCAGGTCCGCGAGCGACTCGGCCTGTCCGCCCGGCGGGCAGATAAAACCGTCACCCCGGCGAAAGCCGGGGTCTCGTGCGATGGCACGTTCGGATTGCGGCATGAGATCCCGGCTTTCGCCGGGGTGACGGTATCTTGCCAATGCCCAGGCGGCACCCGGCGTGTCGGCGATCGCGATCCGCGCAGTGAAGCCGGCGCGGGCGAGCAGGCGGACGATGCGGCGCGCCATCTTCGCCTCGCCACCGAACAGATGCGCGGTGCCGCTCAGGTCGAGGAACAGCCCGTCGGCACCCGACAGCGCCACCACCGGCGACCAGCGCCGCGCGGCAAGGATGGCGAGGCGCCTGAGTGATGCCAGGTCGCCTTCGGGATCGGCCGGGCGGATATCGAGCCCCGGCACCTGCGCGCGCGCCTGGGTCACCGCCATGCCGGGCCGCAGGCCCAGCGCCTGCGCGGCAGGGCAGGCGGCGGCGATCTCGATGCGGCTGCCGTTGCGAAGCGTGGTGATGAGGGGGGCGAATAATTCCTTCCCCAGCTTGCTGGGGGAGGGGGACCGCGCCGCGAAGCGGCGTGGTGGAGGGGCCGCCGGCGTCAGCCGGCGGGCTTCGCCCGCCGCCCCTCCACCACGCGACTGCGTCGCGCGGTCCCCCTCCCCGAGCCGAGCTCGGGGAGGAACTGGTTCATCCTCCTGCGCCCATTTCGCGCCGGGCCGCCAATGCCCCTCATGCTGCGCCGGCTTGCGCAGCGGCGCGGCGGGGGCGGCGAGGGCGCGCGGGTCAGGCCGCGCGGCGGGGCGCATTTCCTGCCGCCACAGCCTTTCGATCGGCCATAACGGGAGGAAGAGCGCAGCGACCCGTTGCATCACATGCCTCCACGATCAGTTCGAAACCTTCGCCCCCCTTTTGCCGCGCCAGCTCGAGCTTCCAGCGCGGACGCCCGACGCCCGCCACCGGCAGCGGTGCCGAGGGCGCGCAGGTCACTCGCCAGCGCGTCACGGCTGCCGAGGGCATGGCGATCGGATTGCTGCCTTCGCGCGCCGCGCGCTTCATCAGCAGCGCGATCGTCCGCCCGCCTTCGGCTGCGAGCTGCAGTCGCCGCGTCGCGGTCATGTCCGCGCGCTTGGCCTCGCCGATCACTGCGCCCAGCCCGCGATGGCGCAGCCCTTCCTCCATGATCGCCAGCAGCTCGGCATCGTCCTGCGCCTCGGCATAGATCAGCCTTTTGTGGTCGAGCCCCGACTGGGCGAGCCCGGGCGCGAACAGGTCGCGCCGCCGTACCACCCACAGCACCGGCCCCCAGGCGCGCGCCGCGATTCCGGCGAGGAACAGGGTCGCCGCGCAATCGTCCGCCATGTCGCTGGTGCCCGCCGCCACTTCGTGCAGCGCATCGAGCCGCAGCCCGCCATCGGCGAGCCGCGAATCCACCGCCTCGATGCCGAAGGGCAAGGCGGGGCGCCGGCGGAATCCGCCGGCCTCGAGCCCGCGCAGGCTCTCGCGCAATTGCTTCAGGACGGCAGGATCGGCCATTTACTCGCGACTCGGGAAACAAGAATGTTCCTATTCTGTTCCATATCGGACCAGAGTCAATTGCCATTCGGCACCAGCCGCCTAAGCTCGCCGCAATCGCAGAATTCAGGGAGCTTCGCGCACATGATCCGCAACTTCAGCCGCCGCCAGGCGCTTCTCGGTACCAGCGCGGTGCTCGCGACCTCGCCGTTCCTGGGGAGCCTGATGGCCAAAGCCGCCGAACCCGTCGATGCCGCGCCTTTGCTCCAGCCCTGGCCGGGCGGCTATGGCGGGGTGCCGCCCTGGGACAAGTTCAAGGCGGAGATGTTCCCCGCCGCCTTCGAGGCCGCAATCGCCGAACAGCGCCAGGAGATCCACGCGATCCGCAACGCGCGTACCGCCTCGACCTTCCACACCGTGATCGAGCCGATGCAGAAGGCCGGCGACACGATGGATAGGGTCCAGTCGGCCTGGGGCGTCTATACCAGCAACCTCGCCGACAAGCAGGTCCAGGCGATCGACCGCGAATGGAGCCCGAAGCTCGCCAGGGCCAATGACGAGCTGTTCCTCGATCCGCTGCTCTTCGCCCGGGTGAAGGGCGCCTACGACACGCGTGCGAAGCAGAAGCTCGATCCCCAGCAGCTCCGCCTGCTCGAGCGCAGCTATCGCAGCTTCGTCCGCCGCGGCGCCGCGCTTTCCGATGCCGAACGCGCCGAGGTCAGCCGGCTCAACCAGGCGCTTGCCTCCGCCTTCTCCGATTTCAGCCGCAAGCTGCTGGCGGACGAGGAGACCTGGATCGTCCTCGACAGCGAGGCCCAGCTCGCCGGCCTGCCCGAGAGCTTCAAGGCATCGCTCAAGGCTGCGGCCGACGAACGCAAGGTTGCCGGCTGGGCAGTGGTCAACACCCGCTCCTCGGTCGCGCCCTTCCTCACCTATTCGACCGACCGGGGCCTGCGCGAAAAGGTCTGGCGCGCCTTCGTCTCGCGCGGCGACAATGGCAATGCCAGCGACAACAAGGCCGGCATCGCCGAGATCCTCAAGCTGCGCCAGCAGCGCGCCAAGCTGCTCGGCTTCAAGAACCACGCCTGGTACCGCATGGACGACACCATGGCCGAGACTCCGGCCAATGCGATGAAGCTGATGATGGCGGTATGGCCCGCCGCCCGCGCCCGGGTGGCGGAGGAAGTCGCGGATATGCAGGCATTGGCGGACAAGGAAGGCGCCAAGATCACGATCGAGCCCTGGGACTATCGCTTCTATGCCGAGAAGGTCCGCAAGGCGAAGTACGACCTCGATGAGAGCGAGGTGAAGCCGTATCTCGAGCTCACCAACATCCTCCAGGGCGCCTTCTACGCCGCCGGCCGGCTCTACGATCTCGGCTTCAAGGAAGTGCAGGACGTGCCGGTGTTCGATCCCGCCGTGCGCACCTTCGAGGTTACCGACACGCGCACGGGGAAGAATGTCGGCATCTTCTATTTCGACGGCTATGCCCGTTCCGGAAAGCGCTCGGGCGCCTGGGCCACCCGCTATCGCGGCCAGCAGAAGTTCGGCGGCGTGCGCAACACGCTGGCCTCGAACAACAACAATTTCGTGCGCGGCGGCGCCGGCGAGCCGACGCTGATCAGCCTCGACGATGCGACCACGCTGTTCCACGAGTTCGGCCATGCGATCCACAGCCTGCTCCAGAACATCACCTATCCGGGGCTCGCCGGCACGCCGCGCGACTTCGTCGAATATCCCAGCCAGGTGAACGAGAACTGGCTGCTCACCCGCGACGTGCTCGACAAATACGCCAGGCACTACAAGACCGGCGCGCCGATGCCCCAGGCGCTGGTCGACAAGATCGAGAAGTCGTCCACCTTCAACCAGGGCTTCGACACGGTCGAATATCTCGCCTGCGCGATCCTCGACATGCAGCTCCACGATCGCGAGGTGCCGGTCACCGACATCGCCGCGTTCGAGAAGGAAGCGCTCGCCGCGCTCGGCATGCCCAAGGAGATCGTGCTGCGCCACCGGCTGCCGCAGTTCAGCCACCTCTTCTCGTCCGATGCCTATTCGGCCGGCTATTATTCGTACCTCTGGTCCGAGACGATGGACGCCGACACCTGGGCGGCATTCCAGGAAACCGGCAATGTCTGGGACAAGAAGACGGCCGACCGTTTCCGCGCGACTCTTCTCTCCACCGGCAACGAGACCGATCGCAAGCTCGCATACCGCGCCTTCCGCGGGCGTGACCCCGACGTGTCGGCACTGTTCAAGCGGCGCGGGTTCCCGGTGGCGTGATTTAGCCTTTCCGTTCCCCGGCGAACGCCGGGGCCCAGGGTTTCTCTGCCGTTCCGCTTGTGACCCTGGGCCCCGGCTTTCGCCGGGGAACAGGTTAATGTCGCAGGGCATCCGCCCGCCTCGAATTCCCATCCTTCCACCCGGCAGTTTCAGGTCAGCACCCCTGACCTACTTGCGTCGATCTTTGAAATTTTATAACAATGGCGCGAAACGTGATTCCCGAGCGTTTGGCTACGGGAGCCTGTGTCCGGAGAGCCCATGTGAGCGAGCGCGATCGCGCCAACCTGCCCCCGCTTGCGCTGCACGTGCCCGAGCCGCGATTCCGCCCGGGCGACGAAGCGGACTTCAGCGACGTGGTGGTGCCCGCCGCCGGCGCCACCCGCCGGCCCGACACGGCCGATCGGGCCGACAGCTTTCATGAGCTGGCTTACGGCCTGGTCCGCGTCCTCGATGACGAAGGCAATGCCGTCGGCCCCTGGAACCCGCGGCTCGATGCCGATGCGAAGCGCCGCATGCTCCGCGCGATGGCGCTGACCCGCGCCTTTGACGAGCGCATGTTCCGCGCCCAGCGCCAGGGCAAGACCAGCTTCTACATGAAGTCCACCGGCGAGGAGGCGGTGTCGATCGGCGCGGCGAGCGCGCTGGCGAGCGACGACATGTGCTTCCCCTCCTATCGCCAGCAGGGGATCCTCATCACGCGCGGCTATCCGATCGTGTCGATGATGAACCAGATTTATTCGAACAAGGCCGATCCGCTCGAAGGCCGCCAGCTGCCGATCATGTACTCCTCCAAGGAGTTCGGCTTCTTCTCGATCTCGGGCAATCTCGCCACCCAATATCCCCAGGCCGTGGGCTGGGCGATGGCCAGCGCTGCCAAGGGCGATACGCGCATCTCCGCCACCTGGTGCGGCGAAGGTTCGACGGCGGAGGGCGACTTCCACTCGGCGATGACCTTCGCGACGGTTTACAAGGCGCCGGTCATCTTCAACGTCGTCAACAACCAGTGGGCGATCTCGAGCTTCTCGGGCTTCGCCGGGGCAGAGGCGACCACCTTCGCGGCGCGCGCGATCGGCTATGGCATCGCCGGCCTGCGCGTCGACGGCAACGACGCGCTGGCAGTCTATGCCGCGACGGAGTGGGCCGCCGAGCGCGCCCGGACCAACCAGGGTCCGACGCTGATCGAGCATTTCACCTACCGTGCCGAAGGCCATTCGACTTCGGACGATCCCACCGCCTATCGCTCGGCGGGCGAGCCCAATGCCTGGCCGCTCGGCGATCCGATCCGCCGGTTGAAGCAGCACCTCATCGCCATCGGCGAATGGGACGAGGAGCGCCACGCCGCGCAGGACCTCGAGCTCGCCGAGCTGGTCAAGGCGTCGCAGAAGGAAGCCGAGAAGAACGGCATCCTCGGCCATGGCATGCACCAGCCCTTCGACTCGATGTTCGAAGGCGTGTTCGAGACGATCCCCTGGCACCTCAGGGAACAGCAACAGCAGATGCTCGACGAGCAGAAGGCGGCGGGCCTGTGAACCAGTTCCTCACGCGCCGTGCGCTGGTGAAGGGCGCCTGCGCCCTGGGCGGCCTCGCGCTGCTTCCCCCGGGGCTGCTCCATGCCGCCGCGATCGGCGATCCCGAGACGATCGACCTCGCCGTCTCGCCGACGCGCTCGACCAAGCTGCTCATCTGGAAGCCCGCCAGCCCCAAGGGCGTGGTGCTGTTCTCGACCGGCCATGGTTCCTGGCCCGAGCGCTATGATCGGCTGATCTCGGTGCTGCTCAGCCAGGGCTTTGCGGTGCTCGCGCCAGTCCATGTCGATTCGATGCACTATCCCGAGCGCGAGAAGTTCACCTTCCTCTCCGGCTTTACCGAGCGTTTCGTGGACATGCGCGCAACCGGCGCGCATGCGGCAAAGGCGTTTCCCAGGCTTCCGGTGATCGCCGTCGGGCACAGCCTCGGCACCTTTGTCTCGCTGTGCCTGGGCGGCGGGTTGCCGCACTTCAAGGCGCGCAATCCCGCGGTGCAGGCGGTGCTCGGCTTCTCGTCGCCCGGCAAGGCCCCCGGCCTCGTGCCCGCGAACGCCTATACCACCGTCGAAGTGCCCGTGATGATCGTCACCGGCACCGAGGACACGATCCCGCCCGTCATGGGCCACGCCACCGTGGCGGAGGAGCATCTCTTCCCGGCCGAGACTGCGCCCGCCGGCACCTATGCGCTCGTCGTCGAAGGCGGCACGCATGGGCTGGTCGATGACGCCGCCCGCTTCCCGCGCACCGAGGCGCCGGTGAAGCTGTTCGTCGATGCCTATGGCCTGGGCAGCGCCGGCGCGCGCCGCAAGCTCGATACATGGCAACCATCGGCGGGCGACCGCTGGACTATTCGCAAGGCACAGGCATGACCGACACGGTCACTGAAGCGGGTGCAACCACCCAGATGAACATGATCCAGGCGATCAACTCGGCCATGGACGTGATGATGGCGCGCGACCCGAATGTGGTCGTGATGGGCGAGGATGTCGGCTATTTCGGCGGCGTCTTCCGCGCGACGGCCGGGCTCCAGGCCAAGTACGGCAAGACCCGCGCCTTCGACACGCCGATCACCGAGATCGGCATCATGGGCGTGGCGATCGGCATGGGCGCCTATGGCCTGCGCCCCGTCCCCGAGATCCAGTTCGCCGATTATATCTATCCGGCGCTCGACCAGCTCGTCTCCGAAGCGGCGCGGCTGCGCTATCGCTCGGCGGCGGACTTCACCGCGCCGATCACGATCCGCTCGCCCTATGGCGGCGGCATCTTCGGCGGCCAGACGCACAGCCAGTCGCCCGAGGGCATCTTCACCCATGTCTCGGGGATGAAGACGGTGATCCCCTCGACGCCCTATGACGCCAAGGGGCTGCTGATCGCGGCGATCGAGGATAACGACCCCGTCCTCTTCCTCGAGCCCAAGCGCATCTACAACGGCCCGTTCCACGGCCATTATGACCGCCCGGCCAAGACCTGGGCCGATCACCCCGGCGCGCAGGTGCCCGAGGGGCATTACCGCGTCGAGCTGGGCAAGGCTTCGGTCGTCCGTCCGGGCGAGGCAGTGACGATCCTCTGCTACGGCACGATGGTCCATGTCGTCGCCAACACGGTCGAGGAAATGGGCATCGATGCCGAGATCGTCGATCTGCGCACGCTGGTGCCGCTCGACATCGAGACGATCGAGGAGTCGGTCAAGAAGACCGGCCGCTGCCTGATCGTCCATGAGGCGACCCGCACTTCCGGCTTCGGCGCCGAGCTTTCGGCCCAGGTCCAGGAGCGCTGCTTCTACCATCTCGAAGCGCCGATCGAGCGCGTCACCGGCTTCGACACGCCCTACCCGCACAGCCTGGAATGGGCCTATTTCCCCGGCCCGGTCCGCATCGGCACCGCCCTCAAGAAGATCCTGAAGGACTGACCGCAATGGCTCGTTTCACGTTCCGCCTGCCGGACATCGGCGAAGGCATTGCCGAGGCCGAGATCGTCGCCTGGCACGTCAAGGTCGGCGACAAGGTGTCGGAGGACCAGCAGGTCGCCGACATGATGACCGACAAGGCCACGGTCGAGATGGAATCGCCTGTCTCCGGCACGGTGGTCGAGCTGGCCGGCGAAGTCGGCGAGATGGTCGCGATCGGCTCGGGCCTGATGGTGATCGAAGTCGAGGGCGATGCCGAAGCCGAGACGCCGGTCGAGGAACAGGTCGAGGCGGAGACGCCGGGCGTTGAGGAGGCGGTGGAACCGCAGGAAACCGTTCGCCCTGAGCCTGTCGAAGGGCGCCAGGCCGAGAGTGAAGCGCCCGTGGAGAGCCAGCCTTCGACAGGCTCAGGCCGAACGGAGGAGGTGGCCGAGTCCCCCCCGCATCGCCAGGTCCTTGCCTCCCCCGCGGTTCGTGCCCGGGCCAAGGACCTCGGCATCGACCTCGCCACCGTGAAGGCCGACGGCAACCATGTCCGCCACGCCGATCTCGACGCCTATCTCCGCTACGGCAGCGCCCAGGGCTATCACGCCCCGCATGCGTCGCGTGTCCGCGAGGATCAGCCGATCAAGGTCATCGGCATGCGCCGCCGCATCGCCGAGAACATGGCCGCCTCGAAGCGCCAGATCCCCCACTTCACCTATGTCGACGAGATCGACGTCACCGCGCTCGAGGCGATGCGCGGCGACCTCAACGACAATCGCGGGGCACGCCCCAAGCTGACCATGCTGCCCTTCCTGATCGTCGCAATCTGCCGGGCGCTGCCCGACTTCCCGATGATCAACGCGCGCTATGACGACGAGGCCGGGGTGGTCACCCGTCATGGCCGCGTCCATCTCGGCATGGCGGCGCAGACCGACGCAGGCCTGATGGTCCCGGTGATCCGCGATGCGCAGGACAAGAATGTCTGGCAGCTCGCCGCCGAGATCAGCCGTCTTGCCGAAGCCGCGCGCACCGGCAAGGCGAAGAGCGAGGAACTCAGCGGCTCGACGCTCACCGTCACCTCGCTCGGCCCGCTCGGCGGCATCGCCACCACCCCGGTGATCAACCGTCCGGAAGTCGCGATCATCGGCCCGAACAAGATCGTCGAGCGCCCGATCTTCCAGGGCGACGAGATCGTCCGCGCCAAGCTGATGAACCTGTCGATCAGCTGCGATCACCGCGTCGTCGATGGCTGGGACGCGGCGAGCTTCGTCCAGGCGGTCAGGAAGCTGCTCGAAACCCCCGTGCTGCTGTTCGCCGAATGATGCGCTGGCGGGCGATGACTACAAGCGATCTCGACGGTGTCGTCGCGGTCGCCCGCATCGCCTTTCCAGACCATCCCGAGGGCCGCGCCTGCTTCGCCGAGCGGCTGGCGCTCGCGCCGGAGAGCTGCTTCGTGCTCGAAGGCGCAGAGGGCGTGGCGGGCTATCTCATCGCCTATCCCTGGCCGCAGGCGGCGATCCCGCCGCTCGACACGCTGCTGGGTGCGCTGCCCGAGAGCCGGGCCAGCTGGTATCTCCACGATCTTGCCCTGCTCCCGGAGGCGCGCGGCGGCGGCAATGCCCGGGCCGGTCTCGCCTTGCTGTTCGCACAGCTCGATGCCCCGATCGCGCTGGTCTCGGTCAACAACAGCGCCGCATTCTGGCAGGCCCAGGGCTTCGAACCGCAGGAGAGCCCCGCGCTGCGGGCCAAGCTCTCCAGTTATGGCCCAGATGCGCGTTACATGGTGCGAGGTGCCACGAAACCGGGCTAGGCTGTGGCCATGCACTTCGATCTCCTCCAGTCGATCAGCCTTGCCGGCGACCTTTCCGTTCCCAATGACGATCGCGCCGGCAGCGCCCGTGCCCATGCCTGGGTGATCGACGGCGCCACCGATCTCGGCCCGCCGGGTCTGGTTGGCGCACAGGGCGGGGCGGCGTGGCTGGCGAGCGCGGCGCAGGCCGGCTTCACCGCATCCGCGGCGACCGGGGTCGAGGCGCTCTTTGGCGACGTCGCCGGCGCCATCCTCGCCGCCTGGGCGCGCGACCGCACCCGCGAGCCAGAGGATCGCTGGGAATATCCGCTCGCTTCGTCGCTCGCCGTGCGGCTGGGGGCGGGGGAGGCCGAGATCGGCTGGCTCGGCGACTGTGTCGGTTTCCTCTGGTCGGCGGGCGCGGTCACACGGCTCGGGCCCGAAAAGGAAATCCGCAATTCGGAGGCCGAGCGTGCCGCCAGCCTGGCGCAGCACGGCCTCGGCAAGCCCAAGGCATCGGCGCCGATCCTCGCCAATCTCAAATCCACCCGCGGCCGCCCGGGCATGCGCGTGCTCAGCATCGATCCCGCGCATATGGCGCGGGTCGATACCTCGCGCATCGCCTGCGCACCGGGCGACGAGATCCTGCTGATGAGCGACGGCTATGCCGCGCTGATCGACAGCTATGCCGCCTATGACGATGCCGGGCTGGTCGCGGCGATCCGCGCCCGTGGGCTCGCCGCCATCGCCGGGGAACTGCGCGCGATCGAGCAGGGCGATGCCGCCTGCACGCGCTTCCCGCGCTTCAAGATATCGGACGACGCCACCGCGCTGTGGCTGCGCATTGGAGGCTGAGATGCACTGGATCCTGCGCTACACTACCGCACCTGACTATCTCGAGCGCCGCGCGGCCTTCCGCGACGCGCATCTGAAGCTCGCGTGGGAAGCGGTCGAAACCGGCGAGCTGCTGCTCGGCGGCGCGGTGGGCGATCCGCCCGAAAGCGCGCTGCTGCTCTTCGCCGGCGAAGCCGCGGCACGGGCGTTCGCCGAAGCCGATCCCTATGTCGCGAACGGGCTGATCGTGCGCTGGGACGTGCTGCCGTGGAACACGGTGGTCGGCGCTCAGGCGGCGAACCCGGTGCGGCCTTCCTAGCCTTTTGAGAAATTCGGTTCCCCGGCGAAAGCCGGGGCCCAGTCTCGACGAAAGTGGTGAGGTGCGGGCACCTCACGAACATCCATGCAACTGGACCCCGGCTTTCGCCGGGGAACACCGACTTCTCTATTCCTTCGTGTAGATCGAATGGCTCAGCGCATCGCGGACCTGCTCGCGCCCGGCCAGGATCCGCGTCTTTGCCGCCGCGTCGATCGCATCGGCATCGCCGGACAGCGCCTGCCGCCTCGCGTTGATCGCCTTGAACGCCGCCATGTCCGCTCCGTTTGGGAAGCCGAAATAGGCATTGGCGTTCACCCAGGTCTTGCGGGCGAGCAAGGTGCAAAGCTGCGCCGTGGCATCGAGCAGCGCCTGCTGGTTGGTAAGGACCGGATCGGCCTTGGCGTCGCCGACGATCTGCGTGATGCCCTGCTTCGCCGCCACCGGCAGGCTGGCGCTGCCCACTGCGCGAGCCAGCGCCGCGCGCCGCTCGAGCCGCTTGGCGCTCTGCGAAACCGCAAGCGCACGGACATCGTCGATCGCGGCGCAGTCCTGGATCGGCCTGGGGTTCTGCTGGAGTAGATAGGGGCTGTTGAGCGATGCCGCGCCGAACCTGGTCAGCGCGTCGGCAAAGGCGCGCTTCTCCGCCGCCTCGGCCTGCACCGCCTCGGCATAGAGCGCGGATACCGGCCCGCGCCCGGCAATGCCTTGGGGCAGGATCACCGATCCGTCCGCCGTCAGCTCGATCTCGGCAAAGCTGCTCGCATCGGCGCGCGAACGCGTCTGGAACTGGCCGTGCGCAATCAGCGCGGCGCCGGCCCCCGCGCCGATCAGCAGCACCAGCGATCCGAGCTTCCACACCAGGCTTGCATGGCGCGTGGTGGCGACGAAGCCGATCAGCCACAGCACCAGCCCCGCTGCGGCGCCGCCGATCAGCAGCGCCGGCAGCGGCAGTGGCGCGGCGATGCGCGGCCCGATCAGTGCGGCCAGCACCAGCAGCGCGCCCCCGGCCAGCGTCGCGATCAGCGGATGGCCATAAGGGCCTTCCTCTTCCCAATGTTCAGACATGATTCCCCCTCTTGCCAGCGCAGCCTAGCGGCCGGCCGGTTCCGCGCAATCCTTTGCTGCGCCAAAGCGGGGCTTGCTTGCTTGTCGCGCCGGCCCCGCGCAAAGCGCGCGCATGAACCGCACCACCGCCGCCGCCGATACGGCAAGCCCCTCGGGAAACCGCGGGCTCGCGCTCTCGATCGGGGCGTTCGCGATCTGGGGCGTGCTGCCGCTCTATTTCCACATCCTGTCGCACGTCCCGGCGCTGCAGATCCTGTCGCACCGCGTGGTCTGGTCGGTGCTGCTGCTGGCCGTGCTCGTCTTCGGCTTCGGCCGGGCGGGGGACATTTGGCGCGCCGCGCGCGGGCGCACCCTGCTGCTGCTCTGTGCCAGCGCCACGCTGATCGCGATCAACTGGTTCGTCTATATCTGGGCAGTCGAGACCGGCCATGTGCTCGAGGCGAGCCTGGGCTATTTCATCAATCCGCTGCTCAACGTCGCGCTCGGCATGCTGGTGCTCGGCGAGCGGCTGCGGCGCTGGCAGGGCATCGCCATCGCGATTGCCGCGGTGGGCGTGCTGGTGATGGCGGTGAACGGCGGCGGCGCGATCCTGATCTCGCTGTCGCTGGCGCTCAGCTTCGGGCTCTACGGCCTGGTTCGCAAGGTGGTGGCGATCGATTCGCTGGGCGGGCTGACGGTGGAGACGGTGCTGCTCGTCCCGCTCGCGGCGGGCTGGCTGCTCTATACCGGAAGCCAGGGGACCAGCGGCTTCGGCGTCTCGGCCGGGCAGACGGCGTTGCTGCTCGCCGCCGGCGTGATCACCGCCACGCCGCTCCTCATGTTCGCCGCCGCGGCGCGGCTGCTGCCGCTGTCGATGATGGGGCTGCTCCAATATATCACGCCGACGATCCAGTTCTTCGTCGCGATCGCGCTGGGTGAGCCGCTGCGCACGGTCCACCTGATCACCTTCGCGCTGATCTGGGCCGGCTGCGCGCTCTATGCCTGGGACAGCCTGCGCGCCGCCCGGGCACCGGCGCCTAAAACCATATAGGTTCGTTCTTCACTGGCAATGTAGGATTTTCGGTGATGGTGTCGGCGGATGGCCGACACTCGCCTTCCGGTGACTTCCACCCGTGCCGCTGCGGAGGCCGCCCGCGATGCGTGGTTCGCGCGCGTGCGTGGCGAGTCAACGGAGTCAACATTTCCGCAAGCCGAACCACGGAAATTCGCCGAAAATTATTCAACCGATCGGTTGACTATTCGGCCTGACGCTGAAATATTAAACCGCATGGTTGAATATAGACTCGACGCCACCTTCCATGCCCTTGCCGATCCCACGCGGCGCGGCATGCTTGCCCATCTCTCGCTCGGCGAGAAGTCGATCGGCGAGCTGGCCGAACCTTTTTCGATGACGTTCGCCGGCGCGGCCAAGCATGTGAAGGTGCTCGAAGGCGCGGGGCTGGTCGCCCGGCGCAAGGTGGGGCGCAGCTATATGTGCGCCCTGAAGCCCGATCCACTGGCCGAGGCCGAACGCTGGCTCAAGCAGTGGGAGAAGTTCTGGACCGTCCGCCTCGATGCGCTCGAAGCGATCCTCGCCGCCGACCAGCAGGAGGAGCCCCATGGCTGAAGCGACGCCCTTCCTGATGTTCCAGGGCGGCGCCGGCCGCGCCGCGCTCGATTTCTATGTCGAGACGGTACCCGGCAGCCGCATCGACACGCTCGAGCTGTTCGGTGCCGAGGGCCCCGGGCCCGAAGGCACGATCCTGCGCGCTCATGCGGTGATCGCCGGGCAGAAGGTGATGGCGCATGACAGTTTCATCCGCCACGGCTTCGATTTCACGCCCAGCTGGTCCTTCTTCCTCGACGTTGCCGATGCAGCCGAGTTCGAAACGCTGTTCGCCGCGCTCTCGGCCGAGGGCCAGGTGCTGATGCCGCCCGGCGCTTATGGCTGGAGCACCCGCTTCGGCTGGTGCTCGGACCGGTTCGGCATCTCCTGGCAGGTCAATCTCGCATGAGCGCGCCGGCGGTCCTGACCGTGCATCGTGACTTTGCGGCGAGTGCGGAGCGGGTGTTCGATGCCTGGCTCGATCCGGCAGATGCGGCGCGCTTCCTGTTCGCCACGCCCGAAGGCGAGATGGTCACTTGCGAGATCGATGCGCGCATCGGCGGGCAGGGGCTGATCGTCGAGCGGCGTGCCGCGGGCGACGCGCATCATCGCCTCCGCTTCGAGGCGATCGACCGGCCCCGCCGCCTCGTCTTCCTCTTCGCCGCCGATCCGGCGGAGGAGGGCGAGTGGACGCGCGTCACCCTCGATATCGTGCCCCGTCCCGGCGGCTGCACGCTCACCCTCACCCACGAAATGGACCCTGCCTGGGCTGCCTATGAGGATCAGACCCGCAAGGGCTGGACGATGATCCTCGAAAGCCTGGGCCGCATCACGGAGAAGCAAGATGACTGATACGCGCGCTGCCGACACGATCACCCCGCAGATGCTCCGCTTCGAGCGCGATCTCGCCGCGCCGATCGAGACGGTGTGGCAATATCTGGTCGATCCGGAGCTGCGCGCGCGCTGGTTCATGGGCGGGCCGACCGAGCCGCAGGTCGGCGGCAAGCTCGGCATGACCTTCGCCCACCAGAACCTGTCCGACGGCGACGTGCCCAATCCGGAGCGCTATGCCAGGAACCAGGGCAAGTCCTGGTCGGAGACGATCCTGCGGATCGAGCCCCCGCATTTCCTCAGCTTTACCTGGGACAATGGCGAGGCGGGCGAAGTCTCGATCGAGTTGTTCGCCTTCGCTCCTGATCGCACCCGGCTGGTGCTCACGCATAGCCGCCTGCGCGGCGCGAGCGATGCGCGCAACTTCGGTGGCGGCTGGGGTGCGCATCTCGAAGTGCTGCAGCGGCGCCTGGCCGGCGCGCCGGTCGAGAATTTCTGGGATCTCCACGCAGCGGCGGAAAGGCGCGCGGCGGATGCGGTGGGGCTGGACTGAGCCAGCCCCAAGCCCAGGCCGTCATCCCGGCAAACGCCGGGATCTCAGGCGGAGGCGCGATACGGCAAGAGATCCCGGCCTTCGCCGGGATGACGAAGAAGGTGGTCAGGGAATTTCGAACAGCCCCGCCGCGCCCATGCCGCCGGCGGTGCACATCGAGACCACGACATAGCGCACCCCGCGCTTGCGCCCCTCGATCAGCGCATGGCCGACGAGGCGCGATCCGCTCATCCCGAACGGGTGGCCGACCGCAATGGCGCCGCCATTGACGTTGAGCTTGTCGGGATCGATGCCCAGCGTGTCGCGGCAATAGAGGCACTGGCTGGCGAACGCTTCGTTGATCTCCCACAGCCCGATGTCCGCCACGCTGAGCCCGGCGCGCTGGAGCAGCTTGGGCACCGCGAAGACCGGGCCGATGCCCATCTCGTCGGGCTCGCAGCCGGCGGCCTGGAAGCCGCGATAGATGCCCAGGATCCGCTTGCCCTCGGCCTCGGCGGTCTTGCGGTCCATCATGATCTGCGCGGCGGCGCCGTCGGAAAGCTGGCTGGCATTGCCGGCGGTAACGTGATGGCCTTCCTTGACGAACTGGCCATCCTTCCACACCGGTTTCAGTCCGGCGAGCACTTCGGCGGTGGTGCCGGCGCGGATGCCTTCGTCCTGGGTGACAGTCACCGTCTCGCTGCCGGTGCGGTTGCCTTCCTTGTCGAACAGCGCCTTTTCGACGGTGATCGGCGCGATCTCTTCGGCAAAGGCGCCGCTGGCCAGCCCGGCGGCGGCGCGCTGCTGGCTGGCGGCGGCGAATGCGTCCTGCGCCTCGCGGCTGATCCCGTAGCGCTCGGCGACGATCTCGGCGGTCTCGATCATCGGGATGTACGCCGCCGGCACCTTGTCGGTGACCGACTTGTTCACGTAGCGCGGCGCGTTCTTCATCGTCAGGCTGATCGATTCCATCCCGCCGGCCAGCGCGACGTCGATCTCGTCGGTCATGATCGAGCGGGCGGCAAGGGCGATCGCGGTCAGGCCCGATCCGCATTTGCGGTCGAGACTGAACGCGGGGACGCTGTGCGGCAGCCCGGCGGCGAACAGCGCCATCCGCGCCATGTTGCCGCCCTCGGTGCCCCATTGGTTGCCCATGCCGTAGAAGACGTCGTCGATCCGCGCCGGATCGATGCCAGCACGGTCCACTGCCGCGTTCATCACATGCGCAGCGAGCACCGGCGCCTCGGTGTCGTTGAAATAGCCGCGGCCCGCCTTGCCGATCCCGGTACGCGCTGTGGACACGATTACTGCTTCACGCATTCGGCAAGGTCTCCAGAATTTGGAATATCGGGTATGGATCGGCGGGTGCGGCTTGGCAACTCAGTCTTTGAATTGGGGCGGGCGCTTCTGCATGTTCGCCATCACTGCCTCGATCTGGTTCGGCGTGCGCAGCAGCGCGCCCTGCTCGCGGCTCTCGGCGAGCAGCGTTTCGGCCGCATCGGCCTCGAGATTGGCGAGGCGCTTGGCGGCGCGGATCGCCTGCGGGTTGCGCCCGGCGATTGCCCGGGCAAGCGTCATCGCCTCCGCATGCGGATCCTCGGCGATGCGGGTGACGAAGCCCAGCGCCTGGGCTTCCGCCGCATCGAACTCGCGCGCGGTATAGGCCAGCTCACGCAACGCATCGTCGCGAACATTGCCGCGCCACAGCGCATAGCCGGCCATGTCGGGCACGATGCCCCATTTCATCTCCATCACCGAAAGCCGTGTGCCCGGCGCGGCGATGCGCACGTCCGCGCCGCTGGCGATCTGCAGTCCGCCGCCGAACGCCACGCCATGCACTGCCGCGATCACCGGCACCGGCAGCGTCCGCCAGCCCCAGGCGACCTGCTGGAAGTCGTTCGCCAGCCCCTGGGTGCGCGCCATGATGTCGAAGCGCGAATCGGCGCCCAGTCCGCTCTGCGCCATGCTCGCCATGTCGAGCCCGGCGCAGAAGCTGCGGCCTTCGCCCGAAAGCACCACGGCACGCAGCCCGGGCTCGGTCTCCAGCCGGGTGATCGCGGCGATGATCCCTGCGAACATCGCCGGATCGAGCGCGTTGAGCTTGTCCGGCCGTGTCAGCCGGACATCGGCCACGCCTCCGCTGATCTCGATGCTTACGCGCGCTTCCATTGGCTTCTCTCCTGTGTCCCGGCCCTGATAGCGCGCCCCTCACGCCGCGCACAGCCGGTAGCCGCGCCCCTTGTCGGTGACCAGCATCGGTGCTGCGAAGCCGCGGTCGAGCTTGGCGCGCAGCCGCGAGACATGGACCTCGACCACGTTGGTGCCCGGGTCGAAGCCCAGCCCCCAGACGGCGGCGAGCAGCTCGCTGCGCGCCGCGGGGCGCTCGCCCTGGCCGACCAAATGGAGGAGCAGCGCATATTCGCGCGGCAGCAGCGCAATTGCCCGCCCGGCGCGCGTCACTCGGCGGGCGAACGGATCAATGCGCAGCTCGCCGAGCACGATCTCCGGCCCGGGGCGGACCCGCGCGGCGAGCCGGGCGGCGATCTCGTCGGGTGGGGTACCGGCGCGGACCGCGTCGTCCGCCCCGGCATCGAGAGCCTGCGCAACGCTGCCGCCCTCGGGCAGCACCAGCAGCAGCGGCCCGTGCCAGCCCTGCGCCCGGATCTGCGCGATGCGCTCGCTCCCGCCGGCCACGAGTGCAGCTGCCGCCTCCACATCGGGGGCAAAGGGTATGAGCTGCAGCCCGCGCGCCGCCGCCGCGTCGGCAAGCCGTGGAATCTCAAGCGTAAAGGCGACGAGTACGGGCACGCGGGAAGGGTAACGGCGATTGCTCCGTTCCGGCGGCAACCATGTCCGTTACGGAGATAGTCTTGCCCGGGCGCGCCCGGACACCAGTCGGTCGGGATCGTCCGCTGCCCGGGCGAACAGCGCCGGCGCCGTGTCGGGCAGCGCGGAGGCGAGTGCTTCGAGCGCGGTGACGCGCATGCGGGAGCAGGGGTGGCTGCGTGCGAAGCGCTCGGCGAGGTCGAGCCCGTTGCCGATATGGACGGCGATGGCGATCAGCGCTTCGGCGGCGGTGACCGTCAGCCCTTCAGCGATCGTGCCGCGCGTCACGTCGAAGCGATACTGGTCGAGCCAGGGCTGGGCGGGATCGGCGCCGAGGATGTTGAGCGAGACCGAGAGGCTGTCGGGCGGCAGCTGGACATGCACGTCGCGGCGCATCCGGTAGAGCATCAGCTTGCCGGGCTCGAGCCGGGAGCGCTCGACGAAGCGCAGTCCGGCCGCTTCCCCCGGCAGGCCGGCCAGCGGCGCGACGTCATAGTCGTAATAGTCGCTCCAATAGCCCGGGCCGAGATAGCCCGTGGTGAGGAACGGGAAATTGTGATCGTGCGGCAGCGCGTAGAAGAACGCACCCGGCCCGCTGGCACGCGTTACCGGATCGTCGCGCGCCGGCCAGAAATTGGCGCGCAGCACATAACGGCCATTGGGCGGGCGCAGCAGGAATACCTGGGCGCCATAGCCATTGGCGCGGTCCTGCCCGGCGCAGCGGGTCTTGAGTTCGGCGATGGCGAGATCGGCCAGGAAATCCGGGTTGCGGCCCAGCCGGGCGAGCAGCGGCCCCCAGCTGGCGAATGCATCCTCGTCGCGCACATCGACGGGATTTTCCTCCAGCGCCTCGACCAGATCGTCCAGACCGATCGCGCTGCCCTGTCCGGGGTCGATCAGCCGGGGCATGGCGCTTCCAGCCGGGCGCGGACCACCGTCAGCATGCGCGTGGCGGCAGAGCGGATCTCGGCATGCGGATCGCGCGTCGCCATTGCCGCGAGCCGGGGCAGGGCCGCGCGGGCATCGAGCGCCAGCCATTCGCGCATTGCCGCCCAGCGCAGGTGGAAGGCCGGGTCGTGCGTCGCGTCCTCGAACCGTTCGTGCGCATCGGCGCGGCCGGCAAGGCGGAGAAAGGCGAGCAGCATCTCGCTGCGCGAGGCGCGTTCATCCCCGCTCGCGACGCGGAGCAGCCGGCCATCGGCGATGGCATGCTCGCGCATCAGCGGCGCGGCGCCTGCGCGGATCGTGGCGACCAGCGTGACGACATCCTGCATAGCTCCCGCAACCAGCTGCGCTTCGCGGTGCCCGTCGATCGCATGAACCGCACCGTCGAAGAGGCGAAGCGCGCCTGCCTCGTGACAGGGCGGCGCGGTATCGGCGCGGAATTCCGGCCCGGCGGGATCGGCGTGCCAGCGCCGGAGCAGGGCGCCCCCGGCGCGGACATAGCGGGTAACCGCCAGCCGGCCGGAGAAGCTGATGCTGGTCGGCGCCGGCAATCGCCGCATCGCCTCCGCGCTGGTGCGGCACGCGGCGATCGAGACGGCGGGGCAGTCGAACAGCACCGCGCCGATCCGCATCGCGTCGCGGTTCACCCGCAATGGCGGCTCGAACAGCGGATCGACGGCGAGCGCGGCCACCAGCGGCGCGAGCAGCGCCTCGGCCCAGCCGCCATCGTCGAGCAATGCCTTGGCCCGGTCCATGGCGAGTGCCGGATCGTCGGCCGGGCAATCGGCAAAGGCGGCTTCGAGCGCGCAATAGGCCGCGCCGCCGCGCCACGCCCGAACCGCGTCGCCCGCCGCCGCCCGCGCCGCGAGGATCGCCGAGCGGGTGGCGGCGTCGATGCCGTTCATCCGGCGAAGTCGGGCGCGATCTCGTAGATCAGGATGGCGATGCCGACGACCAGCTCGAACAGATCGTCGATATCCACCGAAGCGGCGCGCAATGCGCCATGCGTCGCCACGCTGGTGCCCAGCTCGACGATCTCGCTCAGCTCGATTCCGATCATTCCCATGCTCCCCCTGGTGCAAGGCGCTCCCGATGCGGGGAGGCTAGGGCGGGGTTGGCCTGTGGTGCATGTTACAACGATGTAATTGCCGCCATTTGCGTGCTTTCCGCAGGCAGGCTAGGGCCGCCCGGATGAGCGAAACCGCCCCTTCCGGCTTCGATCCCCAGCGCTTCTTCTCGCTGGGCTATGCCAGCCATGGCAGCCGGCTGGGCGTCGCCTATCGTGCGCATGGTCCCGACTGGGCCGAGCTCGCGCTGCCATACCGCGAGGACATGATCGGCGATCCGGCATCGGGCGTGCTCGCATCGGGGCCGATCCTGGCGTTGATGGACATGGCGACCGCAGTCTCGGTGTGGCTCAAGGCCGGCGCCTTCCGCCCCCAAGCGACGCTCGACCTGCGCATCGACTATCTGCGCCCCGCCACGCCGGGGCGCACCGTGATCGGGCGCGGCGAATGCTACCGGATCACCCGCTCGATCGCGTTCGTCCGCGGCCAGGCGCATGACGGCGACCCGAACGACCCGCTCGCCCATGTCGCGGGCACCTTCATGGCGATCGAGGGCTATCGATGATCCTGCCGCCTTATGCCGAGCTGCTGGGCCTGACGATCGAGCCGGGCGAGGATGCGCCGGTGTTCGTCATGCCGTTCGGCGACGATGTGCTGGGCCGCCCCGGCTTCCTGCACGGCGGCGCGATCGGCGGGCTGCTCGAAATGGCCGCGGTCGGCGCGCTCAAGCAGGCGCTGGGCGGCGAGGAGGCGCGGGTCAAGCCGATCAACATCACCGTCGACTATATGCGCGGCGGCCGCGACAAGCCGACCCGGGCGCGCGGCACCGTCACCCGGCTCGGCACCCGCGTCGCCAATGTCGAGGCGATCGCCTGGCAGGACGAGCCCGACCGGCCGATCGCCGCGGCGCGGATCAACTATCTGATCACCCGCTGATCCTACAGCGCGCGCGACAGCGACTCGCCAAAGTACACGAAGTACAGGCCCGGAGCGGGTTTCCGGATGGGCTATTTTCCCTGTTTTCCCGGCAAAGCGGTGCATCACGCAGCATTCTTGCGACCGCCTGATCCTATCTTTCCTACAGGGCAAAGAGCGGCCGGCCCCGAAGGGCGGGCCGCATCAGCCAATCAGCCGAAATCCTACATTGCAAGCGCCGCGGCGCGCCGTCACTTCTTCGGCGTGAGCCTGAACAGCCGCCCGTTGGCCTTGCCGGCATCCTCGAGCAGCCACACCGCACCGTCCGGCCCCTGCACCACGTCGCGGATGCGCATGTTCAGGTCCCACTGATCGGCCTTGCTTGCCTTGTCGCCGTCGAGCGCGACGCGGATCAGCCCGCGCCCCGAAAGCGCGCCGATCAGCAGCGAACCCTTCCAGGCGGGGAACATGCTGCCCGAATAATAGGCCATGCCGCCCGGCGAGATCGACGGATTCCAGAAGACCGCGGGCGCCGTATAGCCGTCACCCGGCGCATGATCGGGGATCGGCGTGCCGTCGTAATTGTCGCCGTTGGAGACGTTGGGCCAGCCGTAATTGGCGCCCTTGACGATCAGGTTGACCTCGTCGCCGCCCTTGGGGCCCATCTCGACTTCCCAGAGCCGCCCGCGCTTGTCGAACACCAGCCCATAGGGATTGCGATGGCCGAGGCTCCAGGTCTCGGCGGGAACCAGGTTCGTGCCTTCCACTGCCTGGCTGCGCGTCGGCGCGGTCGCGGCGAGCCCGGTGTTCTTCGGCGGATCGGTGACGGTCACGCTCGGCGTGCCGGTCTTGCCCGCCCAGGGATTGCCCGGCGCCGGCTTGCCGTCGAGCGTGAGGTGCAGGATCTTGCCGAGCGCCTGGTTAGGGTCCTGCGCCGGGGTGAAGCGCTGGCGCTCGCCCGAGGTGAGGAAGAGCGACTTGCCGTCGGGCGCGAAGGCGATGACGGCGCCGAACTGGCCGCCCTTGCCGTCGGATCCGGCGCGCCAGAGCACCTGGGGATCGGTAAGCGCTGGCGTCGCGCCATCGACAAAGGTAGCGCGCGCCAGCGCCAGGCTCGATCCTTCGGGGCGCGGCTCGGCATAGGTGTAATAGACCAGCTTCGAGCGCGCGAAATCGGGGGCGGGGATCACATCGAGCAACCCGCCCTGGCCCTGGAACACCACATCGATGCTGGCGAGAGTCTGCTGGTTCTTGCCGTCGGCCGAAACGAGCAGGATCTTGCCGGCCTTCTCGGTCACCAGCATGCGGCCGTCGGGCAGGAAGGCCATGGCCCAGGGCGTGTCGAAATCGGCAACCTGGGTCAGGGTGAAGGGCGGCTCGCCCGCGGCGGGCGTGGCGGCCTGCTGGGCAGAGACGCCGCCGCTGTTGCAGGCGGCGAGCAGCGCGAGCGCGGGCAGCGCCAGGCGGAAATGCGATCGCATCGAAAAGACCCTCTCTCTTCCTGTCTTGGGGCAGCAACGCCTGGCCCCGGTGCTAGCTCCGCCCCGAAAGCACGCCAAGTCGCCCGACAGGGGGATATTGCACCGGATCGCCGGTTCATAACGCTGCCGTTTCAATAAGTTGCGCAAATCTACGGTATTGCGCAATTTCCTTTCTCGCTTCATCCTCGCCCAGGGAATCGGGTGGGGGTTTGGTTGGTTAGACTTCGCTTGGCCGGCGCCGCGGCGCTGGCATCCGTTCTTGTTCTTCCGGCGCATGCAGGCGCCGATCCCGATCGCACGCCGCCGAGCGCCGCCGAGCTGCTCGCGGCGCCTGCGATCGAGGAGCCCGAGCTGTCGCCCGATGGCGCCGCGATCGTCGCGCGCACCGGCCCCGATGGGCGGCTGGCGCTGTACGACGCGCTCCGCCCCGATCTTTCGCCGCGCCCGATCGCGCTGCCGCAGGGCGAGCGCGCCGAATGGTATCTGTGGCTCGCGCCCGGCCGCCTGCTCGCCAGCCTGACGCGCGACGGCGCCGCGCCGACGACCCGGCTGGTCGAGATCAGCCCGGCCGATGGCGGCCTGGTCCAGCTTGGCCGCGCCCGGGCGGCGGGGATGGGCGATGAGCTGGTCCATGTCGATCGCAAGGCCGGCTTCCTGCTGCTCAAGTCGCACGACGGCCGCCACGACGCACCGGCGGTGTGGCGCATCGATCTGGCGACGGGCGCTTTCACCCAGGTCGTCGCCGCACAGCCGCATGTCCGCGACTGGCTGGTCGATGGCGCCGGCGTGGTCCGCGCCGGCATGGGCGAGAAGGGCGACCGCTCCTTCCTGGTCTATCGCCGCGGCGAGGGCGACCGGTTCGGCAAGGCGAGCAGCGCGCCCGCCGGCACCGATCCGGAAATCGCCCAGTTCGCCCCCGTCCAGGGCAGCGACCAGGGCTATGCGCTGGCCGAGGCGCCTTCGGGCCGGATCGCGCTCTATGGCTATGATTTCCGCAAGGGGAAGCTCGGCGCGCTGGTCTATGAGAATGACAAGGCCGATCTCGACGGGTTCGAGCTGGGCCCGGACGGCAAGCCGGCCGGCGTCGCCTATACCGACGATCGCGACCGGATGCTGTGGTTCGACGGTGCCGCCCGCGCCCGCCAGGCGATGCTCGATGCGGTGCTGCCGGGGCGCACCAACCGGGTGATCTCGGCGAGCGACGATCAGGCCCGGCTGCTCGTCTATAGCGCGACAGCGAGCGATCCCGGCAGCTATTATCTGGTCGAGAAGGGCGTCGCCCGGCGCTTTGCCGCGATCAACCCGGCGCTCGACGGCAAGCCGCTCTCGCCGGTGACGACGATCAGCTATGCCGCGCGCGACGGGCTGAAGATCCAGGGCTATCTGACGCTGCCGGCGGGGCGCGACGCCCGCGATCTGCCGCTGATCGTGATGCCGCATGGCGGGCCGTTCGCGCGGGACGGCTGGGACTATGATCCCTGGGTCCAGTATCTCGCGGGCAAGGGCTATGCGGTGCTCCAGCCCAATTATCGCGGCTCGACCGGCTTCGGCCGCGCGATGATCGCGCGCGGCGACGGCGAATGGGGCCGCGGCATGCAGGACGATGTCGATGACGGCGTGCGCTGGCTCGCCGGCCAGGGGACGATCGACGCCAAGCGCGTCTGCATCATGGGCGCGTCCTATGGCGGCTATGCCGCAATGTGGGCAGCGGCGCGCGACAATCGCACCTATCGCTGCGCGATCAGCTATGCCGGCATCTCCGACGTGCGCGCCCAGCTCGATTTCGACCACAAGACCTTCGAGGAGCGCGCCTTCCGCGCCTGGCGCCACCGCATCCAGGGCCGCGCGCCTTCGCTCGAGGCGATCTCGCCGGTCAGCTATGCGGCGGGGCTGGCCATGCCGATCCTGATCGCGCACGGCACCGCCGACCAGACCGTGCCGGTCGACCAGTCCGAGCGGCTGCACGATGCGCTGACCCGGCTGGGCAAGCCGCACGAGTTCGTCGAATATCGGGGTGAGGATCACACGATGCGCGATCCGGCGAACGAGGCGGACTTCCTGGCGCGGGTCGGCAAGTTCCTCGACGCGCACAATCCGGGGTGATGTTTAATTCCTCCCCCAGCTTGCTGGGGGAGGGGGCCGCCGAAGGCGGTGGAGGGGCGGCGGACATAGTCCGCCGTCTGCGCCGGCGGCCCCTCCACCATTCGCTGCGCGAATGGTCTCCCTCCCCGAGACAAGCTCGGGGAGGATTTGAGATTCCGATCCCTCTTGCCCATGCCCCGGCAAGTGCGTATATCGCCCGTGCTTTCTCGACATCGTCAAACATGCCGAGGTCGGGGCCCGCAGGGCTCCGGCGCTGAAGCTGCTTGACCAATCCCGGAGTGCCGCGTGGCGAATATTGCCGACCTCACCAAGCTGATCGAACCCGAAGCCCAGGCGCTCGGGCTCGCGCTGGTGCGCGTCAAGATGTTCGGCGGCACCAGCGACCCGACGCTGCAGGTGATGGCCGAGCGTCCCGATACCCGCCAGCTCACCATCGACGATTGCGCCGACCTGTCGCGCCGCATCTCCGATGTGTTCGATGCGCTGGAGGAGCAGGGCAAGGATCCGTTCGACTATGCCTATCGCCTGGAAGTCAGCTCGCCCGGCATCGACCGGCCGCTGACCCGCGCGCAGGACTTCGAGGACTGGAAGGGCCATGAGGCGCGCCTCAACCTGGTCGAGCCGCTCGAGGACGGGCGCAAGCAATTGACCGGCGACCTGATCGGCGCCGAGGGCGACCTGATCTCGATCGACGTCCGCAAGTACAAGGCCGTCAGCGTTCCGTTCGGCGCCATCGCCGACGCCAAGCTGCTGATGACCGACAAGCTCATTGCCGCAACCGTGCCGCTCTCCGCCGAGGGCGCCGAAGAATACGAAGCAGAGGAAGACAACTGATGGCCACTGCCATTTCCGCCAACAAGGCCGAGCTGCTCGCCATCGCCGATTCGGTCGCGAAGGAAAAGCTGATCGACAAGGCCATCGTCATCGAGGCGATGGAAGACGCGATCCAGCGCGCCGCGAAGAACCGCTACGGCGTCGAGAACGACATCCGCGCGAAGCTCGACCCGAACACCGGCGACCTGCGCCTGTGGCGCGTCGTCGAAGTGGTCGAGCTGGTGGACGATTATTTCAAGCAGGTCGACCTGAAGGGCGCGCAGAAGCTCCAGAAGGATGCGAAGATCGGCGACTTCATCGTCGATCCGCTGCCCCCGATCGAGTTCGGCCGCATCCAGGCCCAGGCCTCGAAGCAGATCATCTTCCAGAAGGTCCGCGACGCCGAGCGCGAGCGCCAGTATGAAGAGTTCAAGGATCGCCAGAACGAGATCATCACCGGCGTGGTGAAGCGTGTCGAGTTCGGCCATGTCGTGGTCGATCTGGGCCGCGCCGAGGGCGTGATCCGCCGCGACCAGCAGATCCCGCGCGAAGTGGTTCGCGTCGGCGATCGCGTCCGCTCGATCATCCTCAACGTCCGCCGCGAGAACCGGGGCCCGCAGATCTTCCTGAGCCGCGCGCACCCCGAGTTCATGAAGAAGCTGTTCGCGCAGGAAGTGCCCGAGATCTACGACGGCATCATCGAGATCAAGGCCGCTGCCCGCGATCCGGGCTCGCGCGCCAAGATCGGCGTCATCAGCCATGACAGTTCGATCGATCCGGTCGGCGCCTGCGTCGGCATGAAGGGCTCGCGCGTCCAGGCCGTCGTGCAGGAGATGCAGGGCGAGAAGATCGACATCATCCCCTGGTCGCCCGACACCGCGACCTTCGTCGTCAACGCGCTGCAGCCGGCGAACGTCAGCCGCGTCGTGATCGACGAGGAAGAAGATCGCATCGAAGTCGTCGTCCCCGACGATCAGCTGAGCCTTGCCATCGGTCGCCGCGGCCAGAATGTGCGCCTGGCCTCGCAGCTGACCGCCAAGGCGATCGACATCCTCACCGAGACCGACGCCAGCGAGAAGCGCCAGCAGGAATTCGTCGCGAACAGCGAGATGTTCCAGAACGAGCTCGACGTCGACGAGACGCTGGCCCAGCTGCTGGTCGCCGAAGGCTTCAGCAGCCTCGAGGAAGTCGCCTATGTCGAGCTCGACGAAATCGCTTCGATCGAAGGCTTTGACGAGGAGCTCGGCCAGGAGCTGCAGAGCCGTGCGCAGGAAGCGCTCGAGCGCCGCGAGGAAGCCAATCGCGCCGAGCGCCGCGCGCTGGGTGTCGAGGACGATCTCGCCACCATGCCGTACATGACCGAGGCGATGCTGGTCACGCTCGGCAAGGCGGGCATCAAGACGCTCGACGATCTCGCCGACCTGGCGACCGACGAGCTGGTGCAGAAGAAGCGCGCCGAGCCGCGCCGCCGCAACGACGACGCCCCGAAGCGCGAGCAGGACAAGGGCGGGATCCTCGCCGAATATGGCCTCAGCGACGAGCAGGGCAACGAGATCATCATGGCTGCCCGCGCCCACTGGTTCGAGGACGAGGCTCCCGCGGCCGAGACCGCCGAAGCGGCGGAGGGCGACGCCTGATGCCCTTCATCGACATCCGTCTGGCCGGCCCGGCCACCCGCGAGCAGAAGGCTGGCATCGTCGCCGATGTCACGGCCTCGATGGTCGCGCGCCTGGGCAAGCCGGCGGGTGCCGTGCAGGTCAACATCACCGAGCTGAGCCTCGAGAATTACGGTGCGGGCGGGCAGCTGATCGCTGACCGCAACGCCGCGCCGGTGCAGGGAGACGCGCATGCGGTTCCCTCACAATGATACGGCACGGCTAGCCACAAGCCATCGTCACCCTGAACTTGTTTCAGGGTCCAACGCTCCGCGCGCGGTATCGCCGGTGGAGGGTTGGATGCTGAAACAAGTTCAGCATGACGGGTTGGGTAGGGAGGCGCGCGCATGAGCGACCCCACCCGCACCTGCATCCTTTCCCGCGAGGAAGCCCCGCGCGACGGGCTGATCCGACTCGCGCTCTCGCCCGACGGCGAAGTGCTCCCCGATGTCCGCGCCAAGGCGCCGGGCCGCGGGGCGTGGATCGGCGTGACCCGCGCCGAGCTCGAAGCCTCGGGCAAGAAGCTCAAGGGCGTGCTGACGCGTGCCTTCAAGGGCGCCGAGCTGCGCATCCCCGAGGATCTCGGCGCGCGGATCGAGGAGCAGTTGCAGCGCAACGCGCTCGATCGCCTCGGCCTCGAGTTCAAGGCGGGGCATGTCGCGATCGGCGGCGACCGCATCCAGGAAGCCGCGCGCAGCGGCCGTCTCCACCTACTCCTCCACGCCAGCGATGCGGGCGAGGACGGCGCACGCAAGCTCGCCCAGGCCTGGCGCGTGGGCCGTGACGAGGAAGGCAGCGGATTGAAGGGCTTAACATTGCCCGTTCCGCGCACCATATTGTCCTTGGCGCTGGGCCGCGAAAATGTGGTACATGCCGGCCTGACCGACGCCAAAGCAGCCGCGCGGACGAGCGAAGCGCTCGATCGGTGGCTGCACTTTATCGGACCCGATTCCACCCCCCGCCCTTGCGAAACCGCTTCGCAAGGCGCATCGGCGCTTCCGTCGGAAGCGTCGTCAGACGAACGACAGACTGAAGGACTTTAGGCAGGCGCATGAGCGACACCGATAACGAAAAGCCGAAACTGGGCATGCGCGCGCCGCTGGGGCTGAAGCGCACGGTCGAGACGGGCAAGGTGAAGCAGAGCTTCAGCCATGGCCGCTCGAACACCGTGGTCGTGGAAGTGAAGCGCCGCCGGGTCCTTGGTCCGCACGGCACGCCGCAGGACGAGGCGCAGGCCGCGCCCGAGCCCGTGGCCGCGCCGGCTCCCGCCGCTGCGCCCGCCCCGACGCCGGCTCCCGTGCCGCGCCCGCCCGTCTCGAACGAGACGCCGCAGGAGCGGCAGGCCCGCCTGCTGCGCGAGGCCGAAGAGCAGCGCATGAACGCGCTCGAGGAAGCGCGCCGCCGCGAGGAGCGCGAGCGTGCCGAGGCCGTCGAGGCCGAAGCGCGCCGTGCCGAGGAAAAGGCGCGTGCCGAGGCAGAGGCCGCCAAGGCTCCGCCGGCCCCCGAGCCCAAGGCCGAGGAAGCCGCCGCCCCGGCGCCTGCCCCGACCCCCGCGCCGGCCGCTGCGCCCAAGCCGACTCCGGCACCCGCTCCGGTCGCGCTGCAGCTCGATCCGAGTCGCCCGGCGCCGCGCCTGTTCACGCCGGTGCAGCGTCCCGAGATCCCCAAGCCGCAGCCCAAGCCCGAGCCGCAGCAGGAAGCCGCCGCGCCCGCGCCCTCGGCTGCCCCGCGTCCGGCCGGTGGCGGCGCGCCCGCTTCGCGTCCCGCGCCCACGGGCGGCGCACCGGTGCGCCGCGGCCCCGAGCCCGCGCGTCCGCAGCAGCGTGACCGCAAGGGCGACGATCGCCGCCAGTCGGGCAAGCTCACCGTCAACCGCGCCCTGGGTGGCGAGGATGGCGCGCGTGCCCGCTCGCTCGCCGCGCTGAAGCGCGCCCGCGAGAAGGAGCATCGCCGTTCCTATGGCGGCGGCTCGGTCCAGCGCGAGAAGCAGGTCCGCGACGTGGTCGTCCCCGAGGCGATCACGGTTCAGGAACTGGCCAACCGCATGGCCGAGAAGGGTGCCGACCTGGTGAAGGCGCTGTTCAAGATGGGCATGCCGGTCACCGTCAACCAGACGATCGACCAGGACACCGCCGAGCTGCTGGTCACCGAGTTCGGCCACAACCTGCAGCGCGTCAGCGACAGCGATGTCGATCTGGACGTGTCCGAGGCCGATGCCGAGGACACGCTGCAGCCGCGTGCGCCGGTGGTGACGATCATGGGTCACGTCGATCACGGCAAGACCTCGCTGCTCGATGCCCTGCGCGGTACCGATGTGGTGAAGGGCGAAGCCGGCGGCATCACCCAGCATATCGGCGCCTATCAGGTCACGCTGAAGGACAAGTCGAAGGTCACCTTCCTCGACACGCCGGGCCATGAGGCGTTCACCCAGATGCGCGCTCGCGGTGCCGACATCACCGACATCGTCGTGCTGGTGGTCGCCGCGAATGACGGCCTGATGCCGCAGACGATCGAGGCGATCAATCACACCAAGGCGGCCGGCGTGCCGATGATCGTGGCGATCAACAAGGTCGACCTCGACAGCGCCAATCCGCAGCGCGTGCGCGAGCGTCTTCTCGAGCATGAAGTGATCGTCGAGGAAATGGGCGGTGAGACCCAGGACGTCGAAGTCTCGGCGCTCAAGAAGATCGGTCTCGACACGCTGATCGAGAAGATCCAGCTCCAGGCCGAACTGCTCGAGCTCAAGGCCAATCCGGACCGCGAGGCCGAAGGCACGGTGATCGAGGCGAAGCTCGACAAGGGCCGCGGTCCCGTGGCCACCATCCTCGTCAACCGCGGCACGCTCAAGGTCGGCGACGTGTTCGTCGTCGGCGCCGAGAGCGGCAAGGTCCGCGCGCTGGTCAACGACAAGGGCCAGCAGGTCAAGGAAGCCGGCCCCTCGACTCCGGTCGAAGTGCTCGGCCTCTCGGGCGTGCCGATGGCGGGCGATCCGCTCCAGGTCGTCGAGAACGAAGCGCGTGCGCGCGAAGTCGCCGAATATCGTTCGGGCGTCGCGCTCCAGAAGCGCACGACCAACGCGCCGGCCAGCCTCGAGAGCATGTTCTCGGCGCTCAAGGAAAAGCAGGCGATGGAATATCCGCTGGTCGTCAAGGCGGATACCCAGGGCACGGTCGAGGCGATCGTCGCGGCGATCAACAAGATCAGCACCGACGACATCAAGGCGCGCGTCCTGCATTCGGGCGTGGGCGGCATCACCGAGAGCGACGTGTCGCTCGCCGGCGCCGCCGGTGCCCCGATCATCGGCTTCAACGTGCGCCCGAACGCCAAGGCGCGCGAGATCGCCGAGCGCAACAAGGTCGCGTTCAAATATTATGACGTGATCTACGACCTGACCGACGAGATTCGCGCGGGCATGGCCGGCCAGCTTGGTCCGGAAGCCTTCGAAACCGTCGTCGGCCGCGCCGAGATCAAGGAAGTCTTCTCGGCGGGCAAGCACGGCAAGGCCGCCGGTCTGCTCGTCACCGAAGGCGCGATCCGCAAGGCGCTCAAGGCGCGCATCACCCGGGACGATGTCATCATCTACCAGGGCGAGATCGCCTCGCTGCGTCGCTTCAAGGACGATGTCCCCGAAGTGCGCGCGGGCCTGGAGTGCGGTGTGACGTTCAGCCAGAACTTCACCGACATCAAGGCGGGCGACTATCTCGAAACCTTCGAAGTCGAGATGCGCGAGCGCACGCTCTAATGCCGGTAAGCCGGGGGAGACGACGCAAGTCATCGCCTCCGGCACCGCGCCGGCAAAGCTGGTGGCGCGATGCACTGGCATGGGTGGCGGATGGAATCGGCCTCCTCCTGCGGAGGTGGCCGTGACGGGCTCGATCTTCGACGATTTCCCGTCGCCTTCCTCGGCCCGGCTGCTCGGCTGGGAGATGCAGGGGTTCGACGCGGAAGCGCGGGCGATCGAGATCGGCTTCCAGCTCGACGATCGCTTCCTCAATCCTGCCGGCACGGTGCAGGGCGGATTCCTGGCGGCGATGCTCGACGATACGCAGGGGCCCTGCCTGTTCGCGGCGAGCGAAGGCACGGTCTATGCGCCGACGATCGACTTCCATGTCGTGTGCCTCAAGCCGGCGCTGCCCGGGCGCTTCACCGGCAAGGGCAGGGTAGTGAGCCTGGGCAAGACGATCGCGGTGACCGAGGCGGAATTGTTCGACGAAGGCGGCAACATGGTCGCCCGCGGCACCTTCACGGGCCGTGTGATGCAAGGCGCGATGGCGCGCCGGGGTGAGAAATGAAGACGCAGAGCAACGAAGAGCGTTCGGTCCGCGTGCTGCGCGTCGGCGAGCAGGTGCGCCATGTGCTGAGCGAGATCCTCCAGCGCGGCGACGTGCATGACGACGTGCTGGCCAAGCATCTCGTCTCGATCACCGAAGTGCGCATGTCGCCCGACCTGCGCCACGCGACGGTCTTCGTGAAGCCGCTGCTCGGCAAGGACGAGGAAGTGGTGATCAAGGCGCTCAGGACCAACACCGCCTATCTCCAGCGCGAGGTCGCCCACCGGGTGAAGATGAAATACGCCGCCAGGCTCAAGTTCCTGGCGGACGAGAGCTTCGACGAGGGCAGCCATATCGACAAGCTGCTCCGTTCGCCCGAAGTGGCGCGAGACCTGGGCGAGGAAGCGGAGCAAGGTTGACTCCTGGCCGGGTAAGACGCATCTTACCGATGTGAATGCGAAAACCACCCTTTCGGCCAAGGGCCAGGTTGTGATCCCGAAAGAGGTTCGGGATGCGCTCGGCCTGCTGCCCGGGCAGGTGCTTGAAGTTGTCCGCACAGGCAACGGCGTACTTCTCACGCCGCAACGTCGGAAAAGCGGCCGAACCGCCGAGGAGATTTTCGCGCGTATCCGTGAGATAGCGCCGCCTTGGAATGGCCCTCCGGTTTCCATCGAGGACATGGATCGTGCCGTCGATGCCATGTTCGCGGCCAAGTCGAAGGACGAGATCTGACCGCGGCGGTGGACACGAATATCCTCGTGCGCGCCGTTACCGGGGATGATGCCGCCCAGACGTCGCTGGCGAGAGCGCTTCTGACGGAGCCGTTCGTGCTGCTGGCAAGTGTTCTCGTCGAAACGGAATGGGTGCTCCGTTCCCAATATGGCTGGTCCCGCAATGCCATTGCCACGGCATTGGCAGAGTTGATCGACTTACCGGCGCTAGCGGAAGGTCCCGCCGCCATTCATTGGGCAGTGGAGCGTTTTGCCGCGGGCGCTGACTTTGCCGACATGGTTCATCTGGTTTCCGCCGGAGGTGCGACGCGCTTCGTGACCTTTGATCGTCGCTTGAAGGCCAAAGCCGGAGACTCTACCCCCCTCCCGATCGAGACCCTCGCATAAATGGCCAAGCTCTATTTCTACTATGCCTCGATGAATGCGGGGAAATCGACCACGCTGCTCCAGGCCGATTTCAACTATCGCGAGCGCGGCATGCGCACGCTGCTGTTCACTGCCGGCATCCATGATCGCGGCGGCAGGGGCGTGATCGATTCGCGGCTCGGCATCAGCGCCACTGCCATCCCCTTCGGCGAGGCGACCGATCTGCGCCGCATCGCCGAGGACGCGCATTACGAGGCGCCGCTCGCCTGCGTGCTCGTCGACGAATCGCAGTTCCTCTCCGCCGGCCAGGTCCGTCAGCTTGCCCATCTGGCCGACGAGGTGGGAATCCCGGTGCTCTGCTACGGCCTGCGCACCGATTTCCAGGGCCGGCTGTTCCCTGGCTCGGCCGAGCTGCTCGCGCTCGCCGACTCGCTGGTCGAGATCAAGTCGGTCTGCGAATGCGGGCGCAAGGCGACGATGAATTTGCGCGTCGATGGCGAAGGCAATGCCGTGCGCGAGGGCGAGCAGCGCGAAGTGGGCGGCAACGAGCGCTATGTCGCGCTGTGCCGCCGCCACTTCATGCAGCGTACAGCCGGATCGTGCTAAGGATACAGGCTGGAGTGTATCCCCCGGTCTTCGAAAGGAGACGATCGATGTTCCGCAAGACTGCCCTCGCCCTGGCGCTGCCGGCGCTGATCCTTGCCACCGCCGCTGCGGCGCAGGAGGCGGGCCCGACGCCCGGCCCCAAATCGGGCGAGCAGGCGACGATCCCGTTCCTCACCCGCAGCGATGTGCGCACCTTCGAGCCGACCGACAGCGGTGACGGCGTCTATATCGAGGACAGCCGCCGCAACTGGTATTATGCCAGCTTCTTCGGCCGCTGCCTCGATCTGCCCTGGGCGACGGGCGTGGGCTTCAAGACCTTCCCGGGCGCGTCGCGGATCGATCGGGGCGACACGATCTTCGCCGGCGACAGCCGCTGCACGATCTCCAGCATCGTCCATAGCGGGCCGCCGCCCGAAAAGCCCAAAAAGGCGAAGAAGCCCAAGGCCTGACCCAAAGGCCTGACTTTGCGCCGCGCCTCGGCTAGGGGCCGCGGATGCATGGCTGGATCATCCTCGACAAACCGCTTGGCCTCGGCTCCACCCAGGGCGTGAGCGCCGTCAAGCGTGCGCTGCGCGACGGCAAGTACGGCAAGTTCAAGGTCGGGCATGGCGGCACGCTCGATCCGCTGGCGACCGGCGTGCTGCCGATCGCGATCGGCGAGGCGACCAAGCTGGCCGGGCGGATGCTCGACAGCGACAAGGTCTATGATTTCACGATCCGGTTCGGCGTCGAGACCGATACGCTCGACCTCGAAGGCAAGGAAATCGCGACGTCCGACGTGCGCCCCACGCGCGCCCAGATCGAGGCGGTGCTGCCCCGCTTCACCGGGCCGATCGAGCAGGTGCCGCCTGCCTATTCCGCGCTCAAGGTGGACGGCGAGCGCGCCTATGATCTGGCGCGGGCCGGGGAAGAGGTGAAGCTGGCCTCGCGTTCCGTCGTGATCCACGCGCTGCAGTTCCTCCCCGAGCTTGCCTCGGGGAGGGGGACCGCTCGCGAAGCGAGTGGTGGAGGGGCTGGCGAAGCCGGTGCTGACGCACCGCCCCTCCACCACGCCGCTGAAGCGGCGCGGTCCCCCTCCCCCAGCAAGCTGGGGGAGGATTTGCTTGAAATCACCCTGCGCGCGCATGTCTCCAAGGGCACCTATATCCGCAGCCTCGCGCGCGACATCGCGCGGGCGCTCGGCAGTGTCGGCCATGTCACGATGCTGCGCCGGGTGAAGGCCGGTCCCTTCACCCTGGAGTCCGCGATTTCGCTGGACAAACTGGACGAAGCCGCTAAGGCCCGCACCCTTGAACAAATCCTCCTGCCATTGAGGGCGGGGCTGGACGACATCCCGGCTCTATCCCTCACCCCCGACCAGGCAGGGCTGCTCCGACAGGGGCAGGTTCTGGCCGGGATCGCCAAGGAAGACGGCCAATATTTCGCGTGCCTGGAGGAGACTCCGATCGCGCTGGTGGAGGCTCTATCCGGTCACATCCGGGTCGTCCGCGGCTTCAATCTGTAAGCGATGTCGAAGGAAAGACTATGTCGATCACTGCAGAGCGCAAGGAAGCGCTGATCAAGGAACACGCACGCGGCGGCACCGACACCGGCAGCCCCGAAGTGCAGATCGCGATCCTCTCGGAGCGCATCTCGAACCTGACCGAGCACTTCAAGACGCACGCCAAGGACAACCATTCGCGCCGCGGCCTGCTGATGCTGGTCAACAAGCGCCGTAGCCTCCTCGACTATCTGAAGAAGAAGGACGAGGGTCGCTACACCGACCTGATCGCGAAGCTGGGCCTTCGCAAGTAACCGGAAAGGCGGCCTTCGGGTCGCCTTTTTGTCATCCCGGCGCGCTAGGCGCCGATCGGCTCCCACCCCTGGGAGCCATACGCGGGAACGGCAATCCGGCCGCATCCCACGAGCCACTCACGGCTCACGCATAGGCCCCCGCTGCATCGGGCAGCGGGAGTGAAGGAAAAACAATGTTCGACAAGAAGACTGTATCGATCGAGTGGGGCGGCAAGACGCTGACTCTCGAAACGGGCAAGGTTGCCCGCCAGGCCGACGGCGCCGTGATGGCGACGCTCGGCGAAACCGTGGTTCTCTGCGCGGTCACCGCTGCCAAGAGCGTGAAGGAAGGCCAGGACTTCTTCCCGCTGACCGTCCACTATCAGGAAAAGTTCTCGGCTGCCGGCCGCATCCCGGGCGGCTTCTTCAAGCGCGAGCGCGGCGCCACCGAGAAGGAGACCCTGGTCTCGCGTCTCATCGACCGCCCGATCCGCCCGCTTTTCCCGGAAGGCTTCTACAACGAGATCAACGCCATCGCGCAGGTGCTCTCGTATGACGGCGAGAACGAGCCGGACATCCTCGCGATGGTCGCCGCTTCGGCAGCACTCACCATCTCGGGCGTGCCCTTCATGGGCCCGATCGGCGCCGCCCGCGTCGGCTATATCGACGGCGAGTACATCCTGAACCCGACCGACGCGCAGGTTGCCGAGGGCGATCTCGATCTCGTCGTCGCCGCCACCTATGACGCGGTGATGATGGTCGAATCGGAAGCCAAGGAGCTTTCGGAAGAAGTCATGCTCGGCGCCGTGCTGTTCGCGCATGACGCCTGCCGCGAGGTGATCAAGGCGATCGTCAAGCTCGCCGAGCAGTCGGCCAAGGAGCCGTGGGTCATCGCCTCGGGCGACGACAACGCCAAGCTCAAGGACTCGATCAAGAAGCTGATCGGCAAGGACATCACCGCCGCCTACAAGCTGACCGACAAGTCGGCCCGCTCGAACGCGCTCAACGAAGCGCGCGCAAAGGCGAAGGCGAAGTTCGCCGAGGACGGCCTGAGCCCGCAGGAAGTCATGGCCGGCATCAAGCTGACCAAGAAGCTCGAGGCAGAGATCGTCCGCACCGCCATCCTCAAGGACGGCAAGCGCATCGACGGCCGCACCACCACGCAGATCCGCCCGATCGTGGCGGAGACGCACTTCCTCCCGCGTGCGCACGGCTCGGCGCTGTTCACCCGCGGCGAGACCCAGACGATCGCCACCTGCACCCTCGGCACCAAGGACGCCGAGCAGATGATCGACGGCCTGGGCGGTCTCTCCTATCAGGCGTTCATGCTGCACTATAACTTCCCGCCCTATTCGGTCGGCGAAGTGGGCCGCTTCGGCGCCCCGGGCCGTCGCGAAGTCGGTCACGGCAAGCTGGCATGGCGCGCGCTGCACCCGGTGCTGCCGTCGAAGGAGGACTTCCCCTACACGATCCGCCTGACCAGCGACATCACCGAGTCGAACGGCTCGTCGTCGATGGCCTCGGTCTGCGGCGGCAGCCTCGCGATGATGGACGCCGGCGTGCCGATCAAGCGCGCCGTCTCGGGCATCGCCATGGGCCTGATCCTCGAAGGCAAGGACTATGCGATCCTGTCGGACATCCTGGGTGACGAAGATCACCTCGGCGACATGGACTTCAAGGTGGCGGGCACGTCCGAAGGCATCACCACGATGCAGATGGACATCAAGATCGCCGGCATCACCAAGGAGATCTTCGAGGCCGCGCTGAACCAGGCCAAGGACGGCCGCGCGCACATCCTCGGCGAGATGGCCAAGGCGCTGGGCGAGACCCGCTCGGAGCTGTCGGCGCATGCGCCGCGCATCGAGACGCTGCAGATCGACAAGACCAAGATCCGCGACGTCATCGGCACGGGCGGCAAGGTGATCCGCGAGATCGTCGCCACCACCGGCGCCAAGGTCGACATCGACGACGAGGGCGTGATCAAGATCAGCTCGTCGGACCTGACCCAGATCGAGGCCGCCAAGAAGTGGATCCTCGGCATCGTCGAGGAAGCCGAAGTCGGCAAGATCTACACCGGCAAGGTCGTCAACCTGGTCGACTTCGGTGCGTTCGTGAACTTCATGGGCGGCAAGGACGGCCTCGTCCACGTCTCGGAGATCAAGAACGAGCGCGTCGAGAAGGTCTCGGATGCCCTGAGCGAAGGCCAGGAAGTCAAGGTCAAGGTCCTCGAGATCGATCCGCGCGGCAAGGTTCGCCTGTCGATGCGCGTCGTCGATCAGGAAACCGGCGAGGAGCTGGAAGACACCCGTCCGGCCCGCGAGCCGCGCGAACCGCGCGGTGATCGTGGCGATCGCGGTGACCGTGGCGACCGTCGTCGTGACGGTGGCCGCGGCGGCGACCGTGGTCCGCGCCGCGAAGGTGGCGACCGTGGCGATCGTGGTCCGCGCGGCGAAGGCCGTGGTGATCGCGGCCCGCGCCGCGAGCGTTCGGAATCGAAGGACGAAGGCGGCGAGAACATCGGCCTGCCGGCGTTCCTCACCGGCGGCGACGACTGATCGCCTGAAAATCTGGCGAAAGCCCGGAAAAGAGGGGCCCTCGCGGAAACGCGGGGGCCTTTTCTTTGGCCTGGCGGCTCCGGCTATCCGGCTTGCAGCCGCGGACTGCGTTCGCGCGTGCCACCTTACCAATTGGCGAAATAGGTCAGTCCAAAATGACCGAATATCCGCGCAGGATGCGCCGCCGCCTACATAAAACATTGATATCATAAATTATATTTATTGATTTGTGTCAGGCCAATTTGCCGATAAGATTTCGCGTTCGCCGATCGGGGGCGCTCGCAAGGCATCCCGCAACAAGCAGTGCCGCAAAGACGGCGCGGATCGGAGAATGCGGCGGGGCCGGATGGAGAGGATGTCTAGCGAAAGGAGAGCGACATGATCGGCAGATCTCTAGTTCGGCGTATCTGCGGGCGTATATTCGGCAAGCTTGGCCTGTTGGCCGCACTCGCGGCGATCGGGGCGACCAGCATCCCCGTTGCGGCCGAGGCACAAACCCTGCTCCAGACCCAGGCTCGCTATCCCCGTATCCGCATGCTGGCGACGGGCGAGCTGATCGCCACGGTGCTGCTGTTCCCCAATGACTATCGCGTCCGGGTCTTCTCGAGCACCGATAACGGCGCTTCCTGGACTGCGGTGAGCACCTTCGGCGAGTCGAACTGGTCGACCGTCCAGACCAGCAGCCCCGATTTCGTCGTCATGCCCAATGGCGATCTGATCCTGGGCATCAACACCGAAACCCATTGCGTGGGCTGCATTCCGAAGATCCGGATCTTCCGAAGCACCGACAAGGGCCGCAACTGGACCTATCTGTCGACCGCGGCGACATCGAACAAGGCGATCACCTCGACCGACGACGATGGTTTCTGGGAGCCCAATTTCTCGTTCGACAGCGCCGGCAACCTGGTGCTGATCTATGCCGACGAAACCAGCGACTGCTGCAGCCAGAAGCTGGTGCGGGTCCGCAGCAGCGATGGCGGCGCGACCTGGACCGACCGCAGCAATCTGGTTGCGATCGGCACCTCGAACACCAAGGAAACGCATCGTCCGGGCATGCCGATCGTGGTCAAGCTGACCGACGGCACCGACCGCTGGATGCTGACCTATGAGGTGTGCGGCGTGGCCGGCATCAACAACTGCCGGCATCACTACAAGACCTCGACCGACGGCTGGAACTACGGCACGACCACCAATATCGGCACCCAGATGACGGGAAGCGCCAGCCGCTATTTCAACGGCACCCCGATGGTGAAATCGGTGCAGAATGGCGGCCCGCTGCTGTGGATCGGCCATCACCTGCATCTCAGCGACGGGTCCTGGTCGGCGGCGAACGGCTATCTGCTGTTCCGCAGCGACAATGGCAGCCCCGAAGGCCCCTGGACCGCGATGAACGCGCCGGTCTCGGTCGACGATCCGCAATCGGCCACCTGCGACGGCTTCTCGCCGGCGCTGCAATGGGTGCCCAACAGCTCGGGCGGCAAGAACGTCGTGCAGATGACGACGCGGCTGAGCCCGACCGGCACCGGCTGCGACGTGTATTTCGGTTCGGCGCCGCTCTGATCCGGAGCCGCTGAGAAAGCCCCCGGCGGCGTACGCCGCGTCGCCGGGGGCGTTCACCCGGAGGGAGTACCGGCCTTGCAAGCACTTTCGGATCGCGCGACCCGGCGCTGGCTCATCGGCGGCACGCTCGCCATTCTGGGCTCGGCCGGGCTGGCGCTGCACTTCCTGGGCGATGATCCGGCCGCGGCACCCGCCGGACAGGTGCGGATCGCCGGCGGCGCACCCGGGCCGTCGTCTTCCCTGCCGCTGCCGTTGCCCAGCGCGGCCTCCGCGGAAAAGATGGAGCCGATTCCGATCCGCCCGACGCGGCGCAATGGAAACAAGGCGAGCCAGCAGGCCTCGCAGCTGCTCGTCGAGAAGCGCGACATGGCATGGGCGCCGCGCAGCGAAGCGGCGCTGCGCGACTTCACCCGCGCCATTCCCTATATCGGCGGCGACAAGCGCGTCCTCAAGATCGCCTGCAAGGCGAATATCTGCGAGATGAACGGCTATGCCGATCCCGATCCCGCGACGGGCACGATGGGGCCGGTGTGGGAAGCGCTCGAACGCGATACCGGAGGGCCCGAGCTCCGCGCCCAGGGGCTGGAGCGCACCGCTGCGATCTTCGACACGGGCAGGAGCGGCGACGAGTTCATCATCTATTATCGCCGGCTCGACAGCCCGCCGGGTCCGTGAACGGCGCTATCCGTTCCGGGCTTTCCCGGCTTCCCTGTGCCGCCAGCGCAGCGCCTCGACGATCGCGGCAAAGGCCGGCGTCGGCTGGCGGCGGCTCGGATAATAGAGGTGATAGCCGGCAAAGGGCGGCGACCAGTCCTCGAGCACCGTCTCGAGCGTGCCGGCGTCGAGGTCGTCGCGCACCATGCTCTCCATCAGATAGCCGAGCCCGAAGCCGTCGAGCGCCGCCTCGCGGATATGGAAGATGCTGTTGAAGGTCAGCTGGCCCTCCACGCGCACCCGCTGCGCCCGCCCGTTCCGCTCGAATTCCCAGGCATAGAGGCCACGCAGCGTCGGCAGGCGCAGGTTGATGCAGCAATGGCCGGCCAGCTCCTGCGGCGTCTGCGGGCGGCCGGCCTTGTCGAAATAGCCCGGGCTCGCCACCACCAGCATCCGCATCGGCGGGCTGATCGGCACGGCGATCATGTCCTTGTCGATGATGTCGCCCAGCCGCACGCCGGCGTCGAACTTCTCGGCGACGATGTCGACCAGCTTGTAGTCGGTCTCTATCTCCAGCTTGATGTCCGGATAGCGCGCCAGCGCGTCGCGCAGCCGCGGCCACAGCACGGTCTGCAGTGAGAATTCGTCGGCGGTGATGCGGATATTGCCGGCGGGGCGCTCGCGCAGGTCGTTGAGCGCCGTTACGTGCGTGGCGATCTCGTCGAGATGGAAGGCGACCGAGCGCAGCATCCGCTCGCCCGCCTCGGTGGCGGTGACGCTGCGCGTGGTGCGGTTGAGCAGCCGTACGCCCAGTCGCTCCTCCAGCCCGCGCATGCAATGGCTCAGCGCCGAGGGCGTCACGCCCAGCTGGGCGGCGGCACGGGTGAAGCTGCGCTCGCGCGCGACGGCGACGAAGGCGGCGAGATCGGCCAGGTCCTGACGGTTCATTGCTGAAATTTACTCATAAACCCGTTCAGATTACAGCCCCTAATCGCGGGGCCGATCCCCCCTATCTCTGTCGGGCACGGGGCACCTCTCGATTTCAGGACTATCGATATGCAAAAGCGCACCCTTGGCCACAGCGGCCTGGAAGTATCCACCCTTGGCTTCGGCTGCATGGGGCTCGATTTCGGCTATGCCACCAAGCTGAGCAAGGCCGAGGGCGTGGCGCTGATCGGCGCCGCGGTGGAGCGCGGCGTCACCTTCTTCGACACCGCCGAAGTCTATGGCCCCTTCACCAATGAGGAAATGGTCGGCGAGGCGCTGCGCCCGGTGCGCGACCAGGTGGTGATCGCCACCAAGTTCGGCTTCGACATCGATCCCGCGACCGGCTCCAATCTCGGCAGCGTCAACAGCCGCCCCGATCATATCCGCGCGGCGGTGGAGGGCTCGCTGCGGCGGCTGGGGATCGAGACGATCGACCTGCTCTACCAGCATCGCGTCGATCCCGCGGTGCCGATCGAGGACGTCGCCGGCACGGTCCGCGATCTGATCGCCGAGGGCAAGGCACGCCATTTCGGCATGTCCGAGCCGGGCGAGCAGACGCTGCGGCGCGCGCATGCGGTGCAGCCGGTCGCTGCGGTCCAGAATGAATATTCGCTGTGGTGGCGCGCGCCCGAGACGAACGGCATCCTTGCCGCCTGTGACGAGCTCGGCATCGGCTTCGTGCCCTACAGCCCGCTCGGCAAGGGCTTCCTGACCGGTGCGATCACCGCCGGCACCCAGGTGCCCGCCGGCGATTTCCGCGCGAGCACGCCGCGCTTCGCGCCTGAGGCGATCGAGAAGAACCAGGTCTTCGTCGCGCTGCTCCAGCAGGTCGCGGCCGAGAAGGGCGCCACGCCCGCCCAGGTCGCGCTCGCCTGGCTGCTCGCCCGGCGCCCGTACATCGTCCCGATCCCGGGCACGACCAAGCTGCACCGGCTGGAGGAGAATCTCGCCGCGGCCGATCTCGTGCTCGGCGCCGACGAACTCGAGCGGATCGATCGCTCGGCAGCGGCGCTCGAAGTCGAAGGCGATCGCTACGCGCCCGCGCAGATGGCGATGGTCGGCCGGTAAGGCCCTGAATTTCCGACACCCCAAGAACAGAGGAATCCCCATGACCACCCAGGCCAAGGCCTATGCCGCGCAGTCGGCGACCACGCCGCTCGCGCCCTTCACCTTCGAACGCCGCGACCTGCTGCCCGACGACGTCTCGATCGACATCCTGTTCTGCGGCGTCTGCCATTCGGACCTGCACACCGCGCGCAGCGAATGGGACGGCACGCTCTTCCCCTGTGTCCCCGGGCACGAGATCGTCGGCCGCGTTTCCGCGGTGGGCGGCGACGTCACCCGGTTCGCGGTAGGCGACCTGGTCGGCGTCGGTTGCATGGTCGACAGCTGCGGCCATTGCCCGTCCTGCCACGAAGGCGAGGAGCAGTTCTGCGAGACCACCGGCTTCACCGGCACCTATAACGGGCCCGATGCGCATCTCGGCGGCCACACCTTTGGCGGCTATTCGGATCACATCGTCGTCAAGCACGGCTTCGTGCTCAAGATCGGCCATGACGAGAAGGATCTGGCGGCGGTGGCGCCGCTGCTCTGCGCCGGCATCACCACCTATTCGCCGCTCCGCCACTGGAATGCCGGCCCCGGCAAGAAGGTCGGCGTGGTCGGTATCGGCGGCCTGGGTCACATGGGCATCAAGATCGCTGCGGCGATGGGTGCGCATGTCGTCGCCTTCACCACCTCGCCGTCGAAGATCGAGGACGCGAAGAAGCTCGGCGCGCATGAAGTGATCGTCTCGCGCAATGCCGACGAGATGGCGGCGCACGCCAACAGCTTCGACTTCATCCTCGATACGGTGGCGGCGAGCCATGATCTCGATGCGCTGACCGGGCTGCTCAAGCGCGACGGCACGCTCACGCTGGTCGGCGTGCCCGAGCATGCCCATCCCTCGCCTTCGGTGATGAACCTGGTGTTCAAGCGCCGCGCGATCGCCGGCTCGCTGATCGGCGGCATCGCAGAGACGCAGGAGATGCTCGATTTCTGCCACCAGCACGGGCTGACTGCCGATATCGAGATGATCCGGATGGACGAGATCGAGACCGCCTATGACCGGATGACGAAGAGCGACGTGAAGTACCGCTTCGTCATCGACATGGCGACGCTGAAGCAGGATGCCTGATCGGGTACGCCTGAAGTGACACGAGGGGCGCGGCCGGATGGCTGCGCCCCTCGATGTGCAAGTGGGGAGCTTCTGTTGCCCGGTGCTCCCCGTACCGCTGGAATCCCCTTCTGTTGCCCGGTGGGGTCCAACCGCGCATTTTAGTCTAACCTTGGGCCGTTAAGCCGTAGGGTTAGGCCGCAATAGCGAGTGCTTCGTTATCGTTGGCACTTGTGTTTCAGACCGTCACAGTGGCCCAAGCTGAGAGATGGTCAGCGCTTTTCAACACACGTCGATCCTAGTTCGGCCCCGTCATCAACTGCCTTGCCAGATAACTGCCAGGTAGCTGGTGGTGGAGCCGCCGGGTACCGCCCCCGGGTCCGCTGCGCCTATTGCACGCCGTCGTTTATCCCCATAGCCGGCCGAAGCCGGCAACTCCCATATAGGGGCGCGATTCATTAATGAAAAGGTCAGGCAGCACGTCCTAAGGCCTTCACAGTGCCGCAAACAATTGGCATGGACGTTTCGAACCGATGTTGACCCAGCGTTCCCGTTACGCCCTTCGCGCGATGCTCTTCCTTGCCGGCCAGCCCGTGGCGGGTGCGCCGACGCCGATGAACCGCATCGCCGCCGAAGCCAATGTGCCGCGCAAGTTCCTCGAGCTGATCCTGGCCGATCTGCGCGAAGCCGGGTTCCTCAGCTCCACCCGTGGCAAGGCCGGCGGCTATCGCCTGGCACGGGCCAAGCATCTGATTTCGCTCGGCGAGATCATCCGGGTGATCGAGGGGCCGCTGGCGCTGGTCCCGTGTGTCAGCCGCACCGCCTATCGCCCGTGCAACGATTGCAAGGACGAGGCGAGCTGCGCGATCCGCCACGCCATGGCGCGCGTGCGCGACGAGACGGCGCGCATCCTCGACGGCACCAGCCTCGCCGATGCCACTGCGGAAGATCTCGCCGCAGCCTGAGGCTGTCGCAAATCGCTTGTAATGTAGGATTTCGTCTGGTTGCGTCGTCTGATGACGTCCGCCGGTCTCTTGCCGCCTTTTCAGCCGGCAAGGGGAGCCGCGGGCAAAGTGAAACGATTTGCCGCGACTCCCTTCACTTTGGGCTCAGCCCGCCTTCTTCTTCAGCTCGTCGCGGATCTCGCGCAGCAGCGTGATGTCCGCCGGCTCGGCGGCTGTGGCTTCCTCCGGCTTCGGCATCACGCGGTTCACGGCGCGCACCAGCAGGAAGATGATGAAGGCGACGATCAGGAAATTGACCGCGGCGGTGATGAAGGCGCCATAGCCGAACAGCGGCACGCCCGCCTTCTTCAGCGCGGCATAGTCGGTCGATCCGGCCAGCGCGGCGGGCACCGGGCCCAGCGCGATGAAGTAGCTCGAGAAATCGAGCCCGCCGAAGATCTTGCCGATCAGCGGCATCAGCAGGTCGTCGGTCAGCGAGCTGACGATCTTGCTGAACGCCGCGCCGATGATAACCGCAACGGCGAGGTCGAGCACGTTGCCGCGCGAGATGAACGCCTTGAATTCCTTGAACATCCCCTGGTCTCCCACCTGCTGCCGCCAGGGCGCGGCAGCGCGCCCATGATGCACTTCTCACGGCTTCGCGCAAATCCGCCCTGTCCGATTTCGCTTTCGGAGCCGGGTGTTGCCACTGTATAAGACACCCACGAACCAGATCCGGAGGATCATATAGTGATGAAGTTTCGTGCCGTTCTCGCCCTTGCCGCCGCCGCGCTGCTCGCCGGCTGCGGGCTCAACAGCGTGCCCACCGCGGAAGAGAATGCGAAGGCGAAATGGGCCGATGTCCAGGCCGCGTACCAGCGCCGTGCGGACACGATCCCCGCGCTGGTCAACACGGTGAAGGGCGCCGCCGCATCGGAAGGCAAGATCCTGACCGACGTGGTCGAGGCGCGCGCCAAGGCCACCTCGGTGCAGATCAAGGCCGACGACCTCACCGATCCGAACAAGGTTGCGGCCTTCCAGGCGGCGCAGAACCAGTTCAGTGGCTCGATCGGGCGGCTGCTCGCCAGCGTCGAGGCCTATCCGCAGCTCCAGAGCCAGGCGACCTTCAAGACGCTGATGGATCAGGTCGAAGGCAGCAACAACCGCATCACCATCGCGGTGCGCGACTACAACACCGCGGTCCAGGCCTATAACACCCGCATCCGCACCTTCCCCGACGCGATCGGCGCCAAGATCTTCTACGGCGCCAAGCCGATGGTGCCGTTCCAGGCCCAGGCCGGTGCGGAGAAGATGCCCGACGTCAGCTTCGGGAACAGCAACTGATCCTGAGAGCGCTCCTTCTCTGCGGGGCGCTCGCGGCGTGCAAGCCCGCGACGCAAGCCGCGCAGCCCGCCTCCGCCGGATGCACGCCTCCGGCGGCGACGGCGGAGCCCGTGGCCGATGCCGATCTGGCCGCGGCGCAGGCGCCCGGGGCCGCGCCCTCGGGCTATGATTTCCCGGCGCTCACCGGGCGCGTGGTCGATGGCGCGAACCTCCTGACGGTCAGCCAGCGGCGCGCGCTCTCGAACCGGCTGGTAGATGCCGAGAAGCGCTCGAAGCACCAGTTCGTGGTGGTGACCGTGCAGAGCCTGGGCGGCCATGTCATCGAGGACTATGGCCTCAACCTCGGCCGCACCTGGGGCATCGGCCGCAAATGCTTCAACGACGGCGTGCTGCTGATCGTCGCGCCGAACGAGCGCAAGGTCCGCATCGAAGTCGGCTATGGCCTCGAAAAGGCGCTGACCGATGCGGAGGCCAAGGCAGTCATCGACACGGATATCCTGCCGCGCTTCAAGGCCGGCGACATGCCCGGCGGCATCGCCGCCGGCAGCGAAGCCATCATTCGCGAGATCACTCAATGACCCTGTTGCGTAGCCTGCTCGCGTTGCTGCTCGTCCTGGTGCCGCTCTCGGCCCAGGCGCAGCCCAATTTTCCCAAGCTCACCGGCCGGGTGGTCGACGAGGCGCATCTGCTCTCGGTGCCCCAGGTCGCCGAGCTCACCCAGCTTTCGGAGCAGGTCGAGCAGGCCTCGACGCGCCAGTTCGTCGTCGTCACCATTCCCGATCTGCAGGGCTATGACATTGCCGACTACGGCTATCAGCTCGGGCGCAGCTGGGGGATCGGCCAGAAGGACGCCAAGAACGGCATCCTGCTGATCGTCGCGCCCAACGAGCGCAAGGTCCGCATCGAAGTGGGCTACGGCCTCGAGCCGATCATGACCGACGGCATGTCCAGCCAGATCATCAACGAGACGATCATTCCCAAATTCAAGGCGGGCGACATGCCCGGCGGCATCATGGCAGGCGCCAAGGCGATCGCCGAGCAGATGAAGCTGCCCCTGGAGGCTGCCGAGCAGCGCGCGCAGGAGCAGCAGGCCAAGGTCACCCAGAAGCGCCAGAAGAGCCACAGCAGTGGCGGCTTCCCGATCGGCTTGATCTTCTGGGGCATCATCTTCTTGTTCGTGATCCTGCCGATGCTCGGGCTCGGCCGGCGCAAGCGGCGTGGCCCCTGGGACCGGCGCTATCGCGGCGACGACAGCGGCGCGCTGCCGATCATCCTCTGGTCGATCGCCAACGAGATCGGCCGCGAGGCCGGCCGGGGCGGCGGCAGCAGCTGGGGCGGCGGAGGCGGTGGCGGCTGGGGCGGCGGCGGTGGAGGCGGCGGCTTCTCCGGCGGCGGTGGATCGTTCGGGGGCGGCGGCGCCTCGGGGAGCTGGTGAGATGCAATTGACCGATCAGGACCGCCAGGCCGTCACCGATGCCGTCACCGCGGCGGAGCTCACCACCAATGGCGAGATCGTCACCGTCGTCGCGGGGCGCTCGGATCCCTATCACGACGTGGCGCTGCACTGGGCGGTGCTGGCGATGCTGCTCGTCCTGGCGCTGCTCGCCTGGCAGCCCTGGCCGGCCGAGTGGCTCCACACCCGCTTCGTCGACAATTGGGCGCAGGTGGTGCCGGCGCGCTGGTATCTCACGATCGCGCTGGTGCTGATGGCGGCGACCTTCCTGGTGGTGCGGGTGGTGCTGGCGCTCGATGCGCTGCGGCTGCTGCTCACCCCCGGCGCGACCAAGACGCGCCGGGTGCATCGCCGGGCGCTGGCGCTGTTTCGTGCCGCCGCCGAGAAGCGCACCCGCGGCTCGACCGGCGTGCTGGTCTATCTGAGCCTGGCCGAGCACCGCGCCGAGATCATCGCCGACGAGGCGATCCACTCCAGGGTGACCGCGGACGTGTGGGGCGCGGCGATGGCGGCGCTGATCAAGGGCGTGAAGGACAAGCATGCCGGAGACGGCATGGCCGAGGCGGTGCGCCAGATCGGCCTGGTGCTGGCCGAGCATTTCCCCCGCAGCGAGGACGATGTGAACGAGCTTCCCGACCGGCTGATCGAATTGTGAGCGACGAGATCGAGGAAATCACCTGGCAGGGCAAGTGGATCACCGCCAGGCGCCGGGGCAAATGGGAATATGTCTCGCGTGCCCGCGGCATCCGCGCCGCCGCGATCATTGCGATTGACGATGAGGATCATGTCCTGCTGGTCGATCAGTACCGCGTGCCGCTGGGCAAGCGCTGCCTAGAGCTGCCCGCCGGGCTGATCGGCGACGAGGCGGGGCGCGAAGGCGATTCGCCGCTGGAGACTGCGCGCCGCGAGCTGATCGAGGAGACGGGCTATGACTGCGGGGCGGTGGAGAATCTGGGCGATTACTTCGCCTCGCCGGGGCTGGTGACGGAGAGCTTCACGCTGGTGCGGGCGACCGGCCTCACCAGGGTGGGCGAAGGCGGCGGGCTGGAGGACGAGGACATCGTCGTCCACCGCGTGCCGCGCAGCGACCTCGCCGCGTTCGTCGCCGCCAAGCGCGCCGAAGGGCTGGGGATCGACGCGAAAATCCTGCTGCTTTTGTCGGGAGCGCTGCTGACGGACTGAGCCAAAGCCGTCACCCCGGCCTTGTGCCGGGGGCCACCGCGAGGCGAGCTATGAACAAGAGGTTCGATGCCAATCGATGCGGCACCGTGGACCCCGGCACAAGGCCGGGGTGACGCTCAAACTACGGTGACGCTATCGTTCGTTCAGCGGAAGTTATCCGCATAGGCCTGGAGCTTGAGCTTGCGCTCGGGCGCCGCGACCACATGGAAGGCCAGGCCCTCGCGCTCGGCATAGCCGGTGGCGGCCTCCAGCGTCGGGAAGCTCATCCGCAGTTGCGTGGCAGTCGCGTCGCCGCCGGCCCAGCCGGTCAGCGGATCGGCCTGCTGCTGGCGTGCGGGCTCGAACTCGAGGATCCAGCTCGTCGTGCGTGCGCGGCCCGACTGCATGGCGTTCTTGGGCTTCTGGTAGATGCGGGCGGTCTTGGTCATGGTGAGTCGCTTTAACGCGGTCCCGCGGCCCTTGCATCAGCCTTTTTCGTCCGAAGCGTCGCGGAGGCCGATGCGGGGTCCTCGGGCCAGGGATGGCGCGGATAGCGGCCGCGCATTTCCTTGGCGACTGCGGCCCAGCTGCCCTTCCAGAAGCCCGGCAGGTCGCGCGTCGTCTGGATCGGCCGGCCGGCGGGCGAGGTGAGGCTCAGCACCAGCGGCGTGCCGTCGCCCAGCACCGGATGCGTGTCGAGCCCGTACAGCGCCTGCACCCGCACCTCGACGGTCGGCCCGCCCTCGGCGGCATAGTCGATCGCATAGCTCGATCCCTCGGGCGTCTCGAAGCGGGCGGGGGCCAGCCGGTCGAGCGCCTTCTGCCCGTCCCAGCCGAGCAGGTTGTTCAGCGCATTGGTCAGCCCCTCGACCGCATCGAGCCGTCGCTTTCCGGCGAGCAGCCCGGGCAACCAGTCGTCGAGCTCGGCCAGCAGCCGTTCGTCGGACAGCGAATCATTGCCGGCATAGGCGGCGCGGGTGCGCAGTGCCTGGGCGGTGCCCGACCAGGGTAGCAGCGCCAGGCCGCGCGCGCGCACGCCCTCGAGCAGCGCCTTCTCGATCTCGGCGGGTTCCGCCGCCGAATCGGGCCCGCTCGAAAGCCGGATCGCGCCGATCCGGCGTTCGCGCAGCGCCTCGATCCGCCCGGTGGCGGGATCGAAGCGGACGCTGCGCTTGGTCTCGATCCGCTCGGCGAACAGCGCCTCGACTTCGGCCGGGTCGATCGGCGCGGCGGAAAGGATGCGCGCGCCCGCGGCCATGCCCTGCGTCTCGGCGACCGCCAGCCATTCGGCGCGGGCGAGCGAAGAGGTGGGATCGAGCTTGAACCCGCGCCCTCCCGTCGAAGCCCAGGTCTCGCCGCTCGCGTCGCGGCGCTTTGCGATCCGATCGGGGAAGGCGAGCGCGACACAGGCGGCGACTTCTTCAAAGCCCTCTCCCCTCCGGGGAGAGGGTTGGGAGAGGGGCAGAGGTGGAGAGTGCGTCGCGCGGGGGGGGGGGGGGCGCCGGGGCCCGCCGGGGGGGGGGGGGGGGGGGGGGGGCCGAGGGGCCCCCGGGCGGCGGGGCGCTGTGCGCCCCGCTGGGGGACGGCGAGCGCGCCCCCGGCGGCGCCTCCTCCCACCCCCTCACCCCCCCGGGGAGTGGGTGGGGAGCGGGGCAGAGGTGGAGAGTGCGTCGCGCTTCCCCTCTCCCCGGCCCTCTCCCCGGAGGGGAGAGGGAGAATTTTCGCCCAGCGCTGCGCCAGTCGCCGCGCATTCTCGGCGCGCGGCCCGCGCTCGTTCCGCCAGCGGCGCAGGCGCAGATCCAGATCGGCATCATTGCCGCCCAGCCCGCGCTCGCCGAGCAGCACCGCGATCTGCGCCGCGGTGCCGGCCATGCCGCGCTCGGCGGCGCGCACCAGCATATGGCCGAGCCGCGGCGGCAGCGGCAGGCCGGCGATCGCCTTGCCATGCGCGGTCGGGCGGCCGGCCTCGTCCAGCGCCTCCAGCGTGCCGAGCCGCTTGCGTGCCTCGACGACGGCGGCCTCGGGCGGCGGGTCGAGCCAGTTGAGGTCGCGCGGATTGCTCACCCCCCACAGCGCGCAATCGAGCACCAGCGCGGAGAGGTCGGCTTCCAATATCTCGGGCGGGTCGAAGCGCGGGAGCCCGGCGGTCGCCGCTTCCTCCCACAGCCGATAGGCAGTCCCCGGCCCCTGGCGCGCGGCGCGGCCGGCGCGCTGGGTGACCGCCGCCTGGCTCGCCCGCTCGGTGACCAGCCGGGTCATGCCGGCGGCACGGTCGTAGCGCGGGCGCCGGGCAAGCCCCGAATCGACAACGATGCGGATTCCCTCGAGCGTCAGCGAGGTTTCGGCGATGGAGGTGGCCAGCACGATCTTGCGCCGTCCCTGCGGATCGGGCGCGATCGCCGCGCGCTGCGCTTGCGGCTCCAGCGAACCGTGCAGCTTGTGGACCACCGCGCCCGGCACCTCGCCGACACGCTCGGCGGTGCGCTCGATCTCGGCGACGCCCGGCAGGAAGGCGAGCACGCCGCCCTCGGCATCGCGCAGCGCGGTGCGGATCGCCGCTGTCACGCTATCCTCGATCCGCGCATCGGCGGCGCGGCCGAGATGGCGCAGCTCGAGCGGCCAGCTCCGCCCCTCGCTTTCGATCACCGGCGCGCCAGACATCAGGTCCGAGAAGCGCGCGCCGTCGAGCGTTGCCGACATTGCCACGATCCGCAGGTCGGGCCTCAGCGCCGCCTGCGCGTCGAGCGCCAGCGCCAGGCCGAAGTCGCTGTCGAGGCTGCGCTCATGCACTTCGTCGAACAGCACGGCGGAAACGCCCGCCAGCTCGGGATCGGCCTGGATGCGATTGACGAAAATGCCCTCGGTGACCACCGTAACCCGCGTCGCCGCCGAGCGCTTGCTGTCCATCCGCGTGGCATAGCCGAAGGTCTGGCCGACCGGTTCGCCCGCCAGCGCCGCCATCCGTTCGCCCGCCGCGCGCGCCGCGAGCCGGCGGGGGGAAAGCAGCAGCACTTCGCCGGTGCACCAGGCCTCGCCGAGCAGTGCCGGCGCCACCGCCGTCGTCTTGCCCGCGCCCGGCGGCGCCACCAGCACGGCGTTGCTCTCCGCCCGCAGCGCGGCGAGCAGATCGGGCAACACGGCATGAATCGGCAGGGCGTCGCTCATTGTGCGCAACCAATTCCCCGAAGCCGGGTTTGGCGCAAGCAAAGCCTAAGGAGCGAATACATGGCGAGAACCCTGGCACAGTTCACGATCACCCCGGACGGCGATGGCGACTATACGCTCCATCTCGAGGACGATGACGGCGAGACGCTGGAATTCACGGCCAGCGAAGAGCAGCTCGATCTGATCGTCGAGGCGATCGAGGAGCAGATGGAAGCCGAGGAAGACGGCCTGCTCGACGACGAGGATGACGATGACGACGAGGATGAAGACGAGGACTGAGCCTCAATAGGCGCGGGCGACCGCGAACTCGACTGCCTCGACCATCGCATCCTTGGCGCTGCCGTTGGCGAACACGCCGAGCGAGTCGATCGCGCGCTGGCCGTAATGGCGGGCGCGGGCGAGCGTGTCGTCGACCGAGCGGCTGGCCTGCACCAGTTTGATCGCCTCGGCGAAGTCGGCATCCGAATTGCGGTGGCCCGCGATCGCGTCCTTCCAGAAGGCGCGTGCAGCTTCGTCGCCGCGTGCATAGGCGAGGATCACCGGCAGCGTCATCTTGCCTTCGCGGAAATCGTCGCCGGCATCCTTGCCCATCGTGCCCGCGTCCGAGACATAGTCGATCGCGTCGTCGACCAACTGGAAGGCGATGCCCAGGTTGCGGCCATAGGCGTCGAGCGCCAGTTCCTCGGCCTCCGAGCGCTCGGCGACCACCGCGGCGATGCGGCAGGCGGCGGCGAACAGCGCGGCGGTCTTGGCGCCGATGATGTCGAGATAACGTTCCTCGCCCAGATCGAGCCGGCGCACGGCGGTGAGCTGGTTGACTTCGCCCTCGGCGATCACGGCGCTGGCGTTGCTGAGGATGTGCAGCGCCTTCAGGCTCTCGCTCTCCACCATCAGCTCGAACGACTTGCTGAACAGGAAGTCGCCGACCAGCACGCTCGCCGGGTTGCCCCAGATGATGTTGGCGGTGCGGCGGCCGCGGCGCAGGTCCGAGCTGTCGACCACGTCGTCGTGCAGCAGCGTCGCGGTGTGGATGAACTCCACCGCGGCGGCGAGCCGGTGGTGGCGGGTGCCCGGATAGCCGAGCAGCTTGGCGCTGGCGAGCGTCAGCATCGGGCGCATGCGCTTGCCGCCGCCGGCGATCAGATGGCCGGCCAGCTCCGGGATCAGCGGAATCTCGGACTGCATGCGATCGAGGATCACCGCGTTCACGAGGTTCATGTCGTGGGCGACCAGCGCCATCATCGGATCGAGCGAGGGGGCGGGGCCGGCGCCGAGGCGATGGATGGTAGCGCTCATGCCCAAGCCTGTGGCGGGTGCAGCGCACAAAGGCAAGGCTTGCGTGACCTTACGTCCTGCGCAAAGAGGCGGCCATGGCCGACGAGACTCTAACCCGCTATCGCCAGAGCATCGACAATATCGATGCCGCGCTCGTGTTCCTGCTCGCCGAGCGCTTCAAGGTCACGCAGGCGGTGGGGCGCTACAAGGCGGAATCGGGCCTGCCGCCCGCCGATCCCGGCCGCGAGGACCGCCAGATCGCCCGGCTGCGCGAGCTCGCGAAGACCGCCGACCTCGATCCGGAATTCTCCGAGAAGTTCCTGCGCTTCATCATCGATGAGGTGATCCGGCATCACGAGCAGATGCAGGGCGGAACCGGCAAGGCCTGATACCGTTCGGGTCAAAGCGAGGGGAGTGAGCTTTGGCCGATGATTTCCTGATCTTCCGACCCGACGATGTCGATCTCAGCCGTTCCCCGCTGCGCAACGGCGTGGCGGAGCCGACGCATGTGCTCGGGGCGTTCAACCCAGGCCTGGCGCGGCTGCCTAACGGCAATTTGCTGCTGATGGTCCGCGTGGCCGAAGCGCTGCGCGATCCGGTGGACGGCGCGCATGCCCGCGCAGTGCGCTGGACGCCGCAGGGCTATGTCCTCGATCGCCATGCCGTCTCCGGCATCGACATGGACGATCCGCGCCAGTTCGCGCTCAAGGACCGCAACCCGCGCCTGCTCGGCCTGACCTCGCTCTCCTGGCTGCTCCCGGTCGAGCTGAGCAAGGACGGTGGCGCGATCGTGAAGGTCCATTACGACAAGGCGATCCAGCCCTCGGCCAGCTTCATGGATTATGGCGTCGAGGATGCGCGGATCAGCCTGGTTGGCGGGCGCTGGTGGATGACGGTGTGCGGCGTCTCGGCCGAGCGGCACTGCACCGCCATGTACCATTCGGTGAACGGGCTCGACTACACGCTGCTCGGCATCGTCCTCGATCACCAGAACAAGGACATGATCCTGTTCGAGGGCAAGCCGGGCGGCAAGTACATGGCGCTCACCCGGCCGCTGGGCGAATGCTATTTCGCCTATCCCGAGGACAGCCCCTGGCTGGGCGGGCCGGCGATCAACATGGCCCAGTCGCCTGACGGGCTGCACTGGAAGCCGCTCGACACGCCGGGCATCCGCGCGCGCAAGGGCACCAGCTCGACCCAGCGGATCGGCGGCGGCAGCCAGCCGGTGCTCACGCCCCAGGGCTGGATGCTGATCTATCACGGCGTCGAGAAGCAGGGCGCGGTCGGCGTCTATCGCAGCTTCTGGGCGCTGCTCGACAAGGACGATCCGTCAAAGATCCTGCGGCTCGAGGACGAGACACCTTTGCTCGAAGCCAATCCCGCGCTCACCGATCCGATCGCACACCAGCTCTATCTGCCGACCCCGGTGGTGTTCACCACCGGCGTGGCGGATGCGGGCGACCATTATATCGCGGCCAGCGGCGAGGCCGATCTCGCCTGCCGCATCACGCGTATTTCGAAGGAGCGGTTCAAGTGACCTGGCCTTTCCGTTCCCCGGCGAAAGCCGGGGCCCAGGGTTTCTCTGCGATACCGCTTGTGGCTCTGGGCCCCGGCTTTCGCCGGGGAACAGGGGGGAGTCGTATCGCATGACCGAATGGTGGAAATCCGCTGTCATCTACCAGGTCTATCCGCGTTCCTTCCAGGACACGAACGGCGACGGCATCGGCGATCTGAAGGGCATCGAGCGCCGGCTCGACGACCTAAAGGCGCTGGGGATCGACGCGATCTGGATCTCGCCGATCTTCCCCTCGCCGATGGCCGATTTCGGCTATGACGTGGCGGATTATTGCGACGTCGATCCGCGCTTCGGCACGCTTGCCGATTTCGATGCGCTGCTCGCCGCCGCGCACGCACGCGACATCAAGCTGCTGCTCGATCTGGTGCCCAACCACACATCCGACCAGCATCCCTGGTTCAAGGAGAGCCGCTCGGCGCAGGACGATCCCCGCCGCGACTGGTATATCTGGCGCGATGCGAAGCCCGACGGTTCGCCGCCCAACAACTGGATCAGCGATTTCGGCGGCTCGGCCTGGGAATGGGACCAGGCCACCGGCCAATATTACTACCACGCCTTCCTGAAGGAGCAGCCCGACCTCAACTGGCGCAACCCGGCGGTGCGCTCGGCGATGCTCAACGTGCTGCGCTTCTGGTTCGAGCGCGGGATCGACGGGTTCCGGATCGACGTGCTGTGGCACATGGTCAAGCATGTCGACCTGCCCGACAATCCGGTGAACACCGAATGGCAGCCGGGCGAGCCCGATTACACCCGCGTCCACCAGCTCCATTCGACCGACCAGCCCGAAGTGCACGACATCGCCGCCGAGATGCGCGCGCTCGCCGACGAATTCGGGGCGCGGGTGCTGATCGGCGAGATCTACCTGCCGGTGCCCAGGCTCGTCGGCTATTATGGCACGGCGGAGCAGCCGGGTGTGCATCTGCCCTTCAACTTCCAGCTGATCGGCGCCGAATGGAACGCCCGCAGCCTGGCCGGGATGATCGCCGACTATGAGGGCGCGCTGCCCCCGGGCGGCTGGCCGAACTGGGTGCTCGGCAATCACGATCGCCCGCGCATCGCCACGCGCGTCGGGCCCGAGCAGGCGCGCATCGCGATGATGCTGCTCCTCCTGCTGCGCGGCACGCCGACGCTCTATTATGGCGACGAGATCGGCATGGAGGACGGCGCGATCCCGCCCGGACTTGTCCAGGATCCGCGCGAGATCCGCGATCCCGGCATCGGCCTCGGCCGCGATCCGGTGCGCACCCCGATGGCCTGGGATGCCGGCGCAAATGCCGGGTTCAGCACCGCCGATCCCTGGCTGCCGCTCCACCCCGACTGGCTGGCGCGCAATGTCGAGGTCCAGCGCGGCGATCCGGCCTCGATGTGGCGGCTGACGCAGAAGCTGCTCTTCCTGCGCCACGAGCATCCCGCGCTCAAGCTGGGCGACTATCACCCGGTCGACGCCGGCGGCGACCTGCTCGCCTGGGAACGGCGGCTCGAGCATGACCGGCTGCTCGTCGTGCTCAATCTCGGCGACCGGCCCCAGCCTTTCGCCATTCCCGAATGGGCCGAGGATTTCACCATCCTCGCCTCGGCGCGCGGCGGCCAGGACCCGGCGCTGCTCGCGCCCAATGAAGGCTATGTGCTCGGATGAGGATCGCGATGCTGGCGCCGATCGCGTGGCGCACGCCGCCGCGCCACTATGGCCCGTGGGAGCTGGTGACGAGCCTGTTGACCGAGGCGCTGGTCGCACGCGGCGTCGACGTGACCTTGTTCGCCACCAAGGACTCGATCACCGCCGCCACACTCGATGGCGTGGTGCCGGGCGGCTATGAGGAGACCCCGGACGTCGATGCCAAGGTGTGGGAATATGCCCATCTCGCGCATCTGTTCGAACAGGCCGATCGCTTCGACCTGATCCACAACCAGGCCGATTTCCCTGCGCATGCCTTTTCCGGACTCGTCGAGACGCCGATGGTGACGACGATCCACGGCTTCTCCTCGGATCGCATCCTGCCGATGTACAAGCCGTTCGAGGACCGGGTGCACTATGTCGCGATCAGCGAGGCGGATCGGAATCCGGCGCTGCGCTATGCCGCGACGATCCACCACGGCATCCGGCTCGACGAATTCCCCTTCGAGGCCGACGGTGGCGAGGACCTGCTGTTCTTCGGCCGCATGCATCCCGACAAGGGCGCGGCCGAGGCGATCGAAGTGGCGCGCGCCACCGGGCGGCGGCTCAACCTCTACGGCATCGTCCAGGACCAGGGCTATTTCGATCGCGAAGTCGCGCCCTTCCTCGGCGATCGCATCGTCTATCACGGGCCTGTCGGCGGCGCAGAACGGCTCCGCGCGCTCGGCAAGGCACAGGCGCTGCTCCACCTGATCAATTTCGACGAGCCCTTCGGCCTGTCGGTGGTCGAGGCGATGGCATGCGGGACGCCGGTGATCGCGATCGATCGCGGGAGCATGCCCGAGCTGATCACGCCCGAGACCGGCCTGCTGGTCGGCTCGACCGGCGAGGCGATCGCCGCGCTGGCGCAGGTCGAGGCGATCGACCGGACGGCATGCCGCGCACGGGTCGCGGCGCATTTCTCGGTCGAGGCGATGGCGGACAATTATATCCGGCTCTACCGGCGGATCCTTGGCCAATAGCCATCGTCCGGTATCAGCCGTCATCCCGGCGAACGCCGGGATCTCAAGCGGCTCCTTCCCCGCGCCATCGCCTGAGATCCCGGCTTTCGCCGGGATGACGGCTAGTGGGCAAAAGCTGGCTGGTAGGCGTAGAGGCCCGGCGTGCCGCCGGTCATCACGAACAGCACGTCGCCGGTCAGGCTGCCGTCGCGCAGCCCCGCCAGCACGCCGGCGAATGCCTTGCCGCTATAGACCGGGTCGATCAGCAGCCCCTCGGCCCGCGCCATCAGCCGCACGGCCGCCAGCATCGCCTCGGTTGGGATGCCATAGGCTTCGCCGCGCTGCGATCCGTCGATGCGGATCGCCTCGGGCCCGATCTCGCCGCCGCCGAGCAGCGCCAGCGTCTGATGGGCCAGCGCCAGCGTCTCGAGTTCGGCTTCGTCCAGCTCGGCGAGCACGGTGAAGGACAGGATGCGCGCCGGATCGTCGCCCGCGGCGGCCATGCCGGCGGCGAGGCCCGCATGGGTGCCGTGGCTGCCATTGGCGACGAGGATCGTCTCGAAATGCAGGCCCATCTCGGCTTCCTGCGCGCGAATCTCCACGGCGCAGGCGGCATAGCCGAGCGCCCCCACCGGCGAGGAGCCGCCGGCGCCGACGACATAGGGCTTGCGCCCCTCGGCGCGCAGTTCGTCGGCGCGAATATGCGCGGCGGTCAGCGCATTGGCGCCGCGCGGCAGGTGATGCACCGTGGCGCCGAACAGCCCGTCGAGCAGCTGGTTGCCGTTGTGCAGGTAGCTCGGGTCGGTGCGCGGCACGGTGTCGGTCAGCATCAGCTCGGCCGAAAGCCCCATCTTCGCCGATGCCGCCGCGCTCAGCCTGGCATGGTTGGATTGGCGGGCGCCGGTGGTGATGAAGGTGTCGCAGCCCTGCTCGATCGCCGCGCCGAGCAGATATTCGAGCTTGCGCAACTTGTTGCCGCCGCCGCCCAGCCCCATCAGGTCGTCGCGCTTGACGAAGAGGCGAGCGCCCTTGAGCGCCAGCGCCGCCTCGATCCGCTCCAGCCGCTGGATCGGAGTCGGCGCATCGAACAGCGCGACGCGCGGGAATTGCCGGCGACCCATTATTCCGCTGCCAACAGGCTTTCCGCCCCGCCGAGATCGACCGAGACCAGCCGGCTGACGCCGCGCTCGACCATGGTGACGCCGAACAGCCGGTGCATGCGGCTCATCGTCGCGGCATTGTGGGTGACGATCAGGTAGCGGGTCGCGGTTTCCTCGGTCATCCGTTCGAGCAGGTCGCAGAAGCGATCGATATTGGCGTCGTCGAGCGGCGCGTCGACTTCGTCGAGCACGCAGATCGGCGCGGGGTTGGTGAGGAACAAGGCGAAGATCAGCGCGACTGCCGTAAGCGCCTGCTCGCCGCCCGAAAGCAGCGTCAGCGACTGGAGCTTCTTGCCCGGCGGCTGCGCCATGATCTCGAGCCCGGCCTCGAGCGGATCGTCCGAATCGATCAGCTCGAGATGCGCCGCGCCGCCGTTGAACAGCGTCGAGAACAGCCGGCGGAAATGCTGGTCGACCGCCTCGAAGGCCGCGAGCAGGCGTTGCCGCCCCTCGCGGTTGAGCGTGCCGATCGAGCCGCGCAGCTGGTTCACCGCCTGGTGCAGCTCGTCGCGCTCGGCGGCGTTGCTGGTGAAGGCGGCCTCGAGCTCGGCCAGCTCGGTCTCGGCGACGAGATTGACCGGGCCGATTCGCTCACGTTCGGCATTGAGCCGTTCGTGCGCGGTCGATTCCTCCTCGGGCGCGCGCACCGTCGCTTCGTCGAACCCGGCCTTTTGCGGCAGGATCGGCGGCGGGCATTCGAAGCGCTCGCCCGAGATGCGGCCCATCTCGATGCGGCGGCTCTCCTGGTTCTCGGCGCGCGCCACGGCGCCGGCGCGTTCCTCGCGCGCCTGGGCGAGGATCTCGTTCGCACCGCGCACCGCGCCTTCGGTCTCGCGCACCGCCATTTCGGCCTCGCGCTCGGCAGCCTGAGCGGCGGCGCTCTCGATGCGCGCCTTCTCGGTTGCCGCCTCGGCCTCGGCAAGCTGCGCGTCGAGCAGGGCAGGGCGTCCGGCCAGCGCTTCGCTCTCCTCAGCCAGCTGGAGCGCGCGCTTCTCCATCTCGTTGGCGCGCCGCGCGGCATCGCCGGCACGCGACTTCCAGCTCTTCGCCTCGGCGCCCGCCGCGGCATGGCGTTCGCGCGCAGCCGAAATCTCGCGTTCCAGCGTGCCGCGTTCGGCGCGGGCGGAGGCAGAGGCGGCGCGCTTGCCTTCGGCATCGCTGGAAAGCGCAGCGACGCGCGCGCGCGTCTCGGTGCCGTCGGGCAATGCCGCCTTGGCCGCTTCGGCGCGGCCCAGCTCGGTGGCCGCCTCGTCCTGCTCGGCGGCGACGCGGCGGATGCGCGTGTCGAGATCGGCGCGCTGCGAATCGAGCCGTTCGAGCTGCGCAGTGGCGCGGTCCTCGGCCCGGGTAGCGTCGCGCCCGGCATTCTCGGCATGTTCGAGCACGCGGCGGCAATCGGCAGCCGCGCGCCGCGCTTCGGCGATATTCTCCTCGATCCGCGCCAGCTCGGCATCGGCGCTCTCGACCGCGCGCACCGCGGCGGGACGCGCCTTCTCGATCGCGATCAGCCGGTTGACCCGCACCAGCCGCTCGGCCGCGGCGGCGCCGCCCGACCTGGCGACATAGCCGTCCCAGCGGCGCAGCGTGCCGGCAAGCGTCACCAGCCGCTGGCCGACCGCGAGCGGCTGGCCCTTGTCCTCCTGGGCGACCAGCACCTGGGCAAGGCGCCGCGCCAGCCCGGCCGGCGCCTGGACATGGCGGCCGAGCGGTGTGGTGTCCGCCGGCGCACCGGGATCGCCCGGCTGCGCCTCGGCGCCGGCCCAATAGCGCTCGGCCGCGGTGTCGAGCCCGGCTTCTAGATCGTCGCCCAGCGCCGCGGCCAGCGCGCGCTCATAGCCGGCATCGACCTTGAGCTTGTCGAGCAGCCGGTCCTTGTCCGAAGGCCGCGTCGCCTTGACCAGTGCGGCGGATTCGCTGTCGAGCTGGGCCAGCTCGGCATGCGCGGTGGCGCGCGCCACCTGGGCATGGTTGCGCCCCTCGATCGCGCTGCGCTCCTCTGCGTCGGCGCGGGTGAGCCCGGTGCGCGCGCTTTCCGCCTGGCGCACCGCCTGCGCGCGCGCCTCGGCCGCCCGTGCCTTCTCGGCCTGGAGCGGCTCCGGATCGGGCAGCGCCTTCAGCTCGGCATCGATCCGCGCCCGGTCGCGCTCGGAGCGTTCGGCGCGGGTGCGCGCCGCTGCCAGCGCCGCTTCGGCGACGCGCGCCTCGGCCGCCTCGCTCGCCTGCGCCGCCAGCGCCTGGGCAAGCGCGACTTCGGCATCGCGCGCAGCGCGCTCGGCCTCGGCCAGCGCGGCATCGAGATTGGGCATGCGCGCGGTCGTCTCGGCGATGCGCGTGTCGAGCGCCTTCACTTCCTCGTCGAGCCGGGCCAGCGCCTCGGCGGCGTCGCGGGCGAGCGCGCCTTCGCGGCCGCGATCCTCCTCCAGCCGGCGCACCGATTCCTGTACCTCGGCGATGCGGCGCTCGACCGCCGCCTTGTCCGAGCGCAGCGTGGCGAGCCCGTGCATCGCCTCGGTCGCCTTGTCGCGCACTGCCAAAGCCTCGGCGCGCAGCGTGGCGAGCTTCTCCGCCGCCGCCTGCTGGATCGCCACGGCGGAGTCGTGCGCCTGGGTCCGCGAGGCGACCAGCACCTCGGCAGCCAGCGCTTCCTTCTTCGCCGCATCCGCCGCCGCGGCGGCATCGCGCCAGCGCGCGAAGATCATCCGCGCCTCGGCGACGCGGATCTTGTCCGAAAGCTCGCGGTAGCGCTCGGCCTGGCGCGCCTGGCGCTTGAGCTGCGCGGCACGATTCTCCTGGTCGCCGATCACTTCGTCGAGCCGGGTCAGGTTCGCCTCGGTCGCGCGCAGCCGCTGCTCGGCATCCTTGCGGCGCACATGCAGCCCGGCGATGCCCGCCGCTTCCTCGAGCATCGCCCGGCGCTCGCCCGGCTTGGCCTGGATGATCGCGCCGATCCGCCCCTGGCTGACCAGGGCGGGGGAGTGGGCGCCCGTCGCCGAATCGGCGAAGAGCAGGGCCACGTCCTTGGCGCGCACGTCGCGCCCGTTGATCCGATAGGCGGAGCCGGCGCCGCGCTCGATCCGGCGCACCACTTCCAGTTCGTCGTCGGAGCCGACCTGGTCGGCTTGGATGGTGACTTCGGCGAAATCGCGCGAGGGGCGGGTGGCGGTGCCGGCGAAGATCACATCTTCCATGCCGGCGCCGCGCATCGATTTGGCGCTGGTTTCGCCCATCACCCAGCGCAGCGCTTCGAGCAGGTTCGACTTGCCGCAGCCATTGGGGCCGACGATGCCCGTCAGCCCCGGCTCGATGCGCAGATCGGCAGGGTCGACGAAGCTCTTGAAGCCCGTCAGCCGCAGCCGCTTGATCTGCACGGCGCCCTAGCCCCCGTTCCCGGCGTTAGCGCGCGCCGGCCTGCTTGAGCAGCGGCTCGAGCTGCTCCCAGCTGCCGGCTTCCACCTTCTTGCCGTTGATGAAGAAGCTCGGCGTCGAGTTGACGCCATAGACGGTGGCGCCGTCGGCATTGACCTTGGCGATCTCGTCGATCTTGGCCTTGTCGCTCAGGCACTGGCGCGCCTTGGCTTCGGGCACGCCGTTCTGCTTCATGAAGTCGATCATGCCGAGCTGCTCGGCAAAGGCGACCGCGGCCTGGGGCGGCGGCAGCTGCTGGAGCTGCTGGATCAGCGGCTGGTTGGTCTTGTAGAGCTGCTCGGTGCGGGTCAGGAACGCGTCCTGGTTCTCGAAGAACTTGTCGAGCACCGGGAAGAAGTTCTCGTCGGGCACGCACTGGTTGAGCAGCGCGGCGGCGAGATCGGGCGCGCCGTGGATCAGGAAGTCGCGGAATTCCCAGCTGACCTTGCCGGTCGAGATATAGTTGGCGCGCAGCGGCTCGGGCGCGGTGCGGCCGAACAGCCCGCAATAGGGGCAGTTGCGCGAGCCATATTCGACCAGCTTGATCGGCGCGTTCGGATTGCCCTGGAGATAGCCGCCGTCCTTGGTCTTGGTGATCATGTCGGTCCACGCCTTGCCGGCGGGCGGCGTCGTCGCAGCGACCGGGGTGGCGGAGGTGACCGCGCTGTTGCCCTTGTCGTCGCCGCCGCAGGCCGCGAGCGCGAGGAGCGGAGTCAGGGCCAGGGCCAATAGGGTACGCATAGCGAGTTCTTCTCCAGACTAATCCGAGGCGCCATTGGCCCATAGCTCGGGCAGCAGCCGCTCCCAGCTATAGGCGCTTACCTTGCGCGCATTGACGATGAAAGTGGGGGTGCTGTCCACCTTGTAGATGGTAACCGCGTCGGCATTGGTCTTGGCGATGCGGGCGATCAGCTTGGGATCGGCCAGGCACTGGCGCGCCTTCGCCTCGGGCAGGCCCTGCGTCTTCATGAAGGCGATCAGCCCCATCGCCTCGGCGAACCGGGTCGCCATCTGCGGCATGGGCAGCTTCTGCCAGGCATTCACCTGCGCCGGCTGGCTCTTCACCAGTGCCTCGAGCCTGTCCTCGAACTGGCGCTGGTTGGCGAACAGCGCGTCGAGCACCGGGAAGAAGCGCGCGGTCGGCACGCACTGGTTGAGCGCGGCCATCGCCAGGTCGGGCGGCCCGTGGATCAGATAGTCTCGGAACTCGTAGCTCACCTTGCCGGTGGCGACATAGTCGCGGCGCAGCGCCGGCACGCCCTCGGCGGCGAAGCGGCCGCAGGTGGGGCAGCCGCGCGAACCATATTCGACCAGCTTGACCGGCGCATCGGGATTGCCCTGGCGATAGCCGCCCTGCGGCGTGACGGTGACGGTCGACTCCCAGTTGGGCGCGGGCTTCGCCGCCTGCTGCGCCGAAGCGCCGCCGATCAGCGCCAGCGCCGCGGCGCCGGCAAGTGCAAACAGGGTGCGCATCAGTCTATCCGGCCGATCTTGGGCTTCTCGTCGCTTGCGGCGACGCCGGCGGCCAGTGCCTCGAGCACGGCCTTCAATTCAGGGTCGGCGATGCCGCGCAGGCTCTCGCCCATCGCTTCGCTCAGCGGCTTCAGGCTGGGCGGCGGCGCGGCCTTTTCGGGTGCCTTCACCTGGCCGTGGCGGATCGCCAGCTTGGCGACCGCGGCATAGCCGAAGAAGCGGTTCACCCGCTCGACGATCTCGGGGGCGATATGCTGCATCGTCGGGGCGTGCGCACCGCTGACGATCAGGTGGAGCACGCCCTGCTCGCGCTTGCCCTGGGGGAAGCGGATCGATTCGGGGATCGAGACGCGGGCATAGCGCGCGCCGACGATCTCGGCCCAGCGGCTGACGATCGAATGCTGGACGAAGCCGAACTTGCGGAAGCTGGCCCGGCCGACATCGGGGAGCAGCTCGGAAACTGCGCGGGGGCGCAGTGCGCGCTGCGGCTCGGGAGCCGGCTGGCGAGTGGTGGTACGCGGGGGCTTCGTCATTTCCGCCAACCCATGCCATAGGGCCCTGTGCCCGACAACGCCCCTCGCGCAATCGCCCCCCGTGCAATCGCAGCCGCGCTGCTCCGCTGGTATGACCGCAACGCCCGCGACTTGCCCTGGCGCGCGCGGCCGGGCGCCAATGCGCCCGATCCCTATCGCGTCTGGCTCTCCGAAGTGATGCTCCAGCAGACCCAGGTCGCCAGCGTCATCCCCTATTTCGGCAAGTTCACCCGGAGCTGGCCGAGCGTCGAGGCGCTCGCCGCCTCCGAGGATGCCGATCTGATGGCCGCCTGGGCGGGGCTCGGCTATTATGCGCGTGCCCGCAACCTGCTTGCCTGCGCCCGCGAAGTGGCGCGGCGCGGCGCGTTTCCGGACACCGAGGCGGGCCTGCGCGCGCTGCCCGGCGTCGGCGGCTATACCGCGGCGGCGATCGCCGCGATCGCCTTTGGCCGGCGTGCGGTGGTGGTCGACGCCAATGTCGAGCGCGTCGTCTCGCGGCTGTTCGCGGTGGAGGAGGCGCTGCCCGGCGCGAAGGCCCGGATCTATGCGCTGACCGATTCGATCACCCCCGATGCGCGCGCGGGCGATTTCGCCCAGGCGATGATGGATCTCGGCAGCGGCATCTGCACCGCGCGCTCCCCGAAGTGCCTGCTGTGTCCGTTGCGCGAGGATTGCGACGGCTTCGCCTCCGGCGCGCCCGAGCGCTTCCCCATCAAGGCCGCCAAGCCGCCCAAGCCGCAGCGCCACGGCACGATGTTCTGGCTCGAGCGCGGCGGCAAGGTGCTGCTCGTCCGCCGTCCGGACAAGGGGCTGCTCGGCGGGATGCGCGCACTGCCCACCGGCCCCTGGACCGATTCGCCGCCCGGCCTGGAAGGCGCGCCGGCGGCGGCCGAATGGCGCGTGCTGGATGAAACCGTCAGCCACGGATTCACCCATTTCAATCTCGACGTCGCTCTTGCAGCTGCAACAATCGCGGAGCATGCAGGCGCCGCCGTCGCGGGCGAATGGTGGCCGGTCGCCGATCTCGAATCGGCCGGATTGCCCACCGTCTTCGCCAAGGCGGCCAGGACATTCGGGAGAGTGCTATGCGCGGTCTGATCGGTTTCGGCTTTGGCCTGGCGGCGCTGGCGTCGCCCGCACTCGCGCAGACCGCTCCGCCGCCGCCCGCCACGCCCAACGTCTCCGCCGAGACGGCGCTCGCCAAACGCTATGTCGCCGAAGGCAAGGTGCCCGGCATCGTCATCGTCTCGGGCCGCGGTGATGGCACGGTGACCGTGGTCAGCGAAGGCCGCGTCTCCGAAGAGGCCAGCGCGCACAAGGCCGATATCGACAGCCTGTGGCGCGTCTATTCGATGACCAAGCCGATCACCGGTATCGCCGCGATGATCCTGGTCGAGGAAGGCAAGCTCAAGCTCGACCAGCCGATCAGCGACTTCATCCCGGCGTTCAAGGACATGAAGGTGCTGGTCGATCCGGCCAAGGACCTGACCACGCGCCCGGCGACGCGGCCGATCACGGTGCGCAACCTGCTCACCCACACTGCGGGCCTGGGCTACAACATCATCACCAAGGGCCCGCTGCTCGACGAGTATAACCGGCTCGGCATCAACCCGGCCCAGGTGAACGTCCAGCTCGAGGCGCAGATGGCGCCGCTCCGTCCGGACAGCCTCGAGGAATTCGCCAACCGCACCGCCTCGCTGCCGCTGATCGCCGAGCCCGGCGCGAAGTGGAGCTATTCGATCGGGCTCGATATCCTTGGCCGGGTGATCGAGGTCGCCGGCGGCATGCCCTTCGATCAGTTCGTCAACACGCGCATCTTCAAGCCGCTCGGGATGGACCAGAGCTACTGGACCGTGCCGGCGGACAAGGTCGGCAATTTCGCCAGCAACTATGTCTTCATGGGCGCCGCCCGCGTGCCCGCCGATCCGGCTGCCGGCTCGATCTATCTGAAGAAGCCCGAATTCCCCTATGGCGGCGCGGGCCTGGTCATGTCGGCGCGCGACTATGACCGGTTCCTCCACATGCTGCTGAACGGCGGCGAACTCGACGGCGCCCGCATCCTCAAGCCCGAAACCGTGGCGCTCGCCATGTCGAACCTGCTGCCGGCCGGCACCGACACGTCGCTCCTCAACGAGACTGCGAGGGATACCGGCGTGCAGATGGGCTTTGGCGCCGGCGGCTCGGTCTATCTCAACGACATGCCCGGCGGGCCGGGCAAGGGCACGTTCGGCTGGGGCGGCGCCGCCGGCACGATCGCCTGGGTCGATCCGGTCCACAAGGTGCGCGGCGTCGCGATGATCAACCTGTTCGGCGACACGCCGCTGAAGCGCGAAGTCTCCAAGGCGATCTACGCCGATATCTCGAAGTGATCGGCTTCACCGGCAACACGCTCGATCGCGCCGATCGCGTCCGCCACGAGCCGGCGCTGCTCGAGGCGGCACTGGCCGATCCGGGCGCGCGGCTGCTTCTGCTCGACGGGCTCGATCCGATCCTGGACGAGGAGGGCCGGCTGGGGTGGACCGATCTCGCCGAAGCGCGGGGCGAGCTGCTCTTCCTAGGCTATGAGGCGGGGGTGCCGCGCTTCGTCTCGGCCTGGCCCGAGGGCGAGCCGGTGCCGACTGGCCGCTCGCCGGCGATGTTCGCGATGCTCGATCGCTTCGCCGCGCCCGATGCCGCCAACTATGCCGCGGCGCGCAGCCTGGTCTTCTGGCACGGCCGCCACCGCTTCTGCGCCAATTGCGGTGCGCCCACCCGCGTCGCGCATGCCGGCTGGTCCCGCCACTGCCCGAATTGCGGCGCCGAGCATTTCCCCCGGGTCGAGCCGGTGGTGATCATGCTCGCCGAGCGCGGTGACCAGGTGCTGCTCGGGCGCCAGCCAAGCTGGCCGCAGGGCCGCTATTCGGCGCTGGCCGGCTTCCTCGAAATCGGCGAATCGATCGAGGAAGCGGTGCGCCGCGAGACCTGCGAGGAGTCGGGCATCCGCATCGGCGCGGTCCGCTACGTCGCCAGCCAGCCCTGGCCCTTCCCGTCGTCGCTGATGGTCGCCTGCATCGGCGAGGCGCTGAACGACGATATCCGGATCGATGCCAACGAGTTGGAGGATGCCCGCTGGTTCACCCGCGAGGAGGTGCAGCAGGCGCTCGCCCGCGATCCTGCCGCGCCTTTTCTCGGCCCGCCGCGCTACGCCATCGCGCACAGCCTGCTCACGGTCTGGGTGGAAGGCGCCTGAAGAAAGCTGTTCCCCGGCGAAAGCCGGGGGAACGCTCAGGCTTGCCCCTCAATCCTCTTCCACCGGCCGCGTCGCCCAGCTCGCCTGCAGCGTCGGCACGGCCAAATAGAGGACAAACAGCAGATAGTCGAAATAGGCGATCTGGGTGATCAGCGCCTCGCGGCTCCAATTGTCGAGCAGCGCGAGCGCGAGCAGCAGCCAGATGCCGCCAAAGGCCGCGAAGGTCACTGTCGCAAAGCCGTAGAGAAAGGCGCGCTGGCGCACCTGGCGGTCATATTCGTCGGCCAGCTTGCCGCCGCCCCAGGGCTTGATCGGCCCGAAGATCGGCAGGAACGCCGCGATCGCGAATCCCACCGAGATCGCCGCATAGCCGAGATACGCCCGGTCCGGCCGCACCAGGCCCCAGGTCCAGCCGCCGATCGCTATCGCCAGCGCAACGATCGGCAGCCAGCGCAGGTGCCGCCGGCGTATGTCCCGCCGGGCGAGGCGGGGCACGCCGGTATGCTCGGCCGCGGCGTCGAGGCTGGCGAAAAGGCGTTGGTTGAAACGGGACATGCGAAGCTCCGCGCTCACTCGGCCGCCCGGCGAAGTGCCGCCGCGACCGATTCGAAGGGGGTGAAGGAAAACAGCAGCTCGACGGGCGCACCGAACACCGCGGCGATCTTCATGCCCAGCTCCAGGCTGGGGCTGTAGTCGCCGCGCTCGAGATAGCCGATCGTCTGGGGGTTCACCCCCACCGCTTCGGCAAGTTCGCGCCGGCTCATCCCGCGTTCGGCGCGAAACAGGGCAATGCGATTGTGGATCTGCGGCAATTTGGCGACTCGAATGACGATATGTTGTCTATACACAACGATTCATCACGCGAGTCAAGCAGGCTCCGCCCATGCCGGAAAGCGCGTCCGGGCGTGTACTTCCTGTACTTTGCGGTGCGGCTATGCCCGCTCGCGCGCCTGCGGATAGGTGCCGAGCACGCGCATCCACTTGGTGTGGAACTTCAGCTCCTCGAGCGCGCGGGCGACCGGTGCCTCGGCAGGGCTGCCGACGATGTCCGCATAGAATTCGGTCGCCGCGAAGCTGCCGCCACGCTGGTAGCTCTCCAGCTTGGTCATGTTGACGCCGTTGGTCGCGAAGCCGCCCAGCGCCTTGTAGAGCGCGGCGGGGACGTTCTTCACTTCGAAGACGAGGGTGGTCATTGCCGGCCCGTCGATCTCGGCCGCAAGCGGCTCGCGCGCCAGGATCACGAAGCGGGTCATGTTGTGCTCGGCATCGGCGATGTCCTCGCCCAGCATCTTCAGGCCGTAGAGCTCCGCCGCGCCCGGCGGCGCCAGCGCGGCGACGCTGGCATCGCCATTCTCGGCCACCACCGCGGCGGCGCCGGCGGTGTCGGGATAGGCGAGCGGCTGGATGCCCTGCGCCTTCAGCCAGTGGCGGCACTGGCCCAACGCCTGGGGATGGCTCATCGCCTGGCGGACGCCTTCGACCGGGCCGATGCCCATCAGTCCGTAGCGGATCGGCAGGAAATGCTCGCCGATGATCGACAGCCCCGATTCGGGCAGCAGGAAATGGATGTCGGCGACGCGGCCGTGCAGCGAATTCTCGATCGGGATCATCGCGCAGCCGGCACGGCCTTCCTTCACCGCGTCGATCGCGTCCTCGAACGAAAAGCAGGGAAGCGGCAGGCCCTCGGCAAAGGCTTCGCGCACGGCGATGTGCGAGTTGGCGCCGGGGGCACCCTGGAAGGCAACGGCGCGAACGGGGGTGTTGGCGGCGGCCTCGGTCATTTCCGCGACGAGCTTGCGCGCCGGGCTTGCGAAGTTTTCCATAGCGCGCGCGGGCTAGCCGCCGGGCCCTTCCGCCGCAAGCCCCGCTTGCTTTCATTGCAATGGCGGTTTTAAAGAAGCGCAACTATTCCGCAGGGGCACTTCATGGACAATCGGTTCAATACGATCGCGGGCTGGGCACTTGCGGGCGGCATTGTCGCGCTTGGATTATCGATTGCCAGCGGCATGTATTTCCATGCAGAGCGCCCCGAGCATATGGGCTATGTCATCGAAGGCGTGGAGGAAGCCAGCGAAGGCGGGGCGGCGGTGGTTGCCCCGATCGCGGTGCGCCTGGCCAGTGCCGATCTCGGCAAGGGCGAAGCCTCGTTCAAGAAGTGCATGGCCTGCCACACGATCAATTCGGGCGGCGCCAACGGTATCGGCCCGAACCTCTATGCGACGATGGGCGAGGGCATTGCCGAGGGGAAGGGCGGCTTCGCCTTCTCCGACGCGCTGAAGGGCGTCGGCGGCAAGTGGGACTTCGACAAGATGGACGCGTGGCTGACCAACCCGCGCAAGTTCGCCGCCGGCACCAAGATGACCTTTGCCGGCATCCCGGACGCGCAGGAGCGCGCGAACGTCATTGCCTATCTCAATTCGCAGGGCTCGAACCTGCCGTTGCCGGCCGCGCCGGCTGCCGGCGCCGCGCCTGCCGAGGGCAATGCGACCGACGATCATGCCGCCGGCGGCAACCTCTCCAACGAGGCGACTCCGGCCGCGGGCATGCCTTCCAAGGATCCCGCCGCCAAGGAACAGGCCGAGAAGAAGGGCGTCTAGGCGCGGGTTCGCCGTGATCGGACGCGATCGAATGCAGCAGGCGCCGCGGGTGATTCCGCGGCGCTTTTGCGTCCCTTGCACCCCCGCCCGGCGCTAGGTCCCGATGCCCCAGGCGCATGTCCGCAAGCTGTCGGCCCGGCTCGTTGCGCGCCAGGTGTCCGAGCTGCTGCTCGCGCGCAGCCGGCGCGGGCTCGCGCTGGTGCCGCAGGAGCGGCTCGCCGGCTTCGTCTTCGAAGTCGTGCTCGGCGGCAGCATCGCGCATCATCCTTTCCGTGACGCGGATACGGACCGCTGGATCGGAGTGGAGGATGCCGGTGCGCTCGGCCGGCCGGTCAATGCCACTGCGATCGCCCATTCGATGCGCCTGCCGCACACCACGGTGCGCCGCCGTGCGGCCGAACTGGTCGCGGCGGGGCTGCTGGTTCGCGGACCCGCCGGCTTCAGCGTCGCGCCGGACTTCTTCCGGGGCGACGCGCTGTCGCGGCTCGCGGCGGAGGACGCCGCCGATCTCGTCCGCATGCTCCGCAACCTTGCCGATAGCGGCTATGCGCCTGCCGTCCGCTCGCTGGCGGTAGGCGTGGCCAGCTTGCCGCCCGGCGTTATCGAGCGGCTGATCCTCGCCTTCAGCCTGCGCACGCTCGAGACGCTCACTGCGCTCTATGGCGACGTCACCGCGGGCACGATCGCGGCGGCGATCACGGCTGCCAATGTCCGCCGCGTCACCGAGGACGCCCAGCTCGCGCGCCTCTATTCGAGCGAGGACATGCCGCCGCCCGATGCGGTGCGCGTGCCGATCTCGCTGCGCGCGCTGTCCCGCGCGATCGACTTGCCTTTCGAAACGATCCGCCGCCGCGTGCATGCGCTGATCGCGGCGGGCATCGTCGTGCGCGTGGGAGACGGCGTGATGGTGCCGGTCGCCGTGTTGCGCAGCGAACGCCATATCGAGAACAACCGGCGCATCGCTCTGCATTTCGAGCAGATGCTGCAGGCACTCGCCAATCTGAGTAGCGCCAAGCCGGTCTCCGACCCATTTTGGCAGGCTGGCTGATTGCTTCCGGTTCCGAAATGACCCTAGGAAGCCTCTGATAAATGGGGCGTATTGACCGGGGGGTCAGATGGAGCCTTCGCAACCGACGGGGCGAGGCACTGCGCAGGACGGGCTGAATGCCGGGGAATGGCGCGATTTCGCAGGCGCCGCGCCACAGGACGTGGTTGCGGCGCCTGCGGTCGTGCCCGCCCGCCGCCTTTCCGCCACCCGCCTCTACACCAATGCCCGGCCGGGCAGCCTGGCCCAGGAGCGCGACCGTGCCCGCGAGATCGTCGGCCTGGCTCGGGACACCGTCACCGAGACCTTTTCGGAAATCCGCTTCGGTCGGAAGATCCAGGCCGCAAACCTCGCGCCCGTGGTTTCCGCCATCGCCGCCTCGGTGGCGCGCAGCCCCACGGCTTTGCCCAGCGTCACCCGCTTCAAGCTGCACGACGAATATACCTATCTCCACTCGGTCGCGGTCTGCGGGCTGATGCTTGCGCTCGGCAACGAGCTGCGGCTGCCGCCCGAGCTCACGCAGGAGATCGGGCTGGCCGGGCTGCTCCACGATATCGGCAAGGCGCGGATCGACGCCGATCTGCTCAACAAGCCCGGCCCGCTCGACCTCACCGAATATGCCCAGGTCCAGGCGCATACGCTGCGCGGCTATGAGTTGTTGCGCGATTCGGGGATCGAGAGCGAGATCGCGCTCGATGTCTGCCTCCATCACCACGAGAAGGTCGACGGCACCGGCTATCCCTCGGGCATCTCGCAGGAGACGCTGAGCATCCATGCCCGCATGGCGGCGGTGTGCGACGTGTTCGACGCGGTCACCTCGAACCGGGCGTACAAGCGCAGCTGGTCGCCGGGCGCCGCGCTCGACTGGATGATGGGCACCACCGGCCATTTCGATCCGCGCGTGCTGCGTGCCTTTCGCACGCTGCTGGGGGTGTTCCCGGTCGGATCGCTGGTGCTGCTCGAAAGCCAGCGCCTCGGGGTGGTGATCGACGAGCCTGCCGAATCGCCGACCACGCCCGATGTTGCGGTGTTCCTCCACGCCGATACGCGGCGCGAACTCGAGCCGGTGCGCGTCTCCACTCGCTCGGACCCGATCGTCGGGCTCGAGATGGCGGGGAAATGGGGGCTGGCCGATTTCGAGCCGCGCCGCGCCGCACTGCTGGACGCCTTCGCCCCGGAATAGCTAGGGGAGGGCCATGGCCTCGCTCCCCGATCCCGAACTCGCCATCCGCCTGCGCCGCGCGGCGTTCAACCGCGCGCTGGCCGAGGCGGACCTCGCCGCGATCGGCCCGATCCTCGCGCAGGACGCGGTGCTGGTCGCCGGCACCGATTCGGCGCTGATCGTCGGCCGCAAGGCGCAATTGCTCGCCTGGAAGCGCGAATTCGCCGCGCGCGACCGCAGCATCTACACGCGCACGCCCGAGGCGATCCAGGCCTCGCCGGTCGCGCCGATCGCCTTCGAGCACGGCGCCTGGCAAGGCGTGTCGGCGGCCGGCGGGGCGGTGCAGGCGTCAGGCAGCTACACCGCCAAATGGCGGCTGATCGGCGGCGAATGGGTGATCGAGGCGGAGCTCTACCTCACGCTGGCCTGAGTGCTCAGCCCTGCTTGAGTACCGTCTCGGGCTTGTCGATGCCCGGGCGCGGCCGCGCGATCACGGTGTGGTCCTTGTCCTTCCAGAAATCCTGGACGATTTCCCAGCCCTCTTCGGCGGTCTCGCAGAAGTGGAACAGCTTCAGGTCCTTGGGCGAGATCACGCCTTCCTCGACCAGCGCCTCGAAATTGACGACGCGGTTCCAGAAATCCTTGCCGTAGAACAGCACCGGGATCGGCTCGATCTTGCCGGTCTGGATCAGCGTGAGCAGCTCGAACGATTCGTCGAACGTGCCGAAGCCGCCCGGGAACACCGCCACCGCGCGCGCATGGAGCAGGAAGTGCATCTTGCGGAGCGCGAAATAGTGGAACTGCATGCTGAGCCCGGGGGTCACGTACGGGTTCGGCGCCTGCTCGTGCGGCAGCAGGATGTTGAGGCCGATCGTATCGGCGCCGACGTCGCGCGCGCCGCGGTTCGCGGCTTCCATGATCGAGGGGCCCCCGCCCGAGGTCACCACGAAGTGGCGGTTGCCGGCCTCGTCGAGCGGGAAGTTCGAGGCAAGGTGCGCCAGCTCGCGGGCGACGTCGTAATATTTCGACTTCTCGACCAGCCGCTCGGCGATCTTCTTCTGCTGCTCGGTCTCGGCCAGCTCGAGCAGCGCCCCGGCCTTTTCCGGCTCGGGAATGCGCGCCGATCCATAGATCACGAAGGTCGACTTGATGTGCGCCTCGTCGAGCAGCAGCTGCGGCTTGAGCAGCTCGAGCTGGAAGCGCACCGGCCGCAGGTCGTCGCGCAGCAGGAAGTCCATGTCCTGGAAGGCGAGCCGGTAGGCGGGGTGTTCGGTCTGCGGCGTGCCGCTGTGCGTGTTGGCGTTCTCGACTTCCTGCTGGGCAGGGCGGAAGACGCGGCTCGGAACTCTCGTATCGCTCATTTAGACCGGCTTAGGCCCATCTGCACCGCCCTGCAATCAGCGACAAAATGGGCCGCGTCCCATGTCGAGGTGGAGATGGTTGTAGTGCGCCGCATTGTAATCGGGGCTCAGTACCGTGGCGAAGCGCCGGCACGCCGAATTGTGGATCGTGTCGAGGAACGCGCGGACCTGGCTGTCGCCACCGCGCCAGTCGCGCTCGATCGTCACCCGGCGCCCGTCGGCGAGCACGAAGCCCGATACGTCGACGGCGTTGGCCAGTCCATGCTCGGACATGCGCTGCGCCGAAGCGGCGCCATTGCCGATGATCCCGCGGCACGAATAGGTGCCATAGGTCTCGACCTTCACCAGGTCGCTGCCCAGCATCTGCCGCGCCGCCGGCGCCACTGCGAAACGCACCCAGGCGATGAAGCTGCGCGCCAGCCCGCACTTCATCGACTTCAATCCGGTCACCGGCACGCCGATGTCGATCAGCTGCACCGCGCCGGTCACCACGCAGCCGCTGCCGAAATCGCGGTCGGGCAGGGGCGAATAGCGCACGTGCTCGCGCGAAAGGTCGGCAAAGCATTGCTGCGTCTCGCGCGGGGTCGGCAGGTTGAGCGTGACCGGCCCGCCCGAACGCGCGCGAATCGGCTGCGGCGCCGGACGATCCTCGCCGCCGCCGAACATGCAGCCGGCCAGAAGCAGGGAGGGGAGCAGGGCAAGTGCAGCAGCGCGCATGGCCGGCATGCATAGCGCGTCAGGAGCGAACCCCGCTACCGCCTTCCTATTCGAACACCGCCTGATGCGCCTCGGCATCGTTCGCATCGTGCTGGATTTGTGAAAGCCGGGCGACCAGCTGGAGCAGCAATATGCCCGCGAGCAGATCCACCGGCGTGCAGATCGCGTCCAGCCATTCGGCGAGCAGGATCTGGTCGAGCGTATTGGCGCGCAGGCTGATGCGGAACGAGGCGTTGTTGAGGATCGTGGAGACGATCCAGCTGATCCACCACAAAGTGATCCAGCCGGGCAGCGGCGCCTCATAGGGGTCGCTCGGCGAAAGGCTCGCGCGCCAAGTCTGGCGGATGCCTTCGAACGGCTTCCACAGATTGGCGAACGGGATGAAGAAGAAGCCGATATTCCATCCCGGCGTCATCGTCATTCCGTGCGACAGCGTGTGGGCATTCTTGTTCACCCGGTAGATCCAGCGGGCGACCAGGACGATCGTGACCAGGTTCACCAGCAACATGGGAATCGCGACTGCCCGGCTGACCTGGTCGACTATTTCCAGGTCCTGGACCGTTGCCCCGCCCTGTTGATAGCGGCCAATCTCGACGATGCTGAAGGCGGCGGACAGGCCGTAACAGACCGACACCAGCAGCCAGGCCATCAGCGCGATCCGAACCACCCGCGCCAGAGCGAGCGGGTCCTTGAATTCATAATCCATGCTTTTCCCCCTGCTGGCATCTTGAGGCTGCGGGCAGCCGCTGTCCACGCACTTTCCGGAATTGACATTGCCGGGTTCGCCGCTAGGGCCGTCGACGGGCCACGCGGTCCCAACGCCGCGCGAGCTCTCTGCAAGGAGAGTCTATATGACTGAGAATACCGTTACCGACGCCGCCATTGTGTCCATCGCCAAGCCCGCCACCAAGCCGGCTCGCCCCTATTTCTCCTCCGGTCCCTGCGCCAAGCCCCCGGGCTGGTCGCCCGAGAAGCTCGCCACCGAGTCGCTCGGCCGCTCGCATCGCTCGAAGCTCGGCAAGACCCGCCTCCAATATTGCATCGACCTGATGCGCGAGGCGCTGCGCCTCCCCGACACCCACCGCATCGGCATCGTGCCGGGCTCGGACACCGGCGCCTTCGAAATGGCGATGTGGACGATGCTCGGCGCCCGCGGCGTCACCACGCTCGCCTGGGAAAGCTTCGGTGAAGGTTGGGTCACCGACGCGGTCAAGCAATTGAAGCTGGAGCCGAACGTCGTCCGCGCCGAGTACGGCCAGCTTCCCGATCTCGATTCGCTCGACTGGTCGACCGACGTGCTGTTCACCTGGAACGGCACCACCTCGGGCGTGCGCGTGCCCGACGGCGAATGGATTCCCGCCGATCGCGAGGGCCTGAGCTTCGCCGACGCCACCTCGGCGGTGTTCGCCTACGACCTGCCCTGGGACAAGATCGACGTCGCCACCTTCTCCTGGCAGAAGGTGCTGGGCGGCGAGGGCGCGCACGGCGTGCTGATCCTCGGCCCGCGCGCCGTCGAGCGCCTCACCGAATATACCCCGGCCTGGCCGCTCCCCAAGGTGTTCCGCCTCGTCTCCAAGGGCGCGCTCGCCGAGGGCGTGTTCAAGGGCGAGACGATCAACACCCCCTCGATGCTCGCCGTCGAGGACGCGATCTTCGCGCTCGAATGGGCCAAGGGCCTGGGCGGGCTCGACGGGCTGATCGCCCGCGCGACCGCCAATGCCGATGCGCTCAACAAGATCGTCGCCGAGCGCGACTGGCTGGGCCATCTCGCCGAGCTGCACGGCATCCGCTCGAAGACCAGCGTCTGCCTCACCGTCGCCGGCGCCGACGAAGCCTTCATCAAGAAGATGGCCTCGCTGCTCGAGAAGGAAGGCGCGGCGTACGACGTCGCCGGCTATCGCGACGCCCCGCCGGGCCTGCGCATCTGGTGCGGCGCCACCGTCGACACCGCCGATATCGAGGCGCTCGGCCCGTGGCTCGACTGGGCCTATGCCGAAGCCAAGGCCGCTTAATTCGAACGTCATTCCCGCGAAGGCGGGAATCCATTCACGCAGGTCGTCGAAAGAGCCGCCACATCAGCGACAATGGATCCCCGCTGTCGCGGGGATGACGACCAAAAGCATCAGGAACATATCCCATGCCCAAGGTACTGATTTCCGACAAGATGGACCCCAAGGCCGCCGAGATCTTCCGCGCGCGCGGCGTCGAGGTCGACGAGATCACCGGCAAGACCCCCGAAGAGCTCAAGGCGATCATCGGCCAGTATGACGGCCTCGCGATCCGCTCGTCGACCAAGGCGACCAAGGAAATCCTCGAAGCCGCGACCAACCTGAAGGTCATCGGCCGCGCCGGCATCGGCGTCGACAATGTCGATATCCCCGCCGCCTCGGCCGCCGGCATCGTCGTGATGAACACGCCCTTCGGCAACTCGATCACCACTGCCGAGCATGCCATCGCGCTGATGTTCGCGCTCGCCCGCCAGCTGCCCGAGGCCGATGCCTCCACCCAAGCCGGCAAGTGGGAGAAGAACCGCTTCATGGGCGTCGAGCTCACCGGCAAGACGCTCGGCCTGATCGGCGCCGGCAATATCGGCTCGATCGTCGCCGATCGCGCCCAGGGCCTCAAGATGAAGGTCGTCGCCTTCGATCCGTTCCTCACGCCCGAGCGCGCGATCGAAATGGGCGTCGAGAAGGTCAATCTCGACGACCTGCTGCTGCGCGCCGACTTCATCACGCTGCACACGCCGCTCACTGACCAGACCCGCAACATCCTCTCGGCCGAGAACCTCGCCAAGACCAAGCGCGGCGTGCGCATCATCAACTGCGCGCGCGGTGGCCTGATCGACGAGGCGGCGCTCAAGCAAGGGCTGGAATCGGGCCATATCGCCGGTGCCGCGCTCGACGTGTTTGCGGTCGAGCCTGCCAAGGAGCATCCGCTGTTCGGCACGCCGAACTTCGTCTCGACGCCGCACCTCGGCGCCTCGACCACCGAAGCGCAGGTCAATGTCGCGATCCAGGTCGCCGAGCAGATGGCCGATTTCCTCGTCTCGGGCGGCGTCACCAACGCGCTCAACATGCCGAGCCTCTCGGCCGAGGAAGCCCCGCGCCTCAAGCCGTACATGGCGCTCGCCGAGAAGCTCGGCTCGCTGGTCGGCCAGCTTGCGCATGGCGAGCTCAAGAACATCGCGATCGAGAGCGAAGGCGCCGCCGCCGAATTGAACCAGAAGCCGATCGTCGGCGCGGTGCTCGCCGGGCTGATGCGCGTCCATTCGGATACGGTGAACATGGTCAATGCGCCGTTCCTCGCCAAGGAGCGCGGGCTCGACGTCCGTGAGGTCCGGCACGACCGCGAAGGCGATTACCACACGCTGGTCCGCGTCACCGTCGGCACCGCGCAGGGCGATCGCTCGGTCGCGGGCACGCTGTTCGGCAATTCGGCGCCGCGCTTGGTCGAGCTGTTCGGCATCAAGGTCGAGGCCGATCTCGCCGGCCACATGCTCTACATCGTCAACGAGGATGCGCCGGGCTTCATCGGTCGCCTCGGCACCACGCTGGGCGAGGCAGGCGTCAACATCGGCACCTTCCACCTCGGCCGCCGCGAGGCGGGCGGCGAGGCGGTGCTGCTGCTCTCGGTCGACGACAAGGTCGGCGAGGAACTCCTCGCCAAGGTCCGCGCGCTCCCGGGCGTGAAGACCGCGATGGCGCTGACGTTCTGACGACACGATTCCCGTCATCCCGGCGAAAGCCGGGATCTCAGGCGATGGCGCCATGCCTGCCGCACGAGATCCCGACTTCCGTCGGGATGACGGAATGTTCTAGGGGGAGCGCATGAGCGGCTTACTTCCCGAAGGCTTCCACGATCGCCTCCCTCCCGCGGCCGACGCGGCCACCCGGCTCGAATCGCGCGTGCTCGGCGTTGCGCGCGCCTATGGCTATGAGCAGGTCGATCCGCCGCTCGCCGAGTTCGCCGACGAGCTGAGCGCGCGCCTCAAGGCGGGCGGGCTGCGCGACGCGGTGCGCTTCGTCGATCCGGTGTCGCAGCGCACGCTGGCGGTTCGCCCCGATCTCACCGCGCAGGTCGGCCGCATCGCCGCCACCCGCATGGCGCACCATCCGCGCCCGGTGCGCCTCTCCTATGCCGGGCCGGTGATGAAGCTTTCCGCCTCGGAGCTCGATCCGCTGCGCGCCACGCGCCAGATCGGCGCCGAGCTGATCGGCCTCGATACCGTCGCCGCCGCCACCGAAGTGGTGCGCGTCGCGATCGAGGCGCTGCAGGCGGGCGGGGTCGAGGGCATCGCCGTCGATTTCACGCTGCCCGATCTGGTCGATTGCCTGGCAGGCGACAGCCTGACCCCGGCCCAGCTCGAAACGCTGCGCGAGCGACTCGACGCCAAGGACGCCGCCGGGGTCGCCGCTATCGATCCGCGGTACCTGCCGCTGATCGAGGCCGCCGGGCCGTTCGATGCGGCGATCGAGCGGCTGCGCGCGATCGATGCCGGCAAGGCGCTGGCGACGCGACTCGATGGCCTGGCCGAAATCGCGGCGAGCATCCGCGGCCAGGCGGCGCTCACCCTCGATCCCACCGAGCGCCACGGCTTCGAATATCAGAGCTGGCTCGGCTTCTCGCTGTTCGCGAAGGGGGTTCGCGCCGAGATCGGCCGCGGCGGCACCTACACCATCCTGCACGGCAATGGCCGCGAGGAAACCGCGGTCGGCTTCTCGCTCTATGCCGATCCGATCCTCGATGCCGGTATCGGTGCCGACGCGCGCCGCCGGCTGTTCCTGCCCTTCGGCACGCCGCCCGGCATCGGCGCGGGGCTGCGCGCCGAAGGCTGGGTCACCGTCGCGGCGCTGGAGGAAGACGACACGCCGGAGGCGCAGCTTTGCACGCATGTGCTGCGCGACGGGGCGCCGCAGCAAATCTAGGGGTCAAAAGGCTTCTCTGCCGGCTCGCTTGCGGCGTTGGGGCCCGGCTTTCGCCGGGGAACAGTTACTCTTGCAATGTAGGATTTCGCCTGCTGGGCTCGCGCAGCCGGGTTCTGCCCGGCCGCTCTTTCAAACTGTAGGAAATATAGGACGCGTCTCGCGCAACAATGCTGCGAGATGCGCCGCGTTTCCCGGAACTGTGTCAACGCAAGCGCGCCGGAAACCCGTTCCTGGCATGTACTTCGTGTCCTTTGCCGAGTCGCCCGCCGCGGCGCTGTAGGATCAGCGTGCGAGCAGCGCCGCTCCACGCCCGTCGAGGAATGCCGGCACCGCCGCGACCACCGGGTCGCGGAAGCGCGCATCGTCGGCGAGCTGCTCGGGGAACACCTGGCGCAGCGCCAGCACCGCAGCTGCCGGATCGCTGCTCGAAGCGGCGCCCGCCAGCACCGCCGCCAGCGGATCGGTGATCGTCTCGCCGGCGCTGGCCTTGCGGGCGAGAAAGGCGATCCATGCCGCCACCGGCACCGCGAGCCGCGCGACGTCCTGCCCTCCCGCCAGCCGGTCGCGGACGGTGTCGAGCAGGCGATAGGGCAGCTTCTGCGAGCCGTCCCAGGCGATCTGGCTGAGCAGGTGGCGGATCGCCGGGTTGCGGAACCGGTCGAACACCGCATCGGCATAGCCCTGCACGTCGAGCCCCTCGACCGGCTTGAGCGACTGCGCGATGTCCTCGTGCATCAGCCGGCTGGCGAAGCCGCCCAGCGCCGGGTCGCTCACTGCCTCGAACACCGTCTCGTGGCCGAGCGCCAGGCCGATATAGGCCAGGCTCGAATGCGCGCCGTTGAGGATGCGCAGCTTGGCCTGCTCATAGCCCTGGACGTCGTTGGTCAGCGTCACGCCGGCGGCGGCGAGGTCGGGCCCGTCGGCCAGCTCGAAGCGCTGGAGCACCCACTGGGTGAAGCGCTCGCGCTGCACCGCCGCCTGATCCTCGACGCCCAGCTCGGCGGCGACCTTGGCGAGGAAGGCCGGATCGCTCGCCGGGGTGATCGAATCGACCATCGAATCGGGGAAGGCGACTTCGCCCGCGATCCAGTCGGCGAGGCCCGCATCCCATTCGCCGGCGAGCGCGACGCAGGCGGCGCGGAGCTTGCCGCCATTGCCGGTCATGTTGTCGCAGCAGAGCATGGCGAAGGGCGGCGCGCCGGCGGCACGGCGATCGGCCAGGCCCGAGACGATCCAGCCGATCACGCTCACCGGCTCGGCGGGGCGGGCGCGGTCATGGACGATGTCCGGGTGGTGGAAGTCGAGGCTGCCGTCCGCGGCCAGGCAATAGCCCTTCTCGGTCACCGTGCTGGTGGCGAGCTTGACCCTGGGGTCGGCGAGCAGCGTCTTGAGCCGGGCGCCTTCGCCCGGGCCGATCGCGTCCGAATGCGCGGCGATGATGCGGGTGGCCGGCTCGCGGTCGATCACCGCCAGCGTGTAGAGCCCGTCCTGCGCCTTGAGCGCGTCGACGGTGCCTGCGCTGCGCAGCGAGACCGCGGCGATGCCCCAGCGCGGATCGCTGTCGAGCACCCGGTCGAAAGTGGCGGCCTGGTGCGCGCGGTGAAAGGCGCCGGGGCCGAAATGGACCACGCCGGTGGCGATCGCGGCGGGATCATGCCCCGGCCGGGCGATGGCGGCGGGGAGCGAGGCGAGCGCGGCGCGCGAAAGGCTGGTCATGCGCAGCGGTCAACCGCTGCACAGGCCCAAAGTCAATAGGTGCGGATCTGTCCGGCCGGGCGGACGCCGGGCAGCATCGATCCGGTCCCCACCTGTTTCGGCCGGGCGTCCTTGGGCATCAGGAAGCGCACCTGGCGGTTGGGGAAATCGATATCGACCCGGCGGAAGCTGCGCAGCGCGTCCATGCCGAGCAGCAGCGCCGGCCGGCGGGTAAGGCCGAAGCGCTCGAACGGCGTCACGTCGGCAAAGGCGACGGGCATCGATCCGAAGCGCACCGGGCCCACCAGGATGTTGGGCACCTGGGTGTAGTCGGCGGTGGTCTGGTCGCCGGTCACGCTGGTCAGTACGATCTTCTGCGCCTTGGGCGCGTCGCGGCCCACGCGCTTGCGCAACGCGCTGTTGCCCATCGTAACCTGGCTGCCGGTGTCGAGCACCACCTGGATGCGGGTATTGTCGTAATAGGCGTCGGTCACGATCAGCTGGCCGAACACGCTCTTGGCGGTGACGATGATCTCGTCGCGGTCGCGCTTGCTGAAGGTGCTGCGCTTCGTGCTGGGGCGCACCGCCATCGTGCCCTTCTCGAAGTCGATCGTCACCTGGTGGTTGCGCAACGTGTCGATGCCGAGCAGGCCGAGCGCGCCCAGGTCGCGGGCCTCGAGCGCGGGGGCGATGATCGTGTGCAGCTCGCCGATCGACTTGATGCTCAGCCCCGGCACCACCACGGTATTGACCATGTCGCGCCCGGTCATCGAGGTCACGAGGACGGGGCTGGAGGCGCCGAGGCGCAGCGACCCGGCCAGCTCGCGGGCGATGACGGTGCGCTCGGCACCGGTGTCGATGATGAAGTTGTAGGGGCCGCTGCTGCCCACCGCGACCGGCACGGTCAGGCGCTTGTCGATCTCGCCCAGCGCGAGCAGCGTCGCCTCGACATCTTCGGGCGACGGCATGGTAAGCGCAGGATCCTGGCGAGGCGGCGGCGCCGGCTCGCTCGGATTCTGGAGGTCACGTGCCCCGGCGGTTGCGGCGAGCGGGAGCAGAAGGAGCGCGGCGAGCCTGTTCATGCCTGTGAAGGTACACCTTCCCATGCTGCGCAGCAATCTGTCTGAAGTGTGTCTAATCGAGCCGCATCGCTTCCGCTGCGATGTCCTCGGCCTCCATCAACAGCGCGTCCTCGGTCATCCCCTGCGCGACATTCTCGCGGCCGATCATGATCAGCACCGGCACCGCCATCGGCGAGACGCGGGGCAGGTCGATGTGCAGCATCGTATCGGCGGCGGTATCGAGCAGATGCCCCAGCCGCCCGACATCGGTCATCCGTGCCCGGGCATCTTCCCAGGCGGCGCGCAGCAGAAGGTGATCGGGCTCGTATTTGCGCAGCACGTCATAGATCAGGTCGGTCGAGAAGGTCACCTGGCGCCCGGTCTTCTTCTTGCCCGGATGCTGGCGCTCGACCAGCCCGCCGATGATCGCCACTTCGCGGAAGGCGCGCTTGAGCAGCGCCGATCCCTGCACCCATTCGACGAACTCATGCTCGAGAATGTCCGGCGAGAAGAGCGCGGCGGGATCCTCGATCTTCTCCAGCCCATAGACGGCAAGCGCATAGTCGTTGGCGACGAAGCCGAGCGGTTTCAGCCCCAGCGCCTCCATCCGCCGGGTCACCAGCATGCCGAGCGACTGGTGTGCGTTCCAGCCTTCGAAGCTATAGACGACCATGTGGTGCTTGCCTTCGTGCGGGAAGGTCTCGACCAGCAGCTGGCCGGGTGCCGGGATCGCCGATCGGCGATCCTGGACCTCCAGCCATTCGCGCACGTCGTCGGGAAAGCGCCGCCACTGGCTGCGGTCGTGGAGGAAGTGGCGCACGCGCGCGGCCAGCGTCGCGGTGATCGCCAGCCGCGCACCCATATACGAGACGTAGCGCGCCGGCTTGGCGGTGGCGCGGACGATGAGGTCGGTCAGCTCGACCCGCTCGACCTCCACCGCCATGCCGGCGAAGACGAAGGCATCGCCGGGCGAGAGCTGGGTGCCGAACGCTTCCTCGACCTTGCCGAGGCGGCGCCCGTTCTTGAAGCGCACTTCCATCATCGGCGATTCGACGATGATCCCGGCATTGAGCCGATGCTGCGCAACAAAAGCCGGCGTGGTCACCCGCCACAACCCGTCCCTGCCCTGGGTCAGCCGCTTGAACTTGTCATAGGCGCGCAGGGCATAGCCGCCATCGGCGATGAAACGCAGCACCCGGTCGAACACTTCGTCGGTCAGCGCCGAATAGGGCAATGCTGCGCGAATCTCGTGCAGCAACTGGTCGCGGTCGAACGGGGCGGCGCAGGCGCAGGCCATGACGTGCTGCGCCAGCACGTCGAGCGCGCCGGGGCGGAAGACGTCCGGGTCGAGCTCGCCCTGCTCGACGGCGTCGAGTGCTGCGCGGGCTTCGAGATATTCGAAGCGGTTGCCGGGGACGAGCACCGCTTCCGAAGGCTCGTCGAGCCGGTGGTTGGCGCGACCGATGCGCTGGAGCAGCCGCGACGAGCCCTTGGGCGCGCCCATCTGGATCACGCAGTCGACATCGCCCCAGTCGACGCCCAGGTCGAGGCTGGCGGTGGCGACCAGCGCGCGCAGCTGACCGTCGGCCATCGCCTGCTCGGCGCGCTGCCGGGCCTCCAGGCTCAGGCTGCCATGATGCACCCCGATCGGCAGCTTGAGTTCGTTGACCTTCCACAGCTGCTGGAAGACCAGCTCGGCAAGCCCGCGGGTGTTGCAGAAGACGATCGTCGTCTGGTGCGTCTCGATCTCGGCCATCACCTGGGGGATCGCATAGACGCCCGAATGGCCGGCCCAGGGCACCCGGTCCTCGGGCAGCAGGATGGCGATGTTGGGCTCGGCGCCCTTCTGGCCCTGCACCAGCGTCACCGCATCGATGTCGCCGTGCGGGGCGAGCCAGGCGCGATAGCCGTCCGGATCGGCCACCGTCGCCGACAGCGCGACGCGGCGCAGGTTCGGGGCGAGCCGCTGCAGCCGCGCCATGGCCAGGGCGAGCAGGTCGCCGCGCTTGCCGGTGGCAAAGGCATGGACCTCGTCGATCACCACCGTCTTCAGCCCCTCGAACATCGTCAGGCTGTCCTCGTAGGAGAGCAGCAGGCTGAGGCTTTCGGGGGTGGTCAGCAGGATCTGCGGCGGGCGCGCGCGCTGGCGGACCTTCTTCTCCCAAGGCGTGTCGCCGGTGCGCGTCTCGACGCGGATCGGCGCGCCCATTTCCTCGATCGGGGTGAGCAAATTGCGCTGCACGTCCACTGCCAGCGCCTTGAGCGGCGAGATGTAGAGCGTGTGGAGCCCGTCGGCGGGGTTCTCGATCAGGTCCGCAAGCGTCGGCAGGAAGCCGGCCAGCGTCTTGCCCGCGCCCGTCGGCGCCACCAACAGCGCATGCTCGCCCCGCCTGCCGGCTTCGAGCATCTCGAGCTGGTGGCGCCGCGGCGCCCAGTCGCGCGAGGCGAACCAGTCGGACAATATCGGGGGGAGCTGGGAACCGGCGGGCATCCCGACCATATAGGCATGATGGCGAAGCTCGGCGACTGGATCGATCCGCGGCCCACGGGCATCTATCTGCCTGCGGCGGACATCTGGATCGACCCGTCCGAACCGGTGCGCCGCGCGCTGGTAACGCATGGCCATGCCGATCATGCCCGGGGCGGGCATCGGGCGGTGTGGGCGACGCCGCAGACGCTGGCGATCATGGAAGCGCGCTATGGCCCGCAACAGGGCAATCCGGTCGACTATGGCGCGCGGATCAGCATGCACGGCATCGACATCCGCTTCGTCCCCGCGGGCCATGTCCTCGGCTCGGCCCAGATCGTGCTCGAGCATCGCGGCGAGCGGATCGTCGTCTCGGGCGACTACAAGCGCCGGCCCGACCCCACCTGCGCGCCGTTCGAGCCGGTGCCGTGCGACGTGTTCGTCACCGAAGCCACCTTCGGATTGCCGGTCTTCCGGCATCCCGAGACGCATGACGAGCTCGACAAGCTGCTCGTGGCGCTGCGCGCCAATCCCGATCGCTGCGTGCTCGTCGGCGCCTATGCGCTGGGCAAGGCGCAGCGGGTGATCCGCGAGCTGCGCGACATGGGGTTCGACGACCCGATCTACCTGCACGGCGCGCTCCAGCGGCTGTGCGACCTCTATGTCGAGCAGGGCGTCGATCTGGGCGAGCTGCGCCCGGCCACCGGCGTGGCCAAGGCCGAGCTCCAGGGGCGGATCATCCTCTGTCCCCCGGGGGCGCTCAACGATCGCTGGTCGCGCCGGCTGCCCGATCCGATCACCGCGATGGCATCGGGCTGGATGCGCGTCCGCCAGCGCGCCCGGCAGCGCAATGTCGAGCTGCCGCTGATCCTGTCCGATCACGCCGATTGGGACGAGCTGACCCGCACCATCCAGGAGCTGGAGCCGCGCGAAGTGTGGGTGACGCATGGCCGCGAGGATGCGCTGGTCCATTGGTGCCGGCTCCACCAGGTCAAGGCGCGGGCGCTCGATCTTGCCGGGTTCGAGGACGAGGACGACTGATTGCTCCCCGATGCTGTTAGCGATACCATCGCCGGCAAAAGACAAGAGGGAGAGGCGATCATGAAGGCAGTGAAGCTGGCGGCGCTTGCCGCGGGTCTGATGCTCGGTGCAGGCGCGGCGCATGCGCAGAGCGCGACCGGCCCGGGCAATCCGGTGCTGGTCGGGTCGGTCGATGCGCCCGAGCTCAAGGGGCCGGACGACAGCGCGGCGCGGATCGACAAGGCAGTGCGCGAATCGCGGCTCGAGGCCGAGAAGGCCAAGCCGAGCCGCGCGGTGCCGGCCAAGCCCGGCGACGTCACCGCGGGCAGCGAGGTGCGCGATTCGAAGGGCGTGGTGCTCGGCAAGATCGAGTCGACCAGCATGTCCGCCGCGGTGGTGGCGACCGAGGCGGGCAAGGTCGAAGTGCCGCTCGAAGCCTTTGGCAAGAACAGCAAGGGGCTGTTGCTCGCGCTGACCAAGAAGGATTTCGACGCGATGGTCGCCGGCGCCAACAAACCGGCGAACTGATCCAACACGCGAACATCGGGCGACTCGGCGCGGCTTTGCAATTCGCGCCGGGACGCCGGCCAAAATTTACATAGCTCGCGCAAGGCGGGCATGGACGGCGCGTTAGATTCGGGCCGTGCCGCAACAGATGTGCGCGGGTGCGATCCTATATTTCCAACAATTTGAAAGAGCGGCGGAAATCCTCCCGCCGCGCCAGTCAATCCGACGAAATCCTACATTGCAAGGCAGGGCCGCTCAGGCGGCGGCGCGGTCCGAGCCGGTGAGCAGCCAGGCCTCCGCGGCCCAGGCATCCTCGAAGGTGCGCGCATAGCGCCGGTCGAGCGCGCGGCCGAGCTGGGTACGCGCCAGCGTGCGGCCGATCACGAAGGCGAGCCTGCGCGATCGGAAGGCGGGATCGGCGAGCATCTCGCGGAACATCTCGACGCTTTCCTGCGCCTGGATTTTCATGTCGCGCAGATCGTTGAGCGTCAGATGCTGGTTGGGCCCGCAGGTGAGCTGCGCATGCGCCTCGGCGCGCGCTGCCAGGAACGACTCGATGTCTTCGGGCGCGAAAAAGCCGCTCATCCGGATGCGGACGAGGTTCTGCGCGGGATCGACCTCGAAAGAGAAGTTGGCTGACATCGACTCGGTACTAACCCGTAGCACGCTACCAAATGCTGAATCCGTAGCGGCAGTTGGCTTGCAGAACCAGCCTTGATCGTGTTGCCAGAACGTTACGCTGCCGAAGCTATCGCTCGAGTGCTCGTCTCTCAGCCTACGCCCTCGAGCGCCTTTTGTCGGCGGCGCTGCACCGAGCTGCCGATTCCCATCGCCTCGCGATACTTCGCGACCGTACGCCGGGCGATGTCGAAGCCCTTGGCATTGAGCAGCTCGACCAGCGTGTCGTCGGACAGGATCTTCTTGGGGTCCTCGCCCTGGATCAGCGTGCGGATCGCGTTCTTCACGGCTTCCGCCGAGACTGCGTCGCCGCCGTCCGCCGACTGGATCGCCGAGGTGAAGAAGTATTTGAGCTCGAACAGGCCGCGCGCGCAGCTGAGATATTTGTTCGAGGTGACACGGCTGACGGTCGATTCGTGCATCTCGATCGCTTCGGCGACCTGGCGCAGCGTCATCGGCTTGAGGTGCGCGACACCTTTCAGGAAAAAGGCTTCCTGCTGCTTCACGATCTCGGAGGCGACCTTGATGATCGTGCGTTGGCGCTGGTCGAGCGCCTTCACCAGCCAGTTGGCGCTGGCGAGCATGTCCGAAAGCCAGGCCTTGCTCGCCTTGTCCTGCGGGCCCGAGGAAATCTCGGTGTAATAGGCGCGGTTGACCAGCAGCTTGGGCAGGGTGGCCGCGTTGATCTCGACGGCCCAGCCGGCGCCGCGCCGCGCGACGAAGATGTCGGGCGTCACCGCCAGCGTCGGCTCGCCGCCATAGCGGCAGCCGGGCTTGGGATCATAGTTGCGCAGCTCGCGGATCATGTCCGCCAGATCCTCGTCATCGACGTCGCAGATGCGCTTGAGCCGGGGCAGGTCGCCGCGCGCGACCAGATCGAGATTGTCGAGCAGCCGCGCCATGCACGGGTCGTAGCGATCGGCCTCGCGCGCCTGGAGCGCCAGGCATTCGGCCAGGTTGCGCGCGCCGACACCGGTAGGATCGAAGGTCTGGATCGTTGCCAGCACGGCTTCGACCCGGGCGAGCGGCACGTTCAGGCGGTTGGCGACGTCGAGCAGCGCGGCGGTGAGATATCCGGCCTCGTCGATCTGGTCGATCAGATGCGCGGCGACGAACATGTCCGCCCCGTCGATGCTGGCGCCGGCCTGCGCCATCAGATGGTCGGCCAGGCTCAGCGCGGCGCTGCCGAGATTGTCGAAATCGGGCCCGTCCTCGGGCGCGGCGCCGCCACCCGTGCCGGTCAGGCCCAGGCTGCCGTCCATCCCGGCGCCGCCCAGCGTGTCGCTGCCGCTGTCGTGGTGGAAGGTCTCGGCGGCGAAATCGACGTCGAGCGCGGCCTCGCCGGCCGCTTCGCCGCCGCCGGTGAGCAGCTCGCTCGCGTCCGCCGGGCCGTCGCGTTCCTCGAACTCGAAATCGGTGTCCGGCGCCTCGGGCGCGTCGCCGCCGCGCTCCTCGTCGCCGCCGGTGCCGTTATTCTCGAGCAGCGGGTTCTTCTCCAGCTCCTCGGCGATGAAGGTCTCGATCTCGAGATTGGACAGCGCCAGCAGCTTGATCGCCTGCTGGAGCTGCGGCGTCATCACCAGCGATTGCGACTGGCGCAGATCGAGGCGTGGGGCGAGACTCATGCCGGGATCGTCACCCCGGCGAACGCCGGGGTCTCATGCGGCAGGCATCCGCGATACGGCCTGAGATCCCGGCGTTCGCCGGGATGACGGATATGAAAGGCGCCGCCTTTCATATCCTACAGCTCGAAGCTCTCGCCCAGATAGAGGCGGCGGACATTCTCGTCCTTGACGAGATCGCCCGGCGATCCGGCGAACAGCACGCGGCCGTCATAGATGATGTAGCCGCGATCGACGATGTCGAGCGTCTCGCGGACATTGTGATCGGTGATCAGCACGCCGATGCCGCGCTTCTTGAGCTGGATGATCAGGTCGCGAATGTCGGAGATCGAGATCGGATCGATGCCGGCGAACGGCTCGTCGAGCAGGATGATCGTCGGGTCGGCGGCGAGGGCGCGGGCGATCTCGGCGCGGCGGCGCTCGCCGCCCGACAGCGCCATAGACGGCGCGGCGCGCAGGCGGGTGAGGCCGAATTCCTCGAGCAGTTCGTCGAGCCGGCGCTGGCGCGCGGCCTTGTCCGGTTCGGCTAGCTCGAGCACCGCGAGGATGTTCTTCTCGACCGAAAGGCCGCGGAAGATCGAAGTTTCCTGCGGCAGATAGCCCAGGCCCAGGATCGCGCGGCGATACATGGGCAGGCGGGTGATGTCCTCGCCGTCGAGCATGATGCGGCCGCTGTCGGGCTTTACCAGCCCCATCACCGAATAGAAGCAGGTGGTCTTGCCCGCGCCGTTCGGGCCGAGCAGGCCGACCACTTCGCCGCGCCCGACCGAGACCGAGACGTCGGTGAGCACCACGCGCTTGTCGTAGGATTTGGCGATCGAGACGACCGCGAGCCCCTTGTCGGGCAGCGGCGCGGGATCCGCGACGGGCGTTTCGAGGGTGTTGACGTCAGCCATACTCGGTCCCTGCATGGACGGTTCGCGTTACCGTCGGGTTATTCCCGCGGCTATTTGGCAGGATTCCTGCATGAGAAAGCCGGGGAAGGGAAGGCCCCGCGCGCCGTGGCGTTGAAAAAGGGCGATTACTGCTTGGGCGCGGGGGTGGCGGGCGCGGCCGGAGTCGCGGTGCCGCCGGTGCGCTTGGGCACCGAGAAGCGGCCGGTGACGCGGCCGCCGCGGCTCTGGGTGCCGGTCGTGCCGGTGGCCCCGGTCGATCCGCCGACGCCCGATCCGTCGATCGTCGCGCGGCCGGTGTCGAGGTTGATCACCAGGCGGCCGCCCGAGACGGTGTTGGCGCCCTGCTTCAGCGTGACCCCGCCGATCATCGTGATGATCCGCTTGTTGACGTCATAGACGGCATATTGGCCGGTCGCGCTCTGATCGGGCCGGGTGACGGTGACGCCGCCGGCAGCATCGAGCCGCGAGACTTCGGGCGAGCCGTCGGTGATCTGGCCGGTATAGGCGAGGGTGACGCGGGCGGCGGCGAGAGTCATCTCGGCCTGCTTGATCCGCACCCCGCCCGAAAGCGTCACGCGGTTCGCCTTGTCCTGCAGCTCGATATGCTGGGCGTCGAAATCGATCGGCGCATTGCTGTCATGCCGCTGCTGCGCGGCCGCGGGCGCGGCGGCGAGGAGCGCCAGCGTGAAGCCGATCGGAAGCAGGGCAGTCGCACGGATCATATGGTCTAGCGCCTATTCGCGCGCTTGGGGGTAATCCGCAAGCGTGCATTGCCATCTAGGGAGATGGTGCGGTTTTCCAAGTCGGCAGTCAGCTTGTTGGCGCTGAATACGCCCGTCGGCGTCTTGCCGGTTACTGCGCCGCCGCTTTCCATCTTGCGGGTCTTGAGATCGACGGTGGCGTTCTGCGTGTCGAGGACATAGCCGTCCGACGTCTGGAACTTGACCGGGCCATCGACCGAGACCTGCTCCTTGTCGAGGTCGTAATGGCCCTTGTCCGCCTTCAGCGTCGCGGGGCCCTCGGGCAGGTTGATCTCGGCGGCGAGGTTGTTGAGCTGGACGATCGGCTCGGCCGAGCTCTTCTGGATCGCCGAGCCGGCGTTGAGGCGGAAGGCCTGGCCCTTCTCGTCCTCGCCGCGATAGACCGCCGATTCGAGACGGAGCCGCTCGGTCGCCATGTCGACCTTGTTCTTGTCGAGCACGAAGCTGACATCGCCCTTGGTCAGCAGCGGCGCCACCACCAGAAACGCCGAAAGCACGCCGATCCCGATCGGCAGGAAGAAGAGCGACAGGCGCACGACACGGTCATGCGCGCTGCCGGGATGCGCCCAGCCGCGCTTCTGCGAACGAAGGCGCGCCGCGACCTCGGACATCAGTTGCTCCTAGCGGGAGTGGCGGTGTGGCGCATGCTCGGCATCACATATGCGCGAAAATGTCGGTTTCGGGCCAGCCGGCGAGGTCGAGCTCGGCGCGGGCCGGGAGGAATTCGAAACACGCCTGGGCGAGATCGGTGCGGCCTTCGCGTTCGAGGCGTTTGTCGAGTTCCAGCTTCATTGCGTGCAGGTAACGCACGTCGGACGCTGCGTATTCACGCTGCGGGTCGGAAAGTTCGGGGCCGCCCCAATCCGAGCTCTGCTGCTGCTTCGAAATCTCGACGCCGACCAGCTCGCGCGCGAGGTCCTTGAGGCCGTGGCGATCGGTATAGGTGCGCACCAGCCGCGAGGCGATCTTGGTGCAATAGACCGGCCCGGCAGTGACGCCGAGATAGAAGCGGATCGCCGCCAGATCGAAGCGGGCGAAATGATAGAGCTTCAGCCGCTCGGGATCGGCGAGCAGCATGCGCAGGTTGGGCGCGTCGTACGACGAGCGCGGGCCGAAACGGACGAGATGCTCGTCGCCCGAGCCGTCCGAGAGCTGGACGACGCACAGCCGGTCACGCGGCGTGATCAGCCCCATCGTCTCGGTGTCGACGGCGATCGAGGCGCCCGGCGCGAACAGGCCCTCGGGGATATCTTCTTCGTGGAAATGCACAGTCATGTCAGGTCGCCTAGACTCGTTCGCCGCCGGGCTCAATGGCCGGGGTCATCCTGTTTGGCGGCAGCCTTGCGGGCGCGGGCGCCGCGCTGCCAGATGTTGAGCCCCTCGACCGCCGCGGAGAAGCCCATCGCGGTGTAGATATAGCCCTTGGGGATATGCGCGCCGAACGCCTCGCCGATCAGCACCATGCCGATCATCAGCAGGAAGCCGAGCGCCAGCATCACCACGCTGGGATTGCGGTTGATGAAATTGGCGAGCGGATCGGCGGCGAGCAGCATCGTGCCGACCGCGACGATCACCGCGACATACATGATCTGCACATGCTCGGTCATGCCGACCGCGGTCAGGATCGAATCGACCGAGAAGACGATGTCGAGCAGCAGGATCTGGACAATCGCGGAGGCGAAGGTGATCGACGCGACCTTCTTCGTCTTGTCGAGCAGCTGGTCCTCGCCCGGACCTTCCTCCTCGTCGACCGAATGGTGGATCTCGGTGGTCGCCTTCCACATCAGGAACAGGCCGCCGGCGAGCAGGATCAGGTCCTTCCACGAGAAATCGGTCTCGAAGGCGCGCTCGCCGTGCGAATCGAGCGGGCCGTGGATGCCGAGCGAGAACACCGTGTTCTTCAGGCTGATGATCCAGCTGATCGCGGTGAGCAGCCCCAGGCGCATCACCAGCGCCAGGCTGATGCCGACTCGGCGGGCGCGCTGGCGCTGCTCCTCGGGCAATTTGTTCGAGAGAATCGAGATGAAGATCAGGTTGTCGATGCCGAGCACCACCTCCATCACGATGAGCGTGACGAGCGCGGCCCAGGCGGCCGGACTGGCGAGCAGTTCGAGGATCGCGTCCATGGCGGCTACCTCTGCCGCGCGCCCTGCTGTGGCGCAAGCGCCGCGGTTAACGATGGTTCGCCCAATGCAAGTCGAATTTCGTTCGCTCGCTGTACAATTTTGGGCTATGCCCGATTCTATGGCGCAAGTTTTTGCGCTGGAAGACCTGCGTTTTTCGTCCGGCGCTTGGCTTTTGATTTGATTTGTGGGCGAACCGGGAAGACGAACAGGGCATGAGTTTCGATAGAGGGCGCCGTGGGGATCGCGGCGGACGTGGCCGCGACAAGCGTGATGGCTTCGGCGGTGATGATTTCGGTGGCAGCAGCAGCTACGGCGGCGGTGGCTTTGGGGATCGCGGCGGCTTCGGCGGCGGTGATCGCTTTGGCGGCGGTGGTGGCGGCGGCTACGGTGGTGGCGGCGGCGGTGGTTACCGCGGCGGCGGCGGTGGCGGCTTCGGCGGCGGTGGTGGCGGCGGCTTCGGCGGCGGCAACCGCATGCCCCCGCAGGTCATCGGCGAAGGCACCGGCGTCGTTAAGTTCTTCAACGCGCAGAAGGGCTTCGGCTTCGTCGTCCGTGACGATGGCGGCGAAGACGTCTTCGTGCACATCTCGGCGGTCGAGCAGGCGGGCCTCACCGGCCTGGCCGAGGGCCAGCCGCTCGGCTTCACGCTCGTCGATCGCGGCGGCCGCATCTCGGCCACCGAGCTCAAGATCGACGGCGAGCCGATGCCGGTCGAGGAGCGCGCGCCGCGCGAGGATCGTGGTGGTGGCGGCTTCGGCGGCGACCGCGGCGGCCCGCAGCGCCAGCTGACCGGCGAGAAGGCGACCGGCACGGTCAAGTTCTTCAACGCGATGAAGGGCTTCGGCTTCATTCAGCGCGACGATGGCCAGCCCGATGCGTTCGTGCACATCTCGGCCGTCGAGCGTGCCGGCATGCCGACGCTCAACGAAGGCGACCGTCTCGAGTTCGAGCTCGAGGTCGATCGTCGCGGCAAGTACGCCGCGGTGAACCTCACGCCGTCGAGCTGAGGCCAGCCTTCAGGCTAGCAAGACACAGGGGCCGGGGGGAAACCTCCGGCCCTTTTGTTTTCGGAAGGGGCGAATGGCGAACCGGGTGCGAATCGGCATGACGATCCTGGCGGTGCCCGCGCTGCTTGCCGGTTGCGGACCGAACCCGATTCGCGATCCCGCGCAGCTTGCGGCGATTCGTGCCGAGGCGCGGGCCCTGATGGCAGATCCGCCGGTCGATGCCTCGTCGCGGGTCCCGGAGAGGCGCTGGCCGCGTGCGATCGCGTCGCTACGGCCCGAATGGGTGCGGATCGACGCGGACGGCGTCGAGATCGTGACCAAGATCTATTTCGACGACAGCTGGGGCTATTTCGTTCCGCGCGACCCCGCCCGGCGCCCGCCCGCGCGGACCGGCTATTCTGCCGTGGGCGAAGGCATCTACTGGTTCCACTTCTCCTAGCCCTCCAGCAGCTCGTGCAGCGGCAGTGCGGGGGTGAATTTGCGGCGACGCTTGACGAAGCTGGTCTCGTAGCGGCGCACGACGGGATCGCCGCCGAGCAGCGAATCGACCAGCGCGTTGAACGAGTCCATGTCGCGCGCCGAGACGAGCAGGACGATGTCGAAGCTGCCGGTGATTTCGAGCAGCATCTGGACGTGCGGGCTGGCGACCAGCCGGCGCTGGAAACCCTGGACCGCATCGAGCGAATGCCGGTCGAACTGGACATGGATCAGCGCCGAGAGGAACGGGCCCACGTCCTCCGAGACGATCGCGACATCGGCGGCGACTGTGCCGTCGGCACGCATCCGGCGGATGCGCCGCGCGATCGCGCTGGGCGAGAGCGGCAGCCGCTCGGCCAGCACATCGGCAGTCATCAGCGCATCCTGCTGGAGCAGCGCGAGGATGCGCAGGTCCATGTCGTCCTGGGGTTTCATGCGTGGACTATGCCAGAATTTGGCAAGAGGTCAGCCGAAATTGCGCGCCTTATGCCCGGCGCCTGCGTCATGCAGTGTTATCTGAGTAACACAGTCCGGGAGGGAACCCATGAAGATCGTGCTTATCGCCGCACTTGCCGCCACTTGCCTGGCCGGCCCCGCGCTTGCCCAGCAGCCGATGGGCCCCGGCCCCGGACCGGGCCCGGGCGCGGTCGCCGTGCCCGCAGCGAGCAAGGCGGAGATCGTCGCCGCGATCCGCAAGGCGATCGCGGAGAATTACGTGCTGGCGGACAAGCGCGCACCGCTCGACGCCGCGCTGGCCAAGGGGCTCAAGGCGGGGCGCTACGAGGTGCAGGATCAGGGTGAGCTGATCCGCCGGATCAACGACGACCTCTATGCCGTCGCGGCCGACAAGCATCTCCAGCTGCTCTTCGATCCCGCCGGCTCGGCCGAGATGGCGCGACGCGGTTCGCAGCGCGACGACATCGAGGACACGCCCTTCTTCAAGGCGATGATGCGCGCGCGCAACTACGGCATCAGCGAGATGAAGCTGCTGCCCGGCAATGTCCGCTATCTGCGCTATGACGGGTTCGGCTGGACCGGCGAGGAGAGCCAGAAAGCGATCGATGCCGCGATGGCGTTCCTGCGCGACGGCGATGCGGCGATCCTTGACCTGCGCACCAATGGCGGCGGGAGCCCCGAGGCGGTGAAGCGGATCACCAGCTACTTCGCGCCTGCCGGCACCCGGCTGGTGACTTTCCACATGCGCGGCGCGACATCCGACGTCTCGACCAGCGAGGCGGTACCCGGCGGGCAGATGCAGCTTCCGCTCTATGTGCTGACCAGCAATCGTGCCGCATCGGCGGCGGAAGAGTTCGTCAGCCATGTCGCGCGGCTGGGCTTCGGCACGCTGGTGGGCGAGACGACGGCGGGCGCCGCCTATCGCAACGAGCATTTTCCGCTGCCGGGCGGCTATGTGATGAGCGTATCTGTCGGCTATCCCGAGCTGCCGGATGGCACCAACTGGGAAGGCAAGGGCGTGGCGCCGAAGATCGCGGTGCCGGCCGACAAGGCGCTGGATCGGGCGCTGCAGGATGCCGCGACGGCGCTGGCGGCCAAGGCCCAGGGGCCGCGCAGGACCGAGCTGGAATGGGCCGCCGCGCTCTACGCGGCTCGAGTTACGGCGGCGGCACCGGCACGGCCGCTCGCCGCCTATGCCGGACGCTATGGCCCGCGCACTGTGGCGGTGGAGAATGGCACGCTCACCTGGCAGCGCGACGGCGGGATCAAGTCGGCGCTGGTGCCGCTGGGCGGCGACCTGTTCATGCTGGAAGCCGATCCGCGCAGCCGGATGCGCTTCACCGGCGAAGGCGCCGTCGCCGGGGTGACGATCGAGCGCACCGACGGGAGCAGCACGCCTTCGCCCAAGGGGTGAGATGGGGGGCTCCTAATAAGCCCTCCCCCTTGATGGGGGAGGGTTGGGTGGGGGTGACCTATCCTCGGGCGTAATCGCTGGAGGCGCGCACACCCTCATCCTTCCCACCCGCTTCGCGGGCGGGCCCCTCCCTTCTCCCATCAAGGGAGAAGGGTTCAAGCGCCCCTACGTCGTCAGGATCAGCGCCGCGCCGGCGAGGATCCCGGTGACGCCCGCCATCCGGCCCGGCGTCACCTTCTCGCCGAGGAAGAGCGTGGCGATCAGCAGCGCTGTGACCATGCCGGTCTCGCGCAGCGCCGCCAGCGGGGCGGTGGGGCCGATCGCCAGCGCCGACAGCGCCAGGCCATAGGTGAGGATCGACAGCGCTCCCGCCGCGACGCCCGGCCGCCATTGCTGTTTCGCCGAGGCGAAGATCGCGCCCCTGGACAGCAGCGCGAACATCGCCGTGGTGCTGATTCCCATCAGCACGAACATCCAGACGATATAGCTGGTCGAAGTCGGCGCGGCGCGCACGCCCTGCGCGTCGATCACCGTATAGCCGGCGATGGTGAGCCCGGTGAGCAGCGCCCAGAAAAGCCCGGTGCGGCCGATATGTTTGCCGAGCACCAGCACGAACATCGCCGCGCCGATCAGCGCGATGCCGATCAGCTCGCGCGGGCCGGCGGGCTCGGCGAACAGCCCGATCGACAGCGCGGCGGTGACCAGCGGCGCGGTGCCGCGCAGGATCGGATAGGCCGCGGAATAGTCGCTCGCCTCAAAGGTGCGCACCAGCGCGTAGAGATAGAGGCAATGGACGAGCGCGGTGCCCGCGATCCAGCCCCAGGCGCCGTGCGGCAGCGGTACCAGCAAGGTGGCGGGCAGCAGGATCAGCGCGCTCGATCCGTCGATGATCGCGCGGCCGGCCATCTTGTCCTTGCCGCCCTTGAGGATCGCGTTGACCACGGCGTGGATCGAGCCCGAGGCGATCATCATCGCCGGGGCGAGCAGTGCGGCGTTCACAAGCTCGTCTGGCGGCGGCCCAGCCACAGCGCGAGCGCGACCCGCGACACGATCGCCGAGAGCAGCACCAGCGGCACCACGATCCACAGCGTCAGCACCTGCATCTCCGCCCATTGGCCGTGGATCAGGTTGCGCGCGCTGGTCAGCGCGGCCCAGGCGAGCAGCAGCGCGGCGGTGATCAGCCCGGCGAGCAGCCCGGCGCCGAACCAGCGCTGCCAGGGCAGGGCGGGATCGCGCAGCAGCAGCAGCGCCAGCGGCACGCCGACGACGGCGGCATAGCAGACGCCGAACAGCGCCAGCGTGCCCCAGATGCGCAGGAAGCTGTCGGCCGGGCTGGTTCCGGCCGAGAAGATCCCGGGCAGCAGCGCGGCAATCACCGGCCCCGCAAGCACGCAGGCGATCAGGGGCAGTGCCGGAATGCGATTGCTGTCAGCCATCGCCGCGCAGTCTCGCGCAGGCCGGGCGCCGGGGCAAGAGCGCGGCCGCGATCAGGGCTTTGCCGGCCGGGGCGCCCGCGGCGCGCCCTTGGCATAGCGATCGCCATAGCTGTTGCCCTCGTACCAGCGGGGTGCCTCGTCGCGATCGGCGATCTCGCGCGCGATCAGATAGTTGATCTTCGCGAACTTGGCGCCGGCCTGCCAGTCAAAGGGCTGCGTCACGTCGTCATTGGCCTGATGGTAATGCGAGCGCAGGAAGCTGCGGAACGCCTTCTCGCCGCCATTCCTGAACCCGGTGACGAGGAATATCGACGGCACGCCGACCTTGACGAAGCTGTAGTGATCGGAGCGGACGAACAGGTTCTCCGACGGCATCGGGTCGGGCGAGAGGGTGACGCCCATCTTCGCCGCGGCATCGGCGACGATCGGCCCCAGCGTCGAATGCTCGGCGCCGAACGCGACGACATCCTGGAAGTCGTAGAGCAGGATCGGCATGTCGAGATTGACGTCGGCGACCACCTTGCCGCTGCCGACCACGGGGTGGCGGGCGAGATAGTCGGAGCCGATCAGCCCTTCCTCCTCGCCGCCCAGCGCGACGAACAGGATCGAGCGGCGCGGGGGCTTGCCGCTGGTCGCGAAGGCGCGCGCCGCCTCGAGCATCGTCGCCACGCCCGAGGCATTGTCCATCGCGCCGTTATAGATCTTGTCGCCCGGCTCCTTGCTCATGCCGAGATGGTCGAGATGCGCACTCAGCACGACATATTCGTCCTTCAGCACCGGATCGCTGCCGGGGATGATGCCGATGACATTGGCCGATCGATAGGTCTGCTCGGCCTTTCCGCTGGGCAGCCGGAGCGGGAAGAGCTGGAACCATTTCTCGACGTCGCCGCCCGGCGTGAGGCCCAGCTTGGCGAAGCGGTTGGCGACCCAGGCGGCGGCGGTGAAATAGCCCTTGCTCGCGCTGAACCGGCCTTCGAGCGTGTCGTCGGCGAGATAGGTGACGTCGGCGCGGATGCGCTCGGCGCTGAACTGCGGCTCGGCCGGGGCGGGGGCGTCCTGCGCGGCGGTGAGCAGGAGCGCAACGGGCAGCGCGGCGAGCAAGGCGCGGAAATGCATCGAGTTTTCCTGAGAGCAGGTGGAAAGCCAGGCAGGCTAGCGCAAACCCATTTCGGTGCAAGCTCAGGTCACCAGCTTGCGCAATGCCGCGATCGTGTCCGCTTCGTGCGCCGGCTTGTCGTTGCGGATGCGGCTGATCCGGGGGAAGCGCATCGCCAGCCCCGATTTGTGGCGCTTCGATTCGTGGATCGAATCGAAGGCGACTTCGAGCACCAGGCTCTTGTCGGTCTCGCGCACCGGGCCGAAGCGGTTGACGGTATGGGTGCGGACATGGCGATCGAGCCATTTCAGCTCCTCGTCGGTGAAGCCGAAATAGGCCTTGCCGACCGGGAGCAGATCGCCCTCCTCGGTCCAGGCGCCGAAGGTATAGTCCGAATAGAAGCTGCTGCGCTTGCCCGAGCCGCGCTGGGCATACATCAGCACGCAATCGGCGATCAGCGGATCGCGCTTCCACTTGTACCACAGCCCCGCCCGGCGCCCGGCGACATAGGGGGAGTCGCGGCGCTTGAGCATCACGCCTTCGATCGACGCGTCGCGCGCGCCGGCGCGGATTTCCTCGAGGGCGGCGAAATCGGGCGCGTCGATCACGGCGGAGACGTCGAAATGGCCGGGATCGAGCTGCGCGGCGAAGGCCTCGAGCCGGGTGCGACGCGCGCTCCAGGGCAGCGCGCGCAAATCCTCCGGCCCGTCGAAGAGAATGTCGTAGAGGCGGACGAAGGCAGGGTATTCGACCAGCGTCTTCGCGCTGACCAGCTTCCGGCCAAGGCGCTGCTGGAGTGCGTTGAAGCTCGCCGCTTCCCCGCCCTGGAATTCGCCCTTCACCAGCAACTCGCCGTCGAGGACGCCGGCGGTGCGGAAGGCGGCGGCGACTTCGGGGAAGCTGCGGGTGATGTCGTCGCCCGCGCGGCTGTAGAGACGGGTTTCGCCGGCGACATGGACGAGCTGGACGCGGATGCCGTCCCATTTCCACTCGGCGGCATAGTCGGCGAGATCGACGCTCTCCACCTCGAGCGGATGCGCGAGCATGAAGGGGCGGAAGACCGGCAGGTCGCGCGCGCTCGGCTGCGCGCCGCGTCCCTCCGCCCAGTCGAACAGCGCGGCATAGGGCGGGGCGAGGCCGTGCCACACTTCCTCGACGGCATCGACATCGAGCCCGAAGGCCTGGGCAAGCGCAGTCTTGGCGAGACGGGCGGAGATGCCGACGCGCAGCGCGCCGGTGGCGAGCTTCAGGAGGGCGAAGCGTTCGTCCGCCTCGAGCCGGTCGAGCATCGCGGCGAGTGCGGCCTGGGCATCCGATTTCGAGATGCTGCCGAGCGTCGCGACGACTTCGGAAACGGTGAGTGGCGTGGCCTTGTCGGGCGGCACGGCGGGCTCGGGCCAGAGCAGCGCGATCGTCTCGGCCGAATCGCCGACGAAGTCGCGGCTCATCGCATAGAGCACCGGATCGAAGCGCGCCTCGATCATCGCGCGGAGCAAGGCGGGCTTCACCGCGGGCAGGTCGAGCGTGCCGGTGAGCGCGGCCATCGCCCAGCCGCGATCGGGATCGGGCGTGGCGCGCAGGTAGTCGCCGATCAGCCGCAGCTTGGCGTTGCGCGAGCGCGTGTAGATCAGGCTGTCGAGAAGATCGGCAAAGGCGCGCATGACAAGCGCAACGCATGGCGCAGCCGATGCGCTCCCGTTACGATGTTCGGCGATGCGCACGATCCTCGCCACGCTCGCCGGCCTTGGCCTGTTGCTCGCCCTGCTTGCCGGCTGGTGCTTCCGCGAGGCGACCGGCGATCCGCTCGTGCGCCGCGCCGAGGTCGCGATGCCGGGGCTGGAAAAGCCGATGCGAATCGCGCTGATCAGCGACATCCATATCGGGAATCCCGCGATGGGGCCGGAGCGGCTCACGCGGATCGTCGGCCAGATCAATGCGCTCAAGCCCGATCTGGTGGTGATCGCCGGCGACTTCATCTTCGGCCATGATCCCCGCGGCGCCGCCAGGCCCGAGCGCGGCGAGGCGATGATCGCGCCGCTGCGGCAGTTGCGCGCGCCGCTGGGCGTGGCGGCGGTGCTCGGCAACCACGATTATTGGACCGGCGCGCAGACGGTGCGCGGCCAGCTCGCCCGCGCGGGGATTACCCTGCTCGAGAACAGCGCGGTGGTGCGCGGGCCGATCGCGCTGGGCGGGATCGCCGACGATTTCACCGGCCATGCCGATGTGCTGGGCACCTACAGCGCCGCGCGCTTCCTGGGGCGGCCGATGGTGTTCCTCACCCATTCGCCCGATGTCGCGCCCGACCTGCCCGCCGACGCGCGGCTGCTGCTCGCCGGGCACACGCATTGCGGGCAGGCGATGCTGTTCGGCATGCGGGTCGCGCCCGAGGTGAGCCGCTACGGCGCGCGCTATCGCTGCGGGCTGGTGCGCGAGGGCAATCGCACGGTGGTGGTCACGGCCGGCCTGGGGGCGAGCGGGGTGCCGCTCCGGCTGGGCGCGCCGCCCGACCTGTGGCTGCTTACACTCGTGCCAGTTGCAATGGCGCCGACACAGAAATCGCGTTAGGCTCGCCGCTCCACCACCGGAGGGGACTCCACATAATGAAGCTTGTTCTCACTGCCGCCGCGCTCGCCTTCGCGCCTGCCGCCTTCGCCCAGACTGCGCCGGCGCCCGCGCCGACTCCGGCCCCCGCGCCCGCTGCGACGCCGGCAGCCGCCGCCAAGTTCAACGCCGACACGCCGATCGAGGCGCTGTTCGCCAACGAGGCGACCAAGGCGGTGCTCGTCGCCGACGGCCTGGGTGATGTCGACAAGCACCCGGCCTATGACCAGTTCAAGGCGATGAGCTTCCGCGCGGTCGCCCCCTATTCGGAAGGCAAGATCACCGACGAGATCCTCGCCAAGCTCGACGCCGACCTAGCGAAGGTGAAGTAACGAAGAAGGGCCGGCCTCGATCAGAGTCCGGCCCTTCATTCTCTTCTGTCATGCTGAACTTGTTCCAGCATCCAACCCTCCACCAGCGAGATCGCCCGAGGCAGGTTGAGCCCTGAAACGAGTTCAGGGTGACGGGGGATCGAGGAGGTGGCGTACGAACATCGAACGCCAACTATCCCTCAGCCCTTGCGCGACGCCTCGAACAGGAACCAGGCGCGCTCCTCGGCCTGGTCGGTCCATTCGTCGACGATGCCGCTGGTGGCGTTGTCGCCCGCGTCTTCCGCAGCCTGCTTCACCGTGCGAAAGCTCTCGACCAGCTTGAGATTGTCCTCGCGCAGCTCGGCGAGCATGTCGCCGGGCGCGACATAGTCGGCGTCATTGTCGGTCAGCGTCTGGCGGCGCGCGATGTCGCCGATCGAGCGCAGCGTGATGTTGCCGGTCTTGCGCACGCGCTCGGCGATCGCATCGGTGATGCCGTAGATCTGCGCCGCCTGGTCGTCGAGCAGCAGGTGATAGTCGCGGAAGTGCGGGCCCGAGACGTGCCAGTGGAAATTCTTCGTCTTGAAATACAGGGCGAAGCAGTCCGCCAGCGCGCTGTTCAGCGCGTCCGCCACGCTCTTGGTGTCGTTGCGGTTGAGGTCGGTGGGGGTGCGGAGCGCCGCATTCGTATCTGCCATTGTCATCTCCCGGGAATCGGTTCGCACGTACAACGAACGGATATAGCGCTGGCTCCGCGCCGCGCACTTGCATTTTCCCGATGTGACTGATCGATCAGGTCAAGCGAAGCGCGTTCACGCCGATCCAGCAGCCCGCGATCAGGAAGGCGATGCCGGCGAGGACGCGCAGACAGCGGAACGGCACGCCCTGCCAGATCCGCTCGCCGAGCACCGCGGCAACGAAGGCCACGCCGAACGCGCCGATCGAGGCGCCCGCCGCGGCGAACCAGGGCTGGCCGCTCGTCGACAGCGCAAGCGTGAAGAAGGGCGTGCTCTCGCCGAAGGAGAGAATCAGGATCGCGAGAAAGGCGGTGAAGAAGGCGCCGAGCTTCCAGCCGTCGAGCCGGTCTTTCACCCGGTTCGAGCCGATCATGCCGAGCGCGCCGAAGATCAGCGCGAGCGCGAGCAGCAGCGCCCGGGCATTGGGGGTCATCATCGGGCCGATCAGCATCCCGCCCAGCCCGGCGGCGAAATTGGTCACCCCGTGCGCGAGCCCCGCCGCCACCGCCACGGTGAGCGGCCGCCCGTAGCGATCGGCGAGAATCGCGCCGAGCGACGCCGGCTTGTCGCAAAGCTGGGTCAGGACGGCCAGAAGGAAGGCCGGGACTAGAGCTTCCATGGGCCTCCCTTTCGTGGGGAAATGTGGCGCGGTTGGGTTAAATGCGCGTGAAGCATGATGGGCGTTCCCAAACCGTCACCCCGGACTTGTTCCGGGGTCCACTGTGCCGCACCGGTGAAGCGCGCGCCTCTTGTCCATGGCGTGCCTCCCCGTGGACCCCGGCACAAGGCCGGGGTGACGAAGAATATGAAGCGGGTTGGCAGTCTTCCGCACCCCAGCCTTGACTTTTGGAAGAGACTCGCGCAGTTGCCCGCGTCTGACAGCGGTGCGCCCTGCGTGCCGCTTTTTCATTTCGCAAGATTCAAGGGTTACGGGTCATGGCCAAGCCGACCACTGTCAAGATCAAGCTCGTCAGCACGGCGGACACGGGTTTCTTCTACGTCACGAAGAAGAATCCGCGCACCCAGACCGAGAAGTTCTCGTTCCGCAAGTACGACCCGGTCGTGCGCAAGCATGTCGAGTTCAAGGAAGCGAAGATCAAGTAAGCCTGGGCTTCGGCCCGCTTGCCTCGCCCCGCCGCGCGCGGGGGTTGATCAGAAGAGAAGCCCCGGGCCCCCAGGCCGCGGGGCTTCTTCTGTGCCTGCTTCCGGCGCCGGGGCAGCTGCCTCGGGTGCGGGCGCCGGGGCCGGCGATTCGGCGGGCATCAGCGCGCGCACCTCTTCCATGAAGCGCACCAGGCTGATCGGCTTGGAGACATAGGCATTGGCGCCGGCGGCGCGGATCCGCTCCTCGTCGCCGCTGCCGGCATAGGCGGTCACCGCCATGATCGGGATCGTGCGCAGCCGCGGATCGAGCTTCATGTGCTGGATCAGCTCGAGACCGGTGACGTGCGGCATCTGGATGTCCATCACCACCAGCTGCGGATCGAAGTCGCGTGCGCGCGCCACCGCCTCGCGCCCGTCGCGCACCGGCTCGGCCTCGAACTGGTGCGCGCGCAGCAGGTCGCAGAACAGCTTCAGATTGAGTTCGTTGTCCTCGACAACGAGCACCCTTTTTGCCACGCGCTACCCCCGGTTCGACTCACAGGCGATGTAGGATATGGCGAGCGCGGAAACAAATGCGGAAGCGCTGGCGCTGCAAGCACTTGTGTGGACACTGGGCGACGAATCGCGGGCGCGGCGGCTGCTCGACCTGACCGGGCTCGATCCTTCCGAGCTGCGCGCGCGGGCCGGCGAAGCGACGCTGCTCGCCGCCACGCTTTCGTTCCTCGAATCCTATGAACCCGATCTTGTCGCCTGCGCCGAGGCACTCGACATAGGCCCCGAACAACTGGTCGCCGCCCGGGCGACGCTGGAAAGACCATGAAGCCGCTGCTGATCACCGATTGCGACGAAGTCCTGCTCCATATGGTCCGCCATTTCGGCCATTGGCTGGGCGAGACCCATGACATCGAGTTCACCCCGGACGGCGCCGACTTCGCCAATTCGATGCGCCGGCGCAGCGATTCGTCGACGATCGAGCGCGAGGAGATGTGGGGGCTGCTCGAGGGCTTCTTCCCCGCCGAGATGGAGCGCCAGACGCTGGTGCCGCATGCCCGCGAGGCGCTGGCGGCGCTGGCGGAGCAGGCCGATATCGTCGTGCTCACCAATCTCCAGGATCATTGCCGCGATCACCGCATCGCCCAGCTCGCCAATCACGGCATCGCGCACCGGGTCGAGTGCAACCAGGGTGGCAAGGGCTCGCCGGTCGCGCGACTGATCGCCGAGTTCCGCCCGAGCGTGACCGTGTTCGTCGACGATCTGGCGGTCCATCACGAATCGGTGGCCAAGCACGCGCCCGAGGTGTTCCGCCTCCACATGGTCGCCGAGCCCAGCCTGGCGCCGAGCGTCGCCAAGGCGGCGCACGCCCATGCCCGAATCGACGACTGGAGCGAAGCGCGCGGCTGGATCGAGGCACGCTTCGCCGCGGGGTTGACCGCCGACGCGGCGAGTGGTTGAGCGAGCGCCATGACCACGCATGTCGATCGCAAGCTCGAAGAGCTCGGCCTCGCCCTTCCCGAAGCTGCGGCGCCCGTCGCCGCCTATGTCCCGGTGGTGGAGGCGAACGGCCTGCTCCACATCTCGGGCCAGCTTCCCTTCAAGGACGGCGCGCTGATGACCGGCCGGCTTGGCGAGGATCGCGACCTCGATTTCGGCGCCGACGCCGCGCAGCGCTGCGCGCTGATGCTGGTCGCGCAGATCAAGAAGTATCTCGACGGCGACCTGTCGCGCGTCGCGCGGATCGTGAAGCTCGGGGTGTTCGTCAATTCGGCCGGTGACTTCACCGATCAGCCCAAGGTCGCCAATGGCGCATCGGAGCTGATGCAGGCGCTGTTCGGCGATGCCGGCAGGCATGCCCGCAGCGCCGTGGGCGTGCCGACGCTGCCGCTCGGCGCGGCAGTCGAAATCGACGCGATCGTCCAGATCCGCTGAATTTTCTCAAAGGCTTGTCGCCTGCCGGTGCGTCCCGGGCTGACAACGCTCGCCTGTGGCCCGCCAGCAACAGTTTGTCACGATCCTGTGACGGAAGAGCAATTAATGTTGTGCGGTGCAGCGCCGTACGCCAAGGAAGCGGGGCAACCGCAAGCAGCGCGGGCCCCGACAGGGCAATCGACGCAGCACCGGTGCAAGCAGGCGGGAACCCTTTTTAGAACCATTGGGAAGGGTATTCCATGCGCTACACGATCATCAGCCTGACCGCGCTCGCGGTTGCTTCTGCCGCCACGCCGGCGATGGCTCAGGATCAGACCGATCCGGCACCCGCTATTACCGTCAGCGGCAGCGTCGGCGTCGTCAGCGACTACAAGTTCCGCGGCATCTCGCAGACCGATGGCAATTTCGCCGTGCAGGGCGGCATCACCGTCAGCCACGAATCGGGCTTCTACATCGGCACCTGGGGCTCCTCGATCGATGACTATGTCACGGTCCATGGCACGGCCCATCAGGAGCTCGACCTGATCGCCGGCTACAAGAAGAGCTTCGATGGCGTCACCGTCGATGTCGGCGCCGTCTATTACGTCTATCCGGGCACGCGCCTGAGCGGCGACACCAGCGCCTCGGACTTCATCGAGCCCTATCTCTCGGTGGCCTATTCGGTCGGCCCGGTCACCGGCAAGGTCACCGGCAACTATGCGCCGAAGCAGAAGGCGCTGGCGATCGACCAGGGCCTGACCGGCGCGTTCAAGAAGGAAGACAATTTCTACCTGGCCGGCGATCTTTCGGTCGCGATCCCGAACACGCCGATCGGCCTCACCGGCCATCTCGGCCACACCTGGGGTCCGAGCTGGCTGTCGGGCCCGACCGACGAGTACACCGACTGGTCGATCGGCGCGACCGCGACCTGGAAGTCGCTGACCTTCGGCGTCTCCTATGTCGACACCGACACCTTCTTCTACACGCCGAGCGGCAAGGACGTCGCCAAGGGTGGCGTCATCGGCTCGGTGAGCGTCGCCTTCTAAAAGTTGGGGGGAAGGGGAGCGCCTCGCGCGCTCCCCGCCATACGGAAACGCCGGCCTGGAGGGGGATCCAGGCCGGCGTTTCTTATTTGGGGCAAGTCTTATTTGGGGCAGGGCGAGGCGCCGCCGGGGCGGCGCGGTGCCGCTGCGCTTATTGCGGGGTGCTGGCCTTGGCGTCCTTGCCGTCGCCTTCGGGCGCCGCGACGATGTCGCGCGTGGTGGTGCCCTTGTCGACGACGGTGGTGCCGGGGCTGCCCGCGGTCGAGCGAGCGCTCTGGTCGGCGCCGGTGCTGCCCGAGCTGTCGAGGACGGCCTGCTCGCCGGGGCTGCGCGCCGCGGAGCCGCCGAACATCGCGTCGAGCGCCTGGTTGGCCGGGTTGCCTTCCTGCGGGCGCGGGGCGCCCGGCTGCGGCGGCACCAGCGAGAAATCGGGCGGGATCACCAGCGGCGCCTGGCGGGCGACGGCGAACTCGTCCGGACGGGCGCGATCATAGCCCTTCTTCGAGCAGGCGGAGAGCGAGGCCGCGACGGCAATGCCCGCCGCGATGGTAACGATCTTACGCATTGACTTCATTCTCCACAGCGGCCGGGCTCTCGCCTGCGGCCTTATCGCGCACGAGGAGCGCGCGGATCAACAGGATCAGCACGCCGATGGTAATCGCCGCATCGGCGACGTTGAAGACCAAAAACGGGCGCCATGTCCCGAAATGCAGGTCGGCGAAATCGACGACGAAGCCGAGGCGGGCACGATCGAGGATGTTGCCCAGCGCACCGCCCAGCACCATGCCGAGCGCGCAGACATCGGGCAGCTTCTTCTCGCGGAACATCCACCAGATCACGCCCGCGGCAATCGCGCCGGTGAGCAGCACCAGCATCCAGCGGGTGGCGTCGCTGTTCGCGGCGAACAGGCCGAGCGACACGCCGATATTGGCGACGAAGCGCAGGTCGAAGATCGGCAGGATCTCCTGGACATGGTTGAGCCCGTCCAGGCCGAGCTTCTGCTGGATCAGCGACTGGACGAACGCCAGATCGACGCCGAGCGCGCGCACGACCAGCAGCTTCGTCACCTGATCGATGACGAAAACCAGGGCCGCCACGGCAAAGCCGATTCCACGAGTCACGTTCATTCCACCACCCCGGCACAGCGGTCGCACAAGGCGCCGTCCTGCGCAACTTCCGGGAGATGCCGCCAACAGCGGCCGCATTTATGGCGCTGGGTGGGCACGACGGTGACCGTTTCGCCCTTCGTCACCTGCGAGACGATGAACAGCTCGGTGAGATCCTCTGCCGATGCCGGCAGATCGGGCACGGTCACTTCGGCTTCCAGGCTCGATCGGACCTGCTTCTCGCGGCGATAGGGCTCGATCGCCTCGGTCACCTGCTGGCGCAGCGCGCGGATCGCGATCCAGTCGCTCTGCGTGGTCGCGCCCTCGGGCAGCACCGGCCATTCGAGCATGTGGACCGACTCGTCCTCGCTCGGATAGCGCGCCTGCCACACTTCCTCGGCCGTGAAGGCCAGCACCGGCGCCGCATAGCGGACCAGCGCGTGGAACAGCACATCGAGCACGGTGCGATAGGCGCGGCGCTTGGTGCTGGTCTCTGCCTCGCAGTAGAGGCAGTCCTTGCGGATATCGAAGAAGAAGGCCGACAGGTCCTCGTTCATGAAATCCGTCAGCGCGCGGCTGTAGCGGTTGAACTCGAAGCCGTCGGTGGCGCTGCGCAGCTCGGCATCGAGCTCGGCCAGCTTCGCCAGGATATAGCGCTCGAGCTCGGGCATCTCGGCGACGGGCAGCCGCTCGGCCTCGCTGAACCCGTCGAGCGCGCCGAGCAGGTAGCGGAAGGTGTTGCGGATCTTGCGATAGGCATCGCCGGTGCCGGCAAGCACTTCCTTGCCGATGCGGACGTCCTCGAAATAGTCGGTCTGCGCGACCCAGAGGCGCAGGATGTCCGCGCCGCTTTCGCCGATGATCTTGAGCGGATCGACGACGTTGCCGAGCGACTTGGACATTTTCCGGCCGTTGCCGTCGAGCGCGAAGCCGTGGGTCAGCACTGCGTCATAGGGCGCGCGCCCGCGTGTGCCGGAGCTTTCGAGCAGCGACGACTGGAACCAGCCGCGATGCTGGTCCGAACCCTCAAGGTACAGGTCCGCCCGCGTGCCGACGCCGTACCGCGCCTCGATCACGAAGCTGTGGGTCGAGCCCGAATCGAACCAGACGTCGAGAATGTCGGTGATCACCTCATAGTGGGCGAGGTCGTATTTCTCGCCCAGCAGCTGCTGGTGATCGGCCTGGAACCAGGCATCGGCGCCGCCGGTGGTGAAGGCCTCGAGGATACGGGCATTCACTTCGGGATCGCGGAGATATTCGCCGGTCTGGCGGTGGACATAAAGCGCGATCGGCACGCCCCAGGCGCGCTGGCGGCTGATCACCCAGTCCGGGCGCCCCTCGACCATCGCGCGGATGCGGTTCTGCGCCTTTTCGGGCACCCAGCGGGTGTTCTCGATCGCATCGAGCGCAATGCCGCGCAGGGTGGCGCCGTTGCCATTCGCCGTCATCCCGGCGGAAGCCGGGATCTCGTGCGGCTCTTGTCCCGCGCCTTCGCCTGAGATCCCGGCTTGCGCCGGGATGACGGCTTGGGGCCGGTCCATCGGGATGAACCATTGCGGGGTGCAGCGGAAGATCACCTTGGCCTTGGAGCGCCAGCTATGCGGATAGCTGTGGGTGAAGTCGTCCGACGCGGCGAGCAGTGCGCCGGCTTCGCGCAGGTCGGTGCAGATCGGGCCGTCCGACGCGGTGAACTTCTTGTTGATCACCGATCCCTGGCCGCCGAGCCACAGCCAGTCCGCGCGGTACATGCCCGCCGCATCGACCGCGAACACCGGATCGATGCCATTGGCCTTGCAGAGCAGGAAGTCGTCCTCGCCGTGATCCGGCGCCATATGGACGAGGCCGGTACCCGCGTCGGTGGTGACAAAGTCGCCGGCGAGCAGCGGACGCGGCTTGGCGAAGAAGCCGCCGAGCTTGTGCATGGGGTGGCGGGCGATGGCGCCGGCGAGCTTTTCGCCCGAGATGCGCGACGCGCTTTCGCTCAGCGCCGATACGTGCGTGACCACATTAGTCACGCCGAAGGTGCTCAGGTCGAGGCGATTGGCTTCAGACGAGACGCGGCGCTCGAAAGCTTCAATCAAATCATGCGCAATGAGGAAGCGGCTGTCATCGACGGCTTTGCCCAGCCCAAAGTGCGCATTCAACGCTGCAAGTGCTGCGGCTCGATCGCCTTCGTTGACTTCGAAATAGACGACACAGGCCGTGTATTCGACTTCCGGCCCGTACGCCAAAGCCTGGTTCACCGGGATCGTCCACGGCGTGGTCGTCCAGATCACCGCATGCGCGCCGACCAGCTCGGGGGCGTTGGGCGCCTCGACGATCTCGAACGCCACGTCGATCTGCGTCGAGGTGATGTCCTCATATTCGACTTCGGCCTCAGCCAGTGCGGTCTTCTCGACCGGGGACCACATCACCGGCTTGGCGCCGCGATAGAGCTGGCCGCTCTCGGCGAACTTGAGCAGCTCGCCGGCGATGATCGCCTCGCTCTCATAGTTCATCGTGAGGTACGGGTTGGTCCAGTCGCCCATCACGCCCAGCCGCTCGAACTGCTCGCGCTGCACGCCGACCCATTTCTCGGCATAGGCACGGCATTCGGCGCGGAAGGCGACGGGATCGACTTCGTCCTTGTTGAGCTTCTTGGCGCGATAGGCCTCTTCGACCTTCCACTCGATCGGCAGGCCGTGGCAGTCCCAGCCCGGGATATAGGGCGCGTCCTTGCCCATCAGGCTCTGCGAGCGGACGATGATGTCCTTGAGGACCTTGTTCATCGCATGGCCCATGTGAATGTCGCCATTCGCATAGGGCGGGCCATCGTGCAGGATGAAGCGGGTGCGGCCGGCACGCTGCGCGCGCAGCTTGTCGTACAGCCCGATCTGCGCCCAGCGCGCGAGGATGGCAGGCTCCTTCTGGGCGAGGCCTGCCTTCATGGGGAACTCGGTCTTCGGAAGGAAGACGGTGTCGCGGTAGTCTTTTTCGTCGCTCATGAGTGCGCGGGAATTAGAGGAAGCGGCCCCACATGCAAAGCAGATGTTGGAGCGGCGATTTACCACCAATATGGGGAACCCTCGCCGGGCTCGCGAGTCGGTATCCCATGATGATCCATGTTAAGCGAGCTGCCGCGCCTGAAGTGGATGAAATCGCCGAACTGGCCGGCCAACATATGCTCTTGCCCGAGGCGGAGGCCCTTGCGCGCATCGATGCGCAGGTGACGCGAGCCACCGACGAATCACGCTGGGACGATGTCAGCAAATGGCACCGGGTGAAGTTCCGGCTGATCCGGCTGCACCAGCAGCAGGCGCGCGATTCGGGCTAACCTAGGATCGCGCGCGCCTTCGCCGCATCGAGGTCCATCTGCACCTTGAGCGCTTCCAGCGAATCGAACTTCGCCTCGGGGCGCAGATAGTCGATCAGCTGCACTTCGATCGCTTGGCCGTAGAGATCGCCCGAGAAGTCGAAAAAGAAGGGCTCGAGCAACTCGACCGGCGGCTCGAAGGTGGGGCGGATGCCCAGGCTCGCCACGCCGCCCGGCACACGCCCGTCGGCCAGCCGCCCGCGCACCGCATAGATGCCGTAGGCCGGGCGCAGATAATTGGCCATGCTGAGATTGGCGGTGGGGAAGCCGAGCGTGCGGCCGACCTGGTCGCCATGCTGGACCACGCCTTCGATCGTGAACGGCCGGGTGAGCAGCCGCGCCGCCTCGGCCGGCCGGCCTTCGCGCAGATGCGTGCGAATCCGGCTCGACGAGACCGTCTCGCCGTCGAGCTGCACCGGCGCCACCGTCTCTGCGGTGAAGCCCAGTTCTGCGCCGAGCGTGGCGAGCGTCGCCACATCGCCCTCGCGCCCCTTGCCGAAGGTGAAGTCACCGCCGGTCACCACGCCGGCCGCGCCGATGCAGTCGCGCAGCCGCTCCTCGGCAAAGGCGCGGGCGCTGAGCGCGGCCAGCTCGGCGTTGAACGGGAAGACGAGCATCGCGTCGACGCCCGCCTCCGCGAGCAGGCGCTGGCGCTGGTCCATGGTGGTGAGGCGGAACCAGGGGCTGTCCGGGCGGAAATAGCGCTGCGGATGCGGATCGAAGGTGCCGACGATCGCCGGCCGCCCCTCGGCGCGCGCCCGCGCCACCGCATGGCCGACCACTGCCTGATGCCCCAGGTGAAATCCGTCGAAATTGCCGAGCGCGACGATCGCGCCCCGATAGCGGGGCGGAACCGGCGCGCCGCCGTCGAGACGCTCCATGCGGCGGGCTATAGGGGAAGCGTTGCTGCAATCAAATCCTCCCCGAGCTTGTCTCGGGGAGGGGGACCGCGACGCATAGCGTCGGGGTGGAGGGGCGCGCCGGGCACCGGCGCGTTGCGCCGGCCCCTCCACCACCGAGCTGCGCTCGGCGGTCCCCCTCCCCCAGCGAGCTGGGGGAGGAACTATTTGGCAGGCACGATCCCCGCGCGGATGACGCGGAGCACATTGCCGCCCATCACCTTGCGGATCTCGTCGGCGGAGAGCCCGGCATCGAGCAGGCCCTGGGTGATCGCGATGATCTGCGACGAATCCCAGCCGGTGGTCACCGCCCCGTCGAAATCCGATCCCAGCCCGACATGGTCGATGCCGACGAGCTGGCGCACATGGAGGATCGCGCGGACGACATTGGCAGGCTCGGTGCCGCACACCGCCGCGTCCCAATAGCCTATGCCGACGACACCACCGGTGCGCGCCACGCCCTTGATCTCGTCGTCGGTCAGGTTGCGGTTGACCTTGCAGGTCGCCTGGACGCCGCCATGGCTGGAGACGACCGGGCGCTTCGCCATCCTGAGGATCTCGGCGACGGTCTCGTGGCTCGAATGGGCGATGTCGACGATCATGCCGAGCTGCTCCATCCGCGCCACCACCTGGCGGCCGAGCGGGGTGAGTCCGCCCTTGTGGACGCCGTGCATCGATCCGGCGACTTCATTGTCGAAGAAATGCGCCATGCCGGCCATGCGGAAGCCGGCGCCGTAGAGCGTGTCGAGGTTGGAGAGATTGCCCTCCATGTCCTGTAGCCCCTCGATCGAGAGCATGCCGCCGACGACCTTCTTGCCCGCCGCGCGATCTGAGAGGAGCAGGTCAAGGTCTGCCGCGGTGCGGATCACGCGCAGCTTGCCGTTCGAACCCGCGGCGGCGCGATCGAGCTTGCGGGCGTGGAACAGCGAGCGCTCGAGCAGCGAGGTCCAGGTCTTGGGCGGCTGAAGCTGCGCGATGGTCAGCAGCGTGATGTTGTCGGTGTCGCCCGGGTTCGAATCGTAATTCTGGTGCTTCGGGGTCTTGGTGACCGAGGAGAAGACCTGGAGCGTATAGTTGCCGGCGAGCAGGCGCGGCAGATCGACTTGCCCGGTGTTCGAGCGATCGAGCAGGTTGCGGCGCCACATCAGCGTGTCGGCATGCATGTCGGCGATCTGCAGGCTGGCATGGAGCTGCTTCGCCGCGGCGCTCGGCCGGGCGAGCTTCACCGGCACCACCTTGTTCATCCCGCCTTCGACGATCCCCGGGGCGAAGCCGAAAAAGCCGATCGCGGCCAGCGCCAGCACGATCAGCACCCCCCAGAGGATCTTCTTCTTCATCCCGTCCGCTCCAGCGTCACGAAGCTGTAGGCAGGGCGCCCCGCTTCTTGCGCGAAATCCTCGCGCGCGCTTCCGCTTAGAGCAAGAGCGTTATGCGTTCAGATTTGAGCGGTCGAGAAATTGGAGAAACTGAGCCCTGCCGATGCACGTCGCTTTAAGGCATCAATCGCTGCCATTCTACGGTCAGCAATGATTTGTGGGCGCTTTGGAAGGAATTCCCAAATGCGGAAATTCGCTTCATTATCTTTCCCGTCAGCGATCCCCTCGCTGATTATTTGACTATCCCAATCGGACTGGTCGCCTAGCCAAGCTTCCCGGAAAAACGTGTCTGCGTCAGGCACTTCTTTGTCCACGAGCGTGATCAGATAGCGATCGACGTACGGCGAGAACTGCTCGTACATGCTGGCGCCGCCGACAATGAAAACCTCTTTTTTCTTAGGTGCGCGCGAAGCGGCTACGAGAGCCTCATCAATCGCTCCAACTGCGGAGCACTCAGCTGTTGTCGGAAAAAGCGAAAAGCCGTGTGTTACAACGATATTCGTACGCCTAGGCAATGCGCCGCCCAATGAATCGTATGTTTTACGACCCATAATGACCACCTGATCAAGCGTTTGGCGACGGAAAAACTGCAGATCGCTACGGATGCGCCAAGGCAGGTGATTCCCGGCGCCGATTGCACCTGCGGCGTTCATTGCAACGATGGATGTTAGCTGGCGCATACGCTCACTCTGTCCCCTTGCCAAAGCTTTGACACATGGGAGTCTCTCAGGGAATCCCTCGGACAAAATTTCGTTGCGAGCGAATGTGTCGAACGGTTGTGTATAAGCTGTGGATGGATCGTCCGGAGATTGCGCGAGGATAAGTAGGGCTATTCCGCCGCCGAGCTGCCCTTGCCGTACATGGCGCGCCACTGGGGGGCATAACGCAGATCGCGGATGCCGATGCCGTGATAGGGATTGGGGCTGCGGGTCTGCAGCGCTTGGGGCAGATCGAGCGTGAAGATGTGGATCTGCGCCTTGCCCAGCCCCAGCGCGGCATAGGCCGGCGCGATCAGGTTGGCGGTGTTCTCGCGGGCATTATAGGCGGCCTGCCAGCGCGCGATCGGCGTGGCGCTGGGCTCGGAGAGCCAGGGCGCGGGGTGCGAATCGGCGCCGGTCGAGTCCCAGGGGCTGGAGAAGAGCACGACGCGGCGGACCTTGTGACGCTTGGCGATCCAGGCCGCCATGCCCGCGCCCTGCGACAGGCCCGAGACGAGGATGTTGCCCCAGCGCGGCGCGTCGCCATCGAGATAGCGGCCCCAGCCTTCGCCCGGATAGTCATGGTCGAGCTTGCGCAATGTCGAAACCAGCCGCGCATCGATCGATTCGGCGGCGCTGTTCTGCACGGCCTTCGACTTGCCCGTGCCCTGGATGCGCATCTCGCGGAAATCGCCCGAGCAGGCGGGGTCGGGATCGCGCGGGCATTTGCCGACCACGGCCGGGCTGTCATTGTACATCAGCGACAGCACCCGGTAGCCCTGCTGGGCGACAACGCGGAGCAGGGGGCCGTTGCCCGGAATGCCGTTGGTGCCGGGAAGGAAGATCGCGAGCGGCGCATCGGCGGGCAGGCCGGGCGGCGCGATCGCCACGCTTGGATCGTCGAACGCCCCGATCGCCGGGTCCGCCTCGGAAGGGATGACCTGATGCACGGCCGGGCCCGCGTCCGTCTGCCCCGTCAGGGAAAGCAGGAGCAGGGCCGTCAGCCGCTTCATACCGCTACGGGCGCCTTGATGTGCGGCTGGGCGACGTAGTCGTGGATCACGAAATCCTCATAGTCATAGTCACTGATCGATGCCGGTTTCCGCAGGATTTCCAGCCGCGGCGCCGGCCCCGGAGTGCGGCTCAGCTGCTCGCGGGCCTGGTCGAGATGGTTCGAATAGAGGTGGCAGTCGCCGCCGGTCCAGATGAAGTCGCCCACCTCGAGCCCGGTCTGCTGGGCGAGGATATGGGTGAGCAGTGCGTAGCTGGCGATGTTGAACGGCACGCCCAGGAAGATGTCGGCGCTGCGCTGGTAGAGCTGCAGGCTCAGCTTGCCGTTCGCTACATGGCACTGGAACAGGCAGTGGCACGGTGCCAGCGCCATGGCGTGGAGGTCGCCCGGGTTCCAGGCCGAGATGACCATGCGGCGCGAATGCGGCGTGGTCTTTAGCATCTCGATCAGCTCGGCGATCTGGTCGATATGGCGACCGTCCGTCGCCTCCCAGTCGCGCCACTGCTTGCCATAGACCGGGCCGAGCTCGCCCGCCTCGTCGGCCCATTCGTTCCAGATGCTGACCTTGCGCTCCTGCAGCCACTTCACATTGGTGTCGCCACGCAGGAACCAGAGCAGCTCGATGATGATCGAGCGCAGGTGCAGCTTCTTGGTGGTGAGCAGCGGGAAGCCCGCCGACAGGTCGAAGCGCATCTGGTGGCCGAACACGCTGCGGGTGCCGGTGCCGGTGCGGTCCATCTGCTCGGCACCCTGGGTGAGCGCGCGTTCCATCAGGTCGAGATATTGCTGCATGCCGCCAGCCTAGCCCCGGGCCCACGCGCCGCCAAGCTGTGGATGACATGTCCGTTGTGGACGAATACCGCGCCACTCCGGACGCGGTAGCGTTTCGACGCAGCGGTGCGCAGTGGCAGGGACGGGGCGATGGCTTCCGGAACGCCTCATCCCTGGCGGTTGCGCGATCCGCAAGCCGCGGGCGACCTGTTCGCCCCGCTCGCGCGCGAGCCGGTAGAGGTGCTGGCATTCGTCTATCTGGGTGTGGAGCAACAGGTGCTGGGGATGCGCCATGTCCGCTCGCGGCACCGCGACCGGCTCGATCTGCCGATCCGCGCGATCGCGGCGGACGCGCTCGCCTTCGACGCCACCGCGCTGGTGATGGCGCACAACCACCCGAGCGGCGATCCCACGCCCAGCGAAGCGGATCGGGAGGCGACGCGCCGGCTCGCCCGCGCGCTCGATCCGCTCGGGGTGCAGCTGCTCGATCACCTGGTGGTCGCCGCGCGCGGCATCACCAGCTTCCGGAGCCTAGGGTTCCTTTGAGTCGGTCGGCACGCTGGCCGGCGTTGCGGTCTTGCCGCTCTTGCAGGCGCGGATCGCGCTCGGCTCGGGCCGATCGCCCTTTGCCTCGAAAATCGCGATATAACCGCCGGCGGACGGCATCGGCTTGATCGAGACCAGCGAATAGCCGACCGCGGCGAACTCGCATTTGAGCAGCTCGGGCGGGGTGCCATGCAGCTCGGTCGGCCGGTTGGCGTCGACCACCACGACCTGGCCGCCGGGGTTGAGCAGTGCGGGGCGCAGCCGCCACAGGAATTCGTAGGGGCTCTCGATCTCATGGTACATGTGCACCATGAGCACGCGATCGAAGCTGTCCTCGGGCAGGCGCGGATCGGCGGGCAGGCCGAGGCGCACGCTGACATTGTCGAGCCGCTCGCGGATCACGCGGCCGGCGAGCTTCTGGATCGTGTCGGGCACGATGTCCTCGGCGACGACACGGCCCTTCTTGCCGACGCGCTGGCCCAGGCGGATCGTGTAATAGCCCTCGCCCGCGCCGATATCGGCGACGGTCATGTCCGGCTTGATCCCGGCCAGGTCCATCACCTGCGCCGCTTCGTTGAGCCGGTCGCGCGCTTCCTCGGTCGACCAGCGCGGCGACAGGATCGAGGCGACCGGCCGGTCGGCGGCGGGGAAGCCGTTATTGGTCGACGGCGCGCTCTGCTGCTTGTTGTCGATCACCGGCGCGCCGTTGCAGGCGGCCAGTGCGATCGTCAGCAACAGGGCGGGGCCGGTTCTCAATCGACATCCTCCACTTCGACCGTCTCGCCGGTCACGCGCTGGGATAGCGCGGCGGCCATGAACGCGTCGAGGTCTCCATCGAGCACATCCGAAGGTGCAGTGGAAGTCACGCCGGTGCGCAGGTCCTTCACCAGCTGATAGGGCTGGAGGACATAGGAGCGGATCTGGTGGCCCCAGCCGATATCGGTCTTGGTCGCGTTGGTCGCGTTGGCCGCGGCCTCGCGCTCGGCCAGTTCGCGCTCGTAAAGGCGGGCACGCAGCTGGTTATAGGCCTCGGCCTTGTTCTTGTGCTGCGAGCGCTGGTTCTGGCACTGCACGACGATGCCGGTCGGCAAGTGGGTGATGCGCACCGCCGAATCGGTGGTGTTGATGTGCTGGCCGCCCGCGCCCGATGCGCGATAGGTGTCGATGCGCAGCTCGCTCTCGTTGATCTCGACTTCGATATTGTCGTCGATCACCGGATAGACCCACACCGAGGAGAAGCTGGTGTGGCGGCGCGCGGCGCTGTCATAGGGCGAGATGCGGACGAGGCGGTGCACGCCGCTCTCGGTCTTGGCATAGCCATAGGCATTCTCGCCCTTGATCAGCAGCGTCGCCGACTTGATGCCCGCCTGCTCGCCGGCGTGGAAGTCGACCAGCTCGACCTTGAGGCCGTGGCGCTCGGCCCAGCGCGTGTACATGCGTTGGAGCATGCCCGCCCAGTCGTTGCTTTCGGTGCCGCCGGCGCCCGAGTTGATCTCGACATAGGTGTCGTTGGCGTCGGCCTCGCCCGAGAGCAGGGCCATCACCTTGTCCTTCTCGGCGCGCTCCGCCAGCGCGGCGAGGCTGGCGGTGGCTTCGCTCGCCATTTCCTCGTCGCCTTCGGCCTCGGCCATCTCGATCAGCTCGGCGGTGTCGTTGAGCTCGGTCTCGATCGCGCGCGTGGCCCCGATCGCCTCGTCGAGGCGGCGGCGCTCGCGCATCACGTCCTGGGCCTGCTTGGCGTCGTTCCACAGAGTCGGGTCCTCGACGCGCGCATTGAGCTCGTCGAGCCGGCGCAGCGCGCGGTCCCAATCGAGGAACCGGCGGAGCAGCGCGAGCGACTCCTTGATGTTGTCGACATGAGCCTGCGCTTCGGCGCGCATATTCAGTAACTCCAAATCTTTCCGTCATCCCGGCGAAAGCCGGGATCTCGTGCCTCGGGCTTCAACGGCCTGAGATCCCGGCTTTCGCCGGGATGACGAGAAGGGCCGGGACAACGATATAGGTATCCGCGCTAGTAGATTCCGCCCTCGCGTTGCAAGAAGTCGCTGTCGCCTTCCTGCTTCTTCGGCTCGGCCTTCTTCTCCACCGCCTTGGTTTCGGTGCCTTCGTCCTGCCCGCGGCGGCCGCGGCGCTGCTCGGTATCGGGCTTGAACGCTTCCCAGATCACGCTGGAGAGCGGATCGCTCGACGGCCAGGCGCCGGTCACCGGCTTGCCGCTGGCACGATCGATGCGGACCATGCGGATGCCCTGCGGCGCGATGAAGGGCAGCTTCTCCATGTCCTTGAAGGCAGGGATCGCGAATTCCTTGAAGATCGGCGCCGCGATCGAGCCACCCTGGGCATAGCCGCCCAGGTTCACCGGCGTGTCATAGCCGAGATAGAGGCCGCCGATCATCTGCGGGGTACCGCCGACGAACCACACGTCGGTCGGGCCGGAGGTGGTGCCCGTCTTGCCCATCATCGGCCGGCCCAGGTCGCGCAGCACCGTGGCGGTACCGCGCTGGACCACGCCCTCGGCGATATGCACCATCTGATAGGCGGAGAGCGGATCGATCACCTGCTTGGCGCGGCTCACCGGGCGCGGCATCGCGCCGCCGCGATAGTCGGGGGCGTTGCAGCCTTCGCAGGCGCGCCAGTTCTCGGGCCACACCACCTGGCCCTTCCGGTTCTGGACGAAGTCGATCAGCGTCGGGTTGAGCGCGCGGCCATGGTTCACCAGGATCGAATAGGCGTTGACCATCCGCATCACGGTCGTCTCGCCCGCGCCCAGCGCATAGGAGAGATAAGGCGGGAATTTCTGCCGCGATACGCCGATGCGCTGCATCAGGTCGACGACATGATCCATGCCGGTCTGGTTGGCGATCTGCACCGTCATCAGGTTGCGCGACTGCTCGATGCCCCAGCGCAGCGTCTTGGGGCCGGCGCCGCGGGCATTGCCGAAGTTGCGGAAGCACTTCTGGCCGAGATTGGCGCCCTGCCACACGCAGAACGGGCCGTCGACCACGATCGAGGCGGGGGTCATGCCCTGCTCGAGCGCGGCGGCATAGACGATCGGCTTGATCGTCGAGCCCGGCTGGCGCTGCGCCTGGGTGGCGCGGTTGAAGCTCTGGATGCGCGAATCGAAGCCGCCCTGCATCGCCAGGATGCGGCCGGTGCGCGGATCCTCGATCACCATCCCGCCCGAGACCTTGGGGATCGAGCGCAGCGAATATTGGCCGCCCTTTTCGGGCGCCACCGCGACGATATCGCCGGGCTTGAATGCATCGAACGCCTGGCCGCCCTTGCCGCGCACCGGCATGGTCGCGGCCCATTTGGGCAGCGTGCCGGTGGAGCCGTCGTCGAAGCCGATCTGCCAGCCATCGCCCGCGCGCTCGATCAGCACGCCGGCGCGCCAATCCTCATAGTCGAGGCCGATATTGGTGTTGAGGAACGACTGGAGCCAGCTCTTGCCGACATCGGCGTGGCCGATCGGCCCGGACCAGCCGCGGCCGCGATCGTAGCGCAGCAGGCCGTCGCGCAGCGCCTTCTGGGCATATTGCTGGAGCTTGGGATCGAGCGAGGTGCGCACCCACAGGCCGCCCGAATAAACGCTGTACGGCCCGCTCTCGTCGGTCTCACCGAACTTGTCGAGCAGCTGGCGGCGCACTTCCTCGGTGAAATAGCCGCCGACGCGCTCGAACTTGGGGGTCTGGCGCGGCACGGTGCCTAGCGGCGCGGCCACGGCCGAATCATGCTGGGCCTGGTCGATGAAGCCGTTCTCGAGCATCTGCCCGAGCACCCAGTTGCGGCGATCGAGTGCGCGCTGGGTGTGGCGCTCGGGATCATAGTTGGACGGGCCCTTGGGCAGGATCGCAAGATAGGCCATCTGCGGCAGGGTGAGCTGGCCGAGCTCCTTGCCGAAATAGGCCTGGCTCGCCGCCTCGACGCCGCCGGCGTTGCGCCCCAGCTCGATCGAGTTGAGGTACAGCTCCATGATCTGCTGCTTGGTGAGCACGTCCTCCATGCGCCACGCCAGGATGCCTTCCTTGGCCTTGCGCAGATAGCTGCTTTCGTTGCCGACCAGCAGGTTCTTGGCGACCTGCTGGGTGATCGTCGAGGTGCCGCGCGGCGTCGAGCCGCTCACCAGCCCCTGGAAGGCGGCGCGCACCAGACCGGGGAAATCGACGCCGTGATGCTCGAAGAAGGTCTTGTCCTCGGCAGACATATAGGCCTGGACGAGCTGGGTGGGATATTCGGCGAAGCTCAGCTGCACGCGGCGCTCGCGCGCATAGCTGTGGATCGGCAGGCCCTCGACCGAGCGGACGTTGGTCGGCAGCGGCGGCTCGTAGTTCTTGAGCGTGTCGACCGAGGGCAGGTTGCGCGCGATGAACAGCCAGACGAGGAAGACGAATACGCCGGCGAGCAGCGCCAGCACCGCGAGGATTCGGAACCACCAGCGGTGGCGGACGCGACCGAACAGCCCCTTGAAGCCCCCGATCTCGCGCTTGATGCGCATCTTTACGCTGGAAGTCGAACCGTCGGACATGCGGGTCGCGGTTTAGCAGGATTGGCCGGGGAAGGAAGCGGGGAGTCTATTCTCAAATCCCCCCCGAGCTTGCTCGGGGAGGGGGACCGCGACGCGAAGCGTCGGGGTGGAGGGGCGCCGAGCACCGGCGCGTTGCGCCGGCCCCTCCACCACCGCCTTCGGCGGCGGTCCCCCTCCCCCAGACAAGCTGGGGGAGGATTTAATCAGGAACGGGAATATTCTAGTGCCGAAACCACTTTCCCTGCGCGCCTCTATAATGAGGCACGAGGGGAGTGAGGGGATGCAATCAGCGGGCCGCCAGCGTCCGCGACGCCATGCGCGTCGCGAAATGGATCTCGACGGCCTTGCGCACGCTTTCGGCGACTTTCCGGCGGCCTTCGTCCGAGGCGAGGAAGGCGGCATCGCTGTTGTTCGAGATGTAGCCCGTCTCGAACAGCACCGAGGGCATGTCCGGTGCTTTGAGCACCATCAGCGAGGCCATGCGGTGGTAATTGGCCTTGATCGGCATCAGCGGCTGCGCCTCGCGGCCGAGCAACCGGGCGAAGCTCGCCGACATGTTCATCGTCTCGCGCTGGGTGAGGTCGATGAGGATCGAGCTGATATCCGGGTTCTGGCTGCCGAGATCGACGCCGGCGATGATATCGGCCTTGTTCTCGCGCGCCGCCAGCCGGGCCGCTTCCTTGTCGGAAGCGACTTCGGAGAGCGTATAGATCGTCGCGCCGGAGGCGTCGGCATTGCCGGCGCTGTCGCAGTGCACCGAGATGAACAGGTCGGCGCCCAGCTTGCGGGCGAGGCCATAGCGTTCCTGGAGCACCAGGAAGCGATCGTCGTCCCGGGTCAGCGCCACGCGGACCCGGCCCGATGCGAGCAGCGCGTCCTTCATCGCCAGCGCGGCCTTGAGGGTGAGGTCCTTCTCGCGCAGCCCGTTCGCGCCGATCGCGCCCGGATCGTGCCCGCCATGGCCGGCATCGATCACCACCAGCGGGCGATCGGCAGCGCCATAGATGCGCGGCAGCGCGGCCGAAGGCGCACGCCGCGGCAGCGCGATCGAGGCGCTGTAGCTGCTGCGGCCCGCGGGCTGCACATAGGAGAAGGGCGGCAGGAAGCTCATCCGCCGCTCGGCCGCGGCGCGGGCGAACTGCGCGTCATCGACGGTGCGCAGCTGCAGCGTGAGCGTGCGGCCGTCGTTGCCGAACTTGCCTTCGGTGACGATCGCCGGCCGTGCGAGATCGAGCACGATCCGCGCGCCTTCGGGCCCCTGCGAGCCCTGTCGGATATTGGCCACCGGTCCATCGGCATAGGCGCGATTGCCCGGCTCGGCGCCCTTGGCATCGAGCACGATGCGCTGCGGCCCGGCCAGCACGAAGGCGCTTGCCTGCGAGACGGGCGTGTCGAAGCGGACGATCACGCGATCGCCCTTCACACGCACTTCCTGAACGGTACCCGCCCAGCTGGGAACTCCGGTCAGCCAACCGGAGAGCAAGGCGAGCAGGAACAGCACCCGCGCGGTATGCCGCGTCGGGACCGGAGGGGTCCAGCCCAAAACCATAGATTGATACTCTGAGTTACGCGTCTGCCCTGACGAGACCGGACTAGGATGCGCGCCTCAAATCGCAGTGAAACTATGCGGTTAATTTCGGATTCGGCATATTTTTGCCGGCAACGCGGCAAAGCCTTGCCGGGAGCCTTGCCGGTTAGGGCATTGGAAAGTCGCGAGGTTGCCGCGTCGAACGAGCGGTGCTACGCAGCTTCGTCCGGCCCTTGCGCCGGGCCTTTCCCGCGGCCACATCTGCCGCGACAGTTCAGGTTGACGCTCGCATGAGGCAATTTCCGCAACGCTCACACCGACCGGCCCAGATGGCCGGCCGCGTGATGACGGCGGAGTCGGCGGACCACCGGTTCGCGCGTGCGCATCGAGCAGCAGCAGTTTTCGAAACCTGCGAGACCGCAGCCGGCATGCATGCCGGCCAAGGCCGCATTGTATATCGCGCGCCTGCGCGAGCCCTTGGCAACCCCAGTTCAGAGGGCTTGGGCCGGCGCGCCCGGAGAATCATAAATGACCATGCGTATGCTGATCGACGCACGCCACCGGGAGGAAACCCGCGTGGCCGTCGTCAAGGGAAGCCGAATCGAGGAGTTTGATTTCGAGTCCGCCGAGCGCAAGCAGCTCAAGGGCAATATCTATCTGGCCAAGGTTACCCGCGTCGAACCGTCGCTGCAGGCGGCGTTCGTCGATTATGGCGGCAATCGCCACGGCTTCCTGGCCTTTAGCGAAATCCATCCCGACTATTACCAGATCCCCAAGGAAGACCGCGACGCGCTGCTGCGCGAAGAGGCCGAGCATGCCGCCGAGGAAGCCGCGCTGCGCGCCGAGGAGGAAGGCGACGAGGATCATCTCGACGGCGATGACGGCGTAGAAGTGCTCGAGCGTCCGCAGGACGACGAGGACGAGCACGACCATGATCACGAGGACGCCGAAGGCGAGACCTCGGAAGGCGAGAGCGAAGAGGGTGGCCGCGGCCGTCGTCGCGGCAAGCGCCGTGGCTCGGGTGGCGGCGAGGACAGCCCGGCCGAGGCGCTGCGCCAGCGCCGCATGAATCTGCGCCGCCGCTACAAGATCCAGGACGTGATCCGCCGTCGCCAAGTGCTGCTCGTCCAGGTCGTCAAGGAAGAGCGCGGCAACAAGGGCGCGGCCCTCACCACCTATCTCAGCCTCGCCGGCCGCTACTGCGTGCTGATGCCGAACACCGCGCATGGCGGCGGCATCTCGCGCAAGATCAGCTCGGCCGCCGATCGCAAGCGCCTCAAGACGATCATGGCGGACCTCAAGCTGCCGCCGTCGATGGGCTGCATCGTCCGCACCGCCGGCCTCCAGCGCACCAAGACCGAGATCAAGCGCGATTTCGACTATCTCGCCCGGCTGTGGGACGGGATCCGCGAGAACACGCTCAAGTCGACCGCTCCGGCGCTCGTCTATGGCGATTCGGACCTGCTCAAGCGCGCGATCCGCGACATCTATAATCGCGACATCGACGAAGTGATCGTCGAGGGCGAGGACGGCTATCGCCAGGCCAAGGACTTCATGAAGCTCCTGATGCCGAGCCACGCCAAGAAGGTGAAGCAATATGCCGACGCGGTGCCGCTGTTCCAGCGCGCCGGCGTCGAGGACCAGCTCTCGGCGATGTACAACCCGGTCGTCCAGCTGAAGAGCGGCGGCTATCTGGTGATCAACCCGACCGAGGCGCTCGTCTCGATCGACATCAACTCGGGCCGCTCGACGCGCGAGCACAATATCGAGCAGACCGCGACCGCGACCAATCTCGAGGCGGCGCACGAGATCGCCCGCCAGCTCCGCCTGCGCGACATGGCCGGCCTCGTCGTGATCGACTTCATCGACATGGATCATGGCTCGAACGTCCGTAAGGTCGAGAAGGCGATGAAGGAGGCGCTGAAGAACGATCGCGCCCGCATCCAGGTCGGCCGTATCTCGGCATTCGGCCTGATGGAGATGAGCCGCCAGCGCCTGCGCACCGGCGTGCTCGAAGCGTCGACCGTGCAGTGCCCGCATTGCGAAGGCACCGGCCTGGTCCGCACCGCTTCGTCGGCGGGCCTGTCGGCGCTCCGCCTGATCGAGGACGAGGCCGCCCGCGGCCGCGGCTCGCTGATCACGCTGCGTGCGAGCCAGGAAGCCGCCTTCTACGTGCTCAACAAGAAGCGCGCCGACATCGCCGAGATCGAGGACCGCTACGGCGTCACCGTCGAAATCCTGTCGGACGGCGAGCTTGAGGGCGCGCGCATGTCGGTCGAGGCTTCGGGCCCGCCGCCGGCGCATGCGCCGAGGTTCGAGAAGCTGATCGAAGAGCCCGAGGACGACGACTACGTCGAGGAGATCGACGAGGAAGAGGAGGAGTTCGAGGAAGAGGCCGAGGCCGGCAATCGCCGCGAAGGCCGCCGCGAGCGCGACGAGGGCGAAGGCGAGGGTCGCGGCAAGCGCCGCCGCCGCCGCCGTGGCCGGGGCCGTGGCCGCCGCGAGGACGGCGAGGCCGTCGAGGGTGAGGCCGAGGGCGGCGAGGAAGCCGAAGGCGAGGCTGCCGAGGGTGAGGAAGCCCCGGCCGCTGCCGAGGGCGAAGGCGAGGGCCGTGAAAGCGGCCGCAAACGCCGCCGCCGTGGCCGCCGCGGCGGTCGCCGTGGCGATCGCGCCGAGGGCGGTGAGGACGCCGTCGAGGGCGAGGACGCGCCGGTGAGCGACGTCGCCGAGATGGCGGAAGCCGAAGCGCCGGCCGAGCCGGTTGCCGAGGAAGCGCCGGCCAAGCCGAAGCGCAGCCGCAAGAAGAAGGTCGAAGCCGTCGAGGCCGAAGCCGCGCCTGCGGTCGAGGCACCCGTCGAGGCGGCGCCCGAGCCGGTTGCCGAGGAAGCCCCGGCCAAGCCGAAGCGCAGCCGCGCCAAGAAGAAGCCTGCCCTGAGCGAAGTCGAAGGGGTCGAGGCCGTGGAGGCCGAGGCCGCGCCTGCAATCGAAGCGCCGGCACCCGAGCCGGTCGCCGCGGAAGCAGCGCCCGCCAAGCCCAAGCGCACCCGCAAGAAGGCAGTGACGGCGGAAGCTGCTCCGGCGCCTGCGGTCGCGGAAGCCGCGCCGGTCGCGCAGGACGTGACGCTCGAGGAAGGTGCCGAAGCCGACGAGGACGGTGACGGCCCGCGTCGCGGCTGGTGGCAGCGCACCTTCGGGGCCTGATCCGCAAGCCAGGATGAAAGGGGCGCCGGTTCCACGGGACCGGCGCCCTTTTTCATGGCTTCAGTCGCGGTTCATCGAGGCACGCGCACGGCCAACGCCATTGATCGCGCGCCGAAATGGGGGGATAGGAACGGCCATGAAGCGTCTCTACGCCTTGCTCTCCGCGGCCCTGCTGCTCTGGATCCAGCCGGCCGCCGCCCAGTCCATCCTGCGCGATGCCGAGACCGAGGCGCTGCTCGGCGATATGGCCAAGCCGCTGTTCATCGCCGCCGGGCTCTCGCCCGCCAATGGCAAGGTGGTGCTGATCAACGACAGCTCGATCAACGCCTTCGTCGCGGGCGGGCAGATCGTCTATGTCCATTCGGGACTGATCGACGCCGCTTCCAGCGCCAATGAGGTGCAGGGCGTGATCGCGCACGAGATCGGCCATATCGTCGGCGGCCATGCGGTGTTCCAGCATGACGGCGGCTATACCAACATCTCGATCCTCAGCCTGCTGCTCGGCGTCGCCGCGATGGCGGCGGGCAGCGGCGAGGCGGGCATGGGTGTGCTCGCCGCCGGCCAGCGTGCCGCGATCGGCAAGTATCTTGCCTTCAGCCGCGTCCAGGAAAGCTCGGCCGACGCCGCGGGCGCCAAGTTCCTCAACAGCGCCGGGATCAGCGGGCGCGGCATGTTGAGCTTCTTCGACAAGCTCACCGCCCAGATGCATCGCTACGGCTATTACACCAGCAATCCCGAGGTCGATCCCTTCGCCCAGACGCACCCGATGTCGCAGGACCGCGTCGAGGCGCTGAAGGCGGACCTGATGAACGCGCCGAGCTGGAAGAAGCCGAACGATCCCGATCTCGAGGCGCGTTTCAAGCGCGTCCAGGCCAAGCTGCGCGGCTATGTGAACGACGCCAAGGACACGCTGTCCAAATATCCGGCGAACGACCAGTCGATCCAGGCGCATTATGCGCGCGCCTATGCCTATCACAAATCGGGCTATCCCGAGCAGGCGGCGGCGGAGACCGCGGCGCTGGTCAAGGCGGCGCCCAAGGACCCCTATTTCCTCGAGCTCGAAGGGCAGATCATGCTCGAATCGGGCGATCCCAGGGGCGCGATCACGCCGCTGCGCGAGGCGACCGCGCTGTCGGGCAACCAGCCTTTGATCGCCGCCACGCTCGGCCACGCGCTGCTCGCCACCGAGGACAAGGCCAATCTCGACGAGGCCGAGCGCGTGCTGAAGACCGCGGTGGCACGCGACAACGACAATCCCTTTGCCTGGATGAACCTGGGCACCGTCTATGACCGCAAGGGCGACGAGCCGCGCACCGCGCTCGCCACGGCCGAGCGGGCGCATCTGATGGGCGATGTCGGCACCGCGCTGATGAGCTCGCGCGCCGCGATGGCGGGGCTTCCCCAAGGCTCGGCCGACTGGGTGCGCGCGCAGGACATCAACATGGTTTCCCAGACCGCCTGGGACGAAATCCGGAAGAAGAAGAAAGATCGATGATCGAGCGGCTGCTGCGGTCTCCGCTGGCGCTGGCCGCCGCGCTGGTGCTGTGCGCGTTCCTGGGCGCGGGCGCCTATGCAGGCCTCCAGGCGCTGCTGCCCCATGCCGGGTCCGACCGGGCGATGCACGACTACATCATCGCCCATCCCGAGGTGCTGATGGAATCGGTCGATCGCTACAATGCGAGCGAGCGCGCCAAGGCGGAGAGGGAACAGTCCGACGCCGCGCAAAAGGCGCTGGCGGCGATCGGCCCGCGGGTCGAGACGCCCTATGCCGGCGCCTGGGCGGGCAATCCCAAGGGCGACGTCACCGTGGTCGCCTTCATGGACTATGCCTGTGGCTATTGCCGCGCCAGCCTGCCGGCGATCGAGCAGCTGCTGAAGACCGACCCCGGGGTCCGCATCGTCTATCGCGAAATCCCCGTGCTGGGGCCGGACAGCGTGGTTGCCGCGCGCTGGGCATTGGCCGCGGCGGAGCAGGGCAAGTTCCTCGCCTTCCACAGCGCGCTCTATGCGACCGATGGGCCGAGCACGGAGAACATCGCCGCTGCGGCCAGGCTCGCCGGGCTCGACCTCGCGCGGGCCGAGGCGACGATCAAGTCGAAGGCGGTCGAGGACGAACTGCTCTCCAACAGCGATCTCGGCCAGAAGCTGCGGATGACCGGCACGCCGACCTGGGTGGTCGGCAAGCAGGTCCTGTACGGCGCGCGCGACTATGCGGGCCTTGCCCAGGCCGTGGCTGCGGCACGCAAGGGCAAGTAGCCGCGAGGCCAGATTCGTCGCGCGCCCGCGCTTGCCCGCGCGCGTGGATTGACGTGACCTTTGTGACTTTCCGGACTTTTTGTACCGACCGGTTGCCGCGATGCGATGCGGTGCCTACTTAGCGGGTCCTTTCCCGGCCCGGGGGCATCATGACATCCATCCTTTCGATAAACGGCGTGAGCAAGACCTATGGCTCCGGCCACAAGGCGCTCGATCATGTCGACCTGGAAATTCGCCGCGGCGAGATCTTCGCGCTGCTCGGGCCGAACGGCGCGGGCAAGACCACGCTGATCTCGATCATCTGCGGCATCGTCACGCCGAGCACCGGCACGATCCTGGTCGACGGGCATGACGCCGTGCGCGAGCCGCGCGCCGCCCGCGCCAAGATCGGGCTGGTCCCGCAGGAGATCGCGGTCGACATGTTCTCGACAGTGGGCAGCGCGCTGCGCTTCTCGCGCGGGCTGTTCGGCAAGGCGCCGAACCAGGACTATTGCGACCAGGTGCTCAAGGACCTGTCGTTGTGGGACAAGCGCGACAGCAAGATCATGGAGCTGTCGGGCGGCATGAAGCGCCGCGTGATGATCGCGAAAGCGCTGTCGCACGAACCCGACATCCTGTTCCTCGACGAACCTACCGCCGGCGTCGACGTGTCGCTCCGCCGCGACATGTGGAAGATGATCGGGAAATTGCGCAAGCGCGGCGTCACCATCATCCTCACCACCCACTATATCGAGGAGGCCGAGGAGATGGCCGACCGGGTGGGCGTGATCAACAAGGGCCAGCTGCTACTGGTCGAGGACAAGGCCGAGCTGATGAAGAAGCTCGGCAAGCGCGAGCTCGACCTGTCGCTGGTCGAGCCGATGACCGAAGTGCCGGCGGGGCTGGAGGAATGGCATCTCAGCCTCGAGGACGAGGGCACGCGGCTGCGCTACACTTTCGATGCCCAGGCCGAGCGCACCGGCATTCCGTCCCTGCTTAGGAAGCTCGGCGAGATGGGCATCGCGTTCAAGGATCTCGACACCTCCAAGTCGAGCCTCGAGGATATTTTCGTCGGGCTGGTCGAACAGCGCGAAACCTCCAACGAGGGAGCCGCAGCATGACCCCTTGCCCCGTTCGCGCTGAGCTTGTCGAAGCGCACCCATCCTCCAGCAACGCCCTTGCGGCGCGGCGCCCCCTTCGACGTCGCCTGCGGCGTCGCTCAGGACAGGCTTCGACAAGCTCAGAGCGAACGGAAATCAGTCGGGGAGCCGCAGCATGACCGGCATCAACTTCCACGGCATCTGGGCGATCTACAAGTTCGAGATGGCGCGCACGTTGCGCACGCTCTGGCAGTCGATCGCGACCCCGGTGATCACTACTTCGCTTTATTTCATCGTGTTCGGCAGCGGCATGGGCAGTCGCATCCCCTCGATTGAGGGCGTGCCCTATGGCAGCTTCATCGTGCCCGGGCTGATCATGCTGTCGCTGCTCACCCAGAGCGTCGCCAATGCCTCGATCGGCATCTACTTCCCCAAGTTCACCGGCACCGTGTTCGAGCTGCTCTCGGCGCCGATCTCGGCAGTGGAGCTGGTCGTCGGCTTTGTCGGCGCGGCGGCGACAAAGTCGCTGGTGATCGGGCTGATCATCCTGCTCACCTCGGGTCTGTTCGTGCCGCTGCGCGTCGATCATCCGCTGGCGATGCTCGCCTTCCTGCTGCTCACGTCGATCAGCTTCTCGATGTTCGGGTTCATTATCGGGATCTGGGCCAAGGGATTCGAACAGCTCAACGTGGTGCCGGCACTGATCCTCACGCCGCTCACCTTTTTGGGCGGCAGCTTCTATCCGCTGAGCTTCCTGCCCGAGCCGTGGCGCACGGTGAGCCTGTTCAACCCGGTCGCCTACCTCATCAGCGGCTTCCGCTGGGCGTTCTTCGGCGATGTCGGCGATATCGACGTGCGCTGGAGCCTGGGCTTCATCGCGGCCTTCCTTGCGCTGTGCCTGGGGCTTATCGTGACGATCTTCCGCACGGGGTATCGCCTGAAGAACTAAGGGGGCCAGCATGACGCCGTTTCCGCTCGACATCTTCACCGAGCCCGAGGACGTCGATCCGAACACGCTCGCCAATCTCGGGCCGCTGGCCCGGCTGGCGGGCAGCTGGCAGGCGCGCAAGGGGATCGATCTAAACCCCAAGGCGGACGGCCCCGAGCGGCGCGAGTTCATCGAGCGGATCGATTTTGCGCCGATCGACCCGCAGGCCAACGGCCCGCAGCTCCTCTACGGGCTGCGCTACCATATCCACATCACCACCGCGGAAGAGGACATCACCTTCCACGAGCAGGTGGGATACTGGTTGTGGGAGCCCGCCGCGGGGATGATCCTGCAGACGCTGGCGATCCCGCGCGGCCAGGTGGCGCTTGCCTGCGGCCATGCCGCGCCCGACGCGAAGGGCCTCACCGTCGAGGCGAAGCGCGGCGAGACCAGTTACGGCATCTGCTCCACCGATTTCCTCGAATATGCCTTCCGCACCGACGCCTACCGGCTGGAGATCGTCTTCCACGACGATGGCAGCTGGAGCTACGACATCCACACCACGCTGCGCGTAAAGGGGCAGGACGCGCCGTTCGACCACCGCGACCGCAACACGCTGCAGCGCGTGGGCGGGGCGAAGCCGAACCCGCTGGTGCAGATCCTCGCTGCGAAGGGGCAGGGCGCCTAAATCTCCTTCTCCCTTGATGGGAGAAGGAAGGGGCCCGCCGCCGAAGGCGGTGGGAAGGATGAGGGTGAGCGCGCCTCAGGCGATGTCGCTTGCGGAGAGGGCACCCCCACCCAACCCTCCCCCATCAAGGGGGAGGGCTTTTCGGTTAGTGCCCTACTTAACCACCGGCAGCATGATCGCCGAGCCCGAGCACACCTTCTGCGTCGCCTTCTGATAGTCGCCCGGCTTGGCCTTGTAGATGTTCGGCACGAAGGTCTGCGGGTTGCGGTCGATCATCGGGAACCAGCTCGACTGGACCTGGACCATGATCCGGTGCCCGGCCTTGAAGACATGGTCGTGGTCGCGCAGCGGGAAGCTCCAGTCGATCACCTTGTTCGGCACCAGCGGCGTCGCCTTCTCGAACGATTCGAGATAGCGGCCGCGGCGGATCTCCATCGCGATCGGCAGCTCATAGCCGTTCAGCGACTTGGCATAGGCGCCGTAGTCGCGCTTCGGCTTCTCGAAATCCTCGGGATAGACGTCGATCAGCTTGACCACGAAGTCGCTGTCGGTGCCGCTGGTCGAGGCCATCAGGCTCGCGGTGATCGCGCCGGTCACGGTCAGGTCCTGGGTCAGCGGCGCGGAGACGTAGCGCAGCACGTCGGGCCGATCGTCGACGAAGCGCTGGTCCTCGCTTTCCCACTGGCGCCATTCGGGCGTCTCATAGGTCGCCGACATCGGGTGGGTGCGGAACGGCACCGGGCGTGCCGGATCGGAAACATAGTCGCGGCAGCCCTCGCCCTCAGCCGGCGCGTCGAACGACAGGCTGCCATCGGCATGGAGGAACAGGCTGGTCTGCCTGGTGTCCGCCAGCGGCCACTGGGTATAGGTCTTCCATTGCCAGGATCCCGACTGGAAGCTCTTCAGCGCATAATCGGGCTTGGTGCCGGTGCCGTGCAGCCAATAGGCGAAGAACGGCGCCTCGACCTGCTGCTGGAACTGGGTGCCTGAATCGGTGCCGATCGGGATCGCGCGGCCGAGCACATTGCCGGCGCCGCGCCAGCCGCCATGGTTCCACGGACCCGCCACCATCAGCGCCAGCTTCTTCGGGTCGTTCTCGCGCTGCTTGTAGAAGATCTGCCAGCTGCCCCAGGGGTCTTCCTGGTCCCAGTAACCGGCGACGTTGAGCGTCGGCACCGTGGTCTTGCCGAGCGTGTTCGACCAGACCTGCTTCTTCCAATGCTCGTCATAGTCGGGATGGTCGATCATCTCCTGGAAGCGCGGCACCCGGCCCTTGAAATATTTCGCTTCGATATCGGCGGGCGACCCGGCCTTGAGGAACCACTCATAGGTATCGAAGGTGCCGTCATAGAGCGGGATGCCTTCATTGGTCTTGTCGGCCTGCAGGCTGTTCACCCAGTCGGCCGCATAGGTCAGCCGCATTGCGCCCCAGCGGTGCAAATCGTCATTCTTCCAATAGTCGGTCCACGCCGCCTGCGGGCTGACTGCCTTGAGCGCCGGATGCGGCCGCGCCAGCGCGACGGCGGCGGTGAAGCCGGGATAGGAGACGCCCCACATGCCGACCTTGCCGTTGTTCGGCTTCACGTTCTTCACCAGCCAGTCGATCGAATCATAGGCGTCGGTCGATTCGTCGGTCGCGCCCTTGCCGGTCTTGATCTCGGTCGAGAGGGTGAAGGGGCCGCCTTCGGAGCCGAAGCGGCCGCGCATGTCCTGGAAGACGAAGATATAGCCGTCCTTGGCCAGCGCCGCCCAGCTCGCCGGCGTGCTGCGCGGCGCGGCGCCGGGCACGCCATAGGGCGTGCGCTGGAACAGGATCGGCAGCGGGCCCGCCTGGCCCTTGGGGCGCATGATCACGGTGTGGAGCTTCACCCCGTCGCGCACCGGGATCATCACTTCCTCGAAAGTGAAGGCATCGCTGGCCTGCGGGGCGGGGGCGGGGGCAGTCTGGCGGGCCGGCAGCGCGGCGATCGGGGCGGCGGCAACCGCCAGGGCAACAAGACTGACCAACCGCATGCTATTCTCCCCGAGAACTCGATGCGGAGGGGGTAGCCGGTGGGTCGCGCCTGTCAATCGGCGGGCGACGGAAACCGCAGAGCGACCGCCGGGCGCAGCACCAGCGAATTGAGGTTGATCAGCAGGTGGAAGGCGATCGGCGCGAGCAGGGTCGCCGTGCCCAGATATAGCAGCGCGAAGGTCGCTCCCGTCACGGCAGTGACGAGCACGCCCAGCCAGCCCTGGAAGCGGTGGAGCAGTCCGAAGATCAGCGTCACGGCGATGAAGGCGAAGGCGGGCGGGGCGCCGCACAGGACGACCAGCAGCGGCAGATAGAGCCGGAAGAATACTTCCTCGCTGATCCCGGCATTCACCGCGAGCGGGATCACGCGCAGCAGCTCGGCGCGGTTGCGCGGCACCATCGGCGTGATGTCGAGCCCCGGCACCGCTGTCCTCGCAGGCTTGCGGCGGCGGCGCACGAGCAGCGCCAGGATCGCGCCGAGCACGCCGCCCGCCACGACCGATCCGGCCAGCAGCGCCAGGAAATCGTCGTTGAGGCCGGGGGCGGCCAGCAGCGCCGGGCCGAACAGGTCGGCGGGGACGCGCCAAAGCGCCTCGATCCGCCCGAGCAGCGCCAGCCCGATCAGCGGCACGCCGAGATACATCAGGCAGGTGTTGCGTGCCCAACGCAGGAATATGCGCTGGCGCCGAGCGCTGTCGTCGACCGCGCGGAAGCGGCGGAAGCTGCGCACGTCGTTGCGCCGGAACCAGATCAGCACCGCCAGCGACACGATCAGCAGCAGCGCCGGCATCGGGGCGGGCATGGTCGTTCCTTCCTCGCCTGCGGGAATAGCGTACGGCGCCTGCGAGGCAAGGATGCGCCTTTCCGAAAGAAAAGTGTAAATTGACTGGCAACCGTAACAAATAGAGCATGCAACTATATCGGACCTATCGTCGATTGACGGACGAATAGGGTTGGTAGAACTCAAGCACATCGCAGTTCTGCGAAGCTTGGGGGAATTGTCATGCACTTGACGCACGTTGCCGGCGAGCTGTCCGCGCGCCCTAAGAAGTTCCTCGAAACCGATATGCTGGTGGTGCGCTGGATCGCGCAGGCTGCAGTCAATGTCGAGCTGTTCACGATCCCGCTCTACATGACCTCGCTCTATTCGGTGACGGGGATGCACCCGATCACCAGCCAGGGGAACAGCTTCTACAAGGGCCGGCAATGGCCCGGCGCCAAGACCAGCGCGGTGTTCGAGCACAAGCCCGGCAAGAAGGGCTGGGGCAACAAGAAGGCGTTCAACATCGTCTTCTCGGTGTTCATCCAGGAGATGCTCCACCTGCAGATGGCGGCGAACCTTGCCACCGCGGTCGGCGCCACGCCCAGCTTCACCGCCACCACGCTGCAGAGCGGCAACCATGGCTGGACCTGCTACGGGCCCAAGCTCAGCAAGATTCCCGGCATCGTCGACCTGAAGGACACCAACCGGTTCGAGAAGGTCGCGGTCAATGTCGGCCCGCTCGACAAGGAGCGGATCGAGCTGTTCCTTGCGATCGAGCAGCCGCAGGAGACGGCGGAGAAGGACATCGTCCGCAACAAGGGGAAGTATTTCCCCAAGGTGCCTTTCCCCTACACCACGATCGAGCAGCTCGACGCCAACATCATGTTCGGCTCGATCGGCTATATGTACCAGTGCTACCGCGACTATCTGCTGATCCGATACGAGGACGGCACCCGGCTCTGGGACCATGTCATGGACGCCTCGGGCCAGCAGAACGACCTGTTCAACAGCTTCAGCTTCCCCGGCCATCCGATGCGCGAGTTCATGGGCTTCGAGACCACGATTGCGCTCACCGACCCCGAGATCGCGCTGAAACAGGCGCTCAACATGATGAACGCAATCACCGATCAGGGCGAAGGCGCCACGCTCGGTGCGCGCTATGACGAGAAGGGCCAGCGGCTGAAGGACGAGAGCGCCAAGCTCGTCCAGGGCGTGGTCAATCCGCATTACTGCCCGGATCGCGACGCGCTCGCATCGGACTATCCGAGCTATTCGCAGACCGGCAAGCTGATCCCCTCGTCCGACGCCGCGGCACGCGCCGAGAATGACGGCATCGACCATTATACGCGCTTCCGCGAGATCGAGGACATCCGGGGGAGCGGCGGGCTCGAGACCTGGGACCAGTCGCCGCTGGTCGGCAAGTGGAGTGGCAAGGATCTCACCACCGAAGGCTATGATCCGAAGGACAATCCCTATGGCCTGGCCACGCCCGATCAGATCGCGGCGTCGCTCAATGCGCTGAAGGCCGGCAAGGAAGCCGCGGCCAACTACCAGAAGATGAGCCAGGCGGTGTGCGGTGCGATCAAGGGCGTCACCACCGTGCTCGACAATTACTGGAACCCGGCAGGCGCCACCGTGTCCTTCCCGTTCCCGTCGATGGCGGGATCGGGCGACCGCATGTCGACCGCCTGGGCGGTGTTCGGCAAGACGCCGGACCTGTCGGTGGGCGTCGGCCAGCCGAACAAGAACGTGGTCAACCATGCCTGCCAGGGCCTCGACGTTGCCGAGGTCGGCGGCAAATGGGGCGCCAATGCCTGCGCGCAGACCTCGATCTACCACACCTGCCGCGGCTCGAACCTGTGCAAGGGCCAGGGCGGTTGCGGCTTCGTCCAGCTCACCAGCGGCGGCGGCAGCTGCGGCGGGGCGGGGGGCAGCTGTGGCGGTGCTTCGTCCAAGACTTCGAACGCGCCCAAGGCCAGCCCGGTGGCGAGCGGCAGCTGCGGCACGCCGACCACGGTGAAGGGTGGCGGCTGCTCGGCGGTGACGCTGCGCAGCTATGGCGGCCTGTGTGGCACGCCGTCGCCCAGCCCCACGCCGTCGAGCTGCGGCGCGCCCACTCCCACGCCGAGCGGCCCGATGTACACCGCGCCGAGCGACAATATCTGCGGCGGCTTCGGTGGCTGCGCGGTGCCGATCTCGGCGCTCCAGCTCTATCCCAAGGCGGGCACGATGGAGGTGTGGGCGCTGGTCGGCAGCACCAAGCCGGTGCTGTGCGGCACGCCCAAGCCCACGCCGTCGCCTTCGGGCTGCGGGGCGCCCGAAGCCAAGGCGGACAAGAATCTGTGCGGCACGCCTTCGCCTGCGCCCACGCCCACCCCCTCGGGCTGCGGCGCGCCGACTTCGAAGAAGATCGCCACGATCGACTTCAAGGTCGGCGACAAGGTGGAGGACATCGCCTTCCAGGCCTTTGCCAAGGTCGTCGCCTACAAGGTCAATGGCGATCCGGACAAGCCGGTGCCGGGCCTGACCCAGCAGGCGCCGAACGACCTGCGCCTCGCCTATCCGCCCTCGACCTGAGGGCGGTGCGGCGATGACGCAGCCCCGGCTCGGCCTGCCCAATCCCGGCGACGGGCTGGGGCTGCGCGAGGAGCATTTCCCGCATCTGATGGCGACGCCCCCGGACCAGTGGGGCGTCGACTGGTTCGAGGCGATCACCGAGAACCTGCTCGACAATCACGGCTATGGCCTGCGCGTATTCGAGCATGTCGCGGCGCACCGGCCGGTGGTGCTCCACGGCGTGTCGCTATCGATCGGCAGCACCGCGCCGCTCGACCTGGCCTATCTCGCCAAGTTGCGCGACCTGGCCGAGCGCTTCCGGCCGCTCTGGGTGTCGGACCATCTCTGCTGGACCGGGGTGCAGGGGGTGAACAGCCATGACCTGCTGCCGCTGCCGCTCACCGAGGCAGCGCTCGCCCATGTCGCCGATCGGGTGCGTGCGGTGCAGGATTTCCTCGGCCGTCCGCTGATCGTCGAGAACCCCAGCACCTATCTCGAATTCCGCGCCAGCCGGATGCCCGAGGCCGAGTTCCTCGCGCGGCTGTGCGACCTGACCGGCTGCGGGCTGCTGCTCGACGTCAACAACGTCCATGTCTCGAGCTTCAACCACGCGCTCGATCCGCTCGACTATATCGAGGCGATCCCGGCGGCGCATGTCGTCCAGGTCCATCTCGCCGGGCCGAGCGATCACGGCACCCACCTGATCGACACCCATGACGCGCCGGTGCCCGATGCGGTGTGGCCGCTCTATGCGCGCGTCTGGGAGCGCTGTGGCCCGGTAGCGACGATGGTCGAGTGGGACGCCAGCATCCCGCCCTTCGACGTGGTGGCGGCCGAGCTCGCCAGGGCCCGGCAGGTGCGTGCGGGGCTCGCCGTTGCCGCCTGATCTGGCCACGCTCCAGCACTGGATGCAGGACGCGATTCTCGCCGATTCGGATGCCGGTTCGCGCGCGCATGTCCGCGGCGACAATCGCCTGACTGCCGAGGACCGCATCGGCATCTATGCGCGCGGCTATCGCCAGCGGCTGATCGAATGCCTGGAGAGCGAATACCCGCTGCTGCACGCCCTCGCCGGGCCCACCGCCTTCCAGCTGTTCGCCCAGGGCTATATCGCGGCCTGCCCCTCGCGCAGCTACACGCTCTACGCGTTCGGCGCGGGCTTTGCCGACTGGCTGGAGGCGTCGCGCCCGCCGGGCGGGGCGCAGGACGTGGGCGCGATCCCGGCGGCGCTGGCCCGGATCGAGCGGACCATGGCGGAAGTCCACCGCGCCGAGGGGATCGAGCGGTTGCCGTCACGCGACTATCCCGGTGTCGCGCCGGCCATCGCCGAGCTGCTCGCGCTCGCTGAGCCGCGGCTCTGGTGGCGGCCGGACAGCGTGCGGCTGCTCGCGTTGCCCTTCGATTTCAGCGCGATGCTGGCGGGTGGCGATCCGATCCCGCCGCGCCCGGAGGCGATGCTGCTGGCAGTCGCCCGCGCGCACTACCGGGTGACATGCCATCCGCTCGAGCCGTGGCAGTTCGACTGGCTGGTCGCGCTGCCCGGCGATCCGGCGCACGCCGTGCCGGCCGAACCGCGCCTCGCGGGCTGGCTCCCCTTCGCGGCGGCGCATGGCATCATCGCAGGTATCTAGGCTTTTCCTTTTCCCCGGCGAAGGCAGGGACCCAGGCTAAGCAGTGCGCGATGAAGGCGCGCCTGGGCGCGTGACTTTCAAGGCTGGGCCCCGGCCTTTGCCGGGGAAAGAAGTGGAGGCTAGGCCTTGCTTAGATCCGGTGCTCGCCCTTCACCCAGCGCACCGTGCCCGAATGGGCGCGCATCACCACGCTCTCGGTGGTCATCTTGCCGGCGAAGCGCTTCACGCCTTCGAGCAGCGAGCCGTCGGTCACGCCCGTCGCTGCGAAGATGCAGTCGCCCTTGGCCAGCTCGGTCAGGTCGTAGATCTTGTCGAGATCCTCGATGCCCCATTTGCGCGCGCGCTGGCGCTCGTCCTCGTTGCGGAACACCAGCCGGCCCTTGAACTGGCCGCCGACGCAGCGCAGCGCCGCGCAGGCGAGCACGCCCTCGGGGGCGCCGCCCTGGCCCATATAGACGTCGATCGTCGTCTCCGGATCGGTGGTGGCGATCACGCCGGCCACGTCGCCGTCGCCGATCAGCACCACGCCGCAGCCGACGCCGCGCAGCTCGGCGATCAGCTTCTCGTGGCGTGGGCGATCAAGCACGCAGGCGATGATCTCGTGCGGCGCCACGCCCTTGGCGGCGGCGATCGCCTTCACATTCTCGGTCGGCGACTTGGCCAGGTCGATCACGCCTTCGGGATAGCCCGGACCGACCGCGATCTTGTCCATATAGACGTCGGGGGCGTTGAGCAGGCCGCCCTTCTCGGCGACGGCAAGCACCGCCAGCGCATTGGGGCCGGCCTTGGCGCAGATCGTCGTGCCTTCGAGCGGGTCGAGCGCGATGTCGATCGCCGGGCCCTTGCCCTGCGCCGCGCCCACCTTCTCGCCGATGAACAGCATCGGCGCCTCGTCGCGCTCGCCCTCGCCGATCACCACGGTGCCGTCGAGATAGAGCTTGTTGAGCGCGTCGCGCATCGCCTCGACGGCGGCGGCATCGGCCGCCTTTTCGTCGCCGCGCCCGGTGAGAGTCGAGGCGGCGATCGCCGCCGCTTCGGTCACGCGCACCATTTCGAGGACGAGGACGCGGTCAAGCGCGTGGCTGGCGGTCTGCGACATGGGAAAGGATCACCCCCGAAGATTGGACTTGGAGGGGCGATTAGGCAGGGCGGCGGCGCTTGTCGATGCCGCTAACGTTGTCAGGCCGATCTGCCCGCATTTCGGCCACATCGTTGCGCTAGCGAAGCGACTCTCCGGGGGCGGGAGGAATGTGCGATGCTGATCCTTGCCACGCTGCTGCTCGCCCCGGCCCAGGCCGAAGCCCAGGCGCCGGCGCTGACCCCGGCCGAAGCGATGGAGATGCATCGCCGCACCTGGTCGGCGAACCCGCAATGTACCCGCGCACGCGACGAGAACGAGATCACGGTCTGCGCGCGGTGCGAGGCGGACAAGTACCGCGTGCCCCTGGTCACGCCCTATACCGGGCCGGATACCGATGCCGGACGCCTCGCCCGGCTGTTCGACGGGGCGGACGGGAATATGCCGTGCGGGCAAGGCGCCTTCACCGTCCGCTGCGGATCGGTGGGCGTCACTGCAACGGTCAGCGCGCGCGGCGTGCACACGGTACGCCGCGATCTTGCGCCCTGAGGGAAACGAGAGGCGAGCCGTGCGTTAGGCGCGGTGGACCAATTCGGGAGCTTCCATGCTGCTTCTCGCGCTGGCCCTTAACGGGGCCACCACCATTGCCGACGATCCCCAGCGCCACCGCAAGGCGCGCACGGTGCGCGTCACCCGCATTCCCGCGCGTGCCGCGCCGGGCCGCAGCGTGCTGGTGGCGACGCCAGCCGACCCGAACCAGCGCTACCGGCTGCCGCTGGCGAACACCGAGGTTGTCGATCCCAAGGCGGAGGCGGTGAAGAGCCAGGGCATGCCCTGCGGAACCACCGGCGCCCCCTGGTGCCCGCGCAAGGGCCGGCAGATCGTGAAGACCAGCCTGGGCGATTAACCGCCCAGGATGTGCATCCACATCGGCTCGCCGGTCAGGCTGGCCGATCCGCGCAGCTTGGCGAGCGCTGCGGCGACCGCACTTTCGGGCCCTTCGTGCGTGACGATGGCGACGAGCACGGTGCCATCGGCGCTGGCGCCGCGTTGCATCAGGCTCTCGATCGAGACGCCCGCATCGCGCATCGCCGCGGCGATCTCGGCGAGCACGCCCACCTTGTCGGCCACGGTGAAGCGAACATAGGCGCGGCCGGTCCGCTCGCCGGTGTCGGCCGCGGCCGGGGCGGCGAGGGCAGCGGCGGGCATCGCATAGGGCGGGCCGAATTCGCCGCGGGCGATGTCGATCAGGTCGGCCACCACGGCCGAGGCGGTCGGGCCGTCGCCCGCGCCGGCACCCTGGAACAGCAGGCGGCCGACGAAATTGCCTTCCGCCACCACTGCGTTGGTCGATCCGGTGACGTGCGCCAGCGGGTGGCTGAGCGGCACGAGGTGCGGGTGGACGCGCTGGAACAGCCCGCCCGCGCTGGCATCGGCGACGCCGAGCAGGCGGATGCGATAGCCGAGCGCCGCTGCCTCGGCGATGTCGGCCGCCATCACATGGCGCACGCCGGTGATCGCCATCTGGTCGAACGCCGGCTGGGTGCCGAAGGCGAGGCTGGCGAGGATCGACAGCTTGTGCGCGGCATCGACGCCGTCGATGTCGAAGCTCGGATCGGCTTCGGCATAGCCCAGGCGCTGCGCCTCGGCGAGGATGTCGGCGAAGTCGCGGCCTTCGGCTTCCATCTTGGACAGGATGAAATTGCAGGTGCCGTTGAGGATGCCATAGACGCGGGCGATCTCATTGGCGGCGGCGCCTTCGCGCAGCCCCTTGATTACCGGCACGCCGCCGGCCACCGCAGCTTCGAACTTGAGCGCGAGGCCGGCGTCCTCCGCGGCGCTGGCCAGCTCGAGCCCGTGATGCGCGATCATCGCCTTGTTGGCGGTGACGAAGCTCTTGCCGTTGGCGAGCGAAGCGCGGGCGAGCGCCAGCGCCGGGCCGTCCGATCCGCCGACCAGCTCGACCACGACATCGGCCTTGGGATGCTGTGCCAACGCGGCAGTATCGTCGACCCAGTCGAAGCGGGAGATGTCGACGCCGCGATCCTTGGCCCGGTCGCGCGCGGAGACGGCGACCACTTCGATCGGACGGCCGGCACGGCGGGCGATCAGTTCGCCATTCGCGTCGATCAGGCGAATCACGCCCGCGCCGACGGTGCCAAGGCCTGCAAGTGCGATACGAAGCGGTTCGGTCATGATCTCTCTCACGCAAAAATAAGCCCCTCCCCTTTAGGGGAGGGGTTGGGGGTGGGGGACGTCTCACCGAGACTGCGCCTGCGGATATGCCCCACCCCAACCCCTCCCCCGAGGGGGAGGGGCTTTCAAGATACTATTTCTTGATCAGCCCGATCTCGACCAGCCGCTCGAACAGATAGTCGTGCGCGGTGATCGGCGTCGGATAGCGGTTCGGGTTCTCGTCCGTGATGGTCGACGGCAGCGTCTCGATCAGGAAGTCCGGCGCCGGATGCAGGAAGAAGGGCATCGAGTAGCGCGGGGTGCCGCGGCGCTCGACCGGCGGGTTGACCACGCGGTGGGTGGTCGAGGGCAGATAATGGTTGGTCAGCCGCTGCAGCATGTCGCCGACATTGATCACCATCGCGCCTTCGGGCGGCTTGACCGGCAGCCAGCGGCCGTCCTTGTCGAGCAGCTCGAGGCCGGCTTCCTCGGCACCGAGGAGAAGCGTGATCAGGTTGATGTCCTCATGCGCGCCGGCGCGCACTTCGGGGGCATCGGCGGGCACCGGCGGATAGTGGAGCAGGCGCAGCACCGAATTGCCGTCCCGCACCGCGCGATCGAACCAGTTGGGCTCGAGGCCAAGATAGATCGCCACTGCCGAAAGCAGCCGGTCGCCGGCATCGTCGAACGCCTGGAACAGCTCGAGGAAGGTCTCGCGGAAGCCTTCGGGCTGGTCCGGCCAGATATTGGCGGCCATGTCCTTCTCGAAGCGATGGCCCTTGGCCAGCTCGCGCCCGACATGCCAGAATTCCTTCAGGTCGACATGCGTCGCGCCCTTGGCGATCTCGGTCTTGAACGGCGTGTAGCCGCGCGCGCCCCCGCCGCCCGCGACGAAATAGGCGCGCTTGGTTTCCTCGGGCAGGTCGAAGAACGCCTTGGTCATCGCCCAGGCGCGGTCGATGAGTTCCTGCGGCACGCCATGGTCCGATACCATCGCGAAGCCGAAACGGCGGAAGGACTGGCCGAATTTCTGTGCGAACCCTTCGGGGTCGTTCGCCTGTTCGGCCATCGAGACGAGCGGTACCTCGTCGAGAACGGTTGCCATTTTACGAGTCTCCTTGGCGGTCAGTTAGACCCGCCGGTGCCGGCGCGACAAGAGGCGCCCCGGCACTGCCATGACTCGCGTGGCGGCAAGGCGAATTGCGCGCCGTCAAAGCGGCGCGCGCGGCCTAGCTGCCGCGGACCTCGATCCGGCCCTTGGTCTTGCCGTCGCCATCGGCCGAAAGGTCGAGCGTGAAGGGGTCGCCGTCGTCGGTGGTGCCGGCAAAGCCGCTGCCCTGTGCAGTGAACTTGAAGTCCTGCTCGGTCAGCTGGTCGCGGAACCAGCCCTGCACCTTGTCGAGCGCGGCGGGGCTGGCGAAGCTGGCCGATACCTTGCCTTCGTCCTTGCCACCCGGCTTGTCCTGGCCGGAGATGTTGAAGCTGCCGAGCGTCGAGCCGGGGTAGAGCTTGACGCCGTTCAGGTCGAAATTCTCGGCGGTCACCTTGATCTGCGGGACCTTGAACTTCGCCTTGAAGTCGGTGCCGTTCACCGCGACCGTGCCGTTGTCCATCGTGAAGCTCGAATTGTCGTCGCCATCGACGTCGATCGAGACCGAGGTGCCCTTGCCGTTGCAGGCGGCGAGCGCGAGGGGGAGCAGCAGGAGCAGCGGGCGCATGATGGGTCTCCGTAGGCGTGTTATTCAAACAACACACTAGCGCAGATGCGCGCCGACTGCAACTGCGTGCCGAACAGGGGGTGACGCGGGCGCGATGATGCGCCATTTGCGCGGCCATGGAAGAGCCGCACCTCACAGCAAGTGCCCGGAACAAGGCGCCGCTCGGCTTTGTCGAGTTCGTCAGCCTCGTCGCCGCGATGATGGCGCTCACGGCGCTCGGCATCGATTCGATGCTGCCCGCCTTGCCGGCGATCGGCGCCAGTCTGGGCGTGGATGAGCCCAATCACCGCCAATATGTGATCACCGCCTTCCTGATCGGCTTCGCCTTCGCCCAGCTGATCTACGGCCCCCTTTCGGATCGCTATGGCCGGCGGCCGGTGCTGGTGATCGCGCTTGCGCTCTATGTTGCGACCAGCGTGCTGGCGGCGGCATCGGGCAGCTTCACGCTGCTGTTGATCGCGCGCGCGGCGATGGGCGCCTCGGCGGCGGGTGCGCGCGTCGTCTCGATCGCGCTGGTGCGCGACTGCTTCGCCGGCCGGGCGATGGCGCGGGTGATGAGCCTTGCGGTGATCGTTTTCATGGCGGCGCCGATCTTCGCGCCGAGCCTTGGCCAGCTCGTGCTGTTCGTCGGCGCCTGGCGGCTGATCTTCTGGATGGTCGCGCTGATCGCGGCGCTGGTGCTGACCTGGTTCTGGCTGCGCATGCCCGAGACGCTGGCCCAGGACGCGCGCCTGTCGCTCAACCCTGGCCGGGTCCTTTCCGATTATGGCCTGATGCTGCGCGATCGCCAGGCTGTGGGCTACACGATCGGCGTCACCCTGCTTTCGGGTGGGCTGTTCGGGTTCATCGGCTCGGTGCAGCAGGTAATGGAAGAGGTGTTCCATGCGCCCGGGTTGCTCGCAGTGGTCTTCCCCTGCGTTGCCTCGACCATGGCGCTCGCTTCCTTCGCCAACAGCTGGCTGGTGATGAAGATCGGCATGCGCCGCATCTCGCACACGGCGCTGGTTGGCATGATCGGTTTCGCCGCGCTCCACCTCGTCCTCGCCTGGTTCGGCTATGAGGCGCTGTGGAGCTTCATCCTGCTCCAGGCGCTGATGATGGGGTGCGTCAGCCTTTCCACCTCCAATTTCTCGGCGCTGGCGATGGAGAAGATGGGCGAGATCGCCGGCACCGCGGCCAGCCTGCAGGGCTTTGTCAGCACGCTGGGCTCGGCGCTGATCGGCGCCGCGATCGGCCAGTCGTTCAACGGTACCACCGTGCCCATCTATGCCGGATTCCTGCTTATGGGCGTCCTCTCATTCGTGGTAGTAGCGTTGACCGAGCGCGGACGGATGTTCCGCCCCAGCTAGGGAACGCTCGGGCTTCATCGCCGTTCGCACTTCGAAGCCCCGCCGTCGTGGCGGGCGCGCAGCGTGAGGACAGGCGATGGGTGGCTATCAGGTTCCGGGGCGTGGTCCGGGCGACGACGGGTTCGACGAGGAAGGCTATGACGAGAGCCAGCGCGCCGAGATCCTCGAGGCCACGACCGACGGGCCGAGCGACGGCAACATTCTCACCGACATGACGCCAGACTATGGCGACGACGACGATGACGACGAAGACGATCTCACGATGGTCGACGACGAGATCGGCGAGGAGGATGACGACGCGGATCAGGGCGCGCGCGCCATCTCCGAGGACGAGGTCCAGGACGATTTCGACGAGGACGAGCTCGAGGACGACGACGATCTCGACGATGCCGACGAGGACGCGCTGGAGCCCTGAGGCCCGGCCTTGACGTACGCTCGGGGGCGGCAGACCATGCCGCCCCATGAACCGCGATCCCAGGGTTGACGCCTATATCGCCGGCCGCGCCCCATTCGCGCAGCCGATCCTCAGCTGGCTGCGCGAACGTTTCCATGCCGCGGTGCCCGAAGCGGAGGAGACGATCAAATGGTCGCATCCCTTCTTCACGCTCGGGGGCAAGCCCTTCGCCAACATGGCGTCGTTCAAGGCGCATGCGAGCTTCGGCTTCTGGAACCGGCAGGACAATGAAACCGGCAGGGAAGGCGAGGGGATGGGCCAGTTCGGCCGCATCGAATCGCTCGCCGACCTGCCTGACGCTGCCGAGGTCGAGCGGCTGATCCGCGAGGCGGCGGCCAAGCTCGGCGAGAGCAAGCCCGCCCGGCCCCGTGCTGCGCCCAAGGGCGAGGCCGAAGTGCCGCCCGAGCTGGCCGAGGCGCTCGCCGCGGACGATGCCGCCGCTGCCACCTTCGACGGTTTCCCGCCCAGCTGTCGCCGCGAATATTGCGACTGGATCGCCGAGGCCAAGCGTCCCGAGACCAGGGCCAAGCGCGTCGGCGACGCCGTCGCCTGGATGCGCGAAGGCAAGCGGCGCAACTGGAAATACGAGAATTGCTAGACGAAGCTCGTTGCCATCCCCTCTCGGAATGATATGTTACATCATCATAACGAGAGGAGAACTGCCATGGCCCGTGTTGCCCGCATTCCCGAACCCGCCCTGATGAGCAGCATGAACGTCACGCCGTTCATCGACGTGATGCTGGTCCTCCTGATCGTGATGATCCTCTCGATCCCGATCGCCACGCAGAAGGTGCCGATCGACCTGCCGTCGGGGAAGAATCCGGTCGCCGAGCAGCTTCCGCCCGCCGTGCTCGGCATCGATCGCCAGGGCGCTTTGTTCTGGAACGGCGCGGCGATCCCGGATGCGGCGCTGGCCGAGAAGCTCGGCGCGCTCCACCAGTCGGGGGCGACGCTTCACATGCAGACTGATCCCGAGGCGCGCTACGAGCGGTTCGACGCGATCCTCGCCCAGGTGAAGACCGCCGGCGTCACCAGACTCGGCTTCGTCGGCAACCGCCCGCTCGAGGACTAGGGAGGCCACGGAACAGGCGCATCCGGCCCTTCGTTACGCTCCCGAACGAGAGAGGATTCCCCCGGATGCGCCTTCCCCTGATCGCCCTGTTTGCGCTCGGCGCCTGCACCAGCCAGCCGCCCGCCGCCAATGTTACGCAGAGCGAGGAGACCAACATTACCGACGACGCCTCGCCCGCGCCGCTCGACAAGCGCCCGATCAAGGCCGATGCGACGCCCGCCGCCACCCCGGCGCCCGCGCCCGCCAAGACTCCCGATGTGGTGAGCGAGGCACCCTTCAGCGAAGACAGCGCTCAGGGCGCCGCCAATGTCGTCCAGACCTATTATGCGCTGATCGAGGCGGGCAAATATGGCCAGGCCTATGCGCTGTGGAGCCCGGGCGCGGCGGGGATGCCCCGCGAGGCGTTTGCGGCGAGCTTTGCCAAGTATCGCGACTATCATGCCGAGATCGGCGCCCCTTCGGCGATCGAAGGCGCGGCCGGCTCGCGCTACGTGACGGTGCCGGTGCGCGCCTATGGCAATCTCAAGGCCGGCGGCCCGTTCAATCTGCGCGGCTCGGTCACGCTGCGCCGCGCCGCGGTCGATGGCGCCACCCCCGAGCAGCGCCGCTGGCATATCAGCGGCAGCGATCTCAAGCCGCGCCCGGGCGAGGTGCCGCCCGCCACGGTCGACAATCGCTCCCAGGCGCGCTTCCGCTGCATCGACGGCGTGCGCATCGTTGCGCGCTTCGATCCGGACAAGGGTCAGGTGATGCTGGTCCGCGCCGGCCGGACGATGGTCCTCCAGCAGCAGCGCATGGCCTCGGGCATCCGCTATTCGAACGGGCGCGTCACCTTCCAGGGCAAGGGCGACAACATGACGTTCGAGGCGCTGGGTCAGCCGCCGGTCGTCTGCGCGGTGATCCGCTAGCTCATCCGTCGATCAGGTTCTGCAGCACCGCCAGATCGCTGTTGCTCACATTGGTGCCGGTCGCGTCCTCGAGCGCGGCCGCCGCCCGGTGGCTCTCCTTGTCGCCCAGCCCGATAAAGCTGACCGCGGTGAACAGCACGCCGGCGGCCCAGAGCAGGGCGGCCCAGCGGCTGCGGAAGATCCGGGAGGGGCGGCGCGGGATCATGCCCCCGGCGTAGCCGCGCGGGAATGAAGGCTGCGCTTCCGGAATTGGTTAAGCTAGAAGAGGCGCATGGCACGCTACACCGCGACGATCACCGCCGGCCCCGAGGACATTGACGAGCTCGGCCATGTCAACAATGCCGTGTGGGTGAAGTGGATCCAGGACGTCGCGGTGGCGCACTGGTATTCGCTCGCCTCGCCCGAGCATGAGGCGGCCTATTTCTGGGTCGTGACCCGGCACGAGATCGATTATCGCGGCAACGTCACCGAAGGCGAGACGGTGATCGCGGAGACCTGGGTCCCCGAGCCCCCGCGCGGCGCGCGCTTCGATCGCCACATGAAGTTCACCGGTGCCGACGGGAAAGTCCGCGTCGAGGCCAAGACCACCTGGGCAATCATCGACCGCGCCACCCAGCGGCTGATCCGCGTGCCGGCCGAGGTGGCGGCACCGTTTCTCTCCTGATCAAATCCTCCCCCAGAACGAAGCGGCGGGGGAGGGGGACCGCTCGCGAAGCGAGGGGTGGAGGGGGGCGCCCACGGCGCGTCCACCGCGTGCGGGGCGTCCAGGACGGCGCGGCTTCGCCTCGCCGCCCCCTCCGTCACGCTTCGCGTGCCACCTCCCCCGCCGCTGCGCTTTGGGGGAGGATCTAAAAACTAGCCGCTGTTCCGCAGTGCCGTCGCGATCGCGTTGATCGACAGCAGGATGCCTTCGCCGACCCGCGGGTCCTCCTCGCCGGCACGATGCCGCTTCAGAAGCTCGATCTGCAACAGGTTGAGCGGCTCGATATAGGGCAGGCGCAGGCGGATCGAAGTTTCAAGCGCCGCATGCTTCTCCAGCAGCCGCGTCTGGCGCGTCGCCTGGAGCAACCCGTCATGCGTCTTCTGCCAGCCCTCGCGGATGCGGCCGAAGATCGCGTCGCGCAGGCCCTCGTCCTCGACCAGGTTGGCGTAGTGCGCGGCGATCTCCATGTCAGATTTGGCGAGCACCTGCTCCATGTTCGCCAGCGTCGAGGCAAAGAGCGGCCAGGCCGTCGCCATCTCGCGTAGCAGCCCCTTGTCCTCGAACTGTTCGATCGCCTGGCCGACGCCGTACCAGCCCGGCAGCATGATCCGGGCCTGTGCCCAGCTGAACACCCAGGGGATCGCGCGAAGGTCCTCGATCGCGTCGCTCTTCTTGCGGCTGGCCGGACGCGAGCCGATCTTCAGGCCCGCGATCTCGGCGATCGGCGTGGCCTGGCGGAAGAAGCGGGTAAAGCCGTCGGTCTCATAGACCAGCCCGCGATAGGCCTTGAACGCCGCATCGGAGAGCTGGTCCATCGCGGCGGCGAAGCGTTCGGCATCGGCCTTGTTCAGCTTCTCGGGTTCCAGGCTGGCGAGCAGCGTCGCCGAAGCCATGGCCTCGAGGTTGGTCCGCGCGCTCTCGCGCGTGCCGTATTTGGCGGCGATGATCTCGCCCTGCTCGGTCACGCGGATGCGGCCCTGCACCGTGCCCTTGGGCTGGGCGAGGATCGCCGCGAACGACGAACCGCCGCCGCGGCCCACCGCGCCGCCTCGGCCATGGAACAGCTGCATGCCCAGTCCGGCCTTCTCGAACACCGGCTTGAGCGCGGTCGATCCGCGCGACAGCTGCCAGGTCGAGGTCAGATAGCCGCCGTCCTTGTTCGAATCGGAATAGCCGATCATCACTTCCTGGTGCCCGCGCTTCGCCGCGATCGCGGCGACTTCGGGCAGGCCCAGCCAGGCTTCCATGATCGCCGGCGCGCCTTCGAGATCGCCGATCGTCTCGAACAGCGGGATCGCCATGATGTGTGCCTGCGGCGCGTCGCCCGGAATGTAGAGGCCCGCTTCCTTGAGCAGGATGTGCACCTCGAGCAGGTCCGACACCGACTGCGCCATCGATACGATATAGTGGGTGATGCACTGGCGGCCGTACTTGGCGTGCGACTGCGCCGCCATGCGGACGATCGCCAGCTCGGAGGCGGTCTCCTCCGAATATACGGCATAGGGGCTGGTCAGCGGCCGCGCGTTCGCCAGTTCCTTGCGAAGCAGCGCGATCCGCTCGTCCTCGGATAGCGCGGCATAATCGTCGACCACGCCGCCCGCCTTGAGCAGCTCGGCGATCACGCGCTCGTGCACCGCGCTGTTCTGGCGCATGTCGAGCGTGGCGAGGTGAAAGCCGAAGGTCTCCACAGCGCGGATCAGCCGGCCCAGTGCGCCGCCGGTGGCGAGCGGTCCCTCGCCTTCGTCGGCCAGCGCATGCGCGACGATCACCAGCTCCTCGCGGAACTCGCCCGGATTGGCATAGGGCTCGGCGGCTATCGCGGCGGGGCGCGGCGGCGCCTTGCCGGTCAGCTTCTGGTGGGTGGCCGAAAGGCGGGCATAGATGCCGGTGATCGCGCGGCGATAGGGCTCGTCGGCGCGGCTCTTGGCTTCGTCATGGCTGGCCTCGGCAAGCTTGAGCAGCGCCTCGCTCACCGTGACGTGCTCGGTCGAGATCGAAAGCTCGGCGCCAAGCGCGTGCACCGCGTCGAGATAATAGCCGAGCACCGCCTCGGCGGCGCGGGCCAGCGCGAACTGCATCGAATCGGCGGTGACGAAGGGATTGCCGTCGCGGTCGCCGCCGATCCAGCTGCCCGGACGCAGGAAGCTCGGCGTGCGGCTGCCCAGCGCCCGGTCCCAGCGCGCATAGAGGGCAGGCAGCACCGGCAGGAAGATGTCGCGCAGGTAGGAGAGCGCCGTCTCCACCTCGTCGGCCACACCCAGCTTCTCGCGGCGCAGGACGCGGGTCTGCCACAGCAGCGCGATCTGGCGGAGGATCGCTTCCTCCACCTTGTCGCCATCCTCGGTCTCGGCCACGCCGCGGTCGCGCAGCAGCATCAGCTCGGCGATCCGGTTCTTGTGGTCGATCATCGACTTGCGGCGCACTTCGGTGGGGTGCGCGGTCAGCACCGGAGCGATCAACGCATGGTCGAGCAGCGCCATCACCTGGTCCTGGCCGATGCCTTCGCCCGCCAGCCGCTTGAGCGCGGCGGCAACATCGGCATCCTGTTCGGTCGCCACGCCCTGGCGATCCTCGGCCAAGTTGGCGAGCATCGAGAACAGCATGAAGCCGCGGGTGAAATCGAGCGTCTCGTCCAGGCTCAGCCGATCGAGCCCTCGATCGACCGATCCCGATCCCGCCACGCCGCGCGCGCGGTCCACCGAGGTCGATCGGATATATTCGATGCGCTTGAACAGCTCCTCGCCGCCATAGGCACGGATCACGTTGCCGAGGAGCCGACCGAGGAAGCGAACATCCTCGTTATTTGCGATTGCGAGGCTAGCCATGAGGCGCGTTGCTGCACTGCGAAATGTTACGGGGTCAATGCGAAAGCGCTTGGCCCCCTGTTTAGTTTCGCTTTCTGCCGCAAAGGTCTGAGAAATCAGCGCGCAACTACGCTCGACTCTTCCAGCCAGCCGCCGACGCCCGGATCATTCTCGATCAGCGCGTCGGGATCCTGCGCCGGCGGGGCGAGATCGGCGCCGAGTCCGAGCGAATCGGGGATCACCACCAGGGTCGTGCCGGGGCCGACGACGTCGGCCAGCGCGCGGCGGAAGGGGTCGCTGCCCTGGAAGCGGCCGGCATCGGGGCCGGCGCGGTTGGCGGCGGCATAGCCTTCGCCGGGCAGCGCGAGCCGCTGCCAGCGATAATTGCCCGCCACGACATCCTGCAGAACATAGGCCTGCACCCGGTCGATCTCGCCGTCGAACGCCACCGGCGCCGATCCGATCTCCACGCCGTTGCGCAGCACCACCATCCGCCGGTCGGCGCCGCTCACCACGATCGAGACCGGGCCGGCGCGCGAAAGCTCGGGCCGCCACACCGCCGGTCCGGCGGGGAAGGCGGGCGACTGGGTCGGCTTGGCGCCGATGCGCAGCGCCGGCGCCTGGTTGGTGACGATCACGGTCATGCCCAGTTCGGTCTCGTCGAACAGCAGGCGGGCGAACTCGCTCGGCAGGCGGATGCAGCCGTGCGAGGCGGGATAGCCGGGCAGGTTGCCTGCGTGCAGCGCGATGCCATACCAGGTCAGCCGCTGCATGAACGGCATCGGCGCGTTCGAATATTTGCTCGACCGGTGCCACTTGGCCTTTTGCAGGATGGTGAACACCCCGGTCGGGGTGCGGTGCCCCGGCTTGCCGGTGGAGACGGTCGAGACTGCGATCGGCACGCCGTTCCGATAGGCGACGACGCGCTGGGTAGCGATGTTCACCACCACCAGCATCGGGCCCGACGGCGCGATCTCGGGCACCCAGAGGAACTGGCCGGGCTGGAGCCGTTCGACCGCGGCCATCACGTTGCCGCCGGCGATCGGCTGCATCTGCGCGGTGCCCGCGGTGGCGAGCAGCCCGCAGGCCGCGGCGAGCGCGAGCGCGCGGAAACGCCTGGATCTGAGCAAGAATCACCCCCGTGAGACGACGTCATGACATCCTATCAGCCCGCCGCCGCAACGAAAACGGGCGGTTGCGGGAAAGCAGCAAGTCCCTAACTTGAGGGCATGAATCCGGCTCAAGGGATCGCGAGGCAGCTGCGCGGGGCGCTGATGGGCCAGGTGCGCGCAGTGTTCAACGACCAGAACAAGGGCGAGAAGCCTGTTCAGCGCAAGCCGGACGAGAGCCTGTTCGGCCCCGAGTCCGTGGTCTGGCGCGTCCACGGCGACGTCACCACGATGATGGTCGGCGGCGTCGCGGCGCTGCTGCTCCAGATGCTCCATCCGGCGGTGCTCGCCGGGGTCTGGGATCATTCGAGCTTCCGCGGCGACATGCTCGGGCGCCTGCGCCGCACCGCGCGCTTCATCGCCGTCACCACCTATGGCTCGGCCGCCGAGGCCGAGGAAGTGATCGACAAGGTCCGCGACGTCCACACCCGGGTGAAGGGCGTGCTGCCCGATGGCACCCCCTATGCCGCCGATGATCCGCACCTGCTCGCCTGGGTGCATGTCACCGAGGCTGTGAGCTTCCTCGATGCCTGGATCCGTTATGCCGAGCCGGGCATGAGCCGCGCCGACCAGGATGCCTATTTCGCCGATTTCGCCCGCATCGCCGAGGCGTTGGGGACGGACCCCATCCCACGCAGCCGCGCCGAGGCCGATGCGCTGATCGCGGCGATGCGCCCTGAGCTGCTCGTCGACGCCCGCACCCGCGAGGTCGCGCGCATGGTGCTCGATCAGCCAGCGCCAAACCTTGCCGTCGCGCCGGTCCAGGCGCTCACCTTCGGGGCGGCGGTCGATCTGCTGCCGCCCTGGGCGCGGGCGATGCACGGGCTTTCCGGCCCCGGTCTCGCCACCCCTGCGCTGCGCATCGGCACGCGCGGCGTGGCCAGCACGCTGCGCTGGGCGTTCCGCTAGGGGCTGGTCGCTAGTTCGCAGCCTTGCGTGCCGCCGCCGTCGCCGCGACATCGGCGGCGGTGATCACCCCGTCCTTGTCGGCATCCTGCTCGGCAAAGGTCCGCCCGGCGATCGCGTCATATTCGGCGCGGTCGATCCGCCCGTCCTTGTTGGTGTCGAGCGCGCCGAAGCGGACATGCGTCTGGCGGATCTGGCGGGTGCGCTCCTCCGCCTGCTTCTCTGCGCTGTCGCCCGAAGCTGCGAGCTGCCTGTCGAGCCGCGCCGAATATTCGCCGACATATTCGGCCTCGGAGATGCTGCCGTCCTTGTCCGCATCGGTCGCCGCGAAGCGTTCGGCGCGGGCAGCATCATATTCGGCGCGCGGCAGCTTGCCGTCATGATTGGTGTCATAGGCGGCGAGGAAGGCGCCGCCGGCATGCTGGGCCTGGGCGGGCAGGGCTGCGAGGCCGGCCGCCGCTGCGGCGAGGATCAGGGGAATGCGCATGCGTGTCGCTCCGCTCAGGCCGCGTCGAAGGCCAGGGTATAGGTATAGCTGCGATAGGGCGTCGCCGATCCGGCCGGCGCTTCGGTGCGGTGGCGTACCAGCATCAGATAGATGCCGGCATCGCTCGGGCGCAGGCTGAAATTGCCCTGCGCGTCGGACTTCACCGTGGCGACGATCTTCTTGCCGTCATAATTGCCCGCCGCGCGGAACAGCGTGACGTCGGTGTTCGCCAGCGGCTTGCCGTCGAACAGCAGCCGGAACTTCGCGTCGCCGCCCGCGGTGATCTCGCTGGGATGGGTGACCGGCTGCACTTCCAGCGCGGTGCCGATCGGCTTGAGCGCACCGGCGCTGGCGGCACCGCGGGTCACATAGGCCTCGGCCAGCGTCGTGCTCTGCACCGCCACTTCGCGCGCGCCCGCCGGCGGCGCCCCGTCCTCGCCGGCGATGATCCACTTGCCGTCCGCCTGGTACATCTTGCCCATCCGTCCCAGTCGCTGGCCGGTGGTCAGGCGATAGGTGCCCTCGGCCTTCAGGTCCGCTTCGAAGATGGTCAGGTCGCGCAGATAGGTCGGCGTGCCGACTTCGCCGCGCGTGCCGTCGGGCCGGATGAAGTGGAAGGGCGCGTCCTTCATGCCGATCTCGGGCACGAACGGGTCTTCGCCGAACGAGGACGTGACGGTCACGTGATCGCCCTTGCCCACGTCGAACAGCGTGGGGAGCAGATAGGGCATGTGCGCCCGGGCAACGCCGCCCAGCGCCAGCGCGCCGAGCGCGCCCAGCAGGATCAGTTTCGGAAATCGCATGACGAAGCCCCTCAAGGATGTTGAGAGGCGAATTATTGCGATTCACTATCAATCGCAAGTAAGAAGCGAAAAAGAGGCGGCCATCCCGCAGGGGAGGCCGCCTCGCTTTTCCTCAGACGTCGAGATTGGCGACGCTGAGCGCATTCTCCTGGATGAAGTCGCGGCGCGGCTCGACCACGTCGCCCATCAGCTGGGTGAAGATCTCGTCGGCGACGTCGGCCTGATCGATCTGCACCACCAGCATCGAGCGATTGGCCGGATCGAGCGTCGTCTCCCACAGCTGCTCGGCATTCATCTCGCCAAGGCCCTTGTAGCGCTGGATGGCCAGGCCCTTGCGGCCGAACGCCAGGATCGCATCGAGCAGCTGGCTCGGGCGCGACACCAGCGCCTCGCCCTTGCCGACGGCCACCGGCACGTCATTCTCGTCGACTTCGGCCGGCGCCGGCGCTTCCGCCTCTGCCGCGGCGCTCGCCTTGGACGAGACCAGCTTGGAGGGCACGAGATAGCTCGGCGCCTGCTCGGCGGCGAGGCCGTGGAGCTTGCGCGCCTCGGCGGAGACGAGGAACGCCGCCTCGACGATGTGGTGATCGGTCACGCCGCGCCACAGCCGCTCGAAATGATAGCCGCCGTCCTCGGTGATCCGCGCCGACCAGCGCGCATCGGTGTCGGCGGCATCGAGCCGGGCGACCGTGGAGGCCAGGCTGGCCGCGCGCTGCTCGAGCGTCGCGACGGGGTCGAGCCCGCCACCCAGCGCCAGCACTTCGATGATGTCGGCCGAATAGCGGCGCGGCACATACCGCATCAGGGTGCGCATGCGCCGCGCATGCTCGACCAGCTCGCGCAGTTCCTCGCCGCCGCGCTGGGTGCCCTGGGTATCCAGCACCGTGCCGCCCACGCCGGCATCGACCAGATACTGGTCGAGCGCCGCATCGTCCTTCAGATACACTTCGCTGCGGCCCTTGCTCGCCTTGTAGAGCGGCGGCTGCGCGATGTAGAGGTGCCCGGCTGCGATGATCTCGGGCATCTGGCGATAGAAGAAGGTGAGCAGCAGCGTGCGGATATGCGCGCCGTCCACGTCTGCGTCGGTCATGATGACGATCTTGTGGTAGCGCAGCTTCTCGATGTTGAAATCGTCGCGGATGCCGGTGCCGAGCGCCGTGATGATCGTGCCGATCTCGCGGCTGGCGAGCATCCGGTCGAAGCGTGCGCGCTCGACGTTCAGAATCTTGCCGCGCAGCGGCAGGATCGCCTGGAACTGGCGATCGCGGCCCTGCTTGGCCGAACCGCCTGCCGAGTCACCCTCGACGAAGAACAGCTCGGACTTGGCCGGATCGCGCTCCTGGCAGTCCGCCAGCTTGCCGGGCAGGCTGGCAATGTCCATCACGCCCTTGCGCCGGGTCAGCTCGCGCGCCTTCTTGGCAGCTTCGCGCGCGGCGGCGGCGTCGATCACCTTCTGGATGATCATCTTCGCGTTCGCCGGATTCTCTTCCAGCCATTCCGCCAGCTTGTCGGCCATCAGGCTCTCGAGCGGCTGGCGCACTTCGGACGAGACCAGCTTGTCCTTGGTCTGCGAGCTGAACTTGGGATCGGGCAGCTTGACCGAGACGATCGCGGTCAGGCCCTCGCGCATGTCGTCGCCGGTAAGGCTCACCTTCTCCTTCTTCAGCATGCCGCTCTTGTCGGCATAGCTGTTGATGGTGCGGGTCAGCGCGGCGCGGAATGCGGCCAGGTGCGTGCCGCCATCGCGCTGCGGGATGTTGTTGGTGAAGCACAGGACGTTCTCGTAGTACGAGTCGTTCCACTCCAGCGCCACGTCGATGGTCACGTCGTCGCGCGTGCCTGCGATCGCCACCGGATCGGGCATCAGCGGCTGCTTGTTGCGGTCGAGCCACTTCACGAACGCGGCGATGCCGCCCTCGTAATAGAGTTCGACTTCCTTCACTTCCTCGTGCCGCGCGTCGCGCAGGAACAGGCGCACGCCCGAATTGAGGAACGCCAGCTCGCGATAGCGATGCTCGAGCTTGTCGAAGTCGTACTCGATCTGGTTCTTGAAGGTGCCGCCGTCGCCGGGGACCTTCTCGGTCGAGGCGAGGAAGGTCACGCGCGTGCCCTTCTTGCCCTCGGGCGCCTTGCCGATCACCTTCAGGGGCGCAACTGCATCGCCATAGGCGAAGCGCATCCAATGCTCCTCGCCGTCGCGCCAGATGTTGAGGTCGAGCCATTCGGAAAGCGCGTTCACCACCGAGACGCCCACGCCGTGCAGGCCGCCCGACACCTTGTAGGCATTGTCGTCGCTGGTGTTCTCGAACTTACCGCCGGCGTGGAGCTGGGTCATGATGACCTCGGCTGCCGACACGCCTTCCTCGGGGTGGATGCCGGTCGGGATGCCGCGGCCATTGTCCTCGACCGAGACCGAACCGTCGGCATTCAGCTGGATGATGATCTTGTCGCAGTGGCCGGCCAGCGCCTCGTCGATCGCGTTGTCCGAGACCTCGAACACCATGTGGTGCAGGCCCGAGCCGTCGTCGGTGTCGCCGATATACATGCCGGGACGCTTGCGCACCGCGTCCAGGCCCTTGAGGACCTTGATCGACTCTGCGCCGTAGCTGTTCTGGTTCGGGGTATTTTCGGGAGTGGTGTCGTCGGTTGCCATGCCCAGCATATAGGTATTGGCGGCGCGAAACGGAAGCAAAATGGCGCTTTGCCCGCGCAGGGAATCATGATGAATTGTGGATGAGGTTTCGGGGCGAAAAGGGGGTTGCGGATGAAGCGGTTGGCGGTTGGACTTGCGGCGCTTCTGGTGCCTTTCGCGGCCCAGGCGCAGGAGGACGCGGCGCTGCGCGGCCTGTACCAGGAACTGGTCGAGACCGACACGAGCATCACCACCGGTAGCTGCACGCTGCTTGCCGACAAGGTCGAGGCGCGGCTGCGCGCGGGCGGCTATGGCGATGCCGACATCACGCGCTTCGCCGTGCCCGATCATCCCAAGGAAGGCGGGCTGGTCGTGGTCCTGCCCGGCACTTCGAAGACGCTCAAGCCGATCCTGCTGCTCGGCCATATCGACGTCGTCGCCGCCAAGCGCGAGGACTGGACGCGCGATCCCTACAGGCTGGTCGAAGAGAATGGCTATTTCTGGGGCCGTGGCACCGCCGACATGAAGGCGATGGACGCGATCTGGATCGACACCATGCTCCGCCTCAAGGCCGGCAAGGCGAAACTCAAGCGCACGCTCAAGCTCGCTTTGACGTGCGGCGAGGAGACCAGCTGGGCGTTCAACGGCGCCAAGTGGCTGTCCGAGAACAAGCCCGATCTGATCGCCGCCGAATTCGCGCTCAACGAAGGCGGCGGCGGCCGTACCGACGGCAAGGGGCGCGTGGTCACCGCCAATCTCCATGTCGGCGAGAAGACCGCGGTCAACTATCGGATCGAGGCGACCAATCCCGGCGGGCACAGCTCGGCACCGGTGAAGGACAATGCGATCTACGAGCTGTCCGATGCGCTGGGGAAGATCCGCGCCTTCGAATTCCCGCTGATGATGACCGAGACGACCAAGGCCTATTTCGCCCGCGCCGGTGCCGCGCGCGGCGACGAGATGGGCAAGGCGATGATGGCGCTCGCCGCCAATCCGGAGGACAAGGCGGCAGAGGCGATCGTCAACACCGACAAGAGCTTCCACTCGATGCTGCGCACCACCTGCGTGGCGACCCTGGTCGATGGCGGCCATGCCAACAACGCGCTGCCCCAGCGTGCCGGCGCGAATATCAACTGCCGCATCTTTCCCGGCGTCTCGGCCGAAGCGGTGCGCGACGAGCTGGTCAAGGTGATCGCCGATCCCCGGATGACGGTCACCCTGCCCGAGATGCGCGGGCCGCTCGCCCGGCCGGTGCCGCTCGATCCGAAGATCGTCAAGCCGATCGAGAAGCTGCTCGCCAAGCATCGCCCCGGTGTGCCGCTGGTGCCGATGATGTCGACCGGCGCCACCGACGGCGTGTTCCTCCAGGCGATCGGCATCCCCACCTATGGTCCGCCCGGCACCTGGTCCGATCCCGACGGCAACGGCACCCATGGCCTCAACGAGCGGCTGGCAGTCGACGCCCTCTATTCGGGCCGCGCCTTCCTGTTCGAGCTGGTGACGGTCCTCGCCAACCAGGAGTAGTGGCGCCTCGGGAGCGGGTCCTGCAGATACCCGGTGCGGCTTCGTCGCAAAGTGGCGTCCGCATGGGAAACCCCGGCGCTAGATCGCGATCCTGTCGGAAGGGATTGCGATGCGGGGAATCTTGGCAAGCGCCGGTTTGGCGTTCGCGGTTGTGGCTGCCCCGTCCGCTGCTGCGCAGGTGGAATGGACCTGTGACGGTTCGGGCCTGTCGCAATCACGTACAGCGGATCAGTCGGGTGCTCCGTATCGCATCTCCGGAACGCTTGTCGCGGTCCAGCCTAATCGCCTTAGGGGCCCGCTCGATGGTTCGGATCTCTTCGTCCGCCTCAAGTCGACCACGGCCTGGTCGGACGTTCAGCTCACCTTTCGCGTCGTCGGGCGGAAGGAAGGTCGCTATTATGTCTTCGCCCGCCTCCTCGACCGCGGGAAGGAGCAGCAGATCCGGTTCGGCGAGCTGCCGGTTGCGGACTCCATTCCATTCGATGTCTCGATCGATGCTTCGGGCAAGGGTGTCGTCGCCGTGGCGAACGATCTGCGGCAATTTCAGCTGGCTCTGCCCGGCCCCGTGGAGGCCAGCTTGAGCTGCTTCCACGGCGCCTATCGGCTGCGGGAGGTTGATCTCCATGGCGCCCCGCACACGGGGCAAGCCGGCAACGCTGGGGGATCGCCATCGGTGCGGGCGCGCGGGCCAAGGCCGCCGCGCCGCTAGCAGGCGGCTGGCGGTCGGCGCGCTCTATTCGGGCCGCGCCTTCCTGTTCGAGCTGGTGACGGTTCTGGGCAACCAGGAATAGCTATCCAGGCACAGCTGCTTCTGAGGCTATGCTGCTCCCCGGCGAAAGCCGGGGCCCAGGGTTTCAGAGGGCATCGCTTTGTTACCCTGGGCCCCGGCTTTCGCCGGGGAGCAGATTAGGGCTGTTCAGCTACTCTACCGAAACCACCCCGTCGCTGACCCGATACCGCGTCGCGCCCCCAGGAACTGCTTCGAACAGTGCCGGCTCGGTACCCGTCATCCACACCTGGCCGCGCCCTTCCAGCCGCTCGAACAGCGCGGCGCGCCGGCCCGGGTCGAGATGCGCGGCGACTTCATCGAGCAGCAGGATCGGCGCGCGCCCGGCGCGCTCGGCGACCAGCTCGGCATGGGCGAGGACGAGGCCGAGCAGCAGCGCCTTCTGCTCGCCGGTCGAGCAAAGATGCGCGGGCTGCCCTTTGCCCAGGTGCGTGACGAGCAGGTCGGCGCGGTGCGGCCCGGCTAGTGTCCGCCCCGCTGCAGCGTCGCGCCGCCGCCCGGCCGCCAGCTCGCGGACGAGTGTCCCGGCATCGCCCTGCCACCCCTCCAGCGCCAGCCCGGCGCGGGCGAAGGGGCCCTCCGGCTGCGCCTCCAGCCGCGCTGCGAGCGCCGCGACCATGTCGCGCCGGGCGGCGTCGATCGCCGCGCCATGCTCGGCCATCCGCGCCTCGAGCGCGGTCAGCCAGTCGGGGTCGGGTGCGCCGTCCTCGGCGAGCAGCCGGTTGCGCTCGCGCATCGCCGCTTCGTAGCGCGTCGAATGATGCGCGTGCCCGGGCGCCAGTGCCAGGGTCAGCCGGTCGAGGAAGCGCCGCCGCTCGCCCGCCGCTTCTGTGAACAGTCGGTCCATCGCCGGGGTCAGCCACAGCACGCTCACCCATTCGGCGAGGCTGGTGGCGGCAGCGGTAGCGCCGTTGATCCGCACCAGCCGTCGTTCGGGCGCGTCGCTCTGGGTGCCGGTGCCCAGCTCGGTCTCGCCCAGCCGTGCGGCCACCCCGAATCCGCCGCTGCCGCCTTGTCGCGCCATTTCGGCAAGCGGTGCGCGGCGCAGGCCCCGGCCCGGCGCAAGCAGCGACAGCGCTTCGAGCACATTGGTCTTCCCCGCGCCGTTCTCGCCGCTCAGCACGACGAAGCCGGCGCCGGGCGAAAGCACGGCGTCTTCGTGATTGCGGAAGTCGGTGAGCACGAGGCGGGACACGGCCATTGCCTGCCGATAGCCGCTATTGAAGCCGCGCGCGACATCGCGGATGATGCCGCGCATCGACAAGGGGGGATTTCGCGATGCGTACCAAGCTGTTCCTGGCCACGATCCTGCTGCTCGCGCCGCTGCCGGCGCTGGCCGACGTCACTGCGCGCTATGCGGTCGGCGGCAAGGAACTGGTCGTTGAGGTCGACGACGGCGGCAATTCGCGCATCGGCGTCGACGGCAAGTTCGCGATCATCCGCCGCGACGGCACCGACTATATCGCCATCAGCGACAAGGAAGGCCCCAAGGTCTTCGAGCTCCAGGCGATGATCGATCTGTTCAAGGGCATCCTCCCCAAGTCCAAGGAGGAAGAAGCCGACGCCTTCGAGTTCGCGCTCGCCCCCGGTGCCGCGGTCGCCATCGCCGGCCAGCAGGGCAATGCCTGGAATCTGGTGATGGTGAAGGGCGACGACGAATCGAAGAAGAAGCATATCGAGATGGTGATGAGCGCCGATCCCGCGCTTGAGCCGGTCGGCACCGTGTTCCGCCGCTCGGTCGCCTCGCTGATCGGCCTGGCCGGTGCGATGTTCCCCGAGAAGAGCGGCTTCACCGCGCGCCTCACCGAGCTGTTCGACAAGGGCGCGCTGCTCCGCGTCCGCCCGGTCGATCAGGGTGCGGAAAAGCCCGAGCCGGCGCTGATCGAGTTCAAGTCGTTCGACACTGCCGAGATCGACGCCAAGCATTTCGAGCTGCCCGCACCGGTCACCTCGGCGGACGAGATCTTTGGCGCGATGGGCGCACTGATGAATCCGGGCGGCGAGGGCGGTGAGGGCAGCGCGATCAAGAACCTGCCCTGATCGCGCGGGCCCGGCTCAGATTCCCTTGAGCCCGGCCGCTTCCAGGCTGGCCTGCGCCTTGCGGTACTTGGCCGGGTCGCCGATGTTCAGCCGCCTGCGCACCGTGTCGAGCGGCTCGGCGAGCAACGTCTCGTAATCCTCGGCATGCAGCCACTGTGCCGCCTTGCCGTGGCGATAGCCTTCGATCACTGCCTTGAAGAAATCGAGCTTGCGGGTGATGCGGATGCTCTTCAGCGCCGCGCCCAGCCCGATGAACCCCCAGCCCAGCCCGCCGGTCTGTGCATAGGAGAAGGCGACCAGGCAGGCCTCGCCCAGATGCTCGTCGGCCTTGTAGCCGGTGATCACGTGCCACAGGTCGTGGATGTCGCGCTCGCGCCGGCCCATCCAGGCATAGGGATGCTGGATGTCGACATTCTGGAACGCACCCTCGGCCATGCTCACCGCGACCAGCCCGTCGGCCGAATAGCCGGTCGAATCGAGGAAATGGCGATAGGCCGCGCCCACCGTGCCTTCGGCAAAGCCGTCAATCCAGGCGCGGTCGGTCAGCCGCTCGGCGAGCTCGACATGCTCATAGGCGAGCCGCCCGCCGCCCGGCATGGTCAGCAGCTTGCGATAGCTCTTCTGCGTCGCGTCGCCGTTCAGCGCGCGCATGATCCGGAAGACCTGCTCGGTATCGTCGCCATTGGCGAGCAGCCGCCCGAGCGCGCGGAACGCGGTGCCCCATTCCCGCTTCATCGGGATGCCGGGGTTGAAGGTCTGCGGCGCGGGTTGCGTGGCCATATGGTCGAGTCCCTTACTGACAATGATGTCAATATAGAAGCCGGGTTAAGAAATCAATGCTGCCGTAGCGGAAGCTCGGCGCGCGCAGCCGTCGTCCCGGCCCATAGCCGTCATCCCGGCGAAAGCCGGGATCTCGGGCAAGGGTGCGGAACAGGAGCCGCATGAGATCCCGGCTTTCGCCGGGATGATGTAAGAGCTTGATAAGTGGGGCTTACACCCGCATCGGCATCAGCACGTACAGCGCCGGCGACTTGTCGTTCTCGCGGATCAGCGTCGGCGCCGCGGCGTCCGCCAGATGGACTTCCACCGAATCGCCTTCGATCTGGTTGAGGATGTCCATCAGATAGCGGCTGTTGAAGCCGATCTCGAACGGCAGCGCGGCGTAGTCGCCGGGCACTTCCTCGGCCGCCGCGCCGTTCTCCGGGCTGGTCACCGAAAGCACGATCTTGTCGCGCTCGAGCGCCATCTTCACCGCGCGGGTCTTCTCGGTGGCGATGGTCGAGACGCGGTCGACGCCTTCCATGAAGCTCTTGGGATCGAGCTTGAGCAGCTTGTCGTTCGCGGTCGGGATCACGCGGGTATAGTCGGGGAAGGTGCCGTCGATCAGCTTCGAGGTCAGGATCGCCTGGCCCAGGTCGAAGCGGATCTTCGAATTGCTGAGCGACACGCCGATCGAGCCGTCGACCTCGTCGAGCAGCTTGCGCAGCTCGCCCACGCACTTGCGCGGGATGATCACGCCCGGCATCGAATCGGCGCCGTCCGGACGGGCAACCGTCACGCGGGCGAGCCGGTGGCCGTCGGTCGCGGCGGCGCGCAGCACCGGGGCGGTTTCCTCGGTCACATGCAGATAGATGCCGTTGAGATAATAGCGCGTCTCTTCGGTCGAGATCGCGAAGCGGGTCTTGTCGATGATCTGCTTGAGCGTCTCGGCCGGCAGCTCGAACGTCGTCGGCAGCTCGCCCTCGGCGATCATCGGGAAGTCGTCGCGCGGCAGCGTCGCCAGCGTGAAGCGCGCGCGGCCGGCATTGACGGTGATGCGGCCTTCCGCCGCGGTCAGCTCCACCTGCGCGCCCTCGGGCAGCTTGCGGACGATGTCGAACAGCGTGTGCGCCGGCACGGTGATCGCGCCCGGCTGGTCGACCGAGGCGGCAATCGTCTCGTCGATCTGCAGGTCGAGATCGGTCGCCATCAGCCGCAGCGCGCCGCCGGGCTGCGCCTCGATCAGCACGTTGGAGAGAATGGGGATCGTGTTGCGCCGCTCGACCACGGACTGGACGTGGCTGAGGCCCCTCAAAAGAGTTGCGCGTTCGATCGTCGCCTTCATCAAGAACCCCCGGGGCTAATCGCCCGAATCCAACCCGGTACCGGGACTAATCCGACCAATACCCTTAACGGCAAAAAGGGCCGGAGCAAGCGCCCCGACCCTCTTCATGCACACCTAAATGATGCAGTGCGGCTCGATCAGAAGCGGAAGCCGACGCCCGCGACGATCTGGTGGCGATCGGTATCGACGTTGAACTGGTTCGTCGTCGCGCCGTTCGCATATTGCAGATTCGCGTCGGTATAGTTGGAATAGCGATATTCCAGCTTGGCGTAGGTGCTGCTGCCGATCGCCTTCTCCACGCCGGCGCCGACGCGCCAGCCGTCGAGATTGTAGCGATCCTCGAGCTCGGTGGTGCCGTCCGAAGCGAGCAGCTTCAGCTGGGCATTGGTATAGCCGGCCTTGGCGTAGATCTTGGTGCTCGGGCTCGCCATGAAGCCCACGCGGCCGCCGATGTACAGGTCGCGGCCGGTCTTCACCTGGCCATAGCCGAAGTCGTTGGGATCGGGGGTGTCGTAGCGGACCTTGCCGGTCCCCAGGGTGGCTTCGCCTTCGATGCCGACAAAGGCGCGGCTGCCGATCGGAATGTCGTAGCCGGCCTCGACGCCGTACAGGAAGCCTTCGGTGCTCTGGTCGTCGCCGCTCAGGTCCGAATCCTCGGTGCTGCCGGGACGGAGGATATCGAGACCGCCGACCACGCCGACATGGGCGCCGCCGGCGCTGTTGTCCTGGGCGAAGGCGGGGGCCGCGAACGCCGAAGAGGCGGCGAGGGCGAGGAAAACAAGCTTACGCATAACAACTCCTTGGGTACTGGTCCGCCTTGGGAGCGGGCGGACGAGATAACCGGGGGCGGCCGCGCGAAGTTTCATGAACCTCAGATAAACGGCTGATTCCGTTGCCTTTTGGCAACAGGTAACGCTACGGAACGGGCGCTCGTCGCGTGGTGGGCACGGCCTGTCGGGCTCTTCAAATCCTCCCCCGGAGGGGGAGGGGGACCAGCGAAGCTGGTGGAGGGGGCCTGCCGCGAGCGAGATCGCCTGCGGCGCTCCCTCTCCACCACCGCCTTCGGCGGCGGTCCCCCTCTCCCTCCGGGAGAGGAATGTAGAATCGGCGCTCCCATTTTCGCCATTGCCTTCCCCCCGCCCGCAGGCTTCAACACCCCCGTGACAAACCAACGCAAAGGCCGCGATTTCATCGCCCGCCACGGCGAGACCGTGTTCAACATCGCCCGGCGCATGCAGGGCGATCATCCGCACACGCCGCTCACCCGCGCTGGCTTCGCCCAGGCGGACCAGATGGGCGCTGCGCTGCGCGCGATCCTCGGGCCGAAGCCGAAGCTCACCCTGTGGTCGTCGAGCGCCGGCCGCGCGCTGCAGACGCTGGCGATCATCTGCGAGCATCTCGAACTCGACTGGCATCAGGCCCGGCGCGACGATCGCCTGGTCGAGATCGGCATGGGCGAATGGAGCGGCCGCTATTATGCCGATCTGATGGACGAGGCGCCGGGCTTCCTCGACCTCGAACACGGGCTCTACACGCGCCCGCCGCCGGGCGGCGAATGGTATGATGGGATCGCCGCGCGCGTCTCGTCCTGGCTCGCCGACACCGATGACGATGCCGGCGACCGGCTGGTGATCATGCACGGGATGTCGAGCCGGATCCTGCGCGGGGTGATGACCGGGCTGCCGGTGCTGCCGCAATTCGGCGCGCCGGTGGCGCCCGATCTGCCGCAGGGCTCGGTGGTGCTGATCGAGCAGGGCGTCGAGACGGTGGCGCATCTCGGCACCGGGCGCGGCGCGGCGCCGGCATGAGCGCGCTGGCGGCCCTGCTGCTGCTCTCGCCGATGCTTCAGGCGCGCGAGGCGCTGGGCGTCTATGCCAGCTGGGGGGCGTTCCGCGATCCTTCGCCGCGGCGCTGCTTCGCCATTGCCCAGCCGGTCGAGAAATATCGCGAGGCACGGCCCTTCGCCAGCATCGCCACCTGGCCGCGTGACGGCGTGCGCAACCAGCTCCACATCCGGCTCAGCCGCGTCCGCGCCGCCAATGCCCAGGTCACGCTGTCGATCGGCGAGCGCCGCTTCGAGCTGCAGGCCGGCGACAGCGATGCCTGGGCCCCCGATGCGCGCACCGATGCCGCGATCGTCGCGGCGATGCGCTCGGGGCGCAGCATGAGCGTGGAGACGATGAGCGCAGCCGGCGCGCCCTTTGCCGACAGCTATGCGCTCAAGGGCGCGGCGACCGCGATCGACGCGGCCGCGCTGGGATGCGCGGGCGGATGATCGGGATAGGGCAGCACGCCCAAAAATGAAAAAGGCCGGGCGCTCGGCCCGGCCTCCTCCTGATTCGATCGGCAGGCCGAATTTACGGCTGCTTGGCCGCCGGCGTGTCGGCCGAGGCGAGCTTGGTCGCCATTGCCTGCACGCGCGCGTTCAGCGCAGTGTCGGTCGACATCGCCTGGCCGATTGCGTTGAAGCGCACCGGGTCGATGCCCGAGCTCTGCGCCGCGGTCGCCATCTTGGCGCTCTTGTCGGCTTCCGGAACCGCCGGGTCCTTGCGGATCTTCTCGATCTCCAGCGCGACAGTCACGAACTGGGTCAGCTCGGCATCGGTAACGGTCGCGGAGGTGACGGGGGCCGCCTGGGCTGCCGGTGCCGCCGGGGCAGGCGGCGTTGCCGGGGCCGTCTGCGGCGCGGTCTGCGCCAGGGCGGCAGGGGCGATCGCCAGCGTGGCGCCCGCGGCGAGGGTAGCAATAAGCTTCATTACAGCACTCCAAACACACACGAAATTCTTCCCCCCGGAAACGCCAGGCTGCGTGTCCCGGATGCAACATGACAAGGAAGTTACGATGCACCGTGGCCTGGGTGGGGTTAACCGAGATGGGCGCGGAGCGCCGCCACCGATGGATCGACGCTTGGCTGAAACGCCGTACGCCGCGCGCAAGGCGCTGCGGTCACTGGAATAATCGCGCGAGATCGACTATGTGCGCGGCCATGCAGACAGCTTCGGCCGCCCCTATGCCCATTCCCGGGCACATCGACCCCGTGCCCGTGCCCCGCTCCGTGGTGGTGCGTGAGGACGGCCGTACCGACCTGATCGGCCTCACCCGCGATCAGATGCGCGCGGTGCTCGCCGATGCCGGCATGGAGCCCAAGCAGGCCAAGCTGCGTGCCAAGCAGATCTGGCACTGGATCTACAATCGCGGCGCCACCGAATTCTCGGCGATGACCGATATCGCCAAGGCGCAGCACCCCTGGCTCGAGCAGCGCTTCGTGATCGGCCGCCCCGAAGTGGTCGAGGCGCAGGTGTCGACCGACGGCACGCGCAAATGGCTGCTCCGCTCGGCGGACGGCCAGGATTACGAGATGGTCTTCATCCCCGATGCGGACCGCGGCACGCTGTGCGTGTCCTCGCAGGTCGGCTGCACGCTCAATTGCCGCTTCTGCCACACCGGTACGATGCGGCTGGTGCGCAACCTCACCGCCGGCGAGATCGTCAGCCAGGTGATGCTCGCGCGCGATGCGCTCGGCGAATGGCCGAGCCAGCCCGAGGGCCGCATGCTCACCAACATCGTGATGATGGGCATGGGCGAGCCGCTCTACAATTTCGACAATGTCCGCGACGGCCTGTCGATCGTCATGGACGGCGACGGCCTGGCGCTGTCGAAGCGCCGCATCACCCTGTCGACCTCGGGCGTGGTGCCGATGATGGCGCGCGCCGGCGAGGAGATCGGCGTCAACCTGGCGGTGTCGCTCCACGCGGTCACCAAGGAGGTCCGCGACGAGATCGTGCCGCTGAACAAGAAGTACGGGATCGAGGAGCTGCTCCAGGCCTGTGCCGATTATCCCGGCGCCAACAATGCCCGCCGCATCACCTTCGAATATGTGATGCTCAAGGACAAGAACGACAGCGACGAAGAGGCGCGCGAGCTGGTCCGCCTGCTCAAGAAGTACAAGCTGCCCGCCAAGGTGAACCTGATCCCGTTCAACCCCTGGCCCGGCGCGCCGTACGACACGTCGACGCCCGAGCGTGTCCGTTCCTTCTCGAACATCATCTTCGAGGCCGGCATCTCCGCCCCGGTGCGCACGCCGCGTGGCCGCGACATCGATGCTGCCTGCGGCCAGCTCAAGACCGCGGCGGAGAAGAAGAGCCGCGCCCAGATGGACCGCGAGGCGGAAGAGAAGATGGCGGCGCTGGGCTGATCCCTGTCCGGACAAGCTTTTGCTTGTCCACGAACGCGGCTTGCGACAGCCTTTCCCGGGCATGGGAGGGCTGACGATGCTTGGCTTGATTACAGTCTCGGCATGGCTCCATGCTGGCGGGCGTCGCCGATTGCGCCCCGATCCCGGGCAGTGCAGCCATCCTCAATGACCGCACGATCGACTATATCGTCGTCGGCGAGTTCCATGGTACCAATGAGGCTCCCGGCTTTTTCGGTGATATGGTCTGCCTTGCCGCCGCGCGCGGTCCGGTCATGGTCGCGCTTGAGATCCCGGTCGAGGATCAGGGGGCGGTCGATGCCTATCTCGCCTCGAATGGCGACGCGGCTGCGCGCGAGGCGCTTCTCAAGGCGAATTTCTGGGCGAGCCGGGATGGCCGGTCGAGCACGGCGATGCTCGCGCTGATCGAGCGGTTGCGCAGCATGTCTCGGGGGCGCCAGATCCTTGGCGTTGCGGCGACGCAACCCCGGACGGGATCGGCCCAAGGCGACGAGACGTCGTATAACCGCGCCATGGCGGCCGAGTGGATGGGCGCGATGGCCGGGCATCCGGGCGCCCGGGTACTGGCACTTGTCGGCAATGCACATGCGGTGCCGGGGAAGGTGCAACTCGGCCAGGGATTTGATTTCCTGCCGGCGGCAAGCTTCCTTCCGCGCAAGCGCACAGCGACGCTCGGGAATGCGGAGGTTGGCGGTGCCGCCTGGATGTGCGGTAGGCAGGCAAATTGCGGCCGGCAATCGCTCGGCGAGGGGCTCCGGTCCTGGCCGAGGTCGGTCTGGAGAAGCACGGAAAAGGGCGATCCTCTCTATTGGGACTATCTCTACGCGCCCGGCACGCCCTTCACCGTCGCCGTTCCGGCCCGCCCTGCGCAGTGATCCACGCGCACAGCGCGCCGCGCCGGCGCTTCTCACCCTGTCGCTAGAAACCGCTCGACAAGCGGAGGCAGAGACGGGAAGGGATCGGCGTGGCCGGCTTCTACGCTTTGCTTCTTCCCGCCGCTGCGGGCATGCTCGGCGGGGTGATGAACGCGCTCGCCGGGGGCGGCACCTTCGCGACCTTGCCCGCGCTGATCGCGCTCGGTTTGCCCTCGAACATCGCCAACGCCACCTCGAACGTCGCGTTGCTGCCGGGGGCAGGGGCGAGCGCCTGGGGCTATCGCGACGAGCTGGCGCCGGTCGGCGGCATGCCGGTGCGCCTGCTTGCCGGCATCACCTTTGCCGGCGGGCTGGTGGGCAGCACGTTGCTGGTGCTCACCCCCAGCCGCGCCTTCGACCTGATCATTCCCTGGCTGCTGCTCTTCGCGCTGGTGGTGATGGCGTTCGGCAAGCGCGCGTCGGACTGGCTGCATGCACGGGTGACGATCGGTCCGCGCACGCTGATCACCGCGCAGGGCCTGCTCGGCATCTATGGCGGCTATTTCGGCGGCGGGGTGGGGCTGATCACCACCGCAGTCTATGGCCTGCTCGCCGCCGCCGATCCGCGCTCGCTCTTCTCGATCCGCACGCTGATGCTGGCGGTGGCGAACTTCGCTGCGGCGTTCGTCTTCATCGCGATCGGCATGGTGCGCTGGAGTGCCTGTCTGCCGATGCTGCTCGGCGGCATCCTGGGCGGCTGGCTGGGTGCGCGGATCGGCAAGACGCTGTCGCACCGGCTGGTGCGGATCTGGACCCTGCTGGTCACGGCGGCGACGACACTCGTCTTCTTCGTGCGCGCCTACGGATGATCGGCTAGGATGGCGCCATGCAGGTCTATCGCCACCGGCTGATCACGCGCATCTGGCACTGGATCAACGCGCTCGCGGTGATCGTGATGATCCCCAGCGGGCTGATGATCTTCAACGCGCATCCCCGGCTCTATTGGGGGCAGTACGGCGCCAATTTCGACCATGCCTGGCTCGAGCTGCCGCGCTGGCCCGGCTGGCTGACCCTGCCCTCGACCTATGACCTGGCGGGCGCGCGGCGCTGGCACCTGGCCTTCGCGCTGGTGCTGGCCTTTGCGCTGCTGGTCTATCTGCTGTGGAGCCTCGTCAACCGGCACATCCAGCGCGACCTGCGCATCCGCCGCGGCGAGCTGGCGCCTGCGCATCTTGCCGCCGATCTCAAGGCGCATTGGAACATGCGCTTCCATGATCCTGCCGATCCGCGCGCCTACAACATCTTCCAGAAGGCGAGCTATGCCGGGGTGCTGTTCGTGCTGCTGCCGCTGCTGATCTTCACCGGCCTCGCCTTGTCGCCGGGCATGTGGCCCTGGCTGGTCGATATCTTCGGCGGGCGGCAATCGGCGCGTTCGCTCCATTTCATCGCGATGGCGCTGCTCACCCTGTTCTTCGTCGTGCATCTGACGCTGGTGATCCTCGCCGGGCCGGTCGGCGAGGTGCGCTCGATGATCACCGGCTGGTGGAAGGTGCCGGAGGATGCGGCATGATCACTCGGCGCGGCCTGATCGTCACCGGCGGCGCGACGCTGCTCGCGGGCTGCGATGCCTGGACGGGCAGCCCGATCCTGACCAGCGCGGAGGAGGCGCATCGCTATCTCCAGCGTTCGGTCAACGGCCGGGCGGCGCTGGCGCACGAGTTCCGCCCCGAGCAGCGCAGCCCGCGCTTCCGCACCAACGGCACCAACAATCCGGGCACGCCCGAATATAATGCGCTCGCTGCCAATCGCTTTGCCGACTGGCGGCTCCAGGTCGGCGGGCTGGTGCGGCGGCCGCTGTCGCTCGGCCTCGCCCAGCTGCAATCGCTGCCGCAGCGCGCGCAGATCACCCGGCACGACTGCGTCGAGGGGTGGAGCGCTATCGGCAAATGGCAGGGGCCGCGGCTGGAGACGCTGCTCCAGCTCGCCGGGCTGCGCGACGGCGCGCGCTACATCGTTTTCCACTGCGCAGACGTGTTTGGCCAGCGCCGCATCCCCTATTACGAATCCATCGACCTGATCGACGCCCTCCACCCCCAGACGATCCTGGCCTGGGCGATGAACGATCGGCCGCTGGACATCGGCCACGGCGCGCCGGTGCGCCTGCGTGTCGAGCGCCAGCTCGGCTACAAGCAGGCCAAATATGTCATGCGGATCGAGGCGGTCGCCAGCCTGGACGGGATCGGCCGCGGCAAGGGCGGCTTCTGGGAAGATATCGCCGGCTATGAATGGTATGCCGGCATCTGATCATATATTTCGCACGTGCGGAAATATTGCGGAAAAGCCGGGCGGCCCTAAGGTGTCTGCACGGGGGGCTGGCATCGGGTGGTGACGGCTTAATGGCGTTGATTGATCGTTTTTTCGCACGCGCAGTGAAGCGCGGACAACTTACCGTCATCCACGAGGATGGCTCCAGTCGTATTTTCGGCGAAGCGGACCCGGCGCTCAAGCCGGTAACGATCCGTTTCGGATCGGGTGCGACCCGCCGCATCCTGCGCGATCCCTCGCTCGGCGCCGCCGAGGCGTTCATGGACGGCAATGTCGAGATCGTCGAAGGCGACATCCTCGACATGCTCACCCTGTTCGCCGCGAACAACCGCTGGGAAGACAATGACTCGGTGCTCTTCCCCGGCGCCTTCAAGAAGCTGCTCGACAAGCTTGCCTTCCGCCTCGGCCGGATCAACATGCAGCGGCGCTCGAAGCGGAACGTCGCGCATCACTATGACCTGTCGGGCAAGCTCTACGACCTCTTCCTCGACACCGATCGCCAATATAGCTGCGCCTATTTCAGCGAGGCGGGCATCAGCCTCGAGCAGGCGCAGCTCGACAAGAAGGCGCATATCGTCGCCAAGCTGGCGATCGAGCCCGGCATGAAGGTGCTCGACATCGGCTGCGGCTGGGGCGGCATGGCGCTCTACATCCACGAGAAGACCGGCGCCGAGGTGCTTGGCGTCACCCTGTCCGAGGAGCAGCTCAAGGTCGCCCGCCAGCGCGCGATCGATGCCGGCGTGGCGGACAAGGTGAAGTTCGAGCTGATCGACTATCGCAACGTCACTGGCCAGTTCGACCGGATCGTCTCGGTCGGCATGTTCGAGCATGTCGGCACGCCGCATTACCGCGCCTTTTTCCGCAAGGTCCGCGAGCTGCTGACGCCGCAGGGCGTGATGCTGCTCCACACGATCGGCAGGGCAGGGGCGCCGGGCGTCACCGACGCGTTCACGCTCAAGTACATCTTCCCCGGCGGCTATATCCCGGCGCTCTCGGAGATCGCCAAGGGCTATGAGGGGCTGCGCTATTTCATGACCGATGTGGAGGTGCTGCGCCTTCATTATGCCGAGACGCTGCAGCATTGGTACGAGCGCACGCTGGCGGCGCGCGACGCGATCGTCGGCCTGTACGACGAGCGCTTCTACCGGATGTGGTGCTTCTACCTCGCCGGCTGCGTGGTGAGCTTCCGCTATGGCGGGCTGGTCAACTACCAGCTGCAATTCTCGCGCTCGCGCGAGGCGCTGCCGCTGACCCGCGATTACATGTTCGAGGAGGAGCGCGCGCTCCGCGAGCCGCACAAGGTCACGCTGCGTCAGGCAGGCAAGGCGGGATAGGTTTCATCCATATGGGCCTTGGCGGTGCGGATGATTTCCTCGACCACGCCCAGGTCCACGTCGGCGAGCTTCTTGATGTAGAGGCAGCTCTTGCCGGTGCGATGCTTGCCGAGCCGGGAGAGCAGGTCGGCCTGCTCGGGCTTTCCGCTCAGCACGTACAGCACAAGCTCGGCCTTGCGCGGCGAGAAGCCGATCCGGCACATCTCGCCCGAATGGCCGCTGTCATAGGTGTAGCGATAGCTGCCGAAGCCGATGATCGTGGCGCCCCACATCTTCGGTGCCTCCCCGGTCAGTCGCGCCATCATCGCGCAGACGGTTTCGGCATCGGCGCGGCGCACCGGATCGGGCACCGCGGCGATAAAATCCGCTACCTTCATGTCGGTCGCCTTGGTCTTCAGCTCGGCCATCCGTCCCTCGCGAGTCTGTGCATAACAGCATGCCTCAAGGGCAAAGGTTGCGGAAGCCGCGCATGAACCCTAGAGCGCCCCGGTTTTTCCAGAATCTCCCGGAGTCGCCCATGTCTGACAAGATCAACCGTGTCGTCCTCGCCTATTCGGGCGGTCTGGACACCAGCGTGATCCTGAAATGGCTCCAGCAGGAATATCAGTGCGAGGTGGTGACCTTCACCGCCGATCTCGGCCAGGGCGAGGAGCTCGAGCCTGCGCGCAAGAAGGCCGAGATGGCCGGCGTGAAGCCCGAGCATATCTTCATCGACGATCTGCGCGAGGAGTTCGTCAAGGACTTCGTCTTCCCGATGATGCGCGCCAACGCGCTCTACGAGGGCCTGTACCTGCTCGGCACCTCGATCGCGCGCCCGCTGATCGCCAAGCGCCAGATCGAGATCGCCAAGCTCGTGAACGCCGACGCCGTCAGCCACGGCGCCACCGGCAAGGGCAACGATCAGGTCCGCTTCGAGCTCGGCTATTATGCGTTGAACCCGGACATCAAGGTGATCGCGCCGTGGCGTGAGTGGGACCTGACCAGCCGCACCAGGCTGATCGAGTTCGCCGAGCAGCACCAGATCCCGGTGAGCAAGGACAAGCGCGGCGAATCGCCCTTCTCGACCGACGCGAACCTTCTCCACACCTCGTCCGAGGGCAAGGTGCTCGAAGATCCGTGGGAGGAAGTGCCCGATTACGTCTATTCGCGCACGGTGAACCCGGAGGATGCCCCCGACACGCCCGAGGTCATCACCATCGACTTCGAGCGCGGCGACGGCGTCGCGCTGAACGGCGTGGCGATGTCGCCGGCGTCGCTGCTGACGGCGCTCAACGAGCTGGGCCGCAAGCACGGCATCGGCCGCCTCGACCTGGTCGAGAACCGCTTCGTCGGCATGAAGTCGCGCGGCATGTACGAGACGCCGGGCGGCACCATCTATCACCTTGCGCACCGCGGCATCGAGCAGATCACGCTGGATCGCGGCGCCGCGCACCTCAAGGACGAGCTGGCGCCGCGCTATGCCGAGCTGATCTACAACGGCTTCTGGTTCGCGCCCGAGCGCGAGATGCTCCAGGCCGCGATCGACTATTCGCAGGAGAAGGTGACGGGCACCGTCCGCCTCAAGCTCTACAAGGGCAGCGTGATCGTCACTGGTCGCAAGTCGCCCTATTCGCTGTACAGCGAGAAGGTCGTGACCTTCGAGGACGATCAGGGCGCCTATGACCAGCGCGACGCGGCGGGCTTCATCAAGCTCAACGCGCTCCGCCTGCGCCTGCTCGGCCGCCGCGACGGCTGATCCATCGTCTCCGGCGGGCGCGTGCGCTCGCCGGAACTATGTCCAGTTCGGATATAGTCGCCGTCCGTTTCGGCTTCACTCTGTTATCGCTTTGTTCTCGGTGATTCGAGGGGAAGCGCGATGGGGATCAGGCAGCGAGCGGCAGTTTTCTCGGCGTGCGGCGCGTTGCTCGCTGCAACCGGGTGCAGCGCCCAGACCAGCGACGAGCAGCGCTTCGTCGCAGAGATGACCGCGAAGATCAGGCAGCGCCTGCCCGGTGTCGAGGTGGCACCCGGGGAAGATCCGCTTTCGGTGTCGCTGAAGGGCAAGGGACAACTGAACCGCTCGATCAACTTCGGCAGCGTCTATCGTTTCTGCGGCCAGGTTCCGGCAAAGGCGTGTCGGACGATGCGCAGCGAATTTCTCGATACGGTGCTGCGGGCAGTGCCGGTGCCGACTGCGGCGTCCCTGCGGATCGCCGTGCGCGATGCCGAATATGTTCGGTATGCGGGCAAGATCGTTTCCCAGCCGATAGGCGAGGATCTGTTCGCCGTGCTCGTTTCCGACGCACCTGACAGCGTGACCACCGTCCCGGGCGACAGGCTTCCGGAACTCGGCCTGACGCGGGATCAGGCCTGGGCGCGCGCGTGGCAGCAGACCCGTGCCCTTCTCCCTGTGCTACCCAAGGGCACCGCGCTCGCGAAGCATGCATTTTTCTTCGCCGACCAGGACTATCTCGCGAGCGTGCTCGCCGACGTGCCGGCGTGGCGCGCCATTGCCGATGCAGCGGGGCCCGAACTGCTCGTCACGGTGGTTGCCGACCACGCTGTTTTTGTCGCCCGCATGCCTGACGGGCCGAAACTTGAGTATTTCAAGCAGACGGTGCGCGACGATTGCGCAAGCCAGCCGCGCTGCATCTCGCCCAATGTCTATCGCTTCCGCGATGGCCGCTGGGTGGTTTCGCGCTAGCCGCGTCTAACGCCGGATTAACCAAGATGCCCTAGCTCGGGGCGATGGAAATGAGCCTGCCCCGGGAAGCATGGCGCGCGCCTCTGGTCGCGCTGCTGCTTGCCGTGGGGCTGAGCGCGGTCTGGATGCTGCGCGGCTGGCACGACCTCGCCGCGCTGCGCTTGCCCGATACCGACGACATGGTGCGGCTCCAGCAGGCCCGCGACTGGCTGGGCGGGCAGGGCTTTGCCGACCTTGCCCAGCATCGCCTTGGCCCGCCACCGGGGCTGGAGATGCACTGGTCGCGCTTGCCCGATCTGGTGCCGGCGGCGCTGATCCTGCTGCTGACGCCGCTGCTCGGCAGTCATGGCGCGGAGCTGGTCGCGGTGATCGTCTCGCCGGCTTTGCTGTTCCTCGCTGTGTTGCTGCTCATCGGTTCGATCGCCCGGCGCCTGGGCGCGCCGGTGATCACCGCCACGCTGGTCGCCGCGCTCGCCTATCCGGCGACCAGCCTGTTCCTGCCCGGCCGCATCGATCACCACGCATTGCAGATGGTGCTGCTCCTGCTGCTGGTGCGGGCGCTGCTCGGCACCGGGACGCTCGGCGCCGGGATCGTCGCGGCGCTGGCAATCACTGCGTCGCTCTCGATTGGGCTGGAGACGCTTCCGCTGCTCGCCGTCGGCGGCGCGGCGCTGGTGCTGCTCTGGGTCGCGGACGCGCCTGGCAGTCGCGTCCGCCTGCTCGGCTTCGGTATCGCGCTGCCGCTGGCGCTGGCCGGGGCGAGCGTATTGCTGCGGACCAGCGGCTGGCCCGTGTCCGCCTGCGACGGGTTCACCGGCCTGTTCTGGCGCGCGGCACAGGCCGCATCGCTCATACTGCCGGCATTGGCCCTGTTCGACCTTTCCGCGCCGCGGAGCCCGCGCGCGCGCCTTCTCGCAACCGTGCTTGTCGGCGCCGCGGCGCTCGCCGCCGTCCTGCTGCTCGCACCGCAATGTCTGCACCCCTATGGTGCGGTCGATCCGCTGCTCGCCCGGCTCTGGCTCGCCGGGGTTGGCGAGGCGCAACCCCTGTTCGGCACCACCCCCGCCAATGCCGTCGCCTATGCCGGGCTGGCGATGATCGGCTTCGCCGCAACGCTCGTCATCGCCTTGAAGCGGCGGGAGACGGGCTGGTGGGTCGTCGCGGCGCTGATCCTGGCGGCGCTGGCGATCACCTGCTTCCAGCTGCGTGGGGCCTATGCCGCCGCCTTGCTCGTGGCGCCCGCGCTGACAGTGACGATCGCGACTGCGCGTGCCCGCGGCACCCTGGTGCTCGCCGCTGCCTGGATCGTCTCGACCGGCATTCTCTACCCGATCGCCGGCACCGCGCTGTTCCCGCCGAAGCCCGAGCCGGGCGCGAATTGCACCGCGCCCGAGAGTCTGGCCAATCTCGCTGCGCTGCCGCCCGGGCATCTCCTCGCGCCGCTCGACATCGGCGCCTATGCGCTTGCCGCCACGCCGCACCACGTGCTGGCGGCGCCCTATCACCGCAACAATCGGGGGAATCGTGCCATGACTGACTTCTTCCTGGGACAGCCAACGCAATCGGAAGCGATCGCAAGGGCATGGGGGATCGACTATGTCGCCTTTTGCGACGGCGACCTTGATCGCTTCGCCAGGGTGGCGCCGCACGGCCTGGCCGAGCAGCTGCGCGCCGGCGCGGTGCCCGACTGGCTGGTGCCGGTGAATCCGGATAGCGCAGCGCCGCGCATCTATCGTCTGGCATCGCGTCACTGATGGCGCAGATGGTGCCTCGCTGGTGGGAGACGCGCTGGTTCGCGCTGGTCGCGATCCTGGCCTCGTGCGTGCCCCTGCTCTGGCCGGCGCTGCCGCCCCTGGTCGACCTGCCGGCGCATATCGGGCGCTATCATATCGCCGCGGCGATCGGAGACTCGGCCGATCTCCAGCGGCACTACAGCTATCAATGGGCGCTGATCGGCAATCTGGGTGTCGACGGCATCGTCTATGCGCTCACCCCGCTGATGGGCGTCGAGGCGGCGGCGAAATGGACTGTCGTCACGATTCCGCTGCTCACTACTGCCGCGCTGGCCTGGCTGTCGCGCGAAAGCGGCGGGCGGCGGTCGCCGGCGATGCTCGCGGCCTTTCCGCTCGCCTATAGCTATGCCTTCCTCTTCGGCTTCGTGAACTTCGCGCTGGCGAGCGGGCTGGCGATCGCCGCGCTGGCGCTGTGGATTCGCCTTGGCCGCCAGCACAGGCTCGCCCTGCGTGCCGCGCTGTTCGTGCCGATCTCGTTCCTGCTCTGGGTGGTCCACAGCTTCGGCTGGGGCATGTTCGGGCTGTTCGCCTTCGCTGCCGAACTGGCGCGGCTGCGGGTGGCAGGCAAAACGTGGCGCGCGGCGATTCTCGGCGCAGTGCTTGCCTGCATTCCGCTCGGCGGCCCGGCGCTGCTGACGCTGCACACCCAGTACAGCTCGGTCGTCTATTATCAGTGGCGCGCCAAGCCCGGCTGGATCGCCTCGCTGCTGCGCGACCGCTGGAAATGGTTCGACGTCGCCAGCGTGCTGGCGATCGCGGTGCTGCTCTACACGGCGCTGCGCCGCCCCGGCTGGCGCTTCGACCCGACGGCGGGCGCCGCCGCGCTGACCGGCCTGCTGGTGTTCCTGGTCTTCCCCTTCACCGTCGCCGCGGGTGCCTATGCCGATATGCGCCTGCTCGGCCCGGCTGCCGCGATCGCCCTCGTCGCGGTCCGCCCGCCGCCGCAATGGGAACGCGCGGTGGCGATCGGTGCCACGCTGTTCTTCGTGGTGCGCACTGCGGCGGGCACGATCAGCATGTTGCTCGCCGCCCAGCCCCAGCAGCAGGCGCTGGAAGCGGTGGCGCACATCCCGCGCGGCGCCGCGGTGCTGGTATTGGCGCAGGAGAATTGCGCGACCGACTGGGTCAGCCGCCGCCTTGGCCACATCTCCGGCATCGCCGTCGCCCGGCGCGACGTGTTCGAGAGCGGGCAATGGATGCTGCCCGGCCAGCAGCTGCTGCTGCACCGGCACGAACGCGCCGAGCCCTATGCTTCCGATCCCTCGCAGCTCGTCTATCCGGTCGGCTGCGCCTATCGCCCGACCGATCCGGCGACTGCGATCCGCGACTTCGATCGTGGCACCTTCACCCATGTCTGGGTGATCGGATTCCGCCCGCAGCCGGCGCTCGCACGCGACGTGAAGCTCGTCTGGAGCAACGGCATGTCCTCGTTATATCGCGTTGATCATATTGCCGGCTTGTCTGGGAGTGCAGGCCGACGGTAATAGCGGTCGGATGCAGGGGAATCCGGAGCTTCATTGGTGGCAGACACGATGGTTCGTGCTGCTCTGCACGTTCATCGCAATCGTTCCGCTGCTGTGGCCGACGATCCCGCCGCTGGTCGACCTGCCGGGGCACATGGGGCGCTACCGCGTCCAGTTCACCTACGACCAATATCCCTTCCTCCGGGAATGGTATGATTTCCGCTGGTCCCTGATGGGCAATCTCGGCGTCGATCTGCTGGTGATCCCGCTCCACTATATCTTCGGGCTCGAACTGGCGGTGAAGCTGGTGGTGATCTCGATCCCGGCGATGACCGTGGCGGGCATGCTGTGGATCGCGCGCGAGGTGCACGGCAGGATTCCGGCGACTGCGCTGATCGCCCTGCCGCTCGCCTATGCCTTCCCCTTCCATTTCGGCTTCGTCAATTTCGCGCTGTCGATGGCGTTCGCGCTGCTCGCCTTTGGCTGGTGGCTGCGGCTGGCCCGCCTCGGCAAGCTGATGTTCCGCTCGCTGGTGTTCGTGCCGATCTCGGTGCTGATCTGGATCTGCCACACCTATGGCTGGGGTCTGCTCGGCGTGCTGGCCTTCTCCGCCGAGCTGATCCGCCAGCACGACCTGCGCCGCAACCGTGCGCTGCCCTGGCACAAGGACCTTGTCGGCGGCTGGCTGCTGCCCTGCTTCCGCGCGGGGCTGCACTGCATCGTGCTCGCGCCGCCGGCCGTGATGATGGTGCTGTGGCGCTCGGGCGATCATGTGTCGGGCCAGACCTTCGACATGTTCAACTGGCGCGCCAAGATGCTGTGGATCACCCAGGTGTTCCGCGATCGCTGGCAGCTGTTCGACCTCGCTTCGGTGGGTGTGCTGTTCCTGCTGCTGTTCAAGGCGGTGCGCGATCCCAACATCCAATATTCGCGCAACCTGGCGCTGTCGGGCATCTTCCTCACCCTGGTCTATATCCTGCTGCCGCGCGTCGTGTTCGGCTCGGCCTATGCCGATATGCGGCTGGTGCCGTTCCTGCTGGCAATCGGTATCCTGGCGATCCGGCCCAAGCCTGGACTGTCGATCCGCGGCGCCGCCACGGTCGCGGCGCTCGGCATGGCCTTCTTCTGCGTGCGCATCGCCGCCACCACCTGGAGCTTCCTGCTCTATAGCGGCACCTATGATCGCGAGCTGAAGGCGCTCGAGCATCTGCCCCAGGGCGCGCGGCTGATCACCTTTGTCGGCGAGACCTGCCGCTACGAATGGAAGCAGACGCGGCTCCAGCACGTTCCCGCACTCGCGCTCGAGCGCAAGCTTGCCTATACCAATGATCAATGGTCGATGGCCGGCGGCCAGCTGCTCACGGTTCGCTACGAAGCGGCCAAGCGCTTCGCGCACGATCCCTCGCAGATCGTCACCGACGTGCAGTGCCCGCGCGAATATTGGCGCCCGGTCGCCTGGGCGCTGGCGCGCTTCCCGCGCGATGCGTTCGACTATGTCTGGATGATCGAGCCCCCGGCCTATAATCCGCGCTTCGAGCAGGGGCTGATCCCGCTATGGCGTGACGGTGCCAGCGCGCTGTTCAAGATTGATCATTCGGTCCCGGCGCCTGTGATCGAGCCCGGTGAACTGCCGGTTCCGCGCTGGGAGCGCGACATCATCCTGCGCGAAGGCCATGGCGGCGAAAGTCGTCTTCCCAATCCGGAAGCAAGCCCGGTGCCCGAGCCGATCGAATCGCCGGTGCCGACGCCGGAACCGTCGCCTTCGCCCACCGCGACGCACAAGGCCAAGCACAAAAGGGCGAAGCACTAGGGGGCCAAGAGCCCGCCCGTGAATTTTCTGGGCTACGGTTCTTGCGGATATATGTCACCCCGGCCTTGTGCCGGGGTCCACTGCGCCGCGGCGGATGACCTGGAACCTCTTGTCCATGACTTGCCTCCCGGTGGACCCCGGCACAAGACCGGGGTGACGGTTTGCGTTGGCGGATGCCAGTCGCCCCTACCCGCCCCGGCGAAACGGCGTCAGCGCGCCCAGATATTCCTGCTCCTCGGCGATCGCCTCGCGCTCGCGTTCGAGATACTCCGCCACGGCGCGGCGAAAGCCCGGATCGGGAAGATAATGCGCCGACCAGGTGGTGACCGGCGCATAGCCGCGCGCCAGCTTGTGTTCGCCCTGCGCACCGGCCTCGACGCGCTTGAGGCCGCGTTGGATCGCGGCGTCGATCGCCTGGTAATAGCAGAGCTCGAAATGGAGGAAGGGCACTTCCTCGGTGCAGCCCCAATAGCGGCCATAGAGCGCGTCGGCGCCGATCAGGTTGAGCGCGCCGGCGATCGGCACGCCGTCACGCTCGGCGAGGATCAGCAGCAGCTGGTCCGCCATTTCCTCGCCGAGCAGCGAGAAGAACTGGCGCGTCAGATAGGGGCGGCCCCATTTGCGGCTGCCGGTATCCTGGTAGAAGGTCCAGAACGCATCCCAATGCGCCTCGGTGATCGCGTCGCCGCTGAGGTGCCGGATCGTCAGTCCTTCCACCGCGGCGGCGCGCTCCTTGCGGATCGCCTTGCGCTTGCGGCTGGCGAGCGCGCCCAGGAATTCGTCGAACCCGGCATAGCCTTCGTTCGCCCAGTGGAACTGGGTGCCGGCGCGGATCAGCCAGCCAGCCGCCTCGAACAGCGGCAGCTGGCCCTGGTCGAGAAAGGTGACGTGCGCCGAGGAAAGCCGGTTCTGGTCGGTCACCGCCTCGATCCCGGCGATGAGCGCGGGTGCCAGCGCCCCGTCGCGCAGCAGCAGCCGGGCCCCCGGCACCGGCGTGAAGGGCACAGCGACCTGGAGCTTGGGATAATATTGGCCGCCGGCGCGCTCCCAGGCATCGGCCCAGGCATGGTCGAACACATATTCGCCCTGGCTGTGGCTCTTGGCATAGGCGGGGGCGATCGCGGCGGGACGGCCCTCTGCATCGTCGATCACGATCGGCAGCGATTGCCAGCCCGCGCGCGGACTCACCGATCCCGATCGCTCGAGGATCGACAGGAAGGCATGGCTGACGAACGGATTGCCGCCACCTGCGCAGGCGTCCCAGTCGCCCGGCAGGATCGAGCTGACACCATCGGCGATGCGGGCGGTCACGGAAGAGGCAGGCACGGCCCCCAGATAAGGACGGCGCCCCGCAAAGGGCAATGGGGGAGGGGTGGCGGGAGGCTATGCCAGGCCGAAATCCGCCTCCGACGTATCGAAATCCATCTCCGTCGCACGGCCCGTGCGATTGTCGCTGGGCCAATTACGCCACGGTGGCCGCTTCGGCGCCAGAGGCGCCGGGCTTTCATTTCCGCTGGATGCAGGGTTCACATCATGGCCAATTACCGTTCGTTCTTCCCGCTACTCCCCGCTGCGCTGCTTGCCGCCTGCGGCGGCGGTGCCGACAAGGCCGAAAAGCCGGGTAACGTCGCGGGGGCGGGAGCGGAGTCGACCGCACCCGCAGCGAGCAGCGGCTATGCCGGGCAGCTGACCCCTGGCCTCTACAAGATCCAGCAGACCGGCGCGATGACCAAGGACGACACGGTCTGCCTGAAGGCCGAGGATATCGCGACGGGCAAGGTGATCGTGATGTCCGAATCCTTCCCCGAGGATTGGACCGCAACGACCGATCGCATGGCTGATGGCGGCATCCAGCTCGATGCGACGGGTCCGAACGACGGCCATATCGAGATGCGCGGTACCTATACCGCCAAGAGCTTCGAGGCGGCCTGGAAGATGAAGTACAGCGTCAATGGTGCCAGCAACACCGTCGATTCGACGGTGAAGGGCGAATTCGTCTCTGAGGATTGCGGCGAGGGTTAATCGCCCCGCCGTTCGGTGATCCGCACTTCGCGCTGCGGCAGCGCCAGCGCGATGCCGTTCTCCTGGAACATCACCCAGAGCCGGTTGAGCACGTCGCTCTTCACATTGCCGACGCCGCTTTCGGGATCGCTGATCCAGGTGAGAATCTCGTGCTCCACGCCGCTCTCGCCGAACGCGGAGAGGCGGACATTGGTGGGCGGATCGTTGAGCGCGCGCGGACTTTCCTTGGCGGCGCGCAGCATCAGCTCCTGGGCGAGCTTCAGGTCGCAATCATAGGAGACGGTCACCGCGATGCGCACGCGGACGTTGCGATCGGTGTACGACCAGTTCTCCACTTCCTGGGTCATCAGGATCTCGTTCGGGATCAGATGCTCCTTGCCGTCGCGCGTGACGACGCTGACTGCACGCACCCCGATCTTGTTCACCCAGCCGAAGCTGTCGCCCACCACGATCACGTCGCCCGGCTTGATCGATCGGTCCATCAGCAGAATGATTCCCGCGATCAGATTGCCGATCGTCTTCTGCAGGCCGAAGCCGATGGCGAGGCCGAACGCGCCGGAGAAGACCGCGAAGGCAGTGAGGTCGATCCCCAGCAGGTCGATGCCGACGAAGAAGGCCACCACCACCGCGGCGATAGCGGCAAGCTTCTGGAACAGCAGCTTCTGGGTGGGATCGAAGCCGCGCGCGCCGGCGATCCACTGAGTCAGGATGCGGTTGAACAGGCGGACGCCGGCGAAGAGCAGCAGCACGGTGACCGCGATGCTGAGCAGCGAGAGCAAGGTGAGCCGGCGCTGGCCGATGTCGATGCCGACGCGCTCCAGCGTCTCTCGGGTCGCGTCGAACCCGCCGATCGCGTGGCTCAATATCGCGGCGAAGGCGATCGCCGCGGCGCTCCAGGCGACCGAGCGGGGCAGGTTGAGTCCGCGCAGCACGGCGATAGCGAACATCGCGGCGGCGGCGCCGGTGGCGAAGCCCAGCCCCAGCGCCGCCAGCGGGTGCCAGGGCCAGGCGGCGAGGACGATGCCGAGCAGCAGGGTGGCGACGCCGTGGCGCAGCACCTCGCAGATCCGGCCGCTGAACAGCGGGCCATGGTCGACGTCGCGCATCCAGAGCTCGGCGACGCGCGGGCCGATCTTGCGCCCGGCGAGCCAGCCCAGAAGCAGTGCGGCAAAGGCGATCGCCGCGGCAATGCCCGCTTCGGAGAGCTCGGGCGGCGAAGGAAGATTGTGCCCCGCCAGCCAGTCGCCGAAGCGCTGCATCATCCCTTTGCGTCCCGGAATGCGGCAAGGCCGCGGTCGAGGTCGGCGATCAGGTCGTCCGGATCCTCGAGGCCGATCTGGAGCCGCACCACCGGCCCCTCGGCCTTCCATTCGGTAGCGGTGCGGAAGCGCTGCGGGTCCACCGGCAGGGCCAGGCTCTCATAGCCGCCCCAGCTATAGCCGATGCCGAAATGCTCCAGGCTGTCGATCAGCGCCGCGCGCTCCTTCTCGCCGCCGCCATTCAGCACGAAGGCGAACAGGCCGGCGGCACCCTTGAAGTCGCGCGCGAAGATCTCGTGTCCCGGGCAGTCGGGCAGCGCCGGATGCAGCACCCGCGCCACCTCGGGCCGCGTCTTGAGCCACTCTGCGATCTGCAACGCGGCGCGGCCGTGCTGTTCCAACCGGATCGCCATGGTCCTGAGGCCGCGGGCGCCCAGCCAGGCATCGTCCGGGCTCGCCGTCTGGCCAAGCTGATAGGTGGCGTCGCGGAGCGCCTTGTACTTGCCTTCCGCTGCGGTGACGGATCCCAGCATGACGTCCGAATGGCCGACGACATATTTGGTTGCGGCAAGGATCGTATAGTCGATGCCCAGCTGGATCGCCGGGAAGAGCAGCGGCGTTGCCCAGGTATTGTCGAGCACCGTGGCGATGCCGCGTGCCTTGGCCACCGCGACGATCGCCGGAACGTCCTGCACCTCGAAGGTCAGGCTGCCCGGGCTTTCGAGGAAGATCACCCTGGTGTTGTCTCGGCACAAGGACGCGATGCCGTCGCCGATCAGCGGATCGTAGAAGGTCGTCTCGATCCCCATCCGCTTGAGCATGCCATTGGCGAAATTGCGGGTGGGGTCGTAGCTGCTGTCGGGGAGCAGCAGGTGATCGCCGGGCGAAAGCAGCGCGAGCAGCGTGGTGACGATCGCGGCGACACCGGACGGGTAGAGCAGGGTCGCCTCGGCACCCGGCTCGAGCTCGGTCAGCGCGTCGGCGAGCGACCACTGCGTCGGCGTTCCGCGGCGGCCGTAGAACAGCCGGTGATGCGTGTCCCTGGCGCCGCTGGCGCGCAGATGCGCGACGTCGTCATAGAGGATCGTCGATGCGCGCCACACCGGCGGATTGACGATGCCCTGGGTCCATTCCTTGCGCCGGCCGGCGGAAACGACCTTGGTCTTGTCCTGCCCGACCTTGTGGTTCTTGTGGCTGTCGTTCTTGTCGCTGCTCATGCCGGGCCCAATGCCTTGGCCGTCTCCGGACGGCTACCCCATTCCGTCCAACTGCCGTCGTAAAGCGCGGCCTCATTGTCGAGCAGATGTGCGCCGAACGCGAGGATCGCGGCGGTGATGCCCGAACCGCAGGTGGTTACGAGCGGCAGGCCGAGGTCGATGCCGTGCTCCTCGAACACGGCCCGGATCGCGTCGGGATGCTTCCAGGTGCCGTCCGGATTGAAGAAGCGCGGATAGGGGACATTCCTCGATCCCGGGATGTGGCCGGCGGCTACCTCGGCGCGCGGATCGGGCTCCTCGCCGGTGAAGCGCGCCGCCGAGCGGGCATCGGCGATCTGGCCGGTCTCCGCCTTCATCTGGTCGAGCGTGCGCAGCTTCGACTTTGCACTGCGCGGTTCGAAGCTGCCGGGCTCCAGGTCCGCGTGCGAACCCCCGTTGCACAGGCGTCCCTCGGCCTTCCACTTGGCCATTCCGCCATCGAGCAGCGCGACGTCGACGCCCGCCAGTCGCAGCAGCCACCAGGCGCGGCACGAAGTATGGTGCGGACCATTGTCGTAGAGCACGATCGGTGTCTCGGTATCGGCGCCCAAAGCGCGCAGCCGCTCGGCGATCTTCGCCACGGTCGGCACGGTCGAGGGAAGCGGGCTGGTCTCGTCGACCAGGCTGTCGAGGTCCAGGAAACGGGCGCCGGCGATATGCTCGGCCTCGAACTCGGCGCGAGGATCGCGCGGCGGCGATCCGGGGATCGTCGAGGTATAGGTTGCGTCGAGCACCAGCACGTCTTCGGCGCCGGCCAGCCATTCGGTCGTTACGAGCCCGTCCATGGATATGCGTCCTAGAAGGATGCAAACGCCCGCGCAAACGCCTACATGCGGCGGATGGACGCCAAGCATCTCGGAAAAACCTCGACTCTCCCCACCACGCCGGAGGAAGCCGAACTCGATTATGTGCCCAACCCGCGCAAGGGCACGCGCTATCTCATCCGCTTCGCCGCGCCTGAGTTCACTTCGCTCTGCCCGATCACCGGCCAGCCCGATTTCGCGCATCTGGTGATCGACTATGTGCCGGGCGACACGATAGTCGAATCCAAGTCGCTCAAGCTGTTCCTCGGCAGCTTTCGCAATCACGGCGCCTTTCACGAGGATTGCACCGTCGGCATCGGCCAGCGGCTGTTCGACGAGATGGCTCCGATCTGGCTCAGGATCGGCGGGTACTGGTATCCGCGCGGTGGTATCCCGATCGATGTTTTCTGGCAGTCGGGCGCGCCGCCCGAAGGTGTCTGGGTACCCGATCAGGGCGTGCCGGGGTACCGCGGCCGCGGCTGAACGCCAGATTTACAACGGTTCGCCCGAGTCGTATCATGCTGCATCGCACCATGATGAAACCTTATTGAAAACAGTGAGTTTGGAGAGCGAGCGGAGTCACCCACGCAATAGAGTTTTGCGGCAGCGAAAGGAAAGATCGGCGCATGAAAGCCCCGAACGCCCAGCACATAGCGCTGATCGGTAACTTCCTGCCGCGCAAATGCGGGCTCGCTACCTACACCACCGATACCTACACGGCGCTCACGAAGCGTTTCCCGGATCTCAAGGTCGACGTCTATGCGATGGACGACCATCCCGGCCGATACGACTATCCCGAGGCGGTGACCGGATCGATCCCGCAGCACGAGCGCTCGGCGTATCTCGACACCGCCCGCGCGATCGAGGCATCGGGTGCGCAGGCGCTGTGGGTCCAGCACGAATATGGCATCTATGGCGGGCCCGCGGGCGAACATCTGATCGCGCTGCTCGATCGCCTCACCATCCCGGTGATCGCGACGCTGCACACTGTACTCGAAAATCCCAATGCCGACGAGCGCCGGGTAATGGAGGCGCTGCTGCGCCGGGCGTCGCGGGTGATCGTGATGGCCGAGAAGGGCCGCGACATCTTGAAGCGCGTGCATGCGGCGGACGATCGCAAGATCCTGATGATTCCGCACGGCGTGCCCGATCGTGCCTTTGCCGATCCGGAGGCGTTCAAGCCGCGCTTCGGCTGGCAGGGCCGCGAAGTGATCCTCACCTTCGGCCTGCTCGCGCCGAGCAAGGGTATCGAGACGATGATCGAGGCGATGCCGGCGATCGCCGCCGCCCGTCCCGACGCGCTCTATGTGATCCTCGGGGCGACCCATCCCAATCTCGTCGCGCATGAAGGCGAGGCCTATCGCGAGCGGCTGCAGGCGCTGGCCGCCGATCTCGGCGTGGCGGGGAATGTCGCCTTCGTCGACGGCTTCGTCGAGCAGGGCGAGCTGCTCGACTATCTCCAGGCGGCGGACGTCTATGCCACGCCCTATCCGAACCCGGCGCAGATCACTTCGGGCACGCTTTCCTATGCCGTGGCGGTCGGCAAGCCGGTGGTTTCGACGCCCTATATCCACGCGACCGAGATTCTCGCGGACGATCATGGCGCGCTGGTGCCGTTCAATGACAGCGCGGCCTTCGCTCGCGAAATCGTACGCCTGCTCGCCGACAAGCCGGCGCGGCTTGCACTTGCCGAGCGTGCCTATGCCCGCGGCCGCACGATGCTCTGGCCGCGGCTGGCCGAGACGGCGATGGAAGTGCTGGGCGGCATTCTTGCGTCAAAGCCGCGCCGCTTCGCCCGTCCACCTGCAAAGCCGCTGATGCCGCTCAAGCCGGATATCGCAGCAGTGGAACGCATGAGCGACGCCACCGGTATGCTCCAGCATTCGATCTATTCGGTGCCCGATCGCCGCCATGGCTATTGTATCGACGACAATGCCCGTGCGCTGATTCTGATGTCGAAGATCGACGATGTCGACGAGGCGCTGCGTGACAAATGGACGAGCGTCTATGCCGCCTTCGTCCAATATGCCTGGAACCCGGAGCTGCGTCGCTTCCGCAACTTCATGAATTTCGACCGGACCTGGTGCGAGGATGTCGGCTCCGAGGATTCCAATGGCCGTGCGCTCTGGGCGCTGGGCGTCACCGCGCGCGATGCGCGGGCGCAGAAGCATCGCGACTGGGCCTCGGCACTGTTCGATGCCACCGCGCCGATCGCGCTCGAACTGGGCAGCCCGCGCGCGCGTGGCTTCGCGATGCTGGGCGCCGCCGCGATGCTCGACGCGCATCCGGGCCACGCGCTGAGCCGCGAGATCCTCACCCGCTTCGGCGAGGAGCTGATCGAGCTGCTCGACGGCAATCGTCGGCCAGAGTGGAGCTGGTTCGAGATCGTCCTCGCCTACGACAACGCCCGCTTGCCCGAGGCGCTGCTGCGCGCCGGCGTGGCGCTGGGGCGCAGCGAGTTCACCAGCGTCGGGCTCGAGACGCTGGAATGGATCACCGCCCAGCAGACCTCGCCCGAGGGGCGCTTCCGCGCCGTCGGCACCGAGAGCTTCGGGCGCGAATATGCGCCGCCGATGCAGTTCGACCAGCAACCGCTCGAGGCGCAGGCTACCGTGGAGGCCTGTGCCGCCGCCTGGGAGGCCACTAGCGAGCGCCGCTGGGTGGAGGAAGCGACCCGCGCCTATCGCTGGTATCTCGGCGCCAACGACCTGGATATGCCGCTCGCCAGCGCCCAGGATGGCGGCTGCTTCGACGGTCTGATGCCCCACGGACTCAACCGCAACCAGGGCGCCGAGTCGATTCTGGCACTCCAGCTGGCCAATTGCGCGATTTCGGCTCTTTCAAAGGCCACCGGAAACGTGGCAACACCGTTGCGAGCGGCCGTCGCGTAACGATTTTCGCGCCGGTGCGGGGACAATGGCTGGGAGCCGGATGCTCGATATCTTCAATCATGCGCTGCGCCTGAAGGCTGATCCTTCTCGTGTCGTGGTGCGGCCGTTCCATATTGCCTGGACCTCCAACGGATCGGGCCCGAGCCGCAGCGAGCGGCTGGTGGGCGAGGTGCTGGCGATGTCGCCGGGCGAAGCGCGCAACCAGCTCGAGATCGTGCTCAAGGATTTCGAGGCGCGCCACTGGCAGACCCGCCGCGTGTTCATGACGCGCTATGACGAGATCGAGGGCATGCTCGGGCTCGACGGCAGCCAGATCGGCGACGAGAAGCGCCAGCTGATCGGTGCCTATTTCTGCCACGAATACAGCTATGCCGCCGCGGCACTGATGAACCCCAGCGCCGTGCCGCATTACGACCAGACCGGCATGCCGCCGGGCTCGCTGCGCATCCTGATGAGCCTGCGCGCCGTCGGCGAGGGGCATATTTCGTCGGTCGCGTTCCGCGAAGGCATCATCACCGAGAGCAACGAGCTGACGCTCGCCCCCGAGCCGCCCTTCGCCACCGCCGCCGATGCGCGGGAGGAAGACGAGGAGCATGTGCCCGAGGGGCCGGTCACCGTCTATCGCCACCGCGACTCCACGCTGTCCGGCACGGTGATCTTCCCGATCACCAAGGCCCAGTCCAACGGCCTGGAAGATCTGCGCATCACCCATTTCCGCCACGAGGACGGGCAGGAAGAATGGATCGGCACCTACACCGCCTATAACGGCTCGGTGATCCAGTCCGAGCTGCTGCGCACCCGCGACTGGCGCAGCTTCGACCTGGTGCCGATGTCGGGCAGCGCGAGCCGCAACAAGGGCATGGCGCTGTTCCCCCGCACCGTGAACGGCAAGTATATGATGCTCGGCCGGCAGGACGGCGAGAACATCTTCCTCCACGCCTCCGACGACATCACCGCCTGGGAAGGCGGCGAGCTGCTGATCAAGCCGAAATTCCCCTGGGAACTGGTCCAGATGGGCAATTGCGGCCCGCCGATCGAGCTCGAAGAAGGCTGGCTGATGCTCACCCACGGCGTCGGCGCGATGCGCAAATATTCGATCGGCGCCGCGCTGCTCGACAAGAACGACCCCAGCAAGGTGCTGGCCCGCTCGGCCGAGCCGCTGCTCGCCGCGGCGGACCAGGACCGCGAGGGCTATGTGCCCAACGTCGTCTATACCTGCGGCGCCATCAAGCATGGCGACAAGCTGTTCATCCCCTACGGTGTGGCGGACAGCTCGGTTGCCTTCGCCTTTGTGCCGATCAGCTCGATGCTCGCGCAGATGGCCTGACCGCGGCTCCCCTCCTGCTTGCGGGAGGGGCTAGGGGAGGGCGTGTAGCACCCTCACCCATGTCGTTCTCTCCCCCGACCCCTCCCGCAAGCGGGAGGGGAGATTAGCGATAATTCGCCTCGCCCTCGGCCGGGCTTTCCGGACCGGTGGTGGCCGGCGTCCTGGCGACCAGCTTGCGCGTCATCGCGTAGCTGACCGCGATCAGCCCGAAGAACAGCAGCGGCGCGATCCATAGCGCGATGCTCTCGAAGCTCTCGCCCATCACCGCCAGCGGCGCATCATTGGGTGGGATCGGCGAGTTGCGGTTGGCCCAGGCGAGGATGCCGGCAAAGGCGACGCCGAACAGCGACTCACCCACGATCAGGCCGGTCGCCGCCAGCACGCCCATTCGCTCGGCGAACTCGGGATTGGCCTGCTTCTTCGCCCAGCGGTCATAGGCATGGCCGATCAGCGCGCCGACCGGGATCAGCAGCGTGAGCCCCATCGGCAGGTAGATGCCCATGCCCACGGCCAGAGGCGGAAGCCGCATCTTGCCGGCCTTGCCCAGCGCTTCGTCGATCACGATCACGCCGACGCCGATCAGCGCGCCCAGCCCGATCAGGTTCCAGTCGATATCGCCGCCGAGCACGCCCTTGGCGATCGACGAGATCAGCGCGGCCTGCGGCGCCGAGAGCGCGTTTGGGCCGGCGCCGGGCATGCCGACAAAGCCGAGCGTGTTCTTGAGCAGATCGAGCACGATCGGAATCGCCAGGCTGCCGAACACCACGCCCAGGATCAGCGCGAGCTGCTGCTTCCACGGCGTCGCGCCGACGAGCTGGCCGGTCTTGAGGTCCTGGAGATTGTCGTTTGAGATCGTCGCGATCGAGAAGATGATCGCCGTGGTGAACAGCGCATAGGCGATCAGCGCATTGGTGCGCCCGGCATCGGCCTCGTGCCCGAACACCGCGACCAGCAGCAGCGATGCGCCGAGCACGGCGAGGATGCCGACGCCCGAGACCGGCGAGTTGGAGGCGCCGATCAGCCCGGCCATGTAGCCGCAGATCGCCGCGATCAGCACGCCGACGATCAGGACATAGGTGAGCGAGCCGCCGATCACTGCGATCGCATGGTCGTGCACCGGGCCGCCGGCGGAGAAATTCCACAGCAGCCAGGCGATCGGGACGAGCGTGGCGAGCGTGATCAGCGCGACCACCCCGATCGGCATGTCGCGCTCGGTGATGTCGAGTGCCTGGCCGCCCTGGCGCGCCCGCGACGCGGCGAGCGCCGAGCGCAGGCCGGCGATGATCGGGCCGATGATCTTGAGCAGCGACCAGATCGCCGCGACGCCTATCGTGCCGGCGCCGACGAAGCGCACCTGGCCGCGGAAGGTGGTGCCGACCAGCGCATCGACTGCGCTCAGATCGCCGCCATGCGCGAACCAGGGCACCAGCACCGTCCAGGAGATCAGCATGCCGAAGAACATCGCGGCGCCGACCGAGATGCCGACGAGATGGCCGACGCCGATCAGCAGCATTGACCAGCTGGTCGACCAGCCGGTGGCGGTGCTGCCGACGGCGAAATTCTTGCCCGCCTCTTCCGCCACGAACTTCATCTTGGCGAGGAGCGCGAACAGGCCCGAGAAGATCGTGCCGGTGATCAGCGTGCGCAGGCCCGCGGCATTCTCCTTGTCGCCGGCGCCGGAGCCCGAGCCGACCTTGAGCACTTCGGCGGCGGCGACGCCTTCCGGATAGGGCAGGTCGGTGCCGGTGACGAGCGCGCGGCGCAGCGGCACCGAGAACATCACGCCGAGCACGCCGCCGGTGATGCACACCGCCACCGTGGTCCAATAGGGGAAGCCCGACCACCAGCCGACCATGATCAGGCCGGGCAGCACGAAAACGATCGCGGCGAGGGTGCCCGCGGCCGACGCGATCGTCTGGACGATGTTGTTCTCGAGGATCGTGCCGCTCTTGAACGCCTTGAGGATCGCCATCGAGACGACCGCGGCGGGAATCGAGGTGGCGAAGGTGAGGCCGACCTTGAGGCCGGCATAGACGTTCGCCGCGGTGAACAGGATCGTGATGAGCGCGCCGAGGATGATGCCGCGGAACGTGAGCTCCGCCATCGGGCCAGTCTTTTCGCTAGTCTTTTCGGGGGTCATCGGCTCAAATCTCCGCGCGGAAAGTCACAAAAGTCGCGACATCTACGCGTGCGAGGGTCTCCCCCCGCGATGCGGCGTGCGCGGTGGCCAGATTGGTAAGGAAAGCATTGGTCATCGATGGAGCGTGGCATTTGCGGGCCCTGTAGGACAGCCTTTTCTGCACGCTGCTTGCATTGAATAACCATTCGGTTATGAATTTGCCCATGGAGCCGATTGCCCCTTCGATTGCCGATGCACTGTTCCGCGCGCTGGGCGACCCGACGCGACGGGCGCTGTTCGAGCGGCTGGCGCGCAGCGAGTTGACCGTGCGGGCGCTGACCGACGGGGCTGGGATCTCGCAACCGGCGGTCTCCAAGCATCTCGCGGTGCTGAAGGGCGCCGGGCTAGTGCTCGACCGGCCGCAGGGCCGCGAGACGCATTACCGTGCGAACCCCAAGGGGCTGGCGCCGCTGCTCGACTGGATGCGGCTGCACGAGAGCTTGTGGGCCGACAGCTTCGACCGGCTGGAAGACCTGCTCAGGAGAATGGATCAATGACCGAGACGCGGACGCTCGTCCTGGAGCGCGACTTCCCGCATGCCCCGGACAAGCTGTGGCGCGCGATCACCCAGCCGCACCTGATCGCGGAATGGCTGCTGCCCAACGACTTTGCGCTGGAGGCCGGCCACCGCTTCACGCTGCAGAGCCCCGGTGCGCCGGGTTGGAGCGGACGGATCGACTGCGAAGTGCGCGAGATCGAGCCCGGTCGGCAGCTTTCCTACAGCTGGGATACCGGCGGCGAGGGGGAATCGATGCCGCGCTTCCAGTCCGTGGTGACGCTGACGCTCGAACCGGTGGCGAGTGGCACGCGGCTGCGGATGGAGCAGAGCGGCTTCACCAATGCCGCCAATTATGGCGGTGCCCGCTATGGCTGGGGCATGTTCCTCGACCGGCTGGAAGGCGTTGCGTCGCGGTTGGAGCAATAGCCGTCTTCCCGACGAACGTCGGGATCTCGTGCGGCTCCTTTCCCGCCTCCGCCTGAGATCCCGGCTTTCGCCGGGATAACGAATTGGTGGCGGCAGGGGAGTTGAGGCGCCCGGCCGTCCTGCTACGCTTGGCCCATGAACACGGGAACCGAGACCGCGCAGCGCGCGGCACGCCTTGCGCTGGTCGGCGCGCTGCTGCTCGTCGGCCTATGGGTCGCGCATGGCTTCGTGCCCGCGCTGCTGTGGGCCGTGGTGCTGACGATCGCGGTCGATCCGCTGCATCTGAAGCTGCGCGCCTGGCTGCACGGCACCCACCCGGTCGTGATCCCGCTGATCATCACGCTGCTCGCCGCGCTGATCGTGCTGGTGCCGCTGGCCTTCGGCGTCACCCAGGCACTGCGCGAGGCGCACGACATCGTCAGCTGGATCGGCCAGGCACAGGCCCAGGGCGTGCCGGTGCCCGAATGGGTGGCGCGGCTGCCCTTCGGCGCCGATGCGGTGCGCAGCTGGTGGCAGACGCATCTCGCCAGGCCCGAGGACGCCGCGGAGCAGCTCCGCATGCTGAGTGGCAGCGAGTGGCTGACCCATTCGCGGACGATTGGCGCCAATGTTGCGCACCGGGCGGTAGTGTTCGGCTTCACCCTGCTGACCCTGTTCTTCGTGCTGCGCGACCGCGACGCGCTGCTGGCGCAGGGGCGCCGTGCAGTGCTCAAGCTGTTCGGGCTCACGGGCGAGCGGGTCGGGACCCAGGCGATCCGATCGGTGCGCGGCACGATCGACGGGCTGGTGCTCGTCGGGCTTGCCGTCGGTGCGATCATGGCAGTGATCTATCTGGTTGCCGGCGTGCCGCACCCGCTGCTGCTCGGCGGCGTGACTGCGATCGCGGCGATGATTCCATTCGGTGCGCCCGTGGTCTTCGGGCTCGCTGCGGTGCTGCTGCTGATCCAGGGCTCGGTGGTGGGTGCCGTGGTGGTGGTGGCGGTCGGCGCGGCGATCATCTTCGTCGCCGATCACTTCATCCGCCCGGCGATGATCGGCGGCGCGACTCAGCTGCCCTTCATCTGGGTGCTGATCGGCATCCTGGGCGGGGTCGAGACGCTCGGCCTGCTCGGCCTGTTCATCGGCCCCGCCGTGATGGCAGTGCTGGTGATGCTGTGGCGCGAGTTCCTGGCGCCGTCGCCGGTCTCACCGGCCCTTGAACAGACCCCCGAGGACACCACGCACTAGCCCGCCGAGGATGCTGGCGCCGGCGCCACTCTTCTTGCCGAACACTGCCTTCGACACTTCGTTCGCCACGGCGCGCCCGGCCGCCGAGGAAGCGGAGCGGGTGGCCGAGGTGATCGCGCGGTTCCACGGATTGTTGGCGGCTTCCTTCTCGGCGGCGCGCTGCGCCTGGGCGTCGAGCCGCGCCTGACGATCGGCATCGCGCTGCGCAGCGAGGCGCTGGCGCTCGGCTTCCTTGGCGAGGCGCGCGTCTTCCTTGGCCTGGGCGGCAGCGGCCTTTTCGGCTTCGTCCTGTGCCTTCGCCTCGGCGGCGGCGGCAGACGCCTCTGCCGACTTGGCGGCGAGCAGCTCCTCGGCCGATTCGCGATCGACCAGCGTGTCGTATTTTGCGCCGATCGCATCGGTCTGGATCATCACCTTGCGCTCGTCCGGCGTGACCGGGCCCACGCGCGTCGCAGGAGGCCGGATCAGCGTGCGCTGCACCGGGCTTGGGGAACCGTCGTCCTGGAGCAGCGAGACCAGCGCCTCGCCAACCTTGAGCTCGGTGATCACCGTTTCGACATCGACATCGGGATTGGCGCGGAACGTGGTCGCGGCCGCCTTCACCGCCTGCTGATCGCGCGGGGTGAAAGCGCGCAGCGCGTGCTGGACGCGATTGCCGAGCTGGCCGGCGATCGTGTCGGGCACGTCGATCGGGTTCTGCGTGATGAAATAGACGCCGACGCCCTTGGAGCGGATCAGGCGGACGACCTGCTCGATCTTCTCGAGCAGCGCCTTGGGCGCGTCGTCGAACAGCAGATGTGCCTCGTCGAAGAAGAAGGCGAGCTTGGGCTTGTCCGGGTCGCCCACTTCCGGAAGCGACTCGAACAATGCCGAGAGGAGCCAGAGCAGGAAGGTGGCGTAGAGCTTGGGCGAGGCCATAAGCTTGTCCGCGGCGAGGATGTTGACGACGCCGCGGCCCTTGTCGTCGAAGCCGAGGAAATCCTCCATCGACAGCGCCGGCTCGCCGAAGAAATTGGCACCGCCCTGCGAACGCAGCTGGAGCAGCGAACGCTGGATCGCACCGACCGACTGCTTCGAGACGTTGCCATAGGTGGCGGTGAGCTCGTCCGCCCGCTCGGCGCAGTGCGCGAGCATCGACTGGAGATCGTCGAGGTCGAGCAGCAGCAGCCCGTCCTTGTCGGCGACGGTGAAGGCAATGGTGAGCACGCCTTCCTGCACCTCATTGAGGTCCATCAGCCGGGCGAGGAGTAGCGGGCCCATCTCGGAAATGGTGGTGCGGATCGGGTGGCCCTGCTCGCCATACAGGTCCCAGAACTGCACCGGCGTGTCGGCATAGGCCCAATCGGCCAGGCCGATCTCGGCGGCGCGGGCCTTGAAGATCTCGTGCATCTTCGCGGTGGGCGAACCGGCCATGGCGAGGCCGCTAAGGTCGCCCTTCACATCGGCGACGAAGCAGGGGACGCCGGCGCTCGACAGACCCTCGATGATGCCCTGGATCGTCACCGTCTTGCCGGTGCCGGTGGCGCCGGCGATCAGGCCGTGGCGATTGGCGCGCTTGAGCACCAGCGCCTGGGGGTTGCTGCCGCCCGCGCCCGCGCCAACGAAAATGCCCGTTTCTCCCGCCATGTCCGACCTCCACTGATTGGAGGACCGGAATAGGGGAGAAACGGGCATTCGTCAGCCCGGAAGGGCCCGGTTTTAGTTGATGCCGACCGAGACGAAGCGGCCGAGCGCGCGGCGCTGGACCCAGAGCAGCACGCTGGTCTTGCCCGCGGCCTTGGCCGCAGCCACCTGCTTGGCGACATCGGCGGCGCTGGCGACCGCGACACGGTTCACCGTGGTGATCACGTCGCCGCGCTGCAGGCCCTTGCCCGCCGCGTCGCTCGCCGGATTGGCCTGGACCACGACCACGCCGGTGGTGTTCGGATTGACGCCGACGCTCTGCGCGATCTGCGGGGTGAGCGGAGTCACCTGGATGCCGAGCGAGGCGGCGGCCATCGTATCGGCATCGGCGCCCGGCGCCGTCGAATTCTCGTCGTTCGGATCGAACTGGGCGAGCTGCTCCTCGGGCGGGCGGGTGCCGACGGTGAGGGTCACGGTCTGGCGCTTGCCGTCGCGGTAGAGCTCGAGCGGAATGCGGGTGCCCGGCTTCACGTTGGCGACCAGATAGGACAGCGTCTGATCGGGGGTGACGTCCTTGCCGTCGACCTTGACGATCACGTCGCCCTGCTTGATCCCGGCCTTCTCCGCCGGCTGACCCGGCTCGACGCGGGCGACGACGGTGCCCTGGCCCTTGGGCACGCCCAGGCCGTCGGCGATGTCGTCGGTCAGGTCCTGCATGCCGATGCCGAGATAGCCGCGGGCGATCTTGCCGCCCTTCATCAGCGTGTCGATCACCGGCTTGGCCTCTTCCGCGGGGATCGCGAAGCCGATGCCGACATTGCCGCCGGTGGGCGACAGGATCTGCGAGTTGATGCCGATGACGTTGCCGTTGAGATCGAACATCGGGCCGCCCGAATTGCCGCGGTTGATCGAGGCATCGGTCTGGATGAAGCGGTCATAGGCGCCGCCCTGGCCGGTGACGCGGTGCACCGCCGAGACGATGCCGGCGGTCACCGAGCCGCCCAGGCCGAAAGGGTTGCCGATCGCGACGACCCAGTCGCCCACGCGGGTGCCGGCCGAATCGCCGAACTTCACGAAGGGCAGGTTGGCGCCTTCGATCTTGAGCACGGCGAGGTCCGACTGGGCGTCGTTGCCGATCAGCTTGGCCTTGAACTCGCGCTTGTCGGGCAGGGTGACGGTGATCGATTCGACGGTGGCGCCGCGGGCGCCGGCCGAGATCACATGGTTGTTGGTGACGACATAGCCGTCGGCCGAGATGATGAAGCCCGAGCCGAGCGATTCGGCCTGGCGGGTGACCGGCTGGTTGCCACCGCCAAACGCCTCGAACGGCGTGCCCGCGAACGGATTGGCGTTCATCGTCACGCGCTGGGTGGTCGAGATGTTGACCACCGCCGGCTGCAGCTTGGCGACCATGTCGGCGAAGCTCATCGGCGCACCGGCGCGGGGCGCCGCCGCCTGGATGGCGCCGGGCTCGTTCTGCGCGGTCTGGGCGCCGGCAGGCTGGTGGATCGTCAGCGTCGCGGCGGCGCCGCTCAGCAGAAGGGCGGTAGTGAGAGCGTAGGCATAACGCACGTGAGTCGGTCCTCTCAGACGAAGGAAAAGCGTTCGAAACGGATTTTTGCGCCGAAATGCTGAACGGCGATTGAATATGAACGGATCGACAGCGTCATCGTTGCTGCATGAATTCCTTCAGATAGGAATTGTTCGGCGACAGGATGATCGCGGTTTCGCCCTTGTCCGGCGCGTTCGTCAGGAACGTGTTCCGGTAGGAGCGCATCGCCCGCCAGAAATTGTAGAAATCCGCATCCTTGTTGAACGCCGCGGCATAAATCTGCGCGGCCTGGGCATCGGCATTGGCGCGGATGATCTGCGCGTCCTTGTTGCCCTGGGTCTCGATCGTCTTGGCTTCCTGGAGGCGCGCGGTGCGCATCCGCTCGAGCGCGCTGTCGAGCGGCGAGCCCGTCGGCAGCTCGGTCTGCTTGATGCGCACGTCGACGATCGACACGCCATATTGCGCCGCCAGCTTCTGCAGCGAGTTCTGGATGTTATCCATCACCTGGCCACGCTCAGGGCTGAGCAGGATCGCCGAGGGGCGCTTGCCCAGCTCGTTGCGCAGCGCCGAGCGGAACAGCGGCTGGAGCTGGTCGGTCACCCGGTCCTCGGTGCCGATGGTGACGACCATCTTGAGCGGATCGGTGACGCGGAAGCGCGCATAGGCATCGATCTGCAGGCGGAGCTGATCGGTGGAGAGCACCGGCTCGTTGGGCAGGTCGACCGAAAGCACGCGCTTGTCGACGCGGACGACGCGATCGATGAACGGCAGGCGGAAGATCGGCCCGGCCTGGGTGCGGCCGAACTGCTCGCCGGTCCTGTAGGCGTTGACGGTGCGATAGGGCTGCTCGAGGCGCAGGATCACCACCTGGTCGGTCTCGCGGACCACGGTGACGGTGCTCATCACCAGGATGAGCGCGACGATGCATGCCACGGCGATGCCGATCGGGCTGCGCAGCCAGGTCATTTCTGGTCTCCCTGCTGGGTCTTGCCGGCATCGGGGCGGACCCCGGGCAGCGGCAGATAGGGAGTCACGCCCGGCGCCTCCACGATCGTCTTGTTGGTGCGGCTGAGCACCTGCTCCATCGTCTCGTAATAGAGGCGGCGGCGGGTGACTTCGGGGGCGGCCTTGTACTGCTCGTAGATCTTGTCGAACTCGGCGGCCTCGCCCTGCGCGACGGCGATCACCTGCTGGGCATAGCCATTGGCGTTGTTGCGCGCGGCCGAGGCGCCCTGCTGCGCGGCCTGCACTGCCTTGAAGGCGTCGTCGACCTGCTCCGGCGCGCTCGCCTTGGTCAGCGCGACGCTCTGGATGCGGATGCCCGAATGATATTCGTCGAGGATCTTCTGCATCGCCGCCTGGACATCGGACGAGATGCGCCCCTGGCCCTCGCCGATCGCCTCGGTCAGCGTGGTGGTGGCGATCACCGCGCGCATCGCGCTCTCGGCGGTGTCCTTCACCGTCTCCTTCGGATCCTTGATCTGGAAGGAATAGTCGGTGGCGTCGGAGATGTACCAGTTCACCGAATAGGCGAGGTCGACGATGTTCTGATCGCCGGTGAGCATCAGGTTGGCGCCGCTCTCGGGGAATTTCTCGGTATGGACCGAGCCGACGTCGACGATCTCGACGGACTGGATCGGGAAGGGCAGGGTGAACTGCACGCCCGAGCCGAGCGTCGCCGAATAGCGGCCGAGCGTGGTGACGACGCCGCGCTCGCGCGTGCCGATCGTGTGGAAGCTGGTGAACACCACCCAGACGAGCAGAAGACCGACCACGACCAGGCTCCAGAGCCTGGCGCCGCCCGGGGGAATCGGCAGGCCGCTGCCGCCGCCCATGCGGCGGAAGATGTCGTCGAACGGGCCGCCACCGCCGCCGCCGTTGCCACCGCCGCCGGAGCGGGGACGCCGCCCCTCGGGCGGGAAGGACCAGGGATTGCGCGGGCCGCTGCCCGATCCGCCGCCGGAGCCGCCCTTGCCATCGCCCGAGCCGCCGCCCTCACCGCCGCTGCCCGAGCCCCATGGGCTCTTCGGAGCCTCGTTCTGCCAGTTGCCGGCCTTGCTCAGCCAGCTCATCAGGTTTGCCATCTGGCCTTTATAAGCAGGCGCGCGCGGATTTACAGTGGCGCGCGGCGATTGTGCGCCTATCTGGCACGCAATGACCGACACCGAAGCCCTGAGCGCCGCGCTCGCCCCGATCGCCGCCGGCCGCGCCACTGCCCGCATCGATGGCGCGCGCGCCAGCATCGTCCTCGACGTGACCGGCCTGGCCGAGGCGACGCGCGACGAGCTGGAGGCCGATATCCGCCGCGTCGCGGGTGCGCTGCCCGGGGTCGACGAGGTGCGCGTGCTGATGACCAGCGAGCGCCGCACCCGGCGGCTGATCGCGGTGGCGAGCGGCAAGGGTGGCGTGGGCAAGTCCACCGTCGCGGCGAACCTGGCGATCGCGCTCCAGCGCCGCGGACGCAGGGTCGGGCTGGTCGATGCCGACATCTATGGCCCCTCGCAGCCGCGGCTGCTCGGCGTCGAGGGCGTGAAGCCGCAGGCGCGCGAGAAGGTGCTGCTGCCGGTCGAGACCCGGTTCGGCGTGCCGATGCTTTCGATGGGCGGGCTCGTTGCCGAAGGACAGGCGATCGCCTGGCGCGGTCCGATGGCGGGCGGCGCGCTCGGCCAGATGGTCGACGCCGATTGGGGCGAGACCGAGCTGCTGGTGCTCGATCTGCCGCCCGGCACCGGCGACGTCCAGCTCACCATGATCCAGAAGCACAAGCCGGCGGGCGCGGTGATCGTCTCCACCCCGCAGGACCTGGCGCTGATCGACGCGACGCGCGCGATCGACCTGTTCAACAAGGCGGGCGTGCCGGTGGTCGGCCTGATCGAGAACATGTCGGGCTATGCCTGCCCGCATTGCGGCGAAGTCTCCGATCCGTTCGGCGCGGGCGGGGCCGAGGCCGCGGCGGCGAGGCTCGGCATTCCCTTCCTTGGCCGGGTGCCGCTGGAAATGGCGATCCGCGCCGCCTCGGACGCCGGCGAGCCGCCCGCGGCGGGGAACGGCCCGGCCGCCGAATTGTTTGCCGGATTGGCGGGCCAGGTGGACGACTGGCTCAAGAACTAGCCGTCATCCCGGCGAAAGCCGGGATGACGATAGTGTGGAGGATGCGATGCCGTTGACGCGGGACGAGGACATCAGGGCGCTGCTCGAAGGCGTGCGCACCATTGCGATGATCGGCGCGTCCGACCGGCCCGACCGGCCGAGCTACGGCGTGATGGCGTTCCTCCAGCGGCAGGGCTATCGGGTGATCCCGGTCAATCCGCAGATCACCGGCGAGCATGTCCACGGCGAATTCGTGTTCCGCGAGCTCAGCCAGATCGGTGAGCCGATCGACCTGGTCGACATCTTCCGCCGACCCCAGGCCGCGGGCGAGGCAGTGGACGAAGCGATCGCCGCGGGGGCCAAGGCAGTGTGGATGCAGCTGGGCGTGATCAACGAAGCGGCTGCGGCGCGGGCCGAGGCGGCGGGGCTCCAGGTGGTGATGGACCGCTGCCCGGCGATCGAGATCCCGCGGCTCGGGATTCAGCCGGTCGCCTGATAATCGGGCCGGACGCCGGCATCCTTCCAATAGCGTACCAGACCCAGCTCGTCGGCGAGTCGCAGGAACCGCGCGTCGGTGCGCATCGACGCAGTCGGGGGCAGGAACAGCAGATGCGTGCGGCGGGCGTTGCGCCGCGTATAGGTGCCCTGCTCGGTGGAGAAGCGCAGCTCGCCCGGATCGAAGCCGCGCGCGAAATAATAGGCGTCGGCGACGGCAAAGGCCTCGTCCACCCGGCCGAGCCCCGAGAGGAACTGGATACCGTTCTCGGCGAAGCCGGCACCCCGATGCGCGCCTTCGAGCGAGATTGCCGCCGCCGCCTCGATATCGCGTGGCGCCCGGCTCAGCATCGCGCGGGCGACGATCAGTACCTGCTCGAAATTCCATTCGGGAATGCCGGTCGGGCGCGTTCCGCGATTCTCGCCGAGCGCGATCGCCTCGCGGACGCGGCCGGTGTACATCAGCAGGTAGAAGCGCGTGAACCAAACCGCGAAATGGGTGGGGAACAGCGCGACGGCATCGTCCATCGCCTTGTCCGCCTCGTCGGGACGGCCTGCGGCCCACAGCGTCTGGACATGGGTGTAGGCGAGGCCGGGATTGGGCGGGACGCGCTTCCAGATCCCGTCGATCAGATTGGCGGCTTCGGTGCAACGTCCCACGCCGAGCATCACGCCCGCCAGCGAGCTGACCAGCATGTCGTTATGGGGATGGCTGGCGAGGCTGGTGCGCAGTCCGCGTTCGGCGACCGTCCAGTTGCCGAGCACCGGCTTGTTCAGCCCGTCCGCGGCGCGGGCATAGGCATTGCCCGGGTCGAGCGCGAGCGCGCGGCGGCGCGCCTCGGCGGCGCGGGCGCGCATGTCTGCCTCATATTGCTGCGGCCGGCCGACTGCAGCCGCCGAATAGGACAGCGCCAGCAGCCCCCAGCCATCCGCATAATCGGGGCGCAGCGACACGACGCGGCGAAGCAGCCCGATCGCCTGGTTGCCGCCTTCGACCGTGCCCTGGGTCATCGCCATCTGCGCCTGGATCATCAGCGGCGCGACATCCGGGGGCGGCTTGTCGGTCAGTGCGGGGTCCGAGGCGATGAAATGGCGCCAAGTATAGAGCCCGCCGCCGACCGTAACCACCGCCAGCCCGGCGCCGGCGAGCATCGCGCGGCGATCGAGGCGCAGGCGGTGCGCCTCGGCCCGCGCCCGGGCGAGCGGGCTGTCCTCTGCCGGTGCCACTTCGCCCTGGCCTTCGCGCAGCAGCCGATAGCCGACCTTGGTGATCGTCTCGATCCGGAAGCTGCCCTGGCCGATCCCCTCGGCGGCACGGCGCAGGCGCGAGACGACGCGGTTGATCGCATCCTCGCCGACGACGCGGCCTTCCCAGCAGCTCCGCGTCAGGTCGTCGCGGCTGACGATCGCGCCGTCCGCGCGGGCGAGCGCGACCAGCACCTGCATCACCCGGGGTTCGAGCACGTCCTCCATGCAGTCGTCGCGGGCAAGCTGGCGCAGCGCCGGGCGCACCTCGAGCGTGCCCAGCCGGAACGGCGCCTCATGCGCAAGGTCGATACGGCCCTCCACCGCGCTTCCATCCCCGCAAATCGATCGCCGCGCCACCCTATCGGCGAATCATCGGCATTTCATCAGCTCTTCATCGGCTCCTCATCCTCTCCATCAGGCGGCGTCCGGGCGATCAGGGGGCATCCCGGCACGGTGCCGGAATTCCCGGAAAGGAGCCAGATATGTACAAGTTCATCACCGCCTTCGCCGCCGCAACCCTGATCGCCTCGCCGGCCCTGGCCGGGGAGCGCGTCACCGTCCGCCACGCCGATCTCGATCTGAAGAGCGATGCCGGCCGCGCCGAGCTCAACCGCCGCCTCGCCGCCGCGACCGAGCAGGTCTGCGGCTCCTATGCGAGCGTGGGCGCGGACGAGGCGCACCTGGTCCGGCAGTGCCGCGACGGCGTGCAGCGCGACCTCGCCCGCCAGCTCGCGGCGCGCTGGGGTGCCGCGCAGGTCGCGCGCCGCTGATTTCCCTCACGGCCGGGCAGGCTGCGCATTGCCGCCCGGCCGCTTTTTCTAGCGGAGCCAGGAAAGCGCCTCGATCAGCCGCCGCACGTCGCGCGCGTCCTGATAGAGGCCGAAGCCGATGCGCAACACGTCGCCGCGCACGTCGGTGATCACGTCCTCGGCTTCGAGCTCGGCCTTCCAGCGCTGGGCATGGGGAGACTGGAGCGCGAGGAAGCGCGCGGGGCTGTCGGGGTTGCGCAGCGCAGCCGCGATCGGCAGCTCGGCGAGCAGCTGCGCGCGCAGGCCATCGACATGCGCCGCGATCGTGGCGGTGGTCAGTTCCTCCTGGCGCAGCATGTCGCGCACCGCGACGAAGCGGTAGATGCCCGAAGGATCGAAGGTCGCGCCGAGGAAGCGGCGCCCGTCGGGGGCATAACCGATGCTGCCCGGCGGCAGCGACAGGTCCTCGAACTCGGCATACCAGCCGGTGATCTCCGGGCGCGGGCCATAGCCCGGCGGCGCGTGGAGAAAGGCGCAGCCTTCGCCGGCCATCGCATATTTGTAGCCGCCGGCGAGGTAGAAGACCTTGTCCGCCACCGCCGACAGGTCGACCTCCATCGCCATGAAGGCGTGATAGCCGTCGATCACCACCCAAGGGCCCTCGGGCCGGGCGAGTGCGGCAAGCTCGGCGATCCCGTCAAAGACCTGGCCGGTGCCGAACTGGACCTGGCTGACGAAGATCAGGTCGTGCGCGCCGGCGCTGGCCCGGGCGACGATCTCCTCCAGCGGCACGCGCTCCACAGTGGCGCTGCCGGCTTCCTCCCAGCGCATCGACTGGCGGCGGAAGCTGTGGAACTCGCCGGTGCTGGCGAGGATGCGGAGCGGGCCGGGGCGCGCCGAGGCGATCCGCAGCAACAGCTCGTGCGTGTTCGGCGCGAACACCACCGTATCGGGATCGGGCAGCTTGAGCTCGGCGGCGACGTGGCGCTGCGCGGCTGGCCAGATCTCGCCCATCACCCGCTCCCACTTCCGGTCGGCGAGGCGCACCCCGTCCTCCCAGGCGGCGAGCTGGCCGAGATAGGAGGCGTCGGGCCAGAGATGGTGCGAATGCGCGGCGAAGTGCAGCCGCTCGGGCGCCGCGGCCAGCGCGCGCTGGAAGAGATGCTTGTAGCTCATAGCTGGGTACGCAGCGTCCACAGCTCGGGAAAGGCGCGTTTCGACAGGGTGCTTTCCAGATAGGACACGCCCGGGGTGCCGCCGGTGCCGGGCTTCATCCCGATCACGCGGCTGACGGTGATCACATGCTTGTGCCGCCAGGTGGCGAGCGCATCGTCGATGTCGACCAGCTTCTCGGCGAGCTGGTACAGCTCCCACCAGCGCGTCGGGTCGCGATAGACCTGGGCCCAGGCGTCCTCGACTGGCTTGCTCGGCACGTAAGGCTGGCTCCAGTCGCGCGCCAGCACCTCGGCAGGAAGCGCGAAGCCGGCGCGGGCGAGCGCGGCATTGGCCTCGTCCCACAGGCTCGGCAGCGCGGCGACTTCGGTGGTGAGCGGGCCCGGCACGCCGCCGCCGCGCAACCCCAGCATCGTCTCGACCGCGCGGAACTGGTCCGACTGGAAGCCCGAGCTGGTGCCGAGCACTTCGCGGAAACGCGTATAGTCGCTCGGCGTCATCGTCGCGAGCACGTCCCAGCTCAGCGTCATCACCGCCTGGATGCGGCTGACCCGGGCGAGCGACTTGTACGCCTCCACCGGCTTGTCGGCGCGGACCAGCTCGAGCGCGGCGCGCAGCTCGGCGATCATCTGCTTGAGCCAGAGTTCCTTGGTCTGGTGGATGATGATGAACAGCAGCTCGTCATGCCGGTCCGACAGCGGATGCTGGGCAGCGAGCAGCTGGTCGAGCGCGAGATAGCGGCCATAGGTCATGCTTTCGGTCATGACCCGTCCCTACGCCATCTCCCGGGCCGGATGAAAGCCGTAACGCCGGATACTATTCAGCCCAATCCGTCATCCCGCACAAATCCGTCATCCCGCGCCAAATCGTCATCCCGGCGAAAGCCGGGATCTCGTGCGACTCCTTCCCGGCGCCTTCGCCTGAGATCCCGACTTTCGTCGGGATGACGTTCAGTTGTTTGGGATGACGGAACCTAGTTTAGTCGCGCAGCAGCTCGTTGATGCCGGTCTTGCTCCGCGTCTGCGCGTCGACCGTCTTGACGATGACGGCGCAGTAGAGGCCCGGCTTGCCGGCCTCGCCCGGGATCGTGCCGGGCACCACCACCGAATAGGGCGGCACAGCCCCACGATGCACTTCGCCGGTCGCCCGGTCGATGATCTTGGTCGAGGCGCCGAGATAGACGCCCATCGACAGCACCGCGCCTTCGCCGACGCGCACCCCCTCGGCCACCTCGGCACGCGCACCGATGAACGCGCCGTCGCCGATGATCACCGGATCGGCCTGGAGCGGCTCGAGCACGCCGCCGATGCCGACGCCGCCCGAGAGGTGGACGTTCTTGCCGATCTGCGCGCAGCTGCCGACGGTCGCCCAGGTGTCGACCATCGTGCCTTCGCCGACATAGGCGCCGATATTGACGAAGCTCGGCATCAGCACGACGCCCTTCGAGATGTGCGCGCCGTGGCGGACGACGCTGCCCGGCACCTGGCGGAAGCCGGCGGCGCGGAAGCGCGCGTCATCCCAGTTCGCCGTCTTGAGCGGCACCTTGTCGAACCCGCCGGGCATCACCGAATTGTCGTTGAGGCGGAAGCTGAGCAGCACGGCCTTTTTGAGCCACTGGTTGACCTGCCAACCGCCGTCCACCGGCTCGGCGACGCGGGCCTCGCCGCGATCGAGCAGGTTCAGCGCCTCGGCCACCGCCTCGCGCACGGCGCCTTCGGTGCCGAAGCCGAGGTTCGCGCGGTCTTCCCAGGCGGCGTCGATAACGGTCTGCAGGTCGGTCATTCGGAAGTCTCCAGGATGCTGTGGAGCCAGGCTCCGAGGTCGGTGACGGTATAGTCGATGAAGCTGCGGTCGATCTCCGGCCCCTGCTCAGAGCCATTGTCGATCCAGACGGTGGCCATGCCGATTGCCTTGGCGGGCTTCAGGTTGCGGGCCATGTCCTCGACGAACAGGCTGTGGCTGGGGTCGATGCCATAGGCGTCGCACAGGCCCTGATAGGCTTGGGGATCGGGCTTGGGGCGATACTGGGTGGCGTGGACGTCGTGGATCGCCTCGAAGGTGCCAGCCATGCCGAGCCTGTCGAGCACCTTGCTGGCATAGGGCGCGTCGCCATTGGTGAAGACGAGCTTGCGGCCGGGCAGCCGGGCAAGCGCCTCGACCAGCGCTTCGTTTACTTCGAGCACGCTCATGTCGACGTCATGGACATCGGCCAGATAATGGTGCGGATCGGTGCCGTGCTCGGCCATCAGCCCGGCCAGCGTGGTGCCGTGCGCGTGGAAATAGCCCTTCTGCACCTTGTGCGCCTCGGCCGCGTCGAGCCCGAGCAGATTCTGGACGTATTGGCCGATCCGCGCGTCGATCAGCGCGAACAGGTTGACGCTCGCCGGGTAGAGCGTGTTGTCGAGATCGAAGATCCAGTTGCGGATGTGCGACAGGGCGGGGTCCATGGCGGGCGTCTAGGCAGTGGGGGCGGGGGTGGCAATGCCCCCGATCGTCATCCCGGCGAAAGCCGGGATCTCGTGCGGCTCCTGCCCCGTGCCTTCGCCTGAGATCCCGGCTTTCGCCGGGATGACGGTGGTGGGGCGGGATGACGGCAGCGGTCAGGTCGACCGATGATTGCTTCGTCGCCAAGGACCAAAACTTTATGGCAGAGCCGGCAGCGCCTCCCCATCTCGGCTTCCATGACTGCCTATTCGCTGCTCGACCTCGTCCCCATCCTCCAGGGCGGGAACGCTTCCCAGGCCCTTGCCAACGCCGCCGATCTCGCCCGGCATGCCGAGGGGCTTGGCTTCACCCGCTACTGGGTGGCCGAGCATCACGGGATGGACGGGATCGCCAGCGCCGCCACCGCCGTGGTGATCGCGCATGTCGGCCAGGCGACCTCGACGATACGCGTGGGCGCGGGCGGAATCATGCTGCCCAATCATTCGCCGCTCCAGGTCGCCGAGCAGTTCGGCACGCTCGACGCGCTGTTCCCCGGCCGGATCGATCTCGGCCTGGGCCGCGCGCCGGGATCGGACCAGCGCGTCTCCGCCGCGATCCGCCGCGGACTGGGCAGCGACGGCAACGAATTCCCGCGCGACGTGCAGGAGCTGCAGAGCTATTTCGCCGATGACGGGCAGACCGGCATCCGCGCCACGCCGGGTGCCGGCGCCAAGGTCGATATCTGGATCCTGGGTTCGAGCCTGTTCGGCGCGCAGCTCGCGGCGATGCTGGGGCTGCCCTATGCCTTTGCCTCGCATTTCGCGCCGGGCCTGCTCGACGAGGCGATCCAGGTCTATCGCCGCAATTTCCGCCCCTCGGACGTGCTGGAGAAGCCGCACCTGATGCTCGGCTTCAACGTGTTCGCGGCCGACAGCGACGCGGAGGCGGAATATCTCGCCAGCTCGCAGCAACAGGCGTTCGTCGCGATCCGCACCACCGGCAAGGGCATCCAGCTGCCGCCGCCGGTGCGCGGCTATCGCGAGAGCCTGGGCGGACATGGCAATGCGATGCTCGACCAGGTGCTGTCGGCCAGTGCGATCGGCGGCCCGGGGCGGGTGCGCGAGCAGCTCGCCGCCTTCATCGCGCGGACGGGCGCCGACGAGCTGATGCTCACCAGCGCGATGTTCGATCCTGCTGCGCGCAAGCACAGCCTGACGCTCGCCGCCGAGGCGATGCAGGGCCTTTGACCCTTGCTGCCGTCATCCCCGCGAAAGCGGGGACCCAGCTCCCGGACTGTCCTCGCGCCAGGCAGCTGCTTTTCCCCGGCTCATCTACGCGAGATGGGCCCCCGCTTTCGCGGGGGTGACGGTAAATTGCGGGAGGCTAACGCGGCGCCGATCCCCCCGGAGCGGCGCCGCGCGGCACGGGCATGGGATCAAGCGTTGGTGTCGATCACCAGGCCCGTTGCCGAACTGCCGTTGCTGCTCTTGCCGGCATTGCTGCCATAGGTGCTGCTGCCCGAGGCGGCGGCATCGCGCAGCTTCTCGAGAAACGCGCTCATCGCCTCCAGCTGACGCGCGGCGATCTCGCTGATCTGCGTCGCCGTATCGGTCGCATCCTCGTCGTCCGAATCCGCGTCGCTGCTCGCGGGCGGCGGGCCCGGCGGCGGGCCGCCGGCACCCTGCGGGCCACCCGGGCCGCCTTCGCCGCCATCCGGGCCCTGCGCGAAGAAGCTCTTGAGCTCGGCCGCCTGATCCTCGGTGAGCGCGCCGCTCTTCACCTGCTCGTCGATGATGCCGTCGATCTTGGTCTTCATGTCGCCCGGCTTGCCGCCGCTCGCACGGTCGCTGGCCAAGCTCGAATCGATCGTGTCGAGCGCGCTGCTCAGGGCATTCTGGTCGTCGGTGCTGATTGTGCCGGCCGATGCCGCCGCGGATATGCGGGCGTCCATCTGCGCGCGCGGATCGAACCGCTGCGTCATCGAAGAAATGGAAGTCATGCGGGTTTCCCTTTTGCGTCTACAATCCCCGATTGGAGTTTAGCATAGATTAGCTAACATATTGTAAACGAAGGATAATAACCTCGTTCATGCGGATTGGGCGGCGCTGGCCCCAGAACCAGCGCCGCCACGCGACCCGACGGATAAAAGAGGGCAATCCGCGAGTTCAGGACACGGTTTGCGTCCCGTTCATCACGCGAGAATTTCAGTTTGTTGCAGCTATGTCAGTTTGCGGCGGGCAGGCGCAGGCGGACGAGCAGGCCGCCGAGATCCTCGCTTTCCTCGAGGCTGACGGTGCCGTCATAGATCTCGGCGACGTCGCGCACGATCGCCAGGCCCAGCCCGGTGCCGGGCTTGCCGCTGTCCAGCCGCACGCCGCGGTCGAAGATGCGGATGCGATCGGCCTCGGGGATGCCGCGGCCATCGTCTTCCACCAGGATCTCGACGAAACCGGCCTGCACGCTGGCGGTGATGAACACGCTGCCGCCGCCATATTTGGCGGCATTCTCGACCAGGTTGCCGAGCAGGTCGTCCAGGTCCTGGCGCTCGATATGCGCGACCAGATCCTTCTGCCCGTCGATGTCGATGCGGACATTGGGATAGAGCCGGGCGACGGCGCGCTCGACCGCCTCGATCGACGGCCAGACCTGGGCGCGGCTGTGCGCCGATCCGCGGCGGCCGACCGCGCGGGCGCGGGCGAGATGGTGGTCGATCTGGCGGCGCATCGTGCGCGCCTCGCGGATCACCGCCGTGGCAAGGTCGGCCTGGCCGGCGGCGGCGGCGTTCATGATCACGCTGAGCGGCGTCTTGAGCGCATGGGCGAGATTGCCGGCGTGGCGGCGCGCTTCCTCGGCCTGGCGGTCGTTATGCTCGACCAGCGCGTTGAGCTCCTCGACCATCGGCGCCACTTCGGCGGGCATCGCGCCTTCGACGCGGGTCGATTCGCCGGCGCGCAGCCGGGCGATCTCCTGGCGCACGCGGCGCAGCGGCAACAGGCCGAACCAGGTCTGCAGCGCGACCATGATCACCAGCCCGAGCCCGAGCAGCACGAAGCTGCGCACCAGCGTGCGGCGCAGCGTCGCGATCTGCCCGTCGAGCGTCTCGCGGCTGATCGCGACCTGGAAGCGCCAGCGCACCGGCGATCCGGGCAGCACCGCGTCGCGCTCGGCGATGCGCAGCAGCTGGCCCGGGAACTGGCGGCTGTCATAGACGTGGACATCGGTGTCGTTGTGCTTCTGGTCGATCTTCAGGCGCTGATCCCAGAGCGAACGCGAGATATAGGGCTCGAAACCCTTGCCGCTGATCTGCCAATAGGCACCCGAATTATATTCGAGGAAGCGCTGGTCGGCGAGCTCGCGGTTGTTCACCACCTCGCCATTGGGGCCGATCTCGGCAGTGAAGATCATTGCCTTGATCAGATAGTCGAGCTGGTCGTCGAAATTCTTGGTGACGGTGGTGACGAGCACCCGGTCGAGCGCCACACCGCCGCCGACCAGCAGGATCAGGATCCAGGCGGTGGCGACAAGCAGCATGCGCCGGCTCACCGATCCGGTGGAGCGGGTATAGTGGCGCGGGCGCGGTTCGCCGGGCGCGACCGGCTCCGGCTCGGTCAGCGAGCGGCCGAACAGGCGATGGCGCAGCTCGCCTAGTTTCCGGGCGAGCCGTGTCATCGGCTCAGGCGTCGGCCGGCTCTTCCAGGCTGTAGCCCAGGCCCCGGATGGTGGTGATCACGTCTGGACCGAGCTTCTTGCGGATGCGCGTGACGAAGACTTCGATCGTGTTCGAATCGCGATCGAAATCCTGATCGTAGATATGCTCGATCAGCTCGGTGCGGCTCACCACCTTGCCCTTGTGGTGGAGCAGGTAGGAGAGGAGCTTGTACTCCTGCGCAGTCAGCTTCACCGGCTCGCCGGCCTTGGTGACCTTGCCCGAGCGGGTGTCGAGGCGGATGTCGCCGGCGATCAGCTCTGCCGAGGCGTTGCCCGAGGCGCGGCGGATCAGGGCGCGCAGGCGGGCGATCAGCTCCTCGGTCTGGAAGGGCTTGGCGACATAGTCGTCGGCGCCGGCATCGAGGCCCGCCACCTTGTCCGACCAGCTGTCGCGCGCGGTGAGCACCAGCACCGGGGTGGTCTTGCCTTCCTTGCGCCAGCGATCGAGCACGGTCAGCCCGTCGATCTCGGGCAGGCCGAGATCGAGGATGATCGCATCATATTGCTCGTTGGAGCCGAGATAGAGGCCTTCCTCGCCATCGGTGGCAAGGTCCACCGCATAGCCCGCGCCTTCCAGCGCGTTGCGGAGCTGCTGCCCCAGGTTCGGCTCATCCTCGACGATCAACAGTCGCATAGCATTCCCCTCGGCGGGCCCTAGCTGCCCGATTTGCGGACGATCGCGCCGGTGCGGCCATCGACGTCCACCCAGATCACCGATCCATTGCGCAGGAACTTCAGCGTGTAAACTTCCGTTGCGGGATCATAGTCGAAACCGAGATATTGGGCCCCGGGCACGCGGGGCACGACGCGGCGCTCGATCTCGCGAACCGAGAGCGGCGGCGGGGCCTGGCGCCGGGGCGCCCGGCTCTCCGAATCCTGATGCCGATCCGGTTGCGCAACGGCATCCCCGGCAGGCGCGAACGCTGCCAGGCAGGCGCAAAGGATGGGCGTCACCAACATCTTCATGGCAGATGGCATAGGGTCCGGGCATTGAATAGCCCCTGAACGCACCCTTCAGCCGGCTGTAACTTGCCGGGCGCGCGCGTCGCCCCTAGTTGGCCCGCATGGCTGCACCCGTTCTCGCTTTCGAAAATCTCGGTCTCGTCCAGGGCCATGGCTGGCTGTTCCGCGGGCTCGACCTCTATATCGGCGAGCGCGACCGGCTGGCGCTGATCGGCCGCAACGGTGCCGGCAAGACGACGCTGCTCAAATTGATCGCCGGCACGATCGACAGCGACGAGGGCCGCCGGATCATCGTGCCGGGCACGCGCGTGGTGCTGCTCGAGCAGGAACCGCGGATGACCGGCTGCGCGACGCTGCTCGACTATGTCCTCTCGGGCAGCGATGCGCCGCCGCAGCACGAGGCCGAGGCAATCGCCGACCAGCTCGGCATCGACCTTTCGCGCGAGGCGAAGACTGCGTCCGGCGGCGAGCGCCGCCGCGCCGCAATTGCCAGGGCTCTTGCGCAGAACCCCGATGTGCTGCTGCTCGACGAGCCGACCAACCATCTCGACCTTGCCGCGATCGAGTGGCTCGAAGACTGGCTCAGCCGCTTCACCGGCGCGTTCATCGTGATCAGCCACGATCGCACCTTCCTCACCCGCCTGACCCGCTCGACGCTGTGGCTCGATCGCGGTTCGATCCGCCGCGCCGAGATCGGCTTTGGCGGGTTCGAGGCCTGGACCGATCAGGTCTATGCCGAGGAAGAGCGCAACGCCCAGCGGCTCGACGCCAAGCTCAAGATCGAGGAGCATTGGCTCCAGCGCGGCGTCACCGGCCGGCGCCGGCGCAACCAGGGCCGGCTCGAGAAGCTCAAGGAGATGCGTGCCACCCGCGCCGCGATGATGGGGCCGCAGGGCGCGGCCAAGCTGGTCACCGCCGCCGACGACAGCAACACCAAGGTGGTGATCGACGCCAAGCACGTCACCAAGAAGTTCGGGGATCGCACGATCATCAAGGACCTGACCTTCCGCGTCACCAAGGGCGACCGGATCGGCATCGTCGGCGCGAACGGCGCGGGCAAGTCGACGCTGCTCAAGCTGCTCACCGGCGAGATCCAGCCCGACGAAGGCAGCGTGAAGCTCTCCAACACGCTCAACGGCGTGATCATCGACCAGCAGCGCAGCCTGATGGACCCGGCCAAGACGGTACGCGACGTGCTCGCCGATGGCGGCGACTGGATCGATGTGCTCGGCGTGCGCAAGCACGTCCATGGCTATCTCAAGGAGTTCCTGTTCGATCCCTCGATCGCCGAGGCCAAGATCGCCACGCTCTCGGGCGGCGAGCGCTCGCGCCTGCTGCTCGCCCGCGAATTCGCCCGGCATTCGAACCTGCTGGTGCTCGACGAGCCGACCAACGATCTCGATCTCGAAACGCTCGACCTGCTCCAGGAAGTGATCGCCGATTACGAAGGCACCGTGCTCATCGTCAGCCACGACCGCGACTTCCTCGATCGCACCGTGACGGTGACGCTCGGGCTCGATGGCTCGGGCACCGTCGACGTCGTCGTCGGCGGCTATGCCGATTGGGAAGCCAAGCGCCGGCCCAGGGCCGAGGCGAAGAAGGCGGCGCCCAAGGCTGTCGCTGCGCCCGAGGCGCCGAAGAAGGCGACCAAGCTCAGCTACAAGGACCAGCGCGACTACGACCTGCTGCCCAAGCGGATCGAGGAGATCGAGGCGCAGATCGCCCGGGACGAGGCGGCGATGTCCGATCCGGACCTGTATGCGAAGAATCCCGGCAAGTTCGCCTCGCTGAGCGACGGCATCGCCAGGCTGCGCGACGAGAAGGACGCGGCGGAGATGCGCTGGCTCGAGCTGGCGGAGATGGTCGAGGCGCTGGGCTGAATCCCGTCATCCCGGCGAAAGCCGGGATCTCTTGCGGCTCCTTCCCGCCATCGCCTGAGATCCCGGCTTCCGCCGGGATGACGATAGGCTTGCAATGTAGGATTTCGCCTGCTTGCCTCCCTGGGCGTTCCCCCGGCCGCGCGCTCTTTGACCTGTAGGAAAGATAGGATCCCGCGCGCGCAAGGATATTGCGAGATCGGGCGCGTTCTTGGGAAAACAGGGAAAATAGCCCCGCCGAAAACCTGCTTTGGGCGTGTACTTCGTGTCCTTTGGCGAGTCGCCTGCGCAGCGGCTGTTGGGAAGCCTCAGGCCTCCAGCGCCACCGTGACCCTGGTGCCGTCGGGCCCGCTGTCGGTCATTGCGGTGCCGCGCGCCTGGCGGACAAAGCCTTCGATCAGCCGCTGGCCGAGCCCGCCATCCTTGCGCGGCTTCGCTACTTCGGGAAGCCCGACGCCGTCGTCGCGCACGGTGAGTTTCCAGCCCGGGGCCGCAGCCTCGAAGCGCACTTCGATCCGCCCGGCCTCGCGCCCGGCAAAGGCGTGCTTGGCGGCATTGGTGACGAGCTCGTTGACGATCAGCCCGATCGAGACGGCACGGTCGCGCGGCAGCTCGGCATGGACGCTGCTGCAATCGAGCGTGATCGCGCCGCGCAGGAACAGCGCTTCGGCCAGCGCCGCGCTCAGCTCCTCGAGATAGACCGCCATGTCGACATCGCCGGGCGATACCGCCTCGCCGCGATAGAGGTGGCGATGCGCGCGGGCGATGCTCTCCACGCGGGTCAGCGCCGAGGACAGGGCTTCCTGCGTTTCCGCGTCCTTGGCGCGGCGGCGCTGCATGTCGAGCAGCGCGGCAACCAGCGTGAAGTTGTTCTTCACCCGGTGGTCGAACTCCTCGAGGAACAGGTCGCGCTCCAGGATCTCGCGGTCGCGCTCGTCCGAGGCGCGGCGCACCGCGCGGCGGAACAGCTCGGCCACGGCGATGGTGATGCCCAGCGCGATGCACACCGACAGCACGCTGATCAGCGCTTGCTGCGAGGTAGGCGGATAGGCGCCGCTGCGCGGATAGACGAACAGCCAGATATAGATGACCGACACGCTGGCCGTGGTGGCGCCGGCGAGCCAGCGGGCGAACAGCGTGGCGACGGTGACCGCCGGGAAGATCAGCGCAAAGGCGGCGACGCCGGGCGTGATCTGGTCGAGCACGAAGCGGAGGACGCCGGCAGAGGCGGCCGCGGCGAGCCCGATGATCAGCGAGCTCACCCATTCCGGTACCGCGGGTGCCAGCCTGTTCGGCAGGTCGAGTTCGCCAATTCGCCCCATCGAGCGGGAGTGAGCCTTCAGCGCGGGGCGTGAGTCAAGCATTGGGTCCGGTCTTTTAACTTCGATCAGGACGATTTACAGATTTCGCCCCGATCTGCCTGCCAAATCAACCACATATTGCCACGCGACCCGCCCCGATCGGCTGCCGCGCCGAGTCGCCCAGCCGATCGCGTCGATCGGATCGAAGCTGAGCCCGTGCGCCTCGGCATAGGCGCGGACGATCTCGACATAGGTATCCTGGTCGACGACGTGGAAGCCCAGGCTCAGCCCGAAGCGATCGGCCAGCGCCAGCCCGTCATCGGCCGAATCGCGCGGATTGATCGCGCTCGCCTGCTCGGCGATGTCGCGGGTGACGAGGTGGCGGCGGTTCGAAGTGACGAGCAGCCGGGTGTTGTTGGGCCGCGCCTCGGCGCCGCCCTGGAGCAGCGAGCGCAGCGCCCGGGCATCGCCGACGCCGTCGAAGCCGAGATCGTCGAGGAACACGGCGAAGGGCCGGTCGGTGGTGCCGAGCAGGGCGAACAGCTCGGGCAGCGTGTCGAGCTGGGTGGTGACGGCCTCGACCAGCGCCAGCCGCCCGCCCTGCGCCTGCACCGCGGCGACGGCGCTCTTCACCAGCGCCGACTTGCCGGTGCCGCGCGCACCCCAGAGCAGCACGTCCTGCGCGGCATGGCCCTGGGCGAGCCGGGCAAGGTTGGCAACCAGCGCCTCGCGCTGCGCATCCACGCCGCGCAGGATCTCGATCGGCAGTGGATCGAACACGCGTGCCGGCGCCAGCCCGTGGCCACGCCACACATAGGCGGGATGCGCCTCGAGATCGGCCGGCGGCGGCGGAGGCGGGGCGAGCCGATCGAGCGCATCGGCGATACGGGAGAGAAGCTGGTCGTTCATTCGTGGAAGCCGAATTCGCGCACGACATAGGCATAGACGTCGGGCAGCTTCCTGCGGACATTGTCGCGGGTGAAGGGCGGCCGCGCGGCGCGGCCATGGATCACCACGCTGGCGGTCATCGCCAGGAATTCGGTGGGGTTCTTGAGCATATAGGCATTGGCGGGGAAGTCGCCGCTCGCCTTGGCCGCGTCATAGAGACGCACCAGCTCGGGGTTGCGCGCGCCGCCGGCGATCCGGTCGTACATCCAGCGGTGGATCAGCTCGTGGAGCAGCACCGGATTGTCGGCGGGATGGACGCGCCGCGCCAGGAAGGTCCGCCGCCCGGCGCGCGAGATTTCCTCGGGGTCTTCGTTGATCAGGATCGGCTGGGCGCGGAAAAAGGCCATGACCTCGGGCGACACCTGCACGTCTTCGACCAGGTCGATCTGCTGCTCGATCGACTTGACGATATCGGCGGAGGGCAATGCACCCTGCCAATCGATGATATGGCCGCGATAGGTGGTTTCGACGGGTGCCTTCGCCGTGGCGGCCAGCGGCGTGCAGGCGATCACGGCGAGTGGCAGCAGCAGATGTCGCATGGCTCCCTTTCGTCTTTCTTGTTTGCGGACGCGCTAGGAGCGCTTCGTTGCAGCGAGATTGCGAGCGGCCGGTCGCGCATGCAAGCGCCGAGGGTGCAACGTCCATTGTGGTTTCGTGGCGCTACCGATACGATTTGGGCACGCCACAAGGGGGGAGAGCGTCTTGCGATCAGGGTTCGGGATGGTCACTGGTTTCCTGTTGTCGATCCTCGCCGGAGGCGTGGCGGACGCACAAGACAAGCCGCCAACGCTTCCGTCCACCTATGTCGCCGAAGTGCGCAGCTGTATGAAGGACCTGCCCCAGCCTTCGGCCAAGCTCTATGCCGGGTTCGCGCGGCTGGGCCGCGGGCCGGAAGCCGATGCGAAGGTGTCGCAGCTCACTACAAGCGCGGCCACCACCTACCGCCACTGCCTGAGATCGCTCGAAGCCGGCGTGAACGAAGTCGTGCCGAACGGCCCGGCCCAACGGGCTCAGCGGGACTTCACGTTGGCCGATGTCCGGCAGCGCATCGCCGACGCCGAGGCGCCGATCCGCGAGGTGCTGAAGCAGAGCCGGTTTGAATTCGAGGAGCAGCCGGTCCGCTATTGGAGCGAGGTCTCGGGTGTCACCAATGTCGCGTGGCTCGACGATCAGCCAAGGGCGATGCCGAGCCTGGCGCAGCAATGCGGCAGCTTCTCGATCTCGGAAGCGCGGCTGGCACGCAACAATCCGTCACTGACCAATGCCACGCTGAAGCGTGCCTATGACTTCCGCGATTGCGTCAACACCTATCGCGACAAGATCTACGACGAAGCCGATTCGCTGCGTACCCGGCTCGAGCTTGGCCGGATCGCCGCCTTCTACGCGCCCTATGTCTGCGGGACTTGGCCATCCCGCTACTGCGTGAACGCCCAGGCTTGGCAGGCCCTGTCTGGCAAGTTCAGCGCGGCGCGGATCAGCAAATGGACCGCGATGCTCGTCTCGGCCGAGCAGCAGAACAGCATTGCGGACGAGCGGCACGAGACGATGGAAGGCTATCTCGAGCGCGCGGAGAAGATGGTGGATCGCTGGAACACCGGCGGGCGCTAGCCGCCCGCTACCGCCTGTGCCTCGGCCCGTTCGGTGAAGCCGGGGTCGGCCAACGCCGCCTGGGCATGCACCTTCGCCTCTGCCTTGCGGCCGAGCGCGGCATAGACTTGGGCGAGATGCCAGCGCAGGCCGGGGTGCTTCGGCGCCAGGATCACCGCCTTTTGCAGCAGCTCCAAGGCGCCTTCCTTGTCGCCACCCTTGAACAGCGCCCAGCCATAGGCGTCGGCTACTGCGGGATTGGCGGGGGAGAGGCCATAGGCGGCCTCGGCGAAATCGACCGCGGTGCCGGTCTCGCCCGCGCTGGTATAGGCTGCGGCAAGCTCGGCGTTGAGCGCGGCGTCGCCGTCGCCGATGCGGGCGCGGATATCCTCGAGCGAATCGATCGCGGCATCGAAATCGCCTGCCAGCAGCTGCCAGTGCGCCGACAGGCGCAGCGCGGCGATGTTCGCCGGATTCTGCGACAGGAACAGCGCCAGCGCATTGGCGGCATCCTCGCCGCGGCTGGCGCGCTCGAGCGCCTCGATCAGGCGGAGCATGGTCGGTTCGTCGAAACGCAGGTCGGCGGCGCGCTGATAGGGTGCGACGGCCTCGCCCGGGCGGCCGAGCAGCATCAGCAGGTCGCCGAGCACCAGCTGTGCCCCCGGCGCACCAGGGTTCTTGGCGGCGATGTCCTGCGCACGGGCGAGCGCGGCGCCCTTGTCGCCGCTGGTGATCAGCGCGCGGATCAGCGGCACGATCGCATCCGGGTCGCCGGGCTTCTGCGCGGCGTCGGCGGCGAGGGTGGCGGTGGTGTCGTCGGCGCTGAACGCAGTCGAAGCCCCGGTCGCCGGATAGGCGGCGCGGTCGAGGAAGCGCGCCGCGCTGGCACGGTCGCCGATCCGCTCAAAGCCGCGGGCGACAAGCGTGAGCGCATAGCTGTCGGCATCGGCGCGCGCGACCACGGGGCGCAGCATGTCGATGGCGTTGCGCGCGCGGTCGGTGCGCAGCAGCGCGACCGCGAGCAGCTTGCGCGCCGTGATGTTCATCGGCTGCATGCCGACCAGATCGGTCAGCTTCTCGATTGCTTGCTCGTAATCGCCCTTTTCGAGGTCGAGCGTGCCGCCGAGCAGGATCACGCCGGGCAGATCGTTGATCGCACCGCCGGTCTTTTCGAGGATGGTACGCGCCAGGTCGAAATTGCCGGCGCGCGCGGCGATCACGGCCTGGAGATAGAGTGCTTGCGGGCTGTCCGGCCGGGCGTCGAGCGCGCGCCGGGTGGCGGCGAGCGCATCGACGGTGCGGCCGGCATCGCCCAGCGTGGCGGCATATTCGATCAGCGCATCATGGCGGGCAGGGTCGCGCTTCAGCGCCTGCTCGAACCAGGGCAGCGCGGCGACCAAGCCATATTGGCTACGCACGATCTCGCCGCGCAGGATCAATGCGTCGACGCTGCCAGGCGCGAGCTTCACGGCGCGGTCCGATGCCTCGGCCGCGCCGAGCAGGTCGCCGGCGGTGAAGCGGAAGCGGCCGGTGTCGGTCCAGACGCCGGCATCGTCGGGCGCCAGGCGCAGCGCTTCGTCGAGCGCGGCCCGGGCGCCGGCGAAATTGCCGTCGGCAGTCAGCGCGCGGGCGCGGATGCGCAGGCCATAGACATGCTGGGCGGCCGGCGCCTTGTCGGCCTCCGCGGGTGCCTTGTCGGTCTTGCCCTGGAGCACCCAGGCCTCGGCGCGCCACTGCGGCACTGCCTTGGGGTCATAGCCGGCATCGACCGCGCGCTGGATCTCGCCTTCCGCCGCCACGCCCTCGTGCAGCGCCAGCAGGGCGCGGGCGAGGACGATATGGGCGTTCTCGTTGTCGGGATCACCGCGCACCGCCTCCGCCGCGAGATCGCGCGCGCCGGTGGCGTTGTCGGCCTTGAGCATCGACTCGGCCTGGGCCGTGGCTTCGGCCGCATCGGCGCTGCTCATCTTGCCGGTCCGGAGCGTGAACCAGCCGATCAGCACGACGAACAGCACGGCGACCGCGCCGCCGATCACCAGCACGCCGCGAAGCCCGAAGCCTGAGGATTTGGCGCGCTTGCGCCTATGGCTGGAGGTCATAGGCCTTCATCAGGTCGTAAAGGGTGGGGCGGCTGATGCCGAGCAGCCGGGCGGTACCCGAGATATTGCCTTCGGCGCGGGCGAGCGCATGGCGGATCGCCTTGCGATCGGCGAGCTCGCGCGCGGCCTTCAGGTTGATCGGTTCGATTTCGGCCTGGGATTCAAGGTCGAGGTCGCTGGCAGTGACGTGCTTGCCGTCCGCCATGATTGCCGCGCGCTTTACGCGGTTCTCGAGCTCGCGGACATTGCCCGGCCAGCCCCAGCCGTCGATCGCGGCGAGCGCGTCGGGCGCGAAGCTGCGCGCCGTGGTGTGCATCTGCGCGGCGTATTTCTGGAGGAAATGGCGGGCGAGCAGGCCTGCGTCACCCGGACGCTCGGCGAGGCTCGGAATGCGCACGACGATTTCCGCGAGGCGGTAATAAAGGTCTTCGCGAAAGCGATTGTCGGCGACCATCGTATCGATGTCCTGGTGCGTCGCGCAGACGATGCGCGTATCGACCGCGATTGCCTGGCGCCCGCCGACGCGCTCGATCACGCGCTCCTGAAGGAAGCGCAGCAGCTTGACCTGGAGTGGCAGCGGCACGTCGCCGATCTCGTCGAGGAACAGCGTGCCGCCATGCGCGAGTTCGATCTTGCCTTCGGTGGTCTTCACCGCGCCGGTGAACGCGCCCTTCTCATGGCCGAACAGCTCGCTCTCGAGCAAAGTCTCGGGAATCGCCGCGCAGTTGATCGCGACGAAGCGGCCCTTGCGCCCGCTCTTGTCGTGCAGGCCGCGCGCGAGCAGCTCCTTGCCGGTGCCGCTGGCGCCGAGCAGCATCACTGACACGTCGGCGCCGGCCACGCGTTCGATGGTGCGGGTGACCTTGAGCATCTCGGGCGCGCCGGTGAGCATGCCGCCCAGCACCGCGCCGGCTTCGACCCGTTCCGCCAAGCGGCGATTCTCGGCTTCGAGCGCATGGACGTGGAAGGCACGGGTGACGATCAGGCCGAGCGCATCGATGTCGATCGGCTTCTGGTAGAAATCCCAGGCGCCGAGCGAGATCGCGCGCAGCATCGATTCATGCGCGCCGTGGCCGGAGGCGACGATCACCTTGGTATCGGGGCGCAGCGACAGGATCGTCTCGAGTGTGGCGAAGCCTTCGGTGGTGCCGTCGGGATCGGGCGGCAGGCCGAGATCGAGCGTGACCACCGGCGGCTCCTCGGCGCGTAGCAGCGCGATCGCTTCCTCGCGGGTGGAAGCGGTGAAGATCTCGTAGCCGTCATAGGCCCAGCGCAACTGGCGCTGAAGCCCGGCATCGTCCTCGACGATGAGAAGTTTCGGCAGCAGCTTGGTCAAGGGTGCGGCGACACTGCTCATGCGGCCCTCCCCATTCCGAGATCGGCGGGATGCGCGGCCTTGAGGATCACGCGAAAGCGCGTGCCCTTGCCTTCGCGCGAAGTGACTTCGATGCGGCCGTCCATGGCGTGGGCGAGCTGGCGCGCCTCGAAGGCGCCGATGCCGAAGCCGCCATCCTTGGACGAGACGAAGGGCTTGAACAGCTTGTCGCGGATGAAGGCCGGCGACATGCCGCAGCCCTGGTCGATCACATCGATCGCCACGCGCTCGCCGTCCGCCGAGACCGACAGCGTGACCGGCTCGGTCGCCGGGCTCGCTTCGATCGCATTCTGGACGAGATGGCCGAGCAGCTGCTCGAGGCTCGCCGGATCGGCATGGGCGATGGCGTTGCGCACGCCCGAGGTGAGCACCGGATGCTGGCCCTTGCGTTGCCCGGCGACGCGCTCGACCAGCGCGACGATCTCGATCGCGTGCGGCGCTTCGCTGCGGCCGCGATGATTTTGAGAGAGACGCGCGAGCAGTGCGTTCATCCGTTCGGCGCTGTTGTGCAGCGTCGCCACCATGTCGGCGCGGAATTCGGGATTGTCGGCATGGCGCTCGGCGTTGCGTGCGGTGAGGGTAAGCTGGCTCACAAGGTTCTTGATGTCGTGGAGGATGAAGGCGAAGCGGCGGTTGAACTCGTCGAAGCGCTGCGCCTCGGCCAGCGCGTCCTGCGCGCGGGCTTCGGCGAGGTATGAGGCGGCCTGGCGACCGGCGACCTTGAGCAGGTCGAAATCCTCCCAGTCGAGCGCGCGGTCGAGCGGCGGGCGGGCGAGCAGGATCGCACCGGCCAGATCGGCATGATGCGGCAGCGGCACCAGCACCCAGGCCTCGGCCAGGTCGAGCATCCAGATCGGCACGGCGGGCGTGTCGAGATGGTCTTCCTGGCGGCGCACCGCGTCGAGCTCGACGATGCGGCCGGTCTCGTGGAGGTGGCGGGCCAGCCCCTCGTCGCTCGCAATCGGCAGCGTCGTGCGGTCCCAGTTCCAGCTCGCGCCCACGCCGAGCCCGTTCGTATCGGGAACGAGCAGCACGCCGGCGGGGCTGTCGGTCAGGTCGGCCACGGCCTTGACGATGCGCTCTTCGAGTCCGGCGCCACCCTGCGGGCTACCGAGCGTTTCGGTGAAGCGCATCCATTCGGTGCGATAGTCATAGCGGTGGCGGAACAGGTGCTTGGCGAGCTTGACCTTCAGCCAGGCGCGCAGCCAGCTGTTCGCCACCAGCGTGAGGATCGCGGCAGTGGAGCCGAGCACGAAGGCAGTCTGCAGGATGCGGGCATTGGCGCCGCCCACCGCCGCGATCGCCGAGGTGGCGAGCGCCAGCAGCGCGAAATAGGCACCGATCGCGACCAGCGAGAGCGACTGGTAGGTGACGGTGCGCGACACCTCGATCTTCCACTCCCCCTTGCGCTGGAGCGCCGCGCCGATCGCCATCGCCACCGCCAGATAGGCGAGGCCGCGCAGGGCCAGCGGCTCGATCCGCCATTCGGCTGCGAGATAGGCGACGCTGTAGAGCGCAAACTCGGCGCACCACATGCCGGCAAGCGCCGCCACCAGGGTGCGCAGCGGCCCGCCCGCGGCGGGGCTAAGCGCGGACCACAGCGCCTGGACCAGCACCAGCGCAGCCACGGCGACCAGCATCCGCAGCAGCAGCGCCGCATTGGCAATGTCGGTCGCGGCACCGCCTGGATCGGTATAGGAAATCAGCGTGAGCGCGAGCGCGGCAATCTGCACCAGCGCGACCACGCCATAGACGGTGCCCAGCGCGAGCGGCGGGCGCATCTGCGCGTCGCGGCGGTGGAGCATCAGCATGAAGCCGAGCCAGGCGAGATTGCGCAGCGCCTCGGCGAACCAGGTGGCGATGTCGGTCGATCCGATGCCGGCAATGGCGAGCGCCCAGAGCGCGGTCGCCGCCAGCGCGAAGGCGAGCGGGCGGCGCGGCAGCGCGCCCACGCCGCTGCGCCAGGCCCAGAGCGCAAGCGCCCCGAACAGCAGCGCGGCGAGCGCGTGCAGCCAGAGCAGCAGCGTCGCCATCAGCGCGCGCCTTCGGGGAAGAGCACGACGCGGATGGTCTGGAGGAGGATCAGCACGTCGAGGAAGGGCGAATAGTTCTTCGCGTAATAGAGGTCGTATTCGAGCTTCTGGCGCGAATCCTCGATCGAGGCGCCATAGGGATAGTTGATCTGCGCCCAGCCGGTGATGCCCGGCTTCACCATGTGGCGCTCGGCATAATAAGGCAGCTTGGTCTCGAGGTCCTCGACGAATTGCGGGCGCTCGGGGCGGGGGCCGACAAAGCTCATCTCGCCCTTGAGCACGCTCCAGCATTGCGGCAGCTCGTCGATCCGCGTCTTGCGGATGATGCGACCGATGCGGGTGATGCGCGGATCGTCCTTCTCTGCCCAGACCGCCTTGCCGCCCGCTTCGGCATCCTGGCGCATCGAGCGCAGCTTGATGACGTCGAAGCCGGTGCCGTAGAGGCCGACGCGGCGCTGGCGGTAAAAGGCCGGGCCCTTGCTCTCCAGCTTCACGGCGATCGCGGTTAGCAGGATGATCGGCAGCATCAGCGTGAGCAGCACGGCGCTGGCGCCGATGTCGAACAGCCGCTTGAACATGCTCGACAGCATCCTGCCCGAGGAGAAGCCGTCGGAGAAGATCAGCCAGCTCGGGTTGACGCTGTCCAGGTCGACACGGCCGGTCTCGCGCTCGAGGAAGGTCGAGATCTCGTTGACGTGCACGCCCGTGGTCTTGATGCGCAGCAGGTCCTTGAGCGGCAGCGCGTTGCGGCGCTCTTCCAGCGCCAGCACCACTTCGCTGGCATTGAGCACGACGACATGATCGGCGAGGTTGTAGATCGCGTCGCGCGCGATCGCCTCGGGGATCACGCGGTTGGCCTCGCTCATCGCGACATAGCCGACGACGACGAAGCCCGCGCCCGGCGTCTTGGACAGGTCCTTGAGCCGCTTGGCGCGCGGCCCGGCGCCGAGCACGACGATGCGGCGCTTGAACGCCTGGCTGCCCAGCGCCTTGCCCAGCACGATGCGTAGCGCGATCAGCGCGGCGATCGAGCAGCCCATCGCGTAGAGCAGGTTGGAGCGCCAGAAGCCGATCTCGGGGATCAGGAAATAGAGCACGCTGAGCCCGATCACGCCGAGCGAGATCGCGACGATCAACCGGGCGGTGGCATAGCGGAGCGACTGGAGCGCGTCGGCGCCATAGACGCCGACCGAGACCATCGCGACTTCGAGGAACAGGGCATAGCTGACCAGCTGGGGCCAGCGCGTCTGCACCGGCGGCAGGCCGATGCCAAGCTGGTGGGCGCGCAGCATCCAGCCCAACTCGCCCGACACCCCCAGCAGCAGGATGTCGAGAAAGCCGAGCAGCAGCACCGCGTTGGGCACATAATGCTTGAACAGGCGGATCATCACCGTTCGCTTTAGGGGGTAAGTGTAAACAAATCCGACACGCGGGACGCTTTCCGGAAAAGCGAAAAATCTGGAGGCAGTCACGAAACTGTGATCAAAGCCATGTGTTTGATCGGGCGGGCAAACCCATCAAAGCCAATCTCAGGAGGTCCGTAGTCTATGCCGGATTCGCAGCCGATCGTCCCTGTCATCCTTTCGGGCGGTTCGGGTACGCGCCTTTGGCCGATGTCGCGCGCGGAGCGGCCCAAGCAGCTGCTGCCGCTGACGGCGGAAGAGACGATGCTCCAGCTCACCGCACGCCGTGCCGCTGGTGAGCGTTTCGCGGCGCCGATCGTGGTCGCCAATGCCTTTCACGTCGATATCGTCGAGGAGCAGCTGGCCGCGGCGGACAGCCCGGCGCGGGCGCTGGTGCTCGAGCCGATGGGGCGCAACACCGCGCCTGCGATCGCGCTGGCTGCGATCGCAGCGGGTGGCGGCGCCGAGCCGCTGCTGGTGATGCCGTCCGACCACGTCATCACCGATGTCGATGCCTTTCATGCCGCGATCCATGCGGCCTTGCCGCTGGTGCGTGACGGCTGGCTGGTGACCTTCGGCATCACGCCCAACGCGCCCGAGACCGGCTATGGCTGGATCAAGGTGGGCGAGGCGATCGGCGAGGGCGTCCACCGGGTCGAGCGCTTCGTCGAGAAGCCGCCACGCGACAAGGCCGAGGCGATGCTGCGCGAGGGCGGCCATACCTGGAACGGCGGCATCTTCCTGTTCCGCGCGGATGCCTATCTGGGGGCGCTGGCGAGCTATGCGCCGGAGATGCTGGTCGCCGCGCAGCTGGCGATGGAAAAGGGCCGCCGCGACGGCGCGCGAATCTGGCCCGATGCGGACAGCTTCGCCGCCTGCCCTTCGGACTCGATCGACTATGCGGTGATGGAGAAGGCGCCGCGCGTGGCGGTGGTGCCGGTCACCATGGGCTGGAGCGACGTCGGCAGCTGGGATGCGCTGCACGCGATCAGCCATGCCGATGCCGGTGGCAACGTCGTGCGCGGCGATGCGGTGGTGATCGAATCGAGCAACTGTCTGGTGCGCGCCGAACCGGGCAAGCGCGTGGCGCTGGTCGGCGTCGAAGACCTGATCGTGGTGGCCTCGGGCGACGACATCCTGGTGCTGCCGCGCGGCCGCAGCCAGGAGGTGAAGAAGATCATCGAGGCGATGCAGAAGGGCTGAGCACGACGCGGACCCGGGCCGCGGCGGCATGCTGCTCCGGCCCGGCTTCGCGCTGCTTGGCATCGTCGTCCGGCAGGAAGGCGGCGTGCGGTTCCTTGGCGTTGCGCGCGGCGGCCCGCTCCATCGCGACCCGCGCCCGTGCATCCGGCTCCAGCCCGAAATGCGGCAGGATGCGGGTGAAGAATGCCCGGGGCAGCTCGGCATAGTCGACCAGCAGGCCGCCCTCTGCAGCGTGCGCCATGGCAGGCGTGCAGATCTGCTCGAGCACCCTCGCAGTGAATGCCGTCTCCGGCAGGCCGGCATCCGCCGGAGCCAGGCCGAACCAGTCGAGCGGGATAAGCCCGGGCACGGTATGCGTGCCGCGTCCGCGCCGGTGCGACACCAGCACCTCCACCGGATCGCGGTGGAGGAAGATCCAGGGCACGTGGGGAAAGGCGCGGCGCAGCAGCGGCAGCGCGCGCGTGTGCCAGGCATCGAACTTGACGAACAACCGGTCGGCGCTGCGGCCCCAGGCATGGAGCAGCGCGCGCAGCGCCTCGGCATGGCGCTCTTCATCGCCGAGCGGCGCGCGGATCAGTGCGTCGAGCGGTGCGGGTTCGGACAGCGCGACATGGCCCGGCGCAGCGCCGAGCATCTGCGCGACCAGTGTCGAGCCGCAGCGCGACATGTGGAAGATAAAGCCGGCGGGAGCGAAACCGGCGGCGCGCGGCGCGTCGATCAGCGTGTCGAGCGTGGTACGCAACCGAAGCAATCGGTTGAGCGGGCGCGCCCGCGCCTCGCGCTGGGCGATCTCGAAAAAGGGATGATTGGGCACGACGCCGGCGAAGTGAAGCCATTCGATCGCCAGGTCGGGGCCGAGCGCGGCAGGCAGCCATCCGGCCGGCGGGCAGCGCTCGATCCGCAGCGGCGCGCCTTGCTCGGCTTCGCGCAGCATTGCCGGGGTGAGCGCAATCCCTTGCGCCGCAGCCCATGCGCAGGCCTGCGCCTCGAACCGATCCGGCTCGACCGGCTCGGCGAGCTGTTGCTGTGCGGCGGGGTCGGCAAGCAGCGCGGCGCGGAAGGCGGCAAGGGGCGAAGTTGCATTCATGGGCGGGTCGGATAGGCTCGCTCGCTGCAAGGAAGGGCCAAGGCTAATATGGCGACCGCGCAGGTACAATCGGTGTTGCCCGATCGGATCAGGCTGCCTTTCGCCTTCGATCCCGCGCCGCTCGTCGCCGATGTCGCTGCGCTCGAACGCGGCGACTTCACCACCCATTTCGTCCAGCAGAATTTCGAGGGCGACTGGAGCGCGCTACCGCTGCGTGCCGCGGCAAGCGCGCGGCATCCGATCCAGATGATCTATTCGCCGCCCGACGAAACCGCGTTCGTCGACACGCCCTGGCGGGCACGGATGCCGGCGCTGTCGGCAGTGCTCCGGGCCTTTCGCTGCCCGGTGCGCTCGGCGCGACTGATGCGGCTCGCGGCGGGATCGGTGATCAAGGAGCATCGCGACCTCGATCTCGACGTGGCCGAGGGTTTCGCCCGCATCCATGTAGCGGTCGTCACCAATGCCGATGTCGATTTCCGGCTGAACGGCACGCGGGTGGCGATGGCGCCGGGCGAGGCCTGGTATCTGCGGCTCGCCGATCCGCACAGCGTGGTGAATGGCGGGACGACGCCGCGCATCCATCTGGTGATGGACGTGGTGGTGGACGACTGGCTGCTGCGCCAGCTCGGCGGATGAGCGGAGCGCCCGCGGCTTGCGCGCTATGTGGCCGTGCGCTCGGCCGGCGGATCGAGTGGCATCATGTGCTGCCCAAGAGCCGGGGCGGCCGCGAGACCGTGCCGCTCCATCCGATCTGTCATCGGGCGATCCACGCCAGCGCGACCAATGCCGAGCTGGCGCGGCTCTACCCGACGCTGGAAGCGCTTCGGGAACGCGACGACATCCGCCGCTTCGTCGCCTGGATCGCGGACAAACCGCCCGATTTCCATGCGCCGACGCGAAAGCGTTCCTAGGCGGTGCCGGCCCGCTCCCCCACCCGGCCTCCCATAATATATTGCCGTTGGGAGGCCGGGCGGGGGAGCGGGCCGGCACTGCGATCGGGCGTTAGCCGAGCAGCGCTTCGGCCTGGTCGAGCACGTTCTTGAAGTCGACGACGAGCGCCTGGTACGGAGCCGGACTCGCCATATCGAGACCGGCACGCTTCAGGATCTCGGTCGGATAGTCCGAACCGCCCGCCTTCAGCACCGACAGGTAGTTGTCACGCTCCTTCGCGCCACCCTTCAGGATCGACTGGGCGAAGTAGGTCGCCGCCGAGATGCAGGTGGCATACTGATAGACGTAGAAGCTGTTGTAGAAGTGGGGGATATAGGCCCACTCGTTCGAATATTCGGGCTCGAGGATCATGTTCGGCCCGTGATAGGTGCGCAGCAGCTCGCCATAGACCTTGGTGAACTTGGCGCCCGACAGGCCTTCGCCCGCTTCCGCCATGTCGTGCGCCTTGAGCTCGAACTCGGCGAACATGGTCTGGCGGTAGAAGGTGCCGCGATAGTTTTCCATCTGCTGGCCCAGATAGAAGAGCTTCTCTTCCTTGGTCTTGGCGTTCTTGAGCATGTGCGCGACCAGCAGCTGCTCGTTGCAGGTCGAGGCGATCTCGGCGAGGAAGATCGGATAATCGGCCTTGTCATAGACCTGGGTCGAATTGGCGAGCAGCGAGTGGAGCGCATGGCCCCATTCATGCGCATAGGTGCTCATCCCGTCATATTTGTCGCTGAGGTTGAGCAGCAGATAGGGATGCACGTCGAACGCGCCGGGATTCATGTACGCGCCAGGCCGCTTGCCCTCGCGGGGCCAGGGATCCATCCATTTGGCGGCGGTCGCCTTGGCGATGCGTGCCTGATAGTCGGGGCCGAGCGGCTTCACTGCCTCGAGCGTCGTCGCGCGCATCTGGTCGAGCGTGTAGCTGCGGTCCATCGAGACGAGCGGCGGATAGATGTCGTAATAGCCGATGTCGGGCAGCTTGAGCATCTTGCGGCGCAGCTCGAAATAGCGGTGGAGCTGGGGCAGCCCCTTGTTCGCCTCGGCCACCAGGGTGCGGTACACCGTTTCGGGAATGTTGTTGCCCGAAAGCGCGCGGGCCAGCGAGGTCGGGTACTTCCGCGCCTTGGCGTAGAAGATGTCGCCGCGCACCTTGGCGCCATAGGTTGCGCCGAAGCTGCTCTGGAACTTGCCGTGCGCGGTCCAGAAAGCCTTGAACACCGCCTTGCGATCCTCGCGATCGGGTGCGTCGCGGTTGAGCGAATAGCCTTGCGAATCGAGGCGGACGGCCTTGCCGGTCGACAGCGTGATCGTCGGCCAGGGGATGTCCGACGAGCGCAGCTGGCCCGAAATCTCGCCGGGCGCGCCGAGCGGCGAGCCGGCGCTGGCGAGGATCGCCTCGCTCTCCGGGCTCAGCGTATGCTCGGCCTGGCGCAGCGTGTCGGCGAGCGCGAAATCGAAGCGGGTGCGCAGCGTCTCGCTGGCGGCGAGGAAGGCGTCGATCTTGGCCTTGCCGAGCGTCAGCAGCTCGGGGGAGGCCCAGGATGTCGCTTCGCCGAACGCAGTATAGAGGTCGCGGGCCTGGGCCAGCTTCTCCTGGTTCGCCGCAATGCGAACGTCCTCGTCGCCCTTCAGGCTGGCATAGGTATAGATGCGGGCAATGGTGCGGCCGAGGTCGGACTGGAGCGCCAGCGCCTCGGCGAGCACCCCGGCGCTCTCGCCCAGCCGGCCCTTGTACCTGGCGACACCCGGGACATCGGCGAGCGCCTGCTTGCGCGCGGCCTCCCAGGCGGCGTCGTTCGGATAGAGTTCGGTGAGGTCCCACATCGGGCCGGCCATCTTGGTCTCCTGGGCCCAGGCGGGCAGTGCTGCGGCGAGCGAGGCGAAGGCCGCCGCGGTCAACGCTTCGCGGCGAGAAAGTTCGGTCATCAGTCCATTCCCCGAGAACGCGCCTGTAGGCCCGGCGCTGTGGTGGATGCGCCAGTTTGTCGCGGTTTGGAGATGGATGGAAGCGCGATTGTCGCCTTATGGAGGCGATCGCGACCGCTTCAGGGGATCAGCGTGCGCCCTTCGGCGTGACGATCCAGTCGCGCTTGGCGCGACGCGTCATGTGGACGCCGCAATAGCGGCACTTGCTGATATATTTCTCGCCCTCGCCGGAGCGCTGGGCGTGCTTCTCCGAACGCTCATGCTTGCCGCCGATGCAGCGCAGCCGTCCGCCGATCCAACCGAACACGCAACCCACCCCTTGTTTCGTTCCGTAGCATGCTATTTCCGGATGATTTCCAACAGGTCAACGGGAACCGGGTTCATTTTGCCGCAAAAAGATAGGGCCGGGATCGCTCCCGGCCCTTCTTCTGCGTGGTTGTGCAGGGACTTAGAAGTCCATACCGCCCATGCCACCCATGCCGCCGCCCATGGCGGGCATGGCAGGCTTGTCTTCCGGCAGCTCGCTCACCGCCGCTTCGGTGGTGATGAGCAGGCCGGCGACCGAAGCCGCGTTCTGGAGCGCGGTGCGGACGACCTTGGTCGGGTCGATCACGCCGGCGGTGACCAGGTTCTCATAGGTGTCGGTCGCGGCGTTGAAGCCGATCGTGGCGTCGCCGCCGTCGAGCAGCTTGCCGGCGACCACGGCGCCGTCATGGCCGGCGTTCTGGGCGATCTGGCGAACCAGGGCCGAGAGCGAACGGCGGACGATGTCGATGCCGCGGGTCTGGTCTTCGTTGGCGCCGGTGACGCCCTCGAGAACCTTGGTGGCATAGAGCAGCGCAGTGCCGCCGCCGGGGACGATGCCTTCTTCCACGGCCGCGCGGGTCGCGTGCAGCGCATCATCGACGCGGTCCTTGCGCTCCTTCACCTCGACCTCGGTGGCGCCGCCGACCTTGATCACGGCCACGCCGCCGGCGAGCTTGGCAAGACGCTCCTGGAGCTTCTCACGGTCATAGTCGCTGGTGGTGACTTCGATCTGCTGGCGGATCGCATCGGTGCGGCCCTTGATCGCATCGGCTTCACCGGCGCCATCGACGATGGTGGTGTTGTCCTTGTCGATCGTGACGCGCTTGGCGGTGCCGAGCATGCCGAGCGTGACGCTCTCGAGCTTGATGCCGAGATCTTCCGAGATCACTTCGCCCTTGGTGAGGATCGCGATGTCCTCGAGCATCGCCTTGCGGCGATCGCCGAAGCCCGGCGCCTTGACGGCCGCGACCTTGAGGCCGCCGCGCAGCTTGTTGACGACGAGCGTGGCGAGCGCCTCACCCTCGATGTCCTCGGCGATGATCAGCAGCGGACGGCCCGACTGCACCACCGCCTCGAGGATCGGCAGCATCGCCTGGAGCGACGACAGCTTCTTCTCGTGGATCAGGATGTACGGATCGGCGAGCTCGACCGACATCTTCTCGGGGTTGGTGATGAAATAGGGCGAGAGATAGCCGCGGTCGAACTGCATGCCCTCGACGACGTCGAGCTCGAATTCGAGACCCTTCGCCTCTTCGACGGTGATCACGCCTTCCTTGCCGACCTTCTCCATCGCTTCGGCGATCTTCTCGCCGACTTCCTTGTCGCCGTTCGCCGAGATGATGCCGACCTGGGCGACTTCGTTCGAACCGGCAACCGGCTTCGAGCGCGACTTAACGTCCTCGACGACCTTGGTGACGGCGAGATCGATGCCGCGCTTGAGGTCCATCGGGTTCATGCCGGCGGCCACCGACTTCATGCCCTCGCGGACGATCGCCTGGGCGAGCACGGTCGCGGTGGTGGTGCCGTCACCGGCGAGGTCGTTGGTCTTCGAGGCGACTTCGCGCAGCATCTGCGCGCCCATGTTCTCGAACTTGTCCTTGAGCTCGATTTCCTTGGCGACGCTGACGCCGTCCTTGGTGATGCGCGGGGCGCCGAAGCTCTTCTCGATCACGACGTTGCGGCCCTTCGGGCCCAGCGTGACCTTCACCGCGTCGGCGAGGGTGTCGACGCCGCGCAGAATGCGCTCACGGGCGTCGCGCGAAAACTTTACGTCCTTGGCTGCCATGTGGCTGACCTTTCCGTTTCAAAGTACACAAAGTACACGCCAAAACCGGTTTGGCGCGCGTGAATTGTCTGAGTTAACCGATGATCCCGAGGATATCGGATTCCTTCATGATCAGCAGGTCTTCGCCGTTGACCTTGACCTCGGTGCCCGACCACTTGCCGAACAGGATGCGGTCGCCGGCCTTGACGTCGAGCGGGGTGACTTCGCCCTTCTCGTTCTTGGCGCCCGAGCCGGCGGCGACGACTTCGCCTTCCTGCGGCTTTTCCTGGGCGGTATCCGGGATGATGATGCCGCCGGCGGTCTTCGCCTCGGCTTCGACGCGGCGAACGAGCACGCGATCGTGCAACGGACGGAAGTTCATTGCGGGTTCCTCACTTCAAGATTGATCTCGCCTTGGCACTCGCTTGAGTCGAGTGCCAGCGGGGGCGATATGCGAACGCCGTCGGCCCGCGTCAACTACCCCGCGGGATTCCATCCCAAATATCGCAATTTCCGGCGCAAACGCAGAAGGTTGCTGGTTAATTTGTAATATACCGCGATTATTCGCGGCGACCGGAAACAATATCTTCCTGAACAGATTTAGGCATTACCAGACAATACCTAAGTATATTGCTGTACAGGAGAGGTGGCATGATCACTAATCATCGCCGGGCCACCGGCATTATCCTTGTCTCCATCGCAGGCTTGTCTCTGGCCGCATGTGAGAGTTCCGGAAGTTATCGAGTAGCTTCGGTGGGGACTACCGCAGCCGCCGACACCGACAGTGGCGGATCGGGCGATACTGCCGGTGGCGGCACTGGCGGCAGCACCGGCAATGGCGGCGGCACCGGTACGGGCAGCGGCGGCACGGGTGGATCGGGCAGCGGTGCCGGCGGCAGCGGCGCGACGAGCGGCAACCTGCTCGCGGCATCGGGCAATGCCGTGCTCGGCGTCGCCAATGCGCAGACCGGCCTGACCGCCGGGCTCGGCATCCCCGCGAACGGCGTGGTGAGCGGCACGGTCAACAAGGTGCTGGGCGCGACCGGGCAGACCCTGGTCCAGCTCGGCAATGGCAGCACGCTGATCCTCGACGGCAAGGGCGGCGCGCTCGGCCAGCTCGTCTCGATCGATCTCGGCAAGGGCAAGGTGATCGGTGCGCCCAATGGCTCGCCGCTGCTCGGCCTGAACGTGCTGGCGCGCAATCCCTCGACCGGCCAGCTCGCCACGGTGAGCGCGGCGACCGCCAACAACCTGGTGAGCGTCACCGTGCCCAACGGGCAGGGCGGCAACCTGCTCAACGTCGCGGTGCCCGGCACGCTCGGCAGCACGGCCGGCGGCACCGGCGGGCTGCTGAACGGCGTGACCGGCGCGACCAACGCCAATGCCAATGTCACCGGCGCGGTCAACACGACGCTGGGCAACGTCAATGCCGCAGTGAACGGCGTGGTCAATCCGCAGGGCACCAGCGCCGGCGCCAATGCCAGCACCAACCTGGTGAGCGGCACGGTCAATACCGTGGGCGGCGTGGTCAACGGGCTGGTCACGCCCCGGCCGCGCTGAGCCGAACCGCACTGAAAGCCGCGCGCACAGCCCCTGCGCGCGGCTCCCTTTTCCGCAACATCGGTGGAGAAAGTCATGCTGATCGCGTTTGCCGCGCTCGCCTGGCAGGACGCGGGCGTCATCGTCGACCGCAACCGCATCGACCGCACCCCGGCGCCGCGCGAGGCGCCGGCGCGCAGCACGCCCAAGCGCGGCAGCGCCAGGGTGACGGCGGTGGGCAGCGAAGTGCCGATCCAGGGCATCGCCTTCAAGGGTGCCCAGGCGCCGGCGGCGGTGGCCGAGGCGGCGCGGCGCTTCATCGGCCGGCCGGGCAACAAGGACACGCTGCTCGAGCTCGCCGGCACGCTGTCGCGCGCCTATCAGCGCACCGATGTGGCGCTCTACACGGTGGCGATCCCCGAACAGGATACCTCGGGCGGCACCGTGACCGTGCTGCTGACCGAAGGGCGGATCGCGACGGCTGCGGTGAAATCGGACGCGAAATCGGACAGGCGCGGCAACCGGCTGCTGCGCGCGCGGATGGCGCCGATGCTCGACGAGACGCCGCTCAGCCGGGGAACCTTCGAGCGGCAGGTGACGCTGATGCGGGCAATACCGGGCCTGAGCTTCACCACCGATTTCGCCGATCCCAACGCGACCGGCGCGCTGGCGCTGACCGTGACGCCGAAGCAGAAGCGCACCCGCTTCAGCGCAGGCTTCAGCAATCGCGGCGTCGCGCAGCTCGGCGACGGCCAGTTCGACGCCAAGGCCGAATTCTACGGGCTGGGAATCGACGGCGACCAGCTGACCCTGAGCGCATCGGCGGCGAGCGACCTCAAGCGCTATCGCTATCTGAGCGGCGCCTATGCCGTGCCGATCACCGCGAGCGGGCTGACGCTGACGACGAGCGGCGGCTATCTGGAGACCCGGCCCCGCGGCTATCCGGTGCTCGGCAAGGCCAAGCTGGCCGGCACCTCGCTCAGCTATCCGCTGATCCGCAGCTTCCATCGCAGCGCCGACCTGTCGCTGGGGGTGGACGGGCTCAACAGCGACAATGCCGCTTTCGGCGCGCTGATCGCCACAGAGCGGACCCGGGCGCTGCGCGGCGGCGCGAGCTTTGCCGACACGCGCGACAAGCGGAGCGTCGCCTTCGGCCTGTCGGCCTCGCAGGGGCTCGACATATTGGGCGCGCGTACCGATCCGCTCTATGCCGATCCGCGCTTCCTGAAGCTCAACGGCTCGGCCTATCTGGCGCAGGCGATCGGCAAGCGCTTCGTCGCGCGGCTGCAGGGCGGCGGACAATGGAGCCGCGACCGGCTGCCCGCGGCCGAGCGCTTCGCGGTGGGCGGCGACACCTATGGCCGCGCCTTCGACGTCGGCTTCCTGAGCGGCGACCGCGGCGCGGGGGCGCTCGGCGAATTCGCGGTGCGGCCGATCAAGGGCAAGAAGTTCGGCACCAGCGAGATCTACACCTTTGTCGACCGCGCCTGGATCGGGATCGAAGGGCGCGGCGGCATGACCGTGCGCGGCGACTATGCGCTCGCCTCGGCCGGCTTCGGCACGCGGCTGCGCTGGGTGGACAAGGCCGAACTTGGGCTGGAGGCGTCGCGGGTGATCGATACACCCTATCCCGGCTATGACGACGACTGGCGCTTTGCGCTCGCCTGGCGGCTCTCGCTCTGAGACGGAACCTGTCTTGCTGGGCTAATACAGGCATTTACGCGCCCTGCGCGATCCTCTAGCACCGCGGCCATATTCCTTCGCATGGGAGCGGCACGGTGAAGCTTGTCAAAGGCGCCTGGAAGATCCTGGTGGGGATCAAGGACTTTCTGGTCCTGGTCTTCATGCTGTTGTTCTTCACGATGCTGTTTGCGGCGCTCTCCGCCAAGCCGAACCCGGCGGCGATCCGCGACGGCGCGCTGGTGGTGGCGCTGGACGGCACGCTGGTCGAGCAGCCCGAGGAAGTCGATCCCTTCGCCAGGCTGACCGGCGGCAATGTCGTGAAGCAGCAGCGGCTGCGCGACGTGGTGCGCGCGCTCGAGGCTGCGAAGGGCGACAGCCATGTGAAGGCCGTGGTGCTCGACCTCGACCGCTTCATGGGCGGCTATCCGGCGGCGATCAGCGAAGTGGCGGCGGCAGTGGGCAAGGTGCGCGCGGCGGGCAAGCCGGTGCTCGCCTATGCCACCGCCTATACCGATGACAGCTATGCGCTCGCCGCCAATGCCAGCGAGATCTGGATGAACCCGCTGGGCGGCGCCGTGTTCATGGGCCCGGGCGGCACCCGGCTCTACTATAAGGGGCTGCTCGACAAGCTGGGGGTCAACGCGCACATCTACCGCGTCGGCAAGTTCAAGTCGGCGGTCGAGCCCTATATGCGCAGCGACATGTCGCCCGAGGCGAAGGAAGCCGAGCTGGCGATCTACCAGCCGATCTGGGCGCAGTGGCAGGCGGAGATCGCCAAGGCGCGGCCCAAGGCCAAGCTGGCCGACTATCTGGCCAAGCCCGCCGACACGATCGCGGCGGCGAAGGGCGATATCGCCAAGTCGAACCTCGACCGGGGCATCGTCGATAAGCTGGGCGACCGTCTGGCCTTCGGCAAGCGCGTCGCCGAGATCGCGGGCGCGCCGAGCGGCAAGCCCGAGGGCAGCTTCAACCGGATCAAGCTCGACGATTTCGTCGCGGCAAACCCGCTGCCGACGGGCGGCGATGCGATCGGCGTGATCACGATCGCCGGCGAGATCGTCGACGGCAAGGCGGGCCCGGGCAAGGCGGCCGGCGACAGCGTGAGCGCGCTGCTGCTCAAGGGGCTGGCGACGAAGAACCTCAAGGCGCTGGTGGTGCGTGTCGATTCGCCGGGCGGTTCGGCGCTTGCCGCCGAGCAGATCCGCCAGGCGATCCTGACGGCCAAGGCCAAGGGGCTGCCGGTGGTGGTCTCGATGGGCAGTCTGGCGGCGAGCGGCGGCTATTGGGTGGCGACGCCGGGCGACACCATCTTCGCCGAGCCCAACACGATCACCGGCTCGATCGGCATCTTCGGGGTGATCCCGACCTTCGAGAAGTCGCTGGCCAAGATCGGCGTGGGCACCGACGGCGTGAAGACCACGCCGCTGAGCGGCCAGCCCGATGTCTATGGCGGTACCACCGAAGAGACCGACAAGCTGCTCCAGTCGGCGATCGATGCGGGCTATGCGCGTTTCATCAGCCTGGTCTCGGGCGCGCGCAAGCTGACGCCGGAGCGGGTGAACGAGATCGCCCAGGGCCGGGTGTGGATCGGCGGCACCGCGCACCAGCTCGGGCTGGTCGACCGGTTCGGCGGGATCGACGATGCCATCGCCGAGGCGGCGCGGCGCGCCAAGCTCGATCCGGCCAAGGTGCATGCGGTCTATCTCGAGAAGGAGCCATCGGCCTGGGCCAAGCTGCTCGAAGGCGCGTTCGGCGACGGCGAGGACGATGCCGACAAGACCGAGGAGACGGCGGGGCCGGACCTGTTCGCCCGCGCGGCGATCGAGCAGCGCGCGATGCTCGCCCAGGCGCTGGGCGATGCGCGGCGGCTGGCGCGTGGCGGATCGGTGCAGGCACGCTGCCTCGAATGCGGCGCGCTGGGCCCGGCGAATGCCAGCCTGGAGGACCGCACCCTGTTCGACGCGATCGCAGCGCGGCTCGGCCTGTGATCGGCATTCGCGCAGCCGCGCCGGAGGATGCCGGCGCCATCGCGGCGATCTATGCGCCGCACGTGCTGACCGGGACGGCCAGCTTCGAGATCGAGCCGCCCGAAAAGGCGGAGATCCGCAAGCGCATGGCGTCGAGCGACGGGCTCTATCCCTGGCTGGTGGCGACGACGGGCGGCAGCAGCGCCGACGATCCCGATGCCGGGGTGATCGGCTATGCCTATGCCAGCAAGTTCCGCGACCGGCCGGCCTATCGCTATGTCTGCGAGACCTCGATCTACCTGACCGACGCGTCGAGCGGGTCGGGCGTCGGGCGGCTGCTCTACGGCGCGCTGATCGACACGCTGCGCGCGCAGGGCTTCGTCCATGCGATCGGCACGATCGCGCTGCCCAACGACCGCTCGATCCGCCTGCACGAGGGCGTCGGCTTCCGCCGCCAGGGCGTATATCGCGAGGTCGGCTTCAAGCACGGCCAGTGGATCGACATCGGCGTGTGGCAGTGCGAGCTCAACGAGCCGCGGGTGCCGCCGGTGGAGCCGCGCAAATTCGCCGATATGGGGATCGTACGGGATTGAGGGCAGTTTATGGGAGCGCGTATGGCGCCGCTCCCGTGGACAAGGGTTCGCTTGCATGCCCAATTCGGTTTCGCACAGCATCGAAGTCGATCTCGAGCGGAAGCTGCTCGATCTGCGGATCGGCGGGCTGGTCTCGCCCGAGGACGCCGCCTGGATCGGCGAGGAACTGCGCGCCGCGATCCGCGCGCTCGGCCCCGATGTCGGCAAGCACGTGACGCTCTACGACGCCAGCGCGGTGCATGTCGTGCCGCAGGAGACGGTGGAGCTGATCAAGCACACGCTCGACAATCCCGCCGTCCGTCAGCTCTGGGCGCGCAAGGTCGCGTTCGTGGTGCACACCGCGCTCGCCCGGCTGCAGGTGCAGCGGCTGAGGGAAGTGCGCGCCGATATCGGCGTGTTCGACGATCGCGAGACGGCGATCGCCTGGCTGATGGAGCCCTAGGCCAGCGCCGCGAGCTGGCGATCGGCCTCGGCCATGCCGGCTTTCCCGCCCGGAACCAGCGGATCGAGCGCGGCATAGCGCGCCCGCGCATCGGCCCAATAGCCGCGCGCCGCCTCGCGCTCGCCCAGCGCCGTCGCCAGCAGCGCGACGCTGCGCAGCATCTCGGCCATGGCAAGCGGCGGCGTGTCGATGTCGGCGCGGTAGAGGTCGAGCGCCTCGTGCAGCGTCGCGGTGGCATTGGCGAGGCGATCCTGCGCGAGGAACATCTCGCCGGCATGGCGCAGGGCCTGGGCGAGGCCGAGCCCGTCTCCGGTGCGGCGATAGAGCGCGATCGCCTCTGCCTGGTCGCGCAGCGCCCAGTCGAGGTCGCCGGCATCGCAGGCGATCTGCGCCTGACAGGTCAGCGCATGCGCCTCGCCCGCGAGATCGCCCTCGGCGCGGAACGCGGTCAGGGCGCTGGCGAAGGCTGCGCGTGCAGCGGCCGGCTGCCCCTCGCGGCGGGCGGCTTCGCCCGTCGACAGCAATTCCCGGCCGCGACTCGACTGTTCCATGCGGCGAGTATGATCCGCAGGGGACCGCCCGGCAATTGCGGACCCTATTCGACCCGCACGAACTCGCGGCGGCGCGTGCCGTTGAGCATGGTGAAGCCGCCGCGGCTGGGCAGCCAGCGTATGCCGTCCATCTCCAGCCCCTCGGGCACCACTGCCACCACGCCCTCGGAGACGGGGCCGTTGTCGTTGCGATAGGCGTAGCGGATGTTCGTGCCGTCCCAGCGATAATCGGTGTCGCCCTGGTAGATCTTCTCGCCCTTGGCGGTGACTTCGTGATGATCGTGCACCCCGGCTGGGTCGCGGGTGAAGCAATGGGTGTCGACCGTGTCGGGGGCGACTTCGGTGCGCCAGCATTTGCCCACCCAGTAATCGAGCGGGGCGAGCGGGTCCTGGGCGGCGAGGAGCAGCGCGAGCAGCATCAGCGGCGCCCCCGATAGGCGGGCAGGCCGAGCTTCCAGACGATCGCGGCGGCGCGCAGGCCGAAGCCCGCCGCGGCAGCGAGCAGGCCGGCGACGAAGATCGGCAGCCCGGCGAGTGCGAGCACCACCTGGAGCGATGCGGTGAGCGCGGCGGCGGTGACGTAGAGCTCCGGCCGCATCAGGATCGAGGGCTCGCCCGCCAGCACGTCGCGGATGATGCCGCCGGCACAGGCAGTGACCACGCCCATCACTGCGGCCGGCACCGGCGGGATGCCATAGCCCAGCGCCTTGGCCGCGCCGAACGCAGCATAGGCGGCGAGGCCGAAGGCATCGAGCCAGGCAAAGGTGGTGTCGTTCCACCAGCGCTGCGGCGTCATCCAGATCAGCACCGCGACGGCAAGGATCAGCGCGGCGACGGTGGCGTCGTGCACCCAGAACACCGGCGCACCGATCAGCAGGTCGCGGATCGTGCCGCCGCCGACGCCGGTGACCAGCGCGAAAAAGGCGGCGGTGACGAAGGTCTGCGCCCGGTGCGCGGCGGCGAGCGCGCCGGTGGCGGCGAACACGGCGATACCGAACATATCGAGCCAGGGGAGGATCGGTCCGATCCGGGCGGCGGCTTCTACGGCTTCCATGAAAGATGTTTCATGCCGGGAACGGCTTGCTGTCAAATGCGGGGCTGGGGCATGAGTGCGGCCATGCAGCGTACCGAGTCTCCGCTAGTCGTCATCGCCATCTGCCTTGCCGCGCTTGCCGGCTTCGTCGATGCGCTGGCCTTTACCAGCCTGGGCGGCTTCTTCGCCTCGTTCATGAGCGGCAACACCACCCGGCTGGGCGTGGGGCTGGGCGGCGACATCCCGGGCGACGCGGCGACCGCGGCGGGGCTGGTGATGAGCTTCGTCAGCGGCGTGATCCTCGCCAGCGTGATCACGCGCTGGCGCCAGGCGCGGTTTCGCGAGAGCGTGATGCTGGCGGTTACCGTGCTGCTCGTCATTGCCGCGACGCTGGCCAGCCTGGCGCCGGGGCCGATCGTGCTGATCTTCCTCGCCATGGCGATGGGCTGCGAGAACGGCATCCTCAACCGCGACGGCGAAGTGAGCGTGGGCGTGAGCTACATGACCGGATCGCTGGTCAAGATGGGCCAGCGGCTGGCCGGCGCGCTGATGGGCGACAAGGACCGCTGGGGCTGGACGCTCTATCTGTTCCTGTGGGCAGGCTTCCTGGCCGGCGTGGTGATGGGCGCGGCCAGCCATGTCCGCTGGGGCTGGACCGCCTTGTGGCTGGCGCCGATCGCCAGCGCGGTGCTCACCTTCGCGCTGGTGCGCATTCGGCCGAAGCTGGCGGGACCGTGGGCGGTCAACTGATGCGGCGCGGTGGCTGATTGGCGCGCGGCGGCCCGAGGCGGCTGACGCCGTACAAGATGCTGGCCGGCATCTATCCGCATCTCTTCGCGATGGCCTATTGGGCGAACCTGCGCTTCGGCCGAGCCACGGCGATCGACAAGGGGCTTACCGCGGTGCTGTTCGTCAGCTGGGTGCCCCTATTGTGCCTGCTGATCGCGCTGCTGATGCCGTGGCAGGGACCGGTGGCGGCGCTGCCGGTGATGATCGTCCTGCCTGCCAGTGCCTTCGCGCTGTGGCGGCTGCACAAGACGCTGCTGATCAAGCGGCGCATGGGCCTGCGCTATCTCGATCGGCACAGCCGGATGGATCCGGCGGACCAGCTATGGATGCAGGTGCTGACGCTGTCCGCGCTGGCGCTGCTGGCGATCGGAACCGTCCTGATGCTGCGCTGGGGCGAAGGGCGAAGGCCGCCGGTGCAGGTGGTATCGGCAGAGCATATCGCGCGCTGAGCGCCTATTTCTTCACCGCCTTCATGTCGCGGCCATTCTGGTGCAGCACCGCGCCGATGACCTTGCCCGCGGCATCGCGGGTGAAGTCGATCTGGGCGTCGACGGCGCGGAAGAAGAACTTGTCCGGCGCTTCGGCGAACAGGTCGAGCGGGCCCTGGCCGGTGGCCTGGACGATCAGGTGATCGCCCTCGGCACGCACGGTGAAGCCGAAGGCGGGGTTCGCCTCGTACGTGCCTTCATAGGATTTGAGCGCCGCGGCGGGCAGGGTGGTCGCCTTGCGCTCGCTGGGCAGGGTGAGGGTGCCGCCGCGTGCCAGCGTCATCATCGCGCGGCCGAGCGTGCTCGCCGCACTGCCGTTGATATTGGCGAGCGCCACCACGGTGATCTTGCGATCGGGATCATAGCCCATCCAGGTGTTGAACCCGTCGATCCCGCCGCTGTGCGAGATCGTGGTGGCGCCGTCCCGCGTCACCGCGCCGATGCCGAAGGCGTAGTTGTTCTTGTAGGGCGTGCGCATCGCCAGGAGCGATTCGGGCTTGAGCAGTTTGCCGCCGAACAGCCCGGTCTCCCATTTGAGCAGATCGTGCGTGGTCGAATAGAGCGCGCCGGCGCCCTGCGGGACCGACATGTCGATATAGTCGGCATTGACCACCGCGCCCTTGCTCGGGCTGTAGCCCGAGGCCCGGCGCGCAATCACGCGCGCATGATCGTCATAGCCGCTGTCTGCCATGCCGAGCGGCTTGAAGACGTTCTCGGTGACGAACGCGGCATAGGACTGGCCGCTGGCCTTCTCGATGATCGCGGTGAGAAGGACATAGCCGGAATTGGAATATTTGAACTGCTCGCCCGGCGCAAAATCGAGCGGCTTGTCGCTGAAGCGGGCGATCAGCTCGGGCAGCGTGGTGGGAAGCACCTTGCGCTTGTCGTAATCGTCCTGCGCGGTGAAATTGGGGATGCCGGCGCTGTGGGTGAGCAGGTGGAATATGGTGACCTTGTCCCAGGCCGCCGGGGCATCGGGCAGATAGGTCTTCACCGGCGCGTCGAGGCGCAGCTTGCCGCGTTCCTGAAGCAGCAGCACCGCGGCGGCGGTGAACTGCTTGGTCAGCGAGCCCAGGCGGAAGCGCGTCTCGCCGTCGTTCGGAATCTTCCATTCGAGATTGGCCGAGCCATAGCCCTTGTCGAACAGGATCTTGCCGTCCTGAGCGACGAGAATGGCGCCCATGAAGCCGCCCGTCTCGGCTTCGGCGCTGGCGGCTTGGTCCATGCGCGTGACGTCCTGCGCGAAGGCGGGCGTGGCGAGGGCGGTGGCGGCCAGCAGGCCGAGAAGGATGTGACGCATGCTTGATCCCCTTTGTGTGTTAGCTGAGTAACTCACGCAAGGGGAGTGTGCAAGCTGGCCAGATATGAAAAGCCCCTCCCCTTCAGGGGAGGGGTTTGGGGGTGGGGGACGTCTCACCGAGACTGGAGCCTGCGGACCGGCCCCACCCCAACCCCTCCCCCGAGGGGGAGGGGCTAGCGTTGATCAGACGTGGATCGGCTTGCCGAGGACTGCCATCGCCGCTTCCTTGATCGCTTCCGAATGCGTCGGATGGGCGTGGCAGGTATAGGCGATGTCTTCCGACGTCGCGCCGAATTCCATCGCCTGGGCGACCTGGGCGATCATCGTGCCGGCGACCGAGGTGATGATCCAGGTGCCGAGCACGCGATCGGTCTTGGCGTCGGCGATCACCTTCACCCAGCCGACCGTGTCGTCGATCGCCTTGGCGCGGCTGTTGCCGGCCATCGGGAACTTGCCGACCTTGACCTCGCCGCGCTCCTTGGCCTGCTCTTCGGTCAGGCCGACGCCGGCGATCTCGGGGTGGGTATAGACCACCGAGGGGATCACGTCGTGGTTCACGATGCCGGTGAGGCCGGCGATGTTCTCGGCGACCGCGATGCCTTCGTCCTCGGCCTTGTGCGCGAGCATCGGGCCCGGGATCACGTCGCCGATCGCCCAGACGCCGTCGACCTTGGTGCGGAAATCGTGGTCGGTCTCGACCTGGCCGCGCTTGTTGACCTCAAGGCCGATCTTGTCGAGGCCAAGGCCTTCGGTGTTCGGACGGCGGCCGATCGACACCAGCACGGCATCGGCTTCCAGCGTCTCGGCAGCGCCGCCGGCGGCCGGCTCGATCGTGACGCTGGCCTTGCCGCCGTTCACGGCAACGCCGGTCACCTTGGTGGAGAGCTTGATCTCCATGCCCTGCTTCTTGAAGATCTTGGCGGCTTCCTTGCGGACGTCGCCGTCCATGCCGGGGAGCAGCTGGTCGAGGAACTCGACCACGGTGACCTTGGCGCCGAGGCGCTGCCAGACCGAGCCGAGCTCGAGGCCGATCACGCCGCCACCGATGACGACCATGTGGCCAGGGACCTTGTCGAGCGCGATCGCGCCGGTCGAATCGACGACGACCTTCTGGTCGATCTCGACGCCGGGCAGCGGGGTGACCGACGAGCCGGTGGCGATGACGATGTTCTTGGCGGTCACCTTGCGGTCACCGACCTGGACGGTGTGTGCGTCGACGAAGGTGCCATAGCCCTTCACCCACTCGACCTTGTTCTTCTTGAACAGGAACTCGACGCCGCCGGTCAGGCCCTTCACGGCCTTGTCCTTGTCGGCCATCATGCCGACCAGGTCGAGCTCGACGCCGGTCAGCTTGATGCCGTGCTTGGCGAGGGTGCCGTTGACCGCCTCGTCGAACTTCTCCGACGCGTTGAGCAGCGCCTTGGAGGGAATGCAGCCGACATTGAGGCAGGTGCCGCCCAGCGTCTCCCGGCCTTCCACGCAGCCGGTCTTGAGGCCCAGCTGCGCCGCACGGATCGCCGCGACATAGCCACCCGGGCCCGAACCGATCACCAGGACGTCGAAATCATAGTCGGCCATCATTCACTCCGTTCGCCCTGAGCTTGTCGAAGGGCTGCCTTTTCTTCCGTTCGAGAAGAGCGATGCTTCGACAAGCTCAGCACGAACGGAAGATAGGTATTCGTTTCAGTTCTTACAGATCGATCAGCAGGCGGGTCGGATCCTCGATCGCGTTCTTGAGCGCGACGAGGAAGGTGACCGCCTCGCGGCCGTCGACCAGGCGGTGGTCGTAGCTGAGCGCGAGGTACATCATCGGGCGGACGACGACCTGGCCGTCGCGGACGACCGGGCGGTCCTCGATGCGGTGCAGGCCGAGCACGGCCGACTGCGGCGGGTTGATGATCGGGGTCGACATCAGCGAGCCGAACACGCCGCCGTTCGAGATGGTGAAGGTGCCGCCCTTCATTTCTTCCATCTTGAGCGTGCCGTCCTTGGCGCGCTTGCCGAAGTCGCCGATCGTCTTCTCGATGCCGGCGACCGACAGCGTCTCGGCGTCGCGGATCACCGGGACGACCAGGCCCTGCGGGGCCGAGACGGCGACCGAGATGTCGCAATAATCGTGATAGACGATCTCATCGCCTTCGATCGAGCCGTTGACGCCGGGGATGTCCTTGAGCGCCATGCAGGCGGCCTTCACGAAGAAGCCCATGAAGCCGAGGCGGACGCCGTGCTTCTTCTCGAACAGGTCCTTGTACTTGGCGCGTGCCTCGATCACCGCGGTCATGTCCACGTCGTTGAACGTGGTGAGCATCGCGGCGGTATTCTGCGCTTCCTTGAGGCGCTTGGCGACGGTCTGGCGCAGGCGCGTCATCTTGACGCGCTCTTCCTTGCGGCCGCTGGCCGACGAAGCGGCCGGGGCGGCGGCGGGCGCCGGGGTGGCGGCCGGTGCCGGCTTGGCGCTGGCGGCGGCGATGACGTCGTCCTTGGTCAGGCGGCCGTCCTTGCCGGTGCCCTGCACGGTCGAGGGATCGACGCCGGTCTCGAGCACCGCGCGGCGGACCGACGGCGAGAGCGCGGCGGCTTCCGAAGCGGCGGGGGCCGGGGCGGCGGCAGGCGCCGGAGCGGGCGCGGCGGCCGGGGCAGGCGACGGGGCAGCCGCAGCGGCGCCACCTTCGCTCACCACCGCGATGACCGCGCCGACTTCGACGGTGTCACCGATCTTGACGAGCTGGTCGCCCATCACGCCGGCGACCGGGCTCGGCACCTCGACCGAGACCTTGTCGGTCTCGAGGCTGGCGATCGGCTCGTCGAGCTGGACGGGATCGCCGGGGTTCTTCAGCCATTCGCCGAGCGTGGCTTCGGTGATCGACTCGCCCAGTACCGGGACTTTAACGTCTGCCATTGTCTTTCCTCGTTCCCTGGGAGGGTGTCAGTTCTTGCGGGTCCGGCGAATCTCTTCGCGGACATTGTGACCGAGCGCGTCGGCGACGAGCGCCCCCTGCTCGGCCTGGTGGCGCTTCATCAGGCCGGTGGCGACCGCCGCGGCCGGTGCGCGGCCGGCATAGCGCGGACGCTGCACCTTCGACTTGGCTTCGGCGAGGCTCGCTTCGATGAACGGCTCGACGAAGAACCAGTAGCCGTTGTTCTTCGGCTCTTCCTGCGCCCAGATCACTTCCTCGAGGTTGGTCATGCGCGCGATGCGCTTGGCCAGCGCCTCGCCCGGGAAGGGATAGAGCTGCTCGATGCGGACGATCGCGGTGTTCTTGTCACCGGCGGCATCGCGCGCCTCGATCAGGTCATAGGCGACCTTGCCGGTGCACAGCACCAGGCGCTTCACGTCCTTGTCGGCCGGGGCCGAGGGATCGCTGAGGATGCGCATGAAGTGGCTGTCGCCGAGGAAGTCCTCGGCCTTGCTGACCGCCATCTTGTGACGCAGCAGCGACTTGGGCGTCATCTGCACCAGCGGCTTGCGGAAGTTGCGGTGCATCTGACGGCGCAGCAGGTGGAAGTAGTTTGCCGGCGTCGTGATGTTGACGACCTGCATGTTATCTTCCGCGCAGAGCTGGAGATAGCGCTCCGGACGCGCCGAGCTGTGCTCGGGGCCCTGGCCCTCGTATCCGTGCGGCAGCAGCATCACCAGGCCGTTGGCGCGCAGCCACTTGGCCTCGCCGCCGGCGATGAACTGGTCGATCATGATCTGCGCGCCGTTGGCGAAATCGCCGAACTGCGCTTCCCACAGCACCAGCGTCTTCGGATCGGCGAGCGCGTAGCCATATTCGAAGCCGAGCACGCCATATTCGCTGAGCGGCGAATCGAGCACTTCGAACGTCCCGTGCGGGATGGTCGAGAGCGGGATGTAGCGATGCTCGTCCTTCTGATCGACCCAAACCGCATGGCGCTGCGAGAAGGTGCCGCGGCCGACATCCTGGCCCGACAGGCGGACGCCATAGCCTTCCGAAAGCAGCGAACCGAAGGCCAGCGCCTCGCCGGTCGCCCAGTCGAAATTCTCGCCCGACGAGAACATCGCGCGCTTCGAATCGAGCACGCGGCCGAGCGTCTTGTGGATCTCGAGGTCCGAAGGGACCTCGGTCAGCGTGCGGCCGAGGCTGTCGAACAGCTTCTTCTCGATGCCGGTATCGACCGAGCGGCGCGCGGTCTCGGGATCGCCCGGCGCCGCGAGGCCCGACCAGCGGCCGCCGAACCAGTCGGCCTTGTTCGGGAGGTACGACTTGCCCGCCTCGAACTCGCCTTCGAGCAGCAGGTTGAACTGCTTCACCTTCTCGTCGACAAAGCCCTGGTCGATCACGCCTTCGCCGATCAGCTTCTTCGAATAGACGGCGCTCACCGACGGATGCTGGCGGATCGCCTTGTACATCAGCGGCTGGGTGAACGAGGGCTCGTCGCCTTCGTTGTGGCCGAAGCGGCGATAGCACCACATGTCGATCACGACGTCGCGCTTGAAGGTCTGGCGGAACTCGATCGCCATCTTGCAGGCGAAGGTGACCGCTTCGGGATCGTCGCCATTGACGTGGAAGATCGGCGCCTGGACGCCCTTGGCGACATCCGACGGATAGGGCGAGGAGCGCGCGAACTGCGGGCTCGTCGTGAAGCCGATCTGGTTGTTGATGATGAAGTGCAGGCAGCCGCCGGTATTGTAGCCGCGGATGCCCGAGAAGCCGAGGCATTCCCACACGATGCCCTGGCCGGCGAACGCAGCGTCGCCGTGCAGCAGCACGGGCAGCGAGCCGGTATGGGCTTCGAGATCGTTGGCGATCGTCTGGATCGCACGGGTCTTGCCGAGCACGACCGGATCGGCCGCTTCAAGGTGCGATGGGTTGGCGACCAGCGACATATGGACGCTGATGCCGTCGAACTCGCGGTCGGTGCTGGTGCCGAGGTGATACTTCACGTCGCCCGAGCCGCCGACATCGTCGGGGTTGGACGAGCCGCCCGAGAATTCGTGGAAGATCGCGCGATACGGCTTCGACATCACGTTGGTGAGCATGTTCAGCCGGCCGCGATGCGCCATGCCATAGACGATCTCGCGCACGCCGAGCTGGCCGCCATATTTGATGATGGCTTCCATCGCCGGGATCATCGCTTCGCCGCCGTCGAGGCCGAAGCGCTTGGTGCCGACGTACTTCTTGCCGCAGAAGCGCTCCCACTCCTCGGCCTCGATGACCTTGGAGAGGATCGCCTTCTTGCCGTCGACGGTGAACTGGATGGCCTTGTCCTTGCCCTCCATCCGCTCCTGGAGGAAGCGGCGCTCCTCGACGTCGGCGATGTGCATGTATTCGAGGCCGACATTGCCGCAGTAATTGGCCTGCAGGATCGACACGATCTCGCGGACCGTGCCCTTCTCCATGCCGAGCGCGCCGCCGAGATAGATCGGGCGATCGAGATCGGCGCCGGTGAAGCCGTGATATTCCGGCGTCATGTCGGCGGGCAGGTCCTGGCGGGCGAGGCCGAGCGGATCGAGCGTGGCGGCAAGGTGACCGCGCACCCGGTAGGTGCGGATCAGCATCATCGCCTGGATCGAATCGAGCGCGGCGCGCTGGATGTCGGCTTCCGACGCGGCGGGGCCGGTGGGCTTGGCGACCGGTGCCGCGCCGCCCTTGGCGGGCTTGGGCGCCGGCTCCATCTGGGTCGGGTCGAGGCCGGCGGTGAGGGCATCCGTCTCGGCGAGCGGCCAGCGCGGGTTGGCCCAGCTCGGGCCCGACGCAGTGTTCTCGAGTCCCTCGAAGAACTGCTGCCACTTGGGCTCGATGCCCGCGGGATCCGCCTTGTAGCGGCGGTACAACGTATCGATGAAGGCGGGGCTCACGCCACCGGCGATGTCATCGAAGTCCAGGCCCTCATAGCCCATGGTCACCAATCCAGTCTGTGTTAGCGCTCCCATTCCTTGTAGGAGATAGGAGCGCTCCCGTTACAATTCAGCCCTTGAGAACCTCGACCAGCGTCGAGCCCAGCTCCGAGGGGCTGGCAGCGACGCGGATGCCCGCTTCTTCCATCTTCGCGATCTTTTCCTCTGCGCCGCCCTGGCCGCCCGAGACGATCGCGCCGGCATGGCCCATGCGGCGGCCCGGAGGTGCCGTGCGGCCCGCGATGAAGCCGGCCATCGGCTTCTTTCGGCCACGCTTGGCCTCGTCGATCAGGAACTGCGCGGCTTCCTCTTCGGCCGAGCCGCCGATCTCGCCGATCATGATGATCGACTTGGTCTCGTCGTCGGCGAGGAATAGCTCGAGCACGTCGATGAAGTTGGTGCCGTTGACGGGGTCGCCGCCGATGCCCACCGCGGTGGTCTGGCCGAGGCCGGCATTGGTGGTCTGGAACACCGCCTCATAAGTGAGGGTGCCCGAGCGCGAGACGACGCCCACCGAGCCCTTCGAGAAGATCGAGCCCGGCATGATGCCGATCTTGCACTCGCCCGGGGTCAGCAGGCCGGGGCAGTTCGGGCCGATCAGGCGCGACTTCGAACCCGAAAGGGCGCGCTTCACCTTGACCATGTCGAGCACCGGGATGCCTTCGGTGATGCAGACGATCAGCGGCACTTCGGCGTCGATCGCCTCGAGGATCGAATCAGCGGCGAAGGGCGGCGGCACATAGATGACCGAGGCGTCGGCGCCGGTCTTGGTGACCGCTTCGGCGACGGTGTCGAACACGGGCAGGCCGATATGCTCGGTGCCGCCCTTGCCGGGGGTCACGCCGCCGACCATCTGCGTCCCATAGGCGAGCGCCTGCTGGGTGTGGAAGGTACCGGTCTCACCGGTCATCCCCTGGGTGATGACCTTGGTGTTCTTGTTGATCAGGATGCTCATGCGTTCACTGGGCTCCAGGCGCTTTGGATTCGGTTAGGGAGGAGGAGCGCAGCACGACCCAGCCGCCATAGGCGGCAGCGGTCAGGCGAACGCTGTCTCGTGCGGAAACGGCAACCGACGCGCCGACCGCGCTGGCGGTCGGGCGGGCGGTGAGCGGCACGCTTTCCTCGTTCGGGAGAACGAGTTTGCGCGCAGCGAAATAGTCATCGTCGGAAAGCGCGTGCCACAGCACGATGCAGCTGTCGCCGATCGGCGTGTGGCTCGGATCCGCGGTGGGCGGCATCAGATAGAGCTGGCCACCGGCGATCCGGTAGATGGTGTTGGGGACCTGCGCCGCGGCTGGGGCGGGCAGCTTCTCGGCCTCGCCACGCGTCGTCACGGTAGCGGCGCCGAGCGCGCGCTGGGCAGCCGCGGGCAGCAGCGCGAAGCTGCTCGCCTCGGCGATGCTCTTGTTCAGGCGCACGGCACCGGTGAGGCACGCCGCCTGGAACAGCGGAACCGGCTCGGCGGGCGCAGTCGGTGTCGCTTCCTGCGCCGCGGCGGGCGCCGGAAGCAGCGAAGCCGCGCTCGCCAGGGCGAACGCGGCAATCGCGACGATGCCGATGCGCGGCGCCGCCATGATCAGGCGAGCGAGCCGTCGATCGCCTTGCAGGCGACAAGCAGTTCCTTCACCGCGTCGACCGAGACCTGGAGATTGGCCTTGGCCTCGTCCGACAGCTTGACCTCGACGATCTTCTCGACGCCGTCCTTGCCGAACAGCACCGGCACGCCGACGTAGAGATTGTCGACGCCGTACTGGCCGGTCAGGTGCGCGGCCGCCGGCAGGATGCGCTTCTGGTCGTAGAGATAGGCCTCGGCCATCGCGATCGCGCTGGTCGCCGGCGCATAGAAGGCCGAACCGGTCTTGAGCAGCGCGACGATTTCGCCGCCACCGCCGCGGGTGCGCTTGATGATCTCGTCGACCTTTTCCTTGGTCGAGAAGCCCATCTCGATCAGGTCGGCGACGGGGATGCCCGAGACGGTCGAATATTCGAGGACCGGGACCATGGTGTCGCCGTGGCCGCCGAGCACGAAGGTGTTCACGTCCTTGACCGACACGCCGAATTCCTCGGCGAGGAAGTGGCTGAAGCGGGCCGAGTCGAGCACGCCGGCCATGCCCACCACCTTGGTGTGCGGCAGGCCCGAGAATTCGCGCAGCGCCCAGACCATCGCGTCGAGCGGGTTGGTGATACAGATCACGAATGCGTCGGGCGCGTGGGCGGCGATGCCCTCGCCGACGGCCTTCATCACCTTGAGGTTGATGCCGAGCAGGTCGTCGCGGCTCATGCCCGGCTTGCGGGCGACGCCGGCGGTGACGATGATCACGTCGGCGCCCGCGATGTCGGCATAGTCGTTCGAACCGGTGATGCTGGCGTCGAAGCCCTCGACCGGGCCGCACTGCGACAGATCGAGCGCCTTGCCCTGGGGCACGCCTTCGACGACGTCGAACAGGACGATATCGCCCAGGCCCTTGAGTGCTGCGAGGTGCGCGAGCGTACCGCCGATGTTGCCGGCGCCGATCAGCGCGATCTTCTTGCGGGCCATGGAAACTCCCTTTGGGTCTGGTTCAACCGGACACAGACGCGCGTACCGGCGCGCCGGTGAAAGCGGTGGCGGCTTAGGCCCATAATAGGAGAGTCGCAACCCATGAAAACGGGCCGCGCCCGATTATCTTTGCAACTAATTCGCAAGTGCAATAGTGACTTGGAAGCGCCTGTTCGCGCGGGTCTTCAACCCGTCAGCGCCGCCGCCAGTTCCGTGCCCCTGCCGGTGAGCGCGTAGAGCGGGAGCGGCGGATAGCGGTCCTCCAGCCGGCGCTGCACCAGCGTTTCATCGATCACTGCCTTGAGCGTTGTCGAGAGCGCGCGCGGGGTGACCGGGGCAAGCCGGGCCTGGATCTCGCCGAAGCGCGTCCATTCGGCGCCCATGCCGGCGACCAGTGGCAGCGACCAGCGCGGCAAGTCGCCGGTGCCGAGCCGGAGCCGGTGGCGAGTCTCCTCGATCCGTTCGCACAGCGCGCCGACCGGCCGGCCGGCTTCGCTCAGCAGATATTCGGGGCGCAGCGGATGGCCATGGCCGGGATTGGGGATCACCCAGCCGCTCTCCTTCAGCCAGGCGAGGCAGCGGGTGAGGCTGTTGTGCGACAGGTCGAGCGCGCGCGCGATCACGGCGAAGCGCGAGCCCTGTTCGCGGCTGAGCAGCGCCAGCACCGGGATCGCCCAGCGATTGGCCTCGAGCATGCGGAGCAGCTGGGCGGGCGAGGAGGGCGTTGACTCGATCACCAAATTCATATCGACTATACAAATGGAACCATAGAGTCGGAGAATCGGAATGGCAACTGTTGCGGAACCCAGCCAGGCGGCGGCGCTGGGCTATGATGGCGGGCTCACCTGCGCGATCCACGTCACCAGCCTCGATGCCGCGATCGCCTGGTATCGCGACGTGTTGGGAATGACGCTGCTCTACCGGGTCGACGCGATCGCCTGGTGCGAGTTCGAGACGCCGGTGGCGCGGGTGAACATCGGCCTGTCGCAGGTCGAGAGCGTGCCCCAGGGCGGCGGCGCGACGCTGACCTTCGGCGTGACCGATATCGACGTCGCCAAGACCGTGCTCGACGCGGCGGGCGTGCGCCAGGACGGGCCGGTGCAGGAAATTCCCGGCATGGTGAAGCTGCTCACCTTCTACGACCCCGACGGCAACGCGCTGATGTTTTACCAGGACCTGGCGGGCCAGGGCTGAGCGCGGCGCTGACCGGCTGTTAACCGCCATCGTGCGAAAGCGGCACGATGGCGGCGCCCGGCAAGCGAACTCTCGAGACGATCGACCTGCTGCGCCTGCTGAGCGCGCTGGCCGTGCTTGCCTATCATTATGGCAGCGCCTTCGGGCGGCTGCCCGATCCGCATTTGGCCGGCTGGGCGCGCACGCCGCTGCCCGACGGCTGGCTGGCGCTCAGCTGGTGCGGCTGGATCGGGGTGGAGCTGTTCTTCGTCATCTCCGGCTGCGTGATCGCCGGTTCCGCCCGCGGCACCTCTGCCGGCGTCTTTGTCGGCAGGCGCGCGGCGCGGCTGTTCCCCGCCGCCTGGATCTGCGCGAGCCTGTCGCTGGCGGCATTGCTGCTTGCCGGCGCGCAAGGGCCGTTGCTTGCCGAATGGCTGGGGGCAATGGCGCTGTCGCCGGTGGGGCCGTGGATCGACGGCGTCTATTGGACGCTCGGGGTGGAGATCGCCTTCTACGCACTGGTCGCGGCGCTGCTCGCCTGGCGGCGGGTGGAGAGCCTGGAGCCGCTCGGCTTCGCCCTGGCGGGAGTGAGCCTGGCCTATTGGCTGGTGGTCGCCTCGGGGTCGCTGCCTGCCGCCTGGGTGTGGCCGCGCCTGGCCGACCTGCTGCTGCTCACCCATGGCGGCTTCTTCGCGCTCGGCATCTTCATCCGCGCGGCACTCGACAAGGGAATGACGCGGCGGCGCTTGCTGGCGGTCGCGCTGTGCCTGGTGCCCGTCGGCATCGAGATCATCGCGCATGCCGTGCGCAGCGCGCGCGAGCTGGGGATCGCGGCGACGCCGCTCGCACCGATGGCGATCTTCGCCCTGGGCGTGGCGGCGATGCTTGCCGCCAACCGCCTGCAGCCGCTGCTGGCGCGCCGGCTGCGCCCGGGCTGGGCGATGGCCGCCGGGCTGGCGACCTATCCGCTCTATCTGCTCCACCAGGCGGCCGGCACCGCGGTTATCGCCGGTCTCGTCCGTGCAGGCATGCCCGCGCCCTTCGCGGCGCTGCTCACCGGCGCGGCGATGCTTGCCCTCGCTTTGCTGATCGCCGCCACCGCCGAGCCCTGGCTCCGGGCCCGGCTGGTCCGCGCCGGCTCAGCGCTGCTCCGCTTCCGCCCGGCGCCGATATTCGTCCGCGAGCACGCCGAACGCTAGCTTGCGCTGGCCGGTCTCGGAGATCAGGCCCTTGCGGTTCCAGCCCTGCTGATAGACCGGGTGCTGGCGGCGCGGCGAGCGGAAGTCCTTGAGGATCCACGGGCTCATGCCGCGCAGATAGGGCACCTTCGCCGCCATCTCGAGCGTGCGGCGATAATATTCGGCCTGATATTCCTCGCTGAACTTGTGCGGGGCAGCGGCATTGTCGTGATAGCCGTAGAGCGCGTCCGCGCCGAATTCGGAGAAGATCAGCGGCTTGGTGACCGGACTGGCCCAGGTGATCGACGGCACGTCGGCGAGCGGGTCGTCCGAATACCAGCCATTATAGGTGTTGATCGCCATCACATCGAGATCGTCGACCAGCGGATCGTCGATGCGCATCACCTTGCCCTGGCGTGCGCTGAGCAGCGCGGCGGTGATCAGCCGGCTGTCGTCGAGCGCGCGGACATCGGCGATCAGCGTGCGCAGGAACGCGTTGCGCGCATCGCTGACCGGCGTCTCGTTGGCGACGCTCCACAATATGATCGCGGCGCGGTTGCGGTCGCGCTGGATATTCTCGGCGATCATCCGGCGTGCCGTGGCGAGCGTCTCCGGATTGGCCCAGGCGACGCGCCAATAGACCGGCACCTCGCTCCACACGAGCAGGCCCATCTCGTCGGCGAGCCGCGTGGTGCCCTCGTCATGCGGATAATGGGCGAGGCGGACGAAATTGCCGTGCAGCCCCTGCTTGATCTCGGCGAACAGCGCGCGGGCGGCGGCGGGGCTCATCGCGCGGACGGGATCCTTGCCCAGCTCCTCCTCGTGCATCGAGATGCCGCGCAGGAAGATCGACTTGCCGTTGAGCAGGATGCGGTCGCCCTGCACCTCGATCGTGCGAAAGCCGATACGGTCGGCGAAGCGGTCCGCGCCGGTGGTGATCTGGACGTCGTAGAGCGTCGGGCTCTCGGGCGACCAGCGCTTGAGCCCGCGCGGGGCGGGGAGGCTGGCGGTCCAGTTGCCCGCGCCATCGGTGCGGCCGTCGAGCATGGCGCCGAGCGCGGGGATGGCGAGGCGGATCGGCGCATTGGCGGCCTGCGGGCCGAGCAGATGCGCGTCGACCGTGATGCGGCCGTCCTTGCCCAATCGTACGAAAGCGTCGTCGACGAACGTCTCGGGCACGGTGACCAGCCGGATCGAGCGGGTGATGCCGCCATAGGTCTCCCAGTCGGTCACCGGCGGCGGCACGTCGCTGTCGGTGCGCGCGGAATCGACGCCCACCGTGATCTGGTTGCTGCCGGGGCGCAGCCTGTCGGTCACGTCGAAGGCGAAGGGCGTGAAGGCGCCCCGATGCGTGCCGACCGGCTTGCCGTTGAGGAAAACGCTGGCGGCATAGTCGGCGCTGCCGAAGCGCAGATAGACGCGCTTGCCCGGGCCGGCGGGGGCATAGTCGAAGGTGCGCTGGTACCAGACCAGCCCCTGATAATAGCGCATCTCGGGCGCATGGCCGATCCAGCTGCCCGGCAGGTGCGTGACCGGCGAACGCTGCATGTCGAACTCGAACAGCGCAGTCGGGCGCTTCTCCGCCTCCTCGGCCTGGATCCTGTCCTGCCAGCGCGCAGTGCTTTCGCCCGGCGGACCGCCATGGAAGCCGGCGACGCCGTCGCGATAGGGATCGACCGACCAGTGCCAGGCGCCGTCGAGGCTCTGGCCGGGGCGCAGATCGGCCGCGACCAGGGTCTGCGCGGATGCCGCAAGGGGTGTCAGCAGTGCCGCAAGCGCGAGCCCGATCCAACGCATACACTCTCCACTCTTATCTTTGAGAGGGAGCCTATCGGTTGTCAGGCCACTCGGCCAGACCCGATCGGGTGCTAGTGCTCGCCGTGGCCCTGGGCGAGATAGGTGTCCGAGCGCATTTCCATCAGCCGGCTGACCGTGCGGTCAAACTCGAAGCGTCCATCGCCGGCTTCGTAGAGATGCTGCGGTTCGGCATCCGCGGCGGCGAGCAGCTTGACGTTATGCTCGTAGAGCGCGTCGATCAGCGTGACGAAGCGCGCCGCCTCGTTGCGGTTCTCCGGCCCTAGTTTCGGAATGCCGACCAGGATCACGGTGTGGAAGCGCCGGGCGATGGCGAGATAGTCGGCGGCACCGCGCGCCTCGCCGCACAGCCGCTTGAACGAGAAGACCGCGACGCCCTTCAGGCATTTGGGCACGTGCAGCTCGCGCCCGCCCTGCACCGGCAGCTCGCAGGTCGGCACATGGGCGCGGTCTTCCACCGCGAAGTCGGTCAGGCGGAAGAATGCCTCGGATAGCTGCTTCGTCGCCTCGGGGCCGTTCGGCACCAGCCAGGTATCCATCCGGCCCAGGCGATCGAGCCGGTAATCGGTCGGGCCGTTCAGCGTCAGCACGTCCATCTTCGCTTCGATCAGCTCGATGAAGGGGATGAACAGCTCGCGATTGAGCCCATCCTTGTAGAGGTCGCGCGGCGCCCGGTTCGAGGTGGCGACCATGGTGAGGCCGTGCCCCATCATCTCGGTGAACAGGCGTGAGAGGATCATCGCGTCGGCGGGATTGTTGACCACCATCTCGTCAAAGGCGAGCAGGCGGACGTCCTCGGCCATCGCGTCGGCGACCGCGACGACGGGGTCGCGGGTGTCCTTCTTGCGCTCCTCGTTCAGGCGCTCGTGCACTTCGAGCATGAACTCGTGGAAGTGGACGCGGCGCTTCCGGCGGATGTTCACCGTCTCATAGAACAGGTCCATCAGCATCGACTTGCCGCGGCCGACGCTGCCCCAGATGTAGAGCCCGCGCGGCGGCTCGGGCATGCGGCCGAGCGCGCGCCATAGGATGCTGCCCTTTTTCGGCACCGCCTCCAGCTCGTTCGCGAGCTGGTGGAGCCGCTCGGCGGCGGCGGCCTGTTCGGGATCGGGGCGGAGCTCGCCCGCGGCGACAAGGGCGTGGTAGCGGTCGAGGACCTTGGTCATGCCGCCCCCTCCGTCATCCCGGCGAAAGCCGGGATCTCGTGCCGCAAGCGCCAACGCCTGAGATCCCGGCTTTCGCCGGGATGACGAGAACGGGGTGTGGTCATGCCGGGGGCGAACTCTTGCGGATGGTGCCGAGGAAGCTGGCGACGGTGACTTCGCCCTGGCGGACGACGCCGCGCAGGAAGAGCATGCGGCCGGTCTCGCGGAGCAGCTCGACTTCGGCCTCGGTCTCGGTGCCGATCGCGCCGCCGGCGATGAACTGGATCGACATGTCGACGGTCGAGGCCGGGCCGGCGAGCACCCCCAGCCCGCGCGCCGCCGCGAACAATGCCATGTCGATGAAGCCGGCCAGCGCGCCGCCATGGATATGGTCGCGCAGGTTCGAATGCTGGCGCTCGAAGCGGTGGCGGACCAGCGCGGTCCGCTCGCTCACGGCCTTTACCGAAAGCGAACCGATGAAGCTGTTGAACCGCCCCTGATCCACGATCTGCCAGCGCTTCCAGCCCGGCAGATCCGGATCATCCTCGTAGAAGAAATGCTCGGGGCCCGGCTGGTTCACGGATCAGAACGAGCGCTCGGCTTCCATCTTCTTGATCTCGGCGATCGCCTTGCCCGGGCTCAGGCCCTTCGGGCAGACGTTCGAGCAGTTCATGATCGTGTGGCAGCGATAGAGGCGGAACGGATCCTCGAGATTGTCGAGGCGCTCGCCGGTCATCTCGTCGCGCGAATCGGCCAGCCAGCGATAGGCCTGGAGCAGGATCGCCGGGCCGAGGAACTTGTCGCTGTTCCACCAATAGCTCGGACACGAGGTCGAGCAGCAGGCGCACAGGATGCACTCGTACAGGCCGTCGAGCTTCTCGCGGTCGGCCGGCGACTGGAGCCGCTCCTTGCCCGAGGGCGTGGTCGAGACGGTCTGCAGCCATGGCTTGATCGAGCTGTACTGCGCATAGAAGTGGGTGAAGTCGGGAACCAGGTCCTTGATCACGTCCATGTGCGGCAGCGGCGTGATGCGGATATCGCCCTTGATATCCTCGATCGCGGTGGTGCAGGCGAGGCCGTTGCGGCCGTCCATGTTCATCGCGCACGAGCCGCAAATGCCCTCGCGGCACGACCGGCGGAAGGTGAGCGAGCTGTCCTGCTCTGACTTGATCTTGATCAGCGCGTCGAGGACCATCGGGCCGCATTCGTCGAGGTCGATCTCGAACAGATCGTAGCGCGGATTCTCGCCGCTATCCGGATCGTAGCGGTAGATCTTGAACTTCTTGACGTTCTTCGCGCCCGGGTCCGCCTTGTGCTCCTTGCCCTTGGAGGAGATGCGGCTGTTCTTGGGAAGGCGGAATTCGGCCATCGAGGGGTTCCTTATGCTTGGGCGCGCGATAGCCAATCGCGCCGCAGGGCTCAACCTCTCAGATGATATCCAGCACAAGACCCAGCGAACGGGCCTCTTCGGCCTCGATATACCAGTTGGCGGGGGCGCGTTCCTGCACTTCCTCGAAGCGCACGCGGCTGCCGGCGATGATGTCGCGGAAGCCCTCTTCCTCGATCCGCACCGATTCCTCGATCTCGTGCAGCTTGGCCTTGAGGCTGGCGACCTGCATCTTGAGCGGGCCGGACAGCTCGATCGTCGAGCGGATCTGGCGCTCATGGATCATCAGCCGCGTGCCGCGCGTCAGGAAGCGCTTGTCGGCGGGGAAGGCGGACATGAAGGTGGCGCCGGCCGAATAGACCGCGACCTTGCCGAGGAACAGGATCTCGCGCCCCGAATATTCGCGCATCAGCCTTATCTCGTCGCCCATCAGCCGGGCGACCTCGGGATCGCCGCCCAGCGTGGAAAGCGAGATCACCAGCGTGCCCTGCTTGGGCGCGGCGGCGAGTTGCTCGCGAAAAGACGCGTACATCGCCTGGTCGACGGGGCCGGAAAGGGCGACGTGCGGCTGGGCGAGCAGCGGGTAGCGCGTCGCCTGGGTGCCGTCGTCGGGCAGCGGTTCATGATGTTCGGTCACGGGCGCGGTAACTGCCGCGGGCGCATCGGGTTCCGGCGCGCGCGGCAGGACGGGCGCGACGGGGCGGGGGGCGAGGGCGCGGTGCCTGGCCTCGCGCCGCTCGACCCAGCGGCGCACGACGAACGCCAGGCCGAGGCTGATCAGCAGGCCGAGCCCGACCTGGAGCAGCCGGTTGCGGAAGCCGCCGGGAAGCGCCTTCTGGATCGCCGCGGGGATCTGGTGCTCCAGATCGCCCGGGATCAACCGCTCCAGAAGGGTTTCCTGGTCGGCCATCTCATCCGCCGCGCTTCAGCGCATCGGTCGCCGGGCGGCCGACGGGCGGGGTATCGGTCTTGGGCATGCGCGCCTCGAGCGGGGCGAGCCAAGCCTGCACGTCCGCGCCGATGCTCACCTGCGGATTGCTGGGATTGACCTGCGCCGCGCCTTCCCACTCGCCGATCAGCATCCGCGCCTGGTCCGACGCCGCCTCCAGCGGCTGGCTCTTGCGCAGCCCGTGGTTGATCATCGCGTCGCCGAAGAAGGTCCAGTCATTGTCGGCCTGGCAGCCGAAGCTCGGGCGATCGGACGAGGCGGCGGTGAACAGCGCAGTGTCGGGGCTGGAAAGCGGCCCGACGAAGATGCCCGAATAGCAGGCCGAAAGGATCAGCACCCGGTTCTTGATGCCCAGCTCGTCGAGCAGTTCCTCCAGCCTTTTGGGGCTGAGGATGCCATAGCCTTCGTCGCCATCATGATAGGCGATGCCCACCTTGGCGCCGTGGCTGGTGGTATAGAGGACGAGCACGTCCTGCTGCTTGTCCATCACCTCGGCGATGCGGGCGAGCGCGAGGGTGAGGCTGGTGAGCGAGCCGCCCGGCAGCTCGCTCGGCATGGTGCCGGTGCTGCCGGCCAGCACGATCGTGCGCCCGGCGGCATCGAAGCGGCGCGAGAGCACCTTGCCTGCCTCGCGCGCCTCGCGGCCGAACACCGGGTCGCTGTCGAGCGCGACCGAGACGACATAGGCATCGACCAGTGCCTTGCGTTGCGGCTGCAGCGCACCCAGCGCGACGTTCAGCTTGCGGCTGTCGGCGAGCATCGCCTTGGCGGAACGGCCGCGTTGCAACTCGGGGCCGGGATCGAGCCCGTCGATGCCATCGGGTCCTGAAACCATCCCCGGCCAGTCCGCCTCGTGCGCCGGCGCCTTGTACTGGGCCGAGGCCGGCGCGGCGGCGAGCGCGGCAACCGCCGCAAGGATGGCGAACGCGATACGCATGGGCAGGCCGAACCCCCGGAAATAGTTAACGGCCCACTCTCGCGGGTGCGCGGGCAGTGTCAAGCGGGGGCGGGCGCTTTCGTCCCGCGCTGGCACTGGGCCCGGGCGTCAGTGCCAGACCGCGGAGAGCGGATAGAGCAGGATCAGCCAGGCCAGGCAGGCGCCGACCATCCGCCGGTCGCGCACCAGGATGGCGAGCAGGATGACCGGGAAGAAGGACCAGGTGCACACCAGCACCTTGGGGCTGAGCAGCCCGTGCGTGCCGAGCAGCGCGATGGTGGTCGCCATCAGCGCTATGTTGCAGAGCAGGACGGCGCCGAGGACCTTGCGATATTGCTTGTCGAAATAGCGGTCGAGGTCGCCCCATTCGTCGAAATCGTCGGGGAAGATCAGCGAGGCCGCGACATAGTAGATGGCCGTGACGACGAAGCCCCCGAACAGCACCGCCCAGCTGAGCGGCAGCAGGTCGCGTAGCGCCCAGCCATACATCCAGAAGGTGACGACGTCGCATGAGACGAAGATGCCGAGCAAGGCGGTCGCCCAGCCGATCCGCACCTTGTGGCTGGCCTTGAGCGCGCGGGACAGGCCGCCCAGGCCCTCTGCCAGCGCAAGGCCGAGCAGCAGGCCGAAGAAACTGAAGATGAATTCGAACGCGCTCATCGGTGATGCGGCCCCCTTTTCCGGCGCCTACTTGCCTTTATCCGGCCCCCGCCGCTAGAGGGGCGGCATTCGCAAGGATCCGGTGAAAGTCCGGATGGCTATCCCGGCCGCCGATCCGCCGGGCAACCCAATGCACGATGACAGACCGCCGCGCTTTCCTGGCGCGAGGCCGTGCGCGCGATTGGCAGTTCCATGACTCAGTTTTCCTCTTCCTTGCGGGCCGAGTGGCTCCCCGGCGGCGCCCAGGCGCGCCGCGACGTGCTGGCCGGCGTGGTGGTTGCGCTGGCATTGATACCCGAGGCGATCGGCTTCTCGATCATCGCCGGCGTCGATCCGCGTGTCGGCCTCTATGCCTCGGTGACGATCGCGATGGTGATCGCGCTGCTCGGCGGGCGGCCGGCGATGATCTCCGCCGCCACCGCCGCGGTTGCCGTGGTGGTGACCCCGCTCGTGCGCGAGCACGGCGTTTCCTATCTCTTCGCCGCGACGATCCTGATGGGGCTGTTCCAGATCGTCGCCGGGCTGATCCGGCTCGACCTGCTGATGCAGTTCGTCTCGCGATCGGTGATCACCGGCTTCGTCAACGCGCTCGCCATCCTGATCTTCATGGCGCAGCTGCCCCAGTTCATCGGCGTCGGCTGGCAGACCTATGCGATGGTCGCGGCCGGGCTGGCGATCATCTATCTGTTCCCGCGCCTGACCCGGGCGGTGCCGTCGCCGCTGGTCGCGATCCTGGTACTGGCGGGGCTCAGCATCTGGCTGCAACTGCCGGTGCGCACCGTTGCGGACATGGGGCATCTGCCCGAGGGCCTGCCCAGCTTCGCGCTGCCGACCGTGCCGCTCACGCTCGAGACGCTGCGGATCATCCTGCCCTATTCGCTGACGATGGCGGCGGTAGGCCTGCTCGAATCGATGCTCACCGCGCAGATCGTCGACGACATGACCGACAGCGAGGGCAACCGGAAACGCGAGTGCATGGGGCAGGGCGGTGCGAACATCGTCGCGGCGCTGTTCGGCGGCATGGGCGGCTGCGCGATGATCGGGCAGACGGTGATCAACGTCTCCTCGGGCGGCCGCACCCGGCTCTCGACCTTCACGGCGGGCGCGTTCCTGCTGTTCCTGCTCGCGGTGCTTGGCCCCTGGGTCGGGCGGATCCCGATGCCGGCACTGGTCGCGGTGATGGTGATGGTGTCGATCGGCACCTTCAGCTGGAACTCGATCCCCAATCTGCGCCGCCATCCGCCGACTTCGTCGATCGTGATGCTGGTGACGGTGGTCGTGGTGGTCGCGACGCGCGACCTCTCCAAGGGCGTGCTGGCGGGCGTGCTGCTCTCGGGCATCTTCTTCGCCGCCAAGGTCCGCCGCATGTTTGCAGTGGAGCGCAGCGAGGCGGACGGCGTGGCGACCTACCGCGTCACCGGCCAGCTGTTCTTCGCCTCGGTGGACCGCTTCGCGGCGGCATTTCGGGGTGCCGAGCCGATGCGCCGGGTGACGATCGACGTGTCCGCGGCGCATTTCTGGGACATCTCGGCCGTCGGCGCGCTCGACCGGATCGTCGCGCGGCTGCGCGGGGGCGGGGCCGAGGTGGAAGTCGTCGGCTACAACCGCGCGAGCGCCGACCTGATCGACCGCTTCGCGCTGCACGACAAGACCGGGGTGGAGACGGGCGCGATCCCGCATTGAGCAAAGAAAAGGCCCGCTCGCACCTGGCGAACGGGCCTTTTCGTAATCCGCTATCGAAGGATCAATACACCCGCTTCTTCGGCTTGATGTACTCGATCTCGTCGGTGAGCGTGTAGTCGTGGACCGGGCGGTAGTCGATGCTCGTCGCGCCGCCCTTGCCGCCCCAGCCTTCGAAGCTGGCGACGGTGTGCTTCATCCAGTTCTTGTCGTCGCGATCCGGGAAGTCCTCGTGCATGTGCGCGCCGCGGCTTTCCTTGCGGTTGGCGGCGCACTCGATGGTGACGACGGCCTGGCCGATCAGATTGTCGAGCTCGAGCGTCTCGACCAGATCGGTGTTCCAGATCAGCGAGCGGTCCTCGATGCCCACGTCCTGGAAGCCCTTATAGACTTCCTTCATGTGCTCGACGCCTTCCGCCAGCAGCGCGCTGTCGCGGAACACGGCGCAGTGGCGCTGCATCGTCTTCTGCATATCGGCGCGGATCTGCGCGGTGGGCTTTTCGCCCTTGGCGTTGCGGAAGTGATCGAGGCGGCCCAGCGCAAATTCTTCCGAGCCCTTGGGCAGCTCGTTGTGCTTCATGCCCGGCTTGAGCAGCTCCTTGAGCCGCAGGCCGGTCGCGCGGCCGAACACCACGAGATCGATCAGCGAGTTGGAGCCGAGGCGGTTGGCGCCGTGGACCGAAACGCAGGCCGCTTCGCCGACCGCGAACAGGCCGGGGACGACCGAGTCCGGATCGCCATCCTTGTTGCGGACGACTTCGCCGTGATAATTGGTCGGGATGCCGCCCATATTGTAATGGACGGTCGGCACCACCGGCAGCGGCTGGCGGGTCAGGTCGACGCCGGCGAAGATCTTGCCGGTCTCGGTGATGCCGGGCAGGCGCTCGTGCAGGATCTTCGGATCGATGTGGTTGAGGTGAAGGAAGATGTGATCCTTCTCCTTGCCGACGCCGCGGCCCTCGCGGATTTCCATCGCCATCGAGCGCGCGACGACGTCGCGGCTGGCGAGGTCCTTGGCCGAGGGGGCATAGCGCTCCATGAAGCGCTCGCCTTCGGAGTTGGTCAGATAGCCGCCCTCGCCGCGCGCACCCTCGGTGATGAGCACGCCGGCGCCGTAGATGCCGGTCGGGTGGAACTGGACGAACTCCATGTCCTGCAGCGCGATGCCCGCGCGCAGCGCCATGCCGTTGCCGTCGCCGGTGCAGGTGTGCGCCGAAGTTGCCGACTGATAGACGCGGCCGCCGCCGCCGGTGGCAAGCACCACGGCATGGCTGCGGAAGCGGTGGATCGAGCCGTCTTCCATGCACAGCGCGATCACGCCGCGGCAGGCGCCGTCCTCCATGATCAGGTCGAGCGCGAAATATTCGACGTAGAAGTCGGCGTCATACTTCAGGCTCTGCTGGTAGAGCGCGTGGAGCATGGCGTGGCCGGTGCGGTCGGCCGCTGCGCAGGTGCGCTGCACCGGCGGGCCTTCGCCCATGTTCTGCATGTGGCCGCCGAACGGGCGCTGGTAGATCGTGCCATTGTCGTTGCGGCTGAACGGCACGCCGGCATGCTCGAGCTCATAGACCGCAGCCGGGGCCTCGCGGACCATGTACTCGATCGCGTCCTGGTCGCCGAGCCAGTCCGAGCCCTTGACGGTGTCGAACATGTGCCACGACCAGTGATCGGGCGTGTTGTTGCCGAGCGACGCGGCGATGCCGCCCTGCGCCGCGACGGTGTGCGAGCGGGTCGGGAACACCTTGGTGATGCAGGCGGTCTTCAGCCCGGCCTCGGCACAGCCCATGGTGGCGCGCAGGCCCGAGCCGCCGGCGCCGACGACGACGGCGTCATAGGTGTGGTCGATGATCTTGTAGGCGGACATCAGAGCGCGGCTCCTGCCGAGAAGGCGATCTTGAGGATCGAGAAGATGGCGAGCGTGCCGGTCGTCAGCGTGAACAGGTTGAGCAGCACCATCAGCACGATGTGCGTCTCGTCGTGCAGATAGTCCTCGATCACCACCTGCAGGCCGAGGCGGAAGTGATAGAAGGTGCTGGCGACGAGCAGGATCAGCGGCACCGCGACCTGGGTCTGGCCGATCCAGTGGCGGATCGTCTCGAAATCATAGGCCGGCAGCAGCGCGATGCTGAGCACGAACCAGAGCGTGAGGATCAGGTTGAAGCCGCCGGTGAGCCGCTGGTGCCACCAGTGATGCGCGCCTTCCTTGGCCGAGCCGAGGCCGCGGACCTTGCCGATGCTGGTGCCGTTACCCATGGGTCTTCCCCCAGATGATGAAGCCCCAGAAGGCGATGGTGGCGAGGATCGAGATCGCGAAGGTCAGCGTCGCGGTCGTCTTGTTGGCCTTCAGCTCGAAATTGGCGCCCTGATCCAGGAAGAAGTGGCGAACGCCCGAGCTCAGATGCTGGAAGAAGGACAGCGTCAGGCCGATGCCGAAGACATAGCCGGCAATGTTGAGCGCGCCCGACTTCAGCGTGAACAGGTCGAGGAACAGCGCATAGGCGGCCGGGCCCGAAGCGAGCGCGACCAGCCACCAGACGAACAGGATCGTTCCCACGGTCGCCAGCCCGCTGCCGGTGACGCGGTGGATGATCGACGCCGTCATCGACGGGCCCCATTTCCAGATCGATAGATGCGGCGACAGGGGTCGCGCCGGGTTGCGCACAGTGGCCAAGATTGATGTCCTTCCTCGGTCGGTGCCGTCTCCTTAGTCCGCATGTCGCGGGATGCAAGGTCACATGCGTTGCCGGCGGCTTTGACTAACCCGGTCTTAACCAGTTCCCCCGCATATCCGGCAACCGAGCGGTCCTATCGTCCCTGGGCCGCCACAGGGGACATAGTTTTGTGACCAACGCCGTTTCGCTTGAGGATCTGCCGACGCCGGGCACCGTAGCAGCCCGCATCGACGTGCGTGCGCGCCTGCGCGTCTTCGACATCGACGGCACGCTCGCCGCCTCGGGCCGCGCCGCCTGGGAAGCGCTGGAGCCGGAGATTCGCGCGGTTTCCGAAGCCTTCTGGAACCAGTGGCTGCGCTGCTTCGCCGACGAGCGGAGCTGGGCGACCGACGATACCCAGAAGATGATCGATGTCGGCGTGGTCTTCCTCAGGAACCGCTTCCTCGACACCGAGGGCCGCGCCTGGATCGAGTCGATCGAGCGCTCGGTCGCCGCAGCCTATGCCGCCAAGGTGCAGCCGATGGCGCTGCTGTCGATGATCAGCGCGAGCGATCGTGCCGCGTTGGAAATCCTGATCCGCCGCGTCGGCACCGCCGACGAGCGACTCGCCGGGCTGATCGATACGCTGATGCGCCTCTCGGCGCTCGAAGGCGACATCACTGTCGAGATCTACAACATGTACCGCGAGCACAGCGCCCAGGCAGCGCGCGACCGGCTTGCCGAGGATTTCCGCGACTCGATCGGCGGCACCGTCCAGCGCGCCTCGCGCGAAGGCGAGCAGCTGCGCATCCAGGCCAGCCACACTTCGGCTTCGGCGCGCGGCATGCTCGGCAAGGCAAGCGAAGTCGCCGCGGCGGCCGAGCAGTCGGCAGTGGCGATGCGCGAGGCGGCGCAGACCGCCGCCGGGCTGATCCGTGCGATCGAAGACGCCCGTACCGAAGTCGAGGCTGCGGCAGGCATCGCCACGCGCGCTTCGTCGCAGGCCAGCGAGGCCGTTGGCATGAGCGAAGCGCTCAGCGATCACGCCAAGTCGATCGAATCGATCCTCGGCCTGATCCGTGACATTGCCGGCCAGACCAACCTGCTCGCGCTCAACGCGACGATCGAGGCTGCCCGTGCCGGTGACGCCGGTCGCGGCTTCGCAGTGGTCGCGCAGGAAGTGAAGAGCCTCGCCAACCAGACCGCGCGCGCGACCGACGACATCGCCTCGAAGATCGCGGCGATCCAGTCGGCGACCAAGGGCACGGTGGAGACCAATGCCTCGATCCGCTCGACGGTGACCGAGGTGCAGGAAAGCGCCAACCGTATCCGCAGCGCGATGGAAGTGCAGGCGCAGACGGTGACTGCGATCACCGCGGCGGTCGACGAGACGGCGCTCGCCGCCGATTCGATGTCGGCGACGATCGGCGCGATCCGCGAGGACACCGAAGCCGTGGCGAGCGAGATCGACCGGGTCGGCCAGGGCTTTGCCGCGCTCGAGGGACAGCTGGGCAGCCTGAAGGGCAGCGCCAGCGACTTCATCGCCAAGGTTGCAGCCTGAGGAGGGGCAGGATGGTGGTACGTCGCGAACCCGGCCGCTGGAGCGGCGGCACCCGGACGGTGGAGGACCATCGCCGCGAATATGACTGGGACGGCGCGATCGATCCCGGCTGCCGCGAGATCGTTGCGCTGATCGGGCATCGCCAGCGCGAGATCGCCGAGGCCTTTTGGAGTCACTTCAAGGCGATGCCGGCCAGCCAGCCGATGCACAAGCTGATGAACGATCCGGCCGCCTATGAGGCCCAGGTCGCGCGCGGCACCCATTACGGCACGATCAAGTTCGAGAAGCCGTTCAGCGAGGAATGGGTCGAGATGGTGTGCGGCTATGCCACCGAGACCTACAAGGTCGGCATCCCGCTGCCCGCCGTGGTCGCTGCCTTCTCCTTTGCCCATAGCGAGACGATGCGGGCGCTGCGCGCGGCGCTGCCCGACGATGCCGACAGGCTCGGCCGTCTCTGCGACGTGGTCCAGCGCATGGCGATGGCCGAGGCCGATCTGATGGCCGGCCATCTCGGCGCGCGCGATGCGGCCTATGCCGACGAGGCGCGCCGCGACCGTTCGCAGCAGTTCCGGGCGAGCATCGCCGAATCGATCGAAGGGGCCACCGGTCTCGCCAACCGCATCCGGGTGCAGGCGCAGGGCGCCTCGGGCTCGGCGCGCGGCATGCTCGGCAAGGCGAGCGAAGTCGCTGCGGCGGCCGAGCAGTCGGCCGTGGCGATGCGCGAGGCGGCACAGACCGCCGCCGGGCTGATCCGCGCGATCGAAGACGCCCGTACCGAAGTCGAGGCTGCCGCGGGCATTGCCACGCGGGCTTCGTCGCAGGCGAGCGAGGCGGTGGGGATGAGCGAAGCGCTCAGCGATCACGCCAAGTCGATCGAATCGATCCTCGGCCTGATCCGTGACATTGCCGGCCAGACCAACCTGCTCGCGCTCAACGCGACGATCGAGGCCGCCCGTGCCGGTGACGCCGGCCGCGGCTTCGCGGTGGTTGCGCAGGAAGTGAAGAGCCTGGCGAGCCAGACCGCGCGCGCGACCGACGACATCGCTTCGAAGATCGCCGCGATCCAGTCGGCGACCAAGGGCACGGTGGAAACCAATGCCTCGATCCGCTCGACGGTGACCGAGGTGCAGGAAAGCGCCAACCGCATCCGCAGCGCGATGGAAGTCCAGGCGCAGACCGTCACCGCGATCACCGCGGCGGTCGACGAGACGGCGCTCGCCGCCGATTCGATGTCGGCGACGATCGGTGCGATCCGCGAGGATACCAAGTCGGTCACGCACGAGATCGACACGCTCCAGAAGGACGTCGCCGAAGTCGACGACCGGCTGCACAAGCTGCGCGCGGCTGCGGACAGTTTCTCGAGCAGTGTCGCCGCTTAACCGCCCTCCCGGCGACCCCGGACCTGATCCGGGGCGGGATCTCGTGCCGTATTGCGCCTGCGCCTGAGGCCCCGGCTTTCGCCGGGGTGACGAAGGGGCTAGTGGGTGGCGATGGCCACCCACATCCTCCTCACCGGCGCCAGCCGCGGCATCGGCGCTGCGATCGCCGAGAGTTTCAGGCGTGACGATGTCCGCCTGATCGGGCAGGGCACGCGAAGCGGCATCCCTGCCGACTTCGCCGATCCAGCCGCGCCCAAGGCGCTGTGGAACAAGGCGCTCGATGCTCTGGACGGTCGCATCGACGTGATCATTAACAATGCCGGCGTGTTCGAGACCAATCCGCTCGACATCGATCATGACGACTGGGTAGCGAACTGGGAGCGGACGATGCGGGTGAACCTCACCGCCTCGGCCGAGCTCTGCCGCCTCGCCATCTGCCACTGGCAGGCCGGGGGGCGCCCGGGCCGCATCGTCAACATGGCGAGCCGCGCCGCCTATCGCGGCGACTCGCCCGCGCACTGGCATTATGCCGCGTCCAAGGCGGGCATGGTCGGCATGACCAAGAGCATCGCGCGGGGCTATGCGCGCCAGGGTATCCTTGCCTTCGCGATTTGCCCTGGCTTCACCATGACCGGCATGGCCGACGAGTATCTCGCCAGCCGCGGCGGCGAGAAATTGCTGGCCGATATTCCCCTCGGGCGCGTGGCCGACACCGACGAAGTCGCGGTGCTCGCGCGCTTCTGCGCCCTCAACGCGCCGCCTTCGATGACCGGGGCGGTGCTCGACATCAATGGAGCGAGTTACGTACGATGAGCAGCTGGAAGCTCACCTTGCCGTGCACCCGCGCGGAAGCCGAGGCGATCGACGCCGATGACGAGGCGGTGTTCGCGATCGAGCCGATACCGGTGCTTCTCACCAGCGAAGTGATCGCAGACGATCCGCTCGCCTGGCAGCTCGAGGCATATTTCGAATCCAAGCCCAACAGCGCCGCCCTCGCTGCGGTGCAGGCTCTGGCGCCCAGCTCGAAGGGCGTGAAGGCCGTTGCCGAGAAGATCCGCGATGCCGACTGGGTGACGCTGAGCCAGGCGGGGATCGAGCCGGTCCATGCCGGGCGCTTCTACGTCCACACCGAAACCAACAAGGGCAAGGTGCCGGCCGGCGCCAAGGCGTTCCGCATCGATGCCGGTCTCGCCTTCGGCACCGGCACGCACGAGACCACCTCGGGCTGCCTGCTCGCGCTCGATCGGCTCAAGGCCGAGGGCAAGCGCTTCGAGAACATCATCGATGTCGGCACCGGCACCGGGCTGCTCGCCTTCGCCGCGCTGCACCTCTGGCCGCGCGCCTATGCCACGGCGTCGGACATCGATCCGCGCGCGGTGGACGTGACTGCCGACAATGCCGAGATCAACGGCTTCCGGCTTGGCGGCAAGCCAGGTGAAATCGCGCTGGCCGCCGCCGCCGGGGTCGAGCACCCGCTGCTGCTCGGCCGCGCGCCCTATGACCTGGTGATCGCCAACATCCTGGCCGGCCCGCTGATCGAGCTGGCGCCGAGCCTGGGCGCGGTGCTGGCCGAGGGCGGCACGCTGATCCTGGCCGGATTGCTCAAGGGCCAGGCAGAGGACGTCGCCAAGGCCTATCGCCGCCAGGGCCTGCGCCTGGTCGACCGCAGCGACCGCGGCGACTGGCCGACGCTGACGCTGGCCAAGCGCGTGCGCTACGGGACGGAGCGGGTGACGCGCCTCAGCCGGGGCAAGGGAGAGGCGCCCGGGTTCGGGAGCTGGTAAAACTAGTCCGATCTCTAAGCCGTCATCCCCGCGAAAGCGGGGACCCAGCTTCTTTCTTCTTCGTCCTGCTTCTCCGCCCGCCCCTCAGCAATTGAGCGTATCGAACAGGTCCGCCCAATCCGGATTGCCGCGTTCGATAAGCTCGATTTTCCAGTCGCGCCGCCATTTCTTTATCGCCTTCTCGCGGGCGATGGCATCTTCGATCCGTTCGAAATGCTCGACATGGACGAGCCGCGACACGCCATATTTCGAGGCGAATTGTGAACCTGTGCCATCGCGATGCTGCATCATCCGCGCAGCGATGTCGGCGGTTACGCCCGTGTACATCGTACCGCGATAGCGGTTCGCCAAGATGTAGAGATAGCCGCCCTGGCTCAAGGCAGCTGGGTCCCCGCTTTCGCGGGGATGACGGTAAGAAGGTTATCCTTTGGACCGCGCATAGTCCTGCGTGCCGCGGGTGATCACGTCATCCCCCGGCAGGATCTCGGCGATCGGGATGTCCGGCGTGCCGACGATCTCGTCGTAAAGCGGCGCGAAGTCGGTCTCGACGGTTTGGCGCAGCAGTTCCTCATAGCTGGGTATGACGAAATAATTCTGCTGGAAGTCGTCGATCCGATAGTCGGTCTGCATCACCCGCTTCATGTCGAAGCCGATGCGGTTCGGGCTGTCGCTTTCCAGTGCGAACACGCTCTCGGCCGAGGACGAGACGATGCCGGCGCCATAGATGCGCAGATCGCCCTCCTCGCGGATCAGCCCGAACTCCACCGTGTACCAGTAGAGCCGGCCGAGCTGCTTCAGCGCGCCCAGCTCGAGCGCACGGTTGCCGCCGCGGCCATAGGCGGCGAGGTAATCGGCGAACACCGGATCGGCGAGCATCGGCACATGGCCGAACACATCGTGGAAGACGTCGGGCTCCTGAATATAGTCGAGCTGGTCGGGCCGGCGGATGAAATTGCCGGCGACGAAGCGGCGATTGGCCATATGGTCGAAGAACACGTCATCGGGCACCAGCCCCGGCACCGCGACCACCTGCCAGCCGGTCAGCTTCATCAGCCGCTCAGAAAGCTCCTCGAAATTCGGGATGCCCGATTCGGAGAGGCGCAGCGCCTCGAGGCCGTTCAGATAGGCCCGGCTCGCGCGGCCCGGCAGCAGCTTTGCCTGGCGCGCATAGAGCTTGTCCCAGGTAGCATGCTCCTCGGCCGTATAGGCCTGCCAGTTCTGCGGGATCGTCCAGTCGGCCGACGCACCTTCGGGCGGACGGTCGAGCACATGCGTGTCTTGAGCCATGACTGTGGCATAGCATGCGGGCCTTGGGGGCGAAATGGGGGCGGGTTTGCGGATAATCAAAAGCGTGCTCGGATCGCTGGCGCTGGTGGTCGTGCTCTATCTCGCCGCGGCGGGGCTCGGCGCCGGGCTCGCTACCAATAGCGGACGCGAGCCGCCCGCTCGCGGCGTGCGCATCTATGTCGCCGACAATGGCGTGCACACCGATCTGATCCTGCCCGCCGCCGCCTTTCGCGACTTTGCCCGGCCGGAGCATCTGCGCGATCCGCGTGCCGCCGCGGCGCCGTATCTCGCCTTTGGTTGGGGCGACCGTGACTTCTACCTCCACACTGCGCAGTGGCGCGACGTGAACCCGTGGCGCGTCGCCAGGGCGCTGGTCGGCGCGGGATCGACGGTGCTGCATGTCGCGCATGTGCCCGAGCCCAGGGCAGGGGGCAGAGTGCGTGCGTTGCTGCTCCGGCCCGACGAATATCGCCGGCTGGTCGCCTATGTCCGCGGCACAGTCGCCACCGGGCCGGTGGTGCGCGGCTATGGCGCGCGCGACGCCTTTTACAGCGCGAAGGGTGGCTATAGCGCGATCCGCACGTGCAACGAATGGACGGGGCGGGGCCTGCGCGAGGCAGGCGTGCCGATGGGCATCTGGACACCTTTGCCCTGGGGCGTGATGCTATGGCTATGATTCCGGGCACCGCCCACGAACCGCCGCCGGGCATCGCCTTTGCGCTGGAGCCGGCGCGCGCCGCGATCACGGTGGCCGAACTCACCCGCTTCCGCCTCGCCGGGCTGCCCCGCGGCGACGGCCGTCCGGTGCTGGTCTCGCCGGGCCTGTGCAACACCGATCGCTCGAACTTCGTGCTGCGCACCATGCTCCGGCGGCTCGGCTATCGGCCCTATCCGTGGAGGCTCGGCCGCAATTTCGGGGTGCGCACCGTCGGCCCCGACTGCGAGAAGCTGATCGCTCGCGTCGAGCAGATCCGCGCCGAGACCGGCGAGAAGGTCACGTTGATCGGCGTCTCGCTAGGCGGGATCATGAGCCGCATCGTCGCGCATCGCCGGCCCGATCTGGTCCGTGCGGTGCTCACGGTCAGCTCACCCTTTGCCGGACCGCCGAGCGCCACCAATGTCTGGCGCGCCTTCCAGGCGTTTACCGGCGAGAAGATCACCGATCCGGCGGTGGCGCAGCGGCTGGAAGAGGCGGTGCGCCCGCTACCCATGCCCTCGGCGGCGATCTGGAGCCGCAGCGACGGCTTCGTCAACGGGCTGATCTGCCGCGAGGCGGAAGGCGCCGCCTGCCGCGCAGTCGAGGTGCGCAGCAGCCACTTGTTCGTCCAGATGAAGCCCCAGGTGCTGCGCGCGGTGGCGGAGATATTGGGCGGCTGGGCCTAGCAGGGCGTGCCCGCGTCGGCCTCGAACAAGGTGAGGTCGCGCCCGCCGATCTCCAGCTCGGGCCAGGCCGCGCGCCATGCCTTGATGTGCGCCGCCTGCCAATGCGCCTCGAGCGCAGCGCGGTCTGTCCAATGCTCGATGACGTGGATCAGCCCGGGCTCGAGCACGTCCTCGCCATAGCTATAGTGGAGGCAGCCCGGCTCGATCCGGCTCGCCTGCACCATCGCCGCCATTGCGGGGCGCGCCGAATCAACATGGTCCGCGGGAATGCGGAAGGTGCCGGTGATGATCAGCATCAGCGGTGTTCGGGACGCAGCGAATTGCCGGCGCGGCCGCCACGCAGCGAGGTGACATAGGCCAGCGGGTTCAGCCACGAGCCCTCGCCGGTATAGCTGTGCGTGATGATCTCGGCGCGGCCGCCCAGGCTCTCGATCGGCACCGGGCCGCCCAGCCCCTTTTCTGCCAGGGTGAAGCGGCTGTCGGCCGATTGGTCGCGATTGTCGCCCATCAGGAAGACATGGCCGGCGGGCACCTTGATCGGGCCATATTCGTCGCGCGGGCTGATATAGCCGCCGGGCAGATAGGTGTCGCCCAGATCGATCACGTCATAGCTCGCGCCGTTCGGCAGCGTCTCGCGGAACAGCGGTAGCGCGCAGACCAGCGTGCCGTCCTGCTTCACCTTGCGGAACGGGGCGAGCATGCCCTCGTCACAGGGGACGTTGGCGTCGACCGGGATATCGGCGGTACCGTCGGCCACGCGCGGCACCGGCTTGCCGTTGAGGATCACCGCGCCATGGCTGACCGCGATCGTGTCGCCGGGCAGGCCGATCACGCGCTTGATCAGGTCCGATCCGTCCTCGCGCCGCGCCACGGTGACGATGTCGCCGCGCGCGGGCAGCGTGCCGAACAGCCGCCCGGGCACCACGGCGCTGCCATGGATCGAGAGCGAGGCGTAGGACCAGCCATAGGGATATTTGGAGACGACCAGCCGGTCGCCCTTGAGCAGCGTCGGCATCATCGAGGCCGACGGAATGTAGAAGGGCTTGGCCGCCACCGTCTGGAAGGCGAAAACGCCGGCGAAGAGCAGGCCCCAACCGAGCAGCCCGCGCGCCCAGCCGGCCTTTTCCGGCGCGACCGCTGCTTCGTCGGTCGCAATCATCGGATCAGGCCGTCTCGCGGTCGAGCAGCTCGTGCGCGTCGAGGCCGAGCAGCGCGATATGCTCCTTCACGCGCGGCCAGTAGCCGGTGAGGAAGCGCTCGCGCTCGGCGATGCGCAGCTTTTCCACCGCGCCCGGCAGCACGAACATGCCCACGCCGCGGCGAACCTCGACATAGCCGTCGTCCTGGAAGCTCTGATAGGCCTTGGCCACCGTCAGCGGATTGGCGCCATGCTCGGCGGCAAGCGCTCGCACCGACGGAAGCTGATCCCCTGCCCGGTATTGCCCGCGCAGGATCGCCGCGGCGATGCTGGCGCGCAGCTTGAGGTAAACCGGGCTGTCCTCATGCTCTAGAGCTGTCATGGTGCTATAATACACCAATCAAGCATCAGGTCCATACCCCGGATTCCACCTATGTGCGATTTCGGACAGTGCCGGCCGGGGGCGCTCCTCCAGCGGGAAAGCTGGGGTGCCGAGGAACAGGAATCCGGCGATCTTCTGCCCCTCGCTGCCGAACAGGTCGCGCACCGCATCCGAATAGGCGGCCCAGCCGGTGATCCAAGCGCCGGTGAAGCCCATGGCGTGCGCGGCGTGGAGCAGGTTCATGCACACCGCACCGGCCGAAAGCTCCTGTTCCCAGACCGGGATCTTGTGCGGCACCACCGGGGCCGAGAGCACCACCACCAGCGCCGGCGCCTGGGTGGCGAACTGGATCGCCGCTTCCTCGTCGCGCGGGGTGCAGCCCGGCTTCTCGCTGCGCAGTATCGCGGCGAGCTTCTCGCCCAGCGCCTGACGCGCATCGTCGGGCACGGTAACGAAGCGCCAGGGGAAGAGCTTGCCGTGATCGGGGGTGCGCGCCGCGATCGCGATCATCTCGTCGAGCTGTTGGGGGCTGGGGCCGGGGGCGACCATGTCGCGGGGCTTGCCGGATCGGCGGGTGCGTAGAAGCGCGAGCGGGGTGGAGCGATCGTTGAAGGTCATGCGAGGCATCTAGGGCGCCGCCGCCGCCGCGCAACGCGCTTTCGTGCGGCGCGCTGTCGAACTGTGCCCAAATGCACATGCTTTACAGCGGCTTCATTCCGTCTAGGTTGGCCGCCCATGCGCCGGGCCCGAGCCCGGAACCGATATCAAAGGGCAAAATTCCGCATGGTCGACACTCCAACCGCCGATAGTCCGGCAGAGCCGGACATCACCCACGTCAATCCTGCGAAGGAATCGACGTGGTTCGGGCATCCCCGCCAGCTGGCGCGCCTGTTCACCACCGAGATGTGGGAGCGCTTCGGCTATTACGGCATGCGCGCGCTGCTGACGCTCTACCTGACGCAGCATTTCATGTTCGGGGACCGCGAGGCGACCGGCCTGTACGGCGGCTATACCGCGCTCGTCTATCTCACTCCGCTGGTCGGCGGCTATCTGGCCGACCAGTATCTCGGCTCGAAGCGCGCGGTGAAGTTCGGCGCGATCGTCATGTCGCTCGGCTATGCCATCCTCTGCTTCGGCGGACCGACTGCGACGCCGCACGCGACGATCGACAAGCAACGCTACGAAGTCTCGATCGAGAAGCAGGGCGACAAGGAAGTCCGCTACGTTATCGACGGATCGAAGAAGCTCGAGATCAAGGGCAATGAAGACGGCACCGTCGACCTGCTCAACGCCGGCGTCGTCGAGCGCAAGGTCGCCAAGGGCAGCTTCGAATCCGGCGCGGACCGCAGCGCCTTCTACGTGATGGTGATGCTGATCGCGCTGTCGATGGTCTCGGTGGGCAATGGCTTCTTCAAGCCGAACATCTCCACCATGGTCGGCGAGCTCTACGAGCAGGGCGATCCCCGACGCGATACCGGCTTCACGATCTTCTACATGGGCATCAACATCGGCTCGTTCTTCTCGCAGCTGATCTGCCCCTGGCTGGCCGTCGCCTATGGCTGGAGCTGGGGCTTCGGCCTGGCCGCGATCGGCATGATGGTTTCCTGGGCGCTGATCCAGTTCAACGGCGGCAAGCTCGATGGCTATGGCGAGCCCCCGGCCAAGCCGGGCGTCAACGGCCAACAATGGATCATCTACGCGGTGGCGCTCTGCGTCGTGCCGCTCTTCTACATGCTCTACGTCAACCTGATGCACTCGCCGGAGCCGGCCGCCGGCTCGGGCTTCATCGGCTATGTCACTTCGCTGCCGCTGATGGGCAAGCTGCTGTTCGGCTCGTTCCTGATCGGCGTGCCGGCGATCCTGATCTGGTCGTTCTTTGCCGGCAGCAAGACCGAGTTCCAGATGATGCTGGCCGCGATGGTGCTGATCGTCTTCAACGTCGTGTTCTGGACGCTGTTCGAGCAGGCGGGCTCGTCGCTCACCCTGTTCGCCGATCGCAACACCGATCTCTCGGTGTTCGGCTGGTTCACGATCACCGCGGGGCAGACCCAGTTCTTCAACGCCGCCTTCATCGTCCTCCTCGCGCCGTTCATGTCGATGATGTGGACCGCGCTGGCGCGGCGCGGGCTCGAGCCGTCGATCCCGGTCAAGTTCGGCATTGCGCTGATCGGCGTGGCTGCGGGCTTCCTGCTGCTCGTCTGGGGCGGCGCCTATGCCGATGCCAGCTTCCGGGTGAGCATCTGGTGGCTGGCCGGCCTCTACTTCATCCACTCCTTCGCCGAGCTCTGCATCTCGCCGGTGGGCCTCAGCATGATTACCAAGCTGTCGATCGCGCGCGTGGTTGGCCTGATGATGGGCGTGTGGTTCCTGTCGATCTCGGTGGCGCAGTTCTTCGCCGGCATGATCGCACAGCTCGCCAGCGTCGAGACGGTGGGCGGTCAGGTGACCAACCTCAAGGTCAGCCTCGACACCTATCTCGCCACCTTCACCACCATCTCGGTGTCGGCGATAATCCTCGGCGTGCTGCTCCTGCTGCTGAGCTGGCCGCTCAAATACTGGATGCACGGCGTGAAGTAAGCGCCGCGCCTTCGGGGCAAACGAAAAGGGGAGCCGCGAGGCTCCCCTTTTTGCGTCAGCCTGTTCCGCCGCTCAGGCGGCGAGGCGCAGCTCGACCGGATCGACGACAGGCGTCGCGGATTCCGCGATGGCGGGCAGCGTCACCGGGCGGCGCGCGGCGAGGAAGAGCGAGATAAGCGAGAACATCGGAAAACCCTCATTGCGTGTTTGCTGCAATGCAACATAGACACAAATGGGCCGCGGGTGCGGTTTCTGCAACTGCAATGACAACGGTGTCCTATTGCAGGAAATGCAATCGTTGCCCAGTCAACTTGCGACGCGCGCATCCCAGCCGAGCATCGCGATCCGCGCCGCCTCTTCCAGCTCGGCGCGGCTGGCGCCGTCGCGGGCAAGGATCGACATGCCGCTCTGCATCGTCTGCGCGAAGCGCGCGAGGGCATGGACATCGGTGGATGCAGGCAGTTCGCCCTCGGCCACCGCGCGCGCCAGCCGCGCCTTCAACCGTTCCAGGCCTTCCCGCCGTGCGGCCCGCATCGTGTCGCCCAGCTCGGAATCGCATTCGGATCCTGCGGAGGACAGGGTGACCATGCAGCCGAGCGGCTGGTCGCCGAGCGCCCCGGTCAGCGCCGCGGCCGAGTCGAGCAGATAGGCCTGCACCGCCGCGCGCGCGGTGCCTGCAGCCCGGAAGCCGCCCCACACCTGCGCATCGTAATTGTCGGCATAGTGGCGCAGCGCCTCCAGATAGAGCGCCTCCTTCGATCCGAACGCCGCATAAAGGCTCGGTGCGCCGATCCCCATCGCCGCGGTCAGGTCGGCGATCGAGGTCGCTTCATAGCTCTGTTGCCAGAACAGCCGGGTCGCCCGGGCAAGCGCCGCCTCGCGATCGAAGCCACGCGGCCGGCCGCGCCCGCGCGCGGCGGTTTCCTCGGCCTGGTCGGTGTCTCCAGAATTTTGCATCGATCGTTATATAATTCCCTTGAACTGTCGCCGCAACGTTCCCAGCTAATTCTGTATCGATCACTACAGAATGAGACAAGCCATGTTGGAACTGACGGGAAAGCGCGCATTGGTAACCGGCGCGGCACGCGGCATCGGCGCCGGAATCGCGCTGGCGCTGGCGGACAAGGGCGCGGACGTCGCGATCACCTATGAGCGCTCGGCGGATCGCGCCGCGGCGCTGGTCGCGGCGATCGAGGCGAAGGGGCGGCGCGCGCTGGCGATCCAGGCGGACAGCGCCGATCCGGAAGCGGTGCAACGCTCGGTGGCCGAAGCGGTGGCCGGGCTGGGCGGGCTCGACATCCTGGTCAACAATGCCGGCATCGCGCGCTACAGCGGTGTCGATGCGCTGAACCTCGAAGACGTGGACGCGCTGCTCAACGTCAACGTCCGTGCCGCGGTGATCGCCTCGGGCGCCGCGATGCCGCATCTGCCCGCGGGCGGCCGCATCATCACGATCGGATCGTGCCTGGCCGAACGCGTCTTCGCGCCGGGATCGACGCTCTATTCGATGACCAAGTCGGCGCTGCTCGCCTTCAACCGCGGGCTGGCGCGCGATCTGGGCGGGCGCGACATCACGGTGAACCTGGTCCAGCCCGGTCCGATCGATACCGACATGAACCCGGCGAACGGCGAGCATGCCGAGTTCATCCGCAGCCAGACCGCGCTTGGCCGCTATGGCACGGTGGAGGATATCGGCGCGGCGGTGGCGTTCCTCGCCAGCCCGGCGGCGCGCTTCATCACCGGATCGGTGCTCACCGTCGATGGCGGGGTGAACGCCTGAAGCCGAGCGTCTGACAAGCAAAACGGCCCGGCATCGCTGCCGGGCCGCTTCGTTATGGTCAGGCCGCGAGGCTTACCAGATGTGCACGCGCTGCTCGGGTGCCAGGTAGAGCGCGTCGCCCGGCTGGATGTTGAATGCCTTGTACCAGGCATCGACGTTGCGGACGATGCCATTGACGCGGAACTTGGCGGGCGAGTGCGGATCGGTCAGCGCATATTGGCGCGCCGCGTCCTCGCGGATCTTGGTCTGCCAGGCCTGGGCATAGGCGAGGAAGAAGCGCTGGTCGCCGGTCAGCCCGCCGATCACCGGGGCCTTGCCATGCTCGGCCTGGTACTTCTGGAAGGCGCCATAGGCCGCCTCCACGCCGCCCAGGTCGCCGATATTCTCGCCGAGCGTCAGCTTGCCCTGCACCTTGGTGCCGGGAACCGCTTCATAGCCGTCATACTGGGCGACGAGCGCGGCGGTGCGCTCGCCGAACGCCTTCTTGGCGCCGTCGGTCCACCAGTTCTCGAACTTGCCGGTCGGGCCGAACATGCTGCCCTGATCGTCGAACCCGTGTCCCATCTCATGGCCGATGATCGCGCCGATCGCGCCATAGTTCACCGCCGGATCGGCGCTGGGGTCGAAGAAGGGAGGCTGCAGGATCGCGGCCGGGAAGGTGATCTGGTTGGCGAGCGGGTTGTAATAGGCGTTCACCGTCTGCGGGGTCATGTCCCACAGGGTGCGGTCGACCGGCTTGCCGAAGCGCGACAGCTCGAGCTGGTGCTGGAACTCGCCCGAGCGCATCGCATTGCCGAGCAGGTCGCCGCGGACGACCTTGAACGACGAATAGTCGATATACTTGTCCGGATGGCCGATGCGCGGCTCGAATGCGGCGAGCTTGGCCAGTGCCTTCTGCTTGGTCGCCTCGTCCATCCAGGTCGAGCTGGAAATGCGGTCCTTATAGGCGGCGCGCAGATTCTCGATCAGCTCGGCCATCTGCTTCTCGGCCGCCGGCGGATAATATTTGGCGACATAGATCGCGCCGACTGCCTCGCCGAGCGCACCGTTGACCATCTGCACGCCGCGCTTCCAGCGCTCGCGCTGCACCTTCACGCCCGACAGCGTCTGCGAATAGAAGCCGAAGCGCGTGTCGTCGAAGGCCTTGGGCAGGAACTGCGCGTGATCGCTGACGAAGCGATAGGCGAGATAGTCCTTCCAGGCCTGGAGCGGCGTCGCGACCATCAGCTTGCCGAGTGCGGTGACGGCAGTGTTCTGCGTCATCAGCACCTTGGGCGAGCTTTCGAGCCCGGCAGTCTTGAGCATCAGCGCCCAGTTGAACTCTGGTGCCTTGGCCTCGAGCCCGGCGAGCGTCTGCGGATCGTTGAGCTTGGCGATGTCGCGGCTCTCGGCCGGCGACCACTGGACCTTGGCCATCGCGGTTTCGAGCGCGATGATCGCATCGGCCTTGGCCGCGGCATCGGGGATGCCGGCCAGCTCCTGGATCTTCACGACATAGGCGCGATAGGCGGTGCGGAACGCGTCATATTTGGCGCCTTCGAGCAGATAATAGTCGCGCGGCATGCCCAGCCCGCCCTGGCCGGTGATCGCGGTATAGCGGGTCGGGTCGGCAAGGTCGGGGATCACGCCCAACTCGACAGGCGAGGCATAGCCGACGGTGGCGAACAGCACCTGCAGCGCGTCGAGGTCCTTCACCCCGGCGATCGTGGCGAGATAGGGCTTGAGCGGCGCGGTGCCGGCCTTCTCGATGCCTGCCTCGTCCATCCAGCTGGCGTAGAAATCGCCGACCTGCTTGCCGCTGGCGCCATAGGCGGACGGGTTCTTGGCCATGTCGTCTAGGATGGCGCGGACATTCGCTTCGGCCTCGACCGAGAGCTGGGTCCCGAAGCCGGCCGAGGTGCGATCGGCGGCGATCTCGACGCGATCGTTCCAGCCGCCATTGGCGTACATCCAGAAATCGTCGCCCGGCTTCACGCTCGGCTTCTGCGCGGTCAGGTCGACGCCGAAGCTGCCGTATCGCGGCGCGGGCTTGGCCGTCTGCGCCATGGCCGGCGAAACCGCGACCAGCGCCACGCCAGCGGCGAGACGCACCCAATTGCTCATTTTCATCCAAGTACCCCAAACAGATAGACTGTATTAGCGGGGTGTAACGCCGGCGAATTGCCCTCGCAACGGGATTCAGCGGTCGATAAGGTGCCGATAGGCAGTGGTGATGGCGTCACCAAAGGTCGCGAAGGTCAACTCCAGCCCGGAGTCCAGCGCGAGCGCCGCACGGGCTTCGGCGACGGCGATCTCGGTCGCGGCGTCGATCGGATAGCCATAGACGCCGCAGCTGATCGCCGGAAAGGCGAGGGTGGTGAAGCCGTTGGCGCGGGCGACCTCGAAGCAGCGGCGATAGCAGCTGGCCAGCAATGCCGCCTCGCCATGCGCGCCGCCATGCCAGACCGGGCCGACCGTGTGGATCACATGGCCGGCGGGCAGCCGGTAGCCGCGGGTAAGCTTGGCATCACCGGTCGCACAGCCCCCGAGCGTGCGGCATTCGGCGAGCAGCTCGGGCCCGGCGGCGCGGTGGATAGCGCCATCCACCCCGCCGCCGCCGAGCAGCGAATTGTTCGCAGCATTGACGATCGCATCCACGGCGAGGGCGGTGATGTCCCCCTCGATCACGCGGATGCGTGACTCGCTCATCCCACGCGGTTCTTGACGAGATCGTCGACCACCGAAGGATCGGCGAGCGTCGAGGTGTCGCCGAGCGACGAGACGTCGCCCTCGGCGATCTTGCGCAGGATGCGGCGCATGATCTTGCCCGAGCGGGTCTTGGGCAGGCCGGGCGCGAACTGGAGGGCATCGGGCGTCGCGATCGGGCCGATCTCGGTGCGCACCCATTTGATCAGCTCGGCACGCAGCGCTTCGTCCGCCACGCAGTTCGCGTTGAGCGTGACATAGGCATAGATGCCCTGGCCCTTGATGTCGTGCGGCATGCCAACCACCGCGGCCTCGGCCACCTTGGGATGCAGCACCAGCGCGCTCTCCACCTCGGCGGTGCCCATGCGGTGGCCCGAGACGTTGATCACGTCGTCGACGCGGCCGGTGATCCAGTAATAGCCGTCGCCATCGCGGCGGCAGCCGTCGCCGGTGAAATACTTGCCGCGATAGGTGGTGAAATAGGTCTGGAAGAAGCGCTCGTGATCGCCCCAGACCGTGCGCATCTGGCCGGGCCAGCTGCGCGCGATGACGAGATTGCCCTCGGTGGCACCGTGCAGGATGGTGCCGTCGGCATCGACGATCTGCGGGTCGACGCCGGGGAAGGGCTTGGTCGCCGAGCCCGGCTTGAGCGCAGTCGCGCCGGGCAGCGGGGTGATCATGTGGCCGCCGGTCTCGGTCTGCCACCAGGTGTCGACGATCGGGCAGCGGCCCTCGCCGACCACGTCATAATACCAGCGCCAGGCCTCGGGGTTGATCGGCTCGCCGACGGTGCCGAGCAGCTTGAGCGAGCTGCGCGAGGTGCTGGCGACATAGTCGTCGCCTTCCTTCATCAGCGCGCGCAGCGCGGTGGGAGCGGTGTAGAGAATCTCGACCTGGTGGCGATCGACCACCTGCCAGATGCGGCTGGCATCGGGCCAGTTGGGCACGCCTTCGTACATCAGCGTGGTGCCGCCGTTCGCGAGCGGGCCATAGACGATGTAGCTGTGCCCGGTGACCCAGCCGATATCGGCGGCGCACCAGTAGATCTGGCCGGGGCGATAGTCGAACACCAGCTCGTGCGTCATGCTCGCCCAGAGCAGATAGCCGCCCGACGAGTGGAGCACGCCCTTGGGCTTGCCGGTCGATCCCGAGGTGTAGAGGATGAACAGCGGGTCTTCGGCGCCCATCGGCTCGGCCGGGCACTCGGCCGGCGCCTGGGCCGCTGCCTCGTGATACCAGAGGTCGCGGCCTTCCTGCATCGGGATGTCGCCGCCGGTGGCCTGCACCACGATCACCTTTTCGAGGCAGGTGACGTGCGCCGCCGCTGCATCGACATTGGTCTTGAGCGGGACTTTCTTGCCGCCGCGGCGACCCTCGTCGGCGGTGATGACGACCGAGGAGTCGCAATCGGTGATGCGCCCGGCCAGCGCCTCGGGCGAGAAGCCGCCGAACACCACCGAATGGATCGCGCCGATCCGCGCGCAGGCGAGCAGCGCGAACGCCGCCTCGGGGATCATCGGCATGTAGATGGTGACGCGGTCGCCCTTCCGGACGCCCTGCGCCTTCAGCACATTGGCGAAGCGGCAGACCTCGGCATGGAGCTGGCGATAGGTGTAGCGCTTCGGCGCCTCTTCGGGCGCATCGGGCTCCCATATGATCGCGATGCTGTCGCCGCGCTTGGCGAGGTGGCGGTCGATGCAGTTGGCAGCGACGTTGAGCTTGCCGTCGGCGAACCAGTTGATCCGGAAATCGGCCTCGTCGAACGACCAGTCGCCCGCGATCTCGGGGCGCTTGATCCAGTCGAGCCGGCGCGCCTGCTCGAGCCAGAAGCTGCCCGGATCGGCGAGGCTCATGCCATAGAGCTTCTCGTAACCCTCGGCATCCACCCTGGCGCTGCGCGCCCAGCTTTCGGGAACAGGGTGTATGCTGACGGTGTCGCTCATCGCTTCAGGTTCCCTCGCAATTTTGCGCCTCTCTGCCCAAGCGAGGCGCGCAGGCCAAGTGCTGAATCCATTCCGGCACCGCTCCGATCCCCATCTCTCCTGGCTTCGAGACATATTGCGACAATAATTCGCTGGAACTGAAACGGTCCTCGAAACATCTAGAGGGCCATGGCCAACCGTCCGCTAACCCTGAGCCTGGTGCTCGCGCTGCCGCTCGCCGCCTGTTCGGTGGGTCCGGACTATCATCCGCGCGCCGCCGCCGAGCTGGGCGTGCCCGATGGCTGGTCGGTGCCCGCCGGGCAGAAGGCGCAGGAGGACCTGAGCCAGTGGTGGACCAAGTTCGACGACCCGATGCTCGCCAGCCTGGTGCAGCGCGCCCAGGCGGCGAACCTTGATGTCGCGCAGGCGGTGGTGCGGCTGCGCCAGGCGCGCGAGGCGCTGGTCCAGCAGCGCGCCGACCTGTTCCCCAGCCTCAGCGCATCGGGCGGCGTGTCGCACAGCGAGCCGCTGCGCGGCGGCACCACCAGCACCACCTTGCCCGACGGCACGGTGACCAGCTTCTCGCAGGGCGGTAGCACCAGCTTCTCGCTCGGCCTCGACGCCAGCTACCAGGTCGACCTGTTCGGCGGCGTGCGCCGCGGCGTGGAAGGCGCTAGGGCAAGCTATGAAGCGAGCGGCTTCGACTATGCGGCGGTGCTGATCTCGGTCGAGGCCGAGACTGCCCGCAACTATGTGCTCGCCCGGGTGGCGCAGGCGCAGCTCGCCAATGCGCGCGACAATCTCGCCATCTCCGACGACAATCTCGAGATCGCCGGCTGGCGCGTCCAGGCCGGGCTGGTCTCGTCGATCGACCAGGAGCAGGCGCGCGCCAGCCGGGCGCAGCTCGCCGCCACCATCCCCACGCTGGAAGCCAGCTACAACAGCGCGGTCTCGCGCCTCGGTGTGTTGACCGGCCAGGCGCCGGGCGCGCTCAAGGCCGAGATGGAAGCGGTGAAGCCGATCCCCAAGGGGCCGGCCGAAGTTGCCGCGGGCATCCCCGCCGATGCGCTGCGCCAGCGGCCGGACGTGCGCGCCGCCGAGCGCAACCTGGCGGTGGCGAGCGCCAATATCGGCGTCGCCACCGCCCAGCTCTATCCCTCGCTGTCGATCGGCGGCAGTATCGATTCGGGCAGCAGCGCGCTTTCGGCGATCTTCGACACGATCACCGGCCGCCTGTTCGCCAACATCGCCCAGACGCTGTTCGACGGCGGCAGGCGCGCCAGCCAGGTCCGCTCGGCCGAGGCGGCTGCGGACGGCGCCTTCCTTGCCTACAAGTCCACCGTCCTGACCAGCCTTGAGGATATCGAGAACGCGATCGTCGCGTTGCAGGTGGCCCAGCGCCGCCAGCAGGAATTCGCGACCGCGCTCGATGCCTCGAACAACCAGGCGCTGCTCGCGCGCATGCAATATCGCTCGGGCCTCACCGACTTCACCACGCTCAACACCGCCGAGTCCGCCCTCATCTCCGCGCGCAACGGGCTCGTCTCCGCCCGCTCGGACGAGGCGACCGCGCTGATCCAGCTCTACCAGGCGCTGGGCGGCGGCTGGGACGCGAGCAAGACCCCCACCGCTCCGACGACAGGCAGCACCGCCAATGGCAACTGATCCCAACCAGAATCTCGACGATTTCCTGGGCACGCCGCCGCGCCCGTGGTGGCGCCGTTGGCTGAAATGGGGCCTCATCGCGATCGGCGTGCTGCTGGTGGTCCTGCTCGCCTGGAACCTGTTCGGCACCAGCAAGGAAACCAAATATGCCACCGAGCAAGTCGATCGCGGCAACCTGACGGTCACCGTCTCGGCCACTGGCAAGCTGGCGCCGACCAACGAGGTGCAGGTCGGCTCGGAGCTTTCGGGCCTGATCCGCACCGTGCTGGTCGACGTCAACGACCGGGTGGTGAAGGACCAGCCGCTCGCGTTGCTCGATACTGCCAACCTCGACGACCAGATCAAGCAGAGCGCCGCACAGCTTGCCGCGCAGGAAGCGCTGGTGGCGCAGAACCAGGCGACGGTGGCGCAGAACCAGGCCAATCTCAACCGGCTCGAGGAAGTCAGCCGCCTGTCGGGCGGCAAGGTGCCCGCCAAGGTCGAGATGGAGCAGGCGCGCGCCGATTATCAGCGCGCGGTCGCTACGCTGCGCTCGAGCCAGGCCAATGTCGTCGCCCAGCGTGCCGAGCTGTCGACGGCCAAGACCCAGCGCGCAAAGGCAGTCATCCGCTCGCCGGTCAACGGCGTGGTGCTCGTCCGCCAGATCGAGCCGGGCCAGACGGTGGCGTCCTCGCTCAATGCGCCGGTGCTGTTCGTCATCGCCGAGGATCTCTCGTCGATGGAGCTCGAAGTCGCGATCGACGAAGCCGATGTCGGCTCGGTCAAGCAAGGCCAGCTCGCGAGCTTCACCGTCGATGCCTTCCCGGGCAAGACCTTCCCGGCGACGATCACCCGCGTCGACCTCGGCTCGAACCAGACCGTTTCCACCTCGTCCTCGTCGAGCAGCAGCAGCTCGACCACGTCGAGCACCTCGACCGGCGTGGTTTCCTATGCAGCGATGCTGAGCGTCGCCAATGCCGACCAGCAGCTCCGCCCGGGCATGACCGCGACGGCGGAGATCGTCACAAAGTCCAAGCCGAACGTGCTGCTCGTGCCCAATGCGGCGCTGCGCTTCACGCCGGCTGCGACGCCTAGCCCGAGCGCGAGCAGCTCTGGTGGGATCGCCGGTGCATTGGTGCCGCGTGGCGGCAGGCGCCGCGGCGCAGCCGGGCAGGGCGGTGCCGAGAAGCAGGCCAAGGGCGGCCAGGCGGGCACGCAGACCGTCTATATCCTCGATGCCGAAGGCAAGCCGCAGGCAGTGGAGGTCACCACCGGCGACACCGACGGCAGCGTCACCGAAGTCACCGGCGGCAATCTGAAGCCGGGCGACAAGGTGATCACCGGCCAGCTCGCCGGCAACGGCTCGGGCCAGAAGCGCCAGAGCGGTCAGCGGCGCCAGGGCGGCAGCTCGGGCGGCGGTTCGGGAGGTCAGCGTGGCGGCCAGTGATGCGGGCGCGCCGCTGATCCAGCTCCGCAAGGTCGTGAAGACCTATGGCGCGGGCGCCACGGCCTTCCAGGCGCTGAAGGGCGTCGATCTGGATATCAACGCCGGCGATTTCGTCGCGGTGATGGGGCCGTCGGGTTCGGGCAAGTCGACCACGATGAACATCCTGGGCTGTCTCGACGTGCCGAGCGCGGGCGAGTTCCTGTTCAAGGGCGTCCATGTCGAGAAGCTCGAGCGCGATCAGCGGGCGCTGCTCCGGCGGAAGTATCTCGGCTTCGTCTTCCAGGGCTTCAACCTGCTCGCGCGCACCTCGGCGCTGGAGAATGTCGAGCTGCCCCTGCTCTATCGCGGCGATCCCAAGAAGGAGCGGCGCGAGGCGGCGATGGCGGCGCTCGACAAGGTCGGGCTGAAGGAGTGGTGGGATCACACCCCCGGCGAGCTTTCGGGCGGCCAGCAGCAGCGCGTCGCGATTGCCCGGGCGATCGTCACCAATCCCGACGTGCTGCTTGCCGACGAGCCGACCGGCAATCTCGACAGCGAGCGCTCGGTGGAGATCATGCAGCTGCTCACCGATCTCAACAAGACGAGCGGCATCACCGTGCTGATGGTCACGCACGAGCCCGACATGGCGGCGTTCGCGCGCACGATCATCCATTTCAAGGACGGGCTGGTCGAGCGGATCGAGGCGAGCCACCACCAGGGGGAGGTCGTGGCATGAGTGCGCGCGCTGCCTTCTCGCCCTTCTTGCCCCCCTTCCGCTTGCGGGAGGGGTTAGGGGAGGGCCTGTCTCTCGCCGTATCCGTTCAGCCCCTCCCCCGACCCCTCCCGCAAGCGGAAGGGGAGCAGAAGTAATGTTCGGCACCACCTTCATCCTCGCGATCCGCTCGATCCTGCGCCACAAGCTGCGCTCGATCCTGACCGCGCTCGGCATCATCATCGGCGTCGCGGCGGTGGTCACCATGGTCACGCTCGGCAAGGCGACCACGGCGGCGGTGCAGCAGCAGATCTCGGCGCTCGGCACAAACATCCTCCAGATCCGCCCGGGCCAGGGCTTCGGCCGCGGCGGCGGCGGGCCGCGCCCGCCGGACTTCAAGGAAGAGGATGTCCAGGCGATCCGCCAGCAGATTACCGGCGTAAGCGCTGTCGCCCCCCAGGCGCAGTCGACCGCGACGGTGATCTATAACGGCGCCAACTGGTCGACGACGATCAACGGCACCACCAGTGACTATTTCAAGGTCCAGCCCTGGCCGCTGGTCGAGGGGCGCTACTGGAACGGCATCGAGGAGCAGGCGGGCAAGGCGGTGTGCATCATCGGTGGGACCGTGCGCACCAACCTGTTCCGCGGCGGCAGCGCCGTGGGCGACCGGATCCGCGTCAACGGCGTCTCGTGCGACGTGATCGGCGTGCTCTCGACGCGCGGCCAGGCCGGTTTCGGCGGCGACCAGGACGATGTCATCATCATGCCGATCAAGCAGGTCCAGCGCCGCTTCACCGGCAACCGCGACATCCGCCTGATGCTGGTCGGTACCGATCCCGACTATGAAAGCGCGCAGATCCAGTCCTCGATCACCGATCTGCTGCGCCAGCGCCGCCAGATAACGGGCGGCAAGGAAGATGATTTCAACATCTTCGACACCGCCCAGATCAGCCAGACGCTCACCGGCACCACGACGTTGCTCACCCAGATCGTTGCCGCGGTGGCGGGAATCAGCCTGATCGTCGGCGGCATCGGCATCATGAACATCATGCTGGTGTCGGTCACCGAGCGTACGCGCGAGATCGGCATCCGCCTCGCCATCGGCGCGGTGGCGAGCGAGGTGCTGATGCAGTTCCTCGTTGAGGCGGTGGTGCTCTCGATGCTCGGCGGCATCATCGGGCTGTTGTTGGCGCAGATGGCGGTGGCGCTGATGTCGTGGCTGGGCTCGCTGCCCTTCCTGTTCGACGTCCAGATCAACGTGATCGCCTTTGCGATCTCGGCGATCATCGGCGTGGTGTTCGGCTATTTCCCGGCGCGGCGCGCGGCGAGCCTCAATCCGATCGACGCGCTACGTCACGAATGAGCGCGGGCGGCTGCTCGGGCAGCCCGTCGGTGCGCAGGCCATAGAGTTCGCGCAGCTCGCGCAGGTCGTCCTGTGTGTCGATATCGACCAGTTCGGCGGGCGGGGCGATCACATGATGCCCGCGCTTGATCAGTTCGCGGGCGCCTTCGTCGCCTTCGAGCCTGAGCAGTTCGGGGAACAGGTCCTTGCCGAACAGGGCCGGCGGCATCGGCCGTACGCCGTCCGAGGAGGCGACGATCGTTGCATTGCCGTCGGCGGCATCCATCATCCGGCGGATATGCGCGGCGGTGACGCGCGGCATGTCCGCCAGTGCAATGAGCACATTGTCGCAGCCCAGCTCGATGGCGCGGGTGATTCCGTGGCAAAGCGAGCGCGCCTGGCCGGCGGCGGGATCCGGGTTCTCGACCACATCATAGCCGAGCGCGGCAAAGTCCAGCGCGGTATCCGAGACCACCGCGATCCGCGCCTTGAAGGGGAGGTGCGAGAGCGCGGTCACGACATGATAGGCGAGCGGCTTGTCGAGGAACGGTTCGGCGAGCTTGTCGCCGTCGTTGAACCGGCGCGAGCGGCCGGCAGCGAGGAGGATCAGGGCGACCTGGTCAGGCTTGAGCATGGAAGGTTTTCACCATGGCTGCGGCAATGGATAGCGCGATCTCGGACGGGCCGATCGCGCCGATGGCGAGCCCGGCCGGCCCTTCGATCCGCGCCAGATCGGCATCCGAGAAGCCCAGCGCGGCGAGCCTTTCCAGCCGCGCCGCGTGGCTCTTGCGCGACCCGAGCGCGGCGACATAGCCGGCCGGCGCGCGCAGCGCGGCGATCAGCGCGGCATCGTCGATCTTGGGATCGTGGCTGAGCGTCACCACGGCCGTGGCGGGATCGGGTTGCAGGGCGGTCACGGCCTCGTCGGGCCATCGGTCGTCGAGGATCACGCCGGGGAAACGCTCGGGCGTGAGGAATCTCTCCCGCGGGTCGATGATCGTCGTCGCGATGCCCAGCTCGCGCGCGAGGCCTGCCAGCGCCTGAGCGATCTGGACGGCGCCGACGATCAACAGCCGGCGCGGCGGATCGTAGCGGTTGACGAATGCGCCCGGGCCGGCGGCGGAGCGGCCGCTGGCCAGGTCCGTGCCGATATCGAGCGATTCCCCGCGGGCGCGCGCCGCATCGATCGCGTCGAACAGCGCGGGAGGAAAGCCGGTGTCCGACACTGGCTGCACCAGCACCGAAATCTCGCCTCCGCAAGGCAGCCCGACTTCCCAGGCCGCCGGGTCCGCGACGCCATAGTGTCGCACGGTCGCCGGTGCGCCGTCGATCACCTCGGCGGCGGTCTGCAGGATGTCGGTCTCGACGCAGCCGCCCGACACCGATCCCTCGAACCGGCCATCGGCATGCACAAGCATGTGGCTGCCGCGCGGCCGCGGCGCCGATCCCCAGGTCGATACGACGGTGGCCAGCGCCAGCCGTTCGCCCTTCCAGGCGCGGGCCGCCGCGAGCACGCTGTCATTATCCGCCATCATCGCCTCGCAACCGTCACATGAGCAGCCTAGGCCCAACCCCGTAACGAAGGGAGAGTTTCGTGACGAGATCGCTGATTGCCGCGCTGTTGCTGATGGTGCCGGGCGCCGCGCTGGGGCAAGGTCATGCCATGCATCCGGAAAAGCCCATCGTCATCGCGCATCGTGGCGCCAGCGGGGAGCGCCCCGAGCACACGCTGCTCTCCTATAGCCGCGCGATCGAGCAGGGCGCCGATTTCATCGAGCCCGATCTGGTGCCGACCAGGGACGGCGTGCTCGTCGCCCGGCACGAGAACAACATCACCGAGACCACCGATGTCGCGGACCATCCCGAGTTCGCCGCCCGCAAGGCGACCAAGACGATCGACGGCGAGATGATGACGGGCTGGTTCACCGAGGACTTCACCCTCGCCGAACTCAAGACGCTGCGCGCGAAGGAGCGCCTGCCCAAGCTGCGTCCGGATAACACGAAGTACGATGGCCAGGCCGAGATCCCGACGCTCGACGAGGTGATCGCGCTCGCGAAGAAGGCGTCAAAGGAGACCGGCCGGACGATCGGCATCTATCCCGAGACCAAGCATCCGACCTATTTCGCCTCGATCGGCCTGCCGCTCGAGCAGCGCCTGGTCGACACGCTCAAGGCAGCGGGCTGGGACCGCGCCGATGCGCCGGTGTTCATCCAGTCGTTCGAGGTGGACAACCTCAAGCGGCTCAGGACGATGACCAAGGTGAGGCTGATCCAGTTGATGGCCGGGATCGGCGGCCCGGCGGACCATGCCCAACAGAGCTACAAGGCGATGACCACGCCCGAAGGGCTGAAGGCGATTGCCGCCTACGCCTATGGCATCGGCCCCGAGCTGACGATGATCCAGCCGGTGAGCGGCCCCGCCACCACGCTGATCGCCGATGCGCATGCCGCGGGGCTGAAGCTGCATCCCTGGACGTTCCGGGCGGAGAACTTCTTCCTCCTGCCCAGCTACCGCTCCGGCGCAAATCCGGCGGAACATGGTCGCCTGAAAGAAGAAATCCTGTATTTCCTCGGTCTTGGCGTGGACGGTTTCTTCACCGATTTCCCCTATATTGGTGTAGAAGCGCGGGATGCGGCGGCGAGGTCGCGCGCGCACGCCGGGGGATGAAGATTTTATGCGTAGGTTTCTGATGCCTTTCGTTGCGGCGCTGCCGCTGCTCAGCGGCGGCTGCATCGCCAAGACCATGGTCGACGTCGTCACCCTGCCGGTGAAGGCAGGCGCGCAGGCGGCCGACTGGGCAACGACCAGCCAGGACGAGAGCGACCGCAACTACGGCCGCAAGATGCGCGAGAAGGAAGCGCGCGAGGGCAAGGAGCTGCGCAAGCTCTGCAAGAAGCATCCCGAGGACGAGCGCTGCCGCGGCAGCGCAAACAATGGCTTTCGCGCCGACCCGGGCGGCAATCGCTACAACTGATCGGCGCTTTGCTCCAGGTTAAACCAATTCGGCTTCAATAGCCTGCAAGATATTCCCTCGAAGCGCGTATGTTGCGCAGCATCCAACGGCAGGGGGATGCCATGGCTATACTCGATGCGCGCCTGAACAATCCGGCGCTGTTGCTGCTGCCCGTGGCAGCTTTGCTTGCCGGCATCGTCGCCTGTACCGAGAAGCAGCCCGGGCCGGGTACCGCCGCCGGCGCCGCGCCGCAGGTTTGCGTCAACCCGGCGCCGATCCCCGCCAATTTCGACTATCCGCAGCCGGCGGGGACGATCGAGAAATGGGTGGCCGCGCGCGACGAGGCGCGGGCGCGCACGCATGGCTGGTATCTCTGGGCCGCGCTCAACAGCCCGGCGGGCAGCGAGCCGGTGTGGCGCAGCTGGTGCACCTCGACCCAGGCCTACGCCGGCAACACGCCGCTGCCGAGCCCCACGCCCAGCGCGACGATCACTGCGGAGGATGGCACGACGCTGATCGGCGGCACGCTCGCCGGCCCGCCGACGCTGCCGATGCGTGTCCGCAAGTTCCTGAACGGCACCGATCCGATCAACTTCAAATATCCGCCCGAATATCCGCTGCCGGCCGAGGTGTTGAAGCGCTACGCCAGGACGCAGTGCATCCAGCCGCCCGGCCCCGGATCGTCGCTGCAGACGCTCGCCGACGGGCCGACCTTCGAGAACAACGGCGATATCATGGTCGCCGGGGTGACCTACAACAAGGGCGCCTATGATTGGATCCGCGGCAAGGGGCTCTACCAGAGCGCCACGCTCCAGGCGATGCTGCCCCAGGGCCAGGGCCAAGCCGAGATCCCGGCGATGCCGAGCGATTCGATCGTGCTCAAGCCGATGATGTGGCCGGTGCCCAAGGGCGGCTTCGTCGCGCTGCCGGTGTGGGACGACCAGCAGAGCGACCGCGGCCAATATGCCGGCTATGAGAACATGAACATGTGGCCGCGCGCCGTGGCGCTCACCACCACGCCCCAGGCGCAGGTGGTGCCCGCATCGGTGAGCTTCCTGCACGGCGTGAAGTGGCATGCGCTGCCGCTGGGGCCGAACGTCTATAAGGGCGCGCCGGTGGTCGGGACCGACCAGTTCTACCACTATACGCCCGACCTAACGACGATGGACGCATGCGACCGCGCGATCCTCGATGCCTCGGCTTACTGGGCCTATGGCCGGATGTTCCAGCCGGGCGACCAGCTGGTGATGATCGCGATGCACATGATCACCAAGGAGCAGGGGGCGTGGACCTTCCAGTCGGTCTGGTGGCATGACAAGCCTGATGCCGGCCCCTATGCCGCCAACCGGCCCAACATTCCGGCCGCGCAGGCGCCGGGGCCGTGGCGCCATTATCTGATGACCTCGACCTATGGCATCTCGGCGGTGCCCCGCGGCACGACCTGGCCGGTCGCCTACAACCCCTATATCGAGCTGGCGGCCGATCATCCGATCCGCACCAACTGCATGAACTGCCATCACCGCGCCGCGGCACCCAACGGCAATTCGAGCTATCTCGCCAATCCCGGCCCGGGCCCGCTCGACATCTTCGAGCAGAGCGACCGCATCTTCAACGGCCTGCTCAAGACCGATTCGATGTGGGCGATCAGCGATCGCGTGCCGCTGCCCACCCGCACCCCGACCCCGTCGCCGACGGCAACCTCGGGGCCGGTGGGCAAATGAGTTAAAGGGGGAAGCTCTACGCGGCGAAGCCTTCGGCATCGATCGCGTAGAGCATTTCCGCCTTGGCCATTGCGGCAGGCTTGAGCCCCATCGCTTCGGGGACGATCTGCGTGACGTAGAAGGCTGTGGCCGCCTGCTTCATCTTGCGGAAGGCAGGGTCCCCCTCGCCGCGCGCGGCGGCGCGACCCGAGGCTTCCATCAGCCAGCCGCACACCGCGGTGGAGAGCATTGTCAGGAATGGATAGCTGGCGGCAAGCCGGTCGTCGGCCTCGCTGGCGAGCAGGTTGCGTGCCACGTCCTCGCAGGCGTCGATCAGGTTGATAAGGCCGGTGTCCTCAGCATCCTCGCGCATCTCGGCGAGGAGGCCGAACAGCGTTCCGCCATTGTCCATCGACAGCTTGCGCCCGACCAGGTCGGC
>NZ_JARQXA010000001.1 GCF_029543155.1 Sphingomonas sp. HITSZ_GF | reverse complement strand
CCCGCCAGGGTTCGCAAGCGCGACCGCGCGTCCGAGCTTATGCGAGGCTCTTCCCACAAAAATGGCGCATCCGAAGCGGGCGGCACCGAACCCGCCAGGGTTCGCAAGCGCGACCGCGCGTCCGAGCTTATGCGAGGCTCTTCCCACAAAAATGGCGCATCCGAAGCTGGCAACATCGAACCCGCCAGGGTTCGCAAGCGCGAACGCGCGTCCGAGCCTATGCGAGGCTCTTCCACAAATTTGGCGCGCCCGGCTGGATTCGAACCAGCGACCACGAGCTTAGAAGGCACGTGCTCTATCCAACTGAGCTACGGGCGCGCGCAGGCCGCCACTAGCGTGGATTGCGCGGGAGCGGAACCGGGATCATAGTTTGCGCATGACCGAGGGGGAAAACCGGCCGGCCCGCGTGGCCGCCAATGCGATCGCGGGCGGGCATTTCCGCTATTACGACTTCGTGATGGCCGCGTTCGTCGCGATCATCCTGCTGTCGAACGTGCTGGGAGCGGGCAAGTTCGCGCAGGTGTGGCTGCCGGTCTGGAACGTCTATTGGCCGTTCGGCGCCGGAATCCTCTTCTTCCCCATCTCGTACGTCATCGGCGACGTGCTGACCGAGGTCTATGGCTATGCGCGCGCGCGCCGGGTGATCTGGGTGGGCACGGTCGCGGTGCTGTTCATGGCATTCATGTCCTGGGTGGTGGTCAAGCTGCCGCCGGCGGCCGATTGGAAGAACCAGCCCGCCTATGAAGCGATCTTTGGCCAAGTGCCGCGCATCGTCTTCGCTTCGGTCTGCGCCTTCTGGGCGGGCGAGTTCGTCAATTCCTATGTGCTGGCGCGGATGAAGCTGTGGACCGGGGGCAAGATGCTGTGGACCCGCACGATCGGCTCGACGATCTTCGGCGAGGGGGTCGACAGCCTGATCTTCTATCCGCTCGCCTTCCTGCCGATCCCGTTTCTGGGCTGGGAAGGCTGGCCGGTGTCGCTCGTGATCCAGGTGCTCTTCACGCAGTGGGCGCTCAAGGTGGCGTGGGAAGTGATCCTCACCCCGGTCACCTATGTCGTGGTCGGCTTCCTCAAGCGCCGCGAGGGCGTCGACGTGTTCGACACCGACACCGATTTCACCCCCTTCGCCACGCGGGTCTGATCCGGATGAGCCCGCTCCAGTCGGTCAAGTTCTGGCTGGTGCACCATGTCGACCTCGCCAAGGATGCGCTCCACATCTATGTCGGGCTCACGCTGTTCCTCGGCAGCGCATTGCTGTTTCGCTGGCCGCTCCGCAGCTGGAAGCCCTGGGCGGTGGCGTGCACGGCGGCGCTGCTCGGCGAGGCCTGGGACCTGCGCGACAGCCTGGCCTATCACACGCGCATCGATCTCTGGGGCAATTGGAAGGATGTGTGGAACACGCTGTTCTGGCCGAGCGCGCTGCTGATCCTCGCCCGCACCACCCCGATATTCGCGCGCAATGCGCCGGGCAAAATCGAATAGCTGCAATTACCCGAAGGAGTGGGCTGACGCACGCGCGCGGCACTGGCATCCTGCGGCACCAACTCGAGGGCGGAGGGCAATCCCATGGCGACCACGGAAGAGACGTTCGGCAGCACCGGCCATATCAACATCTTCCTGCGCTCCTGGCTGCCCGAGGGCGCGCCGCGCGCGGTGGTGGTGATCTGCCACGGCTTCAACTCGCATAGCGGCCAATATGCCTGGGTCGCCGAACGGCTCGTGGAGAAGGGCTTCGCCGTCTATGCCGCCGATCTGCGCGGTCGTGGCCGCTCCGACGGCGAGCGCTTCTATGTCGAGAAGGTCGGCGAATATGTCGACGATCTCGGCGGTGCGATCGCAATCGCCAAGTCGCGCCACCCGGGGCTCAAGACCTTCCTGCTCGGCCACAGCGCCGGCGGAGTCGTCAGCGCGACCTATGTGCTCGACAACCAGGCCCAGCTCGCCGGCTTCATCTGCGAGGATTTTGCCTTCCAGGTGCCGGCGCCGGCCTTTGCGCTGGCTGCGATCAAGGGGCTGAGCCACATCGCGCCGCACCTCGGCGTGCTCAAGCTCAAGAACGAGGACTTCTCGCGCGATCCGGCGCATGTCGCAGCGCTCAACGCCGATCCCTATATCAAGGACGAAACCCAGCCGGCTGCCACCGTCGCCGCGCTGGTGCGGGCCGATGAGCGGCTGCATGACGAATTCCCCACCGTCACCCTCCCGCTGCTCATCCTGCACGGCACCGCGGATCGCGCGACCGTCTATCATGGCAGCGAATTCTTCTACAAAACCGCCGGCTCGAGCGACAAGACGCTCAAGCTCTATGAGGGCCATTATCATGATCTGCTTGCCGATCTGGGCAAGGAAAGCGTGATGGGCGACATTCTGGCGTGGCTGGAAGTCCGGGCGTAACGATCAACTTTGCGTAATTTATGTAATTGTGCGCAAAGGAGAAAATTATTGTTACGTATATTGTCGAAGCGACAATACCCATAGTTGAACTCTCTATAATGCTCGGAGCTGGCAACATTTCGTTGCGGATTCTGAGGGACTGCCCATGCACTGGTTCGTCGCTAACGCGCCCATTCGTCGGAAGCTGCTGGTAGCGTTCGGCTCGATGGCGGCGCTCGTCGCACTTACGCCGCTTGCCCTTCTGCTGTTTCCCGCGCTTGCCCTGACGGTTGGCATCGCTGCCACCGTGGCTGCGGCGGGGCTTGGCGTCTGGTATCGCAAGGCGATCGCCGATCCCTATGTCACCACCGTGGTGCGCATGGAGGCGCTTGCCGCCGGCGACCTGGCCAGCCCGATCCAGTTCACCGAATACCGGGATTGCGTGGGCCGCCTCACCAAGGCGATGTTCACGTTCCGTGACGCTGCGGCGGCGCAGATCCGGCAGAACGAAGAGGCGGAGCGCCACGGCGAGATCGTGCGCGGCATGACCGGCAATCTCGAGCGCCTGGCGCAGGGGGACCTGACCGCCGACATCGTCGAGGAATATCCGGCCACCTATGCCCGGCTGCGCGACAATTTCAACGCGGCGCTTGCCTCGCTGCGCACGCTGCTCGGCGCGGTGACCGACAGCACGGTCGCGATCCGCAGCGGCTCGGGCGAGATCGCCCAGGCTTCGGAGAGCCTTGCACGCCGCACCGAGGCGAATGCCGCCAGCCTGGAGCAGACCACGGCCGCGATCAGCCAGATGGACCAGCGGCTGAAGGCGACGGCGGAAGCGGCCAATCGCACCGTCGAGCGTGCCGATGGCGCTACCGCGACGGTTTCGGACGGTCGCCAGGTGGTGGACGAGGCCGTGCAGGCGATGAACCGCGTCAACGACAGCGCCAAGGGCATCGACAGCGTAATCGAGGGCCTCGACAAGATCGCCTTCCAGACGCGCGTTCTCGCAATGAACGCCGCCGTCGAGGCGGGTCGCGCCGGCGAGGCGGGCAGGGGTTTCGCGGTCGTCGCCGATCTCGTCTCCGCGCTCGCCATGCGCGCCGAGGAAGAGGCTGGCCGTGCCCGCGAGCAGCTCACGGCGACGCAGGTCGATATCGTGGCCGCAGTGGCGATGGTGGAGAAGGTCGACGGCGCGCTGGCGCATATCGCCGAGGATGTCAGCGGCGTGCATGAGTTGCTCAACCAGATGGCGACCGACAACCGTGCCCAGTCCAGCGTGATCAGCGAGATCAGCTCGGCGATCAGCACGATGGACCAGTCGACCCAGCAGAATGCGGCGATGGTCGAGGAGACCTCGGCCGCGGCGCGCAACCTCACCGGCGAAGTCGGCATCCTGGCCGAGCAGGCCGCGCGCTTCCGGGTGGCGGGCGGCGGCAGGCCGCTGTCCTTCCCGACGCCGGGGCTGGCTGCGTCGACAGGGGTCGAGTTCGGCTCGATGCACTGATCGGATTTCGTCACGGGAAAGGGCGGTCGCCGGCATGCCGGGGCCGCCCCTTTTCGTGGAGAGGTTCGCCGATCGATGGCGTATGACCAGGGAAATCCAGAACCAAATAGGTTCTAGAGGGAATGGAGTCCGGGGCCGGAATCGAACCGGCTCGTCGCGGGTTTGCAATCCGCTGCGTTCCCATTTCGCCACCCGGACCCGTCTGCTTCCTGGTGTGACCGGAGGGATTTGCACCCGTCTATCATCGGTTCCACACACCGACCGCGCACTGGATTGCGTTCGGCCACCACAAGGAAGCACGGAAAAGCGTCGTTTCTGGAGGATATGGTCAGGGTGACAGGATTTGAATCTGCAACCTCCCGGTCCCAAGCCGGGCGCTCTGACTCTCTTGAGCTACACCCTGAAAACGGGCGCAGCAAAGCGGCCCGTCAATGTCGACAGGTGCTGGGTCGCGGTCGCGAAAAGAGAGCGATTGCAGTCATGATGAATGTGCATTCGCATGATTCGCAATCGAGTACAAGCCTATTTGGCTAAATCAGTCTCACGATTGCTGCTTTGCGATCAACGCATAGACATTGCGGACATTGTCGATCCGCAGGAAGCGCGGCGTGGCATCGCTCGATGCGATCCAGACTCCGATATTGTTGTTGCCGTGAAACCAGGAGCGGTTGTTGTCGAACCGAATGCTGCCCGATCCGTCACCGCGTTCGCTGAGCTCGAGCACAGGTAGCCGCGCGATGTCGAGCGACTTGGAGCTGCGGAATGGGCCGCTCCGCTCGATCAGCACGCGCTGGGTCGTCACCGCATAGCTGGTGCGGGCGCGCAGCCATGCATCGACGAAGAAGCGGCCGATCACGAAGAAGACGCCGATCGCCAGAAAGGCCAGACCGAAGAGCTGGAAGGGCAGGGGTGCGGGCCCGGCCGGAGCGATCCAGACCATATAGTTCCAGAACGCCACGAAGCCGATCCAGAACAGGCTGAAGGGCACGAGGAAGATGTCGATGGCGCGCAGCAGGAACAGTCCCTGCCAGGGTTGGCCGCTCCACAGCAGCTTCTCGCCCGCGAACAACCGGCTCTCGATCATGCTATCCCCCCGGAACTTGCTGCTCCCCGGGGGAAGGGGATGGCTCAGGCGACGGCCTCGAGCAAGCCCTCGAACATCCGGCGGCCGTCGGTGCCGCCATGCGCGGCTTCGATGCGGCGCTCAGGGTGCGGCATCATGCCGAGCACATTGCCCGCCTTGTTGAGCACGCCGGCGATGTTGCGCGCCGATCCGTTGATGTCGGCGGCATAGCGGAAGGCGACGCGGCCTTCGCCCTCGATCCGGTCGAGCGTATCATCGTCGGCGAAGTAGTTGCCGTCGTGATGCGCCACCGGGATCGTGATCTGCTCACCCGCGCGATAGCCCGAGGTGAAGATCGACTGCGCATTGTCCACGGTCAGCGGCACGTCGCGGCAGACGAAGTTCAGGCCCGAATTGCGCATCAGCGCGCCGGGCAGCAGCCCGGTCTCGGTGAGCACCTGGAAGCCGTTGCAGATGCCGATCACCGGCATGCCCTTGTCGGCCGCCTCGATCACCGCCTTCACCACCGGCGATCGCGCGGCGATCGCGCCGCAGCGGAGATAGTCGCCGTACGAGAAGCCGCCGGGCAGGGCGATCAGGCCCAGCCCCTGGGGCAGTTCGGTCTCGCCGTGCCAGACCATGGCGGGCTTGACGCCCGTCACCGCCTCCAGCGCGACTGCGATGTCGCGATCGCAGTTGGAGCCCGGGAAGACGATGACTGCGGTCTTCACAGCTTTTCCACCCGGTAGTTCTCGATGACCGTGTTGGCGAGCAGCTTGCGGCACATCTCGTCGATGGCCTCGTCGCTGGTGCCGTCGGCGAGCACGAGTTCGAAGATCTTGCCGGCGCGGACGTCTTCGACGCCGTCAAAGCCGAGGCCGCCCAGGGCGTGCTGGATGGCCTTGCCCTGGGGGTCGAGCACGCCGTTCTTCAAGGTGACGATGATGCGGAGCTTCATGGGCAGCGCCTATGGCGCGGAGTGCGCCGGGCTGCAACCCAAAGCACGTGATTTTCCGCGCCTAGATGCGCGTCATCCCGGCGAAAGCCGGGATCTCAGGCGATGGCGCTCGGGAAGGAGCCGCTTGAGATCCCGGCTTTCGCCGGGATGACGGAATGCATGGAGATGACCGGAAAGCCTTACTTGCCCCGGCGCTTGCGGTGGCTTTCCATGTCGAGCACGGCCGAATCGGCCTCGCCCTCGGGCAGCAGGCCCAGCCGGCGCGCGACTTCCTGATAGGCTTCGACCTCGCCGCCCAGATCGCGGCGGAAGCGATCCTTGTCGAGCTTCTCGCCGGTGGCCATGTCCCACAGGCGGCAGCCGTCCGGGCTGATCTCGTCGGCCAGGATGATGCGGCCGAAATCGCCGTCCCAGATCCTGCCGAACTCGAGCTTGAAGTCGACCAGGCGGATGCCGATCCCGGCGAACAGGCCCGAGAGGAAGTCGTTCACGCGAATGGCCATGTCGGCCATGTCGTGCAGCTCTTCCTGGCTTGCCCAGCCGAAGCAGAGGATGTGCTCGTCGGTGACCATCGGATCGCCGAGCGCGTCGTCCTTGTAGTAATATTCGATGATCGTGCGCGGCAGCGGGGTGCCTTCCTCGATCCCGAGCTTCTTCGAGAGCGAGCCGGCGACGACGTTGCGCACCACCACCTCGATCGGCACGATCTCGACCTGGCGGATCAGCTGCTCGCGCATGTTGAGGCGGCGGATGAAGTGGGTCGGGATGCCGATGCCAGCGAGCAGCGTGAAGACATGCTCGGAAATCCGGTTGTTCAGCACGCCCTTGCCGTTGATCGTGCCCTTTTTCTGGGCGTTGAAGGCAGTCGCATCGTCCTTGAAATACTGGATAAGCGTGCCGGGCTCCGGACCCTCGTAGAGGATCTTAGCCTTGCCTTCGTAGATCTGCCGGCGGCGTGCCATCGCGTGCCTTTTCCCCTGGAAAAACCTTGCCCCGGCGGCGCGGGGAATCCGCGAACCTGCCGGGGCGTGAGGCGCGCTATAACGAAAGGGCGGGTAGCGCGCAATTACACATCCTCGTTAACGGGCTCCAGCCCCGCGCGGCGCCAGCGGCGCAGTGCAGGGCGCAGCAGCAGAAGCGCCGGAATCGCCAGCACCGCCCAGGGCAGCAGGAAGATCAGCAGCACGATCAGCGATCGCAGCGCGGCGATCACGGTGGCGGCCGATTGCAGCACCGCATCGCCGATCTGGCCGAAGAAGCCCTGCTGCGTCGGCGCGGCCACCGGGGCGGTGGTCGGCGTGTAGCTGATCGCGAAGTTCGAATAGGCGACGCGGCCCTTCAACTCGCCCAGCCAGCCCTTGGCCTGGTCGAGTTCCTCCTGCGCCTGGGCGACGCTGCGCTCTGCCTCGACCAGCTCGCCCACCTTGCCCTGGCGCCCGCGCAGCATCTCGGTGAGGCGCGAGACCAGTATCTCGCGCTGGCGCAGCCGCGCGGCGGTGTCGACCATGTCCTTCGAGACGTCCTCTGCGGAGATCTCGGTATCGACCGCCCGTCCACCCGCAGCGCCGACGGTACGGGTGAAGTCGGCCGAGACCTTCTGCGCCAGCGAACTGGCGATACGCAGCTTCAGGCTCGCCTGGGTGACGCCGTCATCGTCGCTGGCGCGCTGCATCGCGACGAGCTGGCAGCGCGGGCCGAGCTTGTTGCACAGGTCGACATGCGCCTGCTGCGCCGCTGCGATCCTGCCGGCTGGCAGCCGATAGCCGAGCGTGTAGCTGTACGCGATCTGCGGCACGTTGACGGCAATCGCATCGGCCGTTGCCATCGCTTCGCCCGGGCCTGGTTCCACGGCAGGGGCGGGGCTTGCCACGGATGCCAGCGCGGGCGGCGGCTCGGCGATGTCGTAGCTGTTCAGCGTCTCGGCCTGCTTGTGGATCAGCAGCGGGGCCGAGGTGAACAGCATCACGCATGCCCCGGCGACCAGTATCGCAGCCAGGCTGCCGCTCCCCAGCAAGATCCAGCGGTTCGGCTTCGCCATCGCATCTCTCCCTTGGCTATATATGTTATAACATTACATAACTAAGGCAAAAAGCAAGCGGGGAGGCGTATGCCGTCCCCGCTTGCCGAAAGATCGCTGCGCGGCGCTTGCCTGCAACTCAGTGCGCGGGCTCTTCCTCGTCATCGCGCGAGAACCAGCGCTGGATCAGGTTGCGATTGTCGCCCCGATCGCGGCGGGCATGATCGCCATGGCCGCCATTGTGGATGTCGTCATAGCTGTCCTCGCGGCGCGGCTCGCTGTCGGAGCCGATCGCGCGGCCATGGATGATCCAGCGCAGCAGCAGCACCACCACGAGCATCAGCAGGCACCAGGGGCCGACGCTGGCCAGCACCTGGACGAGCTGGGCCACCGAATTCTCCAGAGTCTGTCCGGCAGTGCGGAAATTCGCCTCGGACGAGCCCAGCCCGGTCAGCGCGCTGCTCGATTCATAGGTGAACAGCATCGGCGCGTTGGCCAGCGTCTGGCCCTGGCTCGCTTCCACTTCGGCGATCGTCGACAGCGCGTTCTGGATGCGGGCGGCGCGTGCCTGGCCCTCGGGCGTGGCGACGGCGCGGGCGTTCTGCAGCTGGTCCTGCAGCCGCTTGATCACCGCGACGCTGCGGGCGGTGGCGGTCGAATCGGCGCCGGTGATCTCGGTGTCGGTCAGCACGCCGTCCGATCCGGTGACGTTCCTGGTCACCGCGTCGCCAAAGGCGCGGGCGATCGAGGGATCGATGCGGATGGTGAGGACGGCGCGGGTCTTGTTGCCCTCGTCGACGCGGTAGCGCATCGCCAGGATGCGGCAGCGCGCCGGGCCGATCCGGTCGCACGCGTCGGCATTGGACTGGAGCACGCCCTTCACCTTCGCGCCGGGCAGGCGATAGGCATAGCGATAGTCGAAGCCGCTGCCGGTCGAGGCGAAGGCCTCGGCATTCGCCGACGAGGCGAATTCGGACTGGCCCTTGGCATCGGTGGGCGCGCGCGTGACGTCATCGCATCCCGCAAGCAGCGCAAGCGCCGCCAAAGCCCAAACGACTCGCATCACTGTCTCCCTGTTCCTTGCCCAAGGAGTAACCATATTTTGTGACGGTCCCAAACCGTCTGGATCGGTTCGCCTTTCCCTTTTCGGGATCGCTCCCGGCGGCATCAGCAAGGCTTATCGATGAACGGGTGGCGGGCGCGGTTGCAGCCTGCCCGCCTCTTCGCCGTCCGAGGGATCAATCAGGGATTGGCGGAGATGCGCACCGCGCCGCTGCGCTGCGCCAGTGCCTGCTGGCGGGCCTCGGCGATCTGCTGCCGGGCCAGCGCCTGGCAGCGCAGCGCCTCGGGCGACTGGGTGAGATAGCCGGGGCGCTCGACGGGGCAGGCCCGGTCGAGTGCCCGGGCGAGGCGGCGGTCGAGCGCGGCGCGATCGGCGGCGCGCGAAAGGTCGAGGTCCGCATAGGAAACGCGGACGCCGGCATCGGCCTGCTGGGCCTTGGCCGCCAGCGGGATCGCCGCGGGCGAGAGGATCAGGGCGAGGGGGATCAGGGTCTTCATCATGGCTTGTTTCCTTGGATGCTGCGCCATGCTCGGCACCCCCTCCATCTGCCCCCGCGCGCCGGTTCAGGCCAACAAATCATTGGCCAGAACGCATAAGCCATGCTTATAAGATGCGATGCGTCGCCTGCCGCCTCTCGCCGCTGTCCGCGTGTTCGAAGCCGCTGCCCGGCACGGCAATTTCACCCGCGCTGCCGAAGAGCTGGGGATGACCCAGGCTGCGGTCAGCTATCAGATGAAGCTGCTCGAGGAGCGGCTGGGCGCGCCGCTGTTCGCGCGCAGCGGCCGCGGCATCGCGCTCACCGATCTCGGCCGCCGGATCGCGCCGCAGATCACCACGGCGTTCGACGCGATGGGCGATGCCTTTGCCGCGGTGCATGCCGAAAGCGAGAGCGTGATGCGGATCACGGCGCCGCGCACGCTGGCGACCAACTGGCTGGCGGGGCGGCTCGGCTCGTTCCAGCTCGCCCGGCCCGAGCTGGCAGTGCGGCTGCATGTCGGCGACGACATGGTCGATCTGCTCGCGGGCGAGGCCGACGTCGCGCTGCGCGGCGCGCCGGGGCCGATCGCCGGGCACAGCTGCCATTTCCTGATGCGGATGCCGGTGGCGCCCTTCGCCAGCCCGGCGCTGCTCGCCAGGCACCCGCAGGTCCGCACCCCGGCTGATCTGCTCGAGTTGCCGCGCGTATCGCCGCACGACGACTGGTGGGACTTGTGGTTCGCCGCGGCGATGGGAGAAGCGCCCGCGAACAATCAGGCGGGCGTACGCTTCGATTCGCAGATCCTCGACGGCAATGCCGCGATCGCCGGCCACGGCGTCGCCATCCTCAGCGCGCCGATGTGGCTGGGCGCGGTCCAGTCCGGCCAGCTCGTCCAGGTCCTGCCCCAGCGCGCCTATTACCGGAACGCCTTCTGGCTGATGTATGCCGAGGGCAAGCGCAGCCAGCCCAAGATCCGCGCCTTTCGCGACTGGCTGATGGCGGAAGTGAAGGCGTCGATGGGGGACGATCCGCACCAGGCGCTCGTCCCCCCGAAGGGCGGCTAGAAGCGCACGCCGACGCCGGTCAGCAGCTGGTGGCGGTTGGAGTCGGCGATGTCGTCATATTTGGTGAAGCGATACTCGGCCTTCGCATAGACGCGCTTGGTGAGCATGTGCTCGATGCCCGCGCCGACGCGGATGCCGTCGTCGTTATGGCCATATTGCGTGCCCCAGTCCGGCGTGGAGAACTGGTAGCGATAGGCGGCATCGGCCCAGCCTGCCTTGACATAGGCCAGCGTCTTCCGGTCGATCTTGGCGCCGATGCGAAGCGAGACGTCGATGTCGTGCGCGGCGCTGGCGCGGTAGTTGATCACCTCGCCGTCCGGGTGGAGGTAGCCGAGGCTGGTGTTGCCGAGCACGTTCCAGCCGATGCCGGCTTCGGCGCCGATCGTGAAGGTCTTGCCGATCGCAAGGTCATAGCCGACCGCGCCGCCGACGCGCATGCCCGGCAGATTGTCGCCGACCGCGTTGGCATCGCTCTGGTCGAAGCCGATCGTCGCCTCGGCGCGAAGCCCGGTGAATGCCTTTTTCCGCGCGGCGCCGGCATCCGACGCGGTTTCCGTGGTCGTGGTGCCTTCCTGGGCGAAAGCGGTGGTGGCGCCGAGCAACGAAGCCGCGGCTGCGGCGATGAGCATGATGGATGTACGCATGGGATACCTTTGTTGGAACTGCCCCTCGCGATCAGGTCGGAGGCAGGCCGCTGCTTCCGCACGATGGTTCGACGGAAGCCGACAGCGGCGCGACAAAGGCGGAGCATGGAGGGTGGCGCACCGGCGCCACCCTCGCCCTGAACGTCAGAAGCGCACGCCGATACCGGTCAGCAGCTGGTGGCGGCCGGTGTCCTGCTCGTAGCCGGCATTGCCGTACATCGAGTAGCGATATTCGGCCTTGGCATAGACCTGCTTGGTCAGCTTCTGTTCGATGCCGGCGCCGAAGCGCACGCCCTTGTCGTTATTGTCGTAATAGGCCTCGTTGCCGGTCGTCAGGCGATAGGCCGCGTCCGCCCAGCCGGCCTTGGCATAGATCAGCGTCTTCGGGCTGAGCGCATAGCCGATCCGCGCCGAGATGTCGGCGTCATGGCCCGCGCTGATCGAATAGGGCGTCGCACCGGCGGTCGACATCACCGGCGTATGGCCTGCGATGCCCCAGCCGATGCCGGCCTCGATGCCCAGCGTGACGCGCTTGCCGATCGCCACGTCATAGCCGACCGCGCCACCCACGCGCATGCTGGTCAGCTCCGATCCGCCGGCAAAGGCATCGTCGTTGCTCTGGTCGATGCCGACCGTGACTTCGGCGCGCGGGCCGGCAAATGCCTTGGCCGGGGCCTGCTCGCTTTCCTGGGCAAGGGCAGCCTGCGCGCCGAACAGCGTTGCAGTGGCCGCGAAGAACAACATCGAATTACGCATGTACTTTACCTCCGGTCTTGTTCCCCTGTGCAGCCAATACGGAGCCGCAACGACAATCCCGCAGACGGGGTTTGAAAAAGGTGGAGAATTAGCCCGGGCAGACGGGTCGAACGGCTTGGAGGTGCGTGAAATATTGTTGCGGAAACATCTGGAAACGTACGGGAACTTGCGCTTTCGTGAATTTTCAAACAGCATCGCCACTTTCCAGATGGGGGATGGGAAATGCTGCGTTCGATGTTGTTGCCGATTGCCGGTTTGATGCTGGTTTCCGCGCAGGATGCGCCGGTTCAGCAGGTCGCCGCCGCGGCGGCCACGCCCGAGAAGAAGATCTGCCGCTCGATCGTTCCGGTCGGGACGATCCTGCCCAAGCGCTACTGCCTCACCAAGGCGGAGTGGAAGGAACTGGAAACGCGCAACGAAAATGGCTCGGCGGAGAATTTCCGCAACAAGCCGTCGTTCGGATGCGGCAAGCCCAGTGCGGGCAATTCCTGTTCGGGGGGCATGAACTGACCCGCACTGCGGGGCAATTCCGCTGGTAATGTTGGAAGTGTTCTGCTTTGGTTCCGGCATGGCCGGCCATGTTCAGCATTTGCACACTGATCCTTTGTCTCGGTCGCTCCGCGCCGCGTGTGGGGAGTCAACGGAGTCAACATTTTCCGAGCGTGACCTTGGCGAGAATGGGCCTGGAAATGGCAGTTTCCTGCCGTTTCCGGGCTCTGTAAATTTATTGACAGGCCGTTCACTTAGGAAGCCGGCGCGCCATTGCCGTCGCACGGCTTGGCGCTTTGCTTCCGCTGCTGCTATCCGGGTGCGGCAATGAGCCTCGACACCGAACTCCAAGACCCCGGCGCGCCTTCCGATGTACCCTTCGACAGCGCGCTTTCCGAGCGCTACCTCGTCTATGCGCTCTCGACGATCACTGCGCGCTCGCTGCCCGATGTCCGCGACGGACTGAAGCCGGTCCACCGCCGCCTGCTCTGGGCGATGCGGCTGCTGCGCCTCGATCCCGCCTCGGGCTACAAGAAGTGCGCCCGCGTCGTCGGCGACGTCATCGGTAAATACCACCCGCATGGCGATCAGTCGGTCTATGACGCGATGGTCCGCCTCGCCCAGACCTTTGCGCTGCGCTACCCGCTGGTCGACGGCCAGGGCAATTTCGGCAATATCGACGGCGATAACGCCGCCGCCTATCGCTACACCGAGGCGCGGCTCACCCAGGTCGCCATCGACCTGATGGACGGGCTCGACGAGAACGCCGTCGATTTCCGCCCGACCTATAATGGCGAGGACGAGGAGCCCGAGCTTTTCCCGGGCCTGTTCCCCAACCTGCTCGCCAATGGCGCCGCCGGCATCGCGGTCGGCATGGCAACGAGCATCCCGCCGCACAATGCCGCCGAGCTGATGAACGCCGCGGTGGCGCTGATCGACAATCCCCAGGCCAATGTCCTCGATTATGTCCAGGGCCCGGATTTCCCGACCGGCGGCATCGTCGTCGACAGCCCGGCGGCGATCGCCGAGGCCTACAACACCGGCCGCGGCGGTTTCCGTGTAAGGGCGAAGATCGAGAAAATTACCGAGAAGGGCGGCGGCTGGCATCTCGTCGTCTCCGAGATCCCCTACGGCGTCCAGAAGGGCAAGCTGATCGAGGGGATCGCCGATCTCATCAACGAGAAGAAGCTGCCGATCCTCGGCGATGTCCGCGACGAGAGCGCCGAGGATATCCGCATCGTGCTGGAGCCGCGCAGCCGCACGGTGGTGGCCGAGGATCTGATCAACAGCCTCTATCGGCTGTCGGACCTCGAGACGCGCGTGCCGCTCAACCTCAACGTGCTCGACAAGCATCGTACGCCGCGGGTGATGAGCCTGCAGGAAGCGTTGCTGGGTTGGGTCGAGCATCAGTTCGTGGTGCTGCGCCGCAAGTCCGAGCACCGGCTGAACAAGATTGCCGACCGGCTCGAGCTGGTCGGTGGCTACATCATCGCCTTCCTCAACCTCGATCGGGTGATCGAGATCATCCGCACCGAGGACGAGCCCAAGGCCGTGATGATGGCCGAGTTCGAGCTGACCGACCGTCAGGCCGAAGCGATCCTCAACATGCGGCTGCGCAGCCTGCGCAAGCTCGAGGAGATGGAGCTGAAGCGCGAGCAGGAGGCGCTGCTCAAGGAAAAGGCCGATCTCGAGCTGCTGCTCTCCTCCGACGCGCGCCAGCGCACCCGGATGAAGCGCGATCTCGCCAGGATGATCGAGCGCTATGGGCTGGAGACGGCGCTGGGCCGTCGCCGCACCGTGGTGGAAGAAGCCGCAGTGGCGCGCGAGATCCCGCTCGAGGCGATGATCGAGCGCGAGCCGATCACCGTGATCCTCTCGGCACGCGGCTGGATCCGCGCGATGAAGGGGCATGTCGAGGATCTCTCGGGCGAGGCGCTGAAGTTCAAGGAAGGCGATGCGGCCTATCTGGCCTTCCATGCCCAGACGACCGACAAGCTGCTCCTCGCCGCCGACAATGGCCGCTTCTACACGCTGGCGGCGGACAAGCTGCCCGGCGGGCGCGGGTTCGGCGAGCCGGTGCGGCTGATGATCGATCTGGAGGGTGAGCGGAACATCGTTGCGCTGCTGCCGGCCAGCCAGGCGCCCAAGCTGCTCGTTGCCGCCGATGACGGCCGCGGCTTCGTGGTGAAGGCCGAGGACGTGATCGCCGAGACGCGCAAGGGCAAGCAGGTGGTGACGCCGCGGGCCGGCGCGCATCTCAAGCTGGTCCGTCCGATCGGTGCGGAGGACGATGCCGTCGCGGCGGTAGGCGACAACCGCAAGCTGCTGGTCTTCCCGCTCAGCGAAGTCGCCGAACTGGCGCGCGGGCAGGGCGTGCAGCTGCAGCGCTACCGCGACGGCGGGCTGAGCGATGTGCGGACCTTTCGGATGACCGATGGGTTGAGCTGGGCGATGGGCGGCGAGAGCGGCCGGACGCGCACCGAAACCGACCTCACACCCTGGCGCGCGGCGCGCGGTGCGGCCGGCCGGATGGCGCCGAACGGGTTTCCGCGCGATAATCGCTTCTGATGGGGTCCTAAACCGCTGTTGTTTCAGGCGGTTTTAACCAATCGAGGCTAGGCCGGAGGGCGATGGTGTTCGCCAGGTCGAAGAAGAGCCGTGTCGAGGCGCCGCTGCCCATGCCGCAGCAGGTGGATCCGCATGCCTTCGGCCCGGGCGCCACGGCGATGATGCTCGACATGCTGCCGGTGCCTGCGGCGATCATCGAGTTGCAGGACCATGGCTTCGTCTTCGATGCGGTCAACCGCCCGTTCCGTCTCGCCGGGCTGGGCACCATCGCCAGCGAATCGCCGCTGATCCGCCTGCTCGGGCCGCGGCTCAAGAAGTTCGTCGAATCGAACGAGATGCAGTGCGAGATCGGCTGGCAGTTCGGCGACGAGGTCGATGCCCGGCATTTCCGGGTGATGCTCGCCAAGCGTGCCGACCGCCGCGCCTTTCCGCGCTGCATGGTCACGCTGGTCGACCACACCTCCGAGCTGCGCACCGAATACAGCCTGCGCCGCGAGATGGCGACCGACAGCCTCACCGGCCTGCCTAACCGCGCCGGCTTCTCCGATGCGCTCGAGCATGCGATCTCGCCGGACAACATCACCGATTTCGCCGTGCTGGTGGTCAATCTCGACCGGTTCAGCCGAATCAACGCCTGCATGGGCGGCCTCGCCGGCGACGAGCTGCTGATCACCGTGGCGCGCCGGTTGAAGGGCGCGCTACGCAGTCGCGACACGCTGGCCCGGATGGGCGGCGACGAGTTCGGCGTGCTGCTGACGCTCGACGAAGGACCCAGCGACGCGCTCCACGTCGCCAAGCGGATCCAGGCCGCGCTCGCCAACCCGTTCCGCCTCTCGGACTTCGAGATCCGCGTCGACTGCTCGATCGGCATCGCGCTGGGCTCGGACAATGACGGCGACCCCGAGGATCTGGTCCGCAGCGCCCAGTTCGCGGTGAAGCGGGCGAAGAAGAGCGGCCGCACCGAGATCTACCAGGCGCATACCTTCGACATCGCTCGCGAGCAGTTCGGCATCGAGACCGAGCTGCGTCGGGCGATCGAGCATGGCCAGATGACGCTCTGCTACCAGCCGATCTGCGACCTGGCGACCGGCAGGATCACCTCGTTCGAGGCGCTGGCCCGCTGGACCACCGAGGATGGCACCGCGCTCTCGCCCAACGATTTCATCCCGGTCGCCGAGGAATCGGGCCTGATCATCCCGCTCGGCCGCTGGGCGATGGAAGAGGCGGCGCAGACGATCGCGGCCTGGGACCGCGCGGCGGGCGGCGATGCTGGCGTGAAGGTTGCGGTCAACCTCTCGGCGATCCAGCTCCAGCGCGACCATATCCCGGCGATGGTGAAGAGCGCGCTCGAGCGGCACGGGGTCGAGGGGCGCAAGCTCACCCTCGAATTGACCGAAAGCGCGATCGTCACCGACCCGGACCGCATCGCCCAGACGATGAACGCGCTCAAGGACATGGGCGCCACGCTGGCGATGGACGATTTCGGAACCGGCTATTCGAACCTCGCCTATCTCCAGAAGCTGCCGATCGACCTGCTCAAGATCGACCGCAGCTTCGTCTCCGGCATGCTGGCTGACCGCGACAAGGTGGCGATCGTCCGCGCCATCCTCAGCCTTGCCCAGGCACTGGGCATGAAGACCACCGCCGAGGGCATCGAGACCAACGAGCTTGCCCAGACGCTGGCGGCGCTGGGCTGCAGCTATGGCCAGGGCTTCCTCTATTCGCGCGCGCTGGAGCGCGACGAAGCCTATCAGCTGCTCGCCGAGCGCAACGCCTGAGTCACTGCCGCATCGGCCAGCGCGGCCACGCGGTCCCCATCCGGAAAGCCCTCGGCGATCCAATCGCCTTCGACCTGCTTCATCAGCCGCGCGACCTCGGGCCCGGCCTTGATCCCGCGCGCCACGATCGCGCCGCCGGTGAGCGGGAGGCGCGGCGGCTGCCAGTCGCGGACCTCCAGCGCCTCGGTGATCGGGCGATCGGAGAGAAGCAGCTGGTCGAGCGCCGCCTCGGCACCGGCGCGATAGGCGAGCGGGCGGGGTGCGCCCTCGGGCGGCAGTACAGCCGCGGCCAGGCGCCTGCGCTGGGCATTGGAGAGCTTGAGCCGCGCGGCGATCTGCTCGGCGAGCGCCGGGTCCTGCGGGATCAGCGAAGCCAGGCGGCGAATCGCGCTGGGATCGAATCCGGCGGCGGCTTCACGATCGGCGAGATGGGAGAAGCGCGCGGCGGACGCGACCTCGGGCAGCACCGGTTCGAAGATGCCGCGCTCGATCATCAGCGCGACGACGCGAACCGCATCCCTGGCGACCAGCAGCTTGAGCAGCTCGTCCGCGATCCGCTCGCGGCTGAGCGCCATCAGGTCCTTCGCCCGGACGGTGCAGGCCTCCAGCGCCGCGGCATCGGCGACGTCGCCGAAACGCGCCAGGAAACGGAAGAAGCGCAGGATGCGCAGATGATCCTCGGCGATGCGCTGGAACGGATCGCCGATGAAGCGGACATGGCGCGCCTCCAGATCGGCCAGCCCGCCGAAATAATCGAAGATCTCGCCGCTCGCGGGATCGGCATAGAGCGCGTTGATCGTGAAATCGCGCCGGGCGGCATCCTCGCGCCAGTCATCGGTGAAGGCGACGGTGGCGCGGCGGCCGTCAGTGGAAACGTCGCGGCGCAGCGTGGTGACTTCGACCGGGCCGCTTTCCAGCACCGCAGTGATCGTGCCGTGCTCGATGCCGGTGGGCACCGCGCGAATCTTCGCCGCCTTGAGCAGCTCGACCACCCGCTCGGGCGGGAGCGGCGTCGCCACGTCTAGGTCGGAGACCGGAATGCCGAGCAACGTGTCGCGCACCGATCCGCCGACGAAGCGCGCGTCGCCGAGCACTTCGATCAGATGCGCAAGGCCGTCACGATGCCGCCACTCGGCGTCGGGCAGGATCATGCCGCCCATCGCAGCCGCCGTGACAGATTGACCAGCATCGCCGCCGTTGCCCCCCATATCCGGCGATCCTGCCAGAGTATCTCGTAATAGCGCCGTTCCTGGCCCTGATACTGCGCCACTTGCTCGCGCTGGTTGGCGCTGTCGAGCAGGAAGTCGAGCGGGACCTCGAAGACGCTGGCGACTTCGGCCTCGGACGGGGTGAGCTGCAGGTCGGGCGGGACGACGCCGATCACCGGGGTGACGACATAGTTTGTGACGGTGCGATAGCTGTCGGTGGTGCCGACGACCTGCACCGCGCGGGGCGGCAGCGCGATCTCTTCCTCCGCCTCGCGCAGCGCCGCGCCGATCGGCCCGTCATCTTCGGGATCGATGCGGCCGCCGGGAAAGGCGACCTGGCCGGCATGGCGGCGCAGCGTCTCGGTGCGCTGGGTGAGGATCACGCCCGGCACCGCCCGATCGGTGATCGCGATCAGCACTGCGGCGGGGTTGCCGCGCACCGCGGGATCGAACTCATAATGATCCCCGGGCAGCAGCAGCGGCGCGTGATCGACGGCCAGCGCGGCGCCCAGGCGCTCGGCGAGGCTCATGCCCCGGGCTCCAGCGCGAAGAAGCTGCCATTGCTCCAGATGCCGGGCGGCTTGCTGCCATTGGCGAGCGCGATCTCGGCCAGCTCGTAATAGACGCTGCGGTTGACCAGCGCCTCGAGCCCGCCGCGGACATGGAGATAGGGGCGGGGGCCGTCCTCCCGCTCCTCGAAGCGCAGCGCATGCTCGGGGCCTGCGGTGACGAGGTCGCCGGTATTGAGGCGGAAGGCGAGCTTCATCGCCTCGCCTTCGCCCTCGCGCTTCATCTCGACCGCGACGAAGGGGGCATCCTCTACGTCGATGTCGAGCTTCTCGACCGGAGTGACCAGGACGAATCGGCCATCGGCCTCACGGCGGAGGATCGTCGAGAAGAGCCGGACCATCGGCGCACGGCCGATCGGCGAGCCCCGATGAAACCAGGTGCCGTCGCGGGCGATGCGCATGTCGCTATGCCCGCAATGCGTCGGGTTCCAGCTCTCGACCGGCGGCAGGCGGTTGTCTTCGGCGAGTCGCGCGATCTCGGCGAGCGAGAGATTGGCGAAGTCGGGCGGGGGCGGGGAGGGCATCGATTCGCCTCAATCTGCCGGCTTGGCCGGTTCAAAGTACACGAAGTACACGCCAAGCGCGGTCTCGGCGGCCCGTTGCGCCCCGGCCGGGTGGCCGGTGGCGCGGGAACGAAGCTGGGGTTCGGCCATCGGCCGACTCCAGCAGACAAAATCCTACATTGGAAGCCCCTTAAGGGCCCGGCTCAGGCCGCTCGTCGAAGACGGGCCCCGACCATGCCCGGGCCGGCGGGAACGCCAGCGCCGCGCGCGAGCAGGCGGCGGGATTCGAACGGGCCGGGCAGGCGCCAGCCGCCGGTCTTTTCCGCGGTGAAATCGAAGAAGCGGCCATAATATTCGGGATCGCCGATCAGCATCAGCGAATCGGCGCCGGGCAGGGGGGAGCCCTGGGCCGCTTCGAGCATCCGCTCCATCAGCATCCGGCCGATACCGCCTTGCTGGCGATCGGGCTGGACCGCGACGGGGCCGACCATCACCATCGGCACCGCGCCGCCGCCGTCGCATTCGAGCGACACTGGCCAGCACTGGATCGAGCCGAGCAGGCTGCCATCCTCCGCCACCGCGGCGAAGCTGAGCTCGGGAATGGCCGAAGTGCCAAGGCGAACCTTGTACGCAGTGCGCGCGCGTCGGCCCGGACCAAAAGCACGGTCGAGCAGAGTCTCGACGGCCTGAGGATCCACGGTCTCCAGCGGCAGCAATGCGATCACTTCATACATTCCCTTCACAACGCCCCGAATGCGGACTCGGGGCCGCGCGCAATAGCGCCGATGGGCGCTTTCGCAAGCATGAATATATGTTGGGCGCGGCCGAGCGGGAGGGGCGGGGTTCCCCACAGGCGCGCATCTGCTATTGGGCGCGGCCTGTTACCCCCTGAAAGGCCAAGGCCCGTTGCCCGATTCCCTGCAGCTCCAGGTGCACGATCTGGAAGTCGAACTCCTCACCGGCGTCTATTCGGAAGAGACGCATCTGCCGCAGCCGCTGCGCATCTCGGTGACGGTGGACATCGACCTGCCCGAGCGCTTCGAGCCCGACACGCCGCTCAGGGCCTCGAAGAACTATATGGACGTCAAGCACGCCGCGACCGACGCGCTGCCCAAGGACGTGCACTTCACGCTGGTCGAAGCAGTGGCCGAGCATATCTGCGACACGCTGTTCGTCGGGGATCCGCGCGTGCGCCGGGTTGAGGTGCGAATCGTCAAGCTGGCGATCGCCGAGCAGGGCGAATCGATCGGAATCACGCTGGTGCGCGGGCGTCGATAATCGTCATCCCGGCGAAAGCCGGGATCTCGTGCCGCAGGCGTGCTCTTGCCGCCTGAGACCCCGGCTTTCGCCGGGGTGACGGTTTCTTTAGGCGCAGCTTCCCAGCGAGCGCAGGACGAACTGATAGTCCTCGCGTGCCTTGGCCGCGTTCGCCGCATCGTCCGACTCGACCGCTTCGGCAGGCAGGCTGCGCGGCAGGCCGCAGGCCAGCCGGTACCACAGGAACGTATTTGCGCGCGGCGCGCCGGCCGATTCGTCGACAATGTCTCCCAATGAGACACTCCAGCGCGTCGTCTCGCCCGGGCGGCGCAGGATCTGGAGCGAGACGGGCGAACCGCTCGCGGTCTGCAGGAAGACCTGGGTTTCACCTTCGCCGGGCAGCGATCCGGGGACGTGGAAGGCGTTGCCGACACCAGTGATCGCGGGCGGCGCGTTGGAGGCGAGCGCATCGCGGGTGATCGCGCGCACCTGGGCGTCCAGCTCAGGCAGCCAGCTCATCTGGCTCTGCAATCCGGTGAGCTGCACCATCGCCGGGCGACCCGGAACCGGGCGGGCGAAGAGCAGCACGCGCTGCTTGTTGAGCTTGGGCGGCTTGCCCTTCGCGTTGAGCGGCACATCGGCGGTGTAGGTGATGCGCGACGCCATCGCCTGGGTGCCCCGAATCAGGGCGGAAACATCGGCTTCGACAAGAAAACGGGCCATGCCGGCGGCCAGGCCGGGCGATTCTTCGGGGCGCAGGCGATCGGCCTTGCGGATCCGGGCATCGATGATGAGCGGCGCGCTCGTCACTTGCCGCGCAAGGGTGGCATAGCTCGGTAAAACAGCGGCAGTTTGTGCCTGCGTTTGCTGGGGTTTAGCGGCTGCACCTAAGGATGCGGTCAGCGCAATCGCGCAACAAAATATGGCGGGGAAGGTCCGGTTCATGCCGTTCGGATTAGCCGATTGTGGCCAGCCTATATAGAAATAATTCTGTCATCGGCAGACCGTACGCCCCGTTTGTCCGACAAAGGGTTTGCGTCCTCCCGGCACGCGCGATAGAGACTCGCCCGCTGCCGACAGGACGCACATAGCGCACGGCGGGCAGACTTGTGCACGGGTCGCGTATCCGGTCGCCACAAGGCTGCATGTCAGGATTAGAGGAGTGACGTTGCCGAATGGCTTACGCTGACCGGAATGTAAGTGGCAGTCGTGTCGTCGCGATCATCTTGGTTGCGGTGATCGTGGCTGGCATGGGATATGCCTTCGTCACCGGCCTTGCATATCAATATATCAAGAAGCAGGCTGAGAAACTGAACACGTTCGACGTGGAGGAGCCGCCGCCCCCGCCGGAAGAAATTCCGCCGCCGCCGCCGCCGCCTGACACGCCCGTGCCGCCGCCGCCGACTCAGATCGCGGTGCCGCCTGCGCAGGTCCAGGTCCCCACGCCGTCGCCGCAGATCGCTACGACGCCGAACATCCAACTGCCGCCGCCGCCGATGCAGCCGCCGACGCCTCCCGCGCCGGTTGCGCCTCCGCAGCCGCCGGCACCGCCGAAGATCGCCAAGAAGCTCAGCCCGCGCGGCTCGCCGCAGAGCTGGGTCACCGACGACGACTATCCTGCCTCTGCGCTTCGTGCCGAGCAGGCCGGTACCGTCCGCTTCCGTCTCGACGTCGACGCGTCGGGCAAGGTGACCAACTGCACCGTGACCGGTTCGAGCGGTACTTCCGTACTCGACAGCACGGCTTGCTCGCTGCTCAAGCGCCGCGCCCGGTTCAATCCGGCCGAGGATGCTGACGGCAACAAGATCCCGGCTCCCTATAACGGCAGCTTCACCTGGAAGATTCCGTCCTAGGCCGTGTGTTTGGCTGGCGCGCTCCCGCGGAGCGCGCCGGTATCTGTCGATAAAAGCGCTATTTAGTTAGAGGAAAGAACCGCAATGCTCACGACCATTCTCGCCGCCGCGGCGCCCAAGGGCGAAAACCCGTACGGCCTCATCCCGGCGCTCAAGGAAGGCGGCCTGATCTCGCAGACCGTGTTCGCCATCCTGGTGCTCATGCTCTTCGTTTCGCTCTACATCTTCTTCACCAAGCTGTTCGAGCAGCAGAAGATCATCAACCAGGCGAAGCGCGTCCGCAGCTCGTTCTGGACCGCCAACAGCCTGCGCGAAGGCGCCGCGAAGCTCGAGAAGAACTCGGCCTATCGGCAGATCGTCGACGACGGCATCACTGCCCAGGAGCAGTACAAGGAACTGACCGATCCGGTCGAAGCGCATGACTGGCTGCACGGCTCGCTGTCGCGCTCGGAAGGCACGATCAACTCGGCCCTCGGTGGCGGCCTGGCGTTCCTCGCGACCGTCGGTGCGACCGCGCCGTTCATCGGTCTGTTCGGTACGGTTATCGGCATCTACCGCGCGCTCATCAAGATCGGCGCTGCCGGTCAGGCCTCGATCGACGCCGTCGCCGGCCCGGTCGGTGAAGCGCTCATCATGACCGCTCTCGGTCTGGTCGTCGCCGTTCCGGCGGTGCTCGCCTACAACTTCCTGCAGCGCCGCAACAAGGCGATCGCGGAGAGCCTGAACGCGTTCTCGAACGACGTTCTCGGCTACCTGGCTTCGGACGGCCGCGTCCGTCCGACCGTCAAGAAGGGTGCCGCTCCCAAGGCCGCTCCGGCCGCGACGACTGCGCCGCGCGCGTAATTGAGAGACCTGGCCGCACGGGGCCTGGCTCCGTGCGGTCGTGGCTCACCGGGTTTCCGGTGAGCGCATAAGGATAGGAAAACGCCCAATGGCGATTAGCACAGGCGGTGGCGGCGACGACGCCCCGATGTCGGACATCAACACCACGCCGCTCGTCGACGTGATGCTGGTGCTCCTGATCATCTTCCTCATCGCCGTTCCCGTGGTGATTCAGACGGTCAAGCTGGAGCTGCCGAAGGTGCAGTTCGAGCCGACGACCACCAAGCCCGAGAACGTGTCGCTCTCGGTCACGGCCGAAGACGGCCAGTGCAAGGTTTTCTGGGGCATGACCCCGGTGACCAGCAAGGAACTGGTCGATCGCGCAGTCGAGAAGCTTCGTAAGGAAATCGAGAGGCAGGGTGGCCTGAATGCCGCCGGCCTCGAGCTTCCGGAAGTGCACATCCGTGGCGACGTGAACACGCCTTACCGCTGCATCGGCGGCACGATCTTCGCCATGCAGATGGCGGGCTTCGTCAAGGTGGGCTTCATCTCCGAACCCGAGCCGGGTTCGAACCAAGCCCGCATGTAACGCGCACCGTTTGAAGGAGTCACGTAAATGGCAATGAGCGGTGGTAGCGACAATGGCGAGCCGATGATGGAAATGAACACGACGCCGTTGATCGACGTCATGCTCGTTCTCCTCATCATGTTCATCATCACCATCCCGATCCAGACGCATGCGGTTAAGGTCGACCTTCCTCAGTCGAACAACCAGCCGCAGAACATCGTCGAGCCGGAGAAGAACAAGGTCTATATCGACCCGCAGGGCCAGATCTTCTGGAACAGCGCGCCGATCGACGATGTGACGCTTCGCCAGTACCTGGATCAGACGCTGCAGATGTCGCCCGAGCCGGAGCTGCACTTCCAGCCCGACCCGCAGGCACGCTACGAAGTCGTCGACCGCGTTCTCGCAATCATCAAGCGCGCGAACGTGAACAAGCTCGGCTTCGTCGGCAACGAGCAGTATCGTAACGATTTCTGATCCGCCGCCCTTCGGGGCCTGGATCCGGAAACAAGGAAAGGCGGTCCTTCGGGGCCGCCTTTCTTTTTGGCGTCTCGGGGCGGGCGACTGTAACATATCTCCGCTTGTGCATGAGTCATCGAAGTGTAACATTACTGTCTTCAAAGAGTCATGGAACTGTCTCCGTGGCGTAACAGAAGGAGCAGGAGTTATGCGCACCGCGCTCATTGTCCTTGCCGCCGCCCCGTTCGCGCTCGCCGCACTTCCGGCGCAGGCCCAGTCTGACAACGGGGATCTCGCCAGCGCCGCGATCGTCCGCGGCGACCTTGGCCAGGCGGAGCGCCAGCTGACCGCCGAGCTGCGCAGCAATCCGAGCGCGCCCGAGCTGCTGCTCAACCTTGCCGCCATCTACGCCTCGACCGGCCGCAGCGCCGACGCGCGCATCCTCTATCGCCAGGTGCTGTCGCAGAAGGACGTCGAGATGGACGTCGCGGCGAATCGCGTCTCGATGTCGCATGCGATCGCCAATCAGGGCCTCCAGCGCGTCAACGCGCTCCAGCTGACCTCGCGCTGAGCGAGACCGGCAACGAAAATGGCGCCGGTTGCATGCCGGCGCCTTTTCCATTTTCATCGAGCTGAAGCGGGAAGGGCCCGCGCCGAAGCCTAGAGCCGCGGCAGCGTCACGCCGCGCTGGCCCATATATTTGCCCGCGCGATCGGCATAGCTGGTCTCGCAGGGCTGATCGCCCTTGAGGAACAGGAACTGGCAGGCGCCCTCGTTCGCATAGATCTTGGCGGGCAGCGGCGTCGTGTTCGAGAATTCGAGCGTGACATGGCCTTCCCATTCGGGCTCGAGCGGGGTCACGTTCACGATGATCCCGCAGCGCGCATAGGTCGACTTGCCGAGGCAGATCACCAAAGTGTCGCGCGGGATGCGGAAATATTCGACGGTGCGGGCCAGCGCGAAGCTGTTGGGCGGGATGATGCACACATCGGTCTTGCGATCGACGAAGCTGTTCGCGGCGAAATCCTTGGGATCGACCACGGCCGAATCGACATTGGTGAAGATCTTGAACTCGTCGGCCACGCGCGCGTCATAGCCATAGGACGACAGGCCGTAGCTGATGCAGCCCTCGCGGCGCTGCGCCTCGACAAAGGGCTCGATCATGCCGGTCGAAAGGGCCTGTTCGCGAATCCAGCGGTCTGAAAGGATCATGCCCCGGTTTTGCCGGAAGCGCGCGGCGGGGCAAGCCGCTTGTCGCGCGCGCTTGCGGGAAACTGGGGATGTGCGCATAACACAGACAAATAAGCAGGAGAGGGCGATGCGCGGGTTGGTGGTGGCTGCTCTGGCGGCAGCGACGGTTTCTGCACCGGCGCTGGCCTGCGAAGGCGCGGTGACGGTCTGCGGCGAGGCCGGCAAGGCGAGCTTCGCGCTGATCGCGGGTGGCAGGCCGGCGGCGGTGCTGGTCGATCCCGGCGCCGATCCCGCGGTTCGCCACGCTGCCGACGGATTTGCCGGCGATCTCGAGCGGGTGAGCGGTGCCAAGGCGGCGCGCATCGCCACGCTGGCGGGCGCGAAGGGGCCGGTGGTGCTGATCGGCACGCTGGGCCGCAGCCCGGCGATCGACGCGCTGGTGCGCGCGGGCAAGATCAAGCCGCAGGACATCGCCGGCGAATGGGAGGCGTTCCGCCAGGTCGTGGTCGACAATCCGGCGCCCGGCGTGGCCCGCGCGCTGGTGATCGTCGGATCGGACCGGCGCGGCGCGGTCTATGGCGCCTATGACCTGTCCGAGAAGATCGGCGTTTCGCCCTGGCACTGGTTCGCCGATGTGCCGGTGGCCAGGCGCGCCAATGTCTGGCTCACCGCCGGATCGCGGCGCGACCAGCCCAGGGTGCGCTATCGCGGCTTCTTCATCAATGACGAGGCGCCGGCCTTTTCCACCTGGGCGCAGAAGAAGTTCGGCGGGGCCAATGCCAGGGCCTATGCGCACATCTTCGAGCTCGAGCTGCGGCTGAAGGGCAATTACCTGTGGCCGGCGATGTGGGCGCCGCGCGCGTTCAACGACGATGATCCGCAGAACAAGATCCTCGCCGACGAGATGGGCGTGGTCATGGGCACGTCCCACCACGAGCCGATGACCCGGGCGCAGGACGAGTGGCACCGGAACACCGCCGGCGGCGTGACCGGCGGCAAATGGGACTATACGAGCAACGCCGCGAACCTGCGCGCCTTCTGGCGCGGCGGGATCGAGCGGATGATGTCGAAGGGCGACGGCAAGGGCTATGAGAGCCTGATCACCGTGGGCATGCGCGGCGATGGCGACGAGCCGATGGCCGAGGGCACCGCGACCAGGCTGCTCGAAGGCATCGTCGCCGACCAGCGCAAGATCATTGCCGAGGTGACCCGCAGGCCGGCGGAGCAGCAGCCGCAGGTCTGGGCGCTCTACAAGGAAGTGCAGGACTATTACGACCACGGCATGCAGGTGCCCGACGACGTGATCCTGCTGTTCGCCGACGACAATTGGGGCCAGGTGCGCCGGCTTCCCGATGCCGGTGCGGCGCCGCGCAAGGGCGGCTACGGCGTCTATTATCACTTCGACTATGTCGGTGGGCCGCGCAACTACAAGTGGCTGAACACCAACCAGATCGAGAAGAGCTGGCAACAGATGGACCTGGCCTGGCAGCGCGGGGCGCGGGCGCTGTGGATCGTCAATGTCGGCGATCTGAAGCCGATGGAGTATCCGCTGAGCTTCTTCATGCAGCAGGCCTGGAACCCCGAGGCGATGACGCCGGAAGCGCTGGCGGCCTATCCGGATGCATGGGCCTCCGCGCAGTTCGGGCCGGTGCAGGGCAAGGCGATCGGGGCGTTGCTGACGCGCTATTCCCAGCTAGCCGCGCGGCGGAAACCCGAGCTGATCGACGCGGGCAGCTTCGCGCTGGGACGCGGCAGCGATCCGGCGCGCGATGGTGGCGAGTTCGGCGCGATGGTGGCCGAATGGGATGCGCTGGAAGCGGCGATGCTGAAGGCGAAGGTGGAGGTGCCGGCCGAGGGGCAGGACGCCTATTTCCAGCTCGTCGAGCATCCGGTCGCGGCGATGGCGAACCTCTACCGGCTCTATTACGCGGTTGCCTGGAACCGGCGGCTCGCAGCGACCAACGACAGCCGCGCCAATGGCCTTGCCGACCGGGCCGAAGCGCTGTTCGCGCGCGACCAGGAACTGAGCGACCGCTATCATGCGATCGCCGGCGGCAAATGGGACGGGATGATGCTCCAGACCCATATCGGCTACACCAACTGGCAGCAGCCCGAGAAGCAGGTGATGCCCGAGGTGAAGCGGGTGACCGGGCCGCGCCGCTCGGTCGTCGAACTGCCGGCGCCGGCGGACGGCGCGACCGTGATCGAGGCGGGCGACTTTGCCCGGGCGATCGGCGGCAAGGGGCTGGCCTGGCGCGTGATCCCGCATCTCGGGCGAACCGAGGGAGCAGTGCTGGCGCTGCCGCAGGGGCTGGCGGCGACAAGCCCCGCGGACGGTGTGCGGCTCGAATATGCGGTGAAGGCCGCCCGGTCGGGCGAGCTGCCGGTGCAGCTGATCCTGGTGCCGACGCTGGGCACGGGCGCGGACGGCACGCTGCGGATCGGCGTCTCGATCGACGATGGGCCGGTCCAGGTGCTGACCGATCTGCTCACCCCGGCGCCCAATGCCGCTGACACCAGGCCCAAGCGCGACTGGGAAAAGGCGGTGGAGGACAATGCCCGCGTGCTGGAGGTGCGCTTCCCGGGCGTCGCAGCCGGCGGCCATGTGCTGAAGGTCTGGCGGATCGACGACAATGTCGTGCTGCAGCGGATCGTGGTGGGGACCGGCGCGCAGCCGGCGAAGTATCTGGGCGGGCGGTGATTTTCGCCGGGGGAACGGTCAGAGATCTGGGCTAGCCCGCGGTCCAGCCGCCATCGACCATCAGCGCGCTGCCGGTCATCAATGTCGAGGCGTCCGAGGCGAGAAGCAGCAGCGCGCCGCTGAGCTCGTCCATCTGCCCGAGCCGGCCGAGCTTGATGCGGCTGAGCACATGCTCGCGCGTGCCCGGCATGTCGAGGATCGGGCGCGTGAGCGCAGTGTCGATGAAGGTGGGGCAGAGCGTGTTGACGCGGATGCCGTGCGGGGCGAGGTCGATCGCCATGCATTTGGTCAGCCCCTCGAGCCCGAACTTGGAAGCGCTGTAGAGCGAGCGTCCGGCGCCGCCGAAATGGCCCATCTGCGAGGAGAGGTTGATGATCGAGCCTGGCTTGCCGGCGGCGAGCAGGCCCTGGGCCACCGCCTGGGCGACGAACAGCGCGGCCTTGAGGTTGAGGTTCAGGACGGCGTCGTAATCCTCCTCCGTCACCTCGGTGATCGCGCGGATGCGGTTGGCGCCGGCGTTGTTGAGCAGGATGTCGAAGGGGCCGCGCGCGGTGATCTCGCGGCGGACTGCCGCGGTGTCGGTGACGTCGAGGGCGAAGGCGTCGGCCTGGAAGCCGGCCCCGCGCAGCTCGGCGGCCAGGGCCTCGACTTCGCTTTCCGTGCGGGCGCAGAGGGTTACGGCGGCGCCGGCCTGGGCGAAAAGGGCCGCGCCATGCGCGCCGATGCCACGGCCCGCGCCGGTGACCAGCACATGCTTGCCGTCGAGGCGGAAGCTGGGGAGCGGGGGCAGGGACATAGGACCTCTCCAGACACTTATCGTTGCGAAGGTTAGTCCCACGGGCCGGGTTTGGGGTCAATATTGGCTGGCTGGTGAGTGAATTTGTTGAGGCGCCTTAGCGGGCCGTTCGCGTGAAGGTGGGGGCGAGAGGGCGCGCTATGCCCCCTGGGGTGTTGGCTGGTTACTGTTCCCCGGCGAAAGCCGGGGCCCAGTTTCGGCGCACTATCGTGAGCGCGGGAACCCCTCGAACGGCATTGCAGCTGGGCCCCGGCTTTCGCCGGGGAAAAGGTGCCGGGGAGGCCTCGGCCGGTTCAGGCCATTCCCAGGTCGCGCGGGCCGAACGCCGCGGGGAGGAGTTCGCTCAGCGTGTATTCCGCGATCGTGTCGCCGGTCGTGCCGCCGCAATAGACGGGCAGGTCTCGGCCCGAGAGCTGGGCGGCTTCGTTGATGATCTGGCGGCAGCGGCCGCAGGGGCTGACCGGGGCGGTGTCTTCATGACCCATCCGCCCGCCGATCACGCCGATCGCGACGACGTCCTTGAGCCGGCCCTCGCTGCTGGTCTTCGCCAGCGCCACGGTTTCGGCGCAGAGCGACAGGCCGTAGCTGGCGTTTTCGAAGTTCGCTCCGGACACTATGGTCCCGTTTGTTAGCAGCACCGCCGCGCCGACCGCGAAATTCGAATAGGGCGCATAGGCATTTTCCGCTGCCTTTCGAGCAGCTTCGATCAAGGCCTTCGGATCTATCTCGCTCATTTAGCCATCACGTCCCAATTGACCGGTTGGCCCACCCCCTCGATCCGGCGGTGGCGCGTAGCCTGCCATATCGACCATGGCCGCGCGAAATACGAGGGGGGGAAGAAGGCCTGACGTGCCCAGAGCAGCCGCGGAAAGGCGTCGCTGAGCCGATACTGGTCCTCGACCCGGCTCGACACCATCAGGATCGCCGGCTTGCCGATATGCGTCTCGACATCGTGGAGGAAGCGAGTGAGCTCGGTGATCACCACCTGGCGCTCGGGCCGGGCAGGGCAATCGGGCTGGAAATCGATCTCCACCGCCGGCGGAAGCTGATCGTCCGAACGCGGAACCGTGCTCATGAAATTGCCCGACTGGTCGGCGGCGAGCTGGCAGAGCGAATAGACATGGAGCGCCCCGCGGCGGATGCCCGCCTCGAAGGTCCAACGCCAATTTTCGGGGAAGCGCAGGTCGCGCGCCTGGGCGCCGCTGGTGGCGCGGATATAGGCGAAGTCGATCCCGGCCTTCTTCGCGGTCCACCATTCGATCGGGCCGGTCTCTTCGGACACGTCGACGCCCTGCACGGGGAAGTCGCCCGGATCGGGCCGCCAGCGCGAGGCGAACAGCCAGGCGCACCAGGCGAGCAGCGCCAGGAGGATCAGCCCCGGCACGACGAAGCGCAGCCGGCGCGCAAGGACGCGAAGATGCATCCCCTAACCCTTGATGTGGAGCACGCAGATCAGCGTGAACAGGCGGCGGGCAGTGTCGAAGTCCACGTCGATCTTGCCTTCCAGCCGTTCCTTGAGCAGCGACGCCGCGTCGTTGTGGATGCCGCGCCGTGCCATGTCGACGGTTTCGATCTGGGCGGGCGTGGCGTTGCGAATCGCGGCATAATAGCTGTCGCAGATCGCGAAGTAATCGCGGATCGGGCGGCGAAAGGCGGCCAGACCGAGCACCAGCGTCTCCTGATGGGAATCGTCGGCGCGGCGGATTTCGAGCGCCAGCCGGCCTTCCTGCACGGCGAGATGGAGCTTGTAGGGGCCGGCATAGCCGTCTGCCTGGGGCCGCTGCGGGGCGAAGCGATTGTCCTCGAGCAGGTCGAAGATCGCGATCCGGCGCTCCTGCTCGATATCGGCCGAGCGCCAAAGGATAGTGCGCTCGTCCAGGGTTACGTCTATGATCCGCGGATCGGCCATGAATCGGCGTCTAGTCGGTCATGCCCGTTATCCACAAGCATCCAGCGTATAACCGGCGTTGATGACGCCGGGCGAGCGCGTAACAGAAGCAGTCATGGCCCAACCGATCCCCCTGCCGATTCCCGATTCCCCCGAGGGCGTGACCCTGCCTGCGAATGTCGAGGCGGAGGCAGCGCTGCTCGGCGCGATGATGATCGACAATCGCGTGGCGGAGGACGTGCTGCAGAAGCTGCGCCCCGAGCATTTCTTCGAGCCGCTGCACGGGCGGATCTATGACGCGATCGCCACGCTGGTGGGGGACAACCGGCTCGCGACCCCGGTGACGCTCAAGCCGCTGTTCCAGGCGGACCCGGCGATGAAGGAGCTGGGCGGCCCGGCCTATCTGGCGCAGCTGACCGGCAATCCGGCGAGCCTGATCGGCGCGCGGGCGTTCGCCGACCAGGTCTATGACCTGGCCATGCTGCGCGCGCTGGTGACGGTGGGGCGCACGCTGGTCGACAACGCGCTCGACACCAGCGAAGAGATCAATCCTGCCAAGCAGATCGAACAGGCCGAGCTAAGGCTTTACGAAGTCGCGGAAAAGGGTGGCGAAGATACCGGCGCCAAGAGCTTCACCCGCGCGGCCACCGTCGCGGTGCGCCATACCGAGCGGGCGATGAATTCGGGCGGCAGCGTCTCGGGCATCACCTCGGGCCTGACCGACTTCAACGCGATGACCGGCGGCCTCAACCGCTCCGACCTTCTGATCCTCGCCGGCCGCCCGGGCATGGGCAAGACCTCGCTCGCGACCAACATGGCGTTCAACGCGGCGAAACGGTACCTCGACGACATGGAGGCCGGGATTCCGGAGGACAAGTCGATCGGCGCGCCGGTGGCGTTCTTCAGCCTCGAAATGTCGGCCGACCAGCTCGCGCTACGTATCCTGTCCGAACAGTCCGAAGTGTCTTCGGAGAAGCTGCGCACCGGCAACATCTCGGGCCCCGAATTCATGAAGTTCGCACGGGCGGCGGGCGATCTCGAGCGGTTGCCGCTCTATATCGACGATACGCCCGGCCTGACCATCGCGGCGCTGCGCACCCGCGCGCGGCGGCTGAAGCGCCAGTACAAGATCGGCATGGTGGTGGTGGACTATCTCCAGCTGCTCACCGGATCGGCCAAGAGCGCGGGCGACGGCCGCGTGCAGGAAATCTCGGAGATCAGCCGCGGCCTGAAGACGCTGGCCAAGGAGCTGCACGTGCCGGTGCTGGCGCTGTCCCAGCTGAGCCGCGCGGTGGAAAGCCGCGAGGACAAAAGGCCGCAGCTCTCCGACCTTCGTGAATCGGGCTCGATCGAGCAGGACGCCGATATCGTGCTGTTCGTCTATCGCGACGAATATTATCACGACTTCAAGGCGCCCAAGGCGATCGATGGCAATTCGACGCCCGACGAGATCGCCAAGTACCAGGCCTGGCAGGACCACCAGCTGCAGGTGGCGAACAAGGCGAGCGTGATCATCGCCAAGCAGCGCCACGGCGCCACCGGCACCGTCGACCTGCGCTTCGATCGCCAGTTCACCAAGTTCAGCGACCTGGCGCCGGGCGGGTATTGATAGTTTCGGTCGCGCACCGAAACAAAATGCTCCATTCAAGCGTCTAGCGTGCAGCGCCGCCAAGAGCGGCGTGACGAAAGAAGCGGGTCCCCGGGGCTAGATGACAGACACCACGCCGGACGGGCGCGAGCAGCAGCGGCTCGAAGCGCTCGCGGCCTATGAGATCTTCGATACCCCGCGCGAAGCCGCGTTCGACGAGATCGCGCGGCTCGCCGCCGATATCTGCGAGGCGCCGATCGGTCTGATCAGCTTCGTCGGCGCGGATCGCCAGTTCTTCAAGGCAGAGACCGGGCTGGGCGCGGACGGCACCCCGCGCGACATTTCCTTCTGCGCCCGCGCGATCGAGAGCGGCGCGTTCCTGCTGGTGCCCGACGCGACCGCCGACCCGCGCTTCGCCGACAATCCGCTGGTGACCGGCGAACAGCATATCCGCTTCTATGCCGGGGCGCTGCTGGAAACCGCGGCGGGGCAGGCGATCGGATCGCTGTGCGTGCTCGATACCCGGCCGCGCGAGCTGAGCGCGCTCCAGCGGCAGACGCTGGAAGTGCTGGCCCGCCAGGTGATGAGCCAGCTCGAGCTGCGCCGCGAGCTGCGCCGCCGCGACGAGGCCGACTTGCGCTACCAGACGCTGTTCGATTCGATGGACGAGGGCTTCTGCGTCATCGAGTTCTTCGATGGGCCGCACGGGCCGCTGAGCGACTATATCCATGTCGAGGCCAATGCCGCCTATGCCCGCCATGCCGGCATCCCCAATGTGGTGGGGCAGAAGGTGCGCGAGATGGTGGCGGAGGAAGCGGACGACTGGGTGGCGCGCTATGGTGGCGTGCTGCGCACCGGCGAGCCGATCCGCTTCGAGCGCGAGCTGGAGGCGACCGGACGCTATCTCTCGCTCTCCGCCTTCCGCATCGAACCGCCGAGCCGCAAGCAGGTGGCGGTGCTGTTCGAGGACGTGACGGCGCGGCGCGTTGCCGAAAAGGAGCTGCGCGATCTCAACCACAATCTGGAAGCGCGCGTGGCGCGGACGCTGGCGGAGCGCCGCGTGCTCGCCGATGTGGTGGAGGCGACCGCCGCGTTCATCCAGGTGGTCGACATGGATCGCCGCTGGATGGCGATCAACGGCGCCGCCGCGCGCGAATTCGAGAAGGTGTTCGGCGTGCTGCCCAAGGTGGGCGACCGGATGGCCGATCTGGTGGTCGAGCCGGCGGTGCTGCGCGCCGAGGTCGACGCGCTGTGGCGGCGCGCGCTGGAGGGCGACAGCTTCACCGAGATCGTCCGTACCGGCGCGGAGAGCGAGGACGAGCATTTCTACGAAGTGCATTTCAGCCCGCTGCACGACCAGGAAGGGCAGCAGATCGGCGCCTATCAGTTCGCCTATGACGTGACCGAGCGGCTGCAGGAGCAGGGGCGGCTGCGCGCCACCGAGGAGGCGCTGCGCCAGGCACAGAAGATGGAAGCGGTCGGCCAGCTGACCGGCGGCATCGCGCACGACTTCAACAACCTGCTCGCCGGCATATCGGGCGCGTTCGAGATGATCGGCACGCGGCTGTCGCAGGGGCGCGGGCGCGAGGTGGATAAATATCTGACCGCCGGCCAGGGCGCGACGCGGCGCGCGGCGGCGCTGACGCATCGGCTATTGGCGTTCTCGCGGCGGCAGACGCTGTCGCCCAAGGCCGTGGTGATCAACCGGTTGCTCACCGATCTTGTCGAGATGGTCCAGCGCACGGTGGGGCCGGCGATCGAGGTGGAGACGATCGCGGCCGGGGGCCTGTGGCCGACGCTGGTCGATGCCAACCAGCTCGAGAACGCGATCCTCAACCTGTGCATCAACGCGCGCGATGCGATGCCCGATGGCGGCAAGATCACGATCGAGACGGGCAACAAGTGGCTCGACCACCGCACCGCGCGCGAACGCGGGCTCGATCCGGGCCAATATGTCACCGTCTGCGTGAGCGACACCGGCACGGGGATCGCGAAGGAAATCCTCGACCGGGTGTTCGACCCCTTTTTCACCACCAAGCCGATCGGCGAGGGGACGGGGCTGGGCCTGTCGATGGTCTATGGCTTCGCGCGGCAGAGCCATGGCCATGTGCGGATCTATTCCGAGGTCGATCAGGGGACGATGGTGTGCGTCTATCTGCCGCGCCACCTGGGTGACGAGGACAGGCCGGTGCTCGACGCGGGCGGCCATGCGCCGGCGGCCAGCCACGAAGGCGAGGTGGTGCTGGTGGTCGACGACGAGCCGACGGTGCGGATGCTGATCGTCGATGCGCTGGAGGAGCTGGGCTATTCCTGCCTCGAGGCGGCGGACGGCCCGGCCGGGTTGCGGATTCTCGACGGCGCCCGGCGGATCGACCTGCTGATCACCGATGTCGGCCTGCCCGGCGGGCTCAACGGCCGCCAGGTGGCGGATGCGGCGCGGGCGAAGCGGCCCGAGCTCAGAGTGCTGTTCGTTACCGGCTATGCCGAGAATGCGGTGCTCAACCACGGCCATATCGAGCATGGCATGGAAGTGCTGACCAAGCCCTTCGCGGTGGACGACCTGAACGCGCGGGTCGAGCGGATCATGCGCGAGCGGTGAATTCGGCTTGAAAGCTGCTCCCTGGCAAAAGTCGGGGTTCAAGATTCCGAGCGATCCGGCAGAGAAACCCTGGGCCCCGGCTTTTGCCGGGGAACAGGATCAGAAGCTCGGCTGGTTGGGATCGCCGTCTTCCACGGGCGTGTGGATGCCGCACTCGGTCTTGTCCCAGCCGCGCCAGCGGCCCGAGCGGGGGTCTTCGCCCGGCTTGACCACGCTGGTGCAGGGCGCGCAGCCGATCGAAAGATAGCCCTGCGCCTCGAGCGGATGCCGGGGCAGGTTATGCTCGACGAAATAGGCCTCGATGTCGTCCTTGGTCCAGGTCGCCAGCGGGTTGAACTTCAGCCGGTCGCCGTCGAGCTCGAAGCGAGGCAGCGCGTTGCGGGTGCTGGCCTGGAACGCCTTGCGGCCGGTGATGCTGGTGTCGAACGGCGCGAGCGCCTTTTCGAGCGGGATCACCTTGCGGATCTCGCAGCAGCCGTCGGGATCGTAGGACCAGCGCAGCCCGGTGGCGTCGCGCTTCTCGATCGTCTCGGGATCGGGAGCGACGATCTGGAGGTTCTTGAGGCCGATGAACGCCGCCAGCTCGTGGACATAGGCCAGCGTCTCGGGGAAATGCTTGCCTGTATCAAGGAAGATGACAGGCACATTCGGATCGGCCTGCGCCACGAGATGCAGCAGCGCTGCGCTCTCGGCGCCGAAGGACGAGACGAGCGCGACGTCGCCGAGCATGTGGTTGCCCAGCACCTCGCGCAACATCTCCGGCGTGTCGGTGCCGCGGAACAGGTTGTTGAGGCGGATCGCGTCGGCCGCCGTCCAGCGCGGGGCGACGTCGATGCGATCGATCTCGCGATCGAGGTTGCGCGCGGCCTCAGCCATGCCGGCGTTTCCATACCGGCACCGCCGGATCGGCGGCTGCCTGATAGTGGAATTCGTAGCGGGCGAGCGACGCGGCGAGCACGGCCTCGTCGACCGGCGCCACGGGCGCGAAGCTGTCAAAGCCGCAGCGGCGCATCAGCGGGATCTGGTCGACCAGCACATCGCCCTGCGCGCGCAGCTCGCCGGTATAGCCCGCCTCGCGCAGGATGCGGCCGGTGGAATAGCCGCGGCCGTCGCGGAACTTGGGGAAGCTCACTTCGACCAGCGCGAGGCGATCGAGATGCGGGAGGAGGACGCGCGCGTCCTCGCCGCTCTCGATGCGGACGGCAGTGGCGTTGGACTGGCCGAGGAAGGAGTCGAGCGTGACCGCGGGCTCCTCATGCGCCTCGTCGTCGCGGTAGCGGAGGATGTTGGTCATGCCCCAATCTCCGTTCGCCCTGAGCCTGTCGAAGGGCAGGCTTGCGATCGCTGGGCGTGCTTCGACAAGCTCAGCACGAACGGGTTCTTGCTACCCATAAATCGCCTCCTTGAACGGGGCCATGCCGAGGCGGCGATAGGTGTCGAGGAAGCGCTCGCCTTCGGCGCGCTCGCGCAGATAGACGTTGGTGGCCTTCTCGATCGCATCGACGATGCCGTCTTCGCTGAAGCCGGGGCCGGTGATCGTGCCGAGCGACACGTCCTCCGCGCCCGAGCCGCCGAGCAGAAGCTGGTAGTTCTCGACGCCCTTACGATCGACACCGAGGATGCCGATGTGACCGGCATGGTGATGCCCGCAGGCATTGATGCAGCCGCTGATCTTGAGCTTCAATTCGCCCAGTTCGCGCTGGCGGCCGATGTCCGAGAAGCGCGTCGCGATCTTCTGCGCAAGCGGGATCGAGCGGGCGTTCGCCAGCGAGCAATAGTCGAGGCCCGGGCAGGCGATGATGTCGCTGATCAGGTCGAGATTGGCCTCGGCCAGCCCGGCGCCCTGCAGCTGCTGCCAGATCGAGTAGAGATCGGCCTTGCGGACATGCGGCAGGACGATGTTCTGCGCGTGGGTGACGCGCAGCTCGTCGAAGCTGTACTGCCTGCCGAGATCGGCCATCAGGTCGATCTGGTCGGCAGTGGCGTCGCCGGGGATGCCGCCGATCGGCTTGAGGCTGATCGTGACGACCGCATAGCCCGGCTGCTTGTGCGCCGAGACGTTCTGGTCGAGCCAGACGGCGAAATCGGGATCGCTGCGGTCGAGCGTGTCGGGCGCGCCGGCATCATAGGCAGGCGGCGCGAAATAGGCGGCGATGCGATCGAACTCGGCCTTGGGCGGATCGATGCCGAGCGCCTTGACCGCGGCAAATTCCTCCTCGACCTCGGCGGCGTATTTGTCGGCGCCGAGCTCGTGGATCAGGATCTTGATCCGCGCCTTGTACATGTTGTCGCGGCGGCCATAGCGATTATAGACGCGCAGGCAGGCCTCGAGATAGCTGACGAAATCGTCGAAGGGCACGAAATCCTTGATCAGCGGGGCGATCATCGGGGTGCGGCCCATGCCGCCGCCCACATAGATCGCGGCACCGAGCTGGCCATCGCGCTCGACGATCTGGATGCCGATATCGTGCAGGCGCATCGCCGCGCGGTCTTCCTCGGCGGCGATCACGCAGATCTTGAACTTGCGCGGCAGATAGCTGAATTCCGGGTGGAAGGTGCTCCACTGGCGCAGCAGCTCGGCCCAGGGGCGCGGATCGGTCAGCTCGTCGGCCGCGGCGCCGGCGAACTGGTCCGACGAAATGTTGCGGATGCAATTGCCGCTGGTCTGGATGGCATGCATCTCGACCGTCGCCAGCTCGGCGAGGATATCGGGCGCGTCCTCGAGCTTGATCCAGTTGTACTGGAGGTTCTGGCGGGTGGTGAAATGGCCATAGCCGCGATCATATTTGCGGGCGATGTGCGCGAGCATGTGCATCTGGCGGCTGTCGAGCGTGCCATAGGGCACGGCGACGCGCAGCATGTAGGCGTGGAGCTGGAGATAGAGGCCGTTCATCAGCCGCAACGGCTTGAACTGGTCCTCGGTGATCTGGCCGGCGAGGCGGCGGTTCACCTGGTCGCGGAACTCCTCGACGCGCGCGGCGACGATGGAATGGTCATATTCGTCGTATTTGTACATTGCGCTTACTTCCCCGCCGTCATCCCCGCGAAGGCGGGGATCCATTGGCGCTGACTTTCGAAGGAGCCGCTATGGCGGGATGAATGGATTCCCGACTGCGCGGGAATGACGGAGGAGGGGTAGCGCCTCATATCACCCAGCTCCCCGCATTGGGGTCGGCGGGCTTCAACGTCAGGTCCGGGCGGACGGTGGGGCCGAGCGCGCGGATGCGGTCCTTGATGTGCGCGGGGCGCGGGCCCTCGGGCGTTTCGGTCGCGTCGATCACATAGGGGCCGTTGACGCGGCGCGCGGCTTCCTCGACCGCGGCGATGGCTTCGCCCTGGTCGCCGACGTCCCTGGCGTCCTCGACATGGCGCGACCAGCCTTCGCCGGTCCACCAGGTGACGTCGCCGCTGGCGAGATCGTTGCCGGTGAGGAGTTTCATGCCAGCGCCTCCGCGGCCTTGGCCCATTGGCCGAGCTTGTCCTGCGCGTCCGCCAGCATGACGACTTCGCCGACGATGATGATCGCCGGGCTCTTGACCTTCTCGCGGCTCACCATCGGGCCGAGATCGGCGAGGATGGTGCGCAGCGCGCGGCTGCCCTCCAGCGTGCCGCGCTCGAGCACCGCGACAGGCATGTCGGGCGCGACGCCGTCGTTCATCAGCTTCTCGCTGATGTCGGGGCAAGTGGCGACGCCCATATAGATCACCAGCGTGCGGCCCTTGCCGGCGAGACCGGACCAGTCCTGCTCGCTGAGGCCCTTGCACTGGCCGGCGACGAAGCTGACTGCGCTCGACCAGTCGCGATGGGTGAGCGGCAGGTTGACCTCGGCGGCGGCACCCAGCGCGGCGGAGATGCCGGGGATGACCTCGACGGGGAGGCCGGCGGCGCGCACGGCCTCGACTTCCTCGCCGCCGCGGCCGAAGATGAACGGGTCACCGCCCTTGAGGCGCACGACGATCGCGCCGGTCTTCACATGCGCGACGATCAGCGCGTTGATCGCGTCCTGCGGCACGGTGTGCTTCGAGCGCGACTTGGCGACCGAGATGCGGTGCGCCTGGGGCGCGAGATCGAGGACGCGGGGATCGACGAGACCGTCATGAACGAGCACGTCCGCCTGCTTGAGCGCCTCGACGGCGCGGACGGTGAGCAGGCCCGGATCGCCCGGGCCGGCACCAACGAGAATCACGCGCCCGCGCGCGGTGGGATCGAGGAGCGTTGCCATTGTCGGCAAATGGGCTCGCGCGCCGCGAGGGGCAACGGACGGTTGCTTGGGAAGGGGCTAGGGAAACTTTCCCGTGCGGATCAAAGGTGTGTCTTGATCTGCGTCGTCAGGCTGGCGAGCGCTTCATAGCCCATGAAGGCGAAGAAGCCGGCCACCGCGGTGACCGCGAGCGCGAGGATCAGGAATTCGGCAGCGCGGCCGAAATAGCGGGATTCGCTATGGGCACGTGCTGCGGCCGCACGCGTCGCGTTCAGGCGCTCGCCGCCGGTGCCGCGCTCGATCGGGGAGGGGCGGCCGAGCAGGCGCCAGACCGGCACGCGATCGCGGGTGCGGATGCCGAAGCGGCGATCGCTCGACCAGACGACCTGGCCGACGATCGTATCCTCCTGCAGGCGGACCTCGACATAGTCGCCGCGGCGCGGCGCCTCGGGCGCCTGGAGCATCATGCCGTTCTTCGAGACGTTGCGCACACAGACGTCGACCATGGGGCCGCCCGAGCGCATGCGCCCGCGGATCAACACCGAATGTCGTTCGTCCCTGGGCCGCATAATCCCCACCATGCGTGCATTTTAGACCGTTGAAACGCCTTTCGTTTCAATTGGTTGCAATCATATCGCGGTTAATTACGCGTAAATTACGCTAAATTAGCGCGCTAGAGAGTGATGATTTTGCGGGCGTGCGCCTGGATCACGGCGCGGGTAGAGACGTCGCTGTCGAACACGCCGTACCAGCCCTGGGGCTCATGCGGCGGGTCGCCGAGCCAGGCCGTGTCGCCGGATTTGAAGCGATGATCGCCATGTACCGGCCGGCCTTCGCCGTTCCAGGCCCAGAAGTTCGAGCCGGCGATTCCGGGATCGGGGGCGACGGCGTCGTAGATCAGCCGATAGAAGCTGTCCTTGAAGTGCGTGGCGCTCTCGGGATCATAGCCGCCACCGTCGCGCGGATAGCCGAATTCCTCGATGACCAGCGGCTTGTTCAATTCGGCGGCGAGTGCCGTGTGCCGGGCGATATAGCTGCGCACCTGCGCGAAGCTGGCATCGTTGGTGCCGGCAATGTCCTTCGCATCGACCCAGCCCCAGTTGAGCGGCCAGATATGCGCGGTGCAATAGTCGATCTCGGGAAAGGCGTGCGCGGCCTTGTACACATCGGCGCGCTCGATCGAACCCTTGAGCCCTTCGCTGCCGGTGGAGACCAGGTGGCGCGGCGAGATCGACTTGATCAGCTTCGCGGTGCCTTGGATCCAGCCATTATAGGCGGGGAGCAGCGGCTCGGCGGCCTTGGCGCTGCCGCCCGGGCGCGGCTCGTTGGCGAGCTGCCAGGCCATGATCACCGGATCGCCGGCATGGCGCTGCACGGTCGCGCGGACATAATCGTGGAACAGGCCGACCGCCTCGCCGCTGGCATAGAACCCGGCAGCCATGTCCGGGAATTCCGGCCAGGGGTGCGCCGGATCGTTCATGTTGAGATATTTGCCGCCGTTGACCCAGGAGAGATAGGTCATCATCCCGCCCGACCATTCCCAGAAATTGGTGAGGTAGAGCACGGCCTTCATGTCCCGCTTGCCCATCTCGGCGAGCGCAAAAGCGAGGCCGTCGACCAGTGCCGGGTTCCAGGCCTTGCCGCGGGTGCGGAAGGCGGGCTTCACCGAGTTGTTGAGCGGGGAGTCCTCGGCCGAGGCGGCGATGCGCAGGTTGCGCACCCCCATGGAGGCCAGCGCATCGAGCTCGCGGCGCAGGCGATCGCGATTGCCCCAGGGGGCATCGGCGCCGAGCCAGGCGGCGTACCACATGTTGGCGCCGACGAAGCGATAGGGACGGCCGCCCAGGAACAGGCCGGTACCCGTGCGTGTGACGAATTCGGCTGCGTCAGCCGCGGCGGAGAGAGGGAGCGCGGCACCGGCGAACGCGGCGGCGGTCGATCCGAGAACGGACCTGCGGGTGATCATGGTCTTCCTCTCCTGTTAGCGGTCACATCATAACCGCCGCACGGCGCGGAGAGGAAGTGGGTTGGACGGGGCGCGGCCCTTCAGCAGGAGGGGGGAGAGAGGCCGCGCCCGTCCGCCCGCGTGACTGCGCCTTGCACGCGGGCCGGGAAAGGGGTCAGGGGATCAGTCGAACAGTTCCTCGAGGAACGACTTGCGGCGCTTGTGCGGGTATTTCCCGCCATGGCCGTAGCTCGGTTCCTGATAGCGCGGACGCTCCTCGCGATATTGCTGCGGCTGGGGTGCCGGAGCGGGCGAGGGCGCCGCGCTGCGCTCGATGATCTTGTCGAGCTCGCCGCGATCGAGCCATACGCCGCGACAGCTCGGGCAGTGGTCGATCTCGATCCCCGAGCGCTCGACGGGCACCAGCACGGTGCCGTCGACGGGGCAGGTGAAGCTGGTCATGTCACTCCTCCCGCTGGCCCATCAGGCCGAGCAGCAGCTGGAACATGTTGATCAGGTTCAGATAGAGCGACAGCGCACCCATGATCGCCAGCTTGTCCGCGGCTTCGCTGCGGCCATAATAGGCGTACTCGCTCTTCAGGCGCTGCGTGTCCCAGGCGGTGAGGCCGGCGAACACGACGATGCCGACGATCGACAGCAGCATCTGCAGCATCGACGAGCCGAGGAAGATGTTGACGATGCTCGCCAGCACCACCGCGATCAGGCCGACCATCAGGAAGGTGCCCATGCCGGTCAGGTCGCGCTTGGTCGAATAGCCGAACAGGCTGAGCGCCAGGAACATCGCGGCGGCGGCGAAGAAGGCCATGGCGATGCTCTGCCCGGTGAAGACCAGGAAGATGCTGGCCATCGATACGCCCATCACGCCGGCAAAGGCGAAGAAGGCGGTGCGGGCGCCGGCGGTGCTCATCCGCTCGATGCGGAACTGGAAGAAGAAGATGAAGGCGAGGGGCGCGAACATGGCCACCCATTTGAGCGGGGTGCCGAAGATCAGCGCGACCAGCGCCGGCGTGCTCGCCACGGCGAGCGCGACGAGGCCGGTGATCGCCAGACCGATCCCCATGTTGCGATAGATGCCCAGCATGTGCTGGCGCAGTCCCTCGTCAAAGCGCGCGGCAGCGGCGCCGGTGCGGGGGATCTGGTATTGAGGGTTCACGTCAAAACTCCAATCGAAGCCAATGCATCGATCGAGCGGCGCCCGGTTCAGTCTCGGTGGGGGGAATGGGGGATAACCATCCGAACCTGCACCGAGCGCGCTCGATGCGGTCCGACATCACGAGGGCTTGGAAAGCCCTCGCCAGAGGGGCCCGGTCCGCTCCCGCAATCTAGGGAGCCGGAGGCCGGGCTACAATGACGCTACTGTAACAAAGTGTTGCTGGTCAGTCGGCGCGGCTGATCGGGCCGAGCGTGCGATCCGAAGCGGCGCGGGCATCGGCATAGGCCGCGTCGCGGATCGGCGAGCTGATCTCTTGGTTGAAACGGACGATCCGGGCTTGCCGGACCCGCAGATGGACAATGGTGGCGACGACGACTGCCAGCAGCAGGCCGAAGAACATGCCACTGCCCATGATGTTAATGCGGTCGGCGGAGGCGCTTGTGGCGGCGAAGACCGCGCTGACCAGGAAGATCGCAGTGTAGAGCGCCGCGGCCAGCCCCGCCCAGCCGAGAAAACCCAGCCCGAACATCTTGCGGATCGTGACACTGGCGCTGGTCATTTCGTCGAGCGTGTAGTTCCAGACGCGAATATAGGGGCCGGTAGTGCGTCCCTTGCGGATCACGTGCATCAATCCGATCAGATGCCCCCCGCGGGCAGAGATGCTCCAGTCGTCCAGGCGGATCGCATGCTCGCGGCCCGACTTGTCGAGCATGTGGATCGTCTCGTGCAGCGTCGTGTAGGAATAGCCGGGCGTCGAACTCACCACATGGCTATGGCCATATTGGTTGGTCGCCACGGTCTGCGTGCCGGCGACATGGTGGGTCGAGGTCGAGGCGGCCGATTGGGCGACAACGCCGCCCTTGCGATAGAAAGTGAAGGTGCGGCCGCCGACACGCAGCGTGCCGGTCTCCGGATCGTAGCGCCAGGGCCGAAGCGCGCGCCAGACGAAGAACAGTGGGATGAGCAGGAAGAACAGCAGCGGTGCTAGCGCAATCAGCCCGAACAGCGATGCGCTGTCGGTCAGGCTTTGCGTCGTCTCCCATTCGGACTGCTTGCTCGCCTCCCAGCGGGCATAGTCGGCCGAGGAGAGATAGCGCCGGGCGACTTCGCGCTGGAAATCGGGATTGGTATAGTTCTGGAAGGAACGAACCTTGACTTCGGAGGGGACGAGCGGCTGGTGATCGAAGTCACGGCAGTTCTCATAGGCGAGGAAGCGCTTCCGCTCGGGTGTGCCGTTGGTGAAAATGTCCTGAGCCAGGGCGAGCATCGTGCTGCGCACAACTTCGCAGGCGGCGGCGACGCGGGCCGGGTCTCTATCATAATCGGAGACGAGCTTATCGACGCTCGGCAAGCTGGCCGAGAAGGCGCTTTCCTTTGCCAGCGCGGCCTGCGGGGCCAGCGCGCAGAACAGCGCGGTTGCAACGATTACCCTGAAAGACCGAACCATGGATCCCCCGACCCCTTCATTCCTGCGAAGAATGGATCGGATGTGGTTAGTTCTGGGTCAAGTTTGTTTCGGTGTCCAAACTGTTTCAGGCGTCCCGCAGGCCGACACCCATCGAAGCGCGGGCGGAATCGCTTTCCGACGAGACCACCGGATATGCGCAATAGTCCGCCGCGTAATAGGCGCTGGGGCGGTGGTTGCCCGACCAGCCGACGCCCCCGAAGGGCGCGGCCGAGGACGCGCCGTTGGTGGGGCGGTTCCAGTTGACGATGCCCGCCCGGATGTTCGCCCAGAACTGGTCGTAGAGCTTGGGGTTCTGCGAGATCAGGCTGGCGGACAGGCCGTAGCGCGTGTCGTTCGCCTCGACGATCGCCTCTTCGAAGCTGTTCACGCGGAAGACCTGGAGGATCGGGCCGAACAGCTCGACATCGACCTTCTCGGCCACGCCGGTCATGTCGATGACGCCGGGCGTAAGGAAGGGGCGGCCCTCGATCGGGCGTTCCATGTGGCGGATCGGGCGGCCGCCCATCGTCAGCAGCGCCAGGAAGCTCTCGGTGAGCATGTCCGCCGAATCATTGTCGATCACCGGGCCCATGAACGGGGCGGGATCGGCATGCGGCTCGCCGATGATCAGCCGGCCGATCAGCTTGTTGAGCTCGACCATCAGCGGCTCGTAGAGCTTCTCGTCGACGATCAGGCGGCGCGCGGCCGTGCAGCGCTGGCCGGCGGTGGTGAAGGCGGACTGCACCACCAGGACGGCGGCAGAATAGAGATCGGGCGTGTCCCATACGACGATGGGATTGTTGCCGCCCATTTCGAGCGCGAGGATCTTCTCGGGCTTGGTGGCGAACTGGCGGTTGAGCGCGATGCCGGTGTTCGCCGAGCCGGTGAACAGCAGCCCGTCAATGTCCGGATGGCCGGCCAGCGCCTTGCCCTCATCCGGCCCGCCGACGAGCAGGCGGACACAGCCCGCGGGAATGCCCGCGGCGTGGAAGCAGTCGACCAGGAAGGCGCCCGAGGCCGGGGTCTTCTCCGACGGCTTGAACACCACTGCATTGCCGGCCAGCAGCGCCGGGACGATGTGCCCGTTGGGCAGGTGGACCGGGAAATTATAGGGGCCTAGCACTGCCAGCACGCCATGCGGCTTGTGGCGCAGCGCCAGGCGGGTGTTCATCGGCGCATCGATGCGGCGCTGGCCGGTGCGCTCGGAGAAAGCGGTGATCGAGATGTCGACCTTGGCGATCACCGTCTCGACTTCGGTGCGCGCTTCCCAGAGCGGCTTGCCGGTCTCGCGGGCGAGCAGATCGGTGAAGGCATCCGCTTTCTGGCGCACGACATTGGCGAAGCGGCGCAGCGCCTCGATCCGATAGGCGAGCGGATGCGCGGCCCATGCTGCCCAGCTGGCACGGGCGAGTGCGACTTCCTTGTCTGCGTCTCCGCTGGTCTGGCGCCACAGGACGGCGCCGGTGGCGGGTTCGGTCGAGATGATTTCCGTGCCGGGCATCGATTTCGGAGGGAAGGAGCTTTCTGGAAGGGTTAGGCGCTCTTGCACCAATTTTGACGGCTAGGCCAGTGCCGGGCCCCGGGCGCGTCCGAGACGACGGCGATGCGTCGCCGGATCAGCGTAGCGCATCGGCCATGGCGCGGATCGCGGCGACCTTGGCGTGGAGCGGCGCCCAGTCGTCGCGCTCGGCGATCGCGGCCCAGATCGCCTCCACTTCGTCGATCAGCATCGAGCAGGGCGCCCCGGACCAATAGGCGTGATCGCGGGCCCCTTCGGCTCCGCTCAGGGCAGGCTTGCGGGGCTGGTAGAAGGCGAGCTGACCGCGCAGATCGTCGAACGCTTCGCCATAATGAGCAGGAAGGTTGCCGCCGAACGCATCGAAGAAGAACTGGTCGAGCGGAGTGAGCGTCTCGGCGAGCGCCCTTTCGAGCACCTGTGCGAGCACGCGGTCCGCCTCGGTGCCCCGCGGGGTCACGCCCAGGCGCCATAGCAACGCGGCTGTCACTTCGCGCTGATAGACTTCGGGGAAGGTCTCCATCGCCGCGATCAGCGCATCCTCTTCGGCGAGCGGGCGCAGCGAGATGGCGAGCTGCATCGCATCCCAATAGATCGCCTCGGGCTGGCGGCCGAAGGCGTAGAGCCCGGCATGGTCGAAATAGGCGGCGGTGAAGCCCGGTTCCCAGAACGGGGCGAACCGCCAGGGGCCGTAGTCGAAGCTCTCGCCGGTGACGTTGATATTGTCGCTGTTGAGCACGCCGTGGACAAAGCCGGCGGCCATGAAGCGCGCCGCCATCGTCGCGGTGCGCGCGACGACATGGCCGAGCAGGCGCGCGGCGGCATCCTCGCCAGGCTCTTCGCCATAATAATGGCGCAGCACATAGGCGACGAGCTGCGCCAGCGCCTCGGTTTCCTGGAAATGGGCGAGGCGCTGGAAGGTGCCGATGCGGATATGCCCGTGGCTCATCCGGACGAGCACCGAGGAGCGGGTGGGCGAGGGCTCGTCGCCGCGGTGGAGTTCCTCGCCGGTCTCGATCAGCGAGAAGGTGCGGCTGGTCTCGACACCCAGCGCCTCGAGCATCTCGGTCGCGAGAATCTCGCGGACGCCGCCCTTGAGCGTGAGCCGCCCGTCACCGAAGCGGCTGTACGGCGTCTGGCCCGATCCCTTGGTGCCCAGGTCGATTAGCCGGCCCTGCGCATCGCGCATCTGGGCGAACAGGAAGCCCCGGCCATCGCCGATCTCGGGATTGTACACGCGGAACTGATGGCCGTGATAGCGCAGCGCCAGCGGGGCGGGCAGGCTGCCGGCGAGCGGCTCGAACCGGCCGAAATGGGCGATCCATTCGTCGTCGCTGAGGCCATCCAGCCCGACCTGCGCCGCGGCACGGTCGTTGCGGAAGCGCAGGATCGTCTGCGGGAAGCGCGCCGCCGCTACCGGATCGTAGAAGCTGTCGCCAAGTTCGAGGATCGCCTGTTGCGGAGTGAAGTCCATGCGGCGATATGGGGAAGGATGGCCGAGCGACGCAACTATTCCGACGGTTTCTGGTGGTCGCGGGACGGGATTCGTCTCCACTATCGCGAATATGCAGGCCCGGCGGACAAGCCGCCGGTGCTGTGCTTCCCGGGGCTGACCCGCAATGCGCGCGACTATGAGGCGCTGGCCGAGCGGCTGGCCGGGCAGTGGCGCGTACTGTGCGTCGAGTTCCGCGGGCGCGGCGAGAGCGCCTATGCCAAGGACCCGATGTCCTATGTGCCGCTCACTTATTTCCAGGACGTGGAGGCGCTGCTCGAGGAGCAGAAGATCGGCAGGTTCGTCGCGGTCGGCACGTCGCTGGGCGGGCTGGTGACGATGCTGCTGGCCGCCGCCGAGCGCGACAAGCTGGCGGGCGTGGTGCTCAACGATGTCGGGCCCGAGATCAATCCGGCGGGGCTGGCGCGCATCCGCACCTATGTCGGCAAGGCGGTGTGGTATCCGACCTGGATGCACGCGGCGCGCGGCGTGGCAGAGGGCAATGCCGATGTCTATCCGAACTGGGGCATCGAGGATTGGCTTCGAATGGCCAAGCGGCTCTACCGGGTGAACAGCTCGGGCCGCATCGTCCTCGACTATGACATGAAGATCGCCGAGCCTTTCCGGGTGCCGGGCAACGAGGCCGGGCCCGACATGTGGCCGACGATCGATGCGATGGCGGGCCGGCCGCTGCTGATCGTGCGCGGCGAGCGCTCGGACATCCTGAGCGCGGAGACCGCGGACAAGATGGTCAAGCGCGTGAAGGGTGCCGAACTGGTGACCGTGCCCGAAACCGGCCACGCGCCGACCCTCGACGAGCCCGAGGCGGTGGCGGGGATCGAGCGGCTGCTGGCGAAGGTGGCGGGCGCCTAGTTCCTAGTTCTCCGTCATGCTGAACTTGTTTCAGCATCCAAGGTGCGGCGGGCGATCGCGCCTGAGCCTCCAGCCTATCCCTCGCGGAGAGTTGGACCCTGAAACAAGTTCAGGGTGACGAGTATGGAGGGCGTGAGGGAACCCTCGCCTGAGATCCCGGCTTTCGCCGGGATGACGGATTGGATTTTGGACGCTAAGCACCCCTCCCAACGATGCCCATCCACATCCTTCATCTCCACTCGACCTTCAACCTTGGCGGCAAGGAGGCGCGGGCCGTGCGCCTGATGAATGCGTTCGGCGACAAGGCGCGGCACACCATCGTCTCGGCGATGCCCGACCAGCTCGGCGCGCGCGAGATGATCGCCAAGGGGATCAAGTACGAGATCGCGCAGGACCCGCCGCCGCTGACCGGCCGGCCCTCGGTGGGGCGCTACGAGGCGATCGCGCGCTATATGCGCCGCTTCGATTTGGTGCTGACCTATAATTGGGGGGCGATCGATGGGGTGATGGCGGCGCGCGTCTTCGGCAAGGGGCTGCCGCCGGTGGTCCATCACGAGGACGGGTTCAACCAGGACGAGGCCGAGAAGCTCAATCCGGTGCGCAACATGTACCGCCGGATCGCGTTGCCGGCCGCCAATGCGCTGGTCGTGCCCTCGACCGTGCTCGAGCGGATCGCGCTCAAGCAGTGGCGGCAACCCCGCGAACGGCTGTTCCGTATCGCCAACGGCGTGCAGACCAAGCTCTATGCCGGCAAGCCGGATGCGAGCCTGATCCCGCAGCTGAAGAATTTGAAGCCGGGCACGCTGGTGATCGGCGCGGTTGCGGGCCTCAGGCCGGTCAAGGACCTGCCGATGCTGGTCCGCGCGGTGGCGGGGCTGAGCGGGCGCTTCAAGCTGGCGATCGTCGGGGAGGGGCCGGAGCGCCAGACGATCCTCGATGCCGCCGAGGCGATGGCAGTGGAGGACGATGTGATCCTGACCGGCTTCCTGCCCGATCCGCACAGATATATGGGCCTGTTCGACGTGTTCGCGCTCTCATCCAAGAGCGAGCAGGCGCCGATCTCGGTGATCGAGGCGATGGCCGCCGGGCTGCCCGTGGTGGCGCCGATGGTGGGCGACATCCCGCAGATGGTGGGCCCGCGCAACCTGCACTTCCTGCCGCCGCAGCGGATGGAAGTGCTGATGCGCGATTATATCAGCATGTTCGTCAAACACCCCGAGGAGCGCCGCTATGTCGGGGATGAGAACCGTGCGCGCGCCCGTGCGTTGTTCGATGAAGGCGAAATGATCGCCGCTTATGCGAAGCTCTATGGCGCCGCGATGGGACGGCCTGACGCACTGCAATAACGAATGTTGCTCGCTTGTTGCGTCCAATCCGTCTAGCGTCGCCCGAATTTTTTGGTCTGGAGGTTCTGTGTTCAAGGGTCTGTCGCCCATCCTGTACAACGGCCGCGAGGTCTGGCCGATCGTCGAGGGGGGCAAGGGTGTGGCTGCCACCAACCACGCCAGCGCAGGCGCCTGGGCTGCCGCCGGCGGTATCGGCACCGTCTCGGCGGTCAATGCCGACAGCTATGACGCCGATGGCAAGATCATCCCGCAGATCTATCACGCGCTCACCCGCCGCGAGCGCCATGAGGAACTGATCCAGTACGCGATCGAAGGCGCCGTCCAGCAGGTCAAGAAGGCCTTCGAGATCGCTGGCGGCAAGGGCGCGATCAACATCAACGTGCTGTGGGAAATGGGCGGCGCGCAGCGCGTGCTGCACGGCGTGCTCGAGCGCACCCGCGGCATGGTGGCGGGCGTCACCTGCGGCGCTGGCATGCCCTACAAGCTCAGCGAGATCGCGGCGTCGTATAACGTCAACTACCTGCCGATCGTCAGCTCGGGCCGCGCCTTCCGGGCGCTGTGGAAGCGCGCCTATTCGAAGGCGAGCGAGTGGCTGGCGGCGGTGGTCTATGAGGATCCCTGGCTCGCCGGCGGCCATAACGGCTTGTCGAACGCCGAGGACCCGTTGCAGCCGCAGGATCCGTATCCGCGCGTCAAGGAACTGCGCGCGGTGATGCGCGAGGGCGGGATTCCGGACGAAGTGCCGATCGTGATGGCCGGCGGCGTCTGGTACCTGCGCGACTGGAACAACTGGATCGACAATCCCGAGCTGGGCGCGATCGCCTTCCAGTTCGGCACGCGGCCCCTGCTTACCCAGGAAAGCCCGATTCCGCAGGGCTGGAAGTCCAAGCTGATGGAGATCGAGGAAGGCGAGGTGCTGCTGCACCGCTTCTCGCCGACCGGCTTCTATTCGAGCGCGGTCAAGAACCCGTTCCTGCGCAACCTCGAGGCGCGTTCGGAGCGCCAGATCGCCTATTCGACCGAAGAGGCGGGTGATCACACCTTCCAGCTCGACGTGGGCGTGAAGGGCAAGAATTTCTGGGTGACCCGCAACGACCTGCTGCGCGCGCGCCAGTGGTTCGGCGAGGGCTTCACCGCCGCGCTAAAGACCCCGGACAACACTTTGGTGTTCGTGACGCCGGAGGAGCAGCAGATCATCCGCACCGACCAGAAGGACTGCATGGGCTGCCTGAGCCAGTGCGCCTTTTCGTCCTGGGCGGATACCGAGACCAACTCGACCGGCCGGCTGGCGGACCCGCGCAGCTTCTGCATCCAGAAGACGCTGCAGGACATCGCGCATGGCGGCCCGACCGACGAGAACCTGATGTTCGCGGGGCATGCTGCCTACAACTTCAAGCGCGACCCCTTCTATTCGAACGGGTTCGTGCCGACGGTGAAGCAGCTGGTGGACCGGATCCTGACGGGCGACTGATAGGGTGCGAACCTAAGGGGTTTCCGGTGCGGCTTCGGCCGCATCTCGGGAAGTCGTCAGGAAATCTCGATCAGACCTGGAACAGCGCGACTGCCGCGCAGCCGCTTGCCAGCAGCACGGTGGTGCCTGCCAGCAGCCAGGGGAGAATGGTGCCGCGCCGGCTCTCGGGGGCCGGTGTATCGGTGGCGGTGGCTTCGGGGCGGGGCGCATGGACCTGGCTCGCGGCCCAGCCTTCGTTCGCGGCGCGGAGCAGCGCGTTGAAGTTCAGCCGCTCGATCAGCTGGATGCCGAGCGTCTTGCCCTTCACCCACACGACGCGGCCGACGAGCGCCAGCGAGGACTTGCGTACCTCGACATAGGTCCCCGGCTTGGGCGGGAACGGCGCCAGCAGCATCATGCCGTGCGGCGATATGTTGCGGATGGTGACGTCGCTCCATCCCCCCTTGCTGCGCATCTGGGCGGGAATGACGACTTCCCGCCGGGATTCTCTCGGTAGCATTGCTGTCCCCCATGCACTGCCCCTAAGGGTCATTGCGTAAGGGTTATTACGCAGTCCAAGCGCTTGCCAAATCCTTGCCGGGACTGGTTAACGCGAAGGAACCTGCTCCGTATCGGAGGCAATGCGCCAAGTAACGGCAAGTATTAATAAGATAAACTAGAGCCAGCCGTCGAGCACCTGGTCGAGCGGGCGGTGCCCGTCGGCCCAGGCGCGGATATTGGCGATCACCTTGATCCCCATGTCCTCGCGCCCCTCGAACGTCGCCGAGCCGAGATGGGGCAGCAGCACGACATTGTCGAGCGCGACCAGTCGCGGATCGACCGCGGGTTCGTTCACATAGACGTCCAGCCCCGCGCCGGCGATGCGCTTGTCCGAAAGCGCGGCGATCATCGCCTCGGGATCGACGATCTCGCCGCGGGCGGTGTTGATCAGCCAGCCCTTGGGGCCGAGCAGATCGAGCCGGCGCGCGTCGATCAGGCCGCCGGTGGAATCGGTGTGCGGCGTGTGAATGGTGAGGATGTCGGCGGCTTCGAGCAGCGCGTCGAGATCTTCGTGCCAGGTGGCGCCGAGCTGCGCCTCGAGCACCTGGGGCAGGCGATGGCGGTTGTGATAGTGAATCTGCAGCCCGAAGGCGCGCGCGCGCATCGCGACGGCCTGGCCGATCCGGCCCATGCCGAGGATGCCGAGCTTCTTGCCGCCGATCCGGTGGCCGCGCATCGAGGTGGGTGCCCAGCCTTTCCAGCCGCCGGCGCGGACCAGCTCGTCGCCCTCGACCAGCCGGCGCGGCACCGCGAGGATCAGCGCCATCGCCATGTCGGCGGTATCCTCGGTCAGCACGCCGGGCGTGTTGGTGACGGTGATGCCGCGCTCGCGCGCCGCCTTCAGGTCGATATGGCCGACGCCGGCGCCGTAATTGGCAATGAGGCGGAGCCGGTCGGGCGCAGCCTGGATCAGCGCGGCATCGATCCGATCGGTCACCGTCGGGACCAGCACGTCGCAATCGGCCATGGCCGCGGCGAGCTGGTCGCGGGTCATCGGCGTGTCGTCGGGATTGGCGGTGGCATCGAACAATTCGGCCATGCGCGCCTCGATGCTCTCGGGCAAAGCGCGGGTGACGATCACCCGGGGGCGGGAAGGGCGCGGGCCTTGTGCCATAAAGGGCGGCTTGGCGGGTGGCGCGGCGCCAGTCAACGGTTGATGGCGGGGGGCAGCTCAGGGTACATGGCTCGCACACAAATTCACGGGGGTCGCATGCGTTTCTGGAAATGGCTCCTGCTCGGCGTCGCAGCGCTCGGGCTGGCCGTTCCCGCGCTCGCCCAGCGCACGCCGCCCTATTACGTCTCGATCAAGGCCGAGAAGGCGCGGATGCGCACCGGGCCGGGGCGCAACTATCCGTCGAACTGGCTCTACCAGCGCAAGGGCCTGCCGCTGAAGGTGATCGCCCTCTATGGCGAGTGGCGCAAGGTCGAGGATCCGGACGGCACCCAGGGCTGGATGCTGGCCAATCTGCTCGACGACGTGCGCACCGCGATGGTGATCGGCACGGTCACCGAGATGCGCGACAATCCGCGCTTCAACGCCCGGGTGAGCTGGCGCGCGGCGCCGGGCGTGGTCGGCCGGGTGAGCCGGTGCGCGAGCGGCTGGTGCTGGTTCGACGTCGCTGGCCGCGGCGGCTATGTCGAGCAGAGCCATATCTGGGGCACCGAGCCGGGCGAGAGCCTGAACTAGGCTAATCCCGGCTAACCAATAGGCGTCGTCCCGGCGAAAGCCGGGATCTCGTGCCATATGCGCCATCGCCTGAGATCCCGGCTTTCGCCGGGATGACGGGTCTTACGCGAGCTTGTGGGGCGTCGGGTCGCCGCGTTCCTCGATCAGCTGGCGGCGGGCTTCGATACGAGCCTCGTCGTACCAGGCGCGGGCGGTGTCGGGCAGGGTGGCGAGGATCGCCTCGTCGGATTCGACCGCGATGCGGGCGACCAAGTCCTCGACCTGAACGCCGAGCAGCGGCGCGAGGAGGCGCATCGTGCGGGCGCGGAGGCGGAATTCGAAATCGTCGAGGCGAGCCGATTCTATTTCGGCCTTTTTGAGCAGCGCGCCGCGAAGATCGAAGACCATTTTCCCTTCCCTTGCCCGAGATCCCGGCTTTCGCCGGGATGACGGCCTGATCAGTCCAGCATTTCCACCGCCATCGCCGTCGCTTCGCCGCCGCCGATGCAGAGCGAGGCGAGGCCGCGGCGGGCGCCACGGGCTTCCAGCGCCGAGAGCAAGGTGGCGAGGACGCGCGCGCCGCTGGCGCCGATCGGATGGCCGAGCGCGCAGGCGCCGCCATTGACGTTCACGACACCATGATCGAGGCTCAGCTCCCGCATCGCGATCATCGCCACCGCAGCAAAGGCCTCGTTGACTTCGAACAGGTCGACATCGCCCGTCGACCAGCCGGCCTTGGCCAGCGCCTTCTGCATCGCGAACACGGGCGCGGTGGTGAAGCGCGCCGGGGCATGGGCATGCGCGGCATGCGACACGACGCGGGCGACCGGGGTGAGACCGAGCTTCTCGGCCACGCTCAGGCGCGTCATCACCAGCGCGGCGGCGCCGTCCGAGATCGACGAGGCGTTCGCCGCCGTGATCGTGCCGTCCTTCGAGAAGGCGGGCTTGAGCGTGGGGATCTTGGCGGGATCGCCCTTGGCGGGCTGCTCGTCCTGGCTGACCGAGACGGTGCCCTTGCGGGTCTTCACCTCGACGGGAACGATCTCGCGGTCGAACGCGCCGCTCGTCTGCGCCGCCTTGGCGCGCTCGAGCGAGGCGATCGCGAAATCGTCCTGCTGCGCGCGGGTGAACTGATATTCCTGCGCCACTTCCTCGGCGAAGCTGCCCATCAGGCGGCCGGGCTCATAGGCGTCCTCGAGCCCGTCGAGATACATATGGTCCTTGAGCACGTCATGGCCGATGCGGGCGCCCGAACGGTGGCGCATCGAGAGATAGGGCGCGTTGGTCATGCTCTCCATGCCACCCGCGATCAGCAGGTCGACCGAGCCGGCGGCAAGCGCCTCTGCGGCCATGATCGCCGCCTGCATGCCCGAGCCGCACATCTTGTTCACGGTCGTCGCTTCGATGTGGTTGGGCAGGCCGGCCTTGAGCGCCGCCTGGCGCGCCGGCGCCTGGCCGAGGCCGGCCGGGAGGACGCAGCCCATGTAGATGCGCTCGATCGCATCGCCCTTGAGCCCCGCGCGCTCGACTGCCGCGCCGACGGCGGCCGCGCCCAGATCGGTCGCGCTGGCGTCGCTCAACGAGCCCTGGAAGCTGCCCATCGGCGTGCGGGCATAGGAAGCGATGACGACCGGGTCTGCGGACATGTTTGATCCTCTTATTGGTTGGGGCGCATCTAGGGCCGCGCGCGGCGCTTTGCAAAAGCTGCGGGCACCGGCATGACAACAAAGCGATGACGTCGATCGAGATTCTCAAATGGTACGCCTCGATCAGCGGGATCGTCGCGGCCTTCCTCGTCTCGCTCGATCTCGGGCGGCGCTGGACCGGCTATGGCTTCGCGCTGTTCGTCACCTCGAGCATCGCCTGGATCGTGGGCGCGTTCCTGTCGAAGGACGAGCCGCTGTGGACGCAGAACCTGGTGCTGTTCGGAATCAATTGCTTCGGCGTATGGCGCTACCTGATCCGCAAGCGGGAGCCGCGGCATGACGATTGATCCGGCCTGGGGCTGGGCGGTGCTGCTCGGCGTGCTGGGGCTGGTCTTCGGCAGCTTCATCGCGACGCTGGCGATCCGCTGGCCCGAGGGGCGGGTGATCTCGCGCGGGCGATCGGAGTGCGACAGCTGCGGCAAGGGGCTGACCGCTGGCGAGCTGGTGCCGGTGCTGAGCTATCTGCTCCAGCGCGGCCGTTGCCGGGGCTGTGCCGCGCCGATCCGGATGAGCCATGTGCTGACCGAGGTGATCGGCGGCGCGATCGGCGTGGCGGCGGCGATCGTGTCGCCCGATCCCGCAGGGGCGGCAGGCGCGGTGTTCGGCTGGCTGCTGCTGGCGCTGGCAGCGCTCGACGTGGCGGCGCTGTGGCTGCCCAACGCACTCACCGCCGCGCTGGCGGCGACGGGGCTGGCGACCGGGTTGCTCGGGCTGAACCCGCCGCTGGACGAGCGGCTGATCGGCGGCGCGGCCGGGTTCGGCGTGCTGTGGCTGGTCGCCTGGAGCTATCGCCGGCTGCGCGGGCGCCAGGGGCTGGGCGGCGGCGACCCCAAATTGTTCGGCGGGATCGGGCTGTGGCTGGGCTGGCACGCGCTGCCGCTGGTGCTGCTCGCTGCCTGCCTGATCGGGCTGGCCGGCGTGCTGGGGCTGATGCTCGGCGGCAAGCGCGTGACGGCGACCGACCGGTTGCCCTTCGGCGTGATGCTGGCGGCGGCGGCGTTCGCGGTATGGCTCGGCTTGGCGATCGGGCCGCTGCCGGTCTAGGCTCCCCGGAAAGAGGAGAGGACATGAAGGACATTCTCGACCGCCAGCGCGCCGCCTTCATGGCCGAGCTGCCGGTGCCGCTGGACGTGCGCCGCGACCGGCTGACGCGGGCGATCGCGATGGTCTCGGAGAATGCGGGCGCGCTCTGCGATGCGCTGAGCGAGGATTTCGGTCATCGCAGCCGCGAGCAATCGATGATCACCGATATCGCCGCATCGGTGGGGCCGCTTTCGCATGCCCGCAAGCATCTCAAGGCCTGGTCGAAGGCGAGCCGCAAGCCGGCGATGTTCCCGCTGGGCCTGCTCGGCGGGCGGGCCCGGATCGAATATCAGCCCAAGGGCGTGGTGGGGATCATCGCACCGTGGAATTTCCCGGTGCAGCTGGTGATGAGCCCGCTTGCCGGCGTGTTCGCCGCGGGCAACCGCGCGATGGTGAAGACCAGCGAATATACGCCGGTGACCGCCGCGCTGATGGCCGAGCTGGCGGCGCGCTATTTCGCGCCCGAGGAGCTGGCGTTCATCGGCGGCGGGCCGGAGGTGGGCAAGGCGTTCGCCGAGCTGCCCTTCGACCACCTGCTGTTCACCGGCGCGACCGGCATCGGCCGGCACATCCTGCATGCAGCGGCGGACAATCTGGTGCCGGTGACGCTCGAGTTGGGCGGCAAGTCGCCGGTGGTGGTAGGCCGTTCGGCCGACATCGCCCGGGCAACCGAGCGGGTGGCGCTGGGCAAGATGCTCAATGCCGGGCAGATCTGCCTGGCGCCCGACTATATGCTGGTGCCCGAGGAGAAGGAGGCGGCGGTGGTCGACGGGCTCGTCGCCGCGGCATCACGCATGTATCCCAGCCTGCTGACGAACCCCGACTACACCGCGGTGATCAACGATCGCCATTATCAGCGGCTGACCGACTGGATCGAGGATGCCCGCGCGAAAGGCGGCGAGGTGATCGCGGTCAATCCGGCGGGCGAGGATTTCGCCGCCTCGAACAGCCGCAAGCTGCCGCTCCACATCGTCCGCAACCCCACCGACGACATGATGGTGATGCAGGAGGAGATCTTCGGGCCGGTGCTGCCGGTGCGCAGCTACCGGACCACCGAGGAAGCGATCGGCGAAGTGAACCGGCGCGACCGGCCGCTGGCGCTCTATTATTTCGGGCAGGACAAGGCCGAGCGGCGGCAGGTGCTCGACCGGACGATCTCGGGCGGTGCCACCGTCAACGACGTGATCTTCCATGTCAGCCAGGAAGATCTGCCGTTCGGCGGCATCGGCCCCTCGGGCATGGGCGCCTATCATGGCGAGATCGGCTTCCGCACCTTCAGCCACGCCAAGGCGATCTACAGCCAGCCGCGGCTCGACGTCGCCAGGCTGGCGGGGATGAAGCCGCCTTATGGCAAGGCGACGCAGGCGACGATCAAGCGGCAGATGAAGGGGTGAGGCGTGGCTGACGAACGCTGGGAGAATGTGGGCGGGGCGGAGGAGACGTGGGATCACGCCGCCGCCGCCCGCCTCGAAGGCGCGACGGTGCTGGTCGGGCTCACCCACCGCGGCGCGGAGGGCGATTGGCGGGAACAGTTCTTCGGAACGGTGATGGAAGTCGATCCCGGCGAGGGAATCACGCTGCGGCTGGAAGGGAAGCGTCGCGGCGAGATCGTCACGCTGCCGCCGCTGCTCGACGCGTTCGAGCCGGCCGATCCCGGCATCTACGAGCTGAAGGATGCGGACGATCGCGTGATCGATCCCGACTATATCGCGTCCTGGACGCTGAGCCGGCCGCATTGAACGCCCTTGCGGCCGCCCGGATCGCGCGCAAAAAAAAAGGCCGCCCCGAAGGACGGCCGTGAAAGTCTTAGGAGAGGATGCCTGAAAGGCCCGATCTTTGTGCATCGCAGCGGTTTCTATCGCAAGTGCGAAGTGTTACCGGTAGCATTGCAAAATATGCAACTGTCCAGCGTTGTCAGTTGCGCAAGGCTAAATACGATAAATAGGCTCACTGTATGACCGCATTGAAGCTCGACGATTTCCTGCCCTATCGCCTGTCGATCGCGTCCAACGCGGTTTCCGACGCCGTGGCGAGTGCCTATCGCGCGCTGTTCGGGCTGAAGATCCCCGAATGGCGGCTGGTGACGATCCTGGCCGAGGGCGGGGCGATGAGCCAGCAGGCGCTGTGCGGCCGCACGCGGATGGACAAGGTGACCGTAAGCCGGGCGGCGATCGCGCTGGCCGAGCGCGGGCTGATCAGCCGGGCGAGCAATCCCGGCGACCAGCGATCGCACCTGCTGACGCTGAGCAAGGCGGGGTGGGAGCTGTACGAGGAAGTCGCGCCCAAGGCGATCGAGCTGGAGAAGCAGGTGTTCGCCGGCTTCTCACGCGAGGAACGGCTGCTGCTGCGCGAAATGCTCGACCGGATCGAGGCGGCGGTCGAGGATATCGAACACGGCTCTTGATCGCGAGGGCGGCGATGGCCTAAGCGGGGCATGCCCTCCCCAGGCGAACGCCAAGTATCGTGTCGCAGGAGGATTTTCATGACCGTCATTCGTTCCGGCCTGTCCGTCGCCGAGCCGCTCGCGCGCTTCGTCGAGGAACGCGTGCTGCCGGGGCTCGATATCCCGGCCGAAGGCTGGTGGGCGGGCGTGGCGGAGATTTTCGCAACCTTCGCGCCTGAGAATCGCGCGCTGCTGGCCAAGCGCGATGCGATCCAGGCGGCGATCGATGCGCAGCCGGAGCGCTCGGGCGACCAGGACTTCCTGCGCGGGATCGGCTATCTGGCGGCGGAGCCGGCGCCGTTCGCGATCGGCACGCGCAACGTCGACGCCGAGATTGCGACGATGGCGGGACCGCAGCTCGTCGTGCCGGCGCTCAATGCCCGCTTCGTGCTCAATGCCGCCAATGCGCGCTGGGGCAGCCTGTACGATGCGCTCTACGGCACCGATGCGCTGCCGGGCGTGGCCAAGCCGGGCGGCTATGACGCGGCGCGCGGGGCGCAGGTGATCGCCTATGCGAAGGAATTTCTCGACAAGGCGGTGCCTCTTTCCAGGGGGCATTGGGAAGACGTTGTCGGGATCACGATCGAAGACGGACGGCCGCGTTTTGCGACCGCGGAGTTCTCGATGAATCTCGAAGGCGACTGGCACTCGGAGGACGACGACCAATGGGTCGGTTTCCGCGGCGAGCCGGGCGCGCCGAATGCCCTTATCTTCCGCCACAACGGCCTGCATATCGAAGTGGTGATCGACCGCGATCATCCGATCGGCCGCACCGACCCCGCGGGCATCGCCGACGTGATCCTGGAGAGTGCGCTGACCGCGATCGTCGACCTGGAGGATTCGATCGCCGCGGTCGATGCGGAGGACAAGGTTGCCGCCTATGCCAACTGGCTGGGGCTGATGCAGGGCGACCTGGAGGAAAGCTTCGACAAGGGCGGCAAGACGCTGACCCGGCGGCTCAATCCCGATCGCGGGGGGCTGCACGGGCGCTCGCTGCTGTTCGTCCGCAATGTCGGGCATCTGATGACGACGCCGGCGGTGCATCTTCCCGATGGCAGCGAGGCGCCGGAGGGCGTGCTCGACGCGATCCTGACCAGCACGATCGCGCTCTACGACCTGCGGGGTCTGGGCAAGTACCGCAACAGCCGCGCGGGATCGGTCTATATCGTGAAGCCCAAGATGCACGGGCCCGAGGAATGCGCTTTCACCAACGCGCTGTTCGACGCGGTGGAAGACCTGCTGGTGCTGCCGCGCCACACGATCAAGGTCGGCGTGATGGACGAGGAGCGGCGGACCTCGGTCAATCTCGCGGCGTGCATTCACGCCGTCCAGGATCGCATCGTCTTCATCAACACCGGCTTCCTCGACCGTACCGGCGACGAGATCCACACCAGCATGCGCGCCGGGCCGATGGTGCCCAAGGGCGAGATGAAGGGTGCCGACTGGATCAAGGCCTATGAGGATCGCAACGTCCGCATCGGCCTGGCCTGCGGGCTGAGCGGCAAGGCGCAGATCGGCAAGGGCATGTGGGCGGCGCCCGACCGGATGGCCGACATGCTGGCGCAGAAGATCGCGCATCCGATGAGCGGGGCGAACACCGCCTGGGTGCCGAGCCCGACCGCGGCGACGCTGCATGCGCTCCACTACCACCAGGTCGACGTGTTCGCGCGGCAGCAGGAAATCGCCGGCGAGGCGATCCCGGGCCTGGCGCCGCTGCTCACCGTGCCGCTGGCGAACGGGCGCAACTGGCAGGCGGAGGAAGTGGCGCAGGAACTCGACAACAACGCCCAGGGCATCCTCGGCTATGTCGTGCGCTGGATCGACCAGGGCGTCGGCTGCTCCAAGGTGCCCGACATCCATGACGTGGGGCTGATGGAGGACCGCGCGACGCTGCGCATCTCATCGCAGCACCTTGCCAACTGGCTGCTCCACGGCGTGGCGCGGGCGGACGATGTCGAGGCGGCGCTGCGGCGGATGGCGGCGAAGGTCGATGCGCAGAACCGGGACGATCCGCTGTACCGGCCGATGGCGGGGCAGGAGGAGACCAGCCTGGCCTTCCAGGCGGCACGCGCGCTGGTTTTCGAGGGGCTCGACCAGCCCAATGGCTATACCGAGCCACTTCTCCACAGGTTTCGCGCTGAAGCGAAGGCGGTAGTGCGCTGAAATAGCTGAACTTTCGGAAACCGACGGACCCAAAGCGCTTTTGGGTCGTTACGCTTGCGAGAGGGCCGGGCTAGGAACACGGCTCGAAAGGGAGCCGTTTGCGTAAAGGGGTAAAGCGGATTTGGCTGGCGGCGCTCGCCGGCACGGCATTCGTGCCGGGGCTGGCGCATGCCCAGATTTCCGATCCGAAGCCGGGACAGGGCGCACCGCCCTCGGGCCCTGCGCCTGCACCCAGTGCCACGCCGACCCCGGCTCCCGCTGCCACGCAAGACGGCACCGTCGTCGTCACCCCGGTCGACGAGAGTCCGATCGTGCCCGACGACCAGTTCGAAAAGGCGATGCCGAAGGTCGAGGGCGACATCAACGCACCGCTCGAGGCGCTGCCGCCGACGGCGGGCGGCACGCCGGCGCCGGTGCCGGTGACGCAGGGCCAGGCGACCCAGCAGATCCAGCAACAGGCCGAGGAGACCTTTGCCGCCGCCCCGGCCGAGGATCCCGAATTCGCCCGGCCGCTGCCGCCGCTCGCCGAGTTCAAGGTCGAGCCCGAGGTGGAGGATAAGACCGCCGACAAGAAGGCTGTGACGATCCGCTATTCGACGCGGGAGGAAGGGCTTTCCGCGCTGGGGCTGGAGGACCTGTTCGAGGACCTGTCGGCGCTGGAGAATGGCGGCGGCCGGGCGGCGAACACCGCGATGGTCGCGGCGCGAGCGCGCGAGGACGAGAAGCTGGCGATCCGCCTGCTCAACTCGCGCGGCTATTATGATGCGACGGCGGTCTCGACGGTCGAGCCCGATCCGGCGCGGCAGGGCGGCGTGCGCGCGACGATCAGCGTTACGCCGGGGCCGCTCTACCGGCTGGGCGACGTCAAGGTGGACAGCCAGCCGACCGTGCCCGCCGGGCTGCTGCTGCGCGAGCTGAACCTCAACCCCGGCGATCCGATCGAGGCCGAGCGGATCCAGGGCGCTGAGGCCAATGTGGCGCTGCGGCTGCCGCAACAGGGCTATCCCTTCTTCAAGCTGGGGCAGCGCGACATCCTGCTCGATGGCGAGACACAGATCGGCGACTATACGCTGCCGATCGAGCTGGGGCCGCGCGCGGTGTTCGGCGATATCCGCACCGAAGTGGGCGCGGCGAACATGGCAGGTCGCGGTGCGGGCAGCGCCGATCCGGCGGCAAGCGCCGATGGCGCCACGGTTACTACCACCGAGCGCCGCACCCGCCGCCAGCGCCGCGCGCGCAAGCCGGCGTTCGGCGCCGATCACATCCGGGTGCTGCGCCGCTACAAGCCCGGCGAGCTCTACGACGTGCGCGCCGTGGACGATCTGCGCGCCGCGATGATCGCGACCAGCCTGTTCTCCACCGTCTCTGTCGAGCCGGTGCGCACCGGCCAGCCGGGGCCGGACGGCACCGAGGTGGTCGACCTGCTCGTCCGCCAGAACCCGGGGCGCCCGCGCACGCTTGCCGCCGAGATCGGCTATTCGACCGGCGAGGGGCTCAAGCTCACCGGCAGCTGGACGCACCGCAACCTGTTCCCGCCCGAAGGCGCGCTGATCGTCTCGGGCGTGCTCGGCACGCAGGAACAGGGGCTCACCACCACTTTCCGCCGATCGAACTGGGGCCAGCGCGATCGCACGCTGCAGCTCGCGGTGGCGGCCGAGCACAAGAATTACGACGCCTATGAGGCCTATACCGGTTCGTTCTCGGCCCGCGTCTCGCGCGATTCCACGCCGATCTGGCAGAAGCGCTGGACCTATTTCTACGGCATCGAGCTGGTCGGCACCAACGAGGATCGCTGGAACTACAACCGCAACCAGCGCGACCGCGGAACCTGGCTGATCGCGGCGGCGCCGCTGTTCCTTGGCTATGACAGTTCGGACAATCTGCTGAACCCGACGCGCGGCTTCCGGATCAAGGCCAATGCCAGCCCGGAAACTTCGGTGCGCGGATCGGTGCGCCCCTATGCCCGGCTGATGCTCGAGGGGACCTATTACCAGCCGGTATCGAGCAGCATCGTGATCGCCGGACGCGCGCGCGTGGGGTCGATCCCGGGCATCGCCCGCGACGACCTGCCGCCGTCGCGCCGCTATTATGCCGGTGGCGGCGGATCGGTGCGGGGCTTCGGCTATCAGGAGCTGGGCCCGCGCTCGCCCGACGACAAGCCGGTGGGCGGGCGTTCGTTCAACGAGTTCGCGCTCGAGGCGCGCTATCGCTTCGGCAATTACGGCATCGTGCCGTTCATCGATGCCGGCCAAGTCTATGAAGGCATCTATCCGACGCTGCAGAACATCCGCTTCGGCGCGGGAATCGGCGGGCGGCTCTATACCAATTTCGGCCCGATCCGCGTCGACGTGGCGACGCCGATCAAGCGTAAGCCGAACGAATCAAAGATCGCGCTCTACATCTCGATCGGGCAGGCCTTCTGATGGCGGACGAGACGCCTGAGGCGGCGGCCGAGCCAGAGGTCGTGGTGGTGCGCAGGCCCTTGTGGCAGCGCGTGGCGAAATGGGCCGGGATCGCGCTGGCCGGGCTGGCACTGGCGGCGACCGCGCTGGTGCTCGGCATCAACACCCAGCCGGGGCGTCGCTTCGTCGCGGACCAGATCGCCAGGATCACGCTCGGATCGGGGCTGAACTTCCGCGTCGGGCGGATCGACGGATCGCTGTACGGCGCGATGATCCTCCGCGACGTGCAGGTGCGCGACACAAAGGGCGTGTTCGCTATTTCGCGCGAGATCCGGATGGACTGGCGGCCCTTCGCCTATCTGCGCAACCGGGTCGACGTGCGCAGCCTGACCAGCCCCGAGGTGAAGCTGCTGCGGCTGCCGGCGCTCAAATCCTCGGGCGACCCCAACGCGCCGCTGCTCCCCGATCTCAACATCGATGTGGGCAGGCTCGACATCGCCCGGATCGACATCGCCAGGGAAGTCGATGGGCGTGCCCGCTATCTCGGGCGGCTGGCGGGCAGGGCGCATCTCGCTGACGGGCGCGCCGAACTGGTGCTCGACGGCGGCACGCTCTCCGCGCCGGGCGTGGCAGGCGGCGACAAGCTGGCGCTCCGGCTCGACGCGACGCCGGACAGGAACAAGCTCGACATCGACCTGAAGCTTGATGCGCCGGCCAAGGGGCTTGTCGCCGGGTTGGCCGGGCTGGATGCGCCGCTGGCGCTGAACGTCGCCGGCAAGGGCGATTGGGCGCGCTGGCAGGGCAAGGCGCTGGGCATGCTGGGCGGGGCCGAGCTTGCCAATCTCGACCTGGTGGCGACCAATGGTCGCTTCCAGCTGCGCGGGCCGCTGCACCCGGGCCTGTGGCTGAAGGGGCCGGTCGAGCGGCTGGCCGCGCCGCAGCTCGATCTCGATCTCGACGCCAAATGGGCGAACCGCGTGGCGGACGGCGTGATCAAGCTCCATTCGGACGCCCTCCAGGCCGAAGCGACGGGGCAGGTCGATCTTGGCAACAACCGCTTCCACAATCTCAAGATCGACGCGATCCTGCTCAAGGCAGGCGCGATCGCACCCAATCTGGTCGGCCGGTCGGTGCGCGCATCGCTGGCGCTCGACGGCGCATTCGACCGGCCCGTGGTCGACTACAAGCTTTCCGCCGCGGCGCTGGGCTTTGGCGAGATGGTTGCCGAGAAGCTCTATGCCGAGGGGCAGGCGCGGGTGGACGCCAATCGCATCCTGGTGCCGGTGAAGGCGCGGGCGGCGCGGGTTTCGGGGCTCAACGCCGCAGCGGGCGGGCTGGTGACCAACCTGACCGTGAACGGCGATCTCGCGATTTCGGGCCAGCAGATCCTCTCGGACAATCTACGGCTGCGTTCGGACAAGATCGACGCCACTGCGATCGTTGCCGCCGATATCGGGCGGGGCCGCTATACCGGCGCGCTCAAGGGGCGGGTGAACGACTATCAGATCGACGGCGTCGGCATCGTCGACCTCAAGACCGATGCCGAGTTGTACGCCGCGCCCGGCGGCGGCTGGGGGATCAAGGGGCATATTGCTGGCAACACGCGCAAGATCTTCAGCGATGGCGCGCGCGAGTTCCTGGGTGGCAACGCCGTCGCCTCGGCACGGCTGGTGCTCGATCCGAAGGGCATCATCAGCATCAGCGACGTGAGGATGAAGGCGCCGCAGTTCCGCGTGCTGCGCGGATCGGGGCGCTATGATCCGGCGGGGCCGATCCTGATCAACGCCGATGCGGTATCCGACCAATATGGCCCGCTGACTGCGCGGGTGACCGGCACGCTCAATGCGCCCGTGGTGCTGCTCAAGGCGCCAAAGCCGGGTCTGGGGATCGGGCTGGTCGATCTCGAGGCGCAGGTGCGCGGGCGCGACAATGCGTGGGCGGTGCTGGCCAAGGGCGACACCGATTATGGGCCGTTCAACGCCGATGTGCTGGTGCGCACCGGCAACCGGCTGGCGATCGACGTCAATTCCGGGCGGTTCGCCGGCATGGACATCAGCGGCAAGCTCGCCCAGACCGCGGCAGGGCCGTTCGAGGGCGAGCTGGCGTTCAACGGATCGGGCGTGATCGGGCGCGCGGCGCTTTCGGCCGAAGGCAAGCTGCAGCGGGCCGACGTGAAGGCGACCGCTTCCAACGCCAGGATCCCGGGGCAGGCGGGGCTGACGATCGGCCGCGCGCTGATCGCCGGCAACGTCGTTCTGGCCGACACGCCGCAGATCAACGGCGACGTCCAGATCGCCAACCTGCGCCAGGGCAAGTTCGTGCTGAAGACCGCGCGTGCGAAGATCGCCTATGCCGGCGGCAGCGGGACCGCGCAGCTTTTCGCCAATGGCTCGACCGGCGTGCCCTTCCAGATCGCCGCCAATGCGAAGCTCGCGCCCGAGGCGTGGCTGGTCGCGCTGCAGGGACAGGGCAGCGGGGTGAACTTCCACACCAGCCAGCCGGCGCATATCGCGATCCGCGACGGCGTCTATCACCTGCTTCCCACCAAGGTGGATTTCGACAAGGGCAGCGCGCGGCTGGCGGGCAGCTATGGCAAGGGGCTGGTGCTGCAGACCCGGCTCGACAGCATGGACCTGGCGGTGGTCAACGCCTTCGTCCCCGATCTCGGCATCGGCGGCACGGCGACCGGTAGCCTGGACTTTGCCCAGACCTCGCCCAGCGCCTTCCCGAGCGCGGATGCGCGGCTGGAGATCAAGGACTTCACCCGCGCTAGCCTGGCCAGCGTCTCGACTGCGGTGGACATCAGCTTCGTCGGCAAGCTGCTGCCCGATGGCGGCGACGCGCGGGCGCTGATCCGCCGCGGCGGCAACACGATCGGCCGGGTGGTGGCGACGCTGAGCCCGCTCGGGCCCGAGGCGGGCAGCTGGACCGACCGCATGTTCGCCGCGCCGCTTTCCGGCGGCATCCGCTACAACGGCCCGGCGGCGGTGCCCTTCTCGCTGGCCGGGCTCAGCGGCCAGCAGCTCGACGGACCGATCGGCATCGCGGCGGACTTCACCGGCAAGGTGGAGCAGCCACGCCTGGCCGGCGTCGTCCGCGCGACCAACCTGCGCTACGAGAACGAGAATTTCGGCACGCGGCTGACCGGCATGCAGATCGACGGCAGCTTCTCGAACGACGAGTTCATCCTCAACTCGCTCACTGCCAAGGCCGGCGACGGCACGGTCAAGGCGCAGGGCAAGGTGAGCCTGTCTTCCGCCAACGGCTATCCGATCGCGATCACCGCCGATCTCGACAACGCCCGGCTGGCGCGCAGTGACGCGCTGGGCGCCACGGCAACGGGCAAGATCACGATCACCAAGAACCCCGAAGTCTCGAAGATCGAAGGGCGGCTGACCATTCCCGAGGCGCATTACCAGATCATCCGCCAGGGCGCCGCCGAAGTCCCCGAGCTGACGGGCGTGCGCCGCAAGAGCGATGTCGAAGCGGCCGAGCAGACACCGGGCCGCGTGCTGCGCGCGTTCGGCGACTTCGATCTCAACCTGCGCATCGATGCCGACAACCGGCTGTTCGTCACCGGCATGGGGCTGGAATCGGAATGGCGCTCGCGGATCACCGTGCGCGGGACGACGCTGTCGCCCGATGTCCGCGGCAATCTGGAGATCGTGCGCGGCACCTACAGCTTCGCCAGCCGTCGCTTCACGATCACTCGCGGCACGATCCGCTTCCAGGGTGCCGAGATCAGCAACCCGACGGTGGACATCGAAGGCAACACCACGGCCGAGGGCGTCACCGCGATCCTCGACGTGACCGGCACGGCGCAGCAGCCGCAGATCACCTTCAGCTCCTCGCCCAGCCTGCCGCAGGAGGAGGTGCTTTCGCGCCTGTTCTTCGGCACCAACGTGACCAACCTGACCGCGACCGAGGCGATCCAGCTCGCCGCAGCGCTCCAGTCCCTCAGCGGCTCGGGCGGCGGGCTTAATCCACTCGGCCAGCTCAAGTCCGCCACCGGCATCGACCGGCTGCGCATCCTGGGTGCCGACGATGTGAGCGGACGCGGTACCGCGCTGGCGGCGGGCAAGTACCTGACCAACGACATCTATGTGGAGATCATCACCGATGCGCGCGGCTTCACCGCCACGCAGCTCGAAATCTCGCTCAGCCGCACGCTCAGCCTGCTCTCCCAGGCGGGCACCTTCGGCGGATCGAGCGTGAGCCTCAAATATTCCAGGGATTATTGAGCCTGCCGGTTTCTCTGCTTACAACCCTGTAAACAGATCGGCGGGAGAGGCGCGTGGCCGAGCATTTCGACGTGGTGATCGTGGGGGCCGGCATCTCCGGCGTCGGGGCGGCGTGGCATCTCCAGGAGAACTGCCCGGACCGCTCCTATGTGGTACTCGAAGGGCGCGCGCGGCTGGGCGGCACCTGGGACCTGTTCCGCTATCCGGGCATCCGCTCGGATTCGGACATGTTCACCCTGGGCTTTTCCTTCCGCCCCTGGACCGACAGCAAGGCGATCGCCGATGGCCCGTCGATCCTCAACTATCTCGACGAGGCGGTGCGCGACTATGGCATCGACCGGCACGTCCGCTATTCGACGCGGGTGACCGGCGCGAGCTGGTCGAGCGCCGATGCGCTGTGGACGGTCACGGCGGAACGGGGCGGGGAAGCGGTGACCTTCACCTGCGCCTTCCTGTTCCTGTGCACAGGCTATTACAATTACGAGCGGGGCCACACGCCCGACTTCGCCGGAGTGGAAGACTTCAAGGGGCGAATCGTCCACCCGCAATTCTGGACCGACGATATCGACTACAAGGACAAGCGCGTCGTCGTGATCGGCAGCGGCGCGACGGCGGTGACGCTGGTGCCCGAGCTTGCCAAGCAGGCGACGCACGTCACCATGCTCCAGCGCTCGCCGACCTATATAGTCTCGCGCCCGTCCGAGGACCGGCTGGCCAACTGGCTGCGCAAGCGGCTGCCGGCGATGACGGCGTATGGCCTCACCCGCTGGAAGAACGTGCTGCTCCAGCAATTCTTCTTCCGCCTGGCGCGCAAGAACCCCGAAAAGACCCGCGAACGGATCGTCCAGATGGTTCGCGACGAACTGGGGGCGGGCTATGACGTGGGCACGCATTTCACGCCGAAGTACAATCCCTGGGACCAGCGCGTGTGCCTGGTGCCCGATGCCGACCTGTTCGCAGCGATCAAGGGCGGCAAGGCCGACGTGGTGACCGACACGATCGACCATTTCACCGCCGGCGGCATCAGGCTCGGCTCGGGCAAGGAACTGGCTGCGGACCTGGTGGTGACGGCGACGGGGCTGGAGATCCAGCTGTTCAGCGGGATGCCGATCACCGTGGACGGCAAGCTGTTCGAGCCGGCCAAGGCGATGACCTACAAGGGCATGACGTTCTCGGATGTGCCCAATTTCGCGATCTCGTTCGGCTATACCAACGCCAGCTGGACGCTGAAGAGCGACCTGACCGCCAATTACGTCACGCGGCTGCTCAATGCGATGAAGAAGCGCGGGATGCGCCAGGTGACGCCACGCATCGCGGCGCCGGTGGAGGAAGTGCCGTTCCTCGACTTCACCTCGGGCTATGTCCAGCGGGCGGCCGACAAGCTGCCGCGCCAGGGGGCGCGCAAGCCGTGGCGGCTCAACCAGAATTATGCGCGCGACGTGATGGCGCTGAAGTTCGGCGGGATCGACCAGGAGATGGAGTTCTCCAACCCCGCGCCCAAGCCGGGGAAGGCGGCCGCCTAGAGCAACGCCTTAGCGGCGGCGACGCCGGTGTTGTACGCCCCGTGCGCGGTGGAGAACTCGCCGTCGGACACGGCCTCCCCGGCGAAGCGGATGCGCGGGTCCACCCCGGCGCGCAGCACCGCGCGGGCACCGTGCTGCCCCGGTCGGGCATGACTGTAGCCGCCCAGCACATAGGTCTCGCGCCCCCAGGCCGAACCGGCGACGAAGCGCAGCTTCGCCCGCCAGTCGCTGCCGAGCAGGTTGACCAGTTCGCCGATCGCGAAGTCCGCGGCGCCGTTCAGCCCTTCCTTCTCCATCGCCCGCGCACCGTCGCCGCCCAGCATGCACTCGACCAGCGGGCGGCCGAACGGCTTGAGCGTATAGGTACCGGTCAGCGCGCTGTGCGGGTTGCCGAGCAGATGGGCATTGGCATCGACGTCGTCGGCACCGTCCAGCGTGAAGAACAGCTTGTCGGCCAGGCCGAGCGGCAGCTGCGCCGCGGCGTGGAGGATCGCGTCATGCCCTGCCAGCTTGATCGCGCCGCCGGCAAGGACGTTCGACGAGACGGTGACGATCGCGGCATTGGCGGTGATCGATCCGCGCGGCGTCTCGATGCGGAGCTGCTTGCCCGTGCCGTCGATCGCAGTGACCGGCGTGCCGAGCACCACCGGCAGCCAAGCGGCATGCGAGGAGACCAGCGCGCCATAGCCCTGCTCGACGCGCCAGTTCACGTCGATCGATTCGTCCTCATAGGCCTGCCAGTCGATCGCCGACATTTCGCGCATCGGGGCGCCGTTGATATAGCCGGAGAGCGCATCGAGCGCGGCGTTCCATTCGCCGTTTGGCGGCAGCAGGTCGGCGGCGCAGTCGCTGGGCGGCGGCGTCTCCATCGCGGCCATGAAGCTCTCAAAGGCGTGCCACAGCCCTTCCTGCTCCGCTTTGGTCGCGCCGAGCCCGCGCCATTGCTCGCCCCAGCGCGCCGGCGCGCGATAGACGGTGAAGCCGCGCGCCTCGGCAATCGCCGCCCAAGGGTTCTTCGGCGCCGAATGGAGCCAGCCGGCGCCCATGTCGATCGGCAGGCCGGCGATGTGCACGGTGTGCGCGCGACCGCCGAGCCTGTCCTGCGCCTCGAGCAGCAGCGCGTCCCTGCCGGCATCAGCGAGGGTGCGCAGCGCGCCGACGCCTGCCGCACCGCCACCGATCACGACGATGTCGGCGCTGTCCCTCACGCGGCTGGCCGGCTCTTGAGCAATGCCGAGCGCAGGCACTCGCAGACCAGCTCGCCGCGCTGGTTGAGCATGCGGTGCTGCCAGGTGACGATGCCCTGGCCGGGGCGCGACTTGCTCGGGCGGACCTCGGTCACTTCGCTCTCGGCGCGCAGCGTGTCGCCGATGAACACCGGCTTGGGCATGCGCAGCGCGTCATAGCCGAGATTGGCGACCAGCGTGCCGGCGGTGGTGTCGCCCACGGTGATGCCGACCATCAGGCTGAAGGTGAAGGTACCGTTGACGAGGATCTGGCCGAACTCGCTTGCCCGTGCCGCCTCGGCATCGAGATGCAGCGGCTGGGTGTTGTGCGTCATCGTCGAGAACAGCAGATTGTCGGTCTCCGTCACCGTGCGGCGGAGTTCGTGGACGACGATGTCGCCGACCTGCCATTCGTCGAAATACCTGCCTGCCATGCCTAGCCTTCCGCCTTCTCGACCTTCACCAGCAGCGTGCCTTCGCTCACCTGGCTGCCCTGTGTCACGTTCAATTCGGCAACGATGCCGTCGAACGGCGCGGTAAGGCCGTGCTCCATCTTCATCGCCTCGAGCGTGACGAGGCGCTGGCCCTTGGCGACAGTGTCGCCCGCCGCCACCTCGACCGAGGTGACCCGGCCCGGCATCGGCGCCAGCAGTGCGCCGTCGCCCGCCGCCGCACCGGCGGCACCGTCGAAGCGGGCGAGGCGGATCGCGAAGGTCTGGCCGGACTCGGTGATCATCACGCGATTGTCGAAATGGCGCATGTACCAATTCTCGGCGGGCGCGGCGAAGTCGACCGGCACGCGGGTGCCGTGGACGTCGAGCACCGTCTGCAGCCGCTGCGGGGCGTTGAGGCGGAAGCCGGCGAGGCGGGGCGCCACGCCCGGTTCGTCCTCGATCAGCCGCCCGGCGGCACCGCGCAGCACCTCTTCGCTCGGCAGCCTGGGGGGAAGCCAGGCATCGCCCTTGCGCGCGATCAGCCCGGTATCGAGCTTGCCCGATACGAAATCGGGGTCGGCCAGCGCCCTGAACAGGAAAGCGCCGTTGGTCCGCACCGGCCAGACGCTGCTGCTGCACAGCGCGGTGGACAGAAACTCGATCGCGCCTTCGCGGTCGCGGCTGTGCGCGATCAGCTTGGCGATCATCGGATCGTAGAAGGGCGTGACCTCGTCGCCTTCCTCCACGCCGGTATCGACGCGGATCAGGCCGTCATTGAGGTCGAACTCGGTGAGCGGGCCGATCGAGGGAAGGAAGCCGGTGGCGGGGTCCTCGGCATAGAGGCGCGCCTCCATGGCATGGCCGTTGATCGAGAGCTCGTGCTGATGGAGCGGCAGCGGCTCGCCGCTGGCGATGCGAAGCTGCCACTCGACCAGATCGACGCCGGTGATCGCCTCGGTCACCGGATGCTCGACCTGGAGGCGGGTGTTCATCTCCATGAACCAGATGCGGTCCGGATGGAGATGACCGGAACCATCGGCGATGAACTCGATCGTGCCGGCGCCGACATAGTCGACTGCCTTGGCGGCGCGGACGGCGGCGGAGCATACGGCGGCGCGGGTGAACTCGGTCATCCCAGGCGCCGGGGCCTCTTCGATCACCTTCTGGTGGCGGCGCTGGAGCGAGCAATCGCGCTCGAACAGGTGGACGACATTGCCATGGCTGTCGCCGAACACCTGCACTTCGATATGGCGCGGCGAGAGGATGTACTTCTCGAGCAGCACGCGGTCGTCGCCGAACGAGCTGGCGGCCTCGCGCTTGCAGGAGGCGAGGGCGTCGCGGAAGTCCGCGGCCGCCTCGACCAGCCGCATGCCCTTGCCGCCGCCGCCGGCGACGGCCTTGATCAGAACGGGATAGCCGATCGCGTCTGCCTCGGCCTGGAGCCGCTCGGGCGACTGGTCCTCGCCGAGATAGCCGGGGGTGACGGGCACGCCGGCGGCGATCATCCGTGCCTTGGCGGCGTCCTTCAGGCCCATCGCGCGGATGCTGTCCGGCTTGGGGCCGACCCAGATCAGACCGGCGTCGATCACCGCCTGCGCGAAATCGGCATTCTCCGAGAGGAAGCCATAGCCGGGGTGGATCGCCTCGGCACGCGTCGCCTTCGCGGCCGCGATGATCTTCTCGCCGACCAGATAGGACTCGCGGGCCGGGGAGGGGCCGATATGCACGGCCTCGTCGGCTTCGCGAACGTGCAAAGCCTTCGAGTCGGCGTCTGAATAGACCGCAATCGTGCGCACGCCGAGCTCGCGGGCGGTGCGAATGATGCGGCAGGCAATTTCCCCGCGATTGGCAATCAGAAGCGATTTCAACATCTTGTGCGTTCCGAACCGTGGCAAATTTTACTAAATTCGCGCTTGCGGCCTATGAAAATACAGCGCGTGCAAATTCCGCTCGCCGGCTGAGCATGGGCAGGTTTCGAGGGTGTAGGACAGCCCTCACGGGTGCCGCTCCGGGAAGCCGTGGCGCTCGGCGAGCGCGGCGAGCAGCGTCTCGATCTCGTTGGCGAAGCCGATGCTGCCGTCTTCGCTGGCCCAGACCAGCGCGGGCAGGTTCTGGTTCGCCTCGCCGATCGCTTCGACGACGGCGGCGCGCGGGCGGGGCCAGGCGACGCGGACCACCTCCAGATCGGCGGCGCGCTCGGGGAAGCGCGCGAGCAGCCCCTCGAGGATCATGCATTCCTTGCAGTAGAAGGTCCGCTCGCCGCCATAGGCCGGATCGGCCCATTGCTGGTCGAGCATTAACAGCGTGTCGCGGCTCATTGCGCGGTGCAGCCGGTGGTGCGCTGCGACCAGGTGACGTTGAGCACCTTCCAGCTGCCGGCCTCGCGGACCATGTCGAAATGGTTGATGCCGCAATGATGCGCCTTGCCGTCGATCAGGAAGACATAGGGCGCCCAGACCATCGCGATGTCGCCATCGACTTCGATCGCGGGCATCGAGATGCGCTCCTCGAGCTTCTCCGGGCCGGGCTTGATGCCCGCGGTGAACTCGGCCCAGCTCAGGTGGCGGATCGCGCGGCTGCCGTCGGGCTTCTCGATCGCGACGGTGGCGCCGCCCTCGGGGCGCGTCTGGGCGAGGATCGCGGCGCCGTCCTTGGCGGCGAGGCCGGCGAACATCGCGTTGATCGGCGTCATCACCGCGGCGGCCTCGGCATCCTCATAGGGGAGGGGATTGGCCGGGGGGAGCTTGGGCGTGGGGGTGGTCTGCGCCAGCGCGGGGAGCGGGGCGAGGAGGAGGGCGGCTGCGAACAGAGAGCGCATGGGCGTTCCTTACAAATCCTCCCCGAAACGGGGAGGGGGACCGCCGGCCGAAAGGCCGGTGGTGGAGGGGGCCCGCGTGCGGCAGGCATGAACGATGCCGCGGATCACGGCGTCGAGGTCTTTGAGGATTTCGGCGGCGGGAATGCGAAGGGTGTAGAAACCGATTTCTGCCAATCGCCCATCACGGATTGCGTCACGCTGCGGGCGATCTCCACGGTCGTGGAATTCTCCGTCCACTTCGATAGCAAGACGCGCTGCGAGGCAGGCGAAGTCGAGGCGATAGCCGATCTGCGGGTTCTGGCGGCGGAACCGGAAGCCGCCGGGCTCCCTGCGAAGCTGCTGCCAGAGCAGGACTTCGGGGAACGACATTTCCTTACGAGCCGCTCTGGCTTTCTTCACGTCCTTGATTGGGGCGCGAAGGACCTTTGGCGAGCGTGGGCCCCCTCCACCACGCGGCTTCGCCGCGCGGTCCCCCTCCCCGTTCCGGGGAGGAATTGCGGGAGGCGCGCCCTCCACCATCACATGCGGAACACGCCGAAGGCGGGGCGCTCGGGGATCGGGGCGTTGAGCGTGGCGGCGAGGGCGATGCCGAGGACGTCGCGGGTCTGGGCGGGGTCGATGATGCCGTCGTCCCATAGCCGCGCGGTGGCGTGCCAGGGGTTGCCCTCCGCCTCGTAGGATGCGCGGATCGGGGCCTTGAAGGCTTCGGCTTCCTCGGGCGTCCATTTGTCGGCGTCGCGGTGGACCGTCGCCAGCACGCTGGCTGCCTGCTCGCCGCCCATCACCGAGATGCGGCTGTTGGGCCAGGTGAACAGGAAGCGGGGCGAATAGGCGCGGCCGCACATGCCGTAATTGCCGGCGCCGAAGCTGCCGCCGATCAGTATGGTGATCTTGGGTACGGTGGCGGTGGCGACGGCGGTGACCAGCTTTGCGCCATGTTTCGCAATGCCTTCCGCCTCATACTTGCCGCCGACCATGAAGCCCGAGATATTCTGGAGGAAGAGCAGGGGGATGCGGCGCTGGCAGCACAGCTCGATGAAATGCGCGCCCTTCTGCGCGCTCTCGCTGAACAGCACGCCATTATTGGCGATGATGCCCACCGGCATGCCCCAGATATGCGCGAAGCCGCAGACCAAGGAGCTGCCGTAGAGGGCCTTGAACTCATGGAACTCGCTGCCATCGACGATGCGGGCGATGACTTCGTGGACGTCGTAGGGGGCGCGGACGTCCTCGGGGATGATGCCGTACAGCTCTTCCGGCGCGTATTTGGGGGCGCGGGGATCGAGCAGAGCGAGGTCCGGCGTGCGATCGGCGGGGAGGTGGCTGATGATGTCGCGGACGATGGTCAGCGCATGCTCGTCATTTTCGGCGAGATGATCGACCACGCCCGACTTGCGCGCATGCAGGTCGCCGCCGCCGAGATCCTCGGCGGTGATGACTTCGCCGGTGGCGGCCTTCACCAGCGGCGGGCCGGCGAGAAAGATCGTGCCCTGCTCGCGGACGATCACCGTCTCGTCGGACATTGCGGGGACATAGGCGCCGCCGGCGGTGCAGCTGCCCATCACGCAGGCGATCTGGGCAATGCCCTTGGCCGACATGTTCGCCTGGTTGAAGAAGATCCGGCCGAAATGATCGCGATCGGGGAAGACCTCGGCCTGGTGGGGCAGGTTGGCGCCGCCCGAATCGACCAGGTAGATGCAGGGCAGGCGGTTCTGCTCGGCGATCTCCTGGGCCCGGAGATGCTTCTTGATCGTCATCGGATAATAGGTGCCGCCCTTCACCGTGGCGTCGTTGCAGACGATCATCACGGTGCGGCCCGAGACGCGGCCGACGCCGGCGATCATGCCGGCCCCGGGCACCTCAGGTTTTCCATCTGGGCCCTCGTACATGTCGCAGGCGGCGAGCTGGCCGATCTCGAGGAACGGGCTGCCCGGATCGAGCAGCCGCTCGACGCGCTCGCGGGGCAACAGCTTGCCGCGGGCGGTGTGGCGGTCGCGCGACGCCGCGCTGCCGCCGAGCGCCGCCTGGGCGACATCGGCACGGAGCTGGTCGACCAGGCCGCGATTATGCGCGGCACGGGCGCGGAAATCCTCCGCGTCCACAACGACCCTCGAATCGAGCACCGGGGCGCTCATAGATAGGGCATCCTTCCTGTCCTAGTTTTCCTCTCCCTACACCGGCGAGACTGGCATGGGAAGGTGCTGGCGCAAAGGGATAAGCGGGAGTAGCACCCCTGCCATACAGTAATACGGAGAGTCGCCTTGAAGACCCATGCACTCCTTGTCGCGGCGCTGCTCGCGACCACCGCCTGCACGCCCTCTGGCACCGGCACGGGAACCACCGCATCGGCGGGCACCGGAGTCGGCGTCGACCAGGTCGGGCTCAACAAGCAGGTGAAGCCGGGCGACGATTTCGACGAATATGCCAATGGCGGCTGGCGCGCGAAGACCGAGATCCCCGGCGACCGCACCTCGACCGGCATGTTCCTCGACGTGTTCAACAAGGCCGAGGCGAACAACAAGGCGATCATCGACGCGGCGCTGAAGGCGGACGCGGCCGCGGGCACCGACCAGCGGCGGATCGCGGACTGGTACAAGGCGTTCACCGACACCGCGGCGATCGAGGCGCGCGGGCTGACGCCGCTCAAGCCGCAGCTCGATGCGATCGCGGCGATCAAGGACAAGACTGCGCTCTCGGCGATGCTGGGCGGCAATGTCCGCGTCGATGTCGACCCGCTCAACGCGACCAATTTCCACACCGAGAACCTGTTCGGCCTGTGGGTGAGCCAGGCGCTCGACAAGCCCGACGTGACCGTGCCCTATGTGCTGCAGGGCGGTCTGGGGCTCGAGGATCGCGACTATTATCTCTCGCAGACCGACGAGATGAAGAAGGCGCGCGAAGGCTATAAGGCCTATCTGGTCAAGATCTTCACGCTGGCCGGGATGAGCGATCCTGCGGCGCGCGCGGCGCGCGTCTTCGATCTCGAGACCAAGATCGCCACCGCGCATACCGACCTCGTCGCCAGCCAGAATGTGCAGAAGGCCGACAATTGGTGGAAGAAGGCCGACTTCGCCGCGAAGGCGCCGGGGATCGACTGGGACGGCTTCTGGGCCGCCGCGGGGCTGGGCAGCCAGCAGGAATTCATCGTCTGGCATCCCGAGACCACGGTGAAGCTCGCCCGGCTGGTCGCCAGCGAGCCGATCGAGGCATGGCAGGACTGGCTGGCCTTCCACCAGATCAACCAGGTCACCTCGGTGTTGCCGGCGAAGTTCGACCAGGCGCGCTTCGACTTCTTCTCGAAGCAGCTGAGCGGCCAGCAGGTATCCCGCCCGCGCGACAAGCGCGCGATCGCCAGCGTGAACAACAATCTGGGCGACGCGGTCGGCCGGCTCTACGTGAAGGACTATTTCCCGGCCTCGTCCAAGGCCGACATCCAGGCGATGGTGGTCAACATCAAGGCGGCGTTCGACAAGCGCGTCGCCGGGCTGAGCTGGATGGATGCCGCGACCAAGGCCGAGGCGCGCAAGAAGATCGAGACGATGCGGGTGGGCGTCGGCTATCCCGAGACCTGGCGGGACTATGCGTCGCTCGAGGTGAAGGCGGACGATCCCGTCGGCAACCTGCTGCGCGCCGACAAGGCGGAGACCGCACACCAGCTCGCCAAGATCGGCAAGCCGGTCGACAAGGGCGAGTGGTGGATGACGCCGCAGACGGTGAACGCCGTGAACCTGCCGCTGCAGAACGCGCTCAACTTCCCGGCGGCGATCCTGCAGGCGCCCTTCTACGATCCCAAGTCCGACGCGGCGGCGAACTATGGGTCGATCGGCGCGGTGATCGGCCATGAGATCAGCCACAGCTTCGACAATACCGGATCGAGCTTCGACAGCCAGGGCAAGCTGCGCAACTGGTGGACGCCCGAGGATCTGAAGCATTTCGAGCAGGCCAGCGCCGCGCTGGCCGCGCAGTTCAGCGCGTACGAAGTGCTGCCGGGGCTGTTCCTCAACGGCAAGCAGGTGCTGGCCGAGAACATCGCCGACGTGGCGGGGCTGACCGCGGCCTATGAGGCCTATCACGCCTCGCTCAAGGGCAAGGAAGCGCCGGTGATCAACGGGCTGACCGGTGACCAGCGCTTCTTCCTCGCCTTTGCCCAGAGCTGGCGCGAGAAGCAGCGCGATCAGGCGCTGCGGGCCGAAGTCGCGACCGATGGCCATGCGCCGGGCCGCTGGCGGACCTTTACCGTGCGCAACCTCGATGCCTGGTATCCGGCGTTCAACGTCCAGCCGGGCGAGAAGCTGTATCTGGCGCCCGAGAAGCGCGTGAAGATCTGGTGAGGTAGCTCCTCCTCCGGCGTGCCGAAGGAGGTATTTGCTGTAATTTTCCCCGGCGAAGGCCGGGGCCCAGTCTTGAAGTCACGCGCCTTGGCGCGTCTGCGCCGCGCACTGCTTAGCCTGGGCCCCGGCCTTCGCCGGGGAAAGAAGAGGCCCGCGAGACCTGCCCCTAGTAATATAAGACTGATAAGATAATATGCTCGCAAACAGGAGGAGAGACCCTGAATGCACCGGATGTTCCTGGGAGCGGCCATCGCCCCGCTGCTGATTCTCGCAAACCCTGCCCAGGCCCGTCCCGGCCCCGATGGCTGGACCCCCGCCTGGACCGCCAGCATGTGGCAGGCGAACCAGCCGGCGCAGCGCGTCTCGGTCGAGAATGCGACGCTGCGCATGCAGGTGCGCGTCGGCGCCGCGGGCAGCAAGATCCGCATCCGGCTGGCGAATGACTATGGCCCGGCGATGCGGATCGGCGCCGCGACGGTGCGGATCGCCGGCGGCAAGCCGGTGCGCGTAACCTTCGACGGGCAGGCCGAGGGCAAGCTGCGCAACGCCGCGCCGCTGGTGAGCGACGCCGTGGCGCTGCCGGTCAAGCAGTTCGACCTGATCGAAGTGTCGCTCTACATGCCCGACAAGGTCGATATCGACACGGTGCACGGCGCGAACGGCGCGAAGACGAAGATCTCGCCGAACGGCGATTTCACCGAGAAGGACTTCACTGCGCTGCTCCAGTCGGGCCCGCGCCCGCTGCTCGCCCAGATCGATGTGCTGGCGCCGAAGCCGCGCCCGGTGATCGTCGCCTATGGCGATTCGATCACCGACAATGTCGGCTGCGCGAACGAAGCGGTGCCGGTGTGCCGCTGGGGCGACGTGCTCGGCCGGCGGCTTGCCGCGGCGGGCATGCCGCATGTGGTGGTGACCCAGGCGATCGGCGGCAACCGCATCCTGTCGAGCGGCTCCGGCCCCAATGCGCTCGCCCGCTTCGACCGCGACGTGCTGGCGCTGCCGGGCGTGACGCATGTCGTGATGCTCGAGGGGATCAACGACATCGGCGGCTCGGGCCGCAACAATGGCCCGGTGGTCACGGTGGAGGACCTGAAGTCGGGCTATCGCCAGATCGTCCAGCGCGCGCATGCCCACGGGATCAAGGTGATCGGCCTGACGATCCTGCCGTTCGAAGGCGCGGGCTATCAGACCCCTGCCGGCGAGGCGATGCGGACCGAGATCAACAATTGGATCCTCACCTCGGGCACGTTCGATGCGGTGGTCGACCTGCAGAAGTCGGTCGCCGATCCGGCCAATCCCAAGCGCCTCGCTTCGGCGCTGCAGGGTGGGGACAATCTCCATCCGAACGGCGCGGGCGAAACCAAGATGGGCGAGGCGATCCCGCTTTCGCTGTTCAAGTGATCTAATTCCTCCCCCAGCTTGCTGGGGGAGGGGGACCGCTCGCGAAGCGAGGGGTGGAGGGGCGCCGTCGAAGACGGCGGCTGCGCCGCCGCCCCTCCACCATCCTTCGGATGGTCCCCCTCCCCGAGACAAGCTCGGGGAGGAATTTATTACGCCGCCCCGATCAGCTCGCGGCCGATCAGCATGCGGCGGATCTCGTTGGTCCCCGCGCCGATGTCGAGCAGCTTGGCGTCGCGGGCGAAGCGCTCGACCGGCCAGTCCTTGGTGTAGCCGGCGCCGCCCAGTGCCTGGATCGCCTCGAGCGAGACCTTCACCGCATTTTCGGACGCGAGCAGGATCGCGCCGGCGGCGTCGAAGCGCGTGGTCTTGCCCGCATCGCAGCTCTTCGCCACCGCATAGACATAGGCGCGGGCCGAGTTGAGCGCGACATACATGTCCGCCACCTTGGCCTGCATCAGCTGGAAATGGCCGATCGCCTGGCCGAACTGCTTCCGCTCGCGGATATAGGGCAGGACCACGTCGAGACACGCCTGCATGATGCCGAGCTGGATGCCCGAGAGCACGGTGCGCTCATAGTCGAGGCCCGACATCAGCACGCCGACGCCGCCGTTGAGCGGGCCCATGACGTTTTCCTCGGGCACTTCGCAGTCGTTGAACACCAGTTCGGCGGTGGGCGAGCCGCGCATCCCCATCTTGTCGATCTTCTGGCCGATCGAGAAGCCGGGCATGTCCTTCTCGATCAGGAAGGTGGTGATGCCGCGCGAGCCTTCGCCGGTCTTGGCATAGACGACGAGCGTGTCGGCATAGGCTGCGTTGGTGATCCAGAACTTGGTGCCGTTGAGGACATAGCCGGTGTCCGTCCTCTCGGCGCGCAGCTTCATCGAGACGACGTCCGAGCCGGCGCCGGCCTCCGACATCGCCAGGCTGCCGACATGCTCGCCCGAGATCAGCTTGGGGAGGTACTTGGCCTTCTGCTCGGGATTGGCCCAGCGGCGGATCTGGTTGACGCAGAGATTGGAGTGGGCGCCGTAGCTGAGGCCGATCGAGGCCGAGGCGCGGGCGATCTCCTCTTGCGCGATGACATGCTCGAGATAGCCGAGGCCGAGGCCGCCAAACTCCTCCTCGACGGTGATGCCGTGCAGCCCGAGCTCGCCCATGGCCGGCCACAGCTCGTCGCGCGGGAACCAGTCCTCGGCATCGATCTTCGCGGCGAGCGGCTCGATCCGCTCCTTAGCGAAGCGCTGCGTCGTCTCGCGGATCATGTCGGCGGTTTCGCCCAGGCCGAAATCGAAATCGGGGGTCATGATCACTCTCCAGGGATAGTCAGTATTGCTGACCTAATTGCCGCTCTAATCCCGCATTTCGCGGAGCTGTGCAAGCGCGATCAGGCCGTGACGATCTTGCCGTCGACCACCGCGACCGGCCAGGGACGCAGCGTCGCGCCGGTGCAGGGGCCGCCGACGCAGACGCCGTCTTCGATCCGATACAGCGCGCCGTGCCAGCTGCACTGGATATGGCTGCCGTCGGGCGTGAGATAGTCGTCGAGCTTGTTGCTGAGCGGCAGCGCCATGTGCGCGCAGAGGTCGAGATAGCCGTGCACGGCTTCGCCCTGGCGGACGACGAAGCCGTGGAAGCGGCCGGCGCGCATCTCCAGCACGAAGTTGCGGGCCTTGCCGTCGGGGATCAGCTCGAGCGGGCCGAGGGTGACGCCCCGCGGGGTGGTGGTGAGGCGTTCCACTACGCAAATCCTCCCCGGAACGGGGAGGGGGACCGCCGCGACGCGGCGGTGGAGGGGCGGCGCGCGCAGGCGCGCCGTGTCGTTTGCGGCCAGGGAACGCGCGCTGAAATGGCGCGCGCCCCTCCACCATTTTGCTGAAGGAGCAAAATGGTCCCCCTCCCCGTTCCGGGGAGGATTGAGGGGGTCACGGCAACTGCGCCTTCGGGAAGCCCTCCCACGCCGCGTCGTAATCGGGCTGGGCGCGGTCGAGGGCGTATTGGGTGGGCCGATAGGGCCAGCAGGTCTCCACCATGAAGGCCATCGTCCCGGTGATCTTGTGCGGCTTGAGCTCGGCCTTCGAGGCGCCCTGCCAGCTGGTGACGTCGGGGCCGTGGCCGGCCATCAGGTTGTGCAGCGACAGGCCGCCAGGGGCGAAGCCCTCCGCCTTGGCGTCATAGGCGCCGGTGATCAGCCCCATCGCCTCTGACATGATGTTGCGGTGGAACCAGGGCGGGCGGAACGTGTCTTCGGCGACCATCCATCGCGGCGGGAAGATCACGAAATCGGCATTGGCGCGGCCGGGCACGTCGCTCGGCGAGGTGAGCACCGTGAAGATCGAGGGATCGGGATGATCGAAGCTCACCGTGTTCATCGTGTTGAACCGGGCGAGATCATAGCGCCAGGGCGCGAGATTGCCGTGCCAGGCGACCACGTCGAGCGGCGAATGGGGCAGATTGGTGGTCCAGAGCGAGCCGAGATGCTTCTGGATCACTTCGAAGGGTTCGTCGCGATCCTCGAACCAGGCGGCAGGCGTCTCGAAATCGCGCGGATTGGCGAGGCCGTTGGCGCCGATCGGGCCGAGATCGGGCAGGCGGAACAGCGCGCCGTGGTTTTCGGCGACATAGCCGCGCGCCTCGCCGTCGGGCAGCAGCGCGCGGAAACGGACGCCGCGCGGGACGAGCGCAATCTGGCCCGGCGCGATGTCGATCCGCCCGAACTCGGTGAGCAGCCTCAGCCGGCCGGCCTGGGGGATGAACAGCAACTCGCCGTCGGCATCGAAGAAGACGCGGGTCTCCATGTCCCGGTTGGCGGCATAGACATGGACCGCGACGCCTTCGAGATCGGCGGGGTCGCGATTGGCGAGCATCGTGGTCATGCCGTCGATCAGGTCGGTGCCCGGGGCAGGTGCCTCGACCGGGTTCCAGCGCAGCCGGTTGGGGGGCAGGGGGGCGTTGACGGTGCCGGGCGCGAAGTTCGCGGCGCCCCGATAGCGGGTGAAGGGCGGATGCTCGGCGGTGGGGCGCAGGCGATAGAGCCAGGAGCGGCGGTTCTCGTGGCGCGGCGCCGTGAAGGCAGTGCCGGAAAGCTGCTCGGCATAAAGGCCGAAGGCAGGCTTTTGCGGGCTGTTGCGACCGACCGGGAGCGCGCCGGGCACCGCCTCGGTCGAGACATGATTGCCGAAGCCGGGGAAATAGTCGGTCATCGCATCCTCTCTATGCCCGCCTCTGTGGGATGCCGCACATAAAGTGTCAAATGATACTATATCTGGCGACGGCGCGGAGGATCGGCGCGGGGTGCGGGGATCGATCTGGGGAAATGGGAGCGGGAAAGGTGTCGGCCGGGGTGAGCTTTGCGCTACGCAACTGGCTCAGCTCCCCCGGCTTCCCTCTCCAAACTCTTGCCCTGCCCAACGTGGCGGGAGCGAAATGGTTCACGCGACTGCGCACAGATTTTGCGGTCGCTTACGCTACGGAACGGCCCGCGCCAAGCCTTGTCTGAGTTCAGGCGTCGACCTTGATCACGCCGCGGCGGATCTGGTCGAGCTCGATGCTCTCGAACAGCGCCTGGAAATTGCCGTTGCCGAAGCCTTCATTGCCCTTGCGCTGGATGATCTCGAAGAAGATCGGGCCGAACATGTTCTCGGTGAAGATCTGGAGCAGGATGCCCTCGTCGCCGACATTGCCGTCGATCAGGATGCGGTTGCGCTTGAGGCGCTCGAGATCCTCGCCGTGGCCGGGCACGCGCTTGTCGACCAGCTCGTAATAGGTCTCGATCGTGTCCTGCAGCTTGACGCCGCGGGCGCGCAGCCGCTCGACCGTGTCGAAGATGTCCGGGGTGGTGAGGGCGAGGTGCTGGATGCCTTCGCCCTTATACTCCCGGATGAACTCCTCGATCTGGCTCTTGTCGTCCTGGCTCTCGTTCAGCGGGATGCGGATCGCCTTGTCGGGCGCGATCATCGCCTGGCTGAACAGGCCGGTGGCCTGGCCCTTGATGTCGAAATACTTCTGCTCCTCGAAGCCGAAGAGCGTCTTGTAGAATTCCGACCACACCCGCATCTGGCCGCGCCGGACATTGTGGGTGAGGTGATCGAGCAGATCGAGCCCGACATTGTTCCGCGCCTCGGCTTCCTGCCAGCCCGGGAACTCGGCCCAGTCGGCATAGAGATCGTGGCCGTCCTCGATGAAATAGAGATAGGAGCCGCCGATGCCCTGGATGACGGTGTCGTCCTCGTCGGTGCGCTTGGCGCCATGCTCGAGCGCCCACTTCATCGCGGCTTTGGGATCGGCGACGCGGAAGGCCATCGCGCTGGCGGAGGGGCCGTGCTCGCCGCGGAACGCCGCCACGCGGCCGGCTTCGTCGCGGTTGAGCATCAGGTTGATGCGGCCCTGCTTGTAGCGGGTGACGTTCTTGGTCGGGTGCCGGTGCGTCGGCACGAAGCCGAGCTGCTCGAACTGCTGCGCCATCGCCTCGGGATCGGGCGAGGTGAATTCGACGAACTCGAAGCCGTTGAGGCCGAGCGGGTTTGCAGGGTCGGTCATCGGTACACGCTCCAGGAAGGTGAGGCGCGGACTAGTCCCAAGGACAGGTAGTGTCAATTGATACTAGTTATCCGGAGCGGCACCGAAACGGTTCGAGCCTTCGTTGACTCGGGCCGGGGGATTCCGGAATTTTCCCGCGAGGGGAAAAGCCATGCCTGAGCCGAGCCCAACGCCGACCCCGGCGCCCAAGCCGACGCCGAGCCCGTCGCCGACACCAGCCCCGACGCCGACGCCGACGCCCGCGCCCAAGCCGATCATCGATCCCAAGACGCTGCCGGAAAAGATCGACCCGGCGGCGGCGGGAAAATCCTATCCGCTGACGATCCAGGCGGACAAGGATCCGGCGATCGTCGTGCATATCGTCTATGCCAAGTCGACGACGCTGGCGGAGCTGCGCAAGCTGCTCGCCGGGGTGCCGGACCTCGACAAGTCGTTCAAGTTCATGGTCAACAACTCGGCGGTGCAGACCAAGGCCGAGGGCGAGCTGACTGTGATCCAGCTGCTCGGCGAGGACGGGATCGCGCATGTCCACCAGGCGAGCCGCGGCACGGCGGCCGAGCTGCCGGCGGGGTACAAGCTGCCCGAGCTGGGCGACTTCGCCAAGATCCAGGACCTGCTTGCGAAGAAGCTGAGCGACGGCACCGCGACCGCTTCGGCGGTGAACGACGTCTATGCCGCGCTCACGCCCGAGACCAAGGCGCGCGTGCTGGAGGTCAACAACGTCTTCAAGGGCGTGCTGCTGCGCAACGGCGAGATCAGCTGGAGCTATCGCGACGTGATCGACACGGGCGAGGCGCCGCACGCCGCGGTGCTCTCGCGCATGCCGCGCCAGAGCTATGTCAGCAACGATTTCGTCACTTCGAGCCGCACCGAGCGCGAGGTGCGCTCGGCGGTGGGGGGATCGCTCAGCATCGGCGGCGGCGGGGCGGGCTGGGGCGCCAGCGCCTCGGCCTCGGGCGGCACCTCGGGCGGGTCCAAGGCGATCGACGGCACCTTCTATTCCTATTGCGAAATCTCGGTGCCCAAACTCGAGGTGCGCCAGCTCCAGCAGCCGCGCCTGACCGTCGCCTGCCTCAAGGAGCTGGAGAGCTTCGCCAAATTCTCCGGCCGCCGCTTCGAGGAATTCGAGGCGCTGCGCAATTTCTTCGAGGACTGGGGCGCCTATCTGGCGCTCGAGACCGAGATCGGCGGCAAGCTCTACGTCCAGGATGAGAAGACCGTCCATTCGAAGGAGGAGCTGTCCAAATGGCAGCTCGAAGTGAAGGCGGCAGTGAAGGCGATGGCGGTGAACGTCGCCGCATCGGCATCGGCGTCGGGCGAGAAGAAGGACCTCAAGGACGATCAGGAGCGCACCGCGATGCTCCAGGCGATCGGCGGCGACCCCGGGCTGGTGACCGATCCGCCGAAATGGGCGGCCTCGCTCGGCGCCTGCCTGATGTGGCGACCGGTCAAGGTGACCAACCTGGTGCCGCTCTATCGCTATGCCAGCCTCGAGGCGCAGCGCGGCATCTTCGCCACGCTCTGGTGTTGGCAGCAGCTCTGGCGGTCCGAGCCGATGATGCTCGACTATGACCAGTATCTCTTCCCGCTCGCGCGCAGCTTCGCGCTGTTCGAGCTCAAATAGGGGCGCGCCATGGCCAAGGCGAAGCAAGAGAAGAAGCCCGCATCGGCACCCGTGCGGCGGACCCGCGCCGCGCCCGCACCGGCACCGGTGGCGATGCCGGCGCCGCCGTTCGCGCCCGAGCCGACCTGGGTGCCGGGCAAATTTCTCAGCCAGGTAGATTTGGCGTCGTTGCGACACCCCGACGAGACGGAGGTGGAGGTCGCTCCGCCGCGCGCCGCGCCACCGCAGGTCCGCCCGACCGCGATGAGGCTGGGGGCACGGCTCGGCAACGATCCGCTGCCGCGCGGGCGGTTCGCGCCGAGGCGCCCTGCGGTGCGATCGGGCGCGCATGCGGATGATATCTTCGCCGAGGTCGACGGCAACCTCGTCCAGTATCGGCTGGAGAACGGCACGACGATGCGCCGCATCCCGGCATTCGAGGGCGTTCCCGGGCTGCGCTCCAGCCCGGTGCTGGTGCCCACCGGGCCGCGCAATTTCGCGCTGTATTGCGTGGTGGGCCCGGACCGCCGGCTATGGGCGGGGCAATTCCTGGAGACCGATTCGGGCACGCCGGTGATCGCCTCGAGCAACGCCGTGCTGATCGAAGGCGGTTTTCTGGGCGATCCGGTGCTGCTGCCGGGGCTGAACGGCGCCGGCAGCGTCATCGCCCGGCTGGCGGTGCGCGTCACCGGCGGCGTGGTGATCTATGACGTGGGGAAGGACGGCAGCCTGAAGCCGACCTGCTCCGGCAAGGCGATATTGCCGATCGGCGAAGTGCATGGCCGGATCGCCGGTCTCTCGGATCCGATCGCCAATGTCTTCGTGCCGCAGTCGCCGATCAAGAACGGCTTCGTGAACACCGGCAACCCCAGCTATGGCGAGCGGCTGCTGCCGCCCGGGCCGGGCGAGCCCAATGGCGATGTGTGCGTGATCAACACCATCGTGCCGAAGACGGTCTTCCACCTGTTCGTGCCCTCGGGCCAGAAGACGCTCTATTTCCGCGGTACCGACAGCTGGACGGTGGAGGAGATTCCCTTCCGGCTCGACGGCATGGCCGCCGAGCATGTCACGCCAAGCCGCACCGTGGTGCTCGGCCGCGTGGGGCAGCGGCTGTGCGGGTTCTCGTTCGATGTGGCGAGCGACGGCAAGGTCAAGCTGAACCTCGCCGCGCCGCCCTTCGGCCAGGCGATCACCGGCGATCCGGTGCTGTTCCGCGGCTATGCCCCCGATGGCGACGTCCATCTGGCCGCGATCGTCTATGCCGAGGTGAACAAGCTGCTCTACCTCTGGTACGACCATGGCAATGACAGCTGGTCGCTCCTGCCGCCCTAGGGCGTATCTTTCTATGACGATGGAAGCAGTTAAAGCCCTTCGCCGCCGACCCAGTGCGCGTTGGAGAGGCGGCGGGCGACGCTCCAGGTCTGGGTGCGGATGTCGGGCACGGCGACGATCTCCCAGAAGGCGCCGCGCGTCATCGGCCCGAGCGCGTAGAGATTGCCGTTGGGCTGGCCCGCTGCGTTGATCGTCTGGCCCTGATTGTCGACATCGATGCCGAGATGCGCGGCATCGGGGCGGATCATCCCGCTGGCCGCGAGCTTCTGGAGCAGCGGCTCCTCGGTGCGGTTGAGGTCGCCCAAGGGGCCGGTGCAGTTGACGATGCGCTGGACGGTCATCGTCTCGGCCGCATCGGTGCCGCGGCGGCGCAGCGTCACTTCGATGCCCTCGGGCTTCTCGACGAAGCCGAGCGTCTTGCCGGCGATCACTTCGAGCTGGCCACGATCGAGCATTGCGCTGAGGCGCGCATGGACCTCGGGCGCGAGGCGATGGCGATGCACGTCCCACCAGGGGCGAAGGTGCCGCAGGAAGCGCGCGCGCTCGGCCTCGCTGGCATTGCCCCACATGCCCTGGGTGAAGGGGCGCAGCTCGTCGACCGCGTTGCGCCAGCCGATCGCCTCGCCGCGTTCGCGGACGCTGCGGAGCAGCTGCGAGGCGATGGTCGCCGGGCGCTCGGCGATCTTCGCGAAGTCGGTTCCCGCGGCATGCGGGCGCGGGAGCAGGCCGCGGCGCGAGAGGGCGACGATCCTGCCCTCGAAGCCGTGCGCGTCGAGCATCAGCGCGAGATCGACCATCGTCAGCCCGGTGCCGATGATCAGCACGGTGTCGTCCGGGCCGAGCCCCTCGGGCACGCTCGCGCCCCAGGGATCGCCCTTGTAGCGTTCGAAGCTGAGCTTTTCGGGATCGAGCCCGGGCGGATCGTGCGGGGGCAGATTGCCGACGGCGAGCACCGCGGCATCGGCTTCGACCGCGCCGCCCTTGAGCCGCACCGTCACACCGTCAGCGAAGTCGAGATCCTCGACTGCGTCGCGGACCAGCGTCAGCCGGTCGGGGTGGGCGAGCAGCGCGGCGTCGAGCAGCTCGCGCAGATATTCGCCATAGGTGACGCGCGGGATGAAGGCGGTGGCGGCATTCTCGACGCCGCGTGCTTCGAGCCAGCGGACGAAGTGCGACGGGTCGTCGGGGAAGGCGCTCATGTTCGCCGCGCGCACGTTCAGCACATGGCTGGGGTGGGCGGCGCCATAGGCAAGGCCGAGGCCGGCCACTGGAGCGCGCTCGATCAGCGTGGCGCGGGGCCCTTCGTGGCGGAGCAGGTTGATCGCCTGCAGGGTGCCGGAGAACCCCGCGCCGATAATGGCGACGTGTTCGATCATCGTGCGGCTCCCCGCTCAGATTTCGTATTCGATCTGCCACTCGGGCTGCTGGTGCGCGAGCGGCTTGGCGTTCATGCCCGGCTGGCGCGCCATCATCTGCGCATAGAGGCGCTTCACCGCATCGCTCGCGGTGCGCACGAACAGCGCCGGCATGATCGCATGGACCACGCAGGCGATGCCGCCGACGATCATCGTGAAGCCGAATCGCGCGGCGGTGGCGGCATGCTCGCCATAGCTTTCGCCGACGGCGCGCGGGTGGGACAGGAAGAAGCGCTCGAACATGCGCACCCCTCTACGCTGCAAGTGCGAGCGTGTGAAGTACAGCTTTTGCGCCCCCAAGCCTGGCTTTGTTTGCATTGTGCGTGCGCATCGCCGAACCTGCCGGCGAAGTGCGCCAGAGAGCGCGCGAAGCGATGGGGGTTCCAATCACAGCGGGACTGTGGTCGGTTAGCGCTAACAATATAAGGGGATACAGCTTGAGCGAGGATGCAACGTCCGCCACCCCGGCGGCGCCCGAGGGCGAACATCATACAGCCACCAGGAACGAGAAGATGGTGATCGCGGCTTCGTCGCTGGGCACCGTGTTCGAATGGTATGACTTCTACCTGTACGGCCTGCTGGCGACGACGATCTCGGCGCAGTTCTTCGCCGGGGTGAACGACACCACTGCCTTCATCTTCGCGCTCGCCGCCTTTGCCGCCGGATTTGCGGTGCGCCCGTTCGGCGCGCTGGTGTTCGGGCGGATCGGCGACCTGGTGGGGCGCAAGAACACCTTCCTCGTCACCATGGGCATCATGGGCGGATCGACCTTCGCGGTGGGCCTGCTCCCCAATTTCGCCACTGCCGGCGTCGCTGCACCGATCCTGCTGGTGACGCTCCGCGTGCTGCAGGGGCTGGCGCTGGGCGGCCAATATGGCGGCGCTGCGACCTATGTCGCCGAGCATGCGCCCAACCATAAGCGCGGGCTCTACACCAGCTGGATCCAGACCACCGCGACGCTCGGCCTGTTCGCATCGCTGCTGGTGGTGATCGGCACGCGTTCGGCGCTGGGCGAGGAAGCATTCGCGAGCTGGGGCTGGCGCGTGCCGTTCCTCGCCTCGATCTTGCTGCTCGGCGTGTCGCTCTGGGTGCGCCTCCAGCTCAACGAGAGCCCGGTCTATGCCCGGATGAAGGCGACCGGCAACACTTCCAAGGCGCCGCTGACCGAGGCCTTCCTGCGCTGGGGCAACCTGCGCATCGTGCTGATCGCGCTGTTCGGTGCGGTCGTCGGCCAGGCGGTGGTCTGGTACACCGGGCAGTTCTATGCGCTGTTCTTCCTCGAGAAGACGCTCAAGGTCGACGGGATGACCGCGAACGTGCTGATCGCCGTGGCGCTGGCTTTGGGCACGCCGTTCTTCGTGATCTTCGGCTGGCTTTCGGACAAGATCGGCCGCAAGCCGATCATCCTGGCGGGCTGCCTGCTGGCGTCGATCACCTATTTCCCGCTGTTCCACGCGCTGACGCAAGCCGCCAATCCGGCGCTGGCCGAGGCGCAGGCGAAGGCGCCGATTACGGTAACCGCCGACCCGGACGAATGCTCGTTCCAGTTCGATCCCGTGGGCAAGAACAAGTTCGATTCGAGCAGTTGCGACATTGCCAAGGCTTGGCTCGCCAAAGCGGGGGTGAACTACCACAACCGCAGCGCGCCCAAGGGCACTACCGCGACCGTACAGGTCGGCGATCAGATTGTCCGGGCCTATGACGAGCGCGAAGACATGATCAACGATGCCGCGACCCGCGCCGCTGGCATCGCGGCGTTCCAGGCCAAGATGAAGGCGACGCTCGCCGGCGCCGGCTACCCCGCCAAGGCCGAGGATGCCCGGATCAACAAGCCACTGGTGATCGCGATCCTGTTCGCGCTCGTGCTGCTGGTGACCATGGTCTATGGCCCGATCGCGGGCATGCTGGTCGAGCTTTTCCCGAGCCGGATCCGCTACACCTCGATGTCGCTGCCCTATCATCTGGGCAATGGCTGGTTCGGCGGCTTCCTGCCGGCGACCGCCTTCGCGATGGTCGCGGCGACCGGGGATATCTATTACGGCCTCTGGTATCCTGTGGTGGCCGCGGCCTGCACCTTCATCCTCGGGCTGTTGCTGCTTCCCGAGACGTTCAGGAAGCGGATCGAGGATTGACCGTAGAGACCGTGCGCGCCTGGCTTGCCGAGCATGCCCCCGATCTCACGCTGATCGAGCAGGCGGCAAGCACCGCGACGGTGGCCGAGGCGGCGGCGACGCTCGGGGTCGAGCCCGGGCGCATCGCCAAGACGCTTGCGTTGCGGGTGGGCGACCGGGTGCTCCTCGTCGTCGTCCGCGGCGATGCGCGGCTCGACAACGGAAAGACCAAGGCGGAATTCGGCGGGCGCGCGTCGATGCTCGGTGCGGAGGAAGCGGAGGCGCTGACCGGGCACCCGGTCGGCGGCGTCTGCCCCTTCGGGCTGGCGAACCCGCTGCCGGTCTATTGCGACGTCTCGCTGCGGGGGTACACCAGCGTATTCCCCGCGGCGGGATCGCGCACCGCATCGGTGGAAGTCGAGCCCGAGCGGCTGGCGGCGCTGGTCTCGCAGCGCTGGATCGACGTCTGCAAGCTTGCCCCGGAGGCCCCATGAGCGATTCCTGCCCGCATAGCGACACCATCCAGCCGGTGATCCCGCAGTCGCTGGGCTGCGCCGAATGCCTGGAGCAGGGAAGCTGGTGGGTGCATCTGCGGCTGTGCCGCGCCTGCGGCCATGTCGGCTGCTGCGACGATTCGCCGAATCGCCATGCAACCGCGCATTTCCACGCGACCCGGCACCCGATCATCGAAGGCTATGACCCGCCCGAAGGCTGGGGCTGGTGCTATGTCGACGAAGTCGAGGTCGACTTGCCGGACCAGACCCAGCAACGCGGGCCGATCCCGCGCTTCATCGACGACTATGGGCGGCTGATCCCCGCGAGGATTCGCGGGCTGAAGCCTGAATTGTGATCGAGTCGGGCAAGCGGCTCCGGCGATACGGACGATAACGGGACTGCACCCGTAGCGACGCGCTTGCACTCTATGCTGCGCATGCGAAGGTGAGGGCATGCTTTCGCGGTTCGCGCTCTATTTCGATGAAGTTGCCCGGCGCGGCTCGATCCGCCGCGCATCCGAGCATCTCCATGTCGCCCCCTCGGCGATCGACCGGCAGATCCTCAAGATGGAGGAACGGCTGGGCGTGCCGCTGTTCGACCGGCGGCCGCACGGCCTGCGGCTGACCGCGGCGGGCGAAGTGCTGATCGCGATGGTCCGCCGCTGGCGCCGCGAGCTCGCCGCGGCGGAATCGCAGATCGACGAGCTGCGCGGGCTGCGGCGCGGCGAAGTGACGATCGCGCTGGCAGAGGGCAGCAGCGAATTCGTCACCCGCGCGCTGCTCAGCTTTCGCAGCCTGTATCCGGGCATCGTCTTCCGCCTCCAGATCGCCGCGTCGCAGGCGGTGGTCGACCTGGTGCTGAGCGGCGATGTCGACATGGGCGCCACCTTCAATCCCCCCGAGCGGCAGGAATTGCGCGTGGCGCGCGCGCTCGTTTCGCAGATCGGCGCGGTGGTGATGCCCGATCATCCGCTGGCGAACGAAAGCGAAGTCACGCTCGACCAGTGCTGCGCCTATCCGCTGGTCGGGCCCGACGAGAACCATTCGCTGCGTGGCGTGGTCAACCGGGCATGGGTCTCCAATCTGGGCGAGACGCCGCGCTTTTCGGCCAGCGCCAACTCGGTGGAGCTGATCAAGGCGCTGGTGATGGGCGGGATGGGCATCGGCCTGCTGACACCGATCGACATCGTCGCCGAGGCCGAGCAGGGCGTGCTGCGCTTCATTCCGCTGAAGGGGAGCGGGATTCCGCTGTCGGTGCTGTCGATCATCAGCGCATCGGGCCGCCAGCTTTCGCCGCCCGCGGCGCTGCTGCTGCGCCATCTCGCCGACGAGAATGAGGCCGTGTAGCCTTTTTTAGATCACCGACCTCGAAAAAAAGCGCTGGAAGTGGTCGTTCGCGCCTGCAACAAATTTGACATGGGTCAAGGCGCAGAAAAGATGATCGACGGGTTGGGCAGGCGCGAGATGCTGGGTGCGGGGCTGGGGCTCGTCGCGCTTGCCGGCTGCGCCCGGAGCGGCAGCGCGCAGGGCGGCAACAGCAAGCTGGGCAAGCAGCGCTCGGTGGCATTCGCGATCGGGACGCCCGGTTCGGACTTCGTGCTCGAGCTCTCGCTCGGCTGCGCCGATGCGGCGGAGATGCTCGGCTGGCGCTTCAGCCGCGTGCTCAATGCGCAGCCGACGCCCGACGCGCACATCAATGCGATCCGCCAGGCGGTCACCGCGCGCAACGACGTGGTTGTGACGGTCGACTGGTACCAGGCGGTGATCGACGAGGCGGCGAAGGCCAAGCCGCAGGGCACCAGCTTCGCGATCGTCAACTCGCTCAACAATCCGGATACCGCCGCCAAGCTCGGCCTGCCCTTTGTCGGCCAGTCGCCGCGCGAGAGCGGGCGCATGCTCGGCGAGCGCATCGCCAAGGCGCTGGCAGCCAAGGGGGTGGCGCAGGGCGCGGTGCTGGTCGGCAATCCCTTTCCGGGATCGCTGAACGTCGAGGAGCGCATCGCCGGGGTGGGCGAGGGGCTGCGGGCGGTGCCGGGGCTCAGCCTGCTCAGCTTCGCCGACGGCTCTGCGGGGGACGCGGCCGCCTCGGTCGCGTTGTACAAGGCGAAGATCGGCGAGGCGGGCAATGTCGTCGCGCATGCGGCGGCGGCGGGCGAGATGTCGGCGGTGCCGCTGCTCAAGGCGCTCGACGAACTGGGCGGCACGGCGGCCAAGGCGCTGGTCGCGGGCACCGTGTCGAGCCTCAAGGTGCTCGACTTCGTCAAGCGCGGCCGCATGGCCTTCGCGCTCGACGAGAATCTCTACAACCAGGGCTTCATGGCAGTGCTGCTCGCCTGGGGAATGCTCGAGCGGGGCATGCCGTCGACGAGCCTGACGCCGGCCAGCAGCTGGATCGACGCGGCGAATGTCGATGCGGCGATCGCCAGCTATGCCAAGCGCAAGGAAGCGGCGGCGGCCTATGGGCTATCTTGAGCCGCAAACGCTCCGCGCGGTGGATGCCGAGGCGCCGATGAACGGCGCGGCGATCCTTTCGGCGCAGGGACTTACCTGCCGCTACGGCCATGTCACCGCGCTGGACGGGGTGGAGCTGGAGCTGCGCGCGGGACAGGTCACGGCGCTGCTCGGCGACAATGGCGCCGGCAAGTCGACGCTGATCTCGCTGCTTTCGGGCGTGAACCGGCCGAGCGAGGGCGAGATCCGCATCGACGGCACGCCGGTGCGGATCGGCTCGCCCGACCAGGCGCGCGCGGTGGGCATCGCGACGGTGTTCCAGACGCTGGCGCTGGTCGAGGATCGCTCGATCGCCGAGAACCTGTTCCTGGGCCGCGAGCCCGTGCGCTTCGGCTTCCTGCTCGATCGCGGACGCATGCACCGCGAGGCGGCGGCGGTGTTCGAGCGGCTCCAGGTCAAGCTGCCCCCGGTCGGCACTGCGGTGCGCTATCTTTCCGGCGGCCAGCGCCAGGCGATCGCGGTGGCGCGCACGATGCTCGACGGCGCCCGTGTGGTGATCCTCGACGAGCCCACCGCCGCGCTCGGCGTGCGCGAGACGGGCAAGGTGCTGGACCTGATCCGCCAGCTGCGCGCGGCGGGCGCCGCGGTGCTGCTGGTCAGCCACAATATGGAGAATGTGTTCGACGTGGCGGATCGCGCGGTGGTGCTGCGGCTGGGCCGCAAGGTCGCCGACCTCGATCTCGCCGGCGTCTCGCGCGCCGAGCTGGTGCGCCACATCGTCGGCGCGGAGCACGGCGCATGAGCCTGCACGCGCTGCTCAACCGCCAGACCGCGATCCTGCTCGTCGCGATCGCGCTCTATATCGGCTTCGCGGCGAACGCACCGCACTTCCTCGATGCGCAGACGCAGTTCGAGATATTGCGCGTCACTGCCTTCACGCTGATCATCGCGCTGCCGCTGACGGCATTGGTGATCGCAGGCGAAGTCGACCTGTCGATCGGTTCCAACTACGGGCTGACCAGCGTGGTCACGGCGCTGGCGATCGCCGACTGGGGCTGGAACCCCTGGGCGGCGGCGCTGCTCGCCGTCGCGCTCGGTGGCGGCATCGGGCTGGTCAACGGGCTGGCGGTCGTCCGGCTCAAGGTGCCCTCGTTCATCCTCACCATCGGCATGCTCAGCCTGTTGCGCGGCCTGGCTCTGGTGGTGACGATGGGGCTGTCGATCGACCTTCCGACGACCATCGTCAGCAGCTTCTTCGAGGCGGCCGGCGGGATGCTCGGCCCGATCCCGGCGCAGATCTTCTGGGCCGCGGCGGTGTTCGCGGTCACCGGCTTCGTCCTGCGCTACACGTTGGCCGGCGCGCGGCTCTACGCCACCGGCGGCAATTTGCGGGCGGCGGTGCAGATGGGCCTGCGGCCGGATCGCGTGAAGATCTGGGTGTTCGTCCTGCTCGGCCTCGCCTGCGGGCTGGCGGGCGCGCTGACCACCGGCTGGCTGCGCCTGGGCGCGCCGAACACCGGCGCGGGCGGCGAGCTTTCGATCATCGCCGCGGTGATCATCGGCGGCGCCGCGCTCAGCGGCGGCGTCGGCACCGCGACGGGAACGCTGGTCGGCGCAGTGATCGTCTCGATGCTCCAGATCGGCCTCGTCCTTATGGGCGTGCAGGGCAATTGGGTCCAGGTCTGCGTGGGCATGCTGATCGTCTGCGCGGCGGCGGTTGAACCCTATCTGCGCCCGGACGGCGCCCTTGCCGACTGGCTGCGCCGCTTCGAAAGGAAACCGGCATGATCGCGGAATTGCAGTACGACGAAGCCGAGCAGCTCGCGCTCGACACCATCCCCGTCATCGATTTCGGCCCGTTCCTGACGGGCGGGGCGGTGGAGCGCGCGGCGGTGGCGGCGGAGATCGACCGGGCGTGCCGCCAGATCGGGTTCTTCTACCTGGTCAATCACGGCGTGCCGGAAGCGCTTCGCCAGTCGGTGCTCAACGAATCGCGCGCCTTCTTCGCGCGCTCGTTCGAGGAGAAGATGCAGGTCGCGCCGATCCTCGACGGGCAATGGTGCGGCTATCTGCCGGCGCGTGGCGCCGCGGAGGGCACCAAGCCGGGCGGATCGCTGACCGAGGAAGGGCGCGCCAAGAAGACGGTGTCGGGCGGCACGCTCGAGCAGTTCAACATGATGCGCGTGCGCTATGCCGACGATCCGCGCTACGGCGATCCCGATCCGATCTACCAGGACAATCGCTGGCCGGCAGGCGCGCCGCGCTTCGTCCAGACGATGATGGTCAACCAGCGCGCGCTGCTGTCGCTCTCGCAGGAGCTGATGCGCGCCTTCGCGATCGCGCTCGGCCTCGACGAGGAGTATTTCGTCGCGCTCCACCGCAGCCCGCTCGCGACCTTCGGGCTCAACTTCTATCCCAAGCCGATCGAGGAGGCTCCCTCGGGCAATGTCGGGGTGGGCGCGCATTGCGACGCCTCGTCGTTCACGGTGCTGCTGACCGACGATGTCGGCGGGCTGGAGGTGCAGACGCGCGACGGCCGCTGGATCTCGGCGCCGGTGGTGCCGGGCGCCTATGTGATCAACATCGGCGACACGATGATGGGCTGGACCAACGGCCAGTTCGTGTCGACGCTGCACCGCGTGGTCAGCCGCAAGCCGGTCGACCGCTTCTCCGCCACCATGTTCATGAATCCCGATCGCGAAGTAACCGTCGCGCCGATCGAGGCATTCGTCGATGAAGCCAATCCGCCGCGCTACGCACCCTTTGCCAACGACGACTATATGCGCGGCTTTTTCGTCAAGTTCTACGACAGCATGTTCAAGTAACGACCGAATTCTTTGCGTGAATACAGAGAGACTGCAGCGGGAGGGGTCTGAGCGCAGGCTTGGGCAACAGCATACACGCTAGGGGACTAAAGATGATCTGTACGGGGAAATTGCTCCGCGGCGCCGCCGGCGCCGCGATCGCTACCGCTTTGTCTGCGGCTGCCGCGCCTGCCTGGGCGCAGGTCGACGCGCGATCGGATGGCGACACCAAGGTCACTACCGATGCGCAGGAAAGCGGCATCCTGGTGGTGGGCAAGCGCAACAAGTCGGCGATCCTGCCGACCAGCACCGACGCGTTCGGCCTGGGCTCTGACCCGGTCGAGGTGCCGCGCTCGGTATCGACCGTCTCGCTGCAGATGATCGACCAGTACAGCCTGACCACCATCCGCGACCTAACCGCGGTGACGCCGGGCGTGTTCACCGCCAGCTTCTACGGCGTCGACGGTTCGGTGAACATCCGCGGCGAATATGCCGACAATTTCTTCCACGGCTTCAAGCGGGTCGAGAACCAGGGCACCTACATCACCCCGATCGAAGGCGCGCTGAACCTGGAGATCGTCCGCGGCATCGCCTCGCCGGCCTATGGCACCGGCCGCGCCGGCGGCTATGTCAATTTCGAGCCGCGCGGCGGGCGTGCCCAGCGCTTCAAGGACGGCCAGGCCGCCTTCGGCCAGGTCGACCTGTCGGCGGGCACCTACAAGATGTTCCGCGCCGAGGCCGAATATGGCACCGGCTTCAAGATCGGCGGTCTCGATGCCGGGATCGACGGCTATTACGAGCACCTCCAGGGCTCGCAATATTTCCATGGGATCGAGCCCAAGCACGACCTCGCGCAGATCGGCTTCGCGATGGACCTGCCGGCCGGCTGGTCGCTCAACGCCGGCGTCCAGTACTACAAGTCGGAGGGCATGCAGGGCACCACGGGCGTCAACCGCCTGACCCAGGCGCTGGTCGACAACGGGACCTACACCGCGGGCAGCCCGGTGGCGCAGCTGGTGTCGCCGGGGGCGTCCTACATCACCCCGGCGAACATCGTCGCGGCGGGCGGCGTGACCAAATTCTACGGCGCAGTAAGCGACTATTCGCGGCTCAATCCCGCGACGATCCACCAGGTGCAGCTCGACCGCCGCACGATCCTGACCTCGCCCTATGATTTCGGGAAAGCCGAGACGACCACCGGCTATGTGGACCTCGTGCATCCGGTCGGCCCCGGCGAGCTGCGCTTCCAGTTCTTCCTCGATGACCTGAACGCCGATTCCTACAATGGCTATGGCTTCGCCAAGCATCTGCGCGACCGCGCGGAGGAAGCGCGCGTCTCGCTGACCGGCAAGATCTTCCCGGGCGGCTGGTTCAACGCGGACTATGTCGGCGGCGCCGCCTATCGCACCTATCGCGCCGACGAAGGCTATGTGTTCGCGCGCGGCTATATGGTGCTCGATCGCCAGGACCTCTCGGTCGGCTCGACGCCCGACGACGTGTTCAACCCGATCTATGTGAGCGGGGCGCCCTGGGACCAGATCTATCACAGCCGCGTCAGCCAGGCGGGCGTGTTCTTCAACACCCAGGCCTCGTTCGGCGACCTGCTGCTGGTCACCGGCGGCGTGCGCTGGGACGACTACAAGGTCCAGTCGAAGAATACCGGCCTGCTCGACTTCTCGGCGGCGCTCAACACGCTCTATCGCAAGAACAAGGACGCGACGAGCTGGTCGATCAGCGCCAGCATCAAGCTGCCCTGGGGCATCGTGCCCTATTTCACCAAGGGCAAATCCTATGCGCTCGAGACGTCGCAGGGCGGCGCGGTGGCGCCGGGCAATGTCGCGGCGAACACCTTCCTGTCGCCGACCAAGCTTACCGAGGGCGGCGTGAAGGCCAGCCTGTTCGGGGGCAAGCTGTTCGGCGCGGTATCGATCTATGAGCAGCAGCGCCGACAGTCCGAGCTGCTGACCGGCAACTTCACCGGCGCCACCACCAATGGCGTCGAGGCGGAGCTGCGCTGGGCGGTCGATCGCCATTTCGGCCTGTCGGGCGTGCTGACCCGGCAGAAGACCAAGGTGGCGGGCTGCTCGTTCCTGGTGATCCTGCCGTCGCAGTTCGGGCTCGACGACAATAATGGCTGGGGCAACATCTACGAGGCATCGACCTGCAGCTTCCCCGGCTATGCGAGCGGCTATGTCGACAAGACCCAGCCGCGCTGGGTGGCCGGCCTGTTCGCCAATTACGAGACCGGCAGCGGCTTCGGCGCGACGATCGGCGGCAACTATATCGACAAGACCAGCGGCCAGCTTCCGGGCGCCGTCGTCTATCCCGACTATTTCCTGCTGCGCGGATCGCTCCACTACGATCTGGGCCGCTACCGCGTCTCGCTGAACGTCAACAACATCCTCGACGAGCGCTACTACATTCCGCAGCGCTCGACCGAGACCGAAGGCTCGGCGATGCCCGGCGAGGGCCGCACCGCCATCGTCAAGTTCACCGCCCGCTTCTGACCGATCGAACCGGGGCGGCGGTGCCGCCCCGGACCCCAAAGGAGATAGTGCATGGCCGAGGCGGAGTCCGCGGTGGCTACCGATATTCCGGTGATCGACGTTGCGCCGCTGCTGGGCGGTTCCGAAGCGGGGATCGCGTCCGTCGCCGCGGCGATCGGCCAGGCCTGCCGGTCGGTCGGGTTCTTCTATATTGCCGGGCACGGCGTTCCGGCCGCGCTGCTCGAGCGCGTCTATGCGCAGTCGCGCCATTTCTTCGACCAGCCCCAGCCCGCCAAATCGGCGCTGAGCATCGCTCACTCGATGAACAACCGGGGCTATGCCGGGATCGATGCCGAGAGCCTCGATCCGAGCGCGCCCGCCGATTTCAAGGAAGCCTATAATCTGGGCCGCGACCCGGAGCCGGGCGAGCCGATCGATCCCGACCTGCCGTCGCAGGGGCGCAACCAATGGCCCGAGGCGCTGCCGGACTTCCGCGGGGTCATGCTCGAATATTACGCCGCGATGCGCCGCCTCGGCGAGCAGCTGCATGCCGCCTTCGCGCTCGATCTCGATCTGCCGGCCGACTATTTCGCCGGCTCGATCGATCGCCCGCTCGCGACGCTGCGGCTGCTGCGCTATCCGCCCGCTTCGCCCGCCGACGAACGTCCGGGCGCAGGCGCGCATACCGACTATGGCAACCTGACCATCCTGTCGCAGGACGGCACCGGCGGGCTCGAGGTGCAGACGCGCGACGGGCGCTGGCTGGCCGCCACGCCGATCGCCGGGACCTTCGTCTGCAACATCGGCGACTGCCTGATGCGCTGGAGCAACGACATCTACAAATCGACGCCGCACCGGGTGAGCAACCACAGCCCGCGCCAGCGCCATTCGGTTGCCTTCTTCTTCGATCCCAACGCCGATGCCCTGATCGACTGCCTGCCGACCTGCCGCAGCGCCGAGCGGCCGCCGCTTTATACGCCGATCCTGGCCGGCGAGTATCTTCGCCAGCGGCTCGACGCGACCTATGGGTTCCGCGGCGGCGGGATCGGTGCCGGGCTCGACGCCGAGGAAAAAGCGGCGCAGTGATGTGACGATGACCTGCGCAACGCGCGCGCTGCGGGACGTTTTGGATGAACCCGATGCCTGAACCCTCGCCGCCGGATCTCGAGGCCGCCGTGCAGCGCATGGCGCGCCTGGTCGATCTCGATATCCCTGTGGCCTGCCTGCCCGGCGTGATCCAGAGCCTGGAGGCGTTCGAGATGCATCTCGGCGTGTTGCGCGCCGCGGAAGGGGAGCGGGAAGGCTGAGCGCGCATCTCGGCGCCGCGGCGACGGCGCATCTTGTCCGGTCCGGAAAGCGAAGCGCCCGGTCGTTCGCCGAGGAGGCGATCGCGGCGGCGAAGGGCGCCGGTCGCGAATTGCTTGCGGTGACGCAGGTGCTGGAGGCGCGCGCGCTGGCCCAGGCCGACCGCGTCGACGCGCTGGTGGCGGCGGGGGGCGATCCCGGGCCGCTCGCCGGCGTGCCGTTCGGCGTGAAGGACCTGTTCGACGTCGCGGGGCTGCCGACCACGGCGGGGGCAGGCATGCTGCGCGACGCGCCGCCGGCAACCGCCGATGCCGAGGCGATCGCGCGCTTCGAGGCGGCCGGAGCGGTGCTGGTCGCGACGCTGAACATGGACGAATTCGCCTATGGCTTCGCGACGATCAACGCGGCCTTCGGCACCACGCGCAACCCGCACGATCGCGCGCGTATTGCCGGCGGCTCCTCGGGCGGATCGGCCGCGGCGGTGGCGGCGGGGCTGGTGCCGCTGAGCCTGGGATCGGATACCAACGGATCGATCCGCGTACCGGCGGCGCTGTGCGGCATCTGGGGCATGAAACCGACGCATGGCGGGTTGCCGATGCAGGGCGTCTATCCGTTCGTCGACAGCTTCGACGATATCGGCCCCTTCGCGACCAGCGTGGCCGATCTGGAGCTGGCGTGGCGGGCGCTGGGCGGGCAGGCCGGACCGGCGCGGGAAGCACCGCGCGTCGCGCGGCTCGGCGGATGGTTCGCGCGCAACATCTGCGCCGAGCTGGCGGCGGGGATCGACGGGATCGCCGCGGCGCTGGGCGGGATCGACACGGTCGAGCTGCCCGATGTCGCCGCTGCGCGCTCGGCTGCGTTCCTGATGACGGCGGCGGAGGGCGGCGCCCGTCACCTGCCGGAGCTGCGCCGGCGGGCGATGGCGTTCGATCCGCAGGTGCGCGACCGGCTGATCGCGGGCGCGATGCTGCCGGCCTCGGCCTATTTCGCCGCGCAGGACTTTCGCGCGCGCTTCCGCCACGCCGCCGAAGCGCTGTTCGAACGCTATGACGTGCTGATCGCGCCCGCCGCCGGCGAGGTGGCGCCGCGGATCGACGATCCGATGATCACCGTCGACGGCCAGCGCGTCCCGGCCCGGGCGCATCTAGGCATCTTCACCCAGCCGCTGAGCTTCATTGGGCTGCCGGTGATCGCGGCGCCGCTGCGGCGGGCGGAGGGGCTGCCGCTCGGGGTGCAGCTGGTCGCCAGACCGGGGGGCGAGGCGACGTTGTTCGCGCTGGCCGCGACGTTGGAGGCACGCGGAGTCTTCGGCTTGCACGGGTGACGGTTTTATTACAGCTTGGACGTTTGGCCGGGGCGAAAGGGGAAGAGATTGGCTGAGAAGGAAACCCTGGGCGCGCTCGAGCGGCATTTCGCGCTGCAGGCCCGCGGGAGCACCCTGCGCACCGAAGTGCTGGCCGGGCTGACCACCTTCCTCACCATGGCCTATATCGTGCTGGTCAATCCCGCGATCCTGGGATCGACGGGCATGCCGATCGCCGCGGTGGCGGCCGCGACCTGCCTGGCGGCGGGCTTTGCCAGCATCCTGATGGGCGCGAGCGCGAACGTGCCGCTGGCGCTGGCGCCGGGCATGGGGCTCAACGCCTATTTCGCCTTCACCGTGGTCGGCGCGATGGGGGTGCCCTGGCAAGTGGCGCTGGGCTGCGTGTTCATCTCGGGCGTCGCCTTCCTGCTGCTGACCTTCGCAGGCATCCGGCAGCTGATCATCGCGGCGATCCCGCCGAGCCTGTTCGCCGCGGTCGCAGGCGGGATCGGGCTGTTCATCGGCTTCATCGGGCTGAAGAATGCCGGGATCGTCGTCAGCAATCCGGCGACGTCGGTGGCGCTGGGCGACCTGAAGACATCCGGCGCGGCGCTGGCGCTGTTCGGCCTGGTGCTCACCGCGGCGCTGACTGCCTGGGGCGTGCGCGCGGCGATCCTGATCGGCATCGTGGCGACGACGCTGGCGGGCTGGCTGGTCGGCGCGGTGCACTTCACGCCGCAGCCCTATGACCTCACCGTGATTTCGCAGACGGCGTTCCACCTCGACCTCGCTGGCGTCTTCGGCCTGTCGGGCAGCCATGGGCTGGGGCTGTTCGAGATCCTGTTCGTCTTCCTCTTCGTCGACCTGTTCGACAATATCGGCACGTTGATGGGCGTCACCCGCCGCGCCGGGCTGATCGACGCGCAGGGCAGGGTGCCCGGCCTCAACCGCATCCTGCTGACCGACTCGATCGCGACGATCTTCGGCAGCCTGGCGGGGACCAGCACCGTCACTTCCTATGTCGAGAGCGCAGCGGGCGTGCAGGCGGGCGGCCGCACCGGCATCACCGCGATCGTCACCGGCGTGCTGTTCCTGCTCGCCATGTTCGTTGCGCCCTATGCCCAGCTCGTGCCGCTCGCTGCCACTGCGCCCGCGCTGATCCTGGTCGGCGCGCTGATGATGGCACCCTTGCTCGACATCGACTGGCACGATCCCGAGATCGCGATCCCGGCCTTCCTGACGGTGGCGATGATCCCGCTGACCTTCTCGATCGCCAACGGCCTGGCGTTCGGGCTCACCGCCTATGCTGTGCTCAAGCTGATCCGCGGCAAGATCACCCGGACGGACTGGCTGCTGCTTGTGCTGGCGCTGCTGTTCGTCGTGCGCTTCGCCTGGCTGGCGGCGGGCTGATCATGCTGCATTCGGTTCGTTCGCTTCGCGGCATGGTGACCGCGCCGCACCATCTGGCATCGCAGGCCGGCCTCAAGGTGCTGCAGGACGGCGGCACCGCGATCGAGGCGGCGGTGGCGGTCGCAGCGGCGCTGGCGGTGGTCTATCCGCACATGACCGGTATCGGCGGCGACGGCTTCTGGCTGATCGCCGAGCCCGACGGCAGCACGCGCGCCATCCATGGCTGCGGCGGCGCCGCGGCGGCGGCCGACCTGTCGCTCTATGCCGGCATGGACGCCGTGCCGACGCGCGGGCCGCTGGCGGCGAACACGGTGGCGGGTACGATCTCGGCCTGGGCCGAGGCGCTGAAGGGCAGCACGCTGCCGCTCGGGCGGCTGCTGCGTCCGGCGATCCACCATGCCGAGGGCGGCGTGGCGGTGACGCGCGGCGGGGCAGAGATCGTCGCGAGCAAGGGCGCCGAGCTGCGCGACCTGCCCGGCGACTGGGCGAAGACCTATGACGGGATGGGTGAGGGAGACATCCTCCGGCAGCCGGCGCTTGGCGCGACCCTGCGCCATCTCGCCGAAGAGGGGCTCGACAGCTTCTATGGCGGCGCGCTGGCCGACGATATCGCGCGCGACCTTGCGGCGCTGGGCAGCCCGGTCACCGGTGCCGACCTTGCCGCGCACCGCGCCGAGACGCCGCAGCCGCTGCATGTCGCGCTGGACGGGATCACCTTGTACAACAGCGCGCCGCCCACCCAGGGTGCTGCCTCGCTGCTGATCCTTGCGCTCGCCGAGCGGCTCGGCCGGTTCGCGCCGGAGAGCTTCGGCCATGTCCATGCGCTGATCGAGGCGACCAAGCAGGCGTTCCTCTACCGCGATGCCGAGGTGGGCGACCCGGCCTATATGGCGCGCAGCCCCCAGGCGCTGCTCGATGACGCGGCGGCGCTCGATGCGATGGCGGCGCGGGTCGACAGGGCGAAGGCGCTGCCCTGGCCGCAGCCGTCGCAGATGGGAGACACCTGCTGGTTCGCGACCGCCGACGGTGACGGGCGGATGGTGAGCTGCATCCAGTCGACCTATTTCGAGTTCGGATCGGGGCTGGTGCTGCCGCGCACCGGCATCACCTGGCAGAACCGGGGGAGCAGCTTCCGGCTGGCCGAGCGTGGCTGGAACGCGCTCAAGCCCGGCCGCAAGCCATTCCATACGCTCAACCCCGCGCTGGCGCGCTTCGCCGACGGGCGGGTGATTGCCTATGGCACGATGGGCGGTGAGGGGCAGCCGCAGACGCAGGCGGCGATCTTCAGCCGCTACGCCTGGGGCGGAGTGCCGCTGCAGGAAGCGGTGACGCGGCCGCGCTGGCTGCTCGGCAAGACCTGGGGGGCGGAGAGCGTTACGCTCAAGCTCGAGGATCGCTTCGAGCCGGCGCTTTATGACCAATTGCGCGCGGCCGGGCATGACGTCGAGTTGCTCGCTCCGTTTACCTCGACCATGGGCCATGCCGGGGCGATCGTGCGGCATCCCGGCGGCATGCTCGAAGGCGCGACCGATCCGCGCAGCGACGGGCAGGTGACGGCATGGTGACGGGTGGCCATCGCGCCGTCGCGCGCTGCAACGAACTGGGCGTGGCGCCGTACAGCGACGCGCCAGACATGCTGTTCCGCGCTTATCTCACTCCCGCCTATGCTGCCGCCCAGCGCGCGATCGCCGGCTGGATGCAGGAAGCCGGGATGACCACGCGCACCGATGCGGCGTGCAACCTGATCGGCCGCTACGAGGGCTGGCGCGACGGGCCGCCGCTGATCATCGGCAGCCATATCGACAGCGTGAAGGACGCCGGTCGATATGACGGCCCGCTCGGCGTGATGCTGGGGATCGAGGCCGTGGCGGCGCTGCACGCGGCGGGCAAGCGCGCGCCCTTTCCGATCGAAATCTATGCGTTCGGCGACGAGGAAGGCTCGCGCTTTCCGGCGGCGATGCTGACCAGCCGGGCGGTGGCGGGCACGCTCGATCCCAGGGCGCTCGAGGTAAGCGATGCGAAGGGCGTGTCGCTGGACGAGGCGCTGGCGCCGTTCGAGCTTTCCGACCTGCGCTTCGCCGAGGCGAAACATGGCGGTGCGTTGGCCTATCTCGAGGCGCATATCGAGCAGGGGCCGGTGCTGGAGGCCGAGGGGCTGCCCATCGGCGTGGTCACCGGGATCGCCGCGCAGCTTCGCTATGTGGTGACGGTGGAAGGGACTGCCGGTCATGCGGGAACCACCACGATGCCGTTGCGCCGCGACGCGCTGGCGGGGGCGGCGGAGATGCTGCTGGCTATCGAGCGGATCGCGCGCAGCGATTCATCCGACCTGGTTGCGACGGTGGGGAGGATACAGGTTGCGCCGGACGCACCCAACGTGATTCCCGGTCGGGCCGCGTTCACCATCGACGTGAGATCGGGCCGCCAGTCGAAGCGCGATGGCGCGGCGCGCGTGATCCTGAACACGATCGCCGACATCGCGACGCGACGCGGGCTCGATCTTGACGCACAGCAGACCAACGACCTTGCCGCGTCGCCCTGCGATCCTGCCCTGACCGACCTGCTCGAAGCATCGGTTGCCGCGCAGGGCGTCGCGCCCTTCCGCCTGGTCAGCGGCGCGGGGCATGACGCGATGATCATGGCTGCGCTCTGCCCGACTGCGATGCTCTTCCTGCGCTGCAAGGACGGCATCAGCCACAACCCCGCCGAGCAGGTGGAGCCGGAAGACGCGGACACCGCGCTGCGGGCCATGCTCGGCTTCATCGAACGACTTGGAGAGAGCCTGTGACCCCCGATTTCTTCGGCGAGATCGACCCCCCGCAGCGCCTGCTGATGGGCCCCGGCCCGGTCAATGCGCATCCGCGCGTGCTGCGTGCCATGTCGGCCGATCTGCTCGGCCAGTTCGATCCGGAGATGACCGGCTATATGGAGCAGGTCATGGCGCTCTACCGCCCGATCTTCGGGACGGAGAACCGCTGGACCTTCCTGATCGACGGCACCGCGCGTGCGGGGATCGAGGCGGCGCTGGTCAGCCTGGTCGCGCCCGGCGACACGATGCTGGTGATCGACTTCGGCCGCTTCGGGCTGCTGCTGCGCGAGATCGGCGAGCGGATCGGTGCCAAGGTGGAGATGCTGTCGGTCCCTTGGGGCGAGACCGTGCCGATGGACCAGATCGCCGATGCGATCGCGCGGACCGGACCGAAGGTCGTCGCCTGTGTGCACGGCGATACTTCGACGACGATGGCGCAGCCGCTCGAGGGGTTGGGCGACCTGTGCCGCGCGGCGGGCGCGCTGTCCTATGTCGATGCCACCGCGACGATCGGCGGCATGGAGATCGCCGCCGATCGCTGGGGCGTCGATGTCGTCACCGGTGGATTGCAGAAATGCCTGGGCGGGCCTTCGGGCTCGTCGCCGATCACGGTCTCCGATGCAGCCGCGCAGCACATCTTCGCGCGCCGGCATGTCGAGGCCGGGATCGCCCGCGACGATCTGGTCAATGCCAATGGCGTGCGGATCGGCTCCAACTATTTCGATCTCGCGATGGTGATGGACTATTGGTCCGAGAAGCGGCTTAATCACCACACCGAAGCGACGACGATGCTTTATGGCGCGCGCGAATGCGCCCGGGTCGTGCTCGGCGAGGGCCTGGAGGCGCGCTACGCACGCCATGCGGCAGCCGGCCGCGCGGTGGTTGCGGGCGCCCGCGCCCTGGGGCTGACCGTGTTCGGCGACGACCGCACCCGCATGACCAACGTGACAGCGATCGCGATTCCCGCGGGCGTGGACGGCGAAGCGGTGCGTCGGCGGATGCGCGAGGATTTCGAGATCGAGATCGGCACCGCCTTCGGCCCGCTCGCCGGCAAGGTCTGGCGGATCGGCGCGATGGGATACAATGCCCGCAAGCACAAGGTGCTGATCACGCTCGGCGCGCTCGAGGCGGTGCTGCGGGCGGAGGGCTATGCCTGCCCGGCGGGCGCCGGCGTCGATGCCGCGCTGGAGGCTTGGGGATGAGCGAGGCTTTATTTCTTAAGCCCCTCCCCTTCAGGGGAGGGGTTTGGGGTGGGGCCTGTCAGTCTCACCGAGGCCACAATAGGCGGCACTGCCCCACCCCAACCCCTCCCCTGAAGGGGAGGGGCTGATGAGAGACCTGATCGGCTATGGCGCCACTCCGCCCGCCGCCCAATGGCCGGGCAGCGCGCGGGTCGCGGTGCAGTTCGTGATCAATTACGAGGAGGGCGCCGAGAACAGCGTCCTCAACGGCGACAAGGCCAGCGAGGCGTTCCTGTCCGACATGGTCGGCGCTGCCAGCCATCCGGCGCGCGCGATGGCGATGGAGAGCCTCTACGAATATGGCAGCCGTGCGGGCTTTTGGCGGTTGCACCGGCTGTTCACCGAGCGCGGCGTTCCCGTCACCGTGTTCGGCGTCGCTGCGGCGATGGAGATGCATCCCGAAGCGGTCGCGGCGATGCTCGCCGCGGACTGGGAGATCGCCAGCCACGGCTATCGCTGGATCGACTATCAATATGTGGCGGAAGAGGTGGAGCGCGCGCACATCGCGAAGGCCATCGAGATCCACACCCGCCTGACCGGCAGCCGGCCGCTCGGCTGGTACCTGGGCCGTACCTCGCCCAACACCGCGCGGCTGGTCCGCGAGGAGGGCGGATTCGTCTATGATGCGGACAGCTATGCCGACGATCTGCCCTATTACGACCAGGGCCAGCTAATCGTGCCCTACAGCCTCGACGCCAACGACATGAAGTTCGTCGCGGTCAACGGCTTCACCGAGCCCGACCAGTTCTTCCGCTATCTGCAGGGTACCTTCGACCAGCTGCGCGAGGAAGGCGGGCGTATGATGTCGATCGGCCTGCACGGCCGGATCGCCGGGCGGCCGGCGCGGGCGCGAGCGGTGGCACGCTTCCTCGATCATGTGCTGGCGAGCGGCGATGCCTGGATCGCGCGGCGGATCGACATCGCGCGCCACTGGCAGGAAGTGCACCCGCTATGACGATCGACGATCCGGTGGCGCTGGCCGAAGTCAGGGCGGCCTTCGAGGAATATGAGCGCGCGCTGATGGCCGACGACGTCGCGGCGATGGACCGGTTGTTCCACGATGCGCCGACGACCAATCGCTACGGCGTGGGCGAAGTGCTCTACGGGATCGAGGCGATCCGCGAATTTCGAAAAGGGCGGGGCGGCTCGCCACAGCGCAGGCTCGGGCGCGTGGCGATCACCGTCTATGGCGACAATTTCGCCACCGCCGACGCCGAATTCTTCCGCGAGGGATCGGACCGCCGCGGCCGGCAGACCCAGTCCTGGGTCCGCTTCGCCGATGGCTGGAAGGTGGTTTCCGCGCATGTCAGCCTGGAGGGCAATACGCATTGACGGCCTTGTTCGAACATTCCCCCTGGGTCGAGGCGCGCGCCGATGCGGCGCCGTCCTCGGGCGATCGTCATGCCGATCTGATGGCGGTGGTGCATGCCGCGACGCAGGGCGAGCAGCTTGCGCTGATCCGCGCGCATCCCGAGCTGGCGGGCAAGGCAGCGGTGGACGGCACGCTTACCGAAGCGAGCGCGGCGGAACAGGCCAGCGCCGGCCTCGATCGCCTGACCCAGGCGGAGTTCGATCGCTTCCACGCGCTCAACGCCGCCTATCGCGCCCGGTTCGACTTCCCCTTCATCATCTGCGTGCGGCTGACCGACAAGGCCGGCATCCTCGCCGCGATGGAGCGGCGGCTGGAGAATGGCCGTGAGGCCGAGATCGCCACTGCGATCGCGCAGATCGGCGAGATCGTCCGGTTGCGGCTGGAGCAGGCGGCATGAAGGCCCAAACCGTCATCCCGACGAAGGTCGGGATCTCGTGCGGCTCCTGCTGGGCGCCTTCGCCTGAGATCCCGGCTTTCGCCGGGATGACGGAGATGGTGCGATGACGCTGGCTTCCCTTGAGACGCGCCTGGCGCACGACCTGGCCTGCCTGAATTTCGGCGAGGCGAACTGGCTCAAGCCGCGCGACGGCGAATATGACGTGGTGATCGTCGGCGGCGGGCAATCCGGGCTCGGCGCGGCCTTCGGGCTGATGCGCGAGCGGATCGGCAATATTCTGGTCATCGATGAGAATCCGGCGGGCTACGAGGGGCCGTGGGACACCTATGCACGCATGGCGACGCTGCGCACGCCCAAGCATCTGATCGGGATCGAGCATGGCGTGCCGTCGCTAACCTTCCGCGCCTGGTGGGAGGCGCAGCATGGCGAGGCGGGCTGGGCGGCGCTCGGCAAGATCCCGCGGCGCGAATGGATGGCCTATCTGCGCTGGTTCCGCGCCGCGCTGAAGCTGCCGGTGCGCAACGACGCGAAGCTCGAGCGGATCGAGCCGATCGGCGGCGGCTTTCGCCTGCATCTGGCGGGCGGCGAAGTGCTGGCCGCGCGCAAGGTGGTGCTGGCGACCGGCATCCAGGGCGGCGGCCATTGGCACACGCCCGATTTCGTCAGGGCGCTGCCCGCGCACCGCTTCGCGCATACGTCGGAGGCGATCGACTATGACGCGCTCGCCGGCAAGCGGATCGCGATCCTGGGCGGCGGCGCGTCTGCGTTCGACAATGCGGGCACCGCACTGGAGGCGGGCGCAGCGGCGGTCGAGGTGCATGTTCGCCGCGACGCGCTGCCGGAGGTCAATCCGATCCGCTTCATGGAGGCATCGGGGATGATCCCGCGCTACCCGGCGCTGGACGATGCCGCCAAGTACGAGGTGATGCGCAGCTTCTTCGAGCGCAACCAGCCGCCGACGGTCGATATGTTCGAGCGGGCAGCGGCGCATCCGGGCTTTGCGCTGCACACCGGCAGCCCGTGGCTGTCCGTCGAGGAAACGGGCGAGGGCGTGGTCGTCACCACGCCGAACGGCTGCTTCACCTATGATTTCCTGGTGCTGTCGACCGGGCTGGTCACCGATCCGGCGCTGCGCCCCGAACTCGCCGAAGTGCAGGGCGAGATCGCGCGCTGGGGCGACCGGTTCGCCGCGCCCGATCCGATGCCCGTGCTCGATGCGCATCCCTATCTCGGTCCGGCCTTCCAGTTCCAGCCGCGCACGTCGGAAGGCGCCGCCGCGCTGCACGGCCTGTTCGCCTTCAACTATTCGGCGCTGATCAGCATGGGACTGTCTGCGGCGGCATTGTCGGGGCTGAAGCATGCCCTGCCGCGGCTGGTGAGCGGGCTGGCAGATCAGTTGTTTCTCGACGACGAGGCGCGCATCCTCGCCGAGTATCTCGCCTATTCCGAGCGCGAGTTCACCGCGCAGTGGAGCAAGGGAGAAGCGGCATGAGCAGCCTTTCGACGCATGTTCTGGATACTGCGCATGGCTGCCCCGCGGCAGGAGTCGCGGTGAGCCTGTCGGGGACATCGGGCCAGCTGTTCAGCGGCACGACCAATGAAGATGGCCGCTGTCCGGGCATGCCCGCGCTCGATCCGGGCACGTACAGCCTGGAATTCCGGGTCGCCGACTATTTCCGGGGACGGGGTGTGGCGCTGCCCGATCCGCCCTTCATCGATGTCGTGACGATCGCCTTCGGGATCGCTGAAGCGGCGTCGCACTATCATGTCCCGCTGCTCGTCAGCCCCTTCAGCTATTCGACCTACCGTGGCAGCTGAGATCCGCTTCCTGCTCGACGGAGAGACCGTCACCGCGGACGCCTCGGATCCGACGCTGACCGTGCTCGAGCTGCTGCGCTACAAGCTGCGCCGCACCGGCACCAAGGAAGGCTGTGCCGAGGGCGATTGCGGCGCCTGCACCGTGTTGCTCGGCGAGGCGGCGGACGAGCGGGTGCAGTGGCGCGCGGTCAATGCCTGCATCACCTTCCTGCCGATGCTCGATGGCAAGGCGCTGCGCACGGTGGAGAGCCTGGGCGGCTGCCATCCGGTCCAGCGCGAGATGATCGACCGGCACGGGTCGCAATGCGGCTTTTGCACGCCGGGGATCGTGATGTCGCTGGTCGGGCGCTGCGCCGGCGCGCTGGGCACCGAACAGGTGCCGGTGGGCGATGTGCTCGCGGGCAATCTCTGCCGCTGCACAGGCTATGGCCCGATCCTCGCGGCGGGAGAGGCGGTGCCCGTCGCGGCCGAGGAGGATGGCGAGACTCTGGCGCAGCTGCGCGCGCTTGAGCCGGCCTATGACAATCCCCGTACCGGCGACGAACTCGCGGCGCGGCTGCTCGCCGAGCCCGAGACGCGGATCGTCGCGGGGGCGACCGATGTCGGACTGTGGGTCACCAAGCAGCATCGCGACCTTGGCCCCACGGTGTTCATCGGCGACATCGCCGATCTGCGGACGATCGAGGAGACCGACGCGGCGCTTATCCTCGGCGCGGCGGTGCGCTATTCGGAAGCGCGCGAAGCGCTGACCCGGCTGGCGCCCGAGCTGGGCGAGCTGGTGCGGCGGATCGCGGGCGTGCAGGTGCGCAATGCCGGCACGATCGGCGGCAATATCGCCAATGGCTCGCCGATCGGGGACACGCCGCCGGCGCTGATCGCGCTGGGCACCACGTTGACGCTGCGCCGGGGCGATGTGCGGCGGACGATCCCGCTCGAGGATTTCTTCCTCGCCTATGGCAAGCAGGACCGCGCGCCCGGCGAGTTTGTCGAGCGCATCACCATTCCGCGCCCGGCAGCGGGAACGCGCGTGCATGTCGCCAAGCTCTCCAAGCGCTTCGACAGCGACATATCGGGCGTGTGCGGCGCCTTCGTGCTGCGGATCGAGGATGGGATCGTCGCGCATGCGCGGATTGCGTTCGGCGGCATGGCGGGCATTCCCGCGCGGGCGCGGGGTTGCGAGGCGGCCTTGCTCGGCCAGCCCTGGAACGAAGCCACGGTCGAGGCCGCCGCCCGTGCGCTGGCGGCAGACTATGCGCCGCTCGACGATCTGCGCGGCTCGGCCGCCTATCGCAGCACCGTGGCGGGCAACCTGCTCCGCCGCATCTGGGCAGGCGACAGCGAAGCAGTGAGCGTGCTCCATGGCTGAGCCTGCCGTCCACCGCTCGATCCCGCATGACAGCGCGCCGCTGCACGTCGCCGGCAGCGCCGCCTATGTCGACGACCTGCCCGAACTGCCCGGCATGCTCCACTGCGCCTTCGGCCTCGCCGCCGAAGGCCATGCCCGGCTGGTTTCGCTCGATCTCGACGCGGTGCGGGCGGCGCCCGGCGTCGTCGCGGTGTTCACCGCCGCCGATATTCCGGGCGAGAACAATATCGGCCCGGTGGTGCATGACGATCGGCTGCTCGCCGATGGCGAGGTGCTGTTCCATGGCCAGCCGCTGTTCCTCGTCGCCGCGACCAGCACGCGTGCCGCCCGCCGCGCCGCGCGGCTGGGCAAGGCGGTGTTCGAGCCGCGCCCGGCGCTGGTCTCGATCGCCGAGGCGCAGGCCGCGGGATCGCTGATCGAAGCGAGCCAGTGCATGGCGCGCGGCGATGCCGATGCGGCGCTTGCCGCGGCGACCCACCGCGTCTCGGGCAGCTTCGAAATGGGCGGGCAGGAGCATTTCTACCTCGAGGGCCAGGCCGCGATCGCCATCCCGGGCGAGCAGGGCGCAGTGCACATCATCAGCTCCACCCAGCACCCCAGCGAAATCTCGCACCTCGTCGCGCATCTGCTCGGCACGTCGCACGCCGAAGTGACGGTCGAGGTGCGGCGCATGGGTGGTGCGTTCGGCGGCAAGGAGACGCAGGCGGCGGCCTTTGCGGCGGCCTGCGCGCTGGTCGCGGCGAAGACCGGGCGCCCGGCGAAGTTCCGCGCCGACCGCGACGACGACATGATGGTGACCGGCAAGCGCCACGACTTTACCGCGGGCTATGATGTCGGGTTCGACGACGAGGGGCGGGTACAGGGCATCCGCATCGAGCTCGCCTCGCGCTGCGGCGCCACCTTCGACCTGTCGCCGGCGATCAACGACCGGGCGATGTTCCATGCCGACAATTGCTATTTCCTGCCCGCGGTGGAGATCGTCAGCCATCGGCTGAAGACCAACACCGTCTCGAACACCGCGTTTCGCGGGTTTGGCGGGCCGCAGGGGATGATCGCGATCGAGCGGGTGATGGATGCGATCGCCGCGCATCTCGGCCGGGATGCGCTGGCAGTGCGCCAGGCCAATCTCTACGGCCCCGGCCGCGACGTCACGCCCTATCACATGACGGTTGCCGACAATGTCGCGCCCGAGCTGATCGCGGACCTGGCGGCCAAGGCCGGCTATGCCGAGCGGGTTGAGGCGGTCGCGGCGTTCAATGCCAGCCACAAGGTGCTCAAGCGCGGGCTGGCGCTCACCCCGGTCAAGTTCGGAATCAGCTTCACCACCACCCATCTCAACCAGGCCGGCGCGCTGGTGCTGGTCTATGCCGACGGCTCGGTCCAGCTCAACCATGGCGGCACCGAGATGGGGCAGGGGCTCTACATCAAGGTGGCGCAGGTGGTCGCCGATGTGTTCGGCGTCGATGTCGGGCGGGTCCGCATCACCTCGACCCGGACGGACAAGGTGCCCAACACCTCCGCCACGGCGGCTTCCTCGGGCGCCGACCTCAACGGCATGGCCGCCTTCAACGCCGCCGCCACGATCCGCGGGCGGCTCGCCGATCTGGCGGCGTCGATCTTCGGCTGCGATGCGGAGGCGGTGGAGTTCCTGGGCGGGCTGGTCGTCAGCGGCGACCAGTCGTGCAGCTTCGACGATCTCTGCCGCCGTGCCCACCTCGCCCGGGTCTCGCTCGCCGCGACCGGCTTCTACGCGACGCCGCACATCGCCTATGACCGGCCCAGCCATCGCGGGCGGCCCTTCCTCTACTTCGCCTATGGCGCGGCGCTCTCCGAAGTGGTGATCGACACGCTGACCGGCGAGCACAAGGTCGTCGCGGTCGACGTGCTCCACGATGTCGGCCGATCGCTCAATCCGGCGATCGACCTCGGCCAGATCGAGGGCGCCTTCATCCAGGGCATGGGCTGGCTGACCACCGAGGAGCTCGTCTATGACGGACGCGGGCGGCTGCTCACCCACGCGCCCTCGACCTACAAGATCCCGACCGCCAACGACCGTCCGGCGCATATGGACATCGCGCTGTGGGAGCCTGGGCGGAACGTCGAGCCGACCATCCACCGTTCCAAGGCCGTCGGCGAGCCGCCCTTCATGCTGGCGATCTCGGTCTTCTCCGCGCTCACCCATGCGGTTGCGGCGGCCGCGCCGGGCAAGGGGCTGCCGAAGCTCGATGCGCCCGCCACGCCCGAGCGCATCCTCGCGGCGGTGCAGGAGCTGCGCGGGCGATGATTCCCGACTGGCTGGAGGCGCTGCGTGCCGCGCGTGGCCATGAATCCGCCGCGCTGGTGACCGTGCTGTCGACCGAAGGCTCGGCGCCGCGCCGCGCCGGTACCCGGATGACGGTGACCGCCGGCGACAGCATCGGCACGATCGGTGGCGGCGCGCTCGAGCATCGCGCGATCGAGCAGGCGCGCAAGCTGCTCGATCTGCCGCCGGGGAGCTGGCGCGTGCAGGACTGGCCGCTGGGCCCGCTGCTCGGCCAGTGCTGCGGCGGCCAGGTGCGGCTGCTGCTCGAGCATGTCGCGCACGATCCCGATGGGTGGGACTGGACCGACTATGTCGAGCGCCGCAAGGCGGTTGCCTCGCTAATCGTGGGCCCCGACCGGATCGACCGGGTGCCCGCCGAATATGCCGAATCGGGCGTGCCGACGCCGTTGCCGCCGCGTGCCGAGAAGCCGGGGCCCGGCACCAGCTTCATCGAGCCGGACGATCGCCGCGCCCAGCGGGCATTGCTGATGTTCGGTGCCGGCCATGTCGGCGTTGCCATCGCCCAGCGCCTGCCGCGCCTGCCGTTCCGCCTTTCCTGGTTCGATCCGCGCGAGAACCGGGCGATCCCCGGCGTGTCGCTGCAGGACGAGGATGCGATGGTCGCCTGTGCCGAGCAGGCCGAGCCCGGATCGGCGGTGCTGGTCTTCACCCATGATCATGGGCTCGATTACCGGATCACCGCCGCCGCGTTGCGCTCGCAGGCGGCGTTTGTCGGGCTGATCGGATCGGACACCAAGCGCGCCCGCTTCCTCAAGCGCCTGAACGAGGAGCAGCTCGATACCGCGCGGCTGACCTGCCCGATCGGCGTGCCGGGCATCGAGGACAAGGCGCCCGACATCATCGCGATCGCCGTGATCGCGCAACTGCTGATGCTGGAGACCGGAGCGTGAAGGCCTTTCGTGCCGAAATCCTGAGCGTGCCCGAGGATCCGGCGACCGCCGGGCCGGGCGCGGTGCGCCATTTCCCCGACGGGCTGCTGGTGGTCGAGGACGGCCTGGTCGTCGCGTGCGGCGATCATGCCGCGCTGGCCGGGCGTTTTGCGGGCGTCGAAACCGAGGCGCTGGCCGGGCTGCTTGTCCCCGGCTTCGTCGATGCGCACGTCCATTATCCGCAGACCGGGCGGATCGCCTCGCACGGCGAGCAGCTGCTGCAATGGCTCGAACGACACATCTTCCCGGCCGAACAGGCCTTTGCCGACCGTGCGCATGCCGAGGGCGTCGCCGCCTTCTTCCTCGACGAATTGCTGCGCAACGGCACCACGAGCGCGCTGGTATTCGCCACGGTCCATGCCGCCTCGGTCGACGCGCTGTTCGATGCGGCGCTCGCCCGCGACATGCGCATCGTCTCCGGCAAGGTGCTGATGGACCTCGGCCCGGAGGGCCTGCGCGACGATGTGGCGCAGGGGCGGGCGGAGACCGAGGCGCTGATCGCGCGCTGGCGCGGCCGCGGGCGGCTCGGCTATGCGGTAACCCCGCGCTTCGCGGTCACCTCGAGCGACGCGCAGCTTGCCGATGCCGGCGCGATCTGCGCGGCGCATCCCGAGGTGCTGATGCACACGCACCTCTCGGAGAACATGGGCGAGATCGCGGCGGTGGGCGCGCGCTTCGCCGATGCGGTGGACTATCTCGACGTCTATGACCGCTTCGGGCTGGTCGGCCCGCGATCGGTGTTCGCGCACTGCGTCCATATGAGCGACCGCGCGCTCGGCCGCATGGCGGAGGCGGGTGCGGGGATCGCCTTCTGCCCGACCAGCAACCTGTTCCTGGGATCGGGGTTGTTCGATCTCGCGGCGGCCGCCGACCGCTTCGGCGTGAAGATCGGCATGGGTACCGATATCGGGGCGGGGACGAGCTTCTCGGTGCTCCACACGCTGGGCGAGGCCTATAAGGTCTGCCAGCTCCGGGGCTGCAGCCTCGATCCGTTCCGAGCGCTCCATCTCGCGACCATGGGGGGCGCGCGGGTGATGGGCATTGCCGACCGTGTCGGCGCGCTGCTTCCAGGGCAGGAGGCGGACTTCATCCTGCTCGATCCGGAATCGACGCCGCTGCTCGCGCGGCGCACCGCCGGCGCCCCGCTCCACGATCGCCTCTTCGCGCTGCAGGTACTGGGCGACGACCGCGCCGTGGCGGCAACCTATCTGCGCGGCCGCCGCGCGCATGCACGGGGCGGCATGTAGGTCCTGGCGCAATCTATTGGCGCGATCCCGAACGCTGCCTTGGCCACGAACCCCCGGAGTGGCCCCATGCAGGAACGCTCCAGAAGGGCATCACGCGCTTCCAAGAGCTTTCATGCTTTCGGAGGAGTGCGGCCACCGAGCTTGTTCCCGGCAGCCGCGCTCAGCCACGCTGTTCAGAACGCCTTCGACAGGCCCAGCTGAAATCGCCGCAGCCGGGGATCCCCGTTGAAATCGTAACCGGTGAGCGAGGTCGTCGCGAGGAGCGGGGGGCGCTTGTCGAAGATATTGAATACGCTCAGGGTAAGCTTTGTGTTCGACAGCGCTTCGAAAAGCCCGCCGTCACGCTGCCCGAAATCAAACTGGATGATCAGGTCGTTGTAGAGCTGGCTGGGGACGAACTGCGATCCCTGGCGCTGTTCGATCGGGGCGCAGGATGCGGCCGCAAGCGTGGCGGCGCAGATCCGATATTTGTCGAAGAATTGGGCGTTCCACGAGATTGCCAGCGGGCCTTTGTCCCAATCCACGCCGAAATTGCCCTTCCAGCGCAACGGCGCGCCGTCACCCGCGCCGACCGTATTGATCTGCGCATCGGTCGACAGCACCTGCCGCATCAGCAGCGTCTGGTAGGTGCCGATCACATAGGGACGGAACATGCCGATCGACTTGTTGCCGAAGCGGTAGTCGAACTGGAGGTCCCATGCCTTCACTTCGGTCTTGGCGACGTTGAAGGAGGCGTTCGAGATCGACGTGATCGGGCCGGCCCACCCGGCGGGGTCGGTCGGAAGATTGGCGCCGCGGACGATCAGGCCGGGAAACTCCGCCTCCCGCAGCAGCAGGTTGGCGATCGAAATGGTGCCCAGTTCGTCCGACTTGCTGATATGCGTGAAGTCGAGCGATACCCGAAATCCGTCGAGGAAACGGGGCGTCAGGACGGCGCCGGCGGAGAAGCTCTTCGACTTTTCGGGCTTGAGATCGGGCGAGCCGCCAAGAAGGATCGTCACTGCCGTGCCGAGCGGGGTGTTGCCGCGCCGGGGGTCGGTGTTGGGCGAGAGGTTGGCGATGGTCGACGATGTCGTGATCTGGCTGAGATCGGGCGGCAGGAAGCCGGTGCCGTAGCTGGCGCGGAACGCGATGTCGCGGATCGGCGAATATTTCACGCCGGCGGTGTAGCTGGTCGCCGACACCTTGTTGGTGACGGTGGTGTAGGAGGGGAAGGGGCCGTCGAGCGAGGTGACGGAATAGCTACCCGAGCCGTTGGCGCGCGTCGAGCGATAGTCGTCGTAGCGGATCGACCCGAACAGCTCGAGTTCGTTCATCAGGAACACGTCGTTGCCCGGCGAGAAGATCGGTGCGCGGAGTTCGCTATAGGCCGAGTTCACACGGCGGCGCTTTGGCGCGTACCAGGTATAGGAGCTGGTGGTAGGGGTGACGAATAACGCGGTGCTCGCCAGCGCGCGCTCGATCCGCTGCTCAAGATAACCGGACAGCGTCAGGCTGCCGCCGGGCAGCCGAAAAAAGGGCTGGGCGAAGCGCAGCGTGGTCGTGTCCTGCGTGACGCGGATCGGCCCGCTCGCATTGCGATCGGCGGCGCCAAGGACAGCCGTGGTGTCGGGAAAGCTGGCAAAGACATCGCTCAGCGCAACCGTGCGAAGATAGGTCGTCACCGCGGCACCGGTAAGCGACGAGCTGTAGGAGCCTTCGGTCCTCGACGCGTTGCGCCCCTCCGACCAGGTCTTTTCCAGCGCGATCGTTCCCTTGGTCGGCAGATGCACGATCACGCCGCCGCCGATCCGCGCATTCTCGATTTCGCGCACGCTGGTGATCGGCAGATTGGGCAGCGGGATGCTGACGCGGATATTCTGGCTGAACGGATTGTTGGCGTCGGTCGACGGCAGCGTCACTGAAGCCAGGTTCAGCGAGCGATCCTTCGTGACCGTCCGGTCCCAGCCGCCGTCGACATAGACTTCGACGCTGTTGCCGAACTTGCGGCGGATCGATCCCAGATAGGATTGAAGATTCTGGCTCGCGTAGAGCGACTGGCCGCCGGGCACGGAATCGAAATTGGGCTGGCCCGCAGTCGCGACCAGACCCGCAACGCCATCGACGGCTACGCCCGCATAGCTGGCGGGGACGCTGGCATAGGCGCTGTTGAGCGCGGTGCCGCCATAAGCAGATTTCAGGGTTAGGAGCGTGGTGGCGGAGCAGGTGGTGGCCGTTGCGGACGCGACTGCGCAGATGTTCGGCGTCGAGGCATAGATCGGCGTCGAGAAATCGGCGGGGCGATTTTGCCAGTTGAGCGCGCGCGCGTCGCGCTGGAAGCTGCGATCAGATACCGCAAGGCCGCTCTGAGTCGAGCGGGTCGCGCCGAAGGTCACGCGCGTCTTGCCGCCCTCTAGCGAGAAGCCGCCATTCACGCTGATGCGCGCATTGTCCGAATCCCAGCGGCTGGTGTTGCCATAGGCGGCGTCGATCGTGAGCCCCGGATCGCGCTTGAGGATGATGTTGATCACGCCGCCCGTCGCGCCGCCGCCATAGATGCCGCCGGCGGTGGCGGGCAGGATCTCGATCCGCTCGATCGAGGAAAGCGAAATTCCGTTGATGTTCGGCTGTCCGAACGACCCGGTGGAGATGCCTACGCTGGGCATGCGCCGGCCATCGACCAGGATCAGCGTCTGCGCGGAGCTAAGGCCGCGCAGCGAGATCAGCCCCGCATTGGTGTTCGCCTGGCTGGTCGTCGTCCGCTGCGAATTCATCGGCAGGCGGCGCTGCAGGAACTGTTCGAGATTGGTGGCGCCGGAGCGGCTGATTTCCTCCGCCGGAATGACCACATAAGGCTGCACATCGTCGCGGGTCCGCACCACGTCCGCATTCTGCGAGCGGGTGCCGGTGACCAGGATGTCCGCGACGCCCTTTTCTTCAGGGACATCGGCATCGGCAGTCTGCCCGCGCACGATCGCCAGCGCGCCGCTTGCGTCCCGGCGCACTACGAAGCCGGTGCCTGCCAGGATCGCCGCAAGGGCATCGTCGGCGGAGTGCATGCCGCTGGCGCCCGCACTCCGTGCGCCCTTCACCTCGTCGGACTTGTAGATGAGCTGCTTGCCGGACTGGCGGCCATATGCGTCCAGCGCCTGCTTCAGGCTGCCGGCGGGGATGTTGAACATCCGCTGCTGTGCGCTGGCAGGCGTCGCCATCGCTGCGATGCAGACGCTCGATGCGAGGATCGTTGCCGCGTTGCGGTGAAAAGTCATCAATGTCCCCCCAAATGGCCCGATCGGCACCGATCGGTCATTTGCTGAGACTTCCCGTCGTCACAAACCCGTAACAGCGGTTGAACATTTTCGGTGACGGTTCTCAATTGACGATGCGAACCTCGCGTTCGCCATCCTCGATCTTCAAGCCATAGGCGTCGTGCAGCAGGCGGACAAAGGCATCGACGTTCGTGGCCTGGAACGTGCCGCCGACGCGGATCCGCGCCGCCGCGGGATCGACCACGACCAGCTTCTTGGCATTGTAGCGATTGAACTCCGCGGCGGCCTGCGCCAGTTCGGTGTCGCTGAAGGTGATCCGGCCATCGCGCCACGCCAAGGTGTCCTCGATCCTTTCGGCAGCGCCACTGGTGACCAGCGTCGAGCGTCCCTCGGCATGGGCGATGTCGCCGGTGGTCACGGTGGTCGAGGCGCCGGTGGGGCCGCCCTGCGCGATCTCGTCCACCCGCACGCGCCCCGTGACCACCTCTACGCGGACCTTGTCACCCTCGCGGCGCACGCTGAACTTGGTGCCCAGAACGGTGACCGTCCGCGATCCGGCATGCACGATGAACGGCATCGTATCGGAATGGCGGACTTCGAAATAGGCCTCGCCGTGATCGAGCCAGACCTCGCGGTGGCTTTCGGTCACGGCGGCGCGGAGCGCCGTATCGGTGTTGAGCTCGATCCGGCTGCCGTCGTTGAGCGCGACATGCGTGCGCCCGCCGACGCCGGTCGCGATCTGCTGCGTCGGGCGCACGACATCGGTGGCGAGCAGGTTGTGCCATCCGATCGCGACAGCCAGCGCGACCGATGCAGCCAAGGCCGTGATCCCGGATCCGATCGCCCATCGCCGGAAACGCGATCGTGGCGCGGCGACCGCGGAATCATGCTCGGCCCCGGCCATGGAATCGGCACGGCGCCAGCCATGTTCGAGCCGCCAATAGGCAGCCTTGTGCGCAAAGGATTGCGCCAGCCATTCGGACAGCTGCGCCTCGTCCCGGTCGCTCCACTCCGGCTCTTCCCGGCGAAGTACCCAGCGGGCTGCGGCCTCCTCGATCTGCTCTCCGTTCATTGTGCACCCCTTTTCAGAGTGTCGTTAGGTCCGCGCTCCGAGCGGCGTATCTTGCCCGAACCGCCCAGCATGAAATCGATCAGCGCGCGCATGCCGATCGTGAGTTGCTTCTCGACTGCGTCGCGCCCGGTCCCCATCCGCTCCGCGACTTCGCGCGTCGAAAGCCCCTCCACCTTTCGAAGGCGCACGACCTCGCGGCAGCGCGGCGGCAACAGCTCCAGTCCTTCCATCGTCCGTCGCAGTTCGTCGCGCGCGCTCAGGTGGCGCTCGGCGTCGAACACGGCGGCGTCCAGCTGCACTTCGTCGATATCCGCCGCCAACTCGAACGAGACGATGCGCGCACGTTTTGCGCGGCTGATGAGGAGGTTCCGGGCAATGGTGAAGACATAGGCTTTCGTGTTCTGCGGAATGCCGTTGGCGGCACCGGACAGGGCACGTTCGTAAACCTCCTGCCGGATATCGATGAGCTCTGACGTGTCGCGGGAATTGCGGTGGATGTAGCGCGCAAGCGAGGGTTCGAGAGGGAGCACCTCTCGGCAAAACCATTCGCGAAGAACCTCGTCCTGAAGCGTCGCCCGCTACTCCTTGTCAGCCTGTCCTAGTGCCAAGAGTGTTCAGTTCGGGATTCCCGTAACATTTTTCTTGGGGCTTGCGGCATCGCCTGTTTGCAGCGCCGTGACGACCTCGATCGGCAGGCCTAGCCCGTCGAGCTGGGGCCGAACCGTCTCGGCATCGCCAACGACCACCCAAAGCAGCTTTTCCGGGTCGATCGCCTTTCGCGCGGCCTGGTCGAGCGCGCTGCCGGTCTGGGCAGCATAGCGGGTGGCGAGACGGGAATAATAGTCGTCCGGGCGCCGGAGCATGTCGTTCTCCTCCATCGCGTACAGCACGGAGGACGCGGTTTCGAAGCGGCCGGGCAATTGGCGAACCGCACCGTCCGCCGTCAGCCGCAATTCCCGATCGGTGATGCCGTCGGCACCAAGAAACGCGTCGATATCCTGGCGAAGCGCGGCGATCGAGGCCCCGGTCTTGTCCGACTGAACCGACGCGTTGATCTGGAAATTCGCCTGGCCGACGCGCGTCGAAATCCGCGTGCTGGCACCATAGGTCCAGCCCTTCTTCTGGCGCAGATCCATGTTGATGCGCGACAGGAAAGAGCCGCCAAGCACGTCGTTTGCCGTCTCCAGGTTCAGCGTGTCGTCGCCGCCGCGGACGGGCAGGAGTTCGCCGGCCGCGATCAGCGATTGGGGTGCCCCCTTGCGGTCGATCAGGACGATGCGGGGCGTCGGGCTTGGGGCGGGCAAGTCCAGCGACTTGCTGCCGCCGGTGCCGCTCGCGCGCCATTTGCCGAAGCGCGCTTCGAGCATCGCCTGGATTTGCGAGAGCGGACGGTCGCTCACGACGAAGATCTTCGCCTTGTCGGCGCGGATCCAGCTGCGCTGAAATGCGGTCAGGTCCTCGCGCGAGATCGCGGAGACGCTTTCGCGGGTGCCGGATCCGTTTCCGGACAGGCCATAGGGATGATCCGCGCCATAGATCGCGGGAAGCAGGTAGCGCGACGCGATGGCCGAAGGCGTGGTCGATTGCGATGCGATCTGGGCCAGCATCTGGCCGCGCTTGCGCTCGATGCTGGTTGGCGCAAAGACCGGATCGAGAGTCACTTCTGCCATCAGGTCGAGCGAAGGCTCCAGCCTGTCCGATAGCGCCGTCAGGACGACGCCGCTGCTATCGGTGGAGGAGCCGGAATAGATCAGCGCCCCCAGCTCTTCCGCGCGCTGCGCCAGCGCGGTCGGCCCCAGCGCCTTGGTGCTGTCCGCGATCAGCGAAGTGGCCATCTCGGCGGTGCCGGGCCTGGCGCGCGAATCCGCAGCATATCCCGCGTCGAAGGATAGCTCGACCAGCGTCACCGGCACGGCGCTGCGATTGGCGTAGATCACCTCGATCCCGTTGCTCAGCCTGCTGCGCGAAACCTGGGGAAAGCGCAGCGACGGCGTTGTGCCGATGGGCGGCATGGGCAGTGCCGCGGCCTGCGGAGCCGCTGCGGGCGGGGTGGGCGAGGCCGTGGTGGCGGCTGGGGTGCTGGATGTCGCCGTCGCCTCGGGTTCGCGGGTGCCCGGCGCCACGGTCAGCGACAGGCCGGGACGCAGCAGCCATTTCGCCATTGCCGCGCGGACCTGGTCGGGCCTGGCTTCGGCATAGGCCGTCCAATCCTTCCGATAGCGTTCGGGATCGTTCGAATAGAGCAGCCCCTCCGCCAGAAGCGCTGCCTTCATGCCGTTGCTTTCCAGCGGCAGGATCTGGCCGCTGATGAGGCGGCTGGCGACGCGGGAAATTTCGGCCTCGGTCGGGCCCGTACGGAAATAGTCGGCGAGCAGGGCATCGAGGCGCTGCTCCACCCGGTCGGGATCGATTCCGGGCTTTACGTCCACGCTCACTTCGAACGTGCTTATGCCGATGTTCCGCCGAAGCGTTGCGGTGACGCGGACGGCGAGCTGTTCGTCGCGGACCAGGATCGTGTCGAGGCGCGAGCTGGTGAGGCCACCGAGCACCCAGGCGCCGATCGAGAGCGAGATCGCGTCCTTGTCATTGCGGCCCGGGACGACCCAGCTGCGGTAGAGCCTGGTCGCCGGCACGGCATCGTGAATGGTCTTGCGGACTTGCTTGTCGAGCGTCGGCACCGCCACCTGCAACGCCGCCTTTTTCGGGCTGGACGGGATCGATCCGAAGTATTTCGTCACCAGGCGCTTGGCTGTGGGGAGGTCGATATCGCCGGCCAGCGACAGCACGACATCATTGGGGCCGTAATGTTCGCGGAACCATTGGTGGACGTCGGCAAGGCTCGCCGCGTTCAGATCGTCCATCGATCCAAGGATGGTGTGGCCGTACGGATGGCCTTGCGGAAACAGGTTGGCGATCTGGACGCTGTCGACCAGGCCATAGGGGCGATTCAGGCCCTGGCGCTTCTCGTTCTGGACCACCCCACGCTGCGCATCGAGCCGCTGCTGCGTGACCACTTCGAGCAGATGGCCCATGCGATCGGCTTCGAGGAACAGCGTGCGCTCCAGCGCGCCGGTGGGGACCGTTTCATAATAGTTGGTGCGATCGAAGGAGGTCGTGCCGTTATAGCCGGTCGCGCCGATCGCCTTGAGTTGTTCGAAATACTCGCCGGGCGCATTGGCCGATCCGCCGAACATCAGATGCTCGAAAAGATGCGCGAAGCCGGTCTTGCCCGCGGGCTCGTTCCGCGATCCGACGTCGTACCACAGGCCGACCGCGACGACCGGTGTCTTGCGGTCGGTGTGAACGACGACGCGCAGGCCGTTCGGCAGGGTGAAGCTGCTGTACGGAATGCGGACCGAGTTGATCAGATGCCGGGACAAGACAGCGTCGGTAGTCTGTGCGCGGGCGATCGATAGCGTCGATTGGGTGAGCAACAAGGCTGAAAGCGCCGCATATCGGAGCCGCATGATGTTCTTTCCTTCGGGAATGTAAGACACGACGAGAAGTGTAAAGCCTGAGACATTCGAAGGCCGGAAAGCCGTAACACGCATGATGCCGAGCGCGGCGTTCGATAGCGGCGCCGCGCCGTCGAGGATGCCGGCTTGCCGCCCGCGACCATTCCCTATGGCACTCCCCGATTGTGCGCGGCCTGCGCGGGGGGGGGGGGGGGCTGCCGATCCGGCTGATCGCCGCGCTTCACGATACCTCGGTCGCGATGATCGAGCGGCATTATTCGCGCTGGATCACCGAAGGGCTGGACGATCTGGTCGCGCGTGGGGTGGTGCCGCTTGTCGGGGATCTCGCCGAGGCCGCCTGAGCCCCCAGGCAGTTGCTCGATCTGGTTTCAGCGCGCGAGACGACGCGTCACGACGCGCGGCGCGCAACATAGCGCGCAAATGTCGCTGCGTCGCTCGAAACCCTGGGCCCCCACCAGCTGGCGCGCCGCCTGGTTGGCCTGGCTCGTCCAGGCGAGGCCGAGCTTTTCGGCGAGGCACTCGTCGCAAATCGTCTGAGGCGAGAGACGTGCGATCAATCCCTGCACCTGGTCCAGGATAGTCGTGTCCGCCGGCATCAAGCTCCTATGCAGGGGATCGGCATGCCCGCAAGCCGAAGGCGTGTTGAACTAGATCCTAGCCATTGCCGAACGCATCCACGCGACGAAGTCGCGGTTGCGCTCCCGTACTTGCCTCACGGAAAGGGAATAGGTGTCGTCGGCTTCGTCCAGGCGCACGGCCGGCCAATTTGCCTGGTGGAGCGCGGCCGCCGAGCGCATCTGCGAGAATTTCTCGCGAAACAGCTGCAGTTCGTCCGGCAAGTCGAGCGCGATGAGCAAAGGCTCCACGAGCTGTCCGACCGTGGCGATCTGCGCAGCCAATTCCCTGCGCAATTCTATGAGGTCATATTTGCGGCGTTCGTCGGTGCGCGACGAAACCGCCGCCAGTTCCGTCTGTATCCGTTCCAGAGCGTTCAGCGCCTCCGAAACTGCTGCGGCGTTTCTCATCTTCCCCGCTTTCTGGCCTCTCCGGCGATCAAGCTAATCGAGCTGTCGAGGGCGCACATGCTTGCCATTCGGAGGGGTGTCGCATCGGCCAAGTCGCCATCGGTTACTCGTCCGGAGTGGCGCCTTTCAGCTTTGCTCCCACCGAATAGAGCGCGCCGGGCGCGTTGCGGCTCGCCTGGAATTGCGCGAGCGTCTCGCCGCGCATGCCCGCGTAAACAACGGCGTTGGGTAGGCCCAGCACGGCGGCGAGCTTCTCGAGCCCGAAGAAGATCGCCCCGCGCTCGATCAGGCCGGTCCAGTTGCGGTCGCGAATCAGCTGCCGATCCCCGGCATCGAGCCCGGAGGCTGCAAGCGTGGCTTCCTCGTCGGCGAGGAAGGCGGCGCGGTGCGCGGGCTCGACCATCTGCTGGAGGAAGCGGTTCAGGTCGTAGTTCTGCACGCTCACGTCGAGCGTGAACGGCTGGCTGTGTGGCAGCGCCAGCATGGCAGGATCGAGATCCGTCGCCAGCGGCTGTCGCTCGGGATTTTCGAGCAGCAACGTCGCAATACCGGTCATCGAAGGCAGGTAGTAGTTGCGCGAGAGCAGCTTGGGAGCGGCGGCGAGCGCCCCGCGCATCACCAGCCACATCACCACTTCCGAGCTTTCCCAGCCGCCGCGCATCGCCAGCTCGGCCTGGCTCATGCCGGCAAGCACCTCGGGATCCTCGACGATCAGGTCGAGGAATTGCCGGTCCCATTCGGGATCGTTGAAGCCGGCGCGCTTGCCATGGACCTGGTGGGAGAGGCCGCCGGTCGCGACGATCGCGACCGACAGGTCCTCGGGATAGCTCTCGATGGCGCGGCGGAGCGCCCGGCCCAGCTTCCAGCAGCGCCGGGCGCTGGGCACCGGGCTCTGTAGCACCCCGACGGCAAGCGGAATCAACGTCGTCGGCCAGCCCTCGTCATGCGCGTAGAGCAGGCTCATCGGCGAGAAGCAGCCATGGTCCAGCGGTCGGCGCTGGAACAGCGACATGTCAAACTCGTCGGCGACCAGCCGTTCGGCGATGTGACGGGCAAGCGCCGGATGCCCGGCGATTGGGGGAAGAGGGCGCGCGCCGCCGCCTTCGTCCGCGACATCGAAGCGGTCGCCGATACCGAGTGCGAACACGGAATAATGATCGAAGAAGAAGGAGGTGACGTGATCGTTGTAGATCACGAACACGACATCGGGCCGCTTTTCGTCGAGCCAGGATTTGAGCGGCGCATAGGCGGCGAAGATCGGCGCCCAGGCGGGGTCGTCTTGCTTGCCCGCGTCGAGGGCGAAGCCGATCGTGGGTGTATGCGAAGTGCCGATGCCGCCGATGATACGTGCCATTGCTTCCGTCTCTTCCTGTCTCAGCACACCGCGGGTGCCTGGGCGATGCGTTGTGCGCCCGTTCGGCTGCGCCACTTTCGATTGTCTGCACTTGCGGTCTGCGCTAGCGTGACGCGATGGTAGAAAGTCAAAATGATTTGGACTTTCCGGCCGGCGGCACGCCCGTCGTGCGCAACGCGGGCGCAATTCCGGTGCCACGCTATTCGCTTTACGGCGACCCGACACTGCAGCGTGATTGGGTGTTCAACGTCGAACCGCTTGCGCGTCGCGCGCGCGAAAAGGGTTGGGCGATTGATCCGCATGTGCATCCGAAATTCACCCAGCTCGTCTTCGTCTCCAAGGGTGGCGGCACGATGACGATAGATGGCGACGTGGTCGAGTTCGATGCGCCCTGTGTCCTCGTCGTTCCGATCTTTCATGTGCACAGCTTTCGCTACCGTGCTCCCGCGGACGGGAAGGTCCTCACACTCGAGGACAGCTACCTGGCGGATTTGCTTACACGCGCTGCCGAATTGAAACCAATCCTGCGGACCGCTGGTGCCTTCGCCATGTCGCCGCCAGCCTGGCGGTCGGTCGCTGCCGGGTTGAAGAGCCTGGTCGAGGAACTGGTCGAAGCCCGCACCGGCCAGCGTATCGCCGCCGAGATGCTGTTGCTCAAGATCCTGCTTGCGATGCTCCGCGACCGGCCGGCGGAGGGGCAATTCGGAGCCTCGGGCCGCGCGGAGGTTGTCGAACGCTTCCTTGCGCTGGTCGAGGAACGGTTCCGTGACCAGCCTTCGCTTGCCGAACTCGCCGCGGAGATGGGAATGACCGAGGCGCAGCTTCGCCTGGCCTGCCGAGGTTCTACCGGCATGGCACCGCTGTCGATCCTGCACGACCGCGCGCTGGCCGAGGCGAAGCGCTGCCTGGCCTATACTTCGCTGAGCATCGCGGAGATCGCCTATGCGCTCGGGTATGACGACGCCGCCTATTTCAGCCGCTTCTTCACGAAGAAGATCGGCCAGTCGCCGTCGCAGTTCCGGCGCACGCGCGGGATGAGCGGCTAAAACAGGCGGCGTGTTGCTCAGTTTGGTGCCGCCGATCGGTGCTTGACGATAAGCGCGAGCGGCACCGTGAAGAAGAAATGCGACATGAACCCGCCGATCACGACCACCGGATCGAGATAGTCCGGGTGGTTGTCGGACGCGATCGCGATGGCGACGTGCATGACGATCCAAGCGACCACCGCGTAACCAAGTGCCACCAGCGTCGCCTCGATCCCGCGCCGGCGGAACCAGGGCCAGATCAGCGCGAAGCCCACGCCCCAAAGTGCGGAGAAGAAGAAATGGATGCCCGTGCCGATTAGATAGGCGAGGGGGCCGAGCGATGCCTGAGTCGCTTTGCCAAACACCAGCCCGACTGCGTTGGAAGGGATGCCCGCCAGCGGCAGAAGGTGCTGCACGCCAACCCAGACGATCGCTTCATAGATCCAGATGATGATACCGCCGGCGAGGCCCGCCAGGATGCCGGTTCGGATTGTCGCGTTCATTTGGTCTCCGGGAAAAAAGGTTGGGCCGCGACGCCATCATCGCCGCGGCCCGTGAGGAAGATCAGAAACCTATCGAAACAGTGCCGCCGATATAGCGGTCGAAGTCACGCGGCAGGGCTTGTGCGACTGCGCCGGCGCCGCCCACCGATCCCGAGATGCGGCGAAGGCTCGCCACATAATGCTCGTTGAACAGGTTCTTCACATAGACGCTGAACTTGTAACGGCTTTCCGGGCTGGTGAGCGTCAGCGTCGCATTGGCCACGCCGAAGCTCGGCCGCAGCCACACCGAATTGGGGTTGGTGGCGTCGTTGAGGTTGGTGAACAGCGTCTTCGACGTCCAGTTATAGTTGCTGGTGAAGTTCAGTCCCCAGTCGCTGCCGAGATCGACGTCATAGCTCCCGGCCAGGCCCCATTTGGTCGCCGGCGCATTGAGCGGGGTACCGCCCTTCAGATTGAGCGTCGACGTGACGAACAGATCGCCGAACTTGTTGTCGGAGAACAGGAAATTGCCCGAAAGCCGCAGGTTGCGCGCGGGGCGCAGCACTACCTCGCCTTCGACGCCCTTGGTAAACAGCTCGCCTGCCGAACGCAGTACCGGCGCGCCTGATCCGTCGGTGCCGGTCGAGGCAGTCTGATAGCCGGTGAACTTGGTGTCATAGGCGGTGACGTTCACCGTCAGTGCGCGATCGAACCATTGCGACTTGAGACCGATTTCCCAGGAGCGCGACTTCTCGGGCGCCACCGGGCTGGCGTCATAGCCTGCTTGGGTCAGGTACATGTCGGCATCGACCGCCTGTCCCTTATAGCCCTTGGCCCAGCTGGCATAGACCATCACATCGGGCGTGAAATCGTACTTGATGCCGAGCTTGCCGATCAGTTCGTCGTCGGCGAAATCGCGGATTACGTCGAACTGCGGCGTGCCGGTATTGGCACCCGGCGCGGGCTGGCCCGCGACGTTCACATTGACGACGCTGCCGATATGATCGCCGTTCGGCGCAGTTACGCGCTGGTGATGCCACCAGAGTTCGTCGCGCAGATAGCGGAAGCCACCCGTCAGGGTCAGACCCTTGACCGGGTGGACGTTGAGGTTGCCGAACACCGCCTTGTTGGTGTTCTTCACTTGGGTGATCATGTCGGCGAGCACATAGGCGGTATCGCGATTGATCGTGTAGGTGGTCGGCGTCGGGAAGCTGACATTGCCGGCGATGTTTGAGCGAACGCCACCGATCGTCAGGTTCCGCCGCGTATAGGCGTCGTAATAATAGAGGCCGACGATGTAATCGACGACGCCTCCCGTGGGCGAGGTGAGGCGCAGCTCCTGCGTGAAGGTGTTGTTCATCTCCAGGTTGTTCGACTCGCCGCACACGCCGCGCTGGCAGGCGAAGCTCAGCGGGTTGAGCAGCAGTGCATCGAGCCTCGCAGTGGCGTCGGCGGCGGAAATGCCGGGCACCGTCGCATTGTAGAGCTGTTGCGGCGTCACGCCGGTGAACGGCGCGTTGGTACCGTCCCGGTCGCGGATCGCGAAGTCGCGGAACTGGCGATAGGCGGTGATCGAGGTCAGCGTGTGCGTGCCGATCTCGAAATTCGCCTCGAGCGAGGCGCCGCGATTCTTCTGATATCCTTCCTGCACCGTGTCGAAATTGACGTAGCGGTTGTCGGGGCCGACCGGCGTGTGGGTGAAGGCGGCGGTGACGTTGCCCGATGCCGCGGCAACGCGGATCGGTTCGCCGCAGCAATCGGCGTCGCGCTGGCTGATGTCGCCGGCGAGTAGCAGGTTCACGCCCGGCGCCGGCTCCCATTCGAGCTTGAGCTTGCCGCCATAGCTGGTGGCATTGTTCACGGGATCACCGGTGGCGACATTGATCACCACGCCGTCTTCATGATGATAGTAGCCGAAGGCACGGAAGGCGAGCGTCGGCGAGATCGGCCCGGTCAGCATCAGGGTGCCGCCATACTCGTTGTTCTCGGCGAGCGTGCCTTCGATCCGGCCCTCGAACTGCTGCTTGTTCGGGCGTTTGGTGACAATGTTGACCGCGCCAGCCGAGGCGTTCTTGCCTTGGAGCGTGCCTTGCGGTCCGTTGAGCACTTCGACGCGCTCGATATCGCCCAGCCCGTCGAACACCGCGCCCGGGCGGGTATAGACGACGCCGTCGACGATTGTCGCGACCGAAGGCTCGACGCCCACCGAGAAGCTCTCGGTGCCGATGCCGCGGATCGAGAAGTTGAACAGGCGCGCCTCGTCGGCCGCCTGGAAGTTGAGCGTCGGCGCGATCTGGCCGAAATCCTTGGGCGTCTGGATCGCGAGCTTGTCCATCGAGTCAGAGCTGATCGCGCTGATCGAGACAGGCACATCCTGTAGCCGCTCTTCGCGCTTGTTGGCGGTGACGATGATCTCGTCACCGTTCACAGCCTGCGCCGCGTCGGCGGGCTTTTCCGCAGGCGCTTGAGGTGCCTCCTGGGCATAGGCCATCGGCATCGAAAGCGCTGTCGAAGCCAGGAATCCAAGCATGTAGAATTGTCGCCGCGAACGCATGCGCATCACCCCTCTCCTTATCCCCGCGCGGCCTTATCTCGGCGTCATGCGCCCACCGCTGCAGAGCCAACCTGAAGTATTGTTCATGCTTAGGCGATGGCGAAAAATGAAAATCGTTTGGACATTTTGTAAGGTGATCGAGACCCCAATTTGTGATGGGCGGGCTGCTCGGTGCCCCGTCATTTCTTGACGGGCAATACGCGGAATATGTAAGGCTCCCGGTCGCGCTTTACTTGCCCGCAAGCTGCGCATCGAGCGCGTCGAGCACGCGGTAGCAGGGCAGCACCTGCGCGACCGAGCTGTTGGGCTCGCGCCCTTCGCGGATCGCCGCGATGAACTCGCGGTCCTGCAGCTCGATGCCATTGTTCGAGATCGCGACGCCGCTCAGGTCGACCGGCTCTTCCTTGCCCGTCACCAGATCGTCGTAGCGCGCGATCCAGGTGCCGTTGTCGCAGATGTAGCGAAAGAAGGTGCCGAGCGGCCCGTCATTGTTGAAGCTGAGCGACAGCGTGCAGATCGCCCCGCTCTCGGCCTTCAACTGGATCGACATGTCCATCGCGATGCCGAGCTCGGGATGGATCGGCCCCTGGATCGCATTGGCCTGGACGATCGGTCCGGCCTGATAGGCGAACAGATCGACCGTGTGCGCGGCGTGGTGCCAGAGCAGGTGATCGGTCCACGACCGCGCCTCACCCTTGGCGTTCATGTTCTGGCGGCGGAAGAAATAGGTCTGGACGTCCATCTGCTGGACCGCCGCCTCGCCGCGCGCGAACTTTGCGTGCAGATACTGGTGGCTCGGGTTGAAACGCCGCGTATGGCCGACCATCGCGACCAGCCCGGTCTCCTGCTGCTTCGCCAGCACCGCCTCGGCATCGGCCAGGCTGTCGGCGAGCGGGATCTCGACCTGGACGTGCTTGCCGGCCTCGAGGCACTGGATCGCCTGTTCGGCATGCATTTGGGTCGGCGTGCACAGGATCACCGCATCGACATCGTCGCGCGCCAAGCTGTCGGCAAGGTCAGTGGTGGCATGGCCGATGCCATATTTGTCCGCCACAGCCCGCGTGGCTTCCAGCCGGCGGTCGACGAGGCTGACGATTTCGACGCCGTCGATGTTCTTGAGCCCGTCGAGGTGCTTTTCGCCAAAAGCGCCCGCGCCGGCGAGTGCGATCTTCATCTGTCTTCTCCGTGGATCAGGAAACGGGCTCAAGCACGATGTGCCCGACCGCGGTGTTGCTAGCGGGGACGTGGTAGTGCCGATGCAGCGTCCGGGTGGCGCGGCCGAGTGCGCCGCGCATCACCAGCCACATCACCATCTCGATGCCTTCCGAGCCGGTCTCGCGCAGATATTCGATGTGCGGGATGTGGCGCAGCTCCTGGGTGTCGCCTTCGAGGCGATCCAGGAAGCGATTGTCCCACGCCGCGTTGATCAGTCCGGCGCGCGGCCCTTGGAGCTGGTGGCTCATCCCGCCCGTGCCCCAGACCTGCACGTCAAGATCCTCCGGGAAGCTCGCCACCGCGCGCGCGATCGCCTCGCCCAGCGCCCAGCAGCGATTGCCCGAGGGCGGCGGATAGGTGACGACGTTCACCGCAATCGGGATCACCTTCACCGGCCATGCCTCGGGCTGGCCGAACATCAGGCTCAGCGGCACGGTCAGCCCGTGATCGACGTCCATCTCGTTGATGATGGTCATGTCGAATTCGTCGAGGATCAGGCTCTGGGCGATATGCCAAGCAAGGTCGGCATGGCCCTGCACCGCCGGAACCGGGCGCGGCCCCCAGCCTTCGTCGGCGGGCTGGAATTCCTCGGCGCAGCCGATCGCGAAGGTGGGGATCACCTTCATGTCGAAGGCCGAGGCATGGTCGTTATAGATCAGGATGACGACGTCGGACTTCTGCTCGGCTTCCCAGGCGCGCGTCCATTCATATCCGGCGAAGGCGGGTGCCCAATAGGTATCGCCGGTCTTGCCGAGGTCGATCGCGGCGCCGAGCGCGGGGATATGGCTCGTGGTCAGCCCCGCGGTGATCCGCGCCATCAGCTTTTGTCCTTGAAAGAGCGCAGCCCCTCGGGCGAGCGGCCGCCGGCGAGCATCATCGCGGAATAGTCCTCCAGGCTCATGCCGCTCATCGTCGAGACCGCCTGGAGGAAGCTCTGGCCATCGGTCGAGAAGACCTTGGCCATGAAATAGATGTTGCCGCCGAGATCGAGTAGGCGGTTGTAATCGCGGTCGAGCACCGCCTGCTTCTGCTCGAGCGTGAGCTTCCAACCCTCAAGATAGGCGGCTTCGTCGGCCTTCCAGCGCTCGCGGTTCTCGGGCTTCATCAGGCTCATCGCGAACTGGTTGAGATGATAGCCTTGGCGCGCCCGTGCCGCGGTGAACACGCGGGTGCCGGGGATGTCCTCGAATTCGGCGAGATAGACATGGATGTCCCTCGGGCCTGTCACAGCCCGCGTGCCTTCAGCCTGGCGTCGAGCCGCGGGAACACGCGCCGGGCATTGCCCTCGAAGATCGCATGGCGCTGGTCGTCGCTGATCGGCAGCGCGTCGACATAGCGCTTGGTGTCGTCGAAATACTGCCCGGTCTGCGGATCGATCCCGCGCACCGCACCCACCATCTCGCTGCCGAACAGGATGTTCTTGGTGTCGATCACCTCGGCGAGCAGGTTGATCCCCGGCTGGTGATAGACGCAGGTATCGAAGAACACATTGTGCATCAGATGCCCGTCAAGGCTTGGCTGCTTGAGCATGTCCGCCAGCCCGCGATAGCGCCCCCAATGATAGGGCACCGCGCCGCCGCCATGCGGGATGATGAAGCGCAGCGTGGGAAAGTCCTTGAACAGATCGCCTTCGATCAGCTGCATGAAGGCGATCGTGTCCGCCGCGATATAATAGGCACCGGTCGCGTGGAGCCCCGGATTGCAGCTGCCCGAGACATGGATCATCGCCGGCACGTCGAGCTCGACCATCTTCTCGTAGAAGGGATACCAGAAGCGGTCGGTCAGCGGTGGTGCAGTGAAATGGCCGCCGCCCGGATCGGGATTGAGGTTGCAGCCGATAAAGCCGAGTTCGGTGACGCAGCGCTCGAGCTCCTCGATCGAGCCGCCCAGCCCGGCCTGCGGATTCTGCGGCAGCATGCAGACGCCGGCGAAGATCTCGGGATAGAGATCGACGCAGCGCGCGATCAGGTCGTTGTTCGCCCGCGCCCAGCCCTTGGCGACGCCCTCGTCGCCGACATGCGGCGCCATCGCCGAGGCGCGGGGGCTGAAGATCGTCATGTCCGCGCCGCGTTCCTTGATCAGGCGGATCTGGTTCTTCTCCAGCGTTTCGCGAATCTCGTCGTCCGAGATCGCCGGATAGGCGGGCGCGGCCTCGCCGGCCTTGAACGCGGCCTTTTGCAGCTCGCGCCAGTCGTTATGCGCGGCCGGCGCGGTGGTGTAATGGCCGTGGCAATCGATGATCAGGGTCACGCGGCCTTCGCCTTTCGATCGAGGAGCAGTTGGAGCTTGGCGTCGAGGCCGTGCGGGGCGCCCTGGCCGATCGCGCCGGCTTCGCGCTGGCGCTGGACGGTGCCGTGGGTCATCGCCGCGTCGATGCCGAGCGCCTCTAGCGTCTTGACCACTTCCGCCATCTCGGCGGCGCGGCGGGTGCCGTGGACGAGCATGCGGTCGAGATTGTAATCGGCGCGCTCGGCCCAGGGCTTTGGCTTGTCGCTGGCATCGAGCGAGGCGAGCACTTCGCCGCGCACGCCCGCGGCCTCGGCGGCGAGCATGCATTCGGCGGTAAGCGCCTCGATCCCTTTCACGATCACCGATCGGATCATCTTCACCGAGGATGCCGCGCCGATATCGCCGGCGATCACGCGGACATGGGTGAAGCCCATCGCCTCGAGCAGCTCGGCGCCCGCCTCGGCATGCGGCCCACTCACCAGCAGCGGTACCGCCCGGCCGGCAGGATGGACCGGCGCCATCACCGCGACATCGACATAGCGTCCGCCCGAGGCTTCGATCGCATGGGCGGCGGCGCGCTTGGTGTCGGGGGCGATGCTGTTCATGTCGATCCAGAGCGCGCCCGGGGCGAGATATGGCGCATAGTCATTGGCGGCGAGCAGCGCTTCGTCGGCGGTGACGAGCGAGAGAACGGCTTCGGCGCCGGTCAGTGCCTGTTCGGCGCTCGCGGCGTCTTCCACCTGGGCTTCGGCAAAGGCGTCGCGCATCGCGGCGCGCTTGAGATCGAAAGCGGAGAGGCGCAGCTCAGGCGCATGGCCCGTGGCGAAGGCGCGGCCCGCCTCGCCGAAGCCGATATAGGCTATGCTTCTCTCCATGCCGACCGACTGGCACTCCCGCCCGGCGCGCGGCCAATCGGTTTTGGCGGAGTGCTATTGGTTTTCCGGAATTCCCGATGCGGTGCGCAGCAATTCGAGGAACCGCGCCTGCGCTCGGGTCGGCCGCCAGCCTTCGCGAGTGCTGACCCCGATCGTCCGGCTGCTCTGCGGCAGCGGCGGGCCGATCGTCGCCAATATGCCGTTGCCCGATTCTATCGCGATCTGGTCGGGCGAAAGCAGCGTGAGGAAGTCGCTCTGGCGCAGCACCTCGCGGATCACCATCACAGATCCGCACTCGATCGGGGCGGGTGGCAGGTCGCGTCCGGTGAACAATGCCTCCCATTGCCCCCGCAACGGTGTGCCCGCCTGGCCGACGATCCAGGGATAGGCAGCGAGGCGGTCGAGACTCGGCGCCGCTTCGGCTGCGAGCGGGTGGCCGGCGCGGCCGATCACCACCAGCCGGTCGACCAGCAGCGGCAGTTGCGCCACACCGCGCGGCGGCTCGTCGCGCAGCGCGCCCACGGTGAGGTCGAGGACGCCGTCGAGCAGTGGATCGATCAGTTCGCGCCAGGACCCTTCGACCACATCGATTCGCACGCGCGGATACTCGGCGGTGAAACGGGCGATGGCGCGGGGCAGGATAAGGGCGCGCGAGAGCGGCATCGCACCGATCGCCAGACTGCCGCCCGGCGCCGTTTCTTCCCCGAGTACTTCGGCCAGCGCCGCCACCAGTTCGCTCCGCGCGAGCCGCACGCCGCGCGCGAGCCGGGTGCCCGCAGCGGTCAGCGCAACGCCGCGCCCACGTCTTTCGACCAGCGGGTACCCGCAAATCTGCTCGATCTCGCGCACCGCGCGGTGCAGCGCCGGCTGCGATAGGCCGGTCGCGGTCGCGGCGCGCGCGAAGCCGCCCGCATCGGCGAATGCCAGGAAGGCGCGCAGCTGGGTACTGGTCATCAACAGCTCGGGCCGGACAAAGCCGCGCGCGCCGCTGCGCCCTGACTGAGCGAGATGTATGATCGCGGCGTCGCTCCGCTCGGCGAGTAATTGCCCCTCGGCGGTTGCAGTCATCCCGTCGGCGTGGCGCTCGAACAGCGCTATCCCCAGCCGAGTCTCAATCTTGGCGATGCCTTGGGTCAGCGCGGGCTGCGACAGGCCGACGGCTTCGGCGGCCGCGCTCATGCTGCCGCGCGCCATTATCGCCGAGAGCGCGCGCAGGTGGCGCAAATTGAGATCGAACGGCTCGAGTTCCATGGTGCACCAATAGCAAAAACTTATCGCTGGCCTGCAATGTGAATTGTTGGCGGCACCGCGGCTTGCCTAGCGACGAGCATGAAGCAATTCAGGAGAGCGGCATGGCCGGGAAAGTCGTCCAGAATATCGAGCGCGCCGATCCGGCGGTGATCGCGGGGCTGGCGCATGCCGGCGTCGCCACGGTGCACGAGGCGCAGGGGCGCATCGGCCTGCTCGCACCTCATATGCGCCCCATCTATCCCGGCGCGCGCATCGCCGGCTCGGCGGTGACGATCTCGGCACCGCCCGGCGACAACTGGATGGTGCATGTGGCGATCGAGCAGCTGAAGGAGGGCGACATCCTCGTCCTCGCACCGACTTCGCCCTGCCTCGACGGTTATTTCGGAGACCTGCTCGCCACGTCGGCGATGGCGCGGGGTTGCCAGGGACTGGTGATCGACGCCGGCGTGCGGGACGTGCGCGATCTTACCGCGATGGCCTTTCCTGTCTGGTCGCGCGCGGTGTTCGCACAAGGGACGGTCAAGGCGACGCTCGGTTCGGTCAATGTGCCGATTGTCTGCGCCGGCGCCGCGATCGAGGCGGGCGATGTGATCGTCGCCGACGATGACGGCGTCTGCGTGGTCAAGCGCGCCGACGCCGCGGCAGTGCTCGAAAAGGCCCAGGCGCGCGAAGCGGCCGAGGAAGGTAAGCGCAAGCGGCTGGCGGCGGGTGAGCTCGGCCTCGACATCTATGACATGCGCGGCAAGCTCGAGGCGATGGGGCTCAAATATGTCTGATGCCAGTGCGCACTGCATGTGGATGCGCGGCGGCACCTCCAAAGGGGCCTTCTTCCTCGCCGCGGACCTGCCGCAGGACGTTGCCCGGCGCGATGCCTTTCTATTGCGCGTGATGGGCTCGCCCGATCCGCGCCAGATCGACGGCATGGGCGGCGCCGATCCGCTCACCTCCAAGGTGGCGGTCGTGTCGAAGTCGGCGCGCGAGGGCGTCGATATCGACTATCTCTTCCTCCAGGTCTTCGTCGACCAGCCCATCGTCACCGACAGCCAGAATTGCGGCAACATGCTCGCCGGCGTCGGCCCCTTCGCGATCGAGCGCGGGCTGATTTCGGCCAAGGGCGAGGAAACCCGGGTGGCGATCTTCATGGAGAATACCGGCCAGGTCGCTGTCGCCACCGTCCAGACCCCCGGCGGCGCGGTCACCTACAAGGGAGATGCCGCGATCAGCGGCGTGCCCGGCACCGCAGCGCCGATCCCGCTGGCCTTTCGCGATACCGCCGGCTCTTCCTGCGGCGCGCTGCTGCCCACCGGCAACGGGGTGGACGAGATCGACGGGATCAAGGTCACGCTGATCGACAATGGCATGCCCTGCGTCGTGATTGCCGCATCGGACATGGGGATCACCGGCTATGAGGACCGCGACACGCTCGATGCCGATGCCGCGATGAAGGCGAAGGTCGAGGCGATCCGCCTCAAGGCGGGCCCGCTGATGAATCTCGGGGACGTGAAGGAGAAGTCTGTCCCCAAGATGATGCTGGTTGCAGCGCCGCGCGAAGGCGGCGCGATCGCGGTCCGCTCGCTGATCCCGCACCGCGTCCATGCCTCGATCGGCGTGCTCGGAGCGGTGAGCGTCGCCACCGCCTGCCTGATCGAGGGCTCGCCCGCCGCCGCGCTGGCGGTGGTGCCCGAGGGCACCAGCAAGACGCTTGGTGTCGAGCATCCCACCGGCGTCACCGAATGCGTGGTCACGGTCGACGGGTCAGGTGCGCCGGTCGAAGCCGGGATGTTGCGCACCGCGCGCAAGTTGATGGATGGAATGGTTTTCGCATGAGCGCCGGCGCAGGGGCCCGCATCCGCAGCTGGACCCTCACGCCTTCCAAGCCCAGCTTCGTGCTGCCGCCGGGCGCGGTCGATGCGCATTGCCATGTCTTTGGCCCGCAGGCGGACTTCCCGTTCAGTGCCAAGGCCAAATACCTGCCCCAGGATGCCGGGCCCGAGGCGCTGTTTGCGCTGCGCGAACATCTCGGCTTCGCGCGTAATGTCATCGTGCAGGCGAGTTGCCACGGCACCGATAATCGCGCGACGCTTGATGCAATCGCCAAGTCCGGGGGCAGGGCACGCGGCGTCGCGGTGGTCGATCCAGCGATTGGCGAGGAAGAACTCGGGGCCCTCCACGCAGGCGGCATCCGCGGGGTCCGCTTCAACTTCCTCAAGCGTCTGGTCGACGACGCGCCCAAGGACATGTTCCTAGAGGTTGCCCGCCGGCTTCCTGCCGGCTGGCATGTCGTGGTCTATTTCGAGGCGGACATTCTCGAGGAACTCCGGCCTTTCCTTGATGCGATCCCGGTGCCTGTGGTGGTCGATCACATGGGGCGACCCGATATCAGTCAAGGTCCCGGCGGACCGGACATGCGCGCCTTCCGCACCTATCTCGATAGCCGGCCCGACATATGGGTGAAAACGACCTGCCCCGATCGTCTCGATCCGGCCGGTCCGCCCTATGGCGCTTTCGTCCGCGCGGTCCGCCCGTTGATCGAGGATTATCCGGAGCGGGTGCTGTGGGGCAGCGACTGGCCGCATCCGAACATGGAGAAGGTTCTTCCCGACGATGGCGGGATCGTCGACGTCATCCCGCAGATCGCCGTCACCCCGGAGCAGCAGCGCAGGCTGCTCGTCAGCAATCCGATGCGGCTCTATTGGGCCGAAGAGACCGTGCGGGAAGGGCAGGCGAATCGACCATGGTACGAAGGTGCGGGTGACTGACCCTTTGGCCGGATTGGCGACCTCGGGAGGTCAGGTTAGCATGTCGCCGTGCTGAGCCTGCCCCTCATCATCGGTTCGATCTGCGCCTATCTCGGCCTGCTCGTCGCCATCGGATGGCTGGCGGAGCGCCGCGGGCGCGGATGGCGGCCCTGGACCAGCGGACTGTTCTACGGCCTGTCGCTCGCGACGCTGTGTTCCTCATGGACCTATTTCGGCGCAGTCGGCGACGCGGGCGCCGGCATCTGGATGTACCTCGCCAATGTGCTGGGGCCGATCCTATCGATCACGCTGGGATTCCCGATCTGGCGGCGCATCGCCGCGTTGTCGAAGCGGGAGAATGTCGGATCGCTCGCAGATTTTCTTGCCGCCCGCTACGGCAAGAGCAGTGCATTGGGCGTGCTTGTCGCCTTGGTCGCTACGATCGGCGCGCTGCCCTATATCGCGCTTCAGCTGATCGCACTCGCACGGGCTTGGAATTTCGCGACGGGCAGTGGCCAGCCCGCAGCGTGGCAGGTGCTCGTGCTCGTCGCCTTACTCATGACCTTCGCCGTGGTGTTCGGCGTCCAGCGGCCCAGCCTTACCCAGCAGAACCGCGGTCTTGTCGCGATGGTTGCCTTCGAATCCTGCGTGAAGCTGGCCGGCCTAGCCTGTGTCGCCGGCCTCGGATTGTGGTTGCTTTCAGGGAACCCCGGCGGGATCGCGCGCGGGGTGGCAACGATCCCGCCGCTGCTGCCGCAAATGAACTTCCCCTTCGTGACCGCCACGCTCCTCTGCGTGTTCACGACCCTCACCTTGCCCCGTCAGTTTCATCTCGCCTTCGTTACGCTCGAGCGGGAGAAGGATGTCCGCGTCGCGAGCTGGCTGGTGCCAGCATATTTTTCGCTCTGGGCGCTCGCCGTGCTTGCGATCTCGCTTGCGTTGCGCGGCGGCTTCAACGTCGCGGGGGTGGATCCCGACATGCTGGTTCTGGCCCTGCCCATCGCGCACCAGTCGCAAGCGATTGCAGTCATCGCGATCCTGGGCGGCCTCTCCGCCGGCGCGGCCATGGTTGTTGTCGAGACGACGGCGGTCGCGGCGATGGTCTCGAATGCGATCGTGCTGCCGTTGATGGCATCCGCCCAGGCGCGCGCGGGCGCAAGCGCACGGGTCGGGCGGTCGATCCTCCGGGTCCGGCGCCTCACCACCGTGGCGATCGGGTTGCTCGCCTGGCTCTATTATGTCGGTTTGCGCGACGCGCTGGGCCCAACCCAGCTCGGCATCACCGCGCTCGCCGCGTCTGCGCAGCTGCTTCCGGCGCTGCTCGGCGGGCTCTATTGGCGCCAGGGGCATGCCCGCGGTGCCATTGCCGGCATCCTCGCGGGCATGCTGGTCTGGGCGGTCGCGATCGCGGCACCCGCCTTTGGCGCGCATGCGGCGCCGGTGCCCGCGGTGGATGGCATCCCGCAATATCCCGGCAACGCCGCGAGCCTCGCGATCGTGGCGAGCCTCGCGCTCAATCTGGCTTGCTACATCCTGGTCTCGTTGCGGACTGCACCTCGGCTCATCGACACGATCCAGGCGACGACGTTCGTCGCGCGGGCCCCGGGAGCAGGACAGAGCGACCCGCATGGTCTTGGCGCGACGGTCGCCGATCTGCGCGGGCTGCTTACCCAGTTCCTGGGCGAGGAACAGGCCGGACGGGCGCTTCGCGACCTTCGCCTCGAAGTGCCCGACGCGGAGTTCGCCGATGCAAGTCCGGTCAGTCCGGCGCTGGCACGGGCTGCCGAGCGCATGCTCGCCGGCGTCATCGGCGCGCCCTCGGCGCGGAATGTCGTTGCGATTGCGCTAGCCGCCGGCAACCAGGATGCTGCCGAGGTGAGCCGCATCCTCGACGAGGCGGCGCACGCGGTGCAGTTCGGCCGCGAACTGCTGCAAACCACATTAGAGAGCCTCGACCAGGGCGTCTATGTCGTCGATGCGGAGATGCGGCTCGTTGCCTGGAATGCGCGCTACCTCGAGCTCATGCGCCTTCCGCGTGAGGCGGTTCATGTCGGCAAGCCGCTGCGGGAGCTGTTCGCTATTGTCGCGGACCGTGTCGATACAGGCGCCATCCGCCACTATGCCGAACGACGCCTTGCGGCGGTAGAAGGGCGAGAGCGGTTCGAGGAAGAAGTGGCGCTCGAGCAGGACCGGACGCTGCGCATCATCGGCACGCCGCTGGGCGCGGGGCGGTATCTCACCACGTTCACCGACATTACTGGGTTGAAGCAGGCCGAGCGGGTGTTGGCCGCTAGCAACGAGGAATTGGAGCAGCGCGTCCAGGCCCGCACCGCCGAACTTGTCGATGTGAATGCCGCGCTGGCATCCGCCAAACAGGTGGCCGAGCGTGCCACGGGCGCGCAGCAGCGCTTCGTCGCCGCCGCCAGCCATGACCTTGTCCAGCCGCTGCATGCCGCACGGCTCTTCCTCGGCAATGCACTTGCGGGTGTCCGCGGCGACCCGCAGGTCGCGTCGCTCGTCCAGCGCGCGGATCAGGCGGTGGAGGGTGCGCATCGGTTGCTGCGCGCTTTGCTGCATCTCTCTCAGCTCGAGATCGGCGCGCTTAAGCCCAAGCTTGAACCGGTGGATGCCGGCGAACTGCTCATGGCGCTCCATGAAGAGTTCGAGGGCCAGGCGCGGGCGCGGGGCATTGAACTGGTCGTGATGCCGACCCATCGGTGGGGGCGTTCCGATCCGGATCTGCTGCGCTCGATGCTGCAGAACCTGCTGGTCAATGCGATCCGCTACACGCCAAGCGGGCGTGTAGTACTTGCCTGTCGTCCGGCAGGCTCGGACATCCGATTCGAAGTACGAGACAGCGGCGTCGGCATTGCCCCCGAGGCGCTCCCGGTAGCATTCGCCGAATATAGCCGCCTCGATGAGGGAAAGGCGCTGTCAGAGGGGGCAGGGCTAGGTCTCGCCATCGTCGCACGCGTCTCCCAGGTGCTTGGCCACACATTGGCTGTCCGCTCGCAACCGGGCCGCGGCAGCACGTTCGCGATCTTGGTGCCGTCCACCGCGGCGCTCGCGTCGCGCCCCGTTCTCGAGGATGTCCCGCCCCAGCTCGGTGGCCTGCGTGTGCTGTGCGTTGACGACGACCCCGACGTGCTGCTCAGCACCACCGCGCTGATCGAGCGCTGGGGCGGGCGGGTTACCGGCGCCGCGACAGCGGACGCGGTCAGTGCGCAAGGGAGATGGGATGTCGCGATTGCCGATTATCATCTGGGCGGCGAGGATGGTCTGGCGCTGCTGCGGCGACTGGCCGGGCGTGCTGGGCTGCGTCTGTTGCTGACGGCCACCCCGGATCCTGGCTGGAGCAGTGCGCCGGCCGAGCTGAACGGTATCGTGGTGCTCAACAAGCCGATCGCGCCGCTGGTGCTTCAGGCCGTGCTGATCGAAGCCGCCGTAAAGGCTCAGGGCGATGACGCACCCTCGACGGCCAGCGCCACCAGCTGAGCCCTGGTCTGCGCGCCGAGCTTGCGAAACACGGTGTGTAGGTGGAATTTGACTGTCCGTTCGCTGATCCCGAGCTCATAGGCGATCTGCTTGTTCATCAGCCCGCGACGTACAGCGTCCAGGACCTTGGCCTGGGCCGGGGTCAACGCGGTGCCTGCTGCAAGCGGCGTCCCCTTGGTGAACCATTGCTCGCCCTTGAGAAGGGTCTCCACCGCCGCGCTCAGCTCCTCGACATCGGCTGATTTCGGTACGAAGCCGGCGGCACCGCAGGCAATCGCGGTCTTGATGGTTTCGGGATCATCCGCGGCTGACACGATTGCGATCGGCACCTGTGGAAACAGTGCCTTCAGCGACAAAAGGCCGGTCACGCCGTTGCTGTCGGGCAGCTTGAGATCGAGCATGATCAGCGCAACCTCGGCGTCCTCGGCGAGCGCGGATCGAACTGCCGCCAGCGTCTCGAACTCGGCGACTTCGATTGCACCTTCGATGCCATGCACCGTCTCCGCCAGTGCCTGGCGGAACAGCGGATGATCATCGACCAAGAAGACGCGCATGGGCTCACCACTGACATTGCAACAATGCCGACTCTCGCAGCCCGGATGCGCGGCAGCAAGCGCGGCGACGCCCTGACCCACCTGTCCTTACGGGCAGGGGGAGCAGCGTGCCAACAGCGGTTATGGAATGCCCGAGGCTCCGAAAAAGGGGCACATCGAGAGGATGGGAGGGGTTCTATGCTGTTCCTTCAGCAAGTTTCGAATTCGACGATTCTGAGCGCTCGTCAGGGCGGACCGCGTGGCGCCGCGAGTGCTGCCTGCGCCATCTCGGCGATCGCGCTGCTCGCGGCCGGCGCCGCGCCCGCCTGGGCGCAGGATACGGCCACTACTGCGCAGCAACAACCGCCGGCCGGAGAGGGCGATACGACTGCAGCGCCCGCGGACCAGGCCGAGATCGTGGTGACGGCGCTCAAGCGCAGCGAATCGGTGCTCAAGGTTCCGGCCGCGATCAACGTGCTGCAGGGTGACGCCTTGAAGACGATGGGCGTGCAGGATGTCCGTGATCTGCAGAATGTGGTGCCCGGCCTCAATATCGACCGCAGTCCCTTCGGGCTCAGCGTCAATATCCGCGGCGTCACGACTACGGACAATACCAGCAAGGGCGAGCAGGGCGTCGCGACGACGATCGACGGCGTCTATATCGGGCGCCCCGCGCAGCTCGGCCAGTCCTTCTTCGACGTCGAGCGGGTCGAGGTGCTGCGCGGCCCCCAGGGCACGCTCTATGGCCGTAGCGCCACGGGCGGCGCGCTGAACATCATCACTCATGCGCCGGTCGATCACTTCGAAGCCTATGGCAAGGTCGAATATGGCAACCTCGACACCGAGCGCGTCGAGGGTGCGATCAACGTCCCGGTGGCGAGCTGGCTCGCGGTTCGCGCGGCCGGCAGCTACAATCACCAGGACGGCTATTATCTTCCCGCCGACGGTTCGGCGGCGCGTGGCACCACCGACAATGTCACCGGGCGCTTCTCCGCGCTGTTCACGCCGCTTTCCGAGCTCACCGCCCGGATCACCGTGACAACCGGCCATATCGGCGGAACGCGCACGGCCGCGGCGCGCTATGACCTCGTCACGGCCGGCGCGTCCTTCGCTGACCTGCGTCCGGTCCTGGGCAATCCCTTCGGCGCCAAGACCGACGAGGATTTCACCAACATCAACGGCGAAGTGAACTGGGATCTGGGTCCCGCGACGCTCACCTATGTCGGCGGGCACCAGTATTTCCGTTCGGGCGACCTTAACTCGTCGACCAACAATCCCGTGGCGAATTACCAGGGACCACCGCCGGTGGTGCCAACCTATAACTGGTCGTTCTATCGGGGGAAGGTGAAGAGCGACCAGCACGAGTTTCGGGCTTCGAATTCCAATCCGGGCTTCATCGACTATGTCGTCGGTGCCAACTATTACATCGAGACAATCAACGAGAGCGATCATAACTGGTCCGCCCCGGTCTCGAACCCGACCGCAGCTGGAAGTCGCAATGCGGTCAATGCCGTCAACACCACGCGGCACAAGTCCTGGGGCGTGTTCGGCCAGGCGACGGTGCACCTGACCGATGCGCTCGGCATTGTCGGCGGCCTGCGCTACTCAAACGACCAGGTTGGCCGCAACGGCACCTTCGCCGCTGGCGCCGGTCCGACGCCCTTCAGCATTTGGCCGAACCCGCAGGGTACGCCTTGTCAGGTGCCACAGGATTGCATCGGCACGCCGAACAACGCCCTCCAGAAGGCCAGCAAGGTCACGTGGCGCGCGGGTCTCAACTATCAGATCGACAACAGCAACCTACTCTATGCTTCTATCGCGACCGGCTACAAGGCGGGCGGCTTTAACGATTTCGACGCCGCGACCGGCACGGTGGGCGAATACACCCCGGAGCAGCTGACTGCCTATGAGGCGGGGTATAAGGGGCGGCCTGCACCGTGGCTGCAGCTCACCTCGGCGGCCTTCTATTACGACTATTCGAAGCTTCAGATCAGCAGCTTGCTCAACATCAACGGCAATTTCGTCATCTACACCCGCGACGTCCCTGCGGAGATTTATGGCTGGGAGAATGAGGTAACTTTCACTCCCGGCCGCAGCACCTCGATCAGCCTCAGCGCGAACTTCGAGCACTCAAAGTTCAAGCGCTTCATGGCCGGCCTGACCCAGAATGTGGACTATTCGGGCAAGTCGATCGACAAGACTCCCGCCTTTGTCGCGACCGCAACGCTCAACCAGTCCTTCGACCTGGGCAGCGGCTATGCCCTGCGCTTCCGTGGCTTCACCAAGTACAGCAGCTCCTACACGCTTACCGACTTCGTGACGCCGTTCCGTTATCGCCAGGGCTCGTTCACGCGAAGCGACGCGAGCCTCACCTTGGCGGCGCCGAAGGACAGCTGGTACCTGCAGGCGTTCGTCCAGAATATCGAGAACGACTATCAGGCGGTCGCCGCCCCTGGCAACGTAACCTCGACTGCGCCCGCGGGTGCTACCTGGGGCATCTCCGAGCCGCTTTTAGCGGGGGTCCGTTTGGGGTTCAAGCTGGGGTAAGGGGGGGTGGGGGCTCGCGTTTGGCGAGCCCCCGTCGCGCCCATCCGCGCCAGGAGTATTTGCATGAAGCGCAGTATCAAGCGGCTGTTGATCGGCGCCGCGGTCCTTGTCGCGGGCGCGGCGGCTTATGGCGGCTGGACCTATCTTGCCTCGGCGCCGCCTGCTCCGACGGTGGCGGACATCGCCTATGGTGCCAATCCGGCGCAGCGCTTCGACCTGTGGAAGCCCGCGGGCAAGGGGCCGTTCCCGGTTGTCCTGACGGTGCATGGCGGCGCCTTCGCCTTTGGCGACAAGCGCGGGCATGATGGATTGAAGCAGGATATCACAGCGCTTCTGTCACACGGCATCGCAGTTGCCAGCGTCAATTACCGCATGAGCGGCGAGGCACGCTTCCCCGCGGCCGCCAACGACGTGACTGCTGCGTTGCTCGACCTCCGCCGGCGTGCGCCTTCGCTCGATCTCGACCCGGGCCGCATTGCGCTGTGGGGCAAGTCCGCCGGTGCCAATCTGGTGCTGCTCACCGGGCTCGCCGCCGGGCGCGCGCCGATCGGTACCGGCGCGCCAGCGCCGGTCTCGGCAATCGTCGCGATGTATCCGCCCACGCAGTTCGACACGATGGACGCCCAGCTCAAGGCGTCGGCCTGCGGTGCCAGCTCGGCGGGCCACGATGCGGCGGACAGCCCCGAGTCAAAATGGCTGGGCGGACCTGTCCAGCAGCATCGCGATCTGGCGCGCCAGGCGAGCCCGCTCACCTATGTTGGGCCGACATCCCCGCCCGTGCTGGTCCAGGCGGGCACGGCGGATTGCATGGTGCCGCATCAGCAGAGCATCGTGTTGGCCGACGCCTTGAAAAAGGCGGGCGCGCCGGTGCGCATCGACCTGCTGCCAGGCGCCAAGCATATCGATCCTGCCTTCGACGCGCCTGCCAATCTCGCAATCGTCATCGATTTTCTCGAGCGCGCCTTCGCGGCAGCGCCGGCCCCTGCACGATAACCGGAAACGATAATGGCGCGCATCATCGGCGGCATCGGCACGTCGCATACCCCGACCATCGGCTTCGCCCTCGACGCGGGCAAGCAGCAGGACCCGGCCTGGGCACCGATCTTCGCCGCCTATGAGCCCTTGAAAGCCTGGCTGGCGGAGAAGAAGCCAGATGTGGTCTTCGTGATCTATAACGATCACGTCACCTCCTTCTTCTTCGATCACTACTCGGCATTTGCGCTGGGCGTGGGCCCGATGCACCACTGCGCCGACGAAGGGGGAGGGCCGCGCGACATCCTGCCGGTACCCGGACATCCCGGTCTGGCCCGCCATATCGGCGAACAGCTGGTCGCCGCCGAATTCGACCTTTCGTTCTTCCAGCGCCGGCCGCTGGATCATGGTGCCTTCTCGCCGCTGAGCCTGCTCTACGATCACCGTCAGGGCTGGCCCGTGCAGATGATTCCGCTGGCGGTCGGTGTGCTACAGAACCCGGTACCGAGCGCCCGGCGCTGCTGGAAGCTGGGCCGGGCGCTGCGCCGCGCGATCGAGAGCTATCCCGAGGACCTGTCGGTCGCGATCGTCGCGACCGGCGGCCTTTCCCACCAGGTCCACGGCAAGCGCGCCGGCTTCAACGATCCCGAATGGGACCGGCAGTTCCTCGACCTGATCGTCGAGGATCCCGAGGTGCTTGCCGGCATGAGCCAGGCCGAGCTGGCGATGCGCGGTGGTTGGGAAAGCTCGGAAGTGGTGATGTGGCTGGTGATGCGCGGCGCGCTCGCCGCCGCTCCCAAGCTGCTCTCGCGCAACTACTACCTGCCTTCGATGACCGGTATTGCGACGTTGCTGCTCGAAAATCCTGAGCCACAGCCGCTGGCGACGGATCTCGATCCTGCCATGCTGGCGCTGCCACACAGCCAGCCGTTCACGCTCGACGTGAGCGTGCAGAACTACGACCTGAACCGCTTCCTCCAGCAGATGGTCGAGCCCGCGCACCGCGCCGCCTTCCTCGCCGACGAGGAAGGCATGCTGGCGGCATCGGGACTGAGCGCCGAGGAGCAGAACCTGATCCACTCGCGAGACTGGACCCGACTCATCGAGCGCGGGGCGATCTTCTTCGGGCTCGAGAAGCTCGCCGCCGTGCTCGGCCTACCCAACGCCGTTGTTTACGCGGGCATGCGCGGCGAGACGCTCGCGCAATTCCAGGCCAGCCGAAATGCGCCCGGCGCGCTCTACTCGGTCGGAAAGAGCCTCAAAGAGGGAGAGGGCGCATGAGCGAGGATCCCCGCGAGCTTATCGCGCGCGAGCCCATGCATCCGCGCCAGGTGCTGGCGATCGCGATTGCGACTGCGCTCAATGCGCTGGACGGCTTCGACGTCCTGTCGATCTCCTTCGCATCGCCCGGCATCGCGTCCGATTGGCATGTCGACCGCGCAGCCCTTGGCGTGGTGCTGTCGATGGAGCTGATCGGAATGGCGATCGGCGCCTTTGCGCTAGGCGCGCTCGCGGATCGGCTCGGCCGGCGACCGATGATCCTGGCCTGTCTGGTGATCATGGCGACCGGCATGGGGCTCGCCGCCCTGTCGACGAATGTCTTCGCGCTTTCGGCCGTACGCCTGTTCACCGGGCTTGGGATCGGCGGCATGCTGGCCGCGACCAATGCGATCGTCGCGGAATGCGCCAATGCGCGCCGGCGTAACCTGGCGGTCGCGATCATGGCCGGCGGCTATCCGATGGGCGCGGTCGTTGGAGGCAGCATCGCCTCCGTGATCCTCGGCGCAACGGGCCAGTGGCAATCGATCTTCGCGCTTGGCGCGATCGTCACCGCCGCCTTCATTCCGCTGGTCCTTTGGCTCGTGCCCGAGACCATCGCCTTTCTCTGCCTGAAACAGCCCGCCGGGGCGTTGGCGCGGGTCAACCATACGCTTGCGCGCCAGGGGCGCGCCGCCCTTTCCGCGCTTCCTCCGCTCGATCCGGTCGCCGCCAAGACCCGGCTGGCGGATGCTTTCGCACCGGGCATGGCGCGCATCACGCTGTTGCTGATGCTCAGCTACTTCGCACACATCATGACCTTCTACTTCCTGATGAAGTGGATTCCGAAGATCGTCGCCGATCTCGGCATAGCGCCGGCGATGGCTGGTCAGGTGCTGGTCTGGGCAAATCTGGGCGGTGCGACCGGAGCGCTTGTCGTCAGCCTGCTCAGCCAGCGTTTCCCGGTTCGCGGGCTGGTCATGGCCGCAATGGTCGGCGGCGCCGTCGCGGTCGTCGGCTTCGGCCAGGAACTGCACACCCTCGCAGCGCTGTCGCTTGTCGCGGGTATCGCCGGCTTCTTCCTGAATGGCGCGACCGCCGGCCTCTACGCCGTCTTCGCCCAGGCATTCCCGACCAGGTTGCGGGCGGGCGGGACGGGGCTCGTCATCGGTATCGGGCGGGGCGGTGCTGCGCTTGGGCCAGTGATAGCCGGGTTGCTCTTCGCGGGTGGCATGGACCTCGCGACCGTGGCGCTCATCATGGCCTGCGGCTCGCTCGTCGGTGCTGTCGCCCTGCTGCTCGTGCGGCCCATGACCAGCGCATGATTCCACACTTCACCCCTCTTCGTCTCAACAGGAGATTGGCTTCCATGACTGTCTTGTCGATGCGCGTGCCAAGGCGCGTGCTGCTCGCGGCACTTGCGCTGGCGCTGCCGGCCGGGCTGCTGCTTTCATCGCCGGACGCAGCGGTCGGGCAGGGGACACGCGCGGTTCGCCCGGGTGCGGGCGCTCCCGCGGCACTCGGCGTGGTCCTTCCCAAGGCAAGCTGCGGTGATCTGGCGAAGCTCGATGTCACGGCGCTGGGTGGCGCCGGCAGTCGGATCGAGAAGGCTGAGGAGACCATGAGCGAGCAGGGCCAGCCGATCTGCGCGGTCGACGGCACGCTTGCCCCGAGCATCACCTTCCGCGTCGAATTGCCGACCAGGAGCTGGACGCAGCGCTATCTCCAGACCGGCTGCGGCGGCCTGTGCGGTAGCCTCAACCTGCGGATTGGCGCGGCCGATGGCTGCCCGACGGTCCAGGCCGGCGGGTTCGTCGTCGCCTCGACCGACATGGGGCATCAGGGCATGAGCGCCGAGTTCGGCCGCGATCCCCAGAAGCGCGCCGACTTCGCTTATCGCGGCGTGCATGCGACGGCGCTGACCGCCAAGGCGCTGATCAAGGCATTTTACGGCCAGGCCGAGCGCTATTCCTATTTCAGCGGCTGCTCGGATGGCGGGCGCGAGGCGCTGGTCGAGGCACAGCGCTTTCCGGAGGACTTCAACGGCATCATCGCCGGTGCCCCGGCGATGGCGTTCACCGTACAGAACAGCCTGTTCCATGCCTGGCAGGCCCGTTCGAACACCGGCGCCGACGGCAAGCCAGTGCTCCTCGCATCGCGGCTCCCGATCCTGCATGCCGCCGTCCTCAAGGCCTGTGACGGTCTTGATGGCCAGGTCGATGGCCTCATCGCGACGCCCGGCCAGTGCCGGTTTGACACCAAGTCGGTGGTCTGCAAGCCGGGCCAGGACCCGACGTCCTGCCTGAGCGCCGCGGAAGCGGAAGTCGCGCAGCGCTTCTATGACGGACCGCGCGATGCGAAGACCGGAGAGCGGCTGACCCAGGGCGGCCCGCAATATGGTTCGGAGCTGCAATGGGCGGGCGTTTATGTGCCGCAGAGCGCGGAACAGCCGATCTTCAGCACGATGATCGCCGAAGGCTCGATGGCGAACCTGATCTTCCTCGACGGTCAGCCGGCAAAGCTCGCCGACGTCGTGTTCGACCGCGCGACCTTCGATCGCCTGCGCGAGCGTCATACCTTGTTCGACTCGACCAGCCCGGACCTGTCGGCATTCGCAGGCCGCGGCGGCAAGCTCATCCTCTTCCATGGCTGGGCAGATCCGCACATCTCGCCGATCAACACCATCGCCTATCACGACGCGGTGCGTCGCCAGATGGGAGCGACGGCCGCCGAAGGGTTCGAGCGCCTCTACCTGATGCCGGGCATGGGTCATTGCTCCGGCGGCGAGGGACCGAACCAGTTCGACTTGCTGACCCCGATCATGGCCTGGGTCGAAGGTGGGCAGGCGCCGGATGCGATCGAGACGCGGAGTGCCGACCCCTCGAAGCGCAGCCAGTTCGGCTTGCCGGGCGGCGGTCGTGGCCCCAACGGGCCTCCTCCGGGCATGGGCCGGCCGGGTGCGGGCGGTCCGCCTCCGGGAATGCTGCCGCCGCCGGGTGCTCCGGGTGCCGGACGTCCGTCGGGACCGCCGCCGGCGTTCGCCGCTGCGCCGGCTGGCCCCGCGCGCAGCCGCCCCGTCTATCCCTATCCCCATGTCGCAGCCTATAGCGGCACCGGCGATGTCAATGCCGCCGCCAGCTACACGCGCGGCAAGGCAATCGCAGTTGAGGTGCCAGCATGGGCGGGTTCGGATTATTTCCGCCCCTACAAGGGGGTGAACAACTAGAGGCTGCCACGCGGGCGATCCTGATGGGATCGCCCGTGCTGTTGCGTGCCTGCCCATGGACGGTTGGCTGCTGATGCGGCGGTATCTCGACCAGAAGCTGAAGCTGCGCCAATTGCGCGCGATCGCGATGCAGGGCCGTAGAGAAGTTTTAGAGAAGTTGCATTTTTGCAACTGAAAAACCCACCAAGCCTTTGAAAAGGCTTGGTGACCCCTACGGGAATCGAACCCGTGTTTCAGCCGTGAAAGGGCCGCGTCCTAACCGCTAGACGAAGGGGCCATGCCGAAGCGTGGAGGCGGCCAGTTAGGGAAGGATCGCCACCGGGTCAAGCGCTTCCAGCGCGCTTCGGCACTTAATCCGCCCAGGCCGCATCCTCGACGTGCAGTTCGGCGGCGGGGCGGCTGCCCCAGTCGTCGATCTTCGCGCGGCCCGCCAGCCAGAGCTTGCGGTGGCGCGGGGCCGAGAGCAGCGCCTGGCCCAGCTCGGTATCGGCCTGGCGGAAGGCGACCGCCTTGATGCTGCGCCCGTCCGGCCCGGCGACGATCAGGCGGACATGCCCGCCCGTGCCGACCACATCGGCCTTGATCACCGTCACCGGCCCGGCCGCCACGCGCGGCGCCGGCCAGCCCATGCCGTAAGGCCCGCCGGCCTCCATCGCGTTGACCAGATCGGGGCAGACCCCGCCCGGCGCGACCACGGCATCGACCAGCAGCGCGCGCTCGCCCATCGCCTGGGTGACGCGCTCCGAAAGCCGTTCCTCGAGGAACTCGGCAAAGGCGTCGAGCTTGTCTTCCTCGATCGTCACGCCGCAGGCCATGGCATGGCCGCCGCCCGCCTTGAGCAGCCCGGCATCCTTGGCGGCGATGATCGCGGCGCCCAGGTCGACGCCGGGGATCGAGCGGCCGGATCCCTTGCCCACGCCGTCCTCGTCGAGCGCGATCACGATCGCCGGCCGGCCGAGCTTTTCCTTGAGCCGCCCGGCGACGATGCCGATCACGCCGGCATGCCAGCCCTTGCTCGCCACCACGGCGACCGCGTGATTGGCCTTGCGCAGGCCGACCTCCTCCGCCTCGGCCTGGACGCCGGCTTCGATCGCGCGGCGCTCCTCGTTGAGCAGGTTGAGCTCCTCGGCGATCGCCCGGGCTTCCTCGGGATCGCGCGTGGTGAGCAGGCGCACGCCCAGGTCGGAGCGACCGACTCGCCCGCCGGCGTTGATCCGCGGGCCCAGCGCGAAGCCGAGATCGGTGGCACTGGGCGCACGGGTGAGGCGCGAAGCCTCGATCAGCGCGTTGAGCCCGATGTTGCGCCGCTGCGCCATCACCTTGAGCCCCTGGGCGACAAAGGCGCGATTGAGTCCCTTGAGCGCGGCGACGTCGGCCACGGTGCCGAGCGCGACGATGTCGAGCAGGTCGAGCAGCTTGGGCTCGGGGCGGCCGGCGAAATAGCCACGGGCGCGCAGCGTGCGGACCAGTGCTGCGCCGAGCAGCCAGGCGACGCCGACGGCGGCGAGATGGCCGTGCGCCGCGCCTTCGGCCTCGTCGAGCCGGTTGGGATTCACCAGCGCGAGTGCCACGGGCAGTTCGGCGGCGCATTTGTGGTGATCGACCACGATCACCTCGGCACCGGCATCGCGCGCCATTTCCAGCGCTTCGAAGGCCATGGCGCCGCAATCGACGGTGACGATCAGGCTGGCGCCTTCGCCCTTCAGTCGCACCAGCGCCTCGCCCGAGGGGCCATAGCCTTCCATCAGCCGGTCAGGGATATAGGGGCGGGCCTCGAGCCCGAGATCGCGCAGCAGCAATATGAGCAAAGCGGCGGAGGTGGCGCCGTCCACGTCGTAATCGCCGAAGATCGCGACCTGCTCGCGCTGTTCCACTGCGTCGGCGAGCCGCTCGGCCGCCTTGTCCATGTCGCGGAAGATGGAGGGATCGGGCATGAAGGCGCGGATGCTAGGCGCCTTGTGCATGTCGAGATCCTCGCGCGCCACGCCGCGGGCGAGCAGCAGCTGGGTCACCAGGTCGTCGGGCACCAGCCCGCCGCGCGAATCGCTGGCCAGGCCGCGCCAGCGCCAGGGCTGGCCGGTGATCGAACGTTGGATATTGAGAACCGCCGACATGCCGGTGGCTATGGCGCAGCGGGCAGGGGGCTGTCCATTCCCCGCCCGGTCGTCCTATCCGAAGGTGGCGCCGTGCTGCTCCAGTCGCCGGGCATAGGCGGCGGCGAACTCGCCATGGATACGGGCGATGGCGGGATCGGTGGCGCTACGGGCCTTTTCCTCGCTCGCGCGGTGTCGGCGCTCGAGGAAATCACGTTCATTCTGCTGGACCATGGCAAAGCTCCGGCTTCAAGCGGCAGCTTTCCAGTTGCTGTCAGTTCGCGCCTTGCTCGACAAAAAGGGGGCGCCAATAGGGCCCTTGTACCCGCTATTGCGCCGGATAGCGAGCGAATACGGCGGTTTGCGCTCGGTTCGCCGCATTTGCCGCACGGCGCCGCTTCGTGCACCGTCGGGCTGGCGCTCGGGCATTTCCGCGCCTACATCGCATCGCCTTATGGCCCGTCCCCGCCCCGCCCTAGAGAAAGTGAAGACCGTCGCCGAGAACCGGCGCGCGCGGTTCGATTATTTCATCGAGCACACCTATGAGGCGGGCATCGCGCTCACCGGCACCGAGGTGAAGTCGTTGCGCTTCGGCGAGGGATCGATCGCCGAAGCCTATGCGGAGGTGAACGAGGGCGGCGTCTGGCTGGTCAACTCGAACATCCCCGAGTTCAGCCATGGCAACCGCTTCAACCACGAGCCCAAGCGCCCCCGTAAATTGCTCCTTCATGAGCGGGAGATAAACAAGCTCCATGGCGCGGTGGCGCGCGAGGGGATGACCCTGGTGCCGCTGTCCATCTATTTCAACGGACGGGGCCGCGCCAAGGTCGAGCTGGCGCTGGCGAAGGGCAAGAAGACGCATGACAAGCGCGAGTCGATCAAGGAGCGGGACTGGAAGCGGGAGCAGGGGCGCCTGCTCCGCGACCGTGGCTGATCCGGCGCCCAAGTCTCCCGAAGCGGCATCGCGCTTCCGCCGCTGGCTCGACAAGGCGACACCCAGCCGCGAATCGGTCGAGACCAACCGCTGGCTGCGCCCGGTAGCGAACCGGGTGATGCACAGCGCGCTGTGGCGCTTCACCCGACGTTCCGTGCCGCGCGGCGTTGCGCTGGGTATGGTGACCGGCGTGCTGGTGCCGATGGGGCAGATCCCGGCTTCGGCCGTGCTGGCGTTGCCGCTGCGCGCCAACATCCCGGCCGCGGCGGCGACCACCTTCGTCACCAATCCCTTCACCACGCCGCCGCTCTGGGTGGCGGCCTATTGGCTCGGCAGCTGGATGATCGGCCCGGGCGAGGCGGCGGCGCAGGCGCAGGTGATCGAGCGGAGCTGGAGCGACTGGCTGTTCCATCAGGCCGGCCCGGCGACGCTGACCGGGCTGGTCACCATCACCGCGGCGCTGGCGGTGCTCGGCTATTTCGGCACGGCGCTCGCCTGGCGGCTGTGGATCGGCCGCAAATGGAAGCGGCGGGCGGCGGCGAGGGCGGCTTGAGCCGCGCTGCGGACGGGCAACATATTCGGTCATTCCGGCGTAACAATGTTACGTGGAGTCGATTGACGAGGCGTATCAAGGGTCTAAGACAGCGCGCATCCAATTGATCGAGGGTTTCCCCAGATGCGCCTGTCGCTCCTTGCCACCACGTTCCTCGCCGCGCCCGTGCTGCTCGCCGGCTGCGCCCATAACGAGCCGCTGCCGACCGCCCCGGTCGAGGCTGCGCCGGTCACGGATCCCGAGCCGCAGCCCGAAAAGCCCAAGCCGGTCTATGGCAGCTTCGGTTTCGACACCGCGGGCATGGACGCGTCGATCCTGCCGGGCGACGATTTCTACAATTACGCGAACGGCACCTGGGCGAAGAACACGCCGATCCCGTCGGACAAGTCGAACTATGGCGCGTTCAACGTGCTGGCCGACAATGCGCAGAAGCAGACGCACGACATCCTCGAGGGCGTGAAGGGCGATCCCTCGTCGAAGATCGGCACGGCCTATTCGGCCTATCTCGATACCGCGACGATCGACGCCAAGGGGCTGGCACCGGCCAAGCCCTGGATCGACCAGATCAAGGGGCTGAGCGGCAAGGCCGGCTATCCGGCGCTGGTCGCGGTCGCGCGGCGCAACGGCGTGAGCAGCCCGTTCAGCGTCTATATCGGCCAGGACGACAAGAACCCGGACGTCTATGCGGTCAACATGTCGCAGGCCGGGCTGGGCCTGCCCGATCGCGACTATTATCTCTCGAAGGACGCCAAGTTCGTCGAGACCAAGGCCGCCTATGAGAAGCATCTCGCCGCGCAGCTGACCAATGCCGGCGAACCCGACGCCGCTGCGCGCGCCAAGGCGATCGTCGATTTCGAGACCAAGATCGCCGCGGTCCAGTGGACCCGCATCGAGAGCCGCGACGCCAACAAGACCTACAACAAGATGACCGTCGCCGAGCTGCAGAAGCTGGCGCCGGGCTTCGACTTCAAGGCGATGCTGGCCGCCGGCAAGATGAACGTCGACAGCGTCATCGTCGCCCAGCCGAGTGCGGTCACCGGCATCGCCAAGCTGATCCAGCAGGCGCCGCTCGCGGTGCTGAAGGACCAGCTGCTCGTCCGCACGCTCGACGGCTTTGCCGACGTGCTGCCGAGCAAGTTCGACAAGGAGCAATTCGCGTTCTACGGCACCACCCTGTCGGGCACGCCCGAGCAGGAAGTGCGCTGGAAGCGCGCTACCGACTTCACCACCGGGGCGCTGAGTGACGACCTGTCGCAGCTCTACGTCGCGAAGTATTTCCCGCCCGAGACCAAGGCTGCGGCGGACAAGCTGGTGAAGAATGTCATCGCCGCGATGGACCGCCGCATCGACCAGCTCGAATGGATGGCGCCGGAGACCAAGGCCAAGGCGCACGAGAAGCTCGCCGCCTTCACCCCGAAGATCGGCTATCCGGACCGCTGGCAGGACTATTCGGCGCTGACGATCACCGCGGGTGATGCGTTCGGCAACAATGTCCGCGCCAACAACTGGCAGTATGACGACAATGTCTCGAAGCTCGGCCAGCCGATCCGGCGCTGGGAATGGGGCATGACGCCGATGACGGTGAACGCCTATGCCAATTTCGGCATGGTCGAGATCGTCTTCCCGGCCGCAATCCTGCAGCCGCCCTTCTTCGATCCCAACGCCGATCCGGCGGTCAACTATGGCGGCATCGGCGCGGTGATCGGCCATGAGCTGAGCCACCATTTCGACGACCAGGGCGCCAAGTACGACATGCACGGTCGCCTGACCGATTGGTGGACGCCGGGCGACGTCAAGGCGTTCAAGGAGCGCACCGACGCGCTGGTCGCCCAGTACGACCAGTATGAGCCGCTGCCGGGCATGCACGTGAAGGGCGGGCTGACGCTCGGCGAGAACGTCGCCGATCTGGCCGGTCTCACCGTCGCCTATGACGCGTACAAGCATTCGCTGGAGGGCCAGCCGGCGCCGGAGATCGACGGTACCACCGGCGACCAGCGCTTCTACCTCGGCTGGGCCCAGGTGTGGCGTCGCAACTATCGCGAGGCCAACCTGCGCCAGCGCCTGCTCACCGATCCGCACTCGCCTTCGCAGCAGCGTGCCTGGGTCGTGCGCAACCTCGATCCCTGGTACGGGGCATACAACCCCGATCCGGCGACCAAGCTGTTCCTGGCGCCCAACAAGCGCGTCCGGATCTGGTGAATTCTATCTCCCTCTCCCCAATGGGGAGAGGGAAGGGGCCCGCCGCGAAGCGGTGGGAAGGGAGAGGGGCAGTGGCGAACGGTGCCTCTCTTCCCCTCTCCCTTCCGCCGACTTCGTCGGCTCCCTCCCTCTCCCCGAGGGGGAGAGGGAGAATGGCTTGACCCCCGCTCCACACCGCATCACACGGGCGCATGGCCACGTTGCCCGCGCATAGCCCGATATCGCCGTCCCGCCGCTGGCTGCCGTTCGCGGCGGCTGTCCTGGCCGGCATTCTTGCGGGCGCGGTCGTTCTGCTCACGCTCAACGACCGTGCCGTCGCGGTCGGCTTCGTCGCGGCGGGGGTGCTTGCCGCCGGCGCGCTCTGGGGCGCGCGCCGTCTCTTCCACACCGACAGCACGGCCGAGCTGCCGGTCGACTGGTCGGTCGCCCAGGCGCTTGCCGCCGCCAGCGACGATGCGCTCGCCGTCACCGATCGCGCCGGCCGGCTGGTCTGCGCCAATAGCCGCTTCGAGGCGCTGTTCGCCGGCTGGCCGACGCCGCCCAACCTGCCGATCAGCGATGCTGCGGTCGCCGCGCTCGGCACTGCGGCGCGCACCGCCTGGCGCGACGGCGAAGCGCGCGAGGACGGCATCCAGGTGTTCGGCGCGCCGGTTTCCGCGCGCGTCCAGCGCGTCGGCGAGGAATCTTTGGTCTGGCGCTTCATCGGCGTGCAGGCGCTCGATCTCGCCAGCCAGACCCAGTCGATGATCGACGGCCATACCGGCGACCGGCTGGGTGCCTCCGGCATCATGGCTGCGATGATCTCGCCCGAGGGGCGCGTGCGCGCCGCCAACCGCGTGTTCCGCCTGCGCGCCATGGGCAGCGGCGAGGCGGCGGCGGAGGGCAGGGACTTTGCCCGCTTCCTGATCACCGACAGCATGGGCCTGGTCCGCTTCGAGCGCGAAGGGCTGGAGGGCAATCCGCTCCGCGTGCTCCAGATCCCGTTCCTCGACGGCGAGGACGCGCCCCTGCTGGTGGCGCTGCTCGACGAGGAACAGGGCCATGCCCCCACGCCGGCGATCGGCGCCAGCGCGGGCGCGCATGTCCGCTCGCTGATCGCGCTGCTCCCGCTCGGCCTCGCGCTGGTCGATCGCGACGGCCGCTTCGCCAGCATGAACGACGCGTTCGTCCGCGCCACCCGCGTCAACGCCGCCGCGCCGCCGCTCTATCCGGGCGACCTTGTGGTGCGCGAGGACAAGGCCGCGCTCGCCGACGCGATCCGCCGCTTTGCCGGCGGGGCGCCGCAATCCGCCGAAATGACCGTCCGCCTTGCCGATGCGCCCGAGGAGCCGGTCTCGATCGGCATCGCCGGCGCGCGCGGGCTCGGCGACGCCGCGGTGCTGATCAGCCTCAAGGATTCGGGCGAGGAATCGAAGCTCAAGCGGCAGGTCGCGCAGGCGACCAAGATGCAGGCGGTCGGCCAGCTTGCCGGCGGCGTCGCGCACGATTTCAACAACATCCTCACCGCGATCATCGGCCACTGCGACCTGATGCTGATGCGCCATTCGCCGGGCGACAGCGACTATGACGACATTCAGCAGATCCGCGCCAACTCGAACCGCGCGGCGTCGCTGACCCGCCAGCTGCTCGCCTTCTCGCGCCAGCAGACGCTGCGCCCCCAGCTGCTCCAGCTGCCCGACGTGATCTCGGAAGTCTCCAACCTGCTCAAGCGCCTGCTCGGCGAGACGGTGCGGCTCGAGGTCAAGCATGGCCGCAACCTGGGGCCGGTGCGCGCCGATCCGGGCCAGCTCGAGCAGGTGGTGGTGAACCTCGCGGTCAATGCCCGCGACGCGATGCTCGCGGCCAATCCTTCGGGCGGCGGCACGCTCACCATCGAGACGATGGCGGTGCCCGCCGCCGATGTCCGCCGGATGGACGACGACGTGCTGCCGGTGGGCGACTATACCGCGCTGCGCGTCTCCGACACGGGCACCGGCATTCCCGCAGACATCCTCGCCAAGATCTGGGAGCCATTCTTCACCACCAAGGAAGTGGGCAAGGGCACGGGCCTGGGCCTGTCCACCGTCTATGGCATCATCAAGCAGTCGGGCGGGTTCATCTTCGCCGAGAATGGCGCAGGCGGCGGCGCGCAGTTCACCATCTACCTGCCGGTCCATGCCGCGACCGAGGCGCCGGTGGCCGCCAAGCTGCCCGGCGTGAAGGAAAAGCCGGCCGATACCTGGGGCACCGGCACGATCCTGGTCGTCGAGGACGAGGACATGGTCCGCGCGATCGCCGAGCGCGCGCTGGCGCGCCAGGGCTATACCGTGGTCACTGCCGACAATGGCGAGGCCGCGCTCGAACTGCTCGAGACGATCGATCGCCCCGATCTGCTGATCTCCGATGTCGTCATGCCGGTGATGGACGGGCCCAGCATGGCGCGGAAGGTGCGGGTCAAATATCCCGATCTGCCGATCCTGTTCATGTCCGGATATGCCGAAGAACAGCTCCGCAAGTCGATTGATCTGGAGCAAGTTTCCTTCCTGCCAAAACCCTTTTCCGTTCAGCAACTTGCCGAAGCGGCGCGGGACGTGCTGACTCCGAAATAAACCCTTGGCGTTTCGTCTTTTTCCTGCGATGTGGCGCATATGCCGGGGCCCCAGAAAATCCTGATCGTCGAAGACGAGCCGCTCATCGCGATGATGCTCGAAGACTTTCTCGATGCGCTCGATCGCGTCGTCGCCGGCACGGCGGACAGCGTTGCCTCGGCGCTGGCGCTGGTCGAGTCCGGCGGCATCGATGCGGCGATCATGGACGTCAACCTGCGCGGCGGCGAGACCAGCTGGCCGATCGCCGACGCACTTGCCGCGCGCGGCATCCCCTTCGTGCTCGCCACCGGCGGCGCAGGCGACATGATCCGCGAAGACTATCGCGATCGCCCGGTGCTCTCCAAGCCCTTCACGATGGACAGCGTCGAGAAGGTGCTCGACAGCCTCGTCGCGGCGGACTGATCTTCCTCTGACCTTTCCCGTCAGCCAATCCTGATCCCCGGCGAAATCCGGGGCCCAGGGTCACTCTGCTGAATCGGTCACTTGTGGTCCTGGGCTCCGGTTTTCGCCGGGGAGCTGGCAAGCCGGCCACCCGATGCTGTCTATTCCATCAACCGCACAGCATCCCCAACCCGGATAATCCCAGGCCGCGCCGGTCCCGCATAGATTCCGTAGCAGGCACCGAAATCCCGGGCGACGGTGCGCAGCACGCGCGGCTCCTTCGCGCCGGTCACCGGATCGATCGTCACGATCACGCAGCGCTTGATCGGTTCCGCGCACTGCACCATCGCGCCGTCCGCTTCGTCGCCAAAGGCCAGCCGCCGGCCCTGCCAATCGCTGGCGGGCATGTCGCTGTCCACGATCACGTTGATCCGGAAGCGATCGATGTCGAGCGGTTCGCCATGCGCCGCCTCGAGCGCTGCATGACCGGTGCTGCTCTGGATCGAGACCGGCATCGAATCATAGATGCCGCGCGCCATCTGGATCAGCGCGGCCGGCTCGCGCGCCGCTTCCTCCAGATGCCCCTTCAGCAGCGCGTCGTGGAGCGAGAGGATCGTGCCGTCGGGTGTCTCCACCGTCACTGCGCTGGTCTTGGGCCTTGCCGGATCGTCGAAGCGGGCATGGTGCAGCACCATCGCCGGCACTTCGCGCGCGGTGAGCCAGGGGAAGCGCGTGCCGTTCGTGGCGCGGACGAACGCATATTGCCGGTCGCCCTCGATCCCCTGCCAATCCAGCTCGGCAACATGCAGCCGCTCCCCGGCCATCGACTTGACCGGGAAGCGATTGAGCGCGCTGACATGGCCGACGATGCGGGTCATGCGGCGGGGCTAGCGGCGCGGGCGGGGGAGGGCAATCACGGCCTTTCGGACGCGGTGGAACGATTATGGAACAAAAATTTTCGTTCCGCTCTTGTTCCGCGAGAACAAACGCGATACACGGCTTTCCAACACAGGTTGATGCAGCGTGCTAAACCTTCTAGCGACGGGGACTTCCAATGGCAGCTTCGCTCAAGGTGATTGACGGCAACATGGCGATTTCTTCGGACAAGCAGAAGGCGCTCGACGCCGCACTCGCGCAGATCGACCGCGCATTCGGCAAGGGCTCGGCGATGAAGCTCGGCTCGAAGGAGACGATGCAGGTCGAGGCGATCTCGACCGGCTCGCTCGGGCTCGACATCGCGCTCGGCGTCGGCGGCCTGCCGCGCGGCCGCGTGATCGAAGTCTATGGTCCGGAAAGCTCGGGCAAGACCACGCTGGCGCTCCATGTGATCGCCGAGGCACAGAAGAATGGCGGCGTCGCTGCGTTCGTCGATGCCGAGCATGCGCTCGATCCGGTCTATGCCAAGAAGCTGGGCGTCAACATCGACGAGCTGATCGTCTCGCAGCCCGATACCGGCGAGCAGGCGCTCGAGATCACTGATACGCTGGTCCGCTCGAACGCGATCGACGTGCTGGTGGTCGATTCGGTCGCCGCGCTGGTGCCGCGCGCCGAAATCGAGGGCGAGATGGGCGACAGCCATGTCGGCCTCCAGGCCCGCCTGATGTCGCAGTCGCTGCGCAAGCTCACCGGCTCGATCAGCCGCTCGCGCTGCATGGTGATCTTCATCAACCAGCTGCGCATGAAGATCGGCGTGATGTACGGCAATCCGGAGACGACGACGGGCGGCAACGCGCTGAAGTTCTACGCCTCGGTCCGCCTCGACATCCGCCGCACCGGTCAGATCAAGGACCGCGAGGACATCATCGGCAATTCCACCCGCGTGAAGGTGGTCAAGAACAAGGTGGCGCCGCCGTTCAAGCAGGTCGAGTTCGACATCATGTACGGCGAGGGCATCTCGAAGATCGGCGAGATCCTCGATCTCGGCGTCAAGGCCGGGCTGGTCGAGAAGTCGGGCGCCTGGTTCTCGTACGACAGCGTCCGCATCGGCCAGGGCCGCGAGAATGCCAAGACTTTCCTCAAGGAGAATCCGGAGCTGCGCGACCGCCTCGAATCGGCGATCCGCGCGCGGACCGAAAAGGTCGCCGAGGGACTTATGACGGGTCCCGACGCCGATGACGGCGACGACGACCTATAATGACTTTACAGGCTGCGCCCGCGTGCGACGCGCGAGGCGGTGGTCACGGGCTGAGACCCATTGGAAGACCCGGCGCGTTGCCCCGCGCCGGGTCTTTCGCGTCCGGGGCGCTTCGCCTGGGCGTCGCGACTTTTGTGACTTTCCCGAGGGTTGGCCGAGCCGCGAGCCCGGCCGGTTGTCCTTCGCGGCGGTACGCGTCCGGGCGTGTACTTCGTGTACTTTGCAGCGCCGCCGGGGACGCTAGACTGGCGGGATGAAGGCGGTTCTCGATCCCGATCGCGTGCTTGCTGGCGGCCTCGCCGCCATCCGCGCCCAATATCATGTCCCCGAGGCCTTCCCGCCCGAAGTCTGCGCCGCCGCCGAGGTCGCGGCGCGGCGCGCGCCAACCGAGCATGTCGATCGCACGGCGCTGCCGATGGTCACGCTCGATCCGGCCAGCGCCACTGATCTCGACCAGGCCTTCGCCATCGAGCGGAGCGGCGGCGATCTGCTGCTCCACTATGCGATCGCCGATGTCGCCTGGTTCGTCGAGGATGGCGATGCGCTGGATGTCGAGGCGTGGCGGCGTGGCGCGACGCTGTACCTGCCCGACGGCAAGGCGCGGCTCTACCCGCCGGTGCTGAGCGAAGGTGCGGCGAGCCTGCTGCCCGATGGCCCGCGCCCGGCTGCGCTGTTCACCGTGCGGGTCGCCCCCGATGGCGCGGTTCGGCTCGAACATGCCGAGCGCGCGCTCGTCCGCAGCCGCGCCAAGCTCGCCTATGAGACGGTGACCGATACGGAACTGCCGGCCGACTTCGCCGAGCTTTCCCGCCGCATTGCCGCTGCCGAGGACCGGCGCGGCGCCGCCCGCGTCGACCCGCCCGAGCAGGAAGTCGTCCACGACGCCGATGGCGGCTACACGCTCGCCTTTCGCGCCCGTCATCCTTCGGAGGATCGCAACGCCGCGCTTTCGCTCGCTGCCAATCTTGCCGTCGCCGAGCTGCTGCGCGCGCATCATGCCGGCCTGTTCCGGGTGATGGCCGAGCCCGATGCGGCGGCGGTCCACCGGTTGCGCAATACCGCGCGCGCGCTCGGCATCGACTGGCCCAAGGCGCAGCCGCTCGCGGCGTTCCGCATGCACCTCGATGCGGCCGATCCACACCAGGCGGCGCTGATGCTGGCGATCCGCCGCGCGGGGCAGGGCGCCAGCTATGCGCCGTGGCGCGCCGACGCGCCGCCCTGGCATGCCGCGGTCGCCGCCCCCTATGTCCATGCCACAGCGCCGCTTCGCCGCCTCGCCGATCGCTATGTCGTCCGTGCCGCGCTCGCGATCATGGCCGGGCAGCCGGTGCCGGACGCGGTCGCTCAGGCGTTCGAGCGCCTGCCCAAAGTGATGGGCCGCGCCGACGCAATGGGCGGGCAGATCGATCGCGCGGTGATCGACCTGGCCGGAGCGGTGATGCTCGACGGGCGCGAAGGCGAGACCTTCCCGGCGGTGGTCACCGATGTCGATGTGCGCGGCGCCCGGATGCAGCTCGCCGATCTGCCGGTGGTCACCCGGATCGACGCGCCCGGCGCTGCACCGGGCAGCGCGCTCAGCGTCAGGCTGGTCGATGCGGATCCGGCGAAGCGCGCGATCCGGTTCGAGGCAGTGGAGGCCGCCGCATGACCGTCCCTGCCGATCCGGACGATGTCGAAGCGACCCGGGAACAGGTGGAGGGCTTCATCGCGCTTTTCACCCCCGAGATCGCCGAGCGCGTCCGCGCTGCCCGGGCGGTGCTGCGGGCACGGCTGCCCGGCGCGACCGAGCTGGTCTATGACAATTACAACGCGCTCGCGATTGCCTATGGCCCCGGCGCCAAGACTTCCGAGGCGGTATTCAGCCTCGCCATCTATCCGCGCAACATACTGCTCTATTTCCTGCCCGGTGTCGGCCTGCCCGACCCCGAGGGACTGCTTCGGGGGGAGGGCAAGGTCGGCCGCTACGTCTGCCTGAAGGAGGTGGCGCTGCTCGAGGCGCCCGCCGTGATTGCGCTGATCGAGGCGGCGCTCGATCGCGCGAAACGCCCCTTGCCGCCCGAAGGCGGGCGGACCATCGTCAAGTCGATCTCGGCCCGGCAACGTCCGCGCCGTCCAGCCGGAGAGGCCGCATGACCGTCATCGTCCATCATCTCGAAAATTCCCGCTCGCAGCGCGTGCTCTGGCTGCTCGAGGAGCTGGGGCTGCCCTATGAGGTCAAGCGCTACCAGCGCAACAAGGCGACGATGCTCGCCCCGCCCGAGCTGAAGCGCGTCCATCCGCTCGGCAAGTCGCCGGTGATCGAGCATGGCGGCAACGTCATTGCCGAGACCGGGGCGATCGTCGAATATCTGGTCGGGCTGGGCGACGGGAAGCTCGGTGTGCCGGGCCACTGTGAGGATGCGCTGCGCTGGCGCCACTTCCTCCATTATGCGGAAGGCTCGCTGATGCCGCCGTTGTTCACCAAGCTGGTGCTCAGCCGCGTGCCGTTGTTCGGCAAGGTGGCGCAGAAGAAGTTCCAGCCGATGGTCGATGTCCATCTCGACTATGTCGAGGCCGAGCTGGCGTCGCGGCCCTGGTTCGCCGGCGACGCGTTCACTGCGGCCGATGTGATGATGAGCTTCCCGCTCGAAGCCGCGGTCGCGCGGGCCGATGCGACGCAGGGGCGGCCGCACATCGCCGCCTGGCTCGAGAAGATCCATGCCCGCCCGGCCTATCAGGCCGCGCTCGCCGCCGGCGGACCCTATGCCTATGCGTGATCGCGAAAGGCGAGGTCGTCACAGGCGGGGCAGGGCGCGTCCTCGCTCGCGATCAGGCCCTGGCAGCGCTTGCACAGCGCCCGGTTTCCGGCCTGGAGCGCGTGATCGACAGTGACGCGCTGGTCGAACACGAAGCATTCGCCCTGCCAGCGGCTCTGCTCGGGCGGAACCTGCTCAAGATAGGCGAGGATGCCACCCTTGAGGTGATAGACCTGGTCGATCCCCTCGGCCTTCAGGAAGGCGGTGGACTTCTCGCAGCGAATGCCGCCGGTGCAGAACATCGCGACGCGCGGCATCGGCCCTTCCGCTTCCCGCTCGGCGCGGAACTTGCGGAACCATTCGGGGAACTCGCGGAAGCTGCGGGTCTCCGGATCGATCGCCCCGGCGAAGGTGCCGAGCGCGACTTCATAGGCGTTGCGCGTGTCGATCACGATCGTGTCGGGCGCGTCGATCAGCGCGTTCCAGTCCTGCGGCGCGACATAATGGCCGGTATCGAGCGGATCGATGTCGGGCTCGCCCATGGTGACGATCTCGCGCTTGAGGCGAACCTTCATCCGGTCGAAGGGCAGCCCGGCGGCGCGCGATTCCTTGACGTCGAGATCGGCGCAGCCAGGCAGCGCGCGCAGATGGGCGAGCACTGTGTCGATCGCTGCATCGCTGCCCGCGATCGTGCCGTTCACGCCTTCGCGGGCGAGCAGCAGCGTGCCCTTGACGCCCAGCGAGCAGCACAGCGCGGCGAGCGGCGCCTTCAGGCTCTCGACATCGGCGAAACGCGTGAACTGGTAGAGCGCTGCGACGCGGACCGGCAGCGCCGGCCCGGCCGCGGTTTCGGGATCAGGACTTGTTGCCATAATCCTCGAAACTGTCTGCGTCGGTCACGGGCCCCGTTGGCGCGGCGACCACGGGTTCGACGGGCTGCGGCGCGTCGAGCTTGCCTTCCCAGCGCGCCACCACGGTGCTGGCCACCGCATTGCCGATCACGTTGGTCGCCGTGCGGCCCATGTCGAGGAAATGGTCGACCGCGAGGATCAGCAGCACGCCGGCCTCGGGGATGTTGAAATGGCTGAGCGTGCCGGTGATCACCACCAGGCTGGCGCGCGGCACGCCGGCGATGCCCTTGCTGGTGACCATCAGGATCAGCAGCATCTGGATCATCGTCATCCAGTCGAGATGGATGCCATAGGCCTGGGCGATGAAGATCGACGCGAACGTCATGTACATCATCGAGCCGTCGAGATTGAACGAATAGCCGAGCGGCAGCACGAAGCTGGCGATGCGCGGCGGCACGCCGAAGCGGTCGAGCGCGTCGAGCGTGCGCGGATAGGCGGCTTCGGACGAGGCGGTGGAGAAGCCGAGCAGGATCGGATCGCGCAGATAGCGGATCAGCGTGCCGGTGCGCGGCCCGACGATCAGGAAGCAGGCGCCGAGCAGCACCGCCCACAGCACGGCGAGGCCGAGATAGAAGCTGCCCATGAAGAAGGCGAGATCGCCGACCACGCCGATGCCCTTGGTCGCCAGCACCTTGGCGACGGCGCAGAACACCGCGACGGGAGCGAACAGCATCACATAGCCGGTGACGGTGAGCATCACCTGAACCAGCGCCTCGAGCCCGCGGACGAGCGGCGCGCCCTTCTCGCCGACGGCGGCGAGGCCGACGCCGAAGAACAGCGAGAAGATGACGAGCTGGAGGATGTCGTTGCTCGCCATCGCATCGATCCCGCTGGTCGGGATGATGTGGATGAAGAACTTGGCGACGTCGAACGTGGTGACGTCGACCTTCTCGGTCACCGCCGGCAGCGGCAGGTTGAGGCCGACGCCGGGCTGGAGCGCGTTGACCAGCACCAGGCCGAGCGTGAGCGAGACCAGGCTGGCGCAGACGAACCAGAGGAACGCCTTGAGGCCGACGCGGCCGATCGCGCCGCCGCCGCCCATGTGCGCGATGCCGACCACCAGCGTGGAGACCACCAGCGGGGCGATGATCATCTTGATCAGATGCAGGAACATCTGGGTGGGGATGTCGAGATAATAGGCCCAGCCATCGAGCGTGGCGGCGCCTTCCGGCGTGCCGGCATAGCTGAGGTTCAGGGCATAGCCGAGCAGGCCGCCGAGCAGCAGCGCCGCGAGAATGAACCAGGTTAGTCGCTTGCCCAATTTAGGCTCCCCCTAAAATCCTTTGGCGCAGGCAAAGGGGATTGCGCGCCCCGGGTCAAGCCCTGCGCGGCCAGCCGATGCGCACTCCCCCATGCCCGGTGGGCATGCCGTGGCACTTGCGGCGCTGCCCGGAGGCACCTTATCGCATGCGGCACGATTCCGGAGGATGACGATGCGCCTTGACCGCCGAACCCTTGTCCGCGCTGCCGCCGCGGCCGCGCCGCTGCTCGCGCTGCCCGGCGCGCTGCGCGCCGCCGAGCCGGACCTGTCGGCGCTGCAGGACATGACCAGGGGCGCGGTGCCGATCGACAATGCCGAGCGCGCCGCCCGGCTCGCCCGGGCGCAGAAGCTGATGCGGGCCAACGGCATCGGTGCGGTGCTGATCGAGGGCGGATCGTCGCTGATCTACTTCACCGGGCTGCGCTGGGGCCGCAGCGAGCGGCTGACCGCCGTGGTGCTGCCCGCCGAGGGCGAGGCCTGCATCGTCACCCCCTTCTTCGAGGAAGCACGCACCCGCGAAGGGCTGGCGATCCCGGCCGAGGTGCGGGTCTGGAACGAGGACGAGAACCCGCTCAAGACCGTCGCTGGCTTCCTCAAGGACCGCAAGCTTGCGCACCTGCCCGTCGGCATCGAGGAGACGGTGCGCTATTTCGCAGTCGATGGCTTGCAGAAGGCCGGGCTCAAGGTGGTTTCCGCCAACCCCGTCGTGCGCGGCTGCCGGATGATCAAGACACCGGCCGAGATCGCGCTGATGCAGCTTGCCACCGACGTGACGATCGCCGCCTATCGCTTCGTCTATCCGCGCGTCGAGAAGGGGATGAGCCAGCGCGACGTCGCCGCGCTGATGGATGCCGCCACCAGGAAGCTGGGCGGCGTGCCCGAGTTCAGCCTGGTGCTGGTGGGCGAGGGCGCGGCCTATCCGCACGGCACCAAGGTGCCGGCGCCGGTTGCCGATGGCCGTATCGTGCTGATGGACTGCGGCTGCAACGTGCAGGGCTATCAGAGCGACGTGTCGCGCACCTGGGTGCATGGCGGCGCGACACCTGAGCAGCGCAAGGTGTGGGACCAGGTGGCGCAGGGGCAGCAGACCGCCTTTGCTGCGGCGAAGCTCGGCGCGACTGCGGGCAGCGTCGACGATGCGGTGCGCCGCTACTACGCCTCGGTCGGCTGGGGGCCGGACTACAAGCTGCCCGGCCTGTCGCACCGCACCGGGCACGGCATCGGTCTCGACGGCCACGAGCCGGTCAATCTGGTGCGCGGCGAGGCGACCAAGCTGGCGCCGGGCATGTGCTTCTCGAACGAGCCGGGCATCTACATCCCCGGCAGCTTCGGCGTACGGCTCGAGGACTGTTTCCACATGACCGAGAGCGGGCCGAAATGGTTCAGCGAGCCGCCCAAGTCGATCGACGCGCCGATGGGGTGAGCTTCCTACGCGGCGAGAGTGCCGGGTGGGGCAAAGGACATGAAGTACACGCCAAAGCTCGGTTTTGCGGCTGCTTAAGTTGACACTGTTCTCGCAAACGGGCCGCATCTCGCAACATCCTTGCGCGGATGCGATCCTATCTTTCCTACAGGGTCAAAGAGCGGCCTGAGTCGTGCCAGCCGGATGGGCCAAGCAGGTGAAATCCTACATTGCAACGTCTTTACTACGGGCGTCAGAAGATGGGATCGAGGTCGACGCCTTCGTGACGGGCGCGTTCGGTAAGATATTCAGAGAACTGGCGGCCCCAATCAAACTCTTCATCGCAGACGACGCCATCGGCTGCGATCAGATCTGAAACCGCTTTGCGGAGTATTTTCGAGCGGGTCCGGCTACGAGCGTAATTCTCAACGCCCTTGAAGAAGGTGCCGGAGTCTGGTGACAGGCGCTGTGCGTGTGCGAGGATTTCTTCCAGTGGAGGTTCGCCTTCCCATTCCCGGCGAAGCCACAGCGAGCATATGAAGTCCTCGACAGGTTTCGTTTCCAATGGATGCCATTGGCCATCGCAGCGCGCCATGAAGGCGAGGATATTTAGGCCCGCGACGAGTGTCACGCGCCGGCTGGGTGCCAATCCCCAGGTGGGGCGTGCTTCATGGCTTTCATCGACAGAGAAGCGGCTGAAATAGCCCTGCTCACCAAGGACTTCGCCTGATTGCGGATCAAATACATAGCCTATGCGGTCAGTTCTGAACTCGCGATAGCCTGAAGCCGCGAGGCAGATCGCGCCGACATAGCTGAATTCGCCGCGGGTCTTGAAGCGGCGACAAGAAATCAGGCGATGAGCTCCCGCATATTCGATAACACAGGTGAGGCCAGCTATGGATTCCAGTGGCTCGACAGCCATGGGATCGGTTTCGTCCTGTGGCTCCGGAGGGCACGCTTCGATATGAAATGAAGCAGCGAGCGGCGGCACGGCGCTGGTGCGGCCGCTAAAGGCCGAGCTTGATATTTCCATGTGGCGGTTATCCCCCTCCGAATTGATCGTGCATCGGCGACGGTTGTGAACGCATCAACATAGGATGCTTCCGAAATGGTGCTGCTGGGTACGCGAGGATGGCGCGCACGCCACACCTGTTTCGCCAATCACCCTGATCGAAGTGTTTCGCTTGAGCAAAGCGCGGTCCGCAACTAAGTCGCGCCTATGACGTCCACCAACGATATCCGCCGTTCCTTCCTCGACTATTTCGAGGGCCAGGGTCATGCCCGTGTTCCGAGCGCCCCGCTGGTGCCGCACAACGACCCGACCCTGATGTTCGTCAACGCGGGCATGGTGCCGTTCAAGAACGTGTTCACCGGGCTTGAGAGCCGCCCCTATTCGACCGCGACCAGCTCGCAGAAGTGCGTCCGCGCCGGCGGCAAGCACAACGATCTGGACAATGTCGGCTATACCGCGCGTCACCACACCTTCTTCGAGATGCTCGGCAACTTCTCGTTCGGCGACTATTTCAAGGAACAGGCGATCACCCACGCCTGGACGTTGCTGACCAAGGAATGGGGCATCCCGGCGGACAGGCTGACCGCCACCGTCTATCATACCGACGATCAGGCGTTCGATCTGTGGAAGAAGATTGCCGGGCTGCCCGAGGAGCGGATCATCCGCATCCCGACCAAGGACAATTTCTGGGCGATGGGCTCGGACGGTCCGTGCGGCCCTTGCTCGGAAATCTTCTACGATCATGGCGACCATATCTGGGGCGGCCCGCCGGGATCGCCCGAAGAGGATGGCGACCGGTTCGTCGAGATCTGGAACCTCGTCTTCATGCAGCACGTGCAGGAGAATGACGAGATCATCGGCGACCTGCCGCGCCCCTCGATCGATACCGGCATGGGCCTGGAGCGCGTTGCCGCCGTTCTCCAGGGCGTCCACGACAATTACGATACCGACACGTTCAAGGCACTGATCGCCGCCTCGGGCGCGCTGACCGGTGCCGCGACTACCGGCGAGAACCAGGCGAGCCACCGCGTGATCGCCGATCACCTGCGCTCGTCGGGCTTCCTCGTCGCGGACGGCGTGCTGCCGGCCAATGAGGGGCGCGGCTATGTGCTTCGCCGCATCATGCGCCGCGCGATGCGCCATGCGCACCTGCTCGGCGCCAAGGATCCGCTGATGCACCGGATGGTGCCCGCGCTGGTCGCCGAGATGGGCGCTGCCTATCCGGAGCTGGTCCGCGCCCAGCCGCTGATCGAGGCGACGCTGCTGCAGGAAGAGACCCGCTTCCGCCAGACGCTGTCGAACGGCCTGCGCCTGCTCGACGAAGCGACCGCGGGCATGGCCGAGGGCGGCGTGCTGGCCGGTGAGACCGCGTTCAAGCTCTATGACACGTTCGGCTTCCCCTATGACCTGACCGAGGATGCGCTGCGCGGCCAGGGCATGACGGTGGACCGCGCCGGCTTCGACACCGCGATGGCCGCGCAGAAGGCCGCCGCGCGCGCCGCCTGGAAGGGCTCGGGCGAGAAGGCCTCGGAAGAGCTGTGGTACGACCTGGCCGACGAGCTGGGCGGCACCGAGTTCACCGGCTATGCCGGCACGGTCGGCGAGGGCCAGGTGGTCGCGATCGTCAAGGACGGCGCCAAGGTCGAGAAGGCCAGTGCCGGCGACAGCGTGACGATCCTGACCAACCAGACGCCCTTCTACGCCGAGAGCGGCGGCCAGATGGGCGATGTCGGCGTGATTTCGAGCGACAAGGTGAGCGCGGCGGTGACCGACACCTCCAAGCCGCTCGGCCGCCTGCATGCGCATCATGCCAGGATCGAGACCGGCGAGATCGCCGTGGGCGACGCAGTGCAGCTCACCGTCGATGCCGATCATCGCGATCGGGTTCGCGCCAACCACTCGGCGACGCACCTGCTGCATGCGGCGCTGCGCAAGCGGCTGGGCGGGCATGTGACGCAGAAGGGCAGCCTGGTGGCGCCCGATCGGCTGCGCTTCGACTTCTCGCACCCCTCGGCGCTGTCGGCGGAGGAGATGGCGGACATCGAAGCCGATGTGAACGCGCAGATCCGCCATAACGGCGCGGTCGAGACGCGGCTGATGACTCCGGACGACGCAATCGCAGCGGGCGCGATGGCGCTGTTCGGCGAGAAGTATGGCGACGAAGTGCGCGTGCTCTCGATGGGGCTGGGCGACGATGCGTCCTACTCGGTCGAGCTGTGCGGCGGCACCCATGTGAACGCCACGGGCGACATTGCGATCTTCAAGATCGTCTCGGAAAGCGCCGTGTCGAGCGGCGTGCGCCGGATCGAGGCGCTGACCGGCGAAGGCGCGCGGCTGTGGCTCAATGGCCGCGACGCGCAGCTGCGCGAGGCGGCGGCGGCGCTCAAGACCTCGCCCGACGATGTCGTGGCGCGCGTCGGTGCGCTGGTCGAGGAACGGCGCAAGCTCGAGCGCGAGCTGGCCGAGGCCCGGAAGGCGCTGGCGCTGGGCGGCGGCGGTGCCGCACAGGCGGCCGGGCCGGAGCAGGTCGCGGGGATCAACTTCATCGGCCAGGTGATCGACGGGCTCGAGCCCAAGGAACTGCGCGGCGCGGTCGACGAGGCCAAGCAGCGCGTCGGCAGCGGCGTGGTCGCGCTGGTCGCGGTCAACGAGGGGCGTGCTTCGGTAGCCGTGGGCGTGACCGACGGCGTGCCGGCCAACGCGGTGGACCTAGTCAAGGTCGCGGTGGCAGTACTGGGCGGCCAGGGCGGCGGTGGCCGCCCCGACATGGCCCAGGGCGGCGGCCCGGACGGCGACAAGGGCGCGGCTGCGCTCGACGCGGTCAAGGCCGAGCTGGCGAAGGTGACGGCCTGAATGATATTCCTCCCCGGCTTGCCGGGGGGAGGGAGAGCTTTTCCGTTTCTCCAGGTCCTTCCTGTTCCCCGGCGAAAGCCGGGGCCCAGGGTAACAGAGCAAGACGTCAGAGAAACCCTGGGCACCGGCTTTCGCCGGGGAACAGCGGTTTCAGAGATGCTCTCTAACGTGCCGGCCGCGTCTTCCGCGCGGCGATCACATCCCCGGTGCCCAGCCGTCCTCGGGCGAGACCCAGATCGCGCGCTGGTTCAGGTCGCCGCGCACCTGGCCGTCGATGATGATGTCGGACACGAGGCCGTCGCCATCGGGGCGGTCGCGGTAGCAGCGCTTGCGCCCGGCGAGTGGCTGGAGCGCGAGCATCAGCCGCTGGCGCACGGCGGTCTCCACTGCGGGCGCGAGCGCGGCACCGTCCTTGGTGAGCTTGCCCGAGGTGAAGTCGACCGGGCGGATCGTCGAGCAGACGGCGCCGTCCTCGATCTGCCCCATGGTCTGATATTCGAGCAGGATCGTCGGCTCGGTGGCGACGACGCCGGTCACCACCGCGTCGAACCGGCCATCGGCATGCACCGAATAGCGGACCATCGTGGCGCAGGTGCGCGCCTGGGTGTCGGGCGTGACGCAGCGGATCTTGCCGGCGCGCGCGGGATCGAGCGCATCGGCGGGCAGCGGCGCGCCGGGAAGGGCGGGGGCGGCGAGCAGGAGCAGCGTGGCGATCATCATCACATTCCGAGCTTGTAGCCGTCCTTCGCGCTCACCCAGACGAACTTCTGGCTGAGATCGGCGCGCACGGTGCCGTCGATCGACACTTCGTTGAGCAGCAGCCCGTCCGCATCGGGCTTGATCGCAGAGCAGGCGGCCTTGCCGTCGAGCGCGCTGACCGCGGCGGTCATCTGGCTCTTCACGGCTTCGGAGGTTGCCGCGTCGGCGGGCTGGCCGTTGAGGAAGACGGTGCCCGCCTGGAAATCGGAGAGCTTCACCGTCTCGCAGACCTGGCCGTTCTTCACCACGCCCGTGGTGTGGATCTCCATCGTCACCAGCGGCGTGGGCGCGAGGAACAGCTGCGTGGTCGATTCATAGCTGTCGCCGCTGACCTTGTAGCTGGTGGTGCCGAGGCAGGTCTTCTTCTCCTGGTTGGGCACCACGCACTGATATTGGCCGCTGCGCGCCGGGGCGAGCGGATCGGCGCTCTGCGGCGCGGGCGTGGCGGCGGCCAGGATCAGCAGGCTCAACAACATGGCATTACTCCCGAAAACTCCTGGCCAAGAGATGCGCCGTGGCCGAGGCGCGGGCAAGCGCAATCGGCGTCAGGCCGGTGCATCCTCGATCTCCTCGACCCCGCCCTTGTCGATGCGCACGCGGCGGAAGCGCGGCTCGCGCTCCATGCCGGCGACGTCCTTGATCTTCTTGCGCATCTCGTCGCGCTTCTCGTGGATCGAGGCGATCACCGGGCCTACCGCCAGGCCGAGGTCGACCAGCACCACTTCGGAGAGCTGGAGCGAGCTCTCGAGCGCCTCGGGCACCGCCTCGCTGGCGCCGGCACGGTAGAGTTCGGCGGCATGAGCGGTATCGCGGGCGCGGGCGATGATCGGGAGGTGCGGCACCCAGCCGCGCACGCGCTTGGTGAGCCGCACGGTGAGGACGGGATCGTCCATCGTCAGCACCAGCGCCTTGGCGTGGCCGAGGTTGAGCTTGTCGACCAGCTCGGAGCGGGTGACGTCGCCGAACAGCACGTTGTAGCCGCCACGGCGGGCGGCGTTGACGTTGTCGATATCGGCGTCGACGCCGATATAGGGCAGGTTGTGGCGGCGGAGCATGTCCGCCACGGTGCGGCCGACGCGGCCGAAGCCGATCACCACCGTGCCGTTCTGCACCTCGTCGAGCGCGGGATCGGGCGCGTCCTCGGCCTTGGCGCGCTCGATCAGCTTGGCGGCGGCGCTGCCGGCCTTGGCGAGCAACGGCGTGGCGGTGAGGCCGATCGCGGTGACCGTGGTCCAGAAGGCCGAGGTGCTCGGGCTGATCAGCCCCGCCGCGCCCGCGACCCCGAGCACGATCAGCGTGGTCTCCGAAGGGCTGGCCATCAGCACGCCGGCCTCTGCCGCCGTGCCGGTGCGCGCGCCCGACAGCTTGAGCAGCCCGGTGGTCACCGCTGCCTTCACGAGCATCACCAGCAGCGAGGCGCCGAGCAGCGGCGCCCAGTTGTGGACGATGAAGTTGAGGTCGAGCCGCATGCCGACGGTGATCAGGAACACACCGAGCGCCAGGCCCTTGAACGGCGCGGTGATCGCTTCGACTTCGCCGTGATACTCGGTCTCGGCGATGAGCAGGCCGGCGATCAGCGCGCCGACGATCGGCGACAGGCCGGCCGCGGTGGTGGCGAGGCTGGCGACGATCACCACGAGCAGGCTGGCGGCGAGGAACAGCTCGGGGCTCTTGGTGCGCGCGGCCTGGGCGAACATGCGCGGCAGCAGGATGCGGCCGCCGACGAACAGGATGCCGACGGTGACGATGCCGAAACCGAGCGTCTGGGCGAGCTTGATCCAGCCCGCTTCGCCGCCCGCTGCCGGCGCGAGCGCGCCGAGCAGGAAGATGATCGGGACGAGCGCGAGGTCCTCGAACAGCAGCATCGCGAAGGCCGAGCGGCCGACTGCGCTGGTGGTGCCGGCGATCGGCAGCACGATTGCGGTGGAAGACAGCGCCAGCGCGAGGCCGAGCCCGATCGCGCCGCCGGTGCTGAGCCCGGTGAGGTAGAGCACGGCACCGAGGATCAGGCCCGAGCCGAGCAGTTCCGCCGCGCCGACGCCGAAGACGAGCGTGCGCATCGTCCACAGGCGCTTGAACGAAAGCTCCAGCCCGATCGAGAACAGCAGCAGGATGATGCCGAATTCGGCGAAGGGCTCGATCGCGTGCGCGTCGGAGATGGTGACGTGGTAGAGCCAGGGATTGCGCGGCACCAGGCTGCCGAGCCCGAACGGGCCGACCAGCGCGCCGACGAGGATGAACCCGATGACCGGGCTGATCCGGAAGCGCGCGAACGCCGGGATCACCAGTCCGGCGGCGCCAAGGATGACCAGCGTATCGCTGAGGCCGCTATTGCCCAGGTTCAGCATGATTTTGGTTCGCCGCGAACGGGTGCGAAGTGAATTTCAAATCCCCCTGATTGCCCCCGAAGCGCATTTCGGTGCGACCGGGGGTGGTTTGCACCAGAAATGCAGGTGCAATCCGACATTGCAAGGCCAGGGGGCCACGATTGGACAGGAAATCGGCGATTTAGCGCGCGGCGCGCACCAATGTTGGCTTGGCGGGGCGCAGCGCACCGGCGAGCGACTGCTCCATGCCTTCGGCCTGGAGCGCCCAGAGCCGGCGGAAGGCGCCGCCGTCGCGCAGCAACTGGTGCGGGGCGCCGTCCTCGACGATCCGGCCATCCTCGACCACCAGGATGCGATCGAAGGTCACCACCGTCGACAGGCGATGCGCTACTGCCAGCACGGTGCGATCGGCCATCAGCGCGTCGAGCCCTTCCTGAACCGCCAGCTCCGATCCGGTGTCGAGCGCCGAGGTCGCCTCGTCGAGCAGGACGATTTTCGAATCCTTCAGGAACGCCCGCGCGATGCCGATGCGTTGGCGTTGGCCGCCGGAGAGATTCGTACCGCGCTCGCCGACGATGCTGAGATAGCCCTGCGGCATCTCGCGGATGAACTCGTCGCACCGTGCCGCGGTCGCCGCGCGGAGCACTTCGGCATCGCTGGCATCGGGGCGGGCGAAGCGGATATTCTCGAGGATCGAGCGATGGAACAGCAGCACTTCCTGCGGCACCACCGCCAGCGCCGCGTGCAGGCTTTCCTGCGTCACGCCGTCGATCGCCTGGCCATCGATCAGCAGCCGCCCGGCCTGGGCATCGTAGAGCCGCTGAACGAGCTGGAGAATGGTCGACTTGCCCGCGCCGGAGGGGCCGACGATGCCGACCTTCTGCCCGGCAGGGATGTCGATCGAGACGTCGTGGAGCACCGGGCGGTGCGGATCATAGCCGAAGGTGACTTCCTCGAGCCGCAGCGTCCCGCGATCCACCTGAAGCGCGCCGGCGCCGGGCGCGTCGCGCAGCGTGTGCGGCACGCCGATCACTTCCAGCGTCTCGCCGAGGTAGCTGAACTGCTGGCTGGTATCGATCAGCGCCATCGCCATGTCGCGCGAGCCGTTGAGCATGCGGAAGGTCATCGCGCTCACCACCACCACGTCGCCGACGGTGATCGCGCCCGCCGCCCAGCGGCTGATCGCCCAGAACAAGGTGCCGCCGACGAGCACGACCAGCGCGATATCGTGGAACGCACGGATCCGTTCGACGAAGAACCAGCCGCGCCGCTGGGCGGTCGCCTCGATCTCGAACAGGGCGCGCAGGCGATCGCTTTCCTGCCGGCGCGCCGCAAAGGCCTTCACCGCCCAGATATTACCGATCACGTCGACCAGCTCGCCGCCCGAATTGCCGGCCTGGCGGGCGAATTCCTTGTGATGCGAATCGCCACGCAGGCCGAGCGCGACCAGCACGACGCTTGTCAGTACGAAGACGATCGCGAGCAGCGCGGACATGGCGACGTCTATCGTCAGGAAGATGATCAGCGCGCCGCCGAAGGCGATCAGCGGCGGCGCGATTTCCATGAGGAAGCGGTGGATCAGCGCGTTGAACGAGCCGGTGAGCGCGCCGACGCGGTGCCCGAGCGAACCCGCGCGCTGGTTCTGGAAGAAGGAGAGCTGGTGGCCGGTGAGGTAATCGAACATGTCGAGCCGGATGCGTACGCCCGATGCCACCGAAAGGCGGCAGAGCAGCGCCGCGGCGCCGCGCAGCAACAAGCTTTCGAGCGCGACCAGGCCGATAAATGCCAGCAGCGCGACCTGGACCTGGGCAAGCACGCTTCCCGGCACGGTCATCGCGTCGATCAGCAGCTTCATCGCATATTGGACACCGACGGAACTCGATGCCTGGGCGATCACGAGCAGCGCGAGCAGCAGGAAGCCAAGCGGGCGAACCGCGACATAGTGAAGAAGGAAACGCAACGGGCTGGCAAGAAACGGCAAAGGCTACTCCTGGCGATCCGGCGTTGTGCGTTGCAACGGGATTTCACCGGTTGGCGGGACGAAACATGAACCCCAGATGAAGCCCGCGTCATTTCCCAGCCCAAGCTGCCCCCGCGGACGATGAACCGTTTCGACGGCGCAATTGCTGGCGCCCGCGCTTTTCCGGGAAATTTCCGTGGGGTTTCCCGAAATCCGCGCCGTTCGGCGCGCCCACCGGCGAGTCGCCTTCGCCACATGCTGCGCGCGCGAATGAAAAGGGCAATGTGCCGAAATCTACGTCAGCCAGCTTCCAGCTCGGATCAGGGCGGGTGGTCGACCGACGAGGCAGCTGGCGACTGAGTGCGGCTTCAGTTTCTGTACCGGGATAGTTCAGTTCCTGAACTGGCCCGGAGCCTCGAAAATCGGGAAAACGCCTCCGAGCCGTCGTGATCCTCCCCGCCGGGACGACACCAGCCCCGCGCCCCTTCGGCGCGGTCGGGGATGCTGCGCCTTGTCGCAGCGCATGGCGATCCGGGTCGCAACCCGGAAACGAAAGGATGCAAGACAATGAAGTTCGTTATCTTCCCGATCGCGCTGCTCGGCCTGGCCGCAGCCAATCCCGCCCGTGCCGACCAGGACGGGCCGAAGACCAGAATCGTCTCCTATGGCGATCTCGACCTGACCCAGGCGCATGACGTGGCGACGCTGCACCGGCGCGTCAGCAACGCGATCATCGCAGTGTGCGGCGACTATGCGCCGGCCAGTCTGCATATGCATGGCTTCTCGGCGCGCTGCCGCAAGGAGACTGCGCGGCGGATGGAAATCCGGATTTCCAAGGTCGTGCGCGGGCAGCGCGATGTCGCTGCGGGCGAGGCTGCCGGCATGCGCGGGGCGCGGGTTCCGATCGCCGATCTCGATCTCGGCCGCCTCGGCGACCGGCGCGTGTTCGGCAAGCGGCTGGCGCTTGCGGTGGCGCAGACATGCGGGGCGGATGGGGCGCGGGACTATACCGGCGCCTGCCGTGCGGAACTGCGCAACCAGCTTCCGGTGAGGGAGGTGCGGATCGCCGCATCGGGCGCCGGCCACGACGCCGGCTAGCGCCGAGAGGATCTGGCGGGCCCGACCGGGGCCCGCCAGATCTTGGTCGTCAGGCCCAGGCGGCCATCTTGGCTTCGAGGTTCTCGCGGATCGCCTCGAAGAACTGCTCGGTGGTCATCCAGGGCTGGTCCGGACCGATCAGGATCGCGAGATCCTTGGTCATCTTGCCGCTCTCGACGGTCTCGATGCAGACCTGCTCGAGCGTCTCGGCGAACTTGGTGACGTCCGGCGTGTTGTCGAACTTGCCGCGGAACGACAGGCCCTGCGTCCAGGCGAAGATCGACGCGATCGGGTTGGTCGAAGTCGCCTTGCCCTGCTGGTGCATGCGATAGTGGCGGGTGACGGTGCCGTGGGCGGCTTCCGCCTCGATCGTCTTGCCGTCCGGCGACATCAGCACCGAGGTCATCAGGCCGAGCGAGCCGAAGCCCTGCGCGACGGTGTCCGACTGGACGTCGCCGTCATAGTTCTTGCAGGCCCAGACGAACTTGCCCGACCACTTGAGCGCCGAGGCGACCATGTCGTCGATCAGGCGGTGCTCATAGACGATGCCGGCATCCTTGAACTTCTGCGCGAACTCGGCGTCGAAGGTCTCCTGGAACAGGTCCTTGAAGCGGCCGTCATAGGCCTTGAGGATCGTGTTCTTGGTCGAGAGATAGAGCGGCCAGCCGCGATCGAGCGCGTAGTTCATGCTCGCCTTGGCGAAGTCGCGGATCGACTCGTCGAGGTTGTACATGCCCATGGCAACGCCGGCGCTCGGGAAGTCGAACACTTCGTACTCGAGCTCGTCGCCATTGGTGCCGACCCACTTCATCGTGAGCTTGCCGGCGCCGGGCACCTTGAAATCGGTCGCGCGATACTGATCGCCAAAGGCATGGCGTCCGACGACGATCGGGTCGGTCCAGCCCGGAACCAGGCGGGGAACGTTCTTGATCACGATCGGCTCGCGGAACACGACGCCGCCCAGGATGTTGCGGATCGTGCCGTTCGGCGACTTCCACATCTTCTTGAGGCTGAACTCTTCGACGCGGGCCTCGTCCGGGGTGATCGTCGCGCACTTCACGCCGACGCCATACTGCTGGATCGCCTTGGCGGAATCGATCGTCACCTGGTCGTCGGTCGCGTCGCGATTCTCGACCGAGAGATCGTAGTACTTCAGATCGATGTCGAGATACGGCTTGATCAGGCGCTCGCGGATCCACTGCCAGATGATCCGCGTCATTTCGTCGCCGTCGATCTCCACGACGGGGGTGACAACCTTGATCTTCGCCATTGCTCGCTGTTCCTTTTGAGGGAGGTTTGGGCGAGCGTCTAGGAGGATGGGGCGGGGGGATCAAGCCCGCCCCGTGCAACCGGTATCAGTCGTTCCAGGCCCACCAGAGCTGGGCGGGCGGGATGTTGATCCACTCCATCGCATGATCGATGTGCGACCAGTGCGGGGTGAGGAAGTTCTTCACGCGCGGATTGTACTGATAGACCAGGAACGCGCCGCCCTTGCGGATCACTTCGCGCGTCGCCTTGGCGATCGCATCGCCCACGCCCGGCGGCAGGGTGGAGAAGGGCAGGCCCGAGGCGATATAGTCGGCATGCTCGAAGCCATGCTCGGCGATGATCTGCTTCACATCGGCCGCCGAGCCCTGCACGGCGATCAGTCGCGGATCGTTGATGCTCTGCTTCAGGTAGCGGATGAAATCCGGATTGGTGTCGATCACGATCAGCTTGCCGTCTGCCGACAGCTTGTCGAGGATCGGACGGGTAAAGGTGCCGACGCCGGGGCCATACTCGACGAAAAGCTTGGTGTTCTCCCAGTCGACCGGCTTGAGCATCTTGTTGATCGTGAAGCGCGACGAGGGCGCAACCGCGCCCACCATCACCGGTCGCTTCAGGAAACCGCGGAAGAACATGCCCCAGGGCGAAGGCGTGCCGGCGGGGCGGCGATTACGCGTACGGGCCTTGGCGGCAGTGGAAGCGGGCATGGGCGACCTTGTTTCAAATTCGGGACAAGTCGTCCGCATTTGGGCAATTCGAACGAACATGCAAGCGCGACGGATGCATTTCACCGCATCTGACGTGGTTAAGCCATTTAACTTGTGGGCAAGCCGGCGCTGTACCTCAGTCGAAATCGACCCGCATCGGCAGGCCATGCTGGGGGCGGATGCTGGTGCTGGCGACGGGTCGCGGAACCGAAAGCGGCGTAAACCGCGCCGCTCGGACCAGCGTGGCGAGCACAACCACCAGCTCGGTCATCGCGAAGGCAGCGCCCAAGCAGATGCGCGGGCCGGCGCCGAAGGGCAGGTAGAGATGCCGGTCGGGCGTGGGCATGCCGGGGGCGAAGCGATCGGGATCAAACGCGTCGGGGGCGCGCCAATATTGCCGGTGCCGGTGCAGCGCATAGACCGGGATCAGGATGCGCGTGCCGGCGCGGATCCGGCGGCTGTCGATCACGGCATCGCGCGTGCAGACGCGCGTAAGCTGATAGCCCGGTGGATAGAGGCGAAGCGTCTCCTGGATCAGCTGGCGGGTAAAGACGAGGCGCTCGACATGCTCGGGGCCGATCGGCGCACCGCCCGTGACTGCCTCCGTCTCGGCGCGCATCCGCGCGGCGCTCGGCGCATGCGCGGCTGCGAGCCAGAGCGCCCAGCCGAGCGTGACGGCGCTGGTCTCGTGCCCGGCCATGATGAAGCCGAGCAGATTGTCGCGCAGCAGCGGGTCTTCCATCGGCCGGCCGGTGTCCGGATCGATGGCGCCAAGTAGCAGGTCGACAAGGTCGCCGCGCGGCATTGTACGGCGACGGTGGGCGATCATCCGATCGACATCGGCCCGCAATGCCGCGCCTTCGGGCGCGGGCCTGTTCAGCTTGCCGCGGTGCGCGCGATCCGGAAGGAAGAGATAGCTCAGGCGACGCAACTCGAGCTGGTTCAGGAAGGCATGGACGCGCGTCTCCGTATCGGCGCGGGCGAAGTCCTCGCCGCCCGAAAGCACGGTATCGAGGATCACGTCGAAGGCGATGCGGCCGGTCTCGGCAGCGATGTCGATCGGCTGATCCGCGCTGCGCCAGCGGGTGAGTGCGGCTTCGGCGGCGGTGCGCATGCGGGGCGCGAGCGCGGCCATCTCGGCGGCGCGAAAGGCAGGGGCCGCGGCACGGCGCTGCCGGCGCCAGTCCGCGCCGTCCACGGCGACCAGTCCGTCGCCCCAGGCAGGATGCATCACCCGGCGCCAGAGATGGCCGTGTGGAAAATCCTCGGCATGATCGACCATTACAGCGCGGACGGCCGTGGGATCGGTGAGGAAGACGGGTGCGCCGGGAAAGGGCGGACGCCAGCTTGTGCCCTCAAACAGCGCGCGGGGCCATGCTTCGATGGGGTTGCGCACCGCTTTGGTGAGCGCGTGCCAGGGCGTCACACGGTCGAGCGGTTCGGGATGGGGCGGGCGGAATGGCTGCGGTGCTCCACCGGGCTCCCCGGCAAAGGCCTGGATCGTGTCGCCCGTCAGCATCGCCTTGCCCCCTGTCGCTGGCCACGCCCTACGCTTGTCCACGACATTGGGAAAGAGGCGGGCGCCGATGCGTTGTATTGATACCAACACGGAGCTAGAGCCCGAGCATGGCATCCATGGACAAGCCCCCGCTCGGCACTCCCACGGTGAAGTGGCGCTTCCCCGACATTCACCCCGAGGGCCGCAAATATGTGGCGATCGCCGGCGCGATCGCGCTGGCCAGCCTGTTCATCTGGGACTTCATCACCTGGCCCTTGGTGTTCCTCACCTTCGGCGTCGCGGCCTTTTTCCGCGATCCGGTGCGCGTGACGCCGCAGGGCGACGGCATGCTGATCGCGCCGGCGGACGGGCTGGTCACGATGATCCAGCCGGTGGAACTGCCGCCCGAGCTGCGCGGCCCGCAGGCGCTGGGCGACAAGCCGATGGTGCGCGTGTCGATCTTCATGAGCGTGTTCGACGTCCATGTGAACCGCACGCCGATCACCGGCACGATCCGCCACGTCATTTATATCTCCGGCCGCTTCCTCAACGCCGATCTCGACAAGGCGAGCGAAGAGAATGAGCGCCAGCACTTCATCGTCGAGGACAGGCACGGCCTTCGCATCGGCTTCACCCAGATTGCCGGCCTGGTCGCGCGGCGCATCGTGAGCTTCACCAAGCCGGGCGACATGATCGTCGCCGGTCAGCGCGTGGGCCTGATCCGCTTCGGCAGCCGCGTCGACGTGTTCCTGCCCGAGGATTACGTGGCGCAGGTCACGCTCGGCCAGCGCACGATCGCGGGCGAGACGATCATCGCGCGGAAGGGCGGGGCGGCCGTCACCGGCATCTCGCAGTGAGCGACCACCGCGGCGACGCACGGTTTCCGCGCACGCTCCGGCCCCGCCGCATGCGGCGGATGCGGCCGGTGCGCGGGATCCCATTGCGCGCGATCGCGCCCAATGCGGTGACCGCGCTGGCGCTGTGCTCGGGACTGACCGCGATCCGGTTCGCGATCGACGGCAAATGGGAACTGGCGGTCCTGATGGTGCTGATCGCCGGCATGCTCGACGGTATCGACGGCAAGATCGCGCGGATGGTGCGCGGCGAGAGCCGGTTCGGTGCCGAGCTGGACAGCCTGTCCGACGCGATCTCGTTCGGCGTCGCTCCCGCGCTGATCCTCTATCTATGGTCGCTGCAGACGCTCGGCCGGTTCGGCTGGATGATCGCGCTGGTCCATGCGCTGTTCTGCGCGCTGCGCCTCGCCCGGTTCAACGCGCAGATCGATTCCGAGGAACAGCCGCACAAGTCGGCCGGCTTCCTGACCGGGGTGCCGGCGCCGGCCGGCGCGGTGCTGGCGCTGTTGCCGCTTTATCTGTGGCTGTTCACCGATGAGCCGCATCTGCGCTCGCCGGTGGTGATCGCGCCCTGGACGGCGTTCATCGCGGTGCTGATGATCTCGAGCGTCGCGACCTTCGCGCCGCATGTGCGGCTGAAGCAGCGGGTGCGCTTCGAGGCGATCGCGGTGCTGGTGGTGCTCGTCGCGGCGCTGGTCGCCGCGCCATGGCCAACGCTGGCGGGGATCGCGATCCTCTATCTGGTCTCGATCCCGTTCAGCGTGCGCAGCTATCGCCGGGTCAGGCGGCAGCGCGCAGCGGGAACGCCGCGGGACGACGCACCGGGGCCGCATAGCGAACCGTAATCCGGGTCGGCACCAACTCGGGCAGCGGCTGGGCGAGGTTGCGGCCGGTCAGTTCACGGATGCGGGGAAGCGCGGTGGCGATCGACGTGACGATCGTCCAGGCGGCAACGGCGAAGGCGGTGCCGAACAGCAGAACGGTAAGCAGTGCAGTCATCACTTGGCTCCCAAAACGCGCCTTACCTGGCGAGAACCTTGCGATTCCAACCCCTTGGCGCCCGCTGACGTTCCCTGTCCGCGTTGTGAACCCTTTATGTTCCATTAACGTTCCGGCGTCAAGCATACGTTCTTCGCATGTTCCATTTTTCCGGAACGGCGGTTGCGCAGAGGCAGGGAACACCCCACTTGCACTCCATGGCGCTTTCGATTAGGGGCGCCGCTCTCAACCCGCATGGGAAGCAACATACACCGGTGCCGAACGCCGTTCGGTCACTCGCTTCCCAGAGGCACAACCGGAAGGAGTTATCCCTATGGCGGCACCTGTCGTCACCATGCAGCAGCTGCTCGAATCGGGCGCACACTTCGGTCACCAGACCCACCGCTGGAACCCGAAGATGAAGCCCTACATCTTCGGCGACCGCAACGGCGTCCACATCATCGACCTCTCGCAGACCGTGCCGCTCTTCGCGCGCGCGCTCGAGTTCGTGAACTCGACCGTCGCCGCCGGCGGCAAGGTGCTGTTCGTCGGCACCAAGCGCCAGGCGCAGGAGCCGATCGCCGACGCCGCGCGTCGTGCGAACCAGCACTTCGTCAACCATCGCTGGCTGGGCGGCATGCTCACCAACTGGAAGACCATCAGCAACTCGATCAAGCGTCTCAAGACGCTCGAGGAGCAGCTGTCGGGCGACACGCACGGCCTCACCAAGAAGGAAGTGCTGCAGCTCACCCGCGAGCGCGACAAGCTCGAGCTTTCGCTCGGCGGCATCCGCGACATGGGCGGCCTGCCCGACGTGATGTTCGTGATCGACGCGAACAAGGAAGAGCTGGCGATCAAGGAAGCCAACACGCTTGGCATCCCCGTCGTCGCGATCCTCGACTCGAACGTGAGCCCGGACGGCATCGCCTTCCCGGTTCCGGCGAACGACGACGCGTCGCGCGCCATCCGCCTGTACTGCGAAGCGATCGCCATCGCGGCGACCCGCGGCAACCAGGACCGCCAGGCGAGCTACGGCGTCGATCTGGGCGCGCAGGAAGAGGCACCGGTCGAGCCGGCCCTCGAAGCGCCGGCCGAGGCCGCTGTCGAAGCCGAGCGTCAGATCGACGCGTAAGAGCGTCGCGGAAGTGTAATGTGGGAAGGGTAGCGGCCACCGCATCCTTCCCCGTTCGCCCTGAGCCTGTCGAAGGGCGGCCATCCTCCAAGCGATGTGCTTGCGGCGATGCGCCTTTCGACAAGCTCAGGGCGAACGGATTTTGAAGTTGGGCGTCGCGCCTGTCGCGACCAGCATTGAGGAAATAAACATGGCCGAGATCACTGCAGCAGCCGTGAAGGAACTCCGCGAGAAGAGCGGTGCCGGCATGATGGACTGCAAGAAGGCGCTGACCGAGACCAATGGCGACATCGAGGCGGCCACCGACTGGCTGCGTTCGAAGGGCCTGGCCGCCGCTGCCAAGAAGTCGAGCCGCACCGCCGCTGAGGGCCTGGTCGGCGTCGCCGTCGCCGGCACCAAGGGCGTGGCCGTCGAGGTGAACTCGCAGACCGACTTCGTCGCCAAGAACGAGATCTTCCAGACCTTCGTGCGCGACGTGACTTCGGTCGCGATCGAGCTGGGCGACGACATCGACGCGATCAAGGCCGCGCCGCTGCCGACCGGCACCGTCGAGGAAGTGCTGACCAACAACATCTCGACCATCGGCGAGAACCAGGTCCTGCGCCGCGCCAAGATGGTGCAGGTCTCGCAGGGCGCGGTGATCCCGTACGTCCACAATGCGCAGGCCCCAGGCCTGGGGAAGATCGGCGTGCTCGTCGCGCTCGAGAGCGATGCCGGCGTCGATGTGCTCGAGCCGCTCGGCAAGCAGATCGCGATGCACGTCGCCGCTGCCTTCCCGCTGGCGCTGTCGATCGACGACCTCGATCCGGAAGTCGTCGAGCGTGAGGCTGCGATCCTGCGCGAGAAGAACGCCGAGAAGATCGTCGGCAAGTCGCCGGAAGTCGCCGAGAAGATTCTCAACGGCCCGATCGAGAAGTTCAAGAAGGAGAATGCTCTCCTGACGCAGCTCTTCGTGATGGACGGCAAGACCCCGGTCCAGGACGTGATCGCCAAGGCGGCCAAGGACGCCGGCGCGTCGATCGTGCTGAAGGACTATGTCCGCTTCCAGCTCGGCGAAGGCATCGAGAAGGAAGAGAGCGACTTCGCCGCTGAAGTCGCCGCTGCTTCGGGCGTGAGCCGCTAAGTCGTTAGGGTCTTCCCGGACCTGAAAGCGCGGGCGCTGTCACCTTCGGGTGGCGGCGCCCGTTTGCTTTTGGGGAGGGCACGCCGCCGTGCGCCTCGCCGGACGATTGCAAAGCCGCTCCTGGCGCGACAAACCAAGGGGGCATGGCAGGCGACGAGACCGAGCTGACAATTCGATCGCAGCATGGCCTGCTGCGCGACCTGATCCCGATCTACGGTTTCCGGCAGCTGGTTCCCAATCTGGTCGCGCTCGGCCTTGTCCTCTGGCTGAGCCTCGCGATCGGGCATTTCCCCACGGGCTTGCTGCCCTTCCTGATGCTGGGCTGGGTCTTCCAGTACGTCTCCCGGCCTTCCGCGATGACCGTGACGCCGGAGCAGGCGGCGTGGCTGGAAGAGGTGCTCGACGAGCAGGGCTATTACGAACGCTCCGAGGCCGATGGCCGCTGGCGCCTGTCCGAGCGCCAATGGTGGCATTGGTCTTCGCATCTCTTCGTCGGGTTCGTGCCCGGAGAGCGGGTGACGGTGATCGCGCCGCGCGATTCGATGGAATCGATTCGCGCCAGCCTCGAACTGCTGGATGAACACGAGATACTGTTCCCCGACGGTGACCAGCCGTTCGTCTTCACGGCGGGAGAGCCGGAGCCGCTGCCCTGGCATGTGCAGGTGCCGGGCTGGGGGCTGGGCATCGCCTGTGTCCTGGCCGCGATCTGGTACATCGCCACGCATGAAATGGGCGGAATGCTCGATTGGGGGGTCTCGGGCGCGGCGCTCGCGCAGGGACGATTCGAAACGCTATTCCTCCACATGTTCGCGCACAGCGGCGCGATGCACCTGGCGATGAACATGACGATGCTGGCGGCGATCGGTGGCGCGCTGACCGCGCGACTGGGATCGCCGCCGCTCAGCTGGCTGCGCTTCCTGGCGCTGTACCTGCTCTGCGGCCTGGCAGGGGCGGCGCTGTATCTGGCGATCCACCCGACGGGAACGGTGCCGATGGTCGGCGCATCGGGGGCGTTGTATGGAATGTTCGCGCTGCTGATCCGGGCACCCGAAGCCGGCGAAGGCGCATTGCCCGTCAATTCCCGGCGGATACGGCGCGTCGGCTGGGACCTGATAAAGCAGAACGTGTTCCTGTTCGCGCTGCTTGCGACGATGGCGTGGCTGCAGGGCGCTCCGGGAGGATTGGCATGGGAGGCGCACCTTGGCGGCTTCCTGTTCGGCCTGTTCGTCGGTCCCAGGCTATTGCCGCGCCCGGCAGCGGTCGCGGAGTCTCGCGCGCCCGCCGTCGTCGCTGCCGACTGACCGCCAAAGCGGCGCAGAATCGGGCATCTCGGCGCTTGTTACCACGGGCGGGCTCCTCTAGGGTCCGCGCCGCTTCCCAGTATCCGTAGTAACCAAAGGTACCGATGACCGCTCCCCGATTCAAACGCATCCTCCTCAAGCTCTCGGGCGAGGTCCTGATGGGGCAGGGGCAGTTCGGCATCGATCCGGCGACCTGCGAGCGCGTCGCGCTCGAAGTGAAGACGGCCAAGGAAAGCGGGCTCGAGATCTGCATGGTCGTGGGCGGCGGCAACATCTTCCGCGGGCTGGCCGGCGCGGCGCAGGGCTTTGACCGCGCCAGCGCCGATTACATGGGCATGCTCGCCACGGTGATGAACGCGCTGGCGATGCAGAATGCGCTGGAGAAGGTGGGCGTCGACACGCGCGTCCAGTCCGCCATCCCGATGGCGTCGGTGTGCGAGCCCTATATCCGCCGCCGCGCCGAGCGGCACATGGAGAAGGGCCGCGTCGTCCTGTTCGCTGCGGGCACCGGCCTGCCGTTCTTCACCACCGACACCACCGCGGCGCTGCGCGCGGCCGAGATGCAGTGCGACGCGCTGTTCAAGGGCACTTCGGTCGACGGCGTCTATGATGCCGACCCGAAGAAGGTGTCGACCGCGAAGCGTTACGATACGCTGACTTATGACCGCGTCCTCGCAGACAATCTGAAGGTGATGGACGCCTCTGCCGTGGCGCTGTGCCGCGACAACAACATCCCGATCGTGGTGTTCAACATCCGTGACGAAGGCAACCTCACCCGCGTGCTGCGCGGCGAGGGCACTTCGACGATCGTCCAGAACGAAACCCAATACGCATAAGAGGAGCCGAAAATGGCCGCTTACGACAAGGCCGACCTCGAGCGCCGGATGAACGGCGCGCTTGAGTCGCTGAAGCACGACCTGCAGGGCCTGCGCACCGGCCGCGCGAGCACGACGCTGCTCGATCCGGTGACGGTCGAGGTCTATGGCGCCCACATGCCGATCACCCAGGTCGCGACCGTTGCCGCGCCCGAGCCGCGCCTGCTCTCGGTCACCGTCTGGGACAAGAGCAATGTCGGTCCCGTCGAGAAGGCGATCCGCTCGGCCGGGCTCGGCCTCAACCCGATCACCGACGGCCAGACGTTGCGCCTGCCGATCCCGGACCTGACCGAGGAGCGTCGCAAGGAGCTCGCCAAGCTCGCCAGCCAATATGCCGAGAAGGCGCGCATCGCCGTGCGCAACGTGCGCCGTGACGGCAATGACAGCCTGAAGACCGACGAGAAGAAGGGCGTGTACTCGGAAGACGAGCGCAAGCGCCACGAGACCGAGGTGCAGAAGCTCACCGACAGCACGATCGCCGACATCGACGCGGCGGCGGCGGCCAAGGAAAAGGAAATCCTCGGCAAGTGAACCTGGATTCCGCCTTTTCTTCCCTATTTTCCGTCACCCCCGCGAAAGCGGGGGCCCAGCTCCCGGACGCGCCTGCCATGCAACAGCCGTTGTGTGACGTGGCGCGGGCGGGAGATGGGTCCCCGCTTTCGCGGGGATGACGGTGGTAGTTCGATCGGTGGCCGCTAAGCCCGCCCCCGCGTCGGAGGGTGCCGCTCCCCCGCGCCATGTCGCCATCATCATGGACGGCAATGGCCGCTGGGCGAAGAAGCGCCTGCTGCCGCGGATCGCCGGGCACAAGCAGGGCGTCGAGGCGGTGCGGCGGATCAGCCGCGCGGCGCGCAAGCTCGGCATCGAGGTGCTGACGCTCTACGCCTTCTCCTCGGAGAATTGGCGGCGGCCGGAAGAGGAGGTGCGGGACCTGATGGGCCTGCTCCGCCACTTCCTGGCGAGCGAGCTGGATGAGCTGGTCTCCGAAGGCGTGAAGCTGCGAGTGATCGGGGCTTGGCGCAAGCTGTCGCCGGACCTGGTCGCGCTGATCGACGGCGCCATCGCGCGGACCGCGAGCAATCCCGGACCGACGCTGGTGATCGCGCTCAACTATGGCGCGCAGGCCGAGCTGGCCGATGCCGCCCGCACGCTCGCCGAGCGGGCGCGGGCAGGGGAGGTCGATCCGGCGACGATCGACGAGAAGGCGTTCGAGGCTGCGCTCGACACCGGCGACCTGCCGCCGCTCGACCTGCTAATCCGCACCTCGGGCGAGCAGCGGCTCTCCAACTTCCTGCTGTGGCAGGCGGCCTATGCCGAGTTCCTGTTCGTCGACACGCTTTGGCCCGACTTCGACGAGAAGGCGCTGGCGGATGCGCTTGGCGAGTTTGGCCGGCGCCAGCGGCGCTTCGGAGGCCTGTGAGCAAGAACGCCGATCTTCCCAAACGGCTGATCGTCGCCTTCGCGCTGATCGGACTGGCTTTTGCCGCGCTCTATTCGGGAGGCTTGGGCTTCTGGCTGGTGGTGAGCTTCGCCGCGGTGCTGATGATGGGCGAATGGGCGATGCTCGCGGGCGCCAATGCGCGCGGCCGACGGCTGGCCCAATATGCGATGAGCGTGCCGCTGGCGATCATGGCGCCGGGGCTGGCTGCCGGGCCGGGCTTCCTCGCGCTGGGCTTCGTCATCGGGGTGTTCTTCTTCCTGATGATCATCACGCGCAGCCTGCAACTGGCGCTCGGTGCCTTTTACGTCGGCTTCACCGTGCTGGCGCTGGTGCTGATCCGCGAGCAGCCGGTGCAGGGGCTGCTGTTGACCTTCTGGACGATGGCGCTGGTCTGGGCGTGCGACAGCGCCGCCTATTTCGCCGGCCGTGCGATCGGCGGGCCCCGGCTCGCCCCGGCGATCAGCCCGAACAAGACCTGGGCGGGCTTTCTGGGCGGCGTGGCCGGCGCGACGCTGTTCGCCTTCGCGCTGGTCTGGCTGTTCGGCCTGCCCGAGGCGCTGGCCTGGGCAACGCCGCTGCTCGCCGTGCTCGCCCAGCTCGGCGACCTGTTCGAAAGCCATCTGAAGCGGGTGGCGGGGGTGAAGGACTCAGGCAACCTGCTGCCCGGCCATGGCGGCGTGATGGACCGGCTCGACGGGCTGGTCGCGACTGCCCCGGTGGCGGCGCTGCTGGTGCTCTGGCTGGTCCGATGAAGCGCCGCGTCACGATCCTGGGCGCCACCGGATCGGTGGGCAGCTCGACGCTCGACCTGATCGAGCGCGAAACCGAGCGATTCGAGGTGATCGCGCTCACGGCCAATTGCGACGTCGAGAAGCTCGCCGCGGCAGCGATTCGCACCGGCGCGAAGCATGCCGTGGTCGCGGACGAGCGCTGCCTGCCGGCGCTGCGCGACAAGCTGGCGGGGACCGCGATCACCGCGGCAGGCGGCGCGGAGGCGGTATGCGAGGCGGCGCGGATGGGCGCCGACTGGACGATGGCGGCGATCGTCGGGCTGGCCGGACTCGGCTCGGCCATGGCGGCGATCGAGCAGGGCGGCACGGTGGTGCTCGCCAACAAGGAGCCGCTGGTATCGGCCGGCGACCTGGTGACCGCGGCGGCACGACGCCACGGCGCCACGATCCTGCCGGCCGATTCGGAGCATAATGCGATCTTCCAATGCTTCGATTTCGATCGACCCGAGCGCGTGCGGCGGATCATCCTGACCGCCAGCGGCGGGCCTTTCCGCGACTGGAGCCTGGAATCGATGCGCGGCGTGACGCCGGCCCAGGCCTGCGCACATCCCAACTGGTCGATGGGCGCCAAGATCTCGGTCGATTCGGCGACGATGATGAACAAGGGCCTCGAGCTGATCGAGGCGGCACGGCTGTTCCCGGTCGCAAATGACGCACTTGAAATATTGGTGCATCGTCAATCGGTTATCCACTCGATGGTGGAATATGTCGACGGATCGGTGCTGGCCCAGATGGGCCCTTCGGACATGCGCGTGCCGATCGCGCACACGCTGGCCTGGCCTGACCGGATGGCGACGCCGATGCCGCCGCTCGACTTTGTGGCACTGGCAAGGCTCGACTTCGAGGCGCCCGACACGGTCCGCTTCCCGGCATTGCGGCTGGCGCGAGAGGCGCTGGAGGCAGGCGGCGCTCGCCCGGCTATCCTGAACGCCGCCAATGAAGTGGCCGTCGCAGCCTTCCTTGCCGGCCGTCTCAACTTTCTTGAAATTGCCGCAATCTCTGCGGATACGCTTGCCAGCTATGACCCGGTCGCTCCGGAAAGCCTCGAAGCCGTTTGGGCAATCGACGCCGAGGCTAGGCGGATCGCGGGCGAGCGTGTGAAGGACTGCGTCGCTTGATTCAAAACCCCGGCATCCTGGTCACCATCCTCGCCTTTGTGCTGGTGCTGGGGCCGCTCGTCTTCCTGCACGAGCTGGGCCACTACCTCGCCGGGCGCTGGTTCGGCGTGAAGGCCGACGAGTTCTCGATCGGCTTCGGCCGCGAGGTCGCCGGCTTCACCGACAAGCGCGGCACCCGCTGGAAGTTCGGCTGGCTGCCGCTGGGCGGCTATGTCCGCTTCGCCGGCGACATGAACCCGGCCAGCCAGCCTTCGCCCGAATGGCTCTCGCTGCCCGCCAAGGAGCGCGCGCAGACCTTCCAGGCCAAGCCGCTGTGGCAGCGCGCGATCATCGTCGCCGCGGGCCCGATCATGAATTTCCTGGTGGCGATCGCGATCCTCGCCGCCTTCGCGCTTGCCTTCGGCCAGAATGTCACGCCGCCGGTGATCGGCAAGATCGATCCCGCCGGCGCCGCCGCCAGGGCAGGGCTGCAGGCAGGCGATCGCATCACCGCGCTCGACGGGCGCTCGGTCGAGCGCTTCCGCGACGTCATGACCTTCACCGTGATCCGCGCCGGCGAGACCGTGACGATCGGCTATGATCGTGGCGGCGAGGCGCGCGAGGCGCAGGCGACGATCGGCACGCTCACCGAGAAGGACCGGTTCGGCAATCTCTCCACCCGCGGGGTGCTGGGCTTCTACGCGGTGCCGCCGGTGGTGCAGCCGGTGGCGATCTGGGAGGCCCCGATCGTCGGCATCGCGCAGACCGCCGATATCGTGCGCACCACGATCGAGGGGCTGAAGCGCATCATTCTCGGCCGAATCCCGGTGAGCGAACTGGGCGGCCCGCTCAAGATCGCCCAGGTTTCGGGCCAGAGTCTCGCGATGGGACCGCTCGAGCTGGTGTTCCTGATCGCGCTCATTTCGATTAATCTGGGATTCATCAACCTGTTGCCAGTCCCGGTGCTGGATGGCGGCCATCTTCTGTTCTACGCAGTGGAAGCCGTTCGCCGCCGCCCGGTGGAGCCGCAGGTTATGGAATGGGCTTATCGTGGCGGTTTGATCGCAATTCTCGCGCTCATGCTGTTCGTTACGTTCAACGATCTCGGCGCGTTCGGCGTGTGGAGAAGTCTGGCCGGGTTGATCGGCTGATGTGGTTCGTGCAGGGCGGTGCAAGCCGCGTGGCTGACGGCCGGTATTTTGATTCCGACTGGGGTGGGATGGTGACTGCGATCAAGGCAAAGAAAATCGGCGCGCGCGCCACGGCGACCCTCCTCGCGGGCACGATGCTCTCGGGCGCAGCGGTTGCGCAGACCGCGCCCCAGACCGCCCCGGCGACCCCGCCCGCAGCAGCCCAGGCTGCTCCGGCGCCGGTAGCGCCGCAGGTGACGCGCACGATCAAGTCGATCCGCGTACAGGGCTCGCAGCGCATCGAGCCGGAAACGGTGATGAGCTACACGCGCCTCCGCGTGGGCGATGCCTATACCAACGAGACGATCGACCAGGCGATCAAGGACCTGCTCGCCTCCGAGCTGCTCGCCGACGTGACGATCGAAGGCGTCGAGACCGGCGACCTGATCATCCGCATCCGCGAGAACCCGGTGATCAACCGCGTGATCTACGAGGGCAACAAGCGGCTCAAGGAAGACAAGATCAAGAAGGAAGTGAAGCTGGCGCCGCGCCAGATCTTCACCCGCACCGCCGTCCGCGCCGACGTGGCCCGCATCATCGAGCTCTATCGTCGCCAGGGCCGCTTCGCCGCTGTGGTCGAGCCGAAGATGGTCAGCCTCGACCAGAACCGCGTCGACGTGATCTTCGAGGTGCATGAGGGCCCGAAGTCGAAGGTCCGCCAGATCAACATCATCGGCAACGAGGTGTTCTCCGACGGCAAGCTGCGCGGCGAGATGGCGACCAAGACCGCCAGCATCATGCACCTGATGAGCTCGAACACGAGCTACGACCAGGATCGCCTGGCCTATGACCAGCAGAAGCTGCGCCAGTTCTACCTGACCGAAGGCTATGCCGATTTCCGCGTGATCTCCGCCGTGGCCGAGCTGACGCCGGACAAGAAGGACTTCATCATCACCTATGTGGTGGAGGAAGGCCCGCGCTATAAGTTCGGCCCGGTCACCGTCGACAGCGCGATCCGCGACTTCGACGACAAGAAGCTCGCCGCCGCGCTGAGCATCAAGGAAGGCCAGTGGTATAACGCCAAGGCAGTGGAAGACACGGTCGAGCAGCTGAGCGAGACCGCCGGCATCGCCGGCTACGCCTTTGCCGACGTGCGCCCCGAGTTCCAGCGAGACAAGGACTCGCTGACCATGGCGATGAACTTCCACATCGCGGAAGCCAATCGCACGTACATAGAGCGCATCGACATCACCGGCAACCGCCAGACCCAGGACAAGGTGATCCGCCGCGAGTTCCGCGTGGCCGAGGGCGACGCCTTCAACACCTTCCTGGTCAAGCGCTCGCAGGACCGCATCAACTCGCTGGGCTATTTCCAGGACAAGTTCGAGATCGAGCGTGTCGAGGGCTCGGCGCCCGACCGCATCGTGCTCAAGGCGAACGTCGAAGAGCGCGCGAACGGCGAACTGACGCTGTCGGCGGGCTTCTCGAGCCTCGAGCAGTTCATCCTCCAGGCCTCGATCCGCCAGCGCAACTTCCGCGGCATGGGCCAGACCGTGTCGGCCTCGGTCGACTATTCGAGCTACTCGAAGTCGGTCGAGCTGGGCTTTACCGAGCCCTATCTGTTCGACACCAACGTCGCGCTCGGCGGCACGATCTTCCGCCGCGACTATAACGCGTTCAACTATATCGGCTCGGACCGCTCGACCACCTACAGCCAGATCTCGACCGGCTTCCAGCTCGTCGCCGGCGTGCCGCTGACCGAGTATTGGACGCTGTCGGGTCGCTACTATCTCGCCAAGGACGACGTGACGCTCGACAAGTCGAGCTTCTATTCGGACACCAATGGCGACGGCATCCTCGACACCTGCGATCCGCTCAAGGCGGGCCGCTATTATTGCGAGGCGGTGGGCAACCGCCTGACCTCGCTGGTGGGCGTCACGCTGACCTATGACAGCCTGAACAGCCGCCTGCGCCCGTCGCGCGGCCAGCGCCTGTCGGTCAGCGGCGACTTTGCCGGCGTCGGCGGCGACGTGCGCTATCTGCGCGCCCGTGTCGACGGCGACAAATACTGGAACGTCGGCAAGGGCTTCATCGCCTCGCTGTCGGTCGAGGGCGGCTATATCCACAGCCTGGAGAAGGCGAGCGCGGCGGGCAGCGATCCGGTGCGCATCACCGATCGCTTCTACCTGGGCGAGCCGCAGTTCCGCGGCTTCGACATCCGCGGCGTCGGTCCGCGCGTCCAGCGCTACAGCTATTCGGGCTCGGTAGCCGGCGGCGACCAGCTGCTGATCACCGACAAGGACCAGGTCACCGACGACGCGATCGGCGGCAAGGCCTATTACCTGACCAAGGCCGAGCTGGAGATCCCGCTGGGTGCCGGCGCTGCCGAAATGGGCCTGCGTCCGTCGATCTTCATCATGGCGGGCAGCCTGTTCAACATCACCCGCCCGGGCAAGACGATCGAGTTCGAGCAGGCCAAGGACAGCAACGGCGCGCTCCTCTACAATTCCGACGGCTCGCCCTCGCTGCTGCCCAAGGACAATTACATCAAGGATTCGGCGGGTAACCAGCTCTACATCGTGAGCGCTTCGGACGCGACGAACTCGGGCCTGACCACCACCTGCGCCGTCGGCTATTCGGCGAGCGCCAGCACGCCTTGCGTCGGCACCTCGATCAACGCGATCTACAACAGCCAGATCTCGCCCTTCTACGAGCGCTATGTCGGCGATTCCGCGATGCCGCGCGTGTCGATCGGCTTCGGCGTCAACTGGAATTCGCCCTTCGGACCGCTGCGCATCGACGTGGCCAAGACGTTGCTCCACGCCAAGGGCGACGACACCAAGCTTGTAACCTTCAATGTAGGGACTCAATTCTGATGATTATCAAGAAGCGCATTCTTGCCGCGCTGCTCGCGGCACCCGCGGCGCTTGCCATCGCGGCTCCCGCGCATGCGCAGGTGAACGGCATCGCCACCGCCAGCCCGGTGCGTGTCATCGACTCGTCCAAGGCCTTCTCGGCCGCGCAGCAGCAGATCCAGACGACCTTCAAGGCCGCCTTCGATCAGATCAACGCGCGCCGCCAGGCCGCCCAGAAGGAAGCCGAGCCGCTTCTCGCGCAGCTCGACACCAACAAGGACAAGAAGGTCGACGACGCCGAGATCAACGCTGCCAAGGCCGCGAAGAACCCGGTGCTCGACAAGATCGCCGCGCTGCAGACCGCTGCCAACACCGATGTCGGCAAGCTGAGCAACCCGGCCGCCCGGGCCGAGCTGTTCGCGATCGAATCGATCCTGCGCCAGTATGACGCCGCCCAGCTGCGTGTCGTCACTGCCCGCAAGATCGGCGTCGTGCTGACCCCGGAAGCCTTCATGTACGCGCCGGATTCGGCCGACATCAGCGACGCGATCACCGCCGAGCTCGACAAGTCGGTGCCGACCGTGAGCATCCAGCCGCCGGCCGAGTGGCAGCCTGCCCGCGAGACGCTCGCCATCCAGCAGCAGCTCGCCCAGCTCGAGCAGATCCGCGCCTATCAGGCCGCTGCCCAGCAGCAGCAGCGCCCGGCCGGCGCCGCTCCGGCTCCGGCAGCGCCGGCGCCCGCAGCAGCCGGTGGCGCCAAGAAGCCCGCCGAGCCGCGGTGAGCGAGGAAGCAACGGCCGGCGCCGACATCGGCCCGCTTGATATCAAGCGGGTGATGGCGGCGCTGCCGCATCGTTACCCGATGCTGCTCGTCGATCGCGTCGAGGAGCTGGTCCCCGACCAGCGAATCGCTGCGATCAAGGCGGTGTCGATGAACGAGGAATTCTTCCAGGGGCATTTCCCCGGAAGGCCGATCATGCCCGGCGTCCTCCAGGTGGAGGCGCTGGCGCAGGCGGCGGGCGTGCTCGCGGTGGAGAGCCTTGGCCTCGCCGGCTCGGGCAAGCTCGTCTATTTCATGTCGATCGACGGTGTGAAGTTCCGCAAGCCGGTCGAGCCCGGTGTGCTGCTCCGCCTCGAGGTCGAGTTCATCCAGAAGCGCACGCGCGTCTGCAAGTTCGCCGGCCGCGCGATGCTGAACGGCGAAGTCGCCACCGAGTGCGAGTTCACCGCCATGATCGCGGACCCGCCTTCGGCTTGAGCCATCGGTGCCGGGGGCGACCCTGGCGTGCAATTCCCGGCGCCGCGTAGCCTTCAGGTTGCGCGGCGCTCGCGTCTCTGCTAGGCGCGCGCGCTCTGCCGGTCGGAAACCGGCGGCTTTTCAAGGAATTTGGCGTGAAGAAAGATACCCACCCCGATTACCACATGATCAAGGTCCAGATGACCGACGGGACGACCTACGAGACCCGTTCGACCTGGGGCAAGGAAGGCGATCTCATGCAGCTCGAGATCGATCCGCTGGCGCACCCGGCCTGGACCGGCGGTCGCGGCCAGATGCTTGATCAGGGTGGCCAGGTTGCGCGCTTCAACAAGCGCTTCGGCGGCCTGAACCTCGGCAAGAAGTAAGCCGGGTGGGTGAAACGGCGCGTTCTCGTTAACGCGCCGTTAGCCACCCAAGGCTAGCTTGCCCCGTATGGCAAGCGCAGCACGAGCATTCGCAGCAGAGTTCGAACCGGCCGAGGAACTGGGCCGGCGACGCTCTATGCGCGCGCCCGTGTCGCTCGATGCGAAGATCGGCCGCGGCGGCCTGGATCGCGCATTGTGCAAGGTGGTGGACGTCTCGCTCCACGGCGCGCGTATCCACACCTATTCGCTGATCAAGGCCAATTCGATGATCTGGCTGGCGCTGCCCAAGATCGGGCATGTTGCCGCACGCGTCGTCTGGTCGAGCGATTTCGAGGCGGGTCTGGAGTTCCAGACCGCGCTCACACCCGAAGCTTTCGAGACACTTACGGCATAATGACACGTCCGTGCGCCGAAAGGTTGCACGGCCGATTGCACTTGTCCGCAGTTTAGGACATCCTGATCAAGCTTTCACCTGCTGGGGAAACTGGTGATGCTCAAGGGTCTGCTGCTTTGCGCGGCGGCATGTGCCGCGCCCAATATGGCCATGGCGGGCGAGAAAGACTTGCCGGTCGTTCCGAATCTGAAGTCGCTGCTGGCGGCCAATATCGCCAAGCGCGTGGCGCCGCCCGGTCGTAGCGTGGCGGTGCAGCATCCAGCCTTCCTGCCGATCGCCTATCGCGGCGTCGAGCGCGGCTCGGGCTTCCTGTTGCCGGTTCGGTCGATGCCTCGGGAGCCGGTGGTGCTCCAGTCCAGCTTCTCGATCGAGCAGCTGCGCACCCAGGCCGCCTGGCATCTGCCGAAGCTGGACATCGGCAAGAACACCACCAGCGTGCGCGGCAGCAGCTGGGCGGTGTACGACATCCTTTCCGACCATCGGAAGCCGCGCTTCCGCCGTTCGGCGCTGAGCACGATGCTGGTGCTCAAGATCGACGGCCAGGAAGACACGTCGCCGATCAGTGTGGGCGGCGGCGGTGTCGCTGCCGCGATGTGGAAGGCGATGCCGGGGGATTGATCCCGGGCCCGGCGGCGATCCTACTGCGCGGGCTTGGCTGTGTTGGCCTGGGCGATCATCTTCAGGACCAACTGCGCATATTCATTCGCGGGATCGATCGCGAGCGCCTCTTTGGCAGCCTTGTCGGCGCCAATCCGGTCTTTCAAGCCCATCAGGGCGATTCCCTTGGCGGCGATGAGGTTGGCGCGCTCGGGGCCGGCGAGGTCCTTGTCGGCCGCCAGGAAGCGCTCGACGAAGCGCGGTATCTCGAGATAGGCCGAGAGGCTGAGCAGCGTCGCGACATATTCCTTGGTCAGGTCGTGCTGGTTCGGGGCGATCGCGAGACCCTTGTAATAGCTGGCCTTGGCGCCGGCATAATCCTCCATCTCGTACTGGATCCAGCCGACCGCATAGGCGAGTTCGGTATGATGGAGGTTGACCAGCACGAAGTTGGAGCTGGCCGGAAAGCCGTCGATCGCCTTGCCGGCCTTCTTGGCTTCGGAATAGGCGAGGAACTGGTGTTCGTCATAGACGCGCACTTCGTTGCCGCAGCGCTCGGCCGCGGGCATCGCGGCGGGGAGGGTGGCATAGCGCTTCTGCAGCGCCGGCAGCATCGCGGCGAACCCCGTCTTGTCCTGCGCCTTCATCAGGCCGAAGGCCTTGTCGATCTCCGGCTGGGCGGCGGCAGCCCAGGCTGCCTTGTCCTCGCAGGAGCCGGCCTGCGCCGCCGAAGGGGCGAGCGCCGCAAGGGCGGCGATGGCTGCGATCCAGTGTCCGGACATTGGCTTAACCCCCTGAAATCGAGTGGCGGAGAGGGTGGGATTCGAACCCACGGTACGCTTGCACGCACGGCGGTTTTCAAGACCGCTGCCTTAAACCACTCGGCCACCTCTCCGCGTCGGAACCCGCGCTATCGCGAACTGCGGCGATCCGCCACAATTTGTTGACGAAAGTCGGCCGGCAGGGGTTCTGCATCGCGCCGCCCTGTGGCACAAAAAGCGCATGCGGGGACGAAGTGGCGTAGTGCGTGGCCTGTTGGCCTTGGGCGTGGCCGTGATCGCGGCGGCGCCGGTGGGTGCGCCTGCGATCGCGCAGGACGAGAGCGGATTCCAGACCTATCTGGGCGAGCTTTCGCGCCAGGCGGCGGCGCAGGGTGTAACCCGGCGGACGATCGACGCGGTGATCCCGACGCTGACCTACAATGCCCGTGTGGTGGCGCTCGACCGACAGCAGCCCGAAACCGCGCCCAACGCGCCGATCTCCAATTTCGAGCCCTATCGCGTGAAGCATGTCGATGCCGCGCGGATCAGCCAGGGGCGGGCGGCCTACCAGCGCCAGCGCTTCCGGTTGCAGAAGATCGAGAACGAGACCGGCGTGCCCGAATCGATCATGGTCGCGATCTGGGGGCACGAGACCAATTACGGGCGGGTGATGGGCGGATTCGACCTGCCGCGCGCGCTCGCCAGCCTGGCCTATGAAGGGCGGCGGCGCGACCTGTTCGCCAGCGAGTTCATCGCGACGCTCAAGATGATCGACCGCGGCGTGCCGCGCGAGAAGCTGGTGGGAAGCTGGGCAGGGGCGTTCGGCGGGCCGCAATTCCTGCCTTCGGTCTATCTTCGCCTTGCGGAGGATGGCGATGGCGACGGCATGGCCGATATCTGGACCAGCGAGCCCGACACGCTTGCCTCGATCGCCAATTATTTCGTCAATGCCGGGTGGCGGAAAGGCCAGCCCTGGGGCTTTGCGGTCAGCGTGCCGGCCAATCTCGACCGCGCCGCGCTGGTCAACCGGAGCACGGCGCCGCGCTGCCCGCGCGTGTTCGACCGGCACAGCCGCTGGAAGACGATGGCGGAGTGGCGTGCGCTGGGAATCGTGCCGCAGACCCGCGCCTGGCCGGCCGACAATGTCCAAGCGACGCTGCTCGAGCCCGATGGCCCGGGCAAGACCGGCTACCTGCTCACCGGAAATTATCGCGTGATCCTCGACTATAATTGCTCGAATTTTTACGCTTTGTCGGTAGGCCTGCTCGCCGATGAGGTCGAACGCTAGCATTTCCGCGCTCACGCTCCTGGCTGCCCTTGGCGGCGGAGCCCCGAGCTATGCCCAGAACCTGGGCTCCGTAGGCGCGCAGGCCTATGGTGGCAGCCAGGACGCCCAATCGAGCGAAACCTGGCGCGCCGCCGATGGCACGCTGCGCACGCGCCCCGCGCGCCAGCAGCCCCAGCCGCAATACCAGCCTGCGCCGCAGCAGCCCGAGCCGCAGCCGCAATGGACCGATCCCGCGCCGGTGCCGCCCCAGGCGAGTGCCCCCGGTGCTTCCTATGCCGTGCCGGGTAGCAGCGCGCCCGTGCGCCAGCAGCGGAGCGCGCCGGCGCAGCAGCAGTGGCAGCCCCAGCCCCAGCCGCAAGTGCAGCAGCAGGTGCCGCAGGACTATGCCGACCCCGCCGCGGGTGCGGCCGGGCCGAGCGGCTCGTCGCAGCCGGCACCGGGCGAGACGCCGCGCTATGACGAGATCGGCTATGCCGGGGTGCGTCCGGTGAGCGGTGGCGGCGCGATGGACCAGGCGGTGGTGGCGGTGCACCGCTCGCTGCCGGCCAACAGCTATGTCGAGGTGACTTCGCTCGATACCGGGCGGACGATCCTGGTGCTGGTGACCGGCACCGATCCGGGCGCCAACCACCCGATCGACCTGTCGGCCGGTGCCGCCCGCCTGCTCGGTGCGAGCGGCGATACGGTCGGCGTGCGCATCCGCAGCGTGAACCCGCCCGCAATGGACAAGAGCGCGCTCCAGGCCGGCCGGCCGGCGGGCGACCGTGCCGATGCGCCGCAGGTGCTGCTCACCGCGCTCCGCAAGCACCTGCCGAACCGCCCGAGCTACGCGTCTGCACCCAGCTATACGCCGCCCGCCTATACCGCGCCGCGCACCACTGCGCCGCGCCCGGCCCCCGTGCGAACCGCGCCTCCCGCGGCACGTCCGGCTGCGAACGGCAGATTTGTCGTGCAGGTTGCCGCACTTTCTAACGCTGGTCGCGCACAAGCGCTTGCCCAAAGCCTAGGCGGCTTCGTAAAGCCGGGTAGCGGGCTCTATCGCGTCCAGCTCGGTCCCTTCGCCACGGCGGGCGAGGCCGAAGCGGCACGACGGCGCGCCGCGGGCGCGGGCTATGGAGATGCACGCGTCCAAGCCAACTGAAAGGCCGGACGAATCACATGAAGAAGTTGCTGCTTGCCGCATCGTTCCTGGCGCTAGCCGCTGCCCAAGCCACGAATGCCGCAGGCCCGCCGCCTTTCGATACGATAGCGCCGGTCGCCTATATGGAGGACCTGTCCTCGGGCGCGGTGCTCTACGCCAAGGATGCCGACCGGCGCATGCCGCCGGCGTCGATGGCGAAGATGATGACCGTCTATGTCGCCTTCGACCTGATCAAGAAGGGCCAGCTCAAGCTCGACCAGCAGATCGAGGTTCAGCCCGAGACCTGGAAGAAGTGGCACTCGCAGGGCTCGACCATGTTCCTGGCAGTGGGCGAGAAGCCGACTGTCTCGGACCTGCTCAAGGGCATCGTCACGCTGTCCGGCAACGATGCCTGCGTCGTGCTGGCCGAGGGCATTTCGGGCACCGAGGAAGCCTTTGTCCAGCGGATGAACGAGCAGGGCAAGCGCCTAGGCCTGACCAACAGCCATTTCGGCACGTCGAACGGCTGGCCCGACGAGGGCCGCACCTATGTGACCGCGCGCGACCTGGCGCATCTCGCCGCCGCGACGATCAAGGATCATCCGGACCTCTACAAGCAGTTCTATTCGCTCCCCAGCTTCACCTGGGGCAAGACGCTGGGCGCCGGCGCCGACATCAGTCAGGCGAACCGCGACCCGCTGCTCGGGCGCGTGCAGGGCGCCGACGGCCTCAAGACCGGGCACACCGAGGAGGCCGGCTATGGCTTCACCGGCTCGGCAGAGCAGAATGGCCGCCGCCTCGTCATGGTCGTTGCCGGCCTCACCACCTACAACGGCCGCGCCGATGAATCGGTGAAGTTCATGAACTGGGGCTTCCGCGCCTGGCAGGCCAAGGCGCTGGTCAAGAAGGGCCGCAAGGTCGGCGAGGTGCAGGTGCAGGGCGGGACCGCCGGTAGCGTCGGCGTCGTCGCGCCGCGCGATCTGACTGCCACCGTGCCTTCGGGCACTGCGCCCGAGATGCAGGGCCGCATCGTCTATAACGGTCCGGTCCAGGCGGGCTTCAAGGCAGGCGATCATATCGCCGACCTCGTCATTGATTCGCCGGGCCTGCCGTCTCAGACCGTGCCGCTGGTCGCCGAGAAGGACGTCGCCGAGGCCGGCTTCTTCGGGCGCGCCTGGCGCGGCTTCTGGTCGCTGTTCGGAGCGTAAGACCCGTCATCCCGGCGAAGGCCGGGATTGGGTGCCGCTCTTTTCCCGCCTTCGCCCGAGACCCCGGCTTTCGCCGGGGTGAGGGTTATGGCTAAGGTGACGCCATGCCCCTGATCGGCAACGAACCTGCCCGTGAGGCACTCGCCGCCGCCATGCGGAACGGCAACCTGCACCATGCCTGGCTGATCGCCGGGCCCGAAGGCGTGGGGAAGGGGAGTTTCGCCCGGCAGGCGGCGCTGCGCCTGCTCGCCGAGGCGGCGGGGCGCGACCACCTCGCCCCGGGCTGGGAAGTTCCGGCCGAAAGCCAGACGGTCCATCTGGTCGAGGCGGGCGCGCACCCCGATTATCGCGAGCTGGTCCGCCTGCCCAAGGATCCGGACAAGCCCGACGAGGCGCTGGCCCGTTCGATCACCATCGCGCAGGTCCGCTCGCTCCAGGCGCTGTTCGCGACCAAGCCGAGCTTCTCGTCGCGCCGCGTCATCGTGATCGACGCGATCGACGATCTCGAGCGCGGCGGCGCCAATGCGCTGCTCAAGAACCTAGAGGAGCCGCCTGCGGGCACGATCTTCCTGCTGGTGAGCCATGCGCCGGGGCGGCTGCTGCCGACGATCCGCTCGCGCTGCCGGCTGTTGCGCTTCGAGGCGCTGCCCGATGCCGATGTCGCGCATATCCTGCGCAGCCATATTCCCGAGGCCAACAGCGACGAGATCGCGGCGCTGGTGAAGGCCGGGGAGGGTTCGCCCGGCCGCGCGCTCGGCTTTGCAGGGCTCGACATCGCCGCGCTCGAAAGCGAGATGGTCGCGCTGGCCGAGACCGGCGACCCGTCCAACATGATCCGCAGCCGGCTGGCAAAGCTGCTCGGCGCCAAGGCCGCGCAGCCACGCTACGAAGCGTTCCTGGAGCGGGCGCCGAGCTTCATCGCCGAGCGAGCCCGGCCATTGTCGGGCGACGCCCTGAAGATCGCGCTCGATGCCTATGCCGCCGCGCGCGAGCTGGGCGGGGCCGCGACCGGGCTCTCGCTCGATGCCTCGGCGACGGTGTTCGAGATGGGCGGCATCCTCGCCCGGCTCGGGCGCGCTTAACGCCGCCTTAGGCAAGCTGGGTTATTCCGGCCCCGAAACAGGGGATCGGACATGAGCGCAATCACCGGCATTACCGGCATCGATACCAGCGGCACCCCGACTTCGGGCGCAGCGGCCAGCAACGGATCGAGCGACCTGAACTTCGACGCCATCCTGGAGGCGTTCAAGAAGGCCGCCAGCGAGACGCCCGAGGAGCGCGCCCGCGACGCGGTGCTCAAGAAGCACGATCTATCCGAGGAGGACTACAAGAAGCTCCCACCCAAGGAGAAGGAAGCGATCGACAAGGAGATCGCCGAGGCGGTGCGCAAGGTGCACGAGCGCAAGACCGGCGTGGCGATCGGCGATGCGCCGGTGCCGACGGAGAAGCTGTTCGGCTAAGCCTTACTTCTCCCCCCAGCCCAGCAGTTCGTTGGGATCGGGCGAGTCCTCCATGTAGAGCGGCTTGCTCGGCTTCTTGCTCTTCTTCTCGATGATCGGGTCGTAGGCGGCCTCGCCGCCCTTCTTGTTGAGCTTCATCTCGCGTGTGATGTAGTCGCCGGTGAGCAGGTTCCAGCTGATCTCGGAGCCGTCATGCGCATAGGTGCGGCTGTAAAGCGTGGCGTCGAGGCCGATCAGCCGCATGCGGGGCTTGGCGCCAGGGACCAGCCGATAGCGATAGACGCTGTTCACCGCAGTGGTGCCGCCGACCAAGTCGGTGATCTTGAGCACGCCCTTGGCGATCACGACATCGGCCGGGCCAAGCGGATAGCTGTCGAGCTTGAGCGTGCCCACCGGCGTCAGGTCGATATCGACCGGGCTCCGGGTCTGGAGCAGGACCTTCACCGTCCGCGTCTCCTCGCCGCGGCCCACCAGCACGGTATCGATCTGACCGTCGCCGTTGAGGTCTCCGTCGGTGCGGCTCTCCACTTCCTCGCCCTTTTCGAGGAAGGTCTTGATCGCGTCGTCATTGATCGGAGATTTGGTTTGTGCCGCTGCCGGGGTGGCGATCAGCAGTGCTGTGAGTGCCCAGATTCGCATTCCGGTTCTCTCCCAAATCGTCATCCCGGCGAAAGCCGGGATCTCGTGCAGTGGCGCGTATCTGTCGCCTGAGATCCCGGCTTCCGCCGGGATGACGGAAATTATCACGCCCGGCCGAGCATGCATATTGCCACGCGGGCGTTGCCGCTGTCGCGCCCAGCCTCTAGATGCCCGGCATGGCCGACCCCTTCTACATCACCACCGCGATCCACTATCCCAATGGCCGCCCGCATATCGGGCATGCCTATGAGATGATCGCCGCCGACGCGATCGCCCGTTTCCAGCGCCAGCAGGGCCGCGACGTATTCTTCCAGACCGGCACCGACGAGCATGGCCTCAAGATGGTCAAGACGGCGCGCGACCGCGACATGACCGCACGCGAGCTGGCGGACGAGATGTCCGGCTATTTCAGCGAGATGGCCGAGAAGCTCGATATTTCGTGCGATCGTTTCATCCGCACCTCCGAAGCCGATCACTACAAGGCCAGCCAGGCGATCTGGCAGGCGATGGCCGATGCCGGCGACCTGTACCTCGATCGCTACGAGGGCTGGTATTCGGTGCGCGACGAAGCCTTTTACGAAGAGAAGGAACTGGTCGAAGGGGAAGGGGGCGTGAAGCTCTCGCCCCAGGGCACGCCGGTCGAGTGGACCGCCGAGGAGACCTGGTTCTTCAAGCTCTCGAAGTACGAGAAGCCGCTGCTCGAATTCTACGCGGCGAACCCGGACTTCATCCGCCCCGAATCGCGCCGCAACGAGATCCTGCGCTTCGTCGAGGGCGGGCTCGCCGATCTGTCGGTCTCGCGCACCAGCTTCGATTGGGGCGTGCCGGTGCCCGGTTCGCCCGGGCATGTGATGTATGTCTGGGTGGACGCGCTGACCAATTACCTCACCGGCGTGGGCTATCCCGACGACCAGGCACGGCTGGCGAAATATTGGCCGGCGGACATCCATCTGATCGGCAAGGACATTGTTCGCTTCCACACCGTCTATTGGCCGGCCTTCCTGATGTCGGCGAAGATCGCGCTGCCCAAGCAGGTCTTCGGCCACGGCTTCCTGCTCAATCGCGGGGAGAAGATGTCCAAGTCAGTCGGCAACGTCGTCGATCCGATGGCGCTCGCCGAGCTCTACGGCGTCGATGCGCTGCGCTATTTCCTGATGCGCGACGTGAGCTTCGGCAATGACGGCACGTTCAGCGATGAGGCGATCGTCACCCGGGCGAATGCCGACCTGTCGAACAGCTTCGGCAACCTCGCCCAGCGCACGCTCGCCTTCATCGCCAAGAATTGCGAGGGGCATGTCGAGACCGGCCGGGTCGAGGAAGCCGACGGCGTGCTGATCGCCGAAGTGGAGAATGCCTGTGGCGGCTTCATCCGCGCGTTCGAGGACCTCGCGCTCAGCCAGGGTGTAGAGCTGTGGATGGCCGGGGTGTTCGCCTGCAACGCCTATATCGACGCCCAGGCGCCCTGGGGACTGCGCAAGACCGATCCCGAGCGGATGCACGCGGTGCTGAAGACGTTGCTGCGCGCGATCCGACGTCTTGCCGTCACGATCGCGCCGGTGGTGCCGGGTTCGGCCGAGAAGTTGCTCGCGCAGCTCGGGCCGGAAGGCGATGCGGACTTCCGTATCGCGCCGCCGACCCCCATCTTCCCCCGGCTGGAGCTTAAGGAAGAAGCGTGAACCTCGCCGACAGTCACTGCCATCTGATCTACAAGGGCCTGGGCGAGCAGCAGCCCGAGGTGCTGGCACGTGCGCGCGAAGCCGGCGTGGTGGCGATGCTCAACATCTCGACGCGCGAGCGCGAATGGGACGAGGTGATCGCGGTCGCCGAGCGCGAAGCGGACGTCTGGGCCTCGGTGGGCATCCATCCGCATGAGGCGGACGAGCATCCTGACATCGATGCGGCCAAGCTGATCGAGAAGGCGCGGCATCCGCGCGTGGTCGGCATCGGCGAGACCGGGCTCGATTATTATTACGACCATAGCGACCGGGATCGCCAGCGGGCGAGCTTCCGCTCGCATATCGCGGCGTGCCGCGAGACGCAGCTGCCGCTGATCGTCCACACCCGCGATGCCGAGGCGGACACCGCGGAAATCCTGCGCGACGAGATGTGGAAGGGGGCCTTTCCCGGCGTCATCCATTGCTTCACCGCGAGCCGGGAATTCTCCGAGATCGCGCTGGAACTGGGCTTCTACATCTCGATCTCGGGCATCGTGACCTTCAAGAACGCGAAAGATTTGCAGGAAACCGCGGCGCAATTGCCGCTCGACCGCCTGCTGATCGAGACCGATGCGCCCTTCCTCGCGCCGGTGCCGCACCGGGGCAAGACCGGCGAGCCGGCGTTCGTCGCCGATACCTGTCGCTTCCTGGCGCAGCTGCGCGGCGAGGATCCGGAAGTGCTTGCCGAGGCGACACGGGCGAACTTCCACACGCTGTTCGCCAAGACTCGCGCATGAGGATCCGCATCCTCGGCTCCGGCACCTCGTCCGGCGTGCCGCGGATCGGGAATGACTGGGGCAGCTGCGATCCCGCCGAGCCCAGGAATCGCCGCACCCGGGCCTCGGCGCTGGTGTCGACCGAGACTACGCGAATCCTCATCGATACCAGCCCTGATTTCCGCGAGCAGGCATTGGCCGCGGGCTTCACCGATCTCGATGCGGTGATCTGGACGCATGAACATGCCGATCACTGCCACGGCATCGATGACCTGCGGCAGATCATGCATGCGCGGGAAGGCGAGCCGGTGCGCGGCCTCGCCCGGCCCCTGACGCTCGAACGGCTGGGCAGGCGCTTCGACTATGTGTTCAACGGCCGCGCGCTCTACCGTCCGACCGTGGCGATCGAGCCGCTGCCCGATGCAATCACGATCGGCGATATCCATATCCGGGTGACGGACCAGCCGCATGGCGGCATCACGTCGGCGGGCCTGCGTTTCGAAAGTAACGGAAAATCCATAGCTTATTCTATAGATTTCAATGAGATGACGCATGATATGCGGAGTTTGTATAAGGATTTGGACGTCTGGGTGGTCGATTGCCTGCGTGAGGCGCCGCACCCGACCCATGCCGATCTCGGGGCCGTGCTGGGCTGGGTAGGGGAGTTGGCACCGCGCCGCACCTTGCTCGCGCATATGGACAATTCGATGGACTATGCGACGCTGATGGCCACGCTTCCCGCCGGAGTCGAGCCGGGCTTCGACGGCATGGAGGTTTCGGCATGACCGATGACCGTCTGATCCAGCTGCTGCTTCTGCTCGGTGCGCTGATGCTCGCACTGAAGGCCTTGTCCTCGCACCGGATCACAATCCGCGGCCTGGTGCAGACGCTGGTGCTGTGGGGCATTGTCGGCGTGACGATGCTGATCGTGATGAACCACCGCCAGGAACTAGGCGGGTTGCTTGCCACCGCGTCCGAGAAGCTCGGCTATGAGCAGCAGAGCGTCCAGGGCGAAACCGTGCGCATCAAGATGAGCCCGGACGGGCATTTCTGGGCGCGCGTGAAGATCAACGGCGTCGAACGGCGGATGCTGGTCGATAGCGGCGCCACGGTCACGGCGATCTCCGCCGATACCGCCGCAGCCGCAGGCGTGCAGCTTTCGCTGGCGCCGCCGGTGATGATCGAGACCGCCAACGGCACGGTGCAAGCCAAGCCCGCGCGTGCCGATGATGTCGCGATCGGGCCGCTGGCGACGCAGGACCTGCCGCTCGTGGTGGGTGACAGCTTCGGCGACCTCGACGTGCTTGGCATGAACTTCCTGTCGCGGCTCAAATCCTGGCGCGTCGAGAACCGCACGCTGATCCTCGAGCCGGCCAAGCGGCGGGAAGAGAGGGTGCTGCTGCCGACCTCCGGCGATCGCGACTAGATTTTACATAATGTATATTATCGATCTATCGGAAGCGCCCCCTCGAAGGTGTCCCCCCGGGCCCCCTGCCGCAGTTTTCTGCGGTTTTTGAGCGGCTGATCGGAAACCCAGCTTTGCCGATATTGCACGGAACGGCGCCTGCCGTTCCGCCATTGATCTGGTGACGGTCGCGCGTTCCTTGCGGCCGGACCCAGAAAGGAATTGCAATGACGGACGGTATCTCCCTCGCCGGCAAGGTCGCGCTCATCACTGGCGCTGCCGGCGCGATCGGCACCGAGACCGCGGCGCTGATGGCGCAGCGCGGCGCGACGATCGTCGCTGTCGATCGCCCGGGGACCGATTTCGGACCGCTCGAGGCGCGTATTGGCGCCGAGATCCTGACGATCGAAGCCGATGTGACCAGCGAGGAAAGCGTCCGCGCCTATGTCGACAAGGCAATGTGGAAGCATGGCCGGATCGACATCTTCTTCAACAATGCCGGCATCGAAGGCCCGGTGAAGCCGATTCAGGACTATCCGCTCGAGGACTTTCACAAGGTGTTCGCCGTGAACGTCGACGGCGTGTTCCTCGGCCTGAAATATGTGCTGCCGGTGATGATCGCCCAGGGTTCGGGCTCGGTGATCAACTCGTCGAGCGTCGCCGGGCTTTCGGGTGCGCCGGGCATGGCCGGCTATAATTCGAGCAAGCATGCGGTCATCGGGCTGACGCGCGTCGCCGCCGTGGAAGTTGCCGCCAAGGGCGTGCGGGTCAATTGCGTGAACCCGGGCCCGATCCACAGCCGGATGATGGATTCGCTAGACGAAGGCGCCGGCGCGACCGAGGAAGCGCGCGGCAAGGGCGTGCCCGCCGGTCGTTACGGCAAGCCCGAGGAAGTCGCCGGCCTGGTCGCTTTCCTCGCCTCCGACGACGCAACCTATATCAACGGCTCGTTCCACACGGTCGATGGCGGGCTCGACGCCACCGCCTGAGAGCCTTTCCTTCGCGCGGCGGCCTGCCTAGGGTCGCCGCGCATTCCTGGAGGCTCCTGTGACCGACCCTGCTCCCGCCATCGACCGCCTCGTCGCCATCATGGCGCGGCTGCGCGATCCCAAGACCGGCTGCGAATGGGATACGGCCCAGACCTTCGCGACGATCGCACCCTATACGATCGAGGAAGCCTATGAGGTGGCCGACGCGATCGAGCGCGGCGACATGGATGACCTGAAGGACGAACTCGGCGACCTGCTGCTCCAGGTGGTGTTCCACAGCCGCATGGCCGAGGAAGCCGGCGACTTCGTGCTGGCGGATGTCGCCAACGCGATCAGCGACAAGATGGAGCGCCGCCACCCGCACATCTTCCTGGGGGCCAGCGAGGGCGGCCATCACCTATGGGAACAAATCAAGGCCGCGGAGCGGGGCGCCAAGGGACATGAAAGCGCACTGGATGGCGTGGCGGTGGGCCTCCCCGCCCTGCTCCGCGCCGAAAAGCTCCAGAAGCGCGCCGCCCGTACCGGCTTCGACTGGCCCGACCCCAGCGGCGCCCGCGCCAAGATCGACGAGGAACTGGCCGAGGTCGAAGCGGCGGCGTTACCGGCGGAGATCGAGGAGGAAGTCGGCGACCTGCTGTTCGCGGTGGTCAACTGGGCTCGCAAGCTTGGGGTGGATCCCGAAGCTGCGCTGCGGGCCGCAAACGGAAAATTCGAGAAGCGTTTCAAGGCGATGGAAGCCGAAGCTGGTGACATGTTCGAAGCGCTGGACCTGGATGCCAAGGAAGCGCTCTGGGTAAAGGCGAAGTCGTTGTGAGAGAGAAAATCAAGCTCACGCCGCAGGGCACGCAGTGGACGGCACAGTTCGCCGTGGCCTCCGAGCTATGCAAGCTCGGGTGCGAAGTAGCGTTCACAATGGGCAATTGCACACCGTTGGCAGACTTGATGGTGATGGCGCCGAACGGTGCCAAGTTCCTTATCGACGTGAAGGGACAATCAACACGCAACTTTTGGCGGATCAAAGCAAAAGTCCAACGCGACGACCTATATTACGTCCTTGCCTATGTCGGCGATGCGAAATGCAACCGGCTGTTCCCCATGAGTCAGGCAACGCTGCTTGGCCTGATGGAGCGATACCAGAATAGCGGCGTCAAATATGACGAGCGCTTCTCCGGCTTCAATTGGGGCGACGCGTTGCCGTTCGAAAATGCCTGGCAGGAGCTGCCGCTCTAGAATCCAGCCTCAGCCCCGCGTCAGGAACCGCTCGTAGTCCCGCGGCGCCATCCGCACTTCATAGACCGCCCGCTCGCCGTCCAGGCCCTGCTCGAGCACTTCGCCATGCTGGTGGAGCCAGGCTGCTGCGGCGCCGTCGGCAGGGTCGAGGTGGAGCGTGTAGCGGCGATGCCCTTCGGTGAGGCGCGCAGCGACAGCTGCGATGAGTGCCCCCACCCCTTCCCCCGTCACTGCTGACACCGGCATGACGTCCTCGCGCTTGGCGGCTTCCGCAAGCAAGTCGTCACGGCGCTCGTCGTCGAGCAGGTCGATCTTGTTCCAGGCTTCGAAGCGCGGCGTGCTTTCCGCCACGCCGATCTCGGCCAGCACCTTCTCGACATCGTCCTTCTGCGCCTCGCTGTCCGGATGGGCGACATCGCGGACATGGATCAGCAGGTCGGCCGAGACGACCTCTTCCAGCGTCGCCTTGAAGGCGGCGACGAGCTGGGTGGGCAGTTCGGAGACGAAGCCCACCGTGTCGGACAGGATCGCCTTGTCGATGCCGGGGAGCGAAATCTGGCGCAGCGTAGGATCGAGCGTGGCGAAGAGTAGATTCTCCGCCATGACGTCACTTCCGGTCAGCCGATTGAAAAGCGTGGACTTTCCGGCGTTAGTATAGCCGACCAGCGCGATGATTGGCCAGGGCGCGCGCTGGCGGCGGTCGCGGTGGAGCGTACGCGTGCGGCTGACCGAATCGAGTTCGCGGCGCAGGCGTGCCATGCGGTCGCGGATCAGCCGGCGGTCGGCCTCGATCTGGGTTTCGCCCGGGCCGCCTAGGAAGCCGAAGCCGCCGCGCTGGCGCTCGAGGTGGGTCCAGCTGCGTACCAGGCGGCCTGCCTGGTAATCGAGATGCGCCAGTTCGACCTGAAGCCGGCCCTCGGCGGTGCGGGCGCGCTCGCCGAAAATCTCGAGGATCAGGCCGGTGCGATCGATCACCTTGCAGCCGAGCCCGGTCTCGAGGTTGCGCTGCTGGACCGGCGTGAGGCTCGCATCGAACACGGCGAGCGTCAGTTCCTTGTCGCGCACGGTCTCGGCGAGCGCTTCGACCTGGCCCGAGCCGATCAGCGTGCCGGGCTTGGGCGCGCGGATGCGTAGCGGTACCCGCTCGACCACGTCGACGCCGATCGCGGCGGCAAGGCCCGCCGTCTCCTCCAGACGCGCCTCGGCATCGCGCGAGCTGCCGCCAAGGTCCGGATAGACCACGACCGCTCGCGCGCCCCGGGTGAACTCGTCGGGATCGCGCTCGAAACCGGTGCTCATGCAGTCACTCAGTCGTCGCTATTCTGTTCCTCGGCGAGGTTCAGCGGGTGCGCCGGCTGGATCGTCGAGACAGCATGCTTATAGACCAGCTGGGCCATGCCCTCGCGCTGGAGCAGCATGCAGAACAGGTCGAAGGCCGCGATCTGGCCCTGGAGCATCACACCATTGACCAGGAACATCGTGACATTTTCCTGCTGGCGGCGAACCGCGTTGAGGAAAATCTCCTGCAATACCGGGTTCTTGGACTGATATTCTCCCACCGCTTCTAGGAGCGGAGCGAGATCTACCGGGCCCGATGGCATGATCGTGGAGATCGCGTGCTTGTAGATGAGCTGCGACTGGCCGTCGCGGCGGAGCAGCACCGAAAAATTGTCGAACCAGGTTACGATGCCCTGGAGCTTGACGCCCTTGACGAGGAACATCGTGACCGGGGTCTTCGACCGGCGCAGCGAGTTGAGGAACAGATCCTGAAGCGAGGTCTGCTTTTCGGCCATCGTTCGTGACTCTCTTTGTTGGCGGGAGTTTCCCCGCTTTGGCGCCGTTCTCTGGCGTCGGATGCGCGAGCCCGTCCGGCACGCAGCGCGCCCTTTTATGCTCTGAGCGCCGAATCGTCCAGCGGGGGTTTGTTTCCAACAATTGCCGGGAATTGCAGTATCGCCGTCATCGCGGCGAAAGCCGCGATCTCGTGCGGCTCCTCCCGCCATCGCCTGAGATCCCGGCTTTCGCCGCGATGACGATCAGGGCGCAAAGGCGGGCCTCTCTATTCCTCCCGGCTGTCGGTGATGCCGAGCAGCTTCAGCTTCCGGTGCAGCGCCGAGCGCTCCATGCCGATGAAGCTCGCGGTGCGCGAGATGTTACCCGAGAAACGGCGGATCTGGACGCGGAGATATTCGCGCTCGAAGCTCTCGCGCGCTTCCTTGAGCGGGGCGCCCATGATCGCGCTGGCACCGACATTGCCGCCGGTCTCCGTCGGCCGGCCGAGCACCTCGGGGGGCAGCAGGTCGAGGTCGATCCGGCCGATCCGGTCACCCGGCGCCAGGATCACGGTGCGCTCGACCACGTTGCGGAGCTGGCGGACATTGCCCGGCCATTCATAGCTCTGCAGCGCCACCATCGCGTCGGGCGCGATCTCGGGCGTCGGCACGCGGCGCTCATTGGCGTAGTGGGCGACGAAGTGCTCGACGAGCACCGGAATGTCCTCGCGGCGATCGGTGAGCGGCGGGATTGTTACCGGCACCACGTTGAGCCGGTAATAGAGGTCCTCGCGGAAGCGGCCCTCGGCGATCTCGCCCATCAGGTCGCGCGCGGTGGCCGAGACCACCCGGACATCGACCTTGACCACGCGGGTGCCGCCGACGCGGGTGAAGCTCTGGTCGGTCAGCACGCGCAGGATGCGCGCCTGGGTGGCGACCGGCATATCGGCGATCTCGTCGAGGAACAGCGTGCCGCCATGCGCCTGTTCGAGCAGGCCGGTGCGGACCAGGTCCCCGCCCTCCTCGACGCCGAACAGCTCTTCCTCGACGCGCTCGGGCTGCATCCGCGCGGCGCTGACGATGACGAAGGGCGCGGCGGCGCGTTGGCTCCAGCCATGGAGCAGCCGGGCGGCGACTTCCTTGCCGGTGCCGGCGCTGCCGGTGATCAGCACGCGGCTGCCTGTAGAGGCGACCCGCTTGAGCGTGGCGCGCACCGTGTTGATCGCACCGGACTGGCCGGTCAGGTCTTCCTCGCGGCCGATCGAGGCCCGCAACGACGCGACTTCGCGGCGCAGCCGCTCGGTCTCGGTCGCGCGCTCGACGAGGAACAACAGGCGTTCTGCCTCGAACGGCTTCTCGATGAAGTCCGAGGCGCCGCGGCGGATCGCGGCGACCGCGGTATCGAGATTGCCGTGCCCCGAGATCACCAGAACCGGGATCGAGGGATCGCGGCGCTTGATCTCGTCGAGGATCTCGAGCCCGTCGAGCTTCGAGCCGTGCAGCCAAACGTCGAGCAGCACCAGGCTGGGGCGCCGTTCCGCGATGGCCTCCAGCGCCTCGTCGCTGTTGGCGGCGCCGCGCGTCGAATAGCCTTCGTCCTCCAGGACGCCGGCGACCAGTTCACGGATGTCGCGCTCATCGTCGACGACCAGGATATCGAGGCTCATGACTTGGAACTTCCAGTACGGGTAAGCACGGCGGGGCGCGGCTCGTCGCCGCTCTCGCCTTCGGGGGAGCTCACCATTTCGGCGAGCTGATCGGTGTCGAAGCAGATCGTCACCAGCGTCCCGCCGCCGGGGCGGTCGGAGAAGTTGATGGTGCCGAAATGCTCCTCGACGATCTTCTTCACGATCGCGAGGCCAAGGCCGGTGCCGCGGCTGCGCGTCGTCATATAGGGCTCGACGATCCGGTCGCGCTCGACCGGCAGGCCGATGCCGTTATCGGCCAGTGTCAGGGTAATCCTGCCTTCGGTTTCGGGATGGATCGTCATGACGATCTCGCCCCGTGGAAGGGCCTCCCCCTCCCCGCGTGCTTCAATCGCCTCAACCGCGTTCTTCACAATATTTGTGAAGGCCTGGCCGATCTGACGGCGATCGCAGATCAGGCCCGGCGCGGGATCGGGTGCGTCCATCTCGAAGCGGACCGTGGGATGTGCGACTTCGTGGAGGAACATCGCCTGGCGCGCGATGTCGAGCAGCGATTCCTGGCGGAACATCGGCTTGGGCATGCGCGCGAAGGACGAGAATTCGTCGACCATCCGGCGTAGATCGCCGACCTGGCGGACAATCGTGTCGGTCAGCTGGGCGAAGGTGCCGTCCTCGGGCTCGATCTTCTTGCCGTAGCGGCGCTTGAGGCGCTCCGCGGCGAGCTGGATCGGCGTTAGCGGATTCTTGATCTCGTGGGCGATGCGGCGGGCGACATCGGACCAAGCGGCGCGGCGCTGGTCGTTGAGCTGCTGCGTGATGTCGTCGAAGGTGAGCACCTGGCCCGCCTCGTCGCTGGTGACCTTCACGGCGAGCGTGCGTGCATCGCCGCCGGTGCCGAGCTGGATCACGGCCTCGCGATCGCCGGTGTCGAGCAGGTCGTTGAGCTCCGGCGCCAGTTCGGCGAGCGGATGGCCGACCAGCTCTTGCTCACCCTGGTGGAGCAGCGCGATCGCCGACTCGTTGATCAGGCGGACGTTGCGCTGCGAATCGATCGAGATGACGCCGGCCGAGACGCCTGACATCACCGCTTCGATCAGCACGCGGCGACTTTCGAGCTGGGCGTTGGCGGTACGTAGTGCACCGGTCTGCTGCTCGAGCCGCTCAGTCATGCCGTTGAAGGCACCGCTGAGGGTGCTGATCTCGTCGCCGGTCTGCGGGATGTCGACCCGCGCGGTGAGGTCGCCGCCAGCGACGCGACGGGCTGCGGTAACCAGTTCCTCGACCGGCTTCACCAGGCGATCGGCCACGGCCAGCGCGATCCAGGTGGCGATGCTGACGATCAGCAGCGCGACGCCGAACAGCACCGCGTTGAACTGAAGCTGGAGTGCGCGCGATCGCGCCTGGAGGGCGTTGAATTCGGACAGGATCCGATCGGTGCCCGAGACCTGGCGGTTCATGAAACCGACGTTCACCGAGTTGGCGACGTAGAGGAAGATGTTGCGCGAGCGGTCGATCGGGGTGACGACCCATTGCTTCTGGGCGTCGAAATTCGTGTAGCTCTGCTCGTCGCGCAACAGGTTGAGGACCTGCCCGGAAACCCGTGCGGCGAAGACGTTCGCCGCCGGCGGCTCCCAAGTGTACATCGATTCGACCTGCTTGCCGTCGACGACGCGGAACACCACTGCCTCGTCGAACGAGCGGTAATAGACCTGTTCGAGGAACTTGCGCTGGAAGGCGGGCGAATCCTTCGGCACCGTCGGGAAGAATTCGAGCAGATCGCCGACCATGGTGCGGGCTTCACCGGCCCAGCGATCGGCGACAAGGCCCCGCCCTTCCTTGGCGAGGTTGGTGGTGGCCTCAAACGCGCCGCGAGCGCGTTCCGAGCCCCAGAGCTGTACGCCGGACTGGAACATCACCGATGCCGCGATCACGGTCAGCACGATCGGGATGCTCGCCATCAGCGTGAACACCGCGACGAGGCGGACATGGAGGCGCCCGCCGCCGGCCAGCGCCGACTTGGCGGCGCGGTGGATGGCGATGCGGCGGCCGATCAGCACGATCAGCGCAACATAGGGCAGCAGGTTCGCGAGCAGCAGCGATGCCGCGACACCGGGATTGAACACCTGGTGCGAGAAATTGCGGACGAACAGGAAGGTCGCCACCGGCGTGGCCACGGCCATCGCGACGACCACGATCTCGAGGATCTGGATGGCCGAGAACCCCCGCTTCTGGGCGGAGGCCACATTCAGGGGCTCGGCGGTGACGGCATCCATCGCGGCCAAGCTAGACCGGGATTGTGGCAAAAAGAACACATAATATGGCTCGTTCTGTCGCTATTCGGCACCATCCGGGCGATTGGGGCCGACATCAATGCCCAGCGTGTCGAGGCGCTTGCGCAAGGTGTTGCGGTTGATCCCCAGCGCGCGGGCGGCGCGAAGCTGGTTGCCGCCATGACGCCCGAGCATCGCCTCGATCAGCGGGCGCTCCACTTCGCCGATGATCCGGTCGTAGAGCGTGCCGTCGTCGAGCGTGCGCGGCTCCTCGATCGCGATGCGCTCGAGCCGGGCGCGGACCGCGGCCTCGATGCCTTCGTCGCGAGTCGCCTGGACCGGCATCGCGCTTGCCTCGCCCAGCGCGCGGCGCAGCGCGTCGCCGTCGATCACTTCGTCGCGGCTGAGCGCGGCGATGCGGCGCATCAGATTCTCGAGCTGGCGGACATTGCCGGGCCAGTCATAGCCCTCGAGCACCGCCACCGCATCGACGGCCAGGCTCTTGCGCGGCAGGCCATCCTCGGCGGCGCGGTCGAGGAAATGGCGGGCGAGCAAAGGCACGTCGTCGCGGCGCTCCCGGAGCGAGGGCAACGCGATGGGGACGACGTTTAGGCGGTAGAACAGGTCCTCGCGGAACTGCCCGGCCTGGACGAGCGCGGCGAGATCCTTGTTGGTCGCGGCGACGATGCGGACATCGGCCTTGATCGCGCGGGCGCCGCCGACGGTGGTGAACTCGCCCTGCTGGAGCACGCGGAGCAGGCGGGTCTGCGCGTCCATCGGCATGTCGCCGATCTCGTCGAGGAACAGCGTGCCGCCTGCCGCCTGCTCGAACTTGCCGGCGACGCGTGCCTGGGCGCCGGTGAAGGCGCCGCGCTCATGGCCGAACAGCTCGGCCTCGATCAGCTCGCGCGGGATCGCGGCCATGTTGAGCGCGACGAAGGGCGCGCGGCGGCGCGGGCCGAGGTCGTGGATCGCCTTGGCGACCAGCTCCTTTCCGGTGCCCGACTCGCCCGAGATCAGCACAGTGAGGTCGTTCGAGACGACGCGGGCGATGACGCGGTAAACCTCCTGCATCGCCGGCGAGCGGCCGATCAGCGAGGAGCCGCCGCCCAGCTCGTCGCCGGGCAGCTCGGCCGGGAGATGGCGGCCGCGGGCGATGGCGCTGCGCACTGCCTGGCCCAGCACGTCGAGGTCGAAGGGCTTGGGCAGATAGTCGAAGGCGCCGACTTCGGTGGCGCGCACCGCCGTCGCCAGCGTGTTCTGCGCGGAGAAGACGATCACCGGCAGCGCGGGATGCTCGGCGGTGAGCCGGGCGACTTCGTCGAGGCCGTTGCCGTCGGGCAGGACCACGTCCGTCACCAGCACGTCGGGGAGCGCGGCGCCGATCGCGCGGCGCAGCTCGGCGAGGCTGGCTGCCGTCGTGACGGCATGGCCCGCCCGGCGCAGGGCTGCCGCGACCACGGTGCGGATGGCGCTGTCGTCGTCGACGACCAGGACGGAGCCGGTCATGCCTTGGCCCTTGGCAGCAGGATGCGGAATACGGTCATTTCAGGCGCGCGCTCACGGGCATATTGGATGATCCCGCCCATGTCGCGGACCAGCTTCTCGACGAGCGGAAGGCCGAGCCCCTTCCCCTCCGGCTTGCCTGAGACGAAGGGCTCGAAGAGATGCTCGGCAATGTCCTCCGGCGCGCCGGGGCCGTTGTCCATCACGCAGATCTCGATCGGCAGCGGCTGGCGCGGCCGGCCGGCGCCCGTGCTGACCGACATGCCGTGGCGATAGGCGGTGGTGAGCACGATGCGTGGCTGGGCGAGGCCGGTCAGCGCCTCGGCGGCGTTCTTGACCAGGTTCATCATCACCTGCTGGAACGCGTCGGGATCGATCAGCACCGGCGGCAGCGAGGGATCGAAGCGCTCCTCGATCACCATGCCGCGTGCGAAGCCGGCCAGCGCCAGGCGGCGGGCATGATCGAGCAGCGGATAGACGTTGGTCGGCTCGAGCTTGAGCGGGCGCGTGTCGGTGAAGTCCTGCATCCGGTCGATCAGTGCGGCGATGCGGTCGACCTCCGTGGTGATCAGCCCGGTGAGCTCGCGGTCCTCGCCCGAGCTGGCGAGCAGCTGGGCGGCGCCGCGGATGCCCGAGAGCGGGTTCTTGATCTCGTGCGCCAGCATCGCGGCGGCGCCCACCGCGGCGCGGGCGCCGGCGGTGCGGTCGGCGCCCTGGGCGACCCGGCGCGACTGGGGGGCGTGGTGGAGCGTGACGATGCGCCAGCCGGGATGATCGGCGACCATCGTCTCGACGAAGTCCACCCGGATGCGCGGGCCGCGGATCGCCTCGATCTCGGTATCGAAGGCAGCGAAGCCATGCCCGTCGCGGCGATCGACATAGCCGTCGGGCGGGCTCAGCACCGCGTCATAGGGCTGGCCGATCATCGTGGTCTCGGCGTGATTGAGCATCGCCTCGCACGCAGCATTGGCATGGGCGATGCGCCCGTCGGGGTCGATGACCAGGACCGCGACCGGCAGCGCGGCGAACATCTCCGCGAAGCCAGGGCCGGTGGCGGGCGGCGCAGGCCGCAGCCGCCTCAGGCCGCCGCGCGGGAACGCCACGGCGCGTAGAATTCGTCGAGCATCGCCAGCACCGTCTTGGCGTCGGGTATCTGGTTGACCTTGTTGCGGAATTCCGCCGAGCCGGTGAGGCCCTTGGTGTACCAGCCGAGGTGCTTGCGCATCATGTTGACGCCGGTCATCTCACCATAATGTTCGAGACTATCGACGTAATGCTCTATGATTACACGATATTGTTCTTCGATGCCGGGTTCGGCGCGCTCGCCCTTGCCGGTCAGCGCATCCATCACCTGGCGCAGGATCCACGGCTTGCCATAGGCACCGCGGCCGATCATCACCCCGTCCGCGCCCGACTGGCGCAGCGCCTCGCGGGCATCCTCGACCGAGCAGATGTCGCCATTGACGATCACCGGGATCGACACCGCGTCCTTGACCGTGCGGACGAACGCCCAGTCGGCCGAGCCGCGATACATCTGGTTGCGGGTGCGACCATGCACCGTGACCAGCTTCACCCCGAGATCCTCGGCGATGCGCGCCAGTTCGGGCGCATTGAGGCTGTCGTGGCACCAGCCCATGCGCATCTTGAGCGTGACCGGCACCGCGACCGCCTTGACGCAGGCATCGATCAGCGAGGCGGCGTGCTTGAGGTCACGCATCAGCGCCGAGCCGGCATCGCCATTGGTGACCTTGCGAACCGGGCAGCCCATGTTGATGTCGATGATCGCGGCGCCGCGATCCTCGTTGAGCTTGGCGGCCTCGGCCATTTCGGCGGGCGAGCAGCCGACGAGTTGCATCGACACCGGTTCCTCGATGGGATCCCAGGCGGCCTTCTGGATCGACTGGCGCGTGTCGCGGATCGCAGCGGCGCTGGCGATCATCTCGGTGACGTTGAGCCCCGAGCCGTAGCGGCGAACCGCACGGCGGAACGGCAGATCGGTCACGCCGGTCATCGGCGCGAGGATCACCGGCGCTTCGACCACAACCGGGCCGATCTGGATGGGTGCGAGTTCGCTCATGATTGTGCCTGAAAAATAGGCAGTGGCGCCTACAGGTACAAGCAGAGATTGGCAAGTACGGGCCCGAACGGACACTTGTGGACGCGGAAGTTGGCGAAGTTCGGGGCACCGCAGGGTTGGCGGGGCGCTTCGTTTCGGCGGAAAGGGCCGAAATGCGCGGGTTTCCGCTGAGTCGAAGGTCGCGGCGCGGACGATCCCGGCGCGAATGTTGGCGCCGCGCATCCGCCGATATGCGGCAAGGCGTTGAACGGACGCGCGAAATCGCGTGCGCATCCTGGCGTATGGACGGTTCAAAGAGCGGCCGGCGGGGCCGGCTGAGCTTCGAGGATTTCAGAGGATTTCCTACATTGGAAGGGCGTAATCCCTCTACCGCCTGCGGGAGAGGGATCGGGGATGCGGCGAGGGATTGGGTGGCACCCCGCCCCCACTTGCTCTAGGCCCGCGGCCATGAAGACCGTCGCCATCCTCGTCGCTGCCGGAAGCGGTACCCGGGCCGGAGGGAGCGTGCCCAAGCAGTTCGCGCCGCTCGCCGGCAAGCCGATGCTGAAGCACAGTTTCGACGCCTTGACGTCGCACCCGCAAGTGGACGCCGTGGTCGTGGTGGTTGGCGCCGGCCAGGAAGACGCGCTGCGCGCGGCGCTGGGGGATGTGCCCTTTGCGATCGGCGGGGCGAGCCGGCGCGAGAGCGTGGCCAATGGCCTGGCGCTGGCCGGCGACGCGGACCGCGTGCTGATCCATGATGCCGCCCGCCCCTTCCTGCCGCATGCGGTGATCGACCGGCTGCTGGCGGCGCTGGAGCATGATGCGGGCGCAATCCCGGGGCTGCCGGTGGCGGACACGCTGCTTTCCGCGTCCGGAGAATCCGTTCCGCGTGACGGGCTGATGCGGGTGCAGACGCCCCAGGCGTTCCGCGGGGCCGACATCGCCGCGGCGCATGCGGCATGGCCGGCCGACCGGGAAGCGACCGACGATGCGCAGATGCTGCGCGCGATCGGCAAGGCAGTTGCAGTCGTGGAAGGGAGCGCGATGCTCGAAAAGGTGACCCATCCTGCCGATTTCGCCGCCGCCGAGGCGCGCTTCGGAGCGTCGATGCGGGTGCGGACGGCGACGGGGTACGACGTCCACCGCTTCGCCGAGGGCGAGGAATTGTGGCTGGGCGGCGTGCTGGTGCCGCACAGCAAGGGGCTTTCGGGGCATAGCGACGCCGATGTGGCGCTGCATGCGATCACCGACGCGCTGCTCGGCACGATCGGCGCCGGCGACATCGGCATGCACTTCCCGCCGAGCGACCCGCAGTGGCGGGGCCAGCGATCGGCGAAGTTCCTCGAGCATGCCGCTTCGCTGGTGGCGGCCGAGGGCGGGGTGATCGACTTCATCGACCTGACGATCATCTGCGAGGCGCCCAAGGTGGGGCCGCACCGCGAGGCGATCCGGGCGAGCATCGCGGGGATATTGGGGCTGAAGCTCTCCGAAGTGAGCGTGAAGGCGACCACCACCGAGCGGCTGGGCTTCACCGGGCGTGGCGAGGGCATGGCCGCGCAGGCAGTGGCGACGGTGCGGGTGCCTGTGGGCGCCTGAGAACGACTCCGGCTCCCCGGCGAAGGCCGGGGCCCAGTTGCAATGCCTTGGCGAAGGCGCCGCAAATATCCTCCGTCATCCCGGCCTTGTGCCGGGATCCACCATGCCGCGCCTCCAGTGTTCGAACCTCCTGTCCGATGCCTGTCTCCCGGTGGACCCCGGCACAAGGCCAGGGCGACGATTGGTTTTGCGGTCGGCGCAACGCGCCGCTGCCCGGCGCCCCCCTCCACCACCGCCTTCGGCGGCGGTCCCCCTCCCCCAGCAAGCTGGGGGAGGAATTGGGAGGGACATTGCCCAACGCACAACTCCTCCGCGAACGAACTGACTCGCATCGGCAACATTCCGGTGGCACATGGCCCGCCCTATGGACACGATTCTCCCGCCGGAGCTGGTCGCCGCAGCACGCAAGGTGCTTGAAGCCAATCGCGCTGCAGGCCGCCGCATCGCCGTCTCCGAGAGCTGCACCGGCGGCCTCGTCTCTGCCGCGCTCACCGAGGTCCCCGGCTCGTCCGACGTCTTCGACGCCGGCTTCGTCACTTATTCGAACGAGGCCAAGCACGACGTGCTGAAGGTCGGCAGCGATGTGCTGGAGACGTTCGGATCGGTCTCGATCGCCGTGGCCTGGAGCATGGCGCAGGGCGCGCTGGCGCGGACCCATGCCGATGTCGCGGTGGCGATCACCGGGATCGCCGGCCCCGATGGCGGCAGCGAGAAGAAGCCGGTGGGCACCGTGGTGTTCGCCCAGGCCGTGCGCGACGCCGATCCCGAGCATGTCGTGGCGGACGCCCGCCATTTCGAGAATAACGGCCGCGGCGGCATCCGCCTTCAGGCGGCGTTGTGCGCGCTCGAGCTGCTGATGCCGGGCGCTTCGGCACCCGAGGCCGACGAAGCCGACGTCGAATCGCCGTAGAGCCGGGCGGCGCGTTCCTCGAACGCGTTGATCATCTTGCGCAGCGCCCGGTCGAACATCTGGCCGGCGAGCATCTCGAACACCCGGTTCTTGAAGGCGAAGTCGACGGTGAAGTCGACGAGGCAACCGCCCTGCCCGTCGCTGCGGAAGCCCCAGTCATTGGCGAGATGCTTGAGCGGGCCGTCGACATATTCGATGTGCAGGCTGGCGGGGCGCGCCTTGTCCACCTTCGAGGTGAAGGTCTCGCGCAGGCCCTTGAAGCCGACGATCATGTCCGCGACCATCTGCGTATCGCTGTTCGAGCGGACGCGGATCGCGCTGACCCAGGGCAGGAACTCCGGATAACGCGCGACGTCGGCGACGAGGTCGAACATCTGCTCCGGGGTGTAGGGAAGCGGGCGGGTTTCGGAATGCTTGGGCATTGTCTCTTCTGGTTCGAAACGCTCCCTGTGGCCGTCATTCCCGCGAAGGCGGGAATCCATTGGCGGTGCCGGCGCGCTTCTATCCCGATTTCAGGATGAATGGATCCCCGCCTTCGCGGGGATGACGATGGTGGAATAGCTTCCCCGTTTCGGGGAGGATTTTCACTTCGCCCCCTTGGCCAGCTTCGCCTCGCGTGCGGCTTTCATCTCGGCGAAGTCCTCGCCGGCGTGGTAGCTGGAGCGGGTCAGCGGCGACGAGGCGACCTGGAGGAATCCCTTGGCGCGGCCGATCGCGCCATAGGCCTGGAAGGCCTGGGGCGTGACGAACTCCTCGACCTTGGCGTGGCGCGGGGTCGGCTGGAGATACTGGCCCATCGTCAGGAAATCGATGTCGGCCGAGCGCATGTCGTCCATCACCTGGTGGACCTCCAGGCGCTGCTCGCCAAGACCGAGCATGATGCCCGACTTGGTGAAGATCGTCGGATCGAGCCGCTTCACCGTCTCCAGCAGGCGCAGCGACGCATAGTAGCGCGCGCCCGGGCGGATGTTCGGATAGAGCCTGGGGACGGTCTCGAGATTGTGGTTGTACACGTCCGGGCGCGCCGCGACGATCGCCTCGACGGCGGCTTCGTGCTTGTTGCGGAAGTCCGGCGTCAGGATCTCGATCGTGGTGGTCGGATTGGCCTCGCGGATCGCGTGGATCACCTTGACGAACTGGCTGGCGCCGCCGTCGGGAAGATCGTCGCGATCGACCGAGGTGATGACGATATGCTCGAGGCCCATCTGCGCGGCAGCCTCGGCGACGTGCTGCGGCTCGAGCGGATCGACCTTGCGCGGCATGCCGGTCTTGACGTTGCAGAAGCGGCAGGCGCGGGTGCAGACGTCACCCAGGATCATCACCGTGGCGTGCTTCTTGGTCCAGCACTCGCCGATATTCGGGCAGGCGGCTTCCTCGCAGACGGTGACGAGGTTCTTCGAGCGCATCAGCGCGCGCGTTTTCGCGAAGCCCTCGGACGTCGGCGCCTTGACGCGGATCCAGTCGGGCTTGCGTTGACGCTCGGGGCGCGGTGCTGCGGAGAGATCGTTCATGGAGCGGCAGATAGCGAGGCGTGGGCGTTTCAACAACCACCGTCATCCCGGCGAAAGCCGGGATCTCGTGCGGCTCTGTTCCCGCCATCGCCTGAGATCCCGGCTTTCGCCGGGATGACGGCAGTGGGAAACACTTCGATACAAACTTGGCAGTCGGGAAAGCGGACGTTACGGCACGCGTCATGACCGATTTCTCAGACCTGCTCGACGGCTATCAGCGCTTCCGGACCAGCGAATATCGGCGACACCGCGACCGTTGGTCGGAGCTCACCGAGGGCCAGAGCCCGCGGGTGATGGTGATCGCCTGTTCGGACAGCCGAGTCGATCCGGCGCAGATCTTCGATACCGTGCCCGGCGAGATCTTCGTGGTGCGCAATGTCGCCAACCTCGTGCCGCCGTTCGAGGACGATGCCAGCCGCCACGGCGTGTCGGCCGCGCTGGAATTCGCAGTGAACCAGCTCGAAGTGCCCGAGATCCTGGTGCTGGGGCACGGCGCGTGCGGCGGCGTCGGCGCGGCGCTGTCGCAGCGCTTCAAGGGCGCCCCCAACGGCGAAGGCGGGTTCATTGCCCATTGGGTCGACATGCTCGATGCGGCGCGCGAGCAGATCGTCGCCAAGCACGGCACAGGCGCCGAGGCAGTGCGTGCGCTCGAGCTGGAGACGGTGCGCGTGTCGCTCACCAACCTCACCACCTTCCCGTTTGTCAGCAAGCGGCTGGCCGAGGGCAGGCTCAAGCTCCACGGCGCCTATTTTGCGATCGCCGACGGCGTGCTGCACGTGATGCGCGACGATGGGGAGTTCGCGGCGGCGTGAGGATCATTAATCGTCATCCCGACGAAAGTCGGGATCTCGTGCGGTTCCTTTCCCGCGCCTTCGCCTGAGATCCCGGCTTTCGCCGGGATGACGGTTTTGGGGTGTTACAGCCCGAGCGCCTTCTTCGCGGCCTTCTCGACCTCGGGATCGAGCTCGGGCGGCTCCATCGGCACGTGCTTTTCCAGCGCATCGGCGATCGCGGTGAGCGCAGCGATGCGGGCGGGCTTCTTGTCGTTGCCGTCGATGACGATCCAGGGCGCGTTCTTGGTGTCGGTATGCGCGAACATGTCGTGCATCGCGTCGAGATACTCGTCGCGCTTGGCCCGGTTGCGATAATCCTCGAGCCCGGTCTTCCAGCGCTTCCAGGGATGCTCGAGCCGGTCCTTGAGGCGCTTGTCCTGGGTCTTCTGGGTGACATGGACGAAGACCTTGACCAGCGTGGTGCCGATCTGGGTGTGCTGCGCCTCGAAATCGTTGATCTCGTCATAGCCGCGGCGCCATTCGGCTTCGGTTGCGAATCCCTCGACGCGCTCGACCAGCACGCGGCCGTACCAGCTGCGATCGAACACCGCGATATTGTGCTGGGCAGGCAGCCGCTGCCAGAAGCGCCAGAGGAAATGGTGCGCCAGCTCCTCGGGCGTGGGCGCCGAGATCGGCCAGACCTCGTAGTAGCGCGGGTCCCATTCGGCGGTGAGGCGCTGGATGATGCCGCCCTTCCCCGCCGCGTCCCATCCCTCGAACAGCACGATCGCGCGGCGGCGGTGGACGATATGGGCGTATTGGATGTGGCTCAGCCGCTTCTGCAGCTTGGCCAGCGCCTTGTCATAGTCGTCGTCGAGCTTCTCGCCCTTCTCATAGTCGCCCAGATCGATCGCCATACCGGTCCTTTCGTGCCTGGATGCAACGATAGAACCGCGCAGAAGATGCGCCAACCGGCTCAGTTGGGCGTGGCGGCCTGCAGCGCCTTGAGTTCCTCGGGCGACATCGGCGGGGTGGCGTAGTGCTCGCCGCACTTCTCCGAGAGCGCGGCGGAGGCGGCGACCATGCGGTCGCTCAGCGCGTTCTGGCGGGCCATCGCCTCCTCCATCTCCTTGGGCATGCCCATGCCGCCGCCGCCGCCTGCCGAGGCGGCGCTCGACAGCAGCGAGGTGCCCATCGAGGCGGCCATGCCGACGCCGGGGATCATCCCGGCGACGCTGGAGAGCAGGCCCATGCCGCGCGCCTTCTTCGCCCGGCCCATCATCTTCTTGCGCATGTCCTCGGCCGATCTGGTCATGGCCGTGCTCTCGGTGCGCATGTCGCGCTCGATCTGCGCGACTTCGGCGCGCAGCGCGGTGCAGGTCGCATCCTGGGCGGGTGCGGGGACGTTCTGCGCGGCGGCGCCTGCGTGGAGGAGCAGCAGCGCGGCGGTCGAGAGGGCAAGCGAATGGCGGATCATCCTCGCGCGGCTAGCGGCGCCGGGCCTGCCGCCGGAACCGATGTGCGACCAAGGCCGCCCTTTTCACTTCGAAGGCGCGATCCAGCCGGAATCGACCCGGTTGGCGAGCATCCGCCCGGCCTCGGCATCGGCGACGCTGCGCAGCGTGGTCTGGGCGATGGCGGCCAGCGCTTCCTCGGTGAGGAACGCCTGGTGGCCGGTCACCAGCACGTTGGGGAAGGTGAGCAGGCGCTGGAACTGGTCGTCCGAGACGATCTCGTTCGACAGGTCCTCGAAGAACAGGTCCGCCTCCTGCTCATAGACGTCGAGCGCTACCGCGCCGATCTTGCGCGACTTGAGCCCCTCGATCAGCGCGGCGGTGTCGATCAGCGCGCCGCGGCTGGTGTTGACGACCACCAGCCCGTCGCGCGCGGCCGCGATTGCCGCTGTGTCGATCAGGTGGCGGGTATCGGGGGTGAGCGGGCAATGGAGGGTGACGATCTCGGCCTCGCGCAGCAGCGTGTCGCGCGGCACGTAGCGCACGCCGAGCGCCTCGAGCGCGGGATCGGGATAGAGATCGCTGGCCAGCACCTCGCAGCCGAAGCCGGCGCGCAGGCTGCGGGCGACCAGCGCGCCGATCTTGCCGGTGCCGACCACGCCGACGGTGCGGCCGTGCAGGTTGCGGCCGATCAGCCCGTCGAGCGCGAAATTATTGTCGCGTACCCGCGCCCAGGCGCGCGGGATGTGGCGATCGACCGCGAGCAGCAGCCCGATCGTGAACTCGGCGACGGCATGGGGCGAATAGGCAGGCACGCGGACGACATCGATCCCGAGCCGCAGGGCGGCGGCGAGATCGACATTGTTGAAGCCCGCGCAGCGCAGTGCCACCAGCCGCGTGCCGCCCGCCGCCAGCGTCTCCAGCACCGCGGCATCGACGATGTCGTTGACGAAGACGCACACCGCGCCGTGCCCCGCCGCCAGCGACACGGTGCCCGGCTCCAGCCGCGGCTCGAGGAAATGCAGGTCGTGCCCGAACGCCGCGTTGGCCTGATCCAGGAAGCGGCGGTCATAGGGCTTGGTATTGAACACGGCGATGCGCATGCATTTCTCCCGTTTCAGGACAGACCAATTCCGTCGGCGCATCAAGCCCGAACGCCTTGTTATGGCCTTGCACCGCCGACGGATGATAACCTTCACTAATTGGCAGATGTGGAGGGGCAGTTGCCGCGTGTTTTCTTCGTGCTGTTCAGCCTGGTCGCCTATGCGATCTTCCTGGCGATCTTTCTCTACCTGGTAGGCTTCGTCGCCAACTTCGCGCCGCTGCCGCACACGATCGACCGGGGACCGATCCATCCCTGGGTGTTCGCGCTGCTTGTCGATATCGGGCTGATCGCGCTGTTCGGCATCCAGCACAGCGTGATGGCGCGCCAGGGCTTCAAGCAGGAATGGACGCGGATCGTCCCCGCCCCGATCGAGCGCAGCATGTATCTGGTGGCGACGAGCGCGGTGCTGGCGCTGGTCTTCTGGCTGTGGCTGCCGATCCCCGCACCGATCTGGAACGTGACCGCGCCGGCCGGCTTCTGGCTGCTTACCGGGCTTTCATTGCTCGGCTGGGGGATCGTGCTGACGAGCACCTATTTGATCAACCATTTCGAGCTGTTCGGGCTGCAGCAGACCTGGCTGCACCTACGTGGCAAGCAGCCGGCGGCGCTCAAGCTGCGCACCCCGCTCCTCTACAAGCTGGTGCGCCATCCGCTCTACAGCGGCTTCCTGCTCGCCTTCTGGGCGACACCGGCGATGACGGTGGGGCATTTGCTCTTCACGCTGGGGATGACGGCCTACATCCTGATCGGCGTCCATTACGAGGAGCGCGACCTGGGCGACTTCTTCGGGGAGGACTATGCGGCGTATCAGCGCAAGGTGGGTGCGGTGGTACCGGGGGTTGGGCGGAAATAAGCCCGTACAAAAGCGCCTCGATCGTCATCCCGGCGAAAGCCGGGATCTTAGGCAATGGCGGGAATAGAGCCGCAAGAGATCCCGGCTTTCGCCGGGATTACGGAAAGCGTGACGGTGGACGGCGGTGCGTTCAGCACGCCACCACGTTCACCGCGAGCCCGCCCTGCGCCGTCTCCTTGTACTTGGAGCGCATGTCCTCGCCGGTCTGGCGCATCGTCTCGATCACGGCGTCGAGGCTGACGATGTGGCTGCCGTCGCCGTGCATTGCGAGATAGGCGGCGTTGATCGCCTTGATCGCGCCCATCGTGTTGCGCTCGATGCAGGGGATCTGGACGAGGCCGCCAATGGGGTCGCAGGTGAGGCCGAGATTGTGCTCCATGCCGATCTCGGCGGCATTCTCGATCTGCGCGTTGGTGGCGCCCAGCGCCGCGGCGAGCCCCGCCGCCGCCATCGAGCAGGCGACGCCGACTTCGCCCTGGCAGCCCATCTCGGCGGCTGAGATCGAGGCGCGCTTCTTGTAGAGGAAGCCGATCGCGGCGGTGGTGAGCAGGAAGGTGCGCGAACCTGCCGGCGTCGGGTTGGCGCAGAAGGTCTCGTAATAGCGCAGCACGGCGGGGATCACGCCCGCCGCCCCGTTGGTCGGCGCGGTGACGACGCGGCCGCCCGCGGCATTTTCCTCGTTCACCGCGAGCGCCCAGAGGCTGACCCAGTCGAAGACGAGCGAAGGATCGCTGCGCGGGCCGCGGGCGAGCAGGCGCTGGTGGAGATCACGGGCGCGGCGCTTGACCTTGAGCCCGCCAGGCAGCTCCCCCTCCCCGCGCATGCCGCGGTCGATGCAGGCGGACATCGCGGCGCGCAGGCTGTCGACGAACGCGTCGGTCTCGGCATCGTCGCGCCAGGCGGCTTCGTTGGCGCGGACGATATCGGCGATGCTGGCCCCTTGCGCCTCGGCGACGGCGAGCAGCTCGGCACCCGAGGTGAAGGCGAAGGGCAGGATGACGTTGGTCTGCGGCGCCTCGCAGCCGCCCTCGACGATCGCGCCGCCGCCGATCGAATAGTAGAAGGTCTCCCAGGGCTCGCCCTCGGCATAATGCGCGACGAAGCGCATGCCGTTGGGATGCGCGGGCAGGAAGCGGTCGTCGCGGAAGACGAGATGGCGGCCCTCGACGAATGGCACCGGTGCATGGCGGCCGAGCGCGAGCTGCTGCTCGGCGCGGATCGTGGCGACGATCATGTTCACTGCATCGGGATCGACGCTTTCGGGCTGGTAGCCGGCAAGGCCCAGGATCGTGGCGATATCGGTGGCGTGGCCGCGGCCGGTGAGCGCGAGCGATCCGAACAGCTCGCAGGAGACCGAAACCGGCGTACCGCGATCGAGCGCGGCTTCGGCAAAGGATGCCGCGGCGCGCATCGGGCCGACGGTGTGCGAGCTCGACGGGCCGATGCCGATGGTGAACAGGTCGGCGAGCCCGATCGTCGCTTCGGCCTGGGTGCGGGCCCGGGCGCTGGTATCGTCCAACATCGTCGCTCCTGCTTCCGGCTCTGGTGGCCGGATTGCGTCCCATTTCGATCCTCCCCCGGAGGGGGAGGTGGCAGCCCGAAGGGCTGACGGAGGGGGCTGGCCGCGGGCGGATCGCTCGCGGCATTCCCCCTCCACCACCGCTTCGCGGCGGTTCCCCTCCCCCTCCGGGGGAGGATTTAGCTCACCCCGCCGAAGGATCGACGATGCCGTCGGTGCCCTTTTTGGCGAGGTCCGCCGCGACCTGCGGGGCGAGGCGGATGTTGAGCTCCTTGAGCTGCTTCTCGCTGACATAGGACGGAGCCTGCATCATCAGGTCCTCGGCCTTTTGCGTCATCGGGAAGACGATGACTTCGCGGATGTTCGGCTCGTCGGCGAGCAGCATCACGATGCGGTCCACGCCCGGGGCCGAGCCGCCGTGCGGCGGGGCGCCGAACTTGAAGGCGTTGATCATGCCCGCGAAGTTCGTGTCGACGTCCGCCTGGGTATAGCCGGCGATCTCGAACGCCTTGTACATGATCTCCGGACGGTGGTTCCGGATCGCGCCCGACGACAGCTCGATGCCGTTGCAGACGATGTCGTACTGGTAGGCGAGGATGTCGAGCGGGTCCTTGGTCTCCAGCGCTTCCAGCTCGCCCTGCGGCATCGAGAACGGGTTGTGGCTGAAGTCGACCTTCTTGGCGTCCTCGTCATATTCGAACATCGGGAAGTCGACGATCCAGCAGAATTCGAAGCGCTTCTTGTCGATCAGCTCGAGCTGCTCGGCGGCGCGGGTACGCGCGAGGCCGGCGAGCTTGGCGGCCTGGGCTTCCTTGCCCGCGGCGAAGAAGATGCCGTCGTTCGGGCCGAGGCCCATCGCGTTCGCAATGGCCTGCATGCCTTCCTGGCCATGATTGTTGGCGATCGGGCCGCCGAACACGCCGTCCTTCTGGGTGGCATAGCCGAGGCCCGGAAAGCCTTCCGACTGCGCCCAGCTGTTCATGTCGTCGAAGAACTTGCGGCTCTTCTCATGCGTGTTCGGTGCCGGGATCGCGCGGACGACATCGCCGCCTTCGACGATCGAGGCGAAGCGGCCGAAGCCCGAGCCCTTGAAGAAGTCCGAGACGTCGGTGATCAGCAGCGGGTTGCGCAGGTCGGGCTTGTCGTTGCCGTACTTGAGCATCGATTCGCGGTACGGGATGCGCTTGAAAGGGAGCGCCGAGACGCTGCGGCCCATGCCTTCCCAGTCGGCGAATTCCTCGAACACGCCGTGCAGCACCGGCTCGATCGCGGCGAAGACGTCGTCCTGGGTGACGTAGCTCATCTCGAAATCGAGCTGGTAGAATTCGCCCGGCGAGCGATCGGCGCGCGCGTCCTCGTCGCGGAAGCAGGGGGCGATCTGGAAATACTTGTCGAAGCCGGCGACCATCAGCAGCTGCTTGAACATCTGCGGCGCCTGCGGGAGCGCGTAGAACTTGCCCGGGTGGACGCGCGACGGGACCAGATAGTCGCGGGCGCCTTCCGGCGACGACGCGGTGAGGATCGGCGTCTGGAACTCGGTGAAGCCCTGGTCGATCATCCGGCGGCGCAGCGACGCGATGACGCTCGAGCGCAGCATGATGTTCTTGTGGACCTTCTCGCGGCGCAGATCGAGGAAGCGGTTCCTGAGGCGGATTTCCTCGGGGTACTCGGCATCGCCGAACACCGGCAGCGGCAGTTCCTGCGCCTGGCTCTGGATCTTCGCCTCAGTAACGCGGATCTCGACTTCGCCGGTGGGGAGGTTCGGGTTCACGGCTTCGGCCGAGCGGGCGACGACCTTGCCGGTCATCGTCACCACCGATTCGCTGCGCAGCGACTCGATCACCTGGAAGGCCGGGCCGTCGACTTCGGTGACGATCTGGGTGATGCCGTAATGGTCGCGCAGGTCGATGAAGACCAGATCGCCATGGTCGCGCTTGCGGTGGACCCAGCCCGACAGGCGGACTTCCTGGCCGACATCGGCGGCGCGAAGCTGGGCGCAGGTGTGCGTGCGATAGGCGTGCATGGTCGTTTCTTCGCTCTCTAAGTTCGTCATCCCCGCGAAGGCGGGGATCCATTGCCGCCGACAGTGAGAATGGATTCCCGCCTGCGCGGGAATGACGATGGAAATTATGTGGTGGAGCGCTTTCCCCTCCCACCCTCTTTTGTCAACCCGAAGACCGGTCTATGGGCTGCGGATGCATATCCATGGTCTGATTGAAGACAGCGCGACTCTCGCCAATCTCTGCGCCCGCCTCGCCAACAAGCCGTACGTCTGCGTGGACACCGAGTTCATGCGCGAAAACAGCTATTGGCCCGAGCTCTGCCTGATCCAGATCGCCGACGACGAAGAGGCGGCGGCGATCGATCCGATGGCGCCCGGGATCGACCTCACCCCCTTGCTCGACCTGATGGTCGACAATGAGGAGGTGCTGAAGGTCTTCCATGCCGGCGGCCAGGACATCGAGATCGTCTATAACCTCACCGGCAAGACGCCGCACCCGCTGTTCGACACCCAGGTCGCCGCGATGGCGCTCGGGCTGGGCGAGCAGATCGGCTATTCGAACCTGGTCGATACCTATCTGGGCTTCACGATCGACAAGGGCGCCCGCTTCACCGACTGGAGCCGCCGCCCGCTCGACAAGCGCCAGATCGACTATGCGATCGCGGACGTGACGCACCTCTCCAAGATCTTCCCCAAGATGCTGGAGAAGCTTAAGAAAACCGGCCGCGGTGCCTGGCTCGACCAGGAAATGGAGCGGCTCGCCGATCCCGAGAACTATCATAACGACCCGGACGAGGCCTGGCAGCGCGTCCGCGTGTCGAGCCGCAAGCCCGAGGTGCTGGGGCGGTTGAAGGCGCTGGCCCGCTGGCGCGAGCTCGAGGCGCAGGGCAAGGACCTGCCGCGCGGCCGCATCGTCAAGGACGAGACGCTCGCCGACCTCGCCGGCAACCCGCCGCGCAAGCAGAGCGACCTGGGCAAGGTGCGCGGGCTCTCGGCCGCCTGGGCGGGCAACGATATCGGCGGGCGGCTGATGGCGGCGCTCGACAATGCCGAGCCGATGTCCACCGCCGAGCTGCCGCCGCGCGACGACCGCAAGCCCTCGCTCGGCAAGGACGGCGCGCTGGTGGCCGACCTGCTCAAGCTGCTGCTCAAGATCCGCGCCAAGGAGATCAACGTGGCGCCGCGGCTGCTCGCGCGCTCGGACGACCTCGAATCGCTGGCGGCCGGCGTGCGCGACGGGCTGCCGATCCTCGAGGGCTGGCGCTACGAGCAGTTCGGGCGCGACGCGCTCAACCTGGTCGAGGGTCAGCTGGGGTTCACCGTGAAAAATGGTAAGCTCAAGATGACGCGAACCGAGGAGCCCGCCGCATGATCCGCATCGCCCTGCCCGTTGCCGCGCTGCTTCTCGTGGGTGCCTGTGCGCCGAAGACGCCCGCCGCGGCGATCCCCGGCGTGGAATGCAGCGCCGAGAAGCTCGGCGAGCTGGTCGGCAAGGCGCGCAGCCCCGAGGTCGAGGCGGAAGCCCGGCGGCTTTCGGGAGCCAATGTCGTGCGCTGGCTGACGCCGGGGATGATGGTCACGATGGAATTCCGCGCGGACCGGCTGAACCTGCACCTGGGCACCGACGGCAAGATCGGCTCGGCGCGCTGCGGCTAGCCGTCATCCCGGCGAAAGCCGGAATCTCGTGCCGCAAGCGCCATTGCCTGAGATCCCGGCTTTCGCCGGGATGACGGAAATTACGCTCTCGCTTCCGCCCCGAACAGGCTGTCGGCGAACAGGTCGATCGCCTTTTGCGAGATGCCGGTGTTGTTGAGCAGCACGATGCTCTCCTGCGTGTCGTAGCGATGCGCGAGCAGGCTGCGGAAGCCGTCGGTGCGGCCGGTTTCCCATGCCGCCTCGACCGGCTTGCCGGCGATCGTCATCGTCCGCACCCGGCCACCGAGCGAATAGTCCTGCTCCACCACACGCACAGTGCGCAGCGCCTTGAGCGAGGCGGGCGAGACGAAACCCTTGTCGAACACCGCATGCCCGGCGCGGAGCAGGTCCGGCGCCGTGCTGTAATAGCCGCCCGAGGCTGCCATCACCGGCACGCGCGGGTTGTACCAGAGCACCGGCGGCTCGACCGTGCGATAGGAGGCGGCGATGCCCGGCGCTTCCACCGCGCTGGTGTGCGCCAGGCCGAGCGGATCGAGGGTGATCGTGCGCATCGCCTGCTGGAAGGGCTTGCCCGTCGCCGCCTCGACGATGGCGATGACGATGTACCAGTTGGTCGGAACGTAATCGAACTTGCTGCCCGGCTCGAAGGCGAGATCGCCCGAGGCGAAGCGGCGCACCGATTCCGCAGTGCCGAGATCGCGGCTGACCAGATCGGGCTCGAGCTTGAGCGCGGGCATGAAGTCGTTGGGGATGCCGCTGGTGTTCGACAGCAGGTGCGCGAGTTGCACCTTCGCCCCGGTATCGGCGCGGTAGCCGGGCAGCAGCGTAGCAATCGGGGCGTCCAGCGCCAGCTTGCCGGCCTCGACCAGCTTGAGCACGGTCACCGTGGTGAGGAACTTGGAGATCGAGGCGATACCGTACACCGTATCGGTGGTCACCGGCGTCTTCGCCGCGATGTTCGCCAGCCCGAAATTGCGCGCATAGACCGGCTTTCCGGCCTTGGCCCGCAGGATCGTGCCGGCAAAGCCATTGGCCTTCACGAACGCATCGATCTTGGCGTCGTCAGGATGGCCCTTGGCCCAGCCCGGCAGCGGCGCCAGCGCGGCGATGCCCGTGGCGAGCCCGCCCTGCAGCACCATGCGTCGATCGATCATTCCGGTCCCCCTTCCCTACGCCACACGGAGGCGGCTTCATTGCGGGAGCGACATGAACCGCAGATTGCTAGACTTCGAGCACCGGCTCGCGTCCCAACGCCGCGGCCAGGGCCCGGTGGCGCTTCTCGACCGCTTCGCCGTACAGCGCCTCGTCCGCCGGATCGAGAACCAGGGCGAGCGCCTCCGCGTCCATGTGCAGCTCAGAGCGCCTGATCGGCGCGGCGACGCCGCCCGACAGGCGCTGGCCGAGGCGGATGGCGAGGCCCCAGAGCTTGGCGCGCCACAGCGTGTCGTCATCGGCGAGCTGGGGCAGCGGCGCCGGCGTGTCGAGCCCGCCCCCGAGCGCGGTGTAGAGCGCCTGGCCGAGCGCGGCGCGGCCGCTGGAATCGATCGCCACCCAATTGCCGTGCAGCGCGGCGTCGAGGCCGCGTTCGGCGCGGAATTCGGGATTGGCGTGCCAGCCGACATCGACGAGCTGGCAGGCGGCGTGGCGCAGGCGCGCCAGCTCGGGCGGCTCGCCGGCGAAGAGCGGCGCGATCCACTGGTCGAGCAGGTCGCCATGCTCGGCGAAGCGGCCGAGGCGCTCGCCCTCGTCGCGGGTGGCGGCGATCAGCGGGTCCTGCTGGCGCACCTCGGGCGCCAGGCGCTGGTAGAGCAGCCCTTCGCGCAGGCCATAGGCAGAGACGATCGTGCCGCTGCTGCCCAGCGTCTTGAGGACGTGGCCGAGCAGCACGGCGGCATCCTCCAGCGAGCCGGCGCGGGCGCTGGACAGGTTGGGGATCGCCTTGAGATCGGACTTGGGCATCACCGCGATCGAGCTGGCCAGCTCGGCGATGCGGGCCACCGCCATCGGATATTGGTGCGCGATCGGCAGCGGATAATGCTTCAGGTGCATATCGAGCCGCGCCAGGCTGCGCCACGAGCCGCCGACCAGATAGAAGGGCAGCCCCTTGCCCCGCCCCTTCCAGCCGGCTTCGTCGAGGAGCTTGGCCACCTTGCGCTCGAGCGACCCCTTGCCGCCCGCGCGGATCGCGGCGAGGCGGAGCACGCCGAGCGGAAAGGATACCCGATCGGTGACCGTGCCGGCGACGACGCGGACGAGCTCGAGTGAGCCGCCACCGAGATCGCCGACGATCCCGTCCGCTTCGGGGATGCCCGAAAGCACGCCCAGGCCCGATGCGGTGGCTTCCTCCTCGCCCGACAGAGTCTCGACCTCGAGGCCGAGGCTGCGCGCCGCATCGATCAGCTCGCGACCGTTCGAGGCATCGCGCACCGCTGCCGTGGCGACGGTGCGCAGCTCGCCGACCTGCATCTCGCGCGCCAGCGTTGCGAAACGGGCCAGCGCCGCGCGGGCCATGGCGAGGCTCGACGCGTCGATCGCGCCGGTCTGGGCCAGGCCGCGGCCGAGACCCGCCATCACCTTCTCGTTGAACAGCGTCGCGGGCAGCCGGGCCGAGCCCTGATAAACCACCAGGCGCACCGAATTGGAGCCGATGTCGATGATCGCGGTGCGATCCGCGATCGTCTGCGCCTTGGGGCGCTCCTTGCGGAACGGCAGCGTGTTCATGTCTTGGCCCGGCTCCTCGCCTTGCGCTTCAACTGGAGCTTCGGCACCGGCTTGCGCGCATCAAGCGCAGCGCCGCCGCGGCCCGAAAGCGACGGGTTGGTCATGAAATAGCGGTGCAGGTTGAACGCGCCATCCTCGCCCGGCGCGATGCGGAGGTAATGGCCATCGCTCTGCAGCACCCAGCTCTGCTCATTGTCGAGCAGGTTCGCCACCATCACCTGATCGAGAACCTGATCGTGCACCGTCTTGTTGAGGATCGGCAGCATGAACTCGACGCGGCGATCGAAGTTGCGCTGCATCCAGTCTGCGGAGGAGATGAACACCCTGGCGCCGTCATTGGGCAATGCCTTGCCGTTGCCGAACGCCCAGATGCGGCTGTGCTCGAGGAAGCGGCCGACGATCGACTTGACCTTGATGTTCTCGCTCATGCCCGGCACGCCGGGGCGCAGGCAGCAGATGCCGCGGATGACCAGCTCGATCTCCACCCCGGCATTGCTCGCCTCGTAGAGTTTCTCGATCACCGCGGGATCGACCAGCGAGTTCATCTTGGCCCAGAGCTGGCCCGGGCGGCCGGCGCGGGCGTGCGCGATCTCGTCGTCGATCATGCCGACCAGCCGGTTGCGCAGGTCGCGTGGGCTAATGCCGATCAGCTCCAGCTCCTGCGGTTCGACATAGCCGGTGACGTAGTTGAAGATCTGCGCAGCATCGCGGCCCACGCGCGGATCGGCGGTGAAGAAGCTGATGTCGGTGTAGATGCGCGCGGTGACCGGGTGGTAGTTGCCGGTGCCGAAGTGGCAATAGGTGCGATAGCCATTGCCCTCGCGCCGGACGACCATCGAGACCTTGGCATGGGTCTTCCAGTCGATGAAGCCATAGACCACCTGGACGCCCGCCCGCTCCAGCGCGGTCGCCCAATAGAGGTTCTGCTCCTCGTCGAACCGGGCCTTGAGCTCGACCACCGCGGTGACCGACTTGCCGGCCTCTGCCGCGGCGATCAGCGCGTTGATCACGGCGGGCTGCTTGCCGGCGCGGTAGAGCGTCTGCTTGATCGCCACCACGTCGGGATCGGCCGCGGCCTGGCCGAGGAAGGAGAGCACTACGTCGAAGCTCTCATAGGGGTGGTGGACGACGATGTCCTTGGCCTTGATCGCCGCGAAGCAATCGCCGCCATATTCGCGTATGCGCTCGGGGAAGCGCGCCGAGAAGGGGGTGAACTTGAGATCGGGCCGATCCTCGTCGACCAGCATCGCCAGATCGCCGATGCCGAGGAAACCGCCGGTCTCGGTGAGCAGCGCCTCGCTGCCGCCCAGCTCTTCCTTGAGCACCGCCTCCAGCTCGGGGGAGATGCTCTCCTCCATCTCAAGGCGGATCACCCGGCCGCGGCGGCGGCGCTTGATCGCCGAGCGGAAGGTCATGACAAGGTCTTCGGCCTCTTCCTCGATCTCGATGTCGCTGTCGCGCAGCACGCGGAAAGCCGCGGCGCCGAGCACGTCATAGCCGGGGAAGAGCAGGTGCGAGAAATGCTTGAGCACCGCCTCGACCGCGACATAGCGCGCCAGGTTGCCCGGCAGCCGCACGAAGCGCTTGATCGCGGTGGGCAGCAGCACCAGTTCGCGCACCGGCTCGCGGTCCGAGCGGCGGACCAGATCGAAGATCACACTCGATCCCTGGTTGGGGATGAACGGGAACGGGTGCGCGGGATCGAGCGCCTGCGGCGTGAGGATCGGGAAGATCTGGTCGCGGAAATGGGTTTGCAGCCACGCCTCGGTTTCGCCCGCGATCGCGTTGGCGTCGAGGACATGGATATCGGTCTCGACCAGATCGGCGCGGATTTGCGTCCACACCGTCTGCTGGTTGTCGGCCAGCGCCTCCGCCTCGGCCGAGATCGCGGCGAGCTGCTGGCCGGGGGTCAGCCCATCGACCGAGCGCGTCTCCACCTTCTGGAGCTGCTGCCCCATAAGGCCGGCGACGCGGACCATGAAGAACTCGTCGAAGTTCGAGCCGGAGATCGAGAGGAAGCGCAGCCGCTCGAGCAGCGGGTGGGCGGGATTGGTCGCCTCTTCCATCACGCGGCGGTTGAAGGCGAGCCAGCTCAGCTCACGATTGAAGTAACGTACGGAATCTTCCGGCAATTCGGTCATCATGGCCCCTTCATCGGCGCGCTTCTTCGCTGCCTTGACCATGCCGTTAGTCGCCATCCGTTTCAGTTATGAGGCCAGCCGCAGCCAATGTGGCGCGCACCGCCGGGATCGACAAGCGTTTCCCCGCCTCGAGCTCCAGTGCATCGGCAACGCGCAGGATCGCGATATGGCTGCGCTCGATCCGCTTCGCGATCCAGGCGATCACTTCGGGCTTGGCGTGGAGCAGATGCCGCTCGAAGGCGCGGGCGAGCAGCTGGGGGATGAGCGTATCGTCGGGCGGGCCGATCTCGAGCAAGGGCGAGGCGGCCAGGCGCGAGCGCAGATCGGGCAGCTTCACTGCCCAGCTCGGCGGCGCGGCCTGGGCGATGATCAGCAGCGGCTTGTGCTCGGCCTGGGCCTGGTTCCAGGCGTGGAACACCTCGGTCTCCTTGCCGAGATCGGCATCGTCGAGGATGCGCGCGCCGGTCTTCGCTGCGAAGATGCGGCCGAGCAGGCTGCGGCCGGACTTGCGCGGCCCGGTGAGCAGCGCAGACATCACCGGCCAGGTACCCCAATGTTCGAGCTGGTGGACGGCGCGGGCGTTGGAGTCGCTGACCAGGAATTCCGTCTCGCGCGCTTCGGGAAGGCCCAGCGGCAGGCGAAGCTGCGTCATCCGCCGTTCGGGGTCGCCGTGGCGGTGCCGGTCGGCGCCGGTATCGGTTGCGCCGGGCCGGTGCTGGACGGCCGGCGGATGCGCAGCACCCCTGCCCCCTCCTGCACGGACCAGCCGCGCGCCTCGAGCTGGGCGCGCAGCCCCGGAATCGCGCCGTCATAAGTGACGCGCATCACCGAGATGCCGCCCAGTGCCAGGCTGGAAGTGATCGCCGAGCGCACGCCCGGAATGCCGCGCAGCGCGGCCTCTCCGGCATTGACCGAGCCGACATTGGGCGTGTCGAACTGGATGTTGACCGAATTGCCGGTGGCGGCCGCGCTGGCCTCCGGCGTCGGCGTGGCGGCGTCGGTCGACGCGTCCTCCGGCTTCTCCTCCTCGGTCTTGGCCGCGGGCGGACGGGTGGCGAGCAGCCGGTCGGTATGAAGCAGGCCGAGCGCGAGCGCCTGCTGATAGGCCTTGTCGAGCCGCTGGACGCCGGCGTCCATCAGCGTGTCGAGCGAATCGCCATTGTCGACCCGCAGGGCGAAATCGGCGATCTTCTGGCGATCGGGGCCGTGGCTGGCGGAGAAGATGCCGATGATCGGCCCGCCGGGATATTCGCGGCGCAGCTGCACCTCGGCGATCAGCACGTCGGCGGCGCCATATTGATCGAGCACCGAGCGCCACCAGTTGCGGCCGCGGCGCAGCGTCTGGCCGGCGTTGAGCAGCATCGAATCGGGGCCGTTGCCCTGGACGCGGACATAGTCGAGCGTGCTGCCGCCGCTCTTGAAGCGGTTCCAGGCACGCGCCCAGGCGGTGTCGCGCTCGAACACCAGCCCGCTGCCGCCCGAATACATCAGCGGCACGATCAGCATCGGCGGCGACTGGTTGACCGCGACCGACACGCCGAGGATGCCGCCGGCCTTGTTGCGGTCGAACAGCACGCTGAGCTTGGCGATGTAGCGGGTCGGGCCGATCTGCTCCTGCTCGACGACGATGCCGGTAACGATCGAATCGAGCGCCGAATCGGACATGCTCGACGCCTTGCCGGTCAGCTTGCGCGACAGCATCTCCCAGCCCCGGCGCTGGGCGAGGCGCCAGCCGCCATAGCGGGCGGCATCGGCATCCTTGCCCTTCACATCGACGTCGACACCCGAGACCTCGAAGCTGCCCGAAGCGTCGATCGGCACGGCGCTGCCGCCGCTCTTGCCCTCGCCTTCCGCCCACACGGCGCCCAGCCCCGCAAGCGCGAGCGCGGAGGCGATGCCGATGGTGAGGGATTTGCGGGCAAGGGTCATGCAGCGGCCCTTTTGGCGAAGGGCGCGGGGAAATCCAAGCGCAGATGTAACAAAAGCAAGGTCAGCGGAGGCCGCTTGCCAGGGAAGTTAGTGCGCTTCGTCCGGGAAACGATCGAAATAATGGGGCAGCAGTTCCGGGGTGCGCGTCAGGAAGGCGCGGTCTTCCTTCACCATCCGACGGATGGCCAGCATCGGGATCGGGGATTGCAGCGGTTTCAGGCGAGTGTCGATGACGCTGGCTTCCTGGCAGCTGCTGTAGAACTGTCCGAGCATCAGCCCCTTGCGCACGAACGATGGCTTGAGCCGCTTATGGGCGCGCTCAAGCTCGGCGTGCCCCTCGGGATCGTCGAGCGCGGGATAGGCGACGATCACCGACTTGTAGATATCGCGCGGATCGGAAAAATCGACCTTTGCCAAGAAGAAGGCCTCGGCGGTGGTGACGCTTCGATCCATGGCATCGTCGCCCGGGCGATCGCGGAATACGGAGACCCAGATCTGCTCGCTGTCCAGCGACTTGGCACTGGCCGGGCATACCACGCGTTCGGTCGTCCCTCCGTGGCGGCGGCCGCATAGATAGCGCGAGACCCAGGCATAGACGACGTCCGCCGGGTCCCCGAACGCCTCTGGAGGCGTGGACACATAGCTATCGTCCCTGGAGCAGACCGTGAATTCCATGCATCGCATACCCGAGCCAGTCGGAGTGCGCTGTACGAGCGCTCTCCTGTTTACACTACGGAGACCTCCAAAGCATCCGCCTCCGTTATATGTAGCCAGTCGAGAAGCTCCTCCCCCATGAGTTCTTCAAATTCTACGACAGCTGCTGCGATTTCTTGAGGCGTACGAGTCGCCTGAGACTTGGCAATGATCGCAAATGCAGGTTCGTGCAAGGTGCGCCATCTTGCGATCGCCCGCTTCTGCGTCCCATAGCGGTGCCCGAGACTACGCGTGTTCTGTGCCGCATAAGTACTGATAATTAATGTAGAAACAGCAATGGCGATCAGCCAGGTGAAGGTCAGTGGATGTTCTGCTGCCTCGGCCGGCGCCCATTGACCAAGGTTGCCGCCGAAACGGATCAAAGCGCTGATCGCTGCCAGCACGAAGAACCACAGCAGCCAGGCGCCGCGGCGCTTGCCGATGGCGCCGATCCGTGACGATGCATCGTTGAACCAGCGAACCTGGCGCAGCACACGCTTCTGCAGATAGCGCTGGCGGGCTTCCTCGGGAACCGAGGGCAGCGCTCCGATCCTGGATGCAAGCAGCGCCTGGCGCGCATTCCAGGCGGCCATCACCTGCTCCTCGATCTCGCCGGCGCCTTCGGGAATCTCCTGCGCCACTTCGGCGCGACGTGCGCGATAGGCGGTGGCCTCATCTTCCGGCGGCAGAAATACCCGATCGGTGGTGATCCACTGACGCAGCAATTCGGCGCGTGCGCGATAGATCATCCATTTCCGTCGGCGCCGATGCGAGCGGACGACCGAAATCAGGGCGAAGCCGATGGCCGCCACATCCAGAGACAGTGCGCCAAGGCGGAAACCGGGACTGGCATGGCCGATGGCTAGCTCCCAGGCAGCAATCGCGAAGGACAGGCACAGCATGATCCCTGCGCCGTAGAGGTGGTTGACGACGTCATTCTGGAGCGCGATCGCACTGGCGTGATCTTCGAGGAACAGGGCATGCGCCGGGTCCGCTGGCTTGGGTGCGGGGCCTTCCGGCTCGAGCGCCGGCTTGCTGGCCTGTTCCGCGCTTCGATAGGTGTGGTTCCGCACGCGGGAAATCAGGGCGAGGATTGCCTGGGTCAGCAGCAGCGCGGCCACGGGCGCGGCGATGATCCAGGCGAGGGCGGCTTCGGGACTCAAGCTTGCATCCTGTTCTCCCTGAACAGGCGCCTGCGCGGCTGAATGCGCGGTGACCATGGAATTCGTCATTGGCATCAGACCCCCCGGTACAATGCTTTTCTGAGGGTAACTTCAGGCGATCTTTCTGAGCAGGAACGCCATTGTGTTGGTGTCGTCGTCGGCGCGCTTCCAGTCGATATCGAACCCTCTCTGGACCACCCATTCCTCGAACTTCTGGGCGTTGTACACGGTGGTCACCGCAAGTGGCACGCGCGTCTCTTCCACCTCCGTGCCATTGCTCCGCAGATGGCCCTCAAGGCGCTTGAGATAGATGTTGATGTTGATTCCTGCAGGGACGCTGGTCGTCGTCGTCTTCAGGTCGAACTCGAACTCGGCCTTGCTGAAGGGCATGTCGGTGAGCGCTTCGATCATGCCGAACGCGAAGCGATTATGCCCGTCCTTGTTATATTCGGCAGTCAGCTTGGCAAAGTTCTCGGCAGAGACCTGATCGCCGCGTGCGCCCCCGCCGAGGCGATGAAGGCGGATATCGATCAGCAGATGGTCGCCCACATTCATGGCGTCGCGGATATCGCGTAGTAGTTCGTCCTCGGGCGAGTTCTGCAGAGTAAACCCCAGCAGCGAGAAGAAATTTCTTGAAGGGTCATGTCCGAAGACGCTCTTATAGCGAGAAAGGCCGCTGAAGTCTCCAAGTATCGCTTTGATATTCTTGAGGTTATTTGCAATTTGCTTGTCTCGGATAACCCGAGCGGTTGCCGTCTGGAGCAGTTCCACCGATAAATCGAAGGGGTAGTAATGGAGCAGGTTGCAGTTCGCCATAAGTGCGCGCAGCAACGAAACATCGATGCTGCCATCGCCGGGCCCCAGGCTGATAAAATCGACATTCTCGCCGACCAGCTTGGCCTGCTTGACGACTTCCTCCGCCACCTCGGAATAGAATCCGAAGAGACGGTTGTGCGCAAAGTTGGAATCTCCGCTGATATTCAGCCAATTCTGCGCCCCGTGCATGCCCAAATAGTTGAATTTCAACTCCGGCGTGCCGCCGCCGAGCATCCGGTCTTCCGCCTCCTTGTAGAGCATGAGGCTGTTTGTCCCGTGCGTCATCGACGAATCCACCAGGAACTCCGTGAAGTGCCCGCGCGGGGAGGAGAACTTCTTCCCTTTTCCGTTTATTTTCGCGGGTGCGGGATTCTGCGTTGCAACAAGGTTCAGGAGTCGGCGGAACAGGGGATCGTCAGGGTTCACCACGCAGGCGTCGTCAGCAAGCGGATCCCTGAAGCTATGCCCAGGTCCCTTGTTCAGATAGCCACTGCCGCGGGTTACCGGGCTGCATCCTGCGTCACGGAGCGCGTCGACGAGCCGGTTGCGCGATTCCGGTGAATCGTCGATTTCGACGTAGTTGTAGCCGTGCAGATCCGAAATTCCGCGAAGCTCCTCACCTTTCACTCGCACGAGGATCGTGCCTTTCAGCCCCTTCCTGGCGATCGCATAGCCGGTTTCGAACAATACGTTGCCGCGGGGCTGGTATCCGAAATCCTCGTCGCCAAGTTCCGGTCGTATCCGTGCCAAATCGTCGCCTGTCCAAAGAACGATGACGCAGTGACATTTATCTATTCCAGCCTGAACGATGCTGAGAGTAGATTCCGTGGCACTTTCCGTTGACGCGCGGGCGTCGTCCCAGCCGTCGACCTTTAAATCGAGCGACTGGAGGAAATTTGTCATTGCATTACGTACGGCTTTGTTCTCGTGCGAGTACACAACGAAGACGCTATTATTTGCCGGATCCAATGGGCCCCCTCCCAGCGACAATAGATCGACAGTTTCAAGGAAATTGTAGCAAGTCAACCGACACTCCGGTCCGGTACGGGCATATGCCAGGGTTCGGCGAGGTTGCCGTTGCGGGGTGACGGCGGAGAAAGACGGCGCTATGCGCGCCGCATGAGCGACCAGCAGAACTATACCTATGCCCAGGCGGGCGTCTCGATCGCGGCCGGCAACGCGCTGGTCCGGGCGATCGGCCCGCTCGCCAAGTCCACGCGGCGCACCGGTGCCGATGCCGATCTCGGCGGGTTCGGTGGGGTGTTCGACCTGAAGGCGGCCGGGTTCACCGATCCGCTGCTGGTCGCGGCGAACGACGGCGTGGGCACCAAGCTCAAGCTCGCGATCGACCATAACGCGCACGACGGCGTCGGCGTCGACCTGGTCGCGATGTGCGCCAACGACCTGATCGTTCAGGGCGCCGAGCCGCTGTTCTTCCTCGACTATTATGCCAGCGGCAAGCTGGTGCCCGAGACCGCCGAGCGCGTGATCGCCAGCATCGCCGAAGGCTGCCGCCAGGCCGGCTGCGCGCTGATCGGCGGCGAGACCGCCGAGATGCCGGGCATGTATGCCGAGGGCGACTATGACCTCGCCGGCTTCTGCGTGGGCGCGGTCGAGCGCGACCAGCTGCTCGACGGCAGCAAGATCCAGCCGGGCGACGTGCTGCTCGGCCTGGGCTCTACGGGCGTCCACTCGAACGGCTTCTCGCTGGTCCGCCGCCTTGCCGCGGACAAGGGCTGGAAGATGGACCGCCCTGCCCTGTTCGACCAGGAGGTGATCCTGCTCGACGCTCTGATGGCGCCGACGCGCATCTATGTGCAAAGCCTGCTTCCGCAACTTCGCAAGGGCGCGATCCGCGGCCTGGCACACATCACCGGCGGCGGCCTGCTCGAGAATGTCCCGCGCGTGCTGCCCGCGGGCTGCCATGCCAGGATCGATGCCGGCGCCTGGCCGCTGCCGCGGCTGATGGCCTTCCTGCAGGCGCAGGGGAACATCGAGCCGGAGGAAATGGCGCGCACCTTCAACTGCGGTGTCGGCATGGTCGCGGTGGTTTCGCCCGACGTTGCGGAAGCGGTGAAGGCCGACCTCTACGATGCAGGCGAAGAAGTGTTCGTGATCGGCAGCGTCGAAGCGGGCGAGCGTGGTTGCACCGTGTTCGGCTCGGGCGAAACCTGGAGCGCGCGGGGCGACTGGAGCGCAACGCACAATGCTTGACGCGAGGCGTATCGCCTCTTTCCGGTCATCCCCGCGCAGGCGGGGATCCATCATCACTGGCGGTATCGAATGGATCCCCGCCTGCGCGGGGATGACGGTTGATTGGCGAGCAGGTTCGCAATGAACCGTCGCAAGCTCGGCATTTTGATCTCCGGGCGCGGTTCGAACATGGCCGCGCTCGTCGAGGCCGCCAAGGCGCCCGACTGCCCCTATGAAGTCGCGCTCGTCGCGAGCGACAAGCCCGAGGCCGAAGGGCTCGCCTGGGCGGCGGCGCAGGGCGTGGCCACCTTCGCGCAGAGCCCCAAGGGCATGCCCAAAGCCGACTATGAGGCGATGATCGACGCGGCGCTGCGCGCGGCGGGCGTCGAGGCGATCGCACTGGCCGGCTATATGCGGTTGCTCTCCGACGATTTCGTCGCGCGCTGGCGTGGCCGCATCGTCAATATCCACCCCTCGCTGCTGCCCAAGTACAAGGGGCTCGACACGCACCGCCGCGCGCTGGTGGCGGGCGACATGGTCGCGGGCTGCTCGGTGCATGTCGTCACCGAGGAGCTCGACGCGGGCGAAGTGCTCGGCCAGGCCGAGGTGCGGATCGCGGCGCGCGATACGCCGGAAAGCCTTGCGGAGCGTGTGCTGGCGGAGGAACATCGCCTCTATCCCCGGGTTGTCGCGCAATGGCTGGCACGCTGAGCCCTGATCCCGATTCCGCCCTCGCCCAGGTCCGGGCGATCACGCTCGAGCTTCCCGAAAGCGCGGAGCGACCGAGCCATGGCCAGCCGACCTTCTTCGTCGCGGGCAAGCAGTTTGCCCAGTTCCGCCACGATCATCATGGCGACGGCCGCACGATCGTCGCGGTGAAGACTGCCGATGACGAGGAAGGGCTGAACCTGATCGCGATCGCGCCCGAGACCTATTCGAAGGTCGCTTATTTCGGCGTCGGCTGGGTCGGGCTGTCGCTGGCCGGGCCCGACACCGACTGGGATTTCATCGGCGACCGGATCGCGCGGAGCTGGGAACTTGCCGCCCCGCGCCGGCTGCTCGAAGCCGGTGGGCGCTGAAATCTCGCGGTTTTTCGCGGCGTGCTTCGGATATTTTCCCGTTCATCTTTGTTGGTTCCCCAACGCGCGCCGCGCAAAGGGCGCCAAGTGCATTGGGACGAAAACATGGGACAGAAGATCTCCGAACCCGAAGGATATCCGGGTGTCGCTACTGCCGAGCAGGGCGTGGTGCTGCTCGACGGGCCCAATGGCGTGGCCATCGCGATGACGCCGCAGGCCGCGGAGGAAACCGGGCGCCGGCTCGTCGCGGCGGCGCAGGAAGCGGCAAGCCAGACCAGCGCGCAGGCGCATCCGAGCTGAGAGCCTTGCGCAAGCTCCCCTGGCCCCGCGATAAGGGGCGCCGATGATCAAGGTCGCCAGCTACAACATGCGCAAGTCGATCGGCACCGACCGGCGGCGCATGCCCGAGCGCACGCTGAAAGTGCTGTGCGAGATCGGCGCCGACATCGTCGCGCTGCAGGAAGCCGATCGCCGCTTCGGCGAGCGTGCGGCGGTGCTCACCCAGCACCTGCTCGCCGAGCATAGCGACTACAAGCCGGTCCCCTTCGGCACCAAGGCGCGTTCGATGGGCTGGCACGGCAATGCGCTGCTGGTGCGCAAGGACGCGACGATCCTCGATTGCGAAGCGATCCACCTGCCCGCGCTGGAGCCGCGCGGCGCGGTGATGGCCGATGTCCGCCTCGCCAGCGGCAAGGTGGTGCGCGTGGTGGGCATGCATCTCGATCTTTCGGGGCTGTGGCGCCGGCGCCAGGCGCATGCGATCATCACCCATCTTCAGGCGAGCACGCACCAGCATCCGACGATCCTGATGGGCGATCTCAACGAATGGAGCGCCGGCTCGGGCTGCCTGCGCGATTTCTCCAGCCATTTCGCCTTCGCGCCCACCGGCAAGAGCTTTCACGCCCGCCGCCCGATGGCACGGCTCGACCGGATCATGGCGAGCCGCGAGTTGACGATCACCGGTGCCGGGGTGCACGACAGCCTGCAGGCGCGCACCGCGTCCGACCACCTGCCGATCTGGGCGACTATAAAGCTTTAATGGCCGAAACGCGCGACAAGGAACTGCGGCTCGCACTGGTCTGCTATGGCGGGATCAGCCTTGCCGTGTACATGCACGGCATCACCAAGGAGATCTGGCGCCTCGCCCGGGCGAGCTGCGCCGAGCGCGACGGCAGCGATGCCAGTCCCGACGTCTATCGCGAGCTGATCGAGGAGATTCGCGAGACTTCGGGGGTGAACCTGCGCGTGTTAGTCGACATTCTCGCGGGCGCCAGCGCGGGCGGGATCAACACGGTGTTCCTCGCCCAGGCGATCGCCACCGGCCAGTCGCTCGACCCGCTGACCGACCTGTGGATGGACAATGCCGATGTCGAGGCGCTGCTCGAACCGCGCCAGCGCCCCTCGCACCGCTTCGCCAAGCTCTGGGCGGTGCCGATCGCCTGGCTGGTCGCCAACCGCTCCAAGACGGTGGACGAGACGGTGGAGGCCGGCGCGCGCGACGAAGTGCGCACCAAGCTCGAGCATTTCGTCCGCTCGCGCTGGTTCGAGCCGCCCTTCGGGGGCAAGAGGCTGGCCAACACGATTCTCAATGCCTTCGAGGCGATGGCCAAGGGGCCGAAGGACAAGCGCCTGCTGCCCGACGGCCAGCCGCTCGACCTGTTCGTCACCGTCACCGATTTCCGGGGGCATCCCGAGGCGCTGCGGCTCAATTCGCCCGCGAGCGTGATCGAGAACGAGCACCGGCTGGTCTTTTCCTTCACCGATCATGGCTGGCCCGGCGAGCATTTCGCCGATGCGGCGAGCCTGACCTTCGCGGCGCGCGCCACCTCGAGCTTCCCGGGCGCCTTCCCGCCGATGACGGTAGGCGAGATGGACGAGCTGCTCGCCGAGCGGAAACAGGCCTGGCCCGAGCGCGACGCGTTCCTCGAGCGGATGCTGCCGCGGCAATGGGAAGCCAATCGTGCTGAAAAGGCAGTGCTGATCGACGGATCGGTGCTCGCCAACGCGCCCTTCCGCCCGGCGATGGAGGCGCTGAAGGAGCGCCCGGCCCGCCGCCAGGTCGACCGGCGCTTCGTGTTCGTCGATCCCTTCCCCAATTTCCGCTTCGATTTCTACGGATCGAATGACGAGAAGCCGGGCTTCTTCGCGACGATCATCGGCGCGCTTTCCGAGCTGCCGCGCGAGCAGCCGATCCGCGATAACCTCGATGAAATCGCCCGGCGTTCGCACCGGATCGAGCGGATGCTGGCGATCGTCGCCGAGATCCGCGCCGAAGTGGAGACGCAGGTCGAGGCGCTGTTCGGCTACACGCTGTGGCTCGACTGGCCGACGCCCAAGCGCCTTGCCGCCTGGCGCCGCCGCGCCCAGGTCGCTGCCGCGGCCAAGGCGGGATACGGCCATACCGCCTATGGCCTGCTCAAGGTGGAAGGTGCGATCGAGCGCACCGCGCGGCTGCTCTACACCGTGGGCGAACGGCACGGCCCCGAGCGGCTGCACGAGATCCGCGAGGCGCTGGCCGCCACGGTCCAGTCGCGCGGGGCGGACCAGTTCGGGGCGACGCTCTCGAACGGCGCCTCGCCCGAGACGCTCGAATTCCTGCGCGCCCACGACCTGGGCTTCCGCATCCGGCGGCTGCGGCTGCTCGCGCGGCGCCTCACCGAGATCGACCTGCCGACCAGCCATGGCGAGCTGAAGCCGATGCGCGAGGCGATCTATGATTCGCTCGCTGCCTATCTCGAGCTCAAGCGCGCCGACACCTATGCCGACCTGCGCGATGAAATCCGGATGATGACCGACGATGCCGGTCCGGTCCTCGATCGGCTGGCCGAGCGGATGCAGCTCAAGAAGCTCGATGCAGAGACCGATGCGCGGCTGGCGGCGGGGCTGAGCACGCTCTCCAAGGAGCTGCGCCGCCCGCTCCTGCTCGCGCATCTCGGCTTCCCCTTCTACGACATCGCCACGGTGCCGCTGCTCCAGGGCGAAGGCGTTGACGAGTTCGATCCCATCCGGGTCGACCGCATCGCGCCCGACGACGCCACTGCGATCCGTACCGGCGGCGCGGAGGCGACGCTCAAGGGCATCCAGTTCAACAGCTTCGGCGCCTTCTTCAGCCGCGCCTATCGCGAGAACGACTATCTCTGGGGCCGCCTGCACGGCGCCGACCGGCTGATCGACATCGTGCTCTCGACACTCGACCTCGCGGCGCGCCTTCCGGAAGAGCGGGTGACGGCGATCAAGCGGCGCGCCTTCCATGCGATCCTCGACGAAGAGGAGAAGCGGCTCACCACGATCCCGGGGCTGTTCGCAGAGCTGCGTGCGGAGATCGACAATCCCCCTCCCCACCGGGAAGAGGGTGGCCGAGCGTAGCGAGGTCGGGAGAGGGGCATGTTCATCGCCTTGCCCCTCTCCCTTCCGCCGACTGCGTCGGCTCCTTCCCTCTCCCCGGCGGGGAGAGGGAGAATGGGCGTCTGGCCAAACCGCCCTGCCCGCCCTAAAACCACCTTCGCCTCAAACGGGAAGGGAGACGGATGCGGTTTCTGAAGGTGCTGTTCTGGCTGTTGCTGGGCGGCCTCGTCGCGGGCTTCGTGATCTACAATGGCGACGAGCGCGTGAACGTGCACCTGTGGAGCGGCCTGATCGCCGATTTCAGCCTGCCGCTGCTGCTGATCCTCGTCTTCCTCGCCGGGCTGCTGCCTGCCCTGCTCGCCTATCATGCGCTGCGCTGGCGGATGCGCCAGCGGATCACCGGGCTCGAGCGCGCGCTTGCCGATCTGCGCGCGATCAACACCCTGCCCGAGCCGGTGGCCGCCGCGTCCGAGCCGACGCCCGCGCCTGCCACAGCCGCCACGCCGGCCCCTGCCACCCCGCAGCCCGGCCTGCCGCTGGGAGACGCGCAATGAGCCCGATCTACGTCGCGATCGACACGCCCGATCTGGAGCGGGCCAAGGCCATTGCCACGCGCGTGAAGGCGCATGTCGGCGGGATCAAGCTCGGCCTGGAATTCTTCATGGCGAACGGCCGCCACGGCGTGCACGAGATGCACGATATCGGCCTGCCGATCTTCCTCGATCTCAAGTTCCACGACATCCCCAACACCGTCGCCAAGGCAATCCAGGCGCTGCGCCCGCTCGAACCGGCGATCCTGACCGTGCATGCCGCCGGCGGCCGCGCGATGTTGGAGGATGCCAAGGCCGCGGCGCCGACCGGCACAAAGGTTGTCGCGGTGACGATGCTCACCAGCCTCGACGACAGCGACCTGACCTCGATCGGCCTCAAGCCCGATCCGCACGAGCAGGTGATGCGGCTGACCGAGCTGGCGAGGTCGGCAGGCGTCGACGGCATCGTCTGCTCGGGCAACGAAGTTGCAGCCGCCAAGAAGCTCTGGCATGACGGCTTCTTCGTCATCCCCGGCGTGCGCCCGGCGAACGGCGTGATCGGCGACCAGAAGCGCGTGGTCACCCCGCGCGCCGCGCTCGATGCCGGCGCCTCGATCCTGGTGGTCGGCCGCCCGATCACTCAGGCCGCGGACCCCGACCTCGCCGCGCGCGAGATCGAAGCGACGCTCTGATGCCCGTCGCCGCGCTGCTGCTGGCGCTGCTGGCCGTGCCGGCGGTGTCGCAGGACGACGGCGTCGTGATCTTTGCGCCCGACAAGACCGCGGCGATGCTGGTCCAATGCTCGCGTGCCACGCCGAAGGCGGGAGAGAGCGGCTGGACGCCCGGCATGGGCGATATTGCGCGCATGGAGGCGAAGCTGCCTGCCGCGCTCCGGCTGATGCGCCCCGATCCGTTCCTGCGGAAGGAATTGGAGGCAGTGCCCCGGGGCTGGCTCCGCCAATATGTCGGGATCATCCGGGGCGGGAAACGCTACATCTACGGCAGCTACGCGCCCGATACGCCGGGTCACCGCAGCTATTGGCGCACCCAGCCGATCGATATCTGCGACGGCGGCCCGACCAATTTCGGCGCCGAATATGATGTCGAGAGCGACGCGATCGACCATCTCGCCTTCAACGGCATGGCCTGAACGGCGCATGCTCCCCGGCTTTCACCGGGGAGCGGTCCGGTCAATGCGCGCCGCCGTTCAGCACTGCGAACACCTTCTCATAGTCCCCGCGCGCCTCGGCGAAGCGAAGGAACTTGACCCGCTCGGTCAGGTTCTCGGGCGCGCCGGCTTCGAGCTGGGCCATGGTCTCGGCGATATAGTCGGCGAGCGGCATCGAGTTGGGATCCTCGGCATGGCCGGGCATCAGGTCGGTCGCCACGGCCGGCGGGACGATCTCGATCACCTCCACGTTGGTATCGCGCAGCTGGTAGCGCAGCGACTGGCTCCAGCTGTGGATCGCCGCCTTGGTCGCGCCATAGGTCGGCGTGAGCGTGAGCGGGACGAAGGCCAGGCCCGAGCTGACGGTGATCACCGTCGCGCTGGGGCGGGCGAGCAGGTGCGGCAGCAGCGCGGCGTTGAGGCGGAGCGGCCCGAGCAGGTTGGTGGCGATCGTCGCCTCGGCGATGGCGAGATCCGATCCCGGCGCGGCGAGCGTCTCGGCCTGCATGATCCCGGCATTGTGGATCACCACGTTCAGGTCCGGGTGCGCGGCGACGATCTCGGCGGCGAAGCGGGCGATGTCGGCCGGGTCGCTCACGTCGAGCGTCGCGGTGACCATGCCCGGATTGGCGGCGGCGACCGCTTCGAGCGCCCCAGCGCGGCGGCCGGAGAGGATCACCTTGTTGCCGCGCGCATGCAGCGCCTCGGCAAGTGCGCGGCCGATGCCCGATCCGCCGCCGGTGATGAGGATGGTGTTGCCGGTCATGTCCATGTTCGGGGTCCTTTCGACTGTCTGGACGCCGGATATCGTGTTGTGGTACCCATTGGGGAGTAGGCACCCAAAATATTTATACATACCTTTTGGAAACCATGGCGACCCATCCCCATCACGACTATCCCGATCTCGATCCGCGCGTGGAGGCGCTGGTCACCGAGATCATCGGTCGCGTCGCCGACAAATGGACGATGATCGTGCTCGAGGCGCTGACCGAGCATGGCGAGCTGCGCTTCTCCAAGCTGCGCGCCGAATGCGCCGGGATCAGCCAGAAGATGCTCACCCAGACGGTGCGCGCGATGGAACGCGACGGGCTGCTGATCCGCACCGTCCACCCGGTGATCCCGCCGCGCGTCGAGTATCGCCTCACCCCGCTGGGCGGCAGCCTGGCTGAGGCGTTCTGCGGGGTGTGGGTATGGGCGGCGCGCAACCTGGAGCGGATCGAGGCGTCGCGGGCCGAGTTTGATGCGCGGGGGACGGAGTAGTTTCCCTCTACCCGTTCCCCGGCGAAAGCCGGGGCCCAGGGCTTCTCTGCCGTGTCGCTCCGTTACTCTGGGCCCCTGCTTTCGCAGGGGAACAGCTTTGCTTGGGACGGCGACGCTTGCCAAAGCCGCCGCGCAGTCCGACAGAGCGCGCCATGCCGGAACCCGTAACGATCCGTCCCGCGACCCGCGAAGACCTTCCCGCGCTCCATCCGGTGATCGAGCGCGCCTATCGCGGCGAGAGCGCCCGAGCGGGCTGGACGCATGAGGCGGACCTGATCAAGCAGGGTGCCCGCACCGATCTCGCGACACTCGAAGCGATTGTCGTCGATCCCAGTCAGCGGCTGCTGGTCGCATGCTGGGGTGCCGGTCCGATCGGTTGCGTGCACGTCAACGACATTGGCGGCGGGCGCGCCTATCTGGGGCTGTTGTGCGTTGATCCGATGCTCCAGGCTGGGGGGCTGGGCAAGCAACTCGTCGCCGCAGCGGAGGCCTGCGCGCGCCAGTTGTTCGGCTCACAGATGATGGAAATGACGGTGTTCGAGCAGCGGACGGAGCTGATCGCCTTCTATGAGCGGCGAGGCTATCGTCGTGCAGGCGAGAAGCGCGACTATTCGATACTGCTCGATCCGCCGCTGTTCATGGACGTGCTGGTGAAGCCGCTCAGCCCCGCCGCCAGTGCATGACGAGATGCCCCTCGGTCGGTAACGGTTCGCCGCGCTCTCCGCGGGGTTGTGCGAAGCGTGCGCGCGCCTTGAGCAGCGCGCAGGTGCGCTGGCCGGTGGCGCCTTGCGACGCCGTACAGCTGGCGATCCGCCCGTCGGTTCCGATCGTGAAGCGCATATCGACTTCGACATCGCCGCGGCCCTGGGTGACCAGGGAATAATCCCTGTCCGTCATCCATTGCGGCGGCGATGAACGCGGAAGCGCGCCGCCGAACTGCGATTCGACCATCACCATCGCCGGCTGCGCGCGCCAACGCACGAGCAGCTGGTCCTCGCCGGCGACGGCCGTGCCGGTTTCGTCATGCGCCGGGCGATATGCGCCGCGCGCGACAATCAGCGCGCAGCTCAAGTTACGCAGGCGCGCCGACGCGTCGGAATACAGCACCTTGCAATCCTGCACAGCGCCGTCGGCCCCGATCTTGAAGGCGAGGTTGACCACGCCCTCCTCGCGTTTCGCGAGTGCTTCTGCGGGATAGTCCTGCGTGCTGATCCACTGGGCCGGGCTGCTGGCAAAGCTTTGTGCGGCCGCGGGATGCGCGAGAACCGCGAGCGCGGCAGTGCCGAAGAACAGAAGGCTGCGCAGCGTCAACATATCCCCCACCCCAAATTTCCTGCGGCTTGTACAACGCCCGGAATTGCCCGACTAGGCTCGCATGCCCGTCACCGCCAAGATCTGCGGCCTGTCCACGCCCGATACGCTCGATGCGGCGATCGCCGGCGGGGCGAGCCATGTCGGCTTCGTATTCTTCCCGCCCTCCCCGCGCAACGTCTCGTTCGAGCCGGCGCGCGCGCTGATCGCGCGGGTGCCGGCGCATGTCGGCACGGTGGGGGTGTTCGTCGATCCGGACGAGGCGCTGCTCAGCGCGGCGCTGGCGACGGGGATCAAGGCAGTGCAGCTCCACAAGACCGCTCCGGAGCGCGCTGCGGCAATCCGCATGCGCGTGCCTGTCTGGGCGGCGGTGGCGGTGAAGACGCGCGCCGATGTCGATCACGCGGCGGCCTATCGCGGCGCGGCCGATCGTATCCTCTATGACGCCAAGACTCCCGAGGGCGCCGCGCTGCCGGGGGGCATGGGCCTGCGCTTCGACTGGAAGCTGCTCGAGAACCTGCCCCAGCCCCTGCCCTGGGCGCTGTCGGGCGGGCTCGATGCCGGCAATGTCCGCGAAGCGGCGGGCGTGACCGGCGCGAAGCTTGTCGATGTCTCCTCGGGCGTGGAAAGCGCGCCGGGCGTCAAGGATGTTGCCAAGATCGCCGCATTCCTTAAAGCGGTGGCGCAATGTTGAGGCCGTTCGCCCCCGTCCGCATCGGATTTCGATGGCGTTGATCGCTCGCTCCCACGCCAGCGCCCGCCATCCGAAAACCAGAGAGACGCAATGACCGATACTGCCATTTTGCCGAACAGCCTGCGCAACCTGCCCGACGAGAACGGCCATTTCGGCCAGTTCGGCGGCCGCTTCGTCGCCGAGACGCTGATGCCGCTGATCCTCGATCTGGAGCGCGAGTATCGCGCGGCCAAGGCCGATCCGGCGTTCAAGGCCGAGTTCGACGATCTGCTCGAGCATTATGTCGGTCGCCCTAGCCCGCTCTACTTCGCCGAGCGGCTTACCGAGCATTACGGCGGCGCCAAGATCTATTTCAAGCGCGAGGAGCTGAACCACACCGGCGCGCACAAGATCAACAACTGCATCGGCCAGATCCTGCTCGCGAGGCGGATGGGCAAGACCCGGATCATCGCCGAGACCGGTGCAGGCCAGCACGGCGTTGCCACCGCCACCGTGGCGGCGCGCTTCGGCCTGCCCTGCGTGATCTTCATGGGCGCCAAGGATGTCGAGCGGCAGAAGCCCAACGTCTTCCGGATGAAGCTGCTCGGTGCCGAAGTACATCCCGTCACCTCGGGCGCCGAAACGCTCAAGGACGCGATGAACGAGGCGCTGCGCGATTGGGTCGCGAACGTCCACGACACTTTCTACATCATCGGCACCGCCGCGGGCCCGCACCCTTATCCGGAGCTGGTTCGCGACTTCCAGAGCGTGATCGGCATCGAGGCGCGCGAGCAGATCCAGAAGGCTGAGGGCCGCCTGCCCGACCTGCTGATCGCCGCCGTCGGCGGCGGATCGAACGCGATCGGGCTGTTCCACCCCTTCCTTGACGACAAGGACGTCGCGATGATCGGCGTGGAAGCCGCCGGCCACGGCATCGAGACCGGCCAGCACGCTGCGTCGCTCAAGGGCGGCTCCCCGGGCATCCTCCACGGCAACCGCACCTATCTGCTTCAGGACGAGGACGGCCAGATCACCGAGGCGCACTCGATCTCGGCGGGCCTGGACTATCCGGGCATCGGCCCCGAGCATAGCTGGCTGCACGAGAGCGGCCGGGTGGACTATCTGCCGATCACCGACCAGCAGGCGCTCGACGCCTTCCAGCTCTGCTGCAAGCTCGAAGGGATCATCCCGGCGCTTGAATCTTCGCATGCGCTTGCAGCTTTGGAGACCAAGGCGCGGGAAATGGGGCCGGACCAGATCATCGTGGTCAACGTCTCGGGCCGCGGCGACAAGGATATCTTCACGGTGGCCGGGCATCTGGGGGTAGAGCTGTGAGCTCGCCCAACCACACCCCGTCACCCCGGCCTTGTGCCGGGGTCCACGGTGCCGTCCGTGCTGGACAAGAGGCTCTGATCGCATTGCGTGCCGCCCGGTGGACCCCGGCACAAGGCCGGGGTGACGAAGAATGAGCAGATTGAGTGACGCCTTCCCGGCCAACCGCGCTGCGCTGGTCACCTTCATCACCGCGGGCGACGGCGATACCGCCGCCAATCTCGACGCGCTCGTCGCGGGCGGTGCCGATGTGATCGAACTGGGCATGCCCTTCACGGATCCGATGGCCGACGGCCCGGCGATCCAGGCGGCGAACCTGCGCGCGCTCGGTGCCGGCACGCGCACCGTCGATGTGCTTGCCATCGCCAGCGGCTTCCGCGCACGCCACCCGAACGTGCCGCTGGTGCTGATGGGCTATGCCAACACGATGACCCGGCCGACGCCCGAGGCCTTTGCCGCCAAGGCTGCCGAGGCCGGCGCGGACGGCGTGATCATCGTCGATATCCCGCCCGAGGAAGCGCCCGAAGTCGCGCCCTTCACCGCGAGCGGCATCGACGTCATCCGCCTCGCCACCCCCACCACCGATGCCGCGCGCCTGCCGGCGGTGCTCAAGGGCGCATCGGGCTTCCTCTATTATGTCTCGGTCGCCGGGATCACCGGGCTGCAACAGGCCGCCCAGGGCTCGATCGAGGATGCCGTGGCGCGGCTCAAGGCGGCCACCGACCTGCCCGTCGCCGTCGGCTTCGGCGTCCGCACGCCGGAACAGGCCGAGGCGATCGCCCGCGTGGCGGACGGTGTGGTCGTCGGCTCGGCAATCGTTGAACTCGTCGGAAAACACGGGAAGGATGCGCCGGAGCAGGTCCGCGCCTATATCCGTTCCCTCAAGACGGCCGTGGAGGCCGCAAGGAAAGAAGTCGCATGAGCTGGATCGATCGCGTCCGCAACGTCCTCGCCTTCACGCCCAAGAAGGAAACCCCCGACAATCTCTGGCACAAGTGCAAGGGTTGTGGGCAGATGACCTTCATGAAGGAGCTGGAGGCGAACCAGCATGTCTGCCCGCATTGCGATCATCACGATCGCATCGGCCCAGCCGAGCGCTTCCAGTATCTGTTCGACGAAGGCAGCTACACCGTGCTCGCCGTGCCGAAGGTCGCCGAGGATCCTCTCAAGTTCCGCGACCAGAAGCCCTATCCGGCGCGCCTCAAGGCCGCGCGGACCAGCACCGGCGAGCAGGACGCCTTCATCAACGCATCGGGCACGATCCTCGGCCGCAAGGCTGTGATCGGCGTGCAGGACTTCGCCTTCATGGGCGGATCGATGGGCCAGGCCGTGGGTGAGGCGTTCATCCAGGGCGTCGAAGCGGCGATCGCGGCCCGCGCGCCGTTCATCGCCTTCACCGCTTCGGGCGGCGCGCGCATGCAGGAAGGCATCCTCAGCCTGATGCAGATGCCGCGCACCACCGTGGCGATCGAAATGCTCCACGATGCGGGGCTGCCCTATATCGTCGTGCTGACCGATCCGACCTCGGGCGGTGTGATGGCGGCCTATGCGATGCTCGGCGACGTCCAGATCGCCGAGCCGCGCGCTACTTTGGCCTTCACCGGCCGCCGCGTGATCGAGAACACGATCCGCGAGAAGCTGCCCGACGATTTCCAGACCTCGGAATATTATCGCGAGCACGGGCTGATCGACATGGTCACCCACCGCAAGGAGCTGCGCGAGACGCTGGGCCAGCTGATCGGGCTGCTCTGCGAGGGGAAGCGGGCGGCGTAATTTCTTCTCCCCCTCCTCTCCAGAGGAGGGGGCCGGGGGGTGGAGGCTCTGGCCTGCATGCTCGCGGCACGCACCCTCCCCTAACCCCTCCCTTGGAAGGGAGGGGGATTGAGAAGCCATGGCCGACCACGCAACCTCCTCCGATCCCCATGTCCAGCGCCAGCTTGACCGGCTGACCGCGCTCTCGCCCGGCGCCGATATCCTCGGGCTCGAGCGGATCACTCGCCTGCTCGAGCGTGTCGGCAGCCCGCAGCTTGCGCTGCCGCCGGTGCTCCATGTCGCCGGCACCAACGGCAAGGGATCGACCTGCGCGTTCCTGCGCAGCGCGATCGAGGCCTCGGACATGCGCGTTCATGTCTATTCGAGTCCGCATCTCGTCCGCTTCAACGAGCGTATCCGCCTGTCGGGCGAGCTGATCGCCGATGCGATCCTGGCGCCGTTGCTCGAGGAAGTGCTCGATGCCGGCGGCGATATCGGCGCGAGCTTCTTCGAAGTCACTACCGCCGCCGCCTTCCTCGCCTTTGCGCGGGTGCCGGCGGATGCACTGATCCTTGAGGTTGGTCTGGGCGGCAGGCTTGATGCGACCAATGTTGTCGCCCAGCCGGCGGTGACCGGCATCGCGCAACTCGGTATCGACCACCAGAGCTTTCTCGGCGACACGCTGGAGAAGATCGCGGCGGAGAAGGCCGGCATCGCCAAGCCCGGCGTGCCGCTGGTGACGATGCGCTACGCCCCGCACATCGCCGAGATCGTCGCCGCTGCCGGTGCACCGGTGTTCGCGCAAGGCACTGCCTGGGACTTTGCCGTGCAAGGCGACCGGCTCCAATATGGCGATGCGCGCGGCGAAGTGGAGACGCCTTTGCCTGCCATGGCCGGGCCGCACCAGCCTGCGAACCTCTCGCTCGCGATCGCGATGCTGCGGCATCAGCAGGCGCTCGCGGTGCCCGATACGGCCTTTGCCGGCGCGGCGGCGAACACGCGCTGGCCGGCGCGCATGCAGAAGCTTGGCGACGGCCCCCTCCTCCACCTCCTGCCCCCGGACAGCGAATTGTGGCTCGACGGCGGGCACAACGAAGCCGCTGCCGCCGCGGTGAGCACCACGCTCGCCCAGGTGGCGCAGGGCCGCCCGGTGCAGCTGGTGCTCGGCATGCTGTCGAACAAGGACGCGCAGGGCCTGCTCGCGCCGTTCGCCAGGCTTGCCGCGGGGCTGCACGCGGTGCCGGTGCCGGGGCACGAGCATCATGCGCCGTCGCGACTCGCCGAAGTCGCCCAGATGCTCGGCATCCCGCATGCCGCGGTGGCGCCCGATGTGCCCCGCGCGCTCACCGCCATCGCCCGCCCGGGCGGTGCGCCGGTGGTGCTGGTGCTGGGCTCGCTCTATCTGGCGGGCACGGTGCTCGAGGCGAACGAGGAAGTTCCCGTCTAAACCCCTGCAGTTCCCCGGCGAAAGCCGGGGTCCAGGGTTTCTCTAAGGTATCGCTTGCTAAGGTATCGCTTGTGACCCTGGGCCCCGGCTTTCGCCGGGGAACGGTTCCACAAACGCGACCAATCGCATCCGGCATTCTTTGCTATTGCGATTGACTATCAATAGCGGATGCGCAAGATTTCCGATCACAGCGATCGGAGTCCTCATGACCGTCAGTGCCACGCTTACTGCCCTGCCCGAACTCCAGCCCGAGGATCCCGGCGCGCGTCTGCTCTTGTTCGGGGTACGCCAGATGGGCGCGCACGGCATCCATGACGCCTGCACCGCGCATGCCTTCGTCACGGCGTTCGGCAAGGGCTTCCAGCGCCCGCTCGTGCTGCTGCGCGCGATGATGCAGGAGATGTCGGCGCTCTCCGCCGGGCCGATCCAGATCGCGCCCTGGTGTTGCGCGCGGATGACCGGCGCGGAGGCGGCGCTGCTCCAGATACTCGCCCGCGTGCGCACGCAGCCGCAAACCTCGGCGGTGCTGCTGGCGGATATGCTCGGGGTGCGCGACGCTACCGGCGTGCTGATCACCGCGCACGCGCTGGCCAATGCCTTCGCCGATATGGGGCTGGCGCTCGATCAGTAGGATTGGCGCTCAGTAAGGCCGGCGATCAGCGAAGCGCGTCCGGCGGCAGCCGGATGTCGGTGAGCTTCCATTCCAGCCCCCGCAGGCGGAACACCAGGATGGCGCCGTCGCCGCGCGCCAGTTCGAACCGGTCGAACGCCGTACGGCGATAGCGCATCTCGCTTGCCTTCACGCGGATCGTGCCGGGGCGCTCCTCGCTTTCGGTCAGCGGCGCGGCGGCGAAGATGAAGCGCATGCCCTCGGGTGAGACGGCGGCATCCACCACGGTATCGGCGATCCCGGAGCGGACCAACGCCCCCAATACGCCGCCCTCGCCATTGCCCTGCATCCGGGAGGAAAGCTGGTCCTTCACGCTGGCGCGCACCGCCGGGAAATCGACATGGCTGGCGAGCGCGTCGACATCGCGCGCCTCGGCGGCCCGTTTCATCTGCCACAGCGTGTATTTGGGCGAGCCCCAGGCCCAGCCGCCCGCCGCGAGCAGGGCGATCACCAGCAGCGCTATCAGCCAGCGCTTCACGCGGCGATCCCCTTGGCCCGCAGCGCCGCCAGCGCCTCGCCGGCCCAGCGATACATGTCCGCCTCGGCCGCGCGCTGCTGGCGGTCCATCCGCTTCATCCGCTTCTCGACTTCTTCGAGCACGATCAGCGCCTTGCGGTCCCAGCCCTGGGCGATCAGCAGCGCGGCATAGCGGCAGCGGGCTTCCTCGCCGGGCATGCGGGTAACGACGTCGCCATAGAGCGCGAGCGCTTCGTCGGTGCGGCCGAGATGCTCGAGGATCTTGGCGCGGAGCAGTTGCTGGCGGTCCTTCTCGCTCTGGCCGAGCGGATCGGGAATCGCATCGAGCAGCGCCAGCGCCTCGACGCCCTGTCCGGTCTCGTAGAGCGCGGCGGCGAGCTTGCCCTGGGTGCGGACATCGGGATCGCCCGCGGTCATCCGGATCGACTCGCGGTAGAAGGGTACCGCTTCGCTGTGCCGGCCGAGATCGGCCATCGCATCGGCCACGCGCAGCCGGTTGGCGGCGGTATCGGCTAGGTCGAGCGCCTCGCGGGCGGCACGCAGCTCACGCTCGGGATCGATCGCCGCCACCGCCTTGGCCCGGGCGGTGCGGACATGCCGGTTCTGCCCCAGGCCGGGCAGGATCTCGACGAAGAAATAGGCGATTGCGCTGACCACGGGCAGGAAGATCAACGCCGTGACCCACATCGGGTTGCCGCCGCGCCGCATCAGATGGACGATGCACGCCACCTGCAGCCCGATGATCAGCAGATAGGGCATCAGGCGCCCTTGCCTGCTGCCGCAGCCGCTTCGCCGCCCTCGCCTTCGGTGCCTGCCGTGCCGATCGAGCGGTCGACCAGGCCGGTGCGCATCATCCACCAGTAGATGAGCACGCCGGGCAGCGCGATCAGCGTGGTGAGCAGGTAGAAGTTCACATAGCCCATCTTCTCGATCAGCGTGCCGGCGGTGGTGCCAGTCAGGAAACGGCCGAGGATGCTCGCGCCTGCCGAGATCAGCGCATATTGCGCGGCGGTGAAGCGCAGATCGGTGAGCGCCGAGAAATAGGCGATGACGACGACGCCGCCGAAGCCGCTGGCGATGTTCTCGAAGCCGATCGCCGCGGCCATGCCGATATTGCTGTGCCCCGCCGCGGCCAGCCCGGCGAAGCTGAGGTTGGAGACTGCCATCAGGATCAGGCTGAGCATCACCGATCGCTTCATCCCCATCCGCGCATAGAGCACGCCGCCGATGAACACGCCGATCATATACGCCAGGAAGCCCAGCGCCACGTCGTAGAAGGCGATCTCGTCATTGGTGAAGCCGAGATCGTCGAACAGCAGGCGGAAGGTGAGGTTCGCCAGCGTGTCGCCGATCTTGTGGACCAGGATGAAGACCAGCACGATCAGCGCGCCCTGGCGCTGGAAGAACTCGACGAACGGCCCCCAGATCGACCGGGCGACGGTGGCGATGCTGCGGCGCTCGGCGGGTGCGCGGTGCCGCTCGGGTTCGCCGATCACCAGGCCGGCGACGATCGCGGGCAGCGCGAACAGCGCGCAGATCAGATAGGCCGCCTCCCAGCCGAAGCGTGCCGCAACGACCAGCGCCACCGCGCCGGCGCCGGCGGATCCGATCCGCCAGCCATATTGCGACATGCCCGAGCCATAGCCGAGCTGGCGCGGCTCGAGGATCTCGATCCGGTAGCCATCGATGACGATGTCATAGGTGGCGCCGGCCAGGCCGACCAGGATCGCGGCGGTGACCATCGGCCAGATGTTGTTCGGGTCTGCCGGGGTCATCGCCATGTTCGCCACCGCGGCCATCACCAGGATGCCGGCGATGATCAGCCAGGAGACGCGCAGGCCCAGCCGCCCGATGATCGGCAGCTTCACGCCGTCGATGATCCACGCCCAGAGGAACTTGAAGTTGTAAACCAGGATGGCGAGCGTGAAGGCGGTGATCGTCGCCTTGTCGATCCCGTCCTGCTTCAGCCGGCTGGTCAGCGTCGCGCCGATCATCGCGAAGGGAAAGCCGGAGGAGAGGCCGAGCGCGAAGGCGGCGAGCGGGGCGTTCTCGAAATAGGGGCGCACGCCGTCGGGCAGGTCGGCGCGCCAGTCCGCCGGCGCTGCCTTGCGACCGGCGAAGAAGGCGCCGGCCAGCGCGGCCAGCCCCAGCCAGTATCCGATCGCGGGGCGGATCGTGCTCGTCGCCAGGTCCTTGGGCGGCGAGAAGGCGGCGAACAGCACAGCGAGGATCAGCAGCACGCCGCCGACCGCGGCGGCGCCCACCATCAGGCTCGCCCCGCCGCGCTGCCGCCAGACGAAGCTGAGCACCAGGCTGGCGGCGATCACTAGCTGGCCGAGCAGGAAGGTCATCGAAGGCTTGAAGGCGCCGGTGCCGGTGATGAAGTCATAGCCGTGCACGCCCACAGGTGCACCCGCCGGGGCGGCCACGGTGAGCCAGGGCAAGGCGAGCAGCGCCAGCGCCGCCGCCAATGCCAGCTGCGCCGCCGGATAGGCCCATTGCGGCCGCGTCACCTGCTCCATTCCGTCTTGCCCCCATCAACTTTCGCGCAGAAACTAGCCAAAAATACTGGGAAGGATAGCCATGAACGCACCGACCGAGGGGCAATTGGCGCTGGCCGGAGCCCTGGCGCGCGGCGGATCGCGCGGGGAAGGCGAGATCGCGCATGTCGCGGCCTCGGTCTATACCAGCCCGGAGCGCTTCGCGGCGGAGCGCGACAGCGTCTTCGCCTGCGTGCCGCTGGTGATCGCGCCCTCCGCGTTGCTGCCCGAGCCCAACATGGCGATCCCGCATGACGGGTTCGGAAAGCCGTTATTGGTGGCGCGCGACAAGGCGGGCGTGGCGCATGTCTTCCTCAACGTCTGCCGGCATCGCGGGACCAGGCTGGTCGAGGGCTGCGACGCCGTGAAGGGCGGCCGCCTGGTCTGCCCCTATCACGCCTGGACCTATGCGCTCGACGGCAGGCTGGTCGGCCTGCCCCGCCCCGAGACCTTCCCGGGCCTCGACAAGGGCGACTATGGCCTGAAGCGCCTGCCCACGCGCGAGGCAGGCGGGCTGATCTGGTTCTCCTTCGCCGAAAATGCCGATTTCACCGAGGCCGACACGCTGGCGCGCGACTTCGAGGCGTTCGACCTTGCCGGCCAATATCTTTTCCGGCGCCGCACGCACGACGTGCAGGCGAACTGGAAGCTGATCATGGACGCCTTTCTCGAGGCCTATCACGTCCAGCGCCTCCATGCCGCGACGATCGCCCCCTTCTTCAAGGACGGCGTCTCCACTGCCGACGCGATCGGCCCGCACCAGCGCTCGGCCGTGGGGCGCGAGGCGGCGCTCGCCGCGCTCTCTTCCGCCGACTGGGAGACGCTGCGTGCGGCGATCACCTACACCTATCAGATGTTTCCCGGCACGGTGCTGGTGGTCAGCCCCGACTATATCAACCTGATGGTGCTGATGCCGCAGAGCGAAGGCCGGGTGCTGGTCGAGGATTTCATGCTGATCCCCGAGCCGCCCGCCACCGAAAAGGCGCAGGCGCATTGGGAGAAGAGCTGGGAGCTGCTCGACGGCGGGGTGTTCGCCGCCGAGGATTTCCGGGCCTGCGAGCTTGGCCAGCAAGGCCTCGCATCGGGTGCGGTCGAGCGCGTGACCCTGGGTACGCTCGAGCTCGGCATCCGCCATTTCCACGACGCGGTTAACGCCCGGCTCCGGTAGAGCCCGGAACGGAATTCATCGCAATTTCGCCGGGCGCGCGCCGGGCGTAGCTAAAAGTACAATCTGAGAGGATCGTACCATGCCGCTGCCCCTGCCGCCCCGCGAACTGCTCGACCTCCAGGACGACACGCGCCTGCCGCGCGGCGCGGGCATGGCGATCGCCTTCGGCATCGGGCTGGTCAGCTGGGCGATCGTCGTCGCCGCCGCGCTGATCCTGCTGCGCTACTAGGTCGCTTATACCACCAGCTCGATTACTGGGCCACGCTCAGGAACAGGCTGAAGCTCCCCGGCAGCCGCTTCGGCGCCTTCTCTCCCTCCAGCACCGCTTCGATCGCGTCGATCGCCGCCAGCAGGTCGCGCTGCGGATAGGGTTTGGCCAGGCAGCCGGCAGCCAGCGCTCGCGCTTCCTCGGGAAAGCTCCCCGTCACGAACAGCACCGGCAGCCCGCGCGTCTGCGCCGCCCGCGCCACATCGACGCCGCTGCCGTCCGCCAGGTTGATGTCCGCCAGCACGAGGTCGAGATCGCCATCGGCGCCGATCACCCGCAGCGCATCGGCCAGCGTATCCACCGTCGCGGCGATCGCGAAGCCTTCGCTCGTCAGGAAATGCTCGGTGTCGAACGCGACCAGCGGCTCGTCCTCGACCACCAGGAGCCGCTCGATCCTACGCTTTTTTCGCCCGAACAACATGCCGCCTCACGCCCGCCAAGCATCTGATATCCAACGCGCTAACGCGCAAAGCCCTTTCGTGGGCGCAATAATTTTTGAAGCGACCGCGACAATCGCTATATCGCCCCTGTGTCTCCGTCCAATCCCAAAGAATCGCAGCGCATTGCGAAGCTGCTAGCCCGTGCTGGAATCGCGTCACGTCGTGATATCGAGCGCATGATCGCCGATGGGCGCATCGCGCTCGATGGCAAGGTGCTCGATACGCCCGCGACCCTGCTCACTTCGCTCCGCGGCGTCACCGTCGACGGCAAGCCCGTCGCCGAGCCTGCGCCTGCCCGGCTGTTCCGCTATCACAAGCCCGCCGGCCTGCTCACCACCGAGCGCGACCCTGCCGGGCGCCCGACCATCTATGACAGCCTTCCCGAGGGGTTGCCGCGGGTGATGCCGGTGGGCCGGCTCGATCTGAGCACCGAAGGGCTGCTGCTGCTCACCACCGATGGCGAGCTGAAGCGCGAGCTCGAGCTGCCCGCGACGGGCGTCGAGCGCAGCTACCGCGCCCGTGCCTATGGCAATGTCACCCAGGCGCAGCTCGAGGCGCTGATGCTCGGCGTCGAGATCGAGGGCGTGCGCTATGGCTCGATCAATGCCAATATCGAGCGGCGCACCGGCGCGAACGTCTGGATCGAGCTGACCCTTACCGAGGGCAAGAACCGCGAAGTCCGCCGCGTGCTCGAATATCTCGGGCTCGAGGTGAACCGCCTGATCCGCACGCGCTACGGCCCCTTCTACCTCGGCGACATGCCCGCGGGCGACGTCGACGAGATCCGCAAGGTCGATCTGGTCACCTTCCGCACCGTCCTGTCCAAGCCGGGCGGCGGCAAGGCGGCCTCGAACCTGCAATTCTCGGTGCGCTCGCGCGTGGTCGAGCCGGCACCCCGGCCCAAGCCGGTGCCGACCGACGGGCGCGAGCCCGACAGCCGCCGCAAGCTCGCCAAGCCGGCACCCGCGCCCAAGAAACCGGTGTTCACTGCGCGCCAGACGCCGCGCGCCCGCGACGAAGAGGAGCGCCCGCGTTCCTCCGCCAAGCCTGGCTTCGCGCCGCGCGGCGAACGTCCGGTGCGGAACGAGCGTTCGGAGGAGCGGCCTCGCGGCCCCGGCAAGCCCGGCTTCGCGCCGCGGGGCGAGCGTCCCGCCCGCGGCGAGCGCCAGGAAGAGCGTCCCCGCAGCCCCGGCAAGTTCGCGCCGCGCAAGCCGCGCGAGGAAGGTCCGGCCAACCCTGCGCGTGCCGCCCGTGCGCGTGCCCACCGCGAAGCGCGCGAGCCGCAGCCGGGTGATTTCGTCGATCGGCCCAAGGGCCCGCGCCGCCCCGATCGCGGTCCCGCCGCCGGCCGCGGCAAGCCGGCCCGCCCGCCAAGGACCCGCAAGTAATGCGCATCATCGCCGGAGAATGGCGCGGCCGCCCGCTCGCCGCGCCCAAGGGCGACACCACCCGCCCCACCGCCGATCGCACGCGAGAGGCGCTGTTCTCGATGCTCGCCAGCCGCATCGGCAGCTTCGAGAAGCTGGCGGTCGCCGATCTCTTCGCAGGCTCGGGCGCCCTCGGACTCGAGGCGCTGTCGCGCGGCGCCGCCTCCTGCCTGTTCGTCGAGCAGGACAAGGCGGCGCTCGACGCGTTGCGCGCAAACATCGCCAAGCTGGGTGCAAAGGGCGCCGAGGTCCGCCCCGGCTCGGTGATGGCTCTGGGCCCGGCACGCGCCCCGCTCGACCTGATCCTGATGGATCCGCCCTATGGCACCGGCGCCGGCAGCGTCGCGCTCGACAAGCTCGGCCGCCTCGGCTGGGCCGGGCCGGCGACCTGGATCAGCATCGAGACCGCGAAGGATGAGACGCCCGAAGTCGCCGGCTTCACCGTCGACGTCACCCGCGTCCACGGCAAGGCGCGGCTTACGCTGCTGCGGATGGCGGGCTGATCGCTACCTGACTGTTCCCCGGCGAAAGCTGGGGCCCAGGGTTTCTCTGCCGGATCGCTTGTGATCCTGGGCCCCGGCTTCCGCCGGGGAACAGAAGTATCCGGGATCAGCCTTGCCTGCCGCGCACCAGCACCAGCCCCACCAGGCTGAGCAGCCCGGCCCCGGCGAGATAGTAGCCCACCAGCGTCAGCCCGCCCTGCTTGACCAGGGCCTCGGCGATCAGCGGCGTGAGGCCGCCGCCGAGGATGCCGCCCAGGTTGAAGGTCACCGACACGCCGGTATAGCGCACCCGCGCCGGGAACAGGCTGGGCAGCCAGGCGCCGAGCGGGCCATAGACGAAGCCCATCACGAACAGCGCAAAGGCCAGCCAGGCCGCGACGCTGGGCAGCGAATCCGGGCCGAGCAGCAGCGACATCGTCATGCCCACCGGGATGGTGAAGATGCAGCCGAACATCAGCACGCCATTGGCGCTGCGCTTGTCGGCGGTGACGCCGGCGGTGACGATTCCCGCCGCCATGAACAGGATCGCGATCAGCTCCACCGCCAGGAAGGTCTCGCGGTCATAGCCCAGCGCCTTGGTGCCGTAGCCGATGATGAACACGGTGGAGATGTAGAACAGCGCGAAGCAGGCGACGGTGCCGACGGTGCCGGCGAAGGTGGCGAGCGCGCTGGTGCGGAACAGCTCGCCGATCGGCACCGCGGGTGGCGCTTCCTTCTGGCTGGCGGCGACGAATTCGGGCGTCTCGCTGATCTTCAGCCGCACCCACAGGCCCAGGAACACCAGCACCGAGCTGAGGATGAACGGCAGGCGCCAGCCCCATTCGCGGAAGGTCGCCTCGTCCATCACCGCGCCGAGCAGCAGGAAGAAGCCGTTGGCGAAGATGAAGCCCACCGGGGCACCCATCGGCGGGAAGCTGCCATAGCGGTTCGCCCAGCCCGGTGGGGCATTCTCCACGGCGAGCAGGCTCGCCCCGCCCCATTCGCCGCCCAAGCCCAGGCCCTGGCCGAAGCGTAGAAGGCAGAGCAGGATCGGTGCGGTGATGCCGATCAGCGCATAGCCGGGCAGGAAGCCGATCAGCACGGTGGAGACGCCCATCAGCATCAGCGAGGCGACGAGCGTCGACTTGCGCCCCAGCCGGTCGCCGAAATGTCCGAACACCAGCCCGCCCAGCGGCCGCGCGAAAAAGGCGACCGAGAAGCTGGCATAGCTGGCGATCTGGCGGATGCCGGGCTCGCTCGCCGGGAAGAACAGGTCGGGAAACACCAGCGCCGCCGCGGTGGCATAGATGTAGAAATCGTAGAACTCGACCGACGTGCCGACGAGGCTCGCGAACAGGATGCGGCGGTGCGATGCGGCGGCTTTGGTCATGCCCTCTCCCCTTTTCGCCCCCTCCTTGGATCGATCCGCCGCAAAGGGGAAGCCCGTTCATCGCTGCGACAGTTTCGGCTGCGTACCGGTGCAGCCCTCAGCGACCGCAATCAGGGAGACGAGCGATGCGCGAATCGGCAGGCAGGCGGCTGGCTTATGCCGTGCTGTTCGCAGTGCTCGCCGGGCTCGTCGTGGCCTTCTGGAACCCCGTCGACCATTTCAAGGCAGACCTGCGCGCCGACGGCCAAGGCTTCAAGTTCAGCATCGAGCTGGCGACACAGCTGCTGAAGGAAGGCGTGAAGCGAGTCTAGGCGCTCGCCCCAGCCGTCATCCCGGCGAAAGCCGGGATCTCGTGCGGCTCCATACCCGCCATCGCCTGAGATCCCGGCTTTCGCCGGGATGACGGTTCAGATCAGAGCCCCAGCAGCTTCACGCCGTTGAGCATCGCCCAGTAGAGCGCGCCCGAAAGCAGCATCGCTGCCGGCAGGGTGAGCAGCCAGGCCAGCGCCAGGTTGCGCACGGTGCGCGCCTGCAGGCCGGCGCCGCTCGCAACCGAGGCACCGGCGACGCCCGAGGACAGGATGTGCGTGGTCGAAACCGGCAGGCCGAAGCGATCCGCCGCCAGGATCGTGCCTGCAGCAACCAGCTCGGCCGAGGCGCCCATCGCATAGGTCATGTGCTGCTTGCCGATCTTCTCGCCGACGGTGACCACGATCCGCTTCCAGCCGATCATCGTGCCCAGGCCGAGCGCCAGCGCCACCACGATCTTCACCCAGAGCGGGATGAAGCGGGTGCCGGCCTCCAGGTTCTTCTGATAGTCGCCCAGCGCCTTCAGCTCCGCGGGCTTGTAGCCCTCGGGCTTCTTGGTGGCGAGCTTGGTGGTGTCGAGCACCAGATACATGTCGTTGCGGACATTGCCCGTCGCCTCCGCGGGCACCTTGCTCAGCGAGCCATAGCCCTGCACGCGCGCGGTCAGGTCCTTCGACAGACCCTCGAGCGCGGCGAACACCTGCGGGCTGTCCGCCTTGCGCTGCTGGAGCGCGGTGGTGAGCACCTTGCGCGCGTCGACCGGCGCCATGTCCGGCAGGGCGTTGCTGCGCGCGTCGAACACGGCCGCGGCGACATTCGCGGTCTGGACATAGGCGGGCGTCGCGCTCGCCGACTGGGTGCGGTTGAGCGCATAGGCCGTCGGCGCGCAGCCGATCAGGATCAGCATGATCAGGCCCATGCCCTTCTGGCCGTCGTTCGAGCCATGGCTGAACGAGACTGCGGTGCAGGTGAAGATCAGCGCGCTGCGGATGCCGATCGGCGGCGCGGTGTGCGGCATCGGCGAGGTGTAGAGCTTCTGGTTGCGCAGGAAGACGCGCATCACCAGCAGCAGCGCGAGCGCCGCGATGAAGCCGATCAGCGGCGCCATCCACAGCCCGGTGAGCACCTTGGTCGCCTGGCTCCAGTCGACGCCGGCGGTGCCGCCGCGTGATCCGGCGTTGATCAGCTGGTTGGCGAAGCCGACGCCCAGCACCGAGCCGATCAGCGTATGCGACGACGAGTTGGGCAGGCCGATATACCAGGTGCCGAGGTTCCACAGCACCGCGGCGAGCAGCAGCGCGAAGATCATCGCGAATCCGCCTGCCGAGCCGACGTTGAGGATCAGCTCCACCGGCAACAGCGTGATGATCGAATAGGCGACCGCGCCGCTCGAGAACATCACGCCGAGGAAGTTGAAGAAGCCCGACCACACCACGGCGAAATGCGCGGGCATCGAGTTGGTGTAGATCACCGTGGCGACGGCGTTGGCGGTGTCGTGGAAGCCGTTCACGAACTCGAAGCCGAGCGCGATCAGCAGCGCCAGCGCCAGGAACAGGAACACGCCGGTGGCCAGCTCCTCCCCCACGCCGCGCGTGTCGGTCAGCACGCTCCAGCCGGCAAAGGCCAGTCCGCCGACCAGGATCGCCGCGAACAGCAATTTGGCCAGGGGATGGGTCTTGTAGTGGAATCGGGGTCCCGGCTGCGGTTGGTCGACCGGCGGGGCTTGGTCCAGAGCGAGTGATGCCATGATGTGCGCGCCTCTGGCCGGAGGGTGTGACAGCCATATGACAAGGGCGTGACAGACAGTCGGGTCGGCGCAACTCGATGCGCAAAGGAAACGCCCCACCCTCGGGGGTCGAGGATGGGGCGCCTTCGGTGCTGCCGTGGAGATATGGGGATCAGTGCAGCACCTGGGTAAACTTCAGCGCGGGGCGTCTTCCCCGAAGCTCAGAAGCGCACCTGCATATAGGCCTTGGGGCCGGGCTTGATGCCGCGATTGCTGCCCGGCGTGCTCATGAAGCCGCGCCCGCGCAGCCGGCGCAGCCAGGCAAATCCCATCTCGACGTTGCCCGATGCCTCGAAGCTCAGCCGCGCGCCGGCATAATGGCGCGCATCGCGGATCATGCCGCGGTCCATGTCGAAGCGCGGCGCCTGGGCATAGGCGCTCACCCCCAGCCAGGTATGGCCGAGCACTTCCTTCTGCAGCGACACGGCATAGCCCGCGCTGGTCTCGTCGGCGCGCCACGTCTCGCTCGGCTGGCGCACCGTGGCGGTGGTGCGCAGCCACAGCCCCTCGACATGTTCTTCGTTCTTCACGCGTACTTCCGGCCGCACCACCAGATAGGCGGTCTGCGCCGCTGCGATCGCCTGTGCCTGTGCAGGTGCCTGGGCAAGGATCGCCCCTGCCGCCGCTGCTACCAGACCTGCTCCCCGACTCGTCATTATCCCGGCCCCCCAGCTGCAGGATTTGGCCGCCAACTGATGGTTGACGGCAATTAGGTATTATTGCGGGTTTGTGTCCGACGCTAGCGCTTTGTTGCAAAAATATTTCCACCGCCGCGGCCGGGCTGCGCATGCGCGCGGAGCTTGCGAGCGCGCGGCGCGTTCCCTAGTTGTTCACCATGACCCTGCCCGTAGAGACCGACGCCAACGCCCCCTATCTGAGCGGCCTCAACACGCCCCAGCGCGAGGCGGTGCTCACGGCCGAGGGGCCGGTGCTCGTCCTCGCCGGTGCCGGCACGGGCAAGACCGCGGCGCTCACTGCCCGCCTCGCCCATCTCCTCTGGACCCGCCGCGCCTATCCGTCCGAGATCCTCGCGGTCACCTTCACCAACAAGGCGGCGCGCGAGATGAAGGAGCGCGTCGGCCGCCTCGTCGGCGCGGCGGTGGAGGGCATGCCCTGGCTCGGTACCTTCCACGCGATCGGTGCCAAGATGCTGCGCCGCCATGCCGAGCTGGTCGGCCTCCAGTCGAACTTCACCATCCTCGACACCGACGACCAGCTCCGCCTGATCAAGCAGCTGATCCTCGCCGCCGACCTCGACGAGAAGCGCTGGCCCGCGCGCCAGCTCGCCGGGCTGATCGACGAGTGGAAGAACAAGGGCCTGACGCCATCCGAGATCGGCGCGGGCGAGTCCGAGCGCTACGGCAATGGCCGCGGCGCCGCGCTCTACCATCTCTACCAGGAGCGGCTGAAGGCACTCAACGCCTGCGACTTCGGCGACCTGCTCCTCCACATGCTGGTGATCCTCAAGACCCACCGCGACGTGCTCGAGCAGTATCAGCAGCGCTTCCGCTACATCCTGGTTGACGAATATCAGGACACCAACGCCGTCCAGTATCTCTGGCTGCGCCTGCTCGCGCAGGAGCGCAAGAACATCTGCTGCGTCGGCGACGACGACCAGTCGATCTATAGCTGGCGCGGCGCCCTCGTCGAGAACATCCTGAAGTTCGAGAAGGACTTCCCCGGCGCCAAGGTGATCAAGCTCGAGCAGAATTACCGCTCGACCCCGCACATCCTCGCCGCCGCATCGGGCGTGATCGCCAACAATAGCGGCCGCCTCGGCAAGACGCTGTGGACCGACAAGGACGAGGGCGAGAAGGTCAAGGTGCTCGGCGTGTGGGACGGCCCAGAGGAGGCGCGCCGCGTCGGCGAGGAGATGGAGAGCCTCCAGCGTGGCGGCAAGTCGCTCGACGACATGGCGATCCTCGTCCGCGCCCAGCACCAGACCCGCGAGTTCGAAGACCGCTTCATCGCGATCGGCCTGCCCTATCGCATCATCGGCGGCTTCCGCTTCTACGAGCGCCAGGAAATCCGCGACGCGCTCGCCTATCTCCGCGTCGTCGCCCAGCCTGCGGACGACCTCGCCTTCGAGCGCATCGTCAACGTCCCCAAGCGCGGCCTGGGCGACAAGGCGCTGGCGAAGGTCCACCAATATGCCCGCGCCGCCGGCATCCCTCTTACCACCGCCGCCGCGCGCATCCTCGATACCGACGAGCTGACGCCACAGGCCCGCCGTGCGCTCGGCAACCTCGTCGGCGACATGGCGCGCTGGCGCAGCATGGGCAACGACCTCCAGCACCCGGACCTCGCCCGCATCATCCTCGACGAGAGCGGCTACACCGCGATGTGGCAGGCCGATCGCACCGCCGAGGCCGCCGGCCGCCTCGAGAACCTCAACGAGCTCGTCCGCGCGATGGAGGAGTATGAGACGCTCGGCGCCTTCCTCGAGCATGTCAGTCTCGTCATGGACAATGAGGCCAATGCCGAGGAGCCCAAGGTGACGATCATGACGATCCACGCCGCCAAGGGGCTCGAGTTCGACACCGTGTTCCTGGCGGGCTGGGAAGAAGGCATCTTCCCCTCGCAGCGCGCTTTGGACGAAGGCGGCCTCGCCTCGCTCGAGGAGGAACGCCGGCTGGCATACGTCGCGATCACCCGCGCCCGGCGAAAGGCCTTCATCCTCCACGCCGCCAATCGCCGCATCTATGGCCAGTGGAACTCGTCGATCCCCAGCCGCTTCGTCGCCGAACTGCCCGAGGCGCATATCGAGAGCGAAAGCACGATGACCGGGGGTGCCTCTTTATGGCAGGCCAACTGGAGCGAGCGCAGCGACCCCTTCGCCGACGTCTCGCGCGGCACGGGCCGTGGACCCGGCTGGCAGCGCGCCGCGGGCGTCGACATGAAGAACCCCGGCGGCGGCTTCACCTCGCGCACGTTTTCGCGTGAACCGACACGCGTGGTGGAAAGCCGCGCGAGCGCGGTAAGCTTCGGCGCCAAGCCCCGCGGCGACCTGTCGCTGGGCCTGCGCGTGTTCCACCAGAAGTTCGGCTACGGCGTGATCGCCGAGATCGAAGGCAACAAGCTCGAGATCGACTTCGAGCAGGCGGGGCGGAAGCGGGTGATGGATAGTTTTGTTACGGTGGGGTAAGGATGCTCAAGATCAATCGGGTGGGCGCAAGGCGATTAGCTAGAATTAGTAGTCGCTTATTGCGGGAAATGATATTCCCATTGATCTGTGCATCCATATACACCTATTGGGCATACCCGATCGGTGCCACAAAGATTGTCAGCACGTATGGTGCATCATTCTTCTTTTTTGCTTGGCTTTCTGGGAATTTCAATCGCGTTTCCAAGCAAACTCGTACGGAAGATAGTTTTGATAGCGTGGAGAGCCGGCTCAGAGATTTGCTTGCCTCAATCGAACGACAGACGAAACGCCTTATAGGGGCTGCCACTGGCGGAGAATCTTTTGCTATCGCCGGAATGACAGAGCCCGGCACATCGGGCTCGTTGTGGGTGTTCCATCAAGAAGGCGATGAGTTTCCCTTGCGCGAAGTGACTGCGAGGATCGCAGACATATCTCACAAAATCGAAACTCCGATGTCGCTGTATGAAATTTTATCGCAAGATCAGCATATTGAAATTGGAACAATGACACCGGAAATGGCGACGATGAATTTCGAGTGGCGCGCGCCAAAAATATCGGAGAAGGCTGACTATAATATATTCTTTTCGGCATTGAATGGTTCTTGGATCCAAGAGCTACGAATGCGGGAGGTCGATGGGCAATGGCTCAGGGCTGTCCGTGTCCAAAAGCGGATGAACGACTTTTCTCTGGTGACGTTGCACCTCGATATTCAGTCCGGATTTCCAGAATCCGATATCTTCGCAGCGATGCCGGCGGCCGATGCAAGCGGGAATCAATCCCTAAAAACGGCCATTGGACTTCCTGACCAATCTCATCCCTGATATAGTCACCAACCTAGTCAGGAGCCCGCCGTTACCATGGAACGCATCAACCTAGCCGACGCCAAGGCGCGCCTCAGCGAGATCGTCGATCGGGTCGAGGCGGGCGAGAGCATCGAGATCGTCCGGCGCGGCAAGCCTGCTGCGCGGCTTGTGCCCGCTGAGGTCGAGCGCGAGTGGAAGCCGGTTGACGTCGAAGCGCTGCGCAAGCTGCACGCGCGGACGCCGGTTCAAAAGGAATCCGCTGGGGAATTCATCCGCCGGATGCGTGACGACGCACGCTATTGAGCTATTATCTCGACACTTCGGCGGTGGTCGCAGCGCTCGTTGTAGAGCAGCATTCGCCTGTACTTCTAGGCTGGCTGGAAAGCGTGGAGCCTGGGACGGCCTTCATCAGCGACTGGACCCACACCGAAATCTCGAGCGCGCTGGCGCTCAAGCTGCGGACCGGGGAAATTACGCTCGAAACCAGGGCTGAGGCCCTGGGGGCTTTTGCCGGCATGGCAACGAGCAGCTTGCCGACTCTGGCTGTCGCAGAAGAGCATTTCGAGGTCGCCGCCCACTTCGCCGCGCAGCATGAGTTGGGTTTGCGCGCCGGCGATGCCTTGCATCTCGCTGTGGCAAAGGACGGAGGCTTCGCGTTGGTAACGCTCGACCAGCGCATGGCCGACGCCGCGCTCCAGCTCGGCGTACCCGTGGAACGGATCTAATTCCGCTACCAATGTAGGAAATCGTCTGATCTACCCTGATAGATGGACGACTCATCCCTCCCCGATCCGCCCGAAGCCGAGGCGCCCGGCGCCCTCGACTTCATCCCTGTTCCCTTCGAGCGCGTCCGCCCCGATGGCTGGACCGCACCGCGCCAGCGCGACTTCATCGCGGCGCTCGCCACGCTGGGCTCCGTCCTTCACGCCGCCCGCGCCGTCGGGATGACCAAGCGTTCGGCCTATCAGCTCCGCAGCCGCCCCGGCGCGGAGAGCTTCTGCGAAGCCTGGGATAGCGCGCTCGCGATCGGCTATGCCGATGCCTATGAACGCGCGCTGGAGCGCCTCACGATCGGGATCGTCACGCCGCGCTACTACAAGGGCAAGCAGGTCGGCACGCGCCACCGGTTCGACTGGCGCCTGGCGATGGCGGCGCTCAATGGCACGCCGCCCGCCCCGCCCCAGCTGCGCAAGAATATTACGAGATGAAGCGCGTTTCCGGGAAAATAGGGAAATTAAGCCCCCGCAGCCGCCTCGATCTGGATCAGCGTCACGCCCTGATACTTTTCCAGCGACGGATCGAACAGCGCGCTGGGGGTGAAGTCGCGCTCGAGCAGCGTCAGGTCCTTCAGCCCGTCGAGCTTGAAGGTGCCCACCTTCTCCTCGCGCGGCAGGAAGCCTTCCTTGGAGATCACCACGCCGTCGACATACACCGCGTCGTGCCGGGTGAAGAGGATGTGCGGCGCCAGGATCATCCGCGTGCGGTTATAGGTGATCGACACGCATTTGTGGCGCACGATCGCCTCGAACAGCATGGGCAGCATCGCCGCGGGCGCGGGCGTCGGGTCGGCTTCGGTACTCAACTTCATCCTCTCCCTATGGCGACCATGCTGCATCGCAGCAAGCCACTCTGCCGCCAGCATATCACGACAGGCCCCGGAAAACGCGTCCTCAGTAGCGTATGTTTCGTAAACTTCCGCGGCGCACCCGGCGCCGGAAAGGAGGGCTAGACCTCGATCCCGTTCCACTCGGTGATCGTGTGGAAGGCGGGCATCGACAGGCTGCCGTCGGCGGTCTTGGCGACCAGGTTGCTGCCCTGGTTCTGGAGACCGGCCTCGCTGAGGAAGCGCGGCGAGACGCGGTGGCGGGTGGTGAGCACGCCGTTGGAATCCTCGACCAGCGGCTGCTCGAACTCGATGCCCTGTTGTTGGCGCATCGAGCGCCGGACGGTGGCGACGGCCATCTGGCCCTCGCCGAGATCCACCACGAATTGCGTGCCCTCGGGCACGTCGACGATCCCGTCGATCAGCGCGCCGGAGGCCGAGACATTCTTGAGCACGGCCTGGTAGTAATGATTGTCGTGGATCACGCCGACCTTGCGGAAGGTGGTGTGGCGGATGTGGCGCTGGCGTTCGGGGCCTTGCGGGGTGATCACCCACTTGCCGTCCTTGAGGTGGCCGGCAAGTTCGCCGCCCGCCACGGCGCGGCTGTAGAGGAAGCCCTGGATGTGGCTGACATTGAGGCGGCGCATCGTCTCGAGCTGGTCGAAGCTCTCGATGCCCTCGGCGGTGGTCTCCATGCCAAGGGCGTTGGCCAGGGCGACGATCGCGGCGATGATCGCCTGGTTGCGGGCGCCTTCCTCGGTGGTGCCGCGGACGAAGCTCTGGTCGATCTTGATCTTGTCGAACGGGGCGGTGCGCAGATAGCCGAGCGAGGAATAGCCGGTGCCGAAATCGTCGAGCGCCAGCCGCACCCCGAGCCGCTTGAGCGCGGCGAAGCGGGCATCGGTCTCGCTGGTTTCGCCGAGGAAGACGCTTTCGGTGATCTCGAGCTCGAGCCGTTCGGGCTTGAGCCCGGAATTGGCGAGCGCGCTCATCACGATGGCGGGCAGCGCGTCGCTGTCGAACTGGATCGGCGAGACGTTGACCGAGACGCGCAGGTCGCCGGGCCAGGTGGCGGCATCGGTACAAGCCTGGCGCAGCGTCCATTCGCCGAGCTGCGGGATCAGGTTGGCGTCCTCGGCGATCGGGATGAAGATCGACGGCGAGATCCGGCCGCGCTTGGGGTGGTTCCAGCGCAGCAGCGCCTCGAAGCCGGTGACCTGCTCGGTCCTGGCGCTGACGATCGGCTGGTAGTGCACCGCCATCTCGCCCTTGGCGAGCGCGTCGAGCAGGTCGTGCTCGAGCAGGCGGCGGTCGGCGGCGGCCTGGAGCAGATCGGCCGAGAAGAAGCGCGCCCGGCCCCTGCCCGCTCCCTTGGCGGCATAGAGCGCCAGGTCGGCGTTGCGAACCAGCTCGTCGCTGGTCACCCCGTCCCACGGGCTGACGGCGATGCCGATCGAGGCGCCGATCAGGCAGCGGCTGCCGTTGATGCTGTAGGGATGCGAGAGCGATTCGATGATCCGGTTGGCGAGATCGGAAAGGCCGACGCGGTTGTGGGCGTCGGGCAGGATCACCTGGAACTCGTCGCCGCCCATCCGGGCGATCTGCTCGACATTGCCGACGATCGAGGTCAGTCGCTCGGCCACCTGCTTGAGCAGCGCGTCGCCCACCGGATGGCCCAGGCTGTCGTTGATCGCCTTGAAGCGATCGAGGTCGATCAGCATCAGCGCGCAGGCGCGCTCCTTGCCCTTGAAGGCGGCGATCGTGCTGTCGAGCATGGCGCTCATCCGCCGCCGGTTGGGCAGGCCGGTGAGCGGATCGTACATGGCGAGCCGGTTGCTCTCATGTGCGGCCCGCTGCTCCCTGGTCACGTCGACGCCGTGGCCGAGGAACCCGGCAAAGGCGCCGCGGGCGTCGCGTGTCGGCTGGCCGGAGAGCGCCCACCAGCGCTCCTCGCCGACCATTTCGACCATCAGCGGGATCGCATCGAAGCGTGCCTGGCGCGCCATCTGGAAGGGCATGGTCCGCCGGCGTTCGGCATCGGCCTCGTCATTGGGATTGCGGAACAGCGAGATCAGGTCGCGGCCGATCAGCGCGTCGCCGGTCGTTCCCAGCGAACGTGCGGCGCCTTCGCTGATATAGGTGATGTGGCCCTCGGCGTCGGTCGCCCAGAACCAGCCCAGGTCCATCGCTTCATAGTTTCGGAACAGGCGGAGATGCTCGGCAGCGAGCGGATCGGAGCCGCTCTTGCGCACGAAGGGCACGCCAACACCGCCCGCCTTCGCCGCCGCTCCCGCTCTGCCGACCATTCAAACCCGCCCGTATCAATCCAGCCGGCTTCCTACGGGGGCGACTCTTTAGGTTTTGTGAAAACGGGGCGGCTTCCACGCAACCCGCGTCGCTTCGTCGTACCTCGTTACGGGTTCGTCGCGATCGGTTCGTTCGTTCAGCCCGGCTTCACCCACATTTCCGGAACGTTTCGAGGTTCCCGGCCGTATGGGCTTCTGGGAAGGAGAGAGCATAATGAAGCATCTGGTTACCTTGGCGGCGGCAGCCGCGGCAGCGACCATCGCAGTGGCCGCGCCAGCCTCGGCGCAGCGCGCGCCGGTCTATAGCAGTTCGTCCGACGAGGAGGCCCGCTTCGACGCCGCGCAGGAGCGCTTCGACCGCGAATATCAGGCCTATCAGCAGGCGGTGGATCGCTACCGTTCGTACAAGTCTCGCCCGATCGCGCCCCCGCCCCCGCCGCGTGGAGGCTATTCGGGCGGCTATGACCCGCGCGACGACGAATATTATGATGCGGCCCGCGATTATCGTGCCCCGCCGCCGGGCTATCAGGACCGGGTGCTCACCCAGGACGACCGCATCTATCGCGGCAATGACGGCAAATATTACTGCAAGCGCTCGGACGGCACGACCGGCCTGATCGTCGGTGCCGCGGCGGGCGGCCTGTTCGGCAACATCATCGCCGGGGGCCGTTCCAAGACCGTCGGCACGCTGCTCGGCGCGATCGCTGGCGGTGCGCTCGGCAGCTCGGTGGATCGCGACCAGGTTCGCTGCCGCTGAGGCAATAAAGGCCCCCGCCCGCTTGCGCAGCGGGGGCCTCCGTACCTTCCCCAATGGGGATAGCTCCGGAGCCGCGACTTCACCCCCATGCAGGCATAATGGCGCCAGATCGGGGCATATGAGGAGTCGCGAAATGCCCGTGGAGCGCGTGCTGAAGCAGCACGGCCACATTCTTGCCAATGCCGACGCGCTCGAGGCGATGGTCTCGGGTCCCTGGCCTGCGCGGATCGATGGACTGGGCTTCCGGCGCTGGATGTTCACGCGCGACCTGATGCTCCACTTCGCCAGGATGGAGGGTCAGGTCTATGGCCCGCTGATGGACGATATCGGCGGCGATGCTGCAGGGATCGCCAGCCGGGCAAGTGCCGAGACCGCCGCGCTGGTCGCCGATTTCCGGGAGCATGTAACGCGCTGGCACGGCCTGCCGAGCGAAGCACAGTGGAGCACCTATGCGCGCTCGATCCACTGGCTGCTCGCTCGCATCCGCGAGCGAATCGAAGGCGAAGCGGCGGAAATCGTGCCGCTGCTGTCCCACCTGCCCACCAACGACGACGGCGCCTGCCTGGGCAAGCCGGACCATCGCTATGTCGCCGATGCGTGGGAGATCCGCGAATTGATCTTCGCGGGTTCGGCGTTCGTCGCCCAGAACAACGCCGCCCGGGACGAGCCCGAGGCGGCGTAACGGCGGCTCAGTGCCAGAAGAGCAGAATAAGCAGGATGATCGGGATAGGAACGCCGATCAGCCACAACAGGATTCCCTTACCCATCTTTCCCTCTCCAAGTGGTTGGTTTCGATAGCGAAAGAACCGTTCTCGGCCGCGCTGGTTCCCGACGATCGGAGCTGAAGGTGCCGATGATGGCGCAGCTTGTCGGTGCCGGGAGCAATCGCTCGTTGCGATAGCGTCGCACAAGCGCCTAGAGGCTTGGACATGGTTGAAACCAAGCACCCGTTCGCCTTCCCCAATTTTCGCTATTATTTCCTCGCCCGGCTTTCGACCACGCTCGGGCAAATGGCGATGGTGATCGTGATCGGCTGGCAGGTGTACGACATCGCCCGCCGGACGATGTCGGTGAAGGAAGCGGCGTTCCAGCTCGGCCTGATCGGCGTCGCCCAGTTCCTGCCGCTGCTGTTTCTCTCGCTCTTCGCAGGCTGGGTGGCCGACCGGCTCGACCGGCGCTGGCTGGCCCGCGCCGCCGTCGCGCTGGAAGCCGGCTGCGCGATCGCATTGGGCGTGCTGACCTATACGGACAGGATCAGCCTGCCCGCGCTGTTCGGCATTGCCGCGCTGCTGGGCGTGGCGCGCGCCTTTGCCAGCCCGGCGCTGAGCGCGCTCTCACCCAATCTGGTGCCCAAGGAGATCCTGCCCACCGCGATCGCGCTCAGCTCGCTTTCCTGGCAGGCCGGCACGGTGATCGGACCGGCGATGGGCGGCTATCTCTATGCCGGCGCCGACTGGCTGCCCTATGCGGTGGCCGGCGGCCTGTTCCTGCTCGCCTTCGTGCTGCTGATGCTGATCGGCCAGGTGCCACGTAGCGCCGCCAAGTTCAGCGGCAGCCCCTGGGCGCAGATGGTCGACGGGCTCCATTATGTCCGGCGCAACCGGCTCGTGCTCGGCGCCATCTCGCTCGACCTGTTCGCCGTGCTGCTCGGCGGCGCGACGGCGATGCTGCCGGTCTATGCCCGCGACATCCTCCAGGTCGGTTCGGCGGGCCTGGGGCACCTGCGCGCGGCGCCTGCGGTCGGGGCTGTGGTGACGGCGCTCTGGTTCTCCTGGCGACCGCTCAAATACGACGTCGGGGTGAAGATGCTGGTCGCAGTCGGATTGTTCGGCCTGGCCACGGTCGCCTTCGGCCTGTCGGCGCCGCTGCTGGTGCCGGTGCTCGGCCCCTCCGCGGTGGGGCATGACCTTTCCCCGGCCGTGCTGCTCGCGCTTGTCGCGCTGTTCGTGGTCGGCGCGGCCGACATGGTCTCGGTCTATGTCCGCCAGTCGCTGATCCAGCTCTATACGCCTGACGAGATGCGCGGCCGCGTCGGTGCGGTCTCAACGCTGTTCGTATCGGGCTCGAACGAGCTGGGCGAGGCCGAATCGGGCTTCCTCGCCGCGCTGATCGGGCCGGTCGCCGCAGTGGTGGGCGGCGGCATCGGCGCCGTGCTTGTCACGCTGGCATGGGCCAAGCTATTTCCGGAGCTCAGGCAGGCTCGCACCTTCGATCCTCCGGCCAATCTCGAGATTCCTCCCAAGGAGATGACGACATGAAGGCCAACACCATCCTCGAGACGATCGGCAACACGCCGCATATCCGGGTGAGCAAGCTGTTCCCCGATGCGGAAGTGTGGATCAAGTCGGAGCGGACCAATCCCGGCGGCTCGATCAAGGACCGAATCGCGCTCGCCATGATCGAGGCGGCCGAGAAGGACGGCAGCCTGAAGCCCGGCGGCACGATCGTCGAGCCGACCAGCGGCAACACCGGCGTCGGCCTGGCGATGGTCGCCGCGGTGAAGGGCTACAAGCTCGTGCTGGTCATGCCCGAGAGCATGTCGGTCGAGCGCCGTCGCCTGATGCTCGCCTATGGCGCGACCTTCGACCTGACGCCGCGCGAAAAGGGCATGAAGGGCGCGATCGAGCGGGCGATGGAGATCGTCGAGACCACGCCCGGCGCCTGGATGCCGCAGCAGTTCGAGAACCCCGCGAACATCGACGTGCATCACCGCACCACGGCGCAGGAGATCCTGAACGACTTCGCCGATACGCCGATCGACGTGGTGGTCACCGGCGTCGGCACTGGCGGCCACATCACCGGTGTTGCGGAGACGCTGAAGAAGAGCTGGCCCAATGTGAAGGTCTATGCCGTCGAGCCCGAGCTCTCGCCGGTGATTTCGGGCGGCCAGCCCGGCCCGCACCCGATCCAGGGCATCGGCGCGGGCTTCGTGCCGCGCAACCTGCATACCGACGCGATCGATGGCGTGATCAAGGTCGATGCGGGCGTCGCCAAGGACATGGCGCGCCGTGCCGCCCGCGAGGAAGGCATGCTGGTGGGCATCTCTTCGGGCGCGACTCTGGCGGCGATTCTGCAGAAGCTGCCCGACCTTCCCGAGGGCGTCCGCGTCCTGGGGTTCAATTATGATACAGGTGAGCGCTATTTGAGCGTTCCGGACTTCCTTCCGGAGAGCTGAGTCCACTGGAATTAACGCCGGATTAACGCTAGCTTTTCCGAGTCGGGGAAGAAACGCGGTGTTCCGGGGGGAATCCAGTGCGTAATGCGATGATCCTGGTGAGTGTGATGCTCGCCATTTATCTGGGGTGGCCGCTGGCTTTCGGGGGGAAGCAGCGCGGGCTGGAGACACCGGCCGAGGCGCGCAGCGTGGCGGCCGCCCCAGTTTCCACCAAAGCTGTCAAGCCGGCGTCGCGGGCCGCGGTGTCGACTCCTGCGTCGGCCCGGCCGGAGAGTTGCTACAAGCGCTACCAGCGCGAAGTGAAGCAGTGCAGCGGCGAGACCACCGGCGCAGCCTGCAAGCTGGGCGCTGCGGACCATTGGGACATGTGCGAGGCGACCGGCTTCTGGCCGGAATGAGCCGCGTGCCAGGTTGAGCCAGGCCTCGCGGCATTGCGATGCCGTGATGGTTCCAACCTGCATAGTTCTGCGTTATGGGGCGCGACCCCATGCCGACCCTCCCTTCCCTTGCTACGCCCGGAGCACCTTCGCTGCGCGTCTCGCCGCTGCTGGCGGCCGTGCTTGCGCTCGTCATGCTCGCCGCCATCGCCCTGCCGCTATGGCTGGTCGCGCACACGCCGCGGACAGTGGTGCACAAGCGCGGTCCTGTGGTGGTGTCGCACCGCGTGGTGCCGAAGACCGAGCTGCCGCCGGTCGAGCCGGTCGAGCTGCAGGTCGTCAACCCGGACGATGCGCGTGCCTATAACGCCACCATCCCCTTCTCGACCCTGCCCAATCCCGCCGCGCGCCCGTTCCGCATCTTCGGCGAGGAGCTGAGCCGGGCCCGCGCCGTCGATTGCCTGGCCGCCGCGGTTTATTACGAGGCGGGCGACGATGCGGTTGGCGAGCGCGCGGTGGCGCAGGTGATCATCAACCGCGCCCGCCACCCGGCCTTCCCCAAGTCGATCTGCGGCGTCGTCTTCCAGGGATCGGAGCGCTCGACCGGCTGCCAGTTCACCTTCACCTGCGACGGTGCGATGCTGCGCTATACGCCGACCGCCGCGGCCTGGGAGCGCGCGCGCTACATCGCTCGCACCGCGCTGACCGGCTCGGTCTATGCCGCGGTCGGCCATGCGACGCACTACCATACCGATTGGGTGGTGCCCTATTGGAGCGCCAGCCTGGAGAAGATCACCGAGGTGCATACGCACCTGTTCTTCCGCTGGGCAGGCTGGTGGGGCACGCCGCCCGCGTTCAACCGCGCCTATACCGGGGTCGAGCCGAACGTCGCGCTGATGGCCCGGCTCTCGCCCAACTTCACCGGAGACGCCACGCTCGACGCGCTGCTGCCGGGCGCGGTGGGCACCGACGGCGCGTTCATCGATCCCGCCTCGATCCCGCAGAGCGCGGTGCCGGCGCCGATGGCGAGCGAGGGTGGCGACCAGAACAACTTCATGCTCACCCTGCCCAAGGGCATGAACCCCGATGCCTTTGCCGCGCTGGCGATCCGGACCTGCGGCGAGCGGCCCTATTGCAAGTTCATGGCCTGGGCCGATGCGAAGCAGACGCCCGCCAAGCTGCCGCTGTCGAGTGCGCAGGTTTCGACCATGTCCTTCTCCTATCTGCGCGACGAGACCCAGGGCTTCGCCAAGGCGCTGTGGAATTGCGGCCAGTTCCGCCGGCCGAGCCCGGTGCAGTGCATGCGCGTGCAGGTGACGGAGCCGGTGGCTGCCGCTACGCCGGTGCCCGGGGCAACGCCCCTGCCCGGCCCGACGCCGCTGACCGGCGTGCGCCGCAAGGTGGACGTCGTGGCCCCGCCGGTCGCCGCGCCGACCAATGTGCCGGCGCAGGGCAAGGGCGCGGTGAGCTTCACCCTGCCTGTGCCGAAGCCTTCGCCGACGCCGCGGCCTACCGAGCCGGCGCGCTGAGGCGGTCAAAGTACACGAAGTACACGCCTAGAGGCGGGTTCTATCCGGCAATCTCAAAGAGCGGTCTTCCGGTACCCTGGGCCCCGGCTTTCGCCGGGGAGCCGTACAGGGCAATCTGTTCCCCGGCGAAAGCCGGGGCCCAGGGTTATGAAGGGCTTAGATCAGCGGCGAGATCCTTCCATCGAGGATTCATCGTCTCGATCAGCTCGATCTTCCAGGCGCGCTTCCACCTCTTCATCTGAAGCTCGCGCAGGCGTGCTGCATCCAAATCCTCGGACGCTTGGTACCACACGAGCAGCTTGCAACCATGTTCGCGCGTGAAACCCTCGACCGCACCTGTCCGATGTTCCCATGCGCGCTTCGGCAAATCGCTGGTGACGCCGATGTACAGCGTGCCGTTGCGACCGCTGGCCATGATGTAGACGAAGCCCTGCTTCTCCATCGCCCGCCCTCCAACGAGGAGGCGTTGGAACATATATAGAACATTCCAACATTGCAAGGGCGCCGCAGCTGGGTAGCTGCGACGCCCTCGATAGGTCGTACTCCGCGGCCCTGGGCCCCGGCTTTCGCCGGGGAACTGGTTAGAGGCTCCCGGCAGCCTTACGCCGCGCGGAACAGCTCCGGATCGAGCGCCATCACGCTCTCGCTGCCCGCCTCGATCTTGCGGCGCAGGCCGCTCGCGTCGGGGAAGAAGCGCTCGGCGAAGAAGCGGGCGGTGACCAGCTTGGCTTCGTAGAACCTGGCATCGCCCTCGCCCGTGGCCAGCGCGGCAAGCGCCGCCTTGGCCATGCGGAGCCACATCAGGCCGAGCGCCACCGTGCCGGTGAGCTGCATGTACGGATAGGCGCCGGCGCCGACATCGTTGGGGTTCTTGAAGCCGTTCTGGGCGAGCCACATCGTCGCGCCCTGGAGATGGCCGAGGGTCTTCTCCAGCCCTTCGGCCAGCGTGGCGAGCTTTTCGTCGCCCTTGGCCGCGGCGGCTTCCTCGGCGACCAGCTTGAAGAAGGCCTGAACCGCACGGCCGCCGTTCATGGCGAGCTTGCGGCCGACCAGGTCCATCGCCTGGACGCCGTTGGTGCCTTCATAGATCATCGAGATGCGGGCATCGCGGACGTACTGCTCCATGCCCCATTCGGCGATGTAGCCATGGCCGCCATAGACCTGCTGGCTGTCGGTCGCGACCTTGTAGCCGATATCGGTGCCGACGCCCTTGATGACGGGCGTGAGCAGGCCGACCAGATCGGCGGCGAGCTGCCGCTCCTCCTCGGTGGCGGCGGCATGCTCGAGATCGACCTGGAGCGCGCCCCACAGGCAGAGCGCGCGCATGCCCTCGGTCTGCGCCTTGGCTTCCATCAGCATGCGGCGGACGTCCGGGTGGACGAACAGCGTGTCGGCCTTTTCCGCCGGTTCCTGCGGGCCGGTGAGCGCGCGGCCCTGGCGGCGGTCATGCGCGTACTGGACGGCGTTCTGGAGCGCGACTTCGCCGACGCCGAGGCCCTGGAGGCCGACGCCGAGACGCGCGGCGTTCATCATGATGAACATCGCGGCGAGGCCCTTCATCTCCTCGCCGACGAGCCAGCCGGTGGCGCCGTCATAGTTCATCACGCAGGTCGAGTTGGCGTGGATGCCCATCTTGTGCTCGATCGAGCCGCAGCTGACCGCGTTGCGCGCGCCCAGGCTGTCGTCGTCGTTGACCAGGAACTTGGGCACCACGAACAGCGAGATGCCCTTGGTGCTGTCCGGCGCGCCCGGGGTCTTGGCGAGGACGAGATGGATGATGTTCTCGGTCAGGTCGTGCTCGCCCGACGAGATGAAGATCTTGGTGCCGGTGATGCTGTACGAGCCGTCGGCATTGGGCTCGGCCTTGGTCTTGATCAGGCCGAGATCGGTGCCGCACTGCGGTTCGGTGAGGTTCATCGTACCGCCCCAGATGCCCGCGACCATCTTGGGGACATACTTCTCCTGCTGCTCGGGCGACCCCTTGGCGAGGAGCGCGGCGATCGCGCCGTGCGTGAGGCCCGGATACATGGCGAAGGCCATGTTCGAGGAGATCATGAACTCCTGGAAGGCGGTGGAGATGACGTGCGGCATGCCCTGGCCGCCAAAGGTCTCGGGGAAGCTCAGCGTGCCCCAGCCGCTCTCGACGAACTGGGTGTAGGCTTCCTTGTAGCCCGCCGGAGTGGTGACGCTGCCGTCGTCATGCCGCTTGCAGCCTTCCTGGTCGCCCGAATGGTTGAGCGGGAACAGCACTTCGGCGACGAACTGGCCGCCCTGCTCGAGCACCGCGTCGACCGTGTCGGGGGTCGCGTTCTCGAAACCGGGCAGGTTGGTGTAGCGATCAAGGCCGATCACCTGCTCGAGGATGAAGCGCGTGTCGCGCACCGGCGGGGTATATTGGGGCATTTCAGGGTCCTCGGAGGTTAGTCGCTGCTTTTGAGCAGGTCGACGAATTGCTGGAGCTCGGCGATGTGCGCGTCGATGTCGCGCTTCTGGTTTTCGAGCAGTTCGATCCGTTCGAGACAGCGCTCGAGCGTGACCTGCTTCTGGGTGCTGCGATCGTCGCCGACATCGTAGAGATCGATCATCTCGCGGATCTCGGCGAGGCTGAAGCCGACGCGCTTGCCGCGCAGGATCCAGGCAAGCCGCGCACGATCGCGGTGCGAATAGACACGCGACGTGCCGCGGCGCTCGGGGGCGATCAGCCCTTCGTCCTCGTAGAAGCGCAGCGCGCGCGGCGTGACCGAGAATTCGGCGCACAAGTCCGAGATGGTGAAGGCGTCGCGATCCGGGCGCGGCTCGATCGGCGCCAGGGCTTCGAGCGGAAAGGCGGGTGCGTTCATGGCCATGGAAAATACTTTCCCCTTACGTGAACGTCAACTCGTTATGTCCGTCTTTGATCCATTCCGTCATCCCGGCGAAAGCCGGGATCTCGTGCGGCTCCTTCCCTGCACCTCCGCCTGAGATCCCGGCTTTCGCCGGGATGACGATTCTGGCGGGCGACGGCTATTTGTCAGCGCCGCAGAGCCGCTTGCCGTTGGCGTCGCGCATTGCGGCGGCTTCGGCGGCCGACTCGCTGAGGCGGGAGACTTCGAGGCCGGCATAGGAGGCACGCTTCGCGCAGAACTTGGTGCAACCATCGGGCAGCGCGCCCGGGAAGGCGATCTTGTCGCCGTCATATCTGGCGTCGAACGAGCAACTGCCGTCCTCGCCGAACTCGATATGCAGCGCCTCCCCCACCCGACTCGCCCGGCCAGTGCCGCTGCAGGTGATGCGGTCGCCATAGTCGACGAATGCGCCGACCCGGTAGCCGAGCTCCTCGTCGGGCACGATGCAGACGCGATCGGTATCGCGGGCATAGAGGCCGGCAATGTCGGTGTCCGCCGGATTGCGGACGAGGCCGCGTTCGATCGCGGCCTTTTCGAGGTCCTGGGGCGGCTGGGGTTTGTCGGTAGGGGCGCTGCCGGAGGAGCAGGCGGCGAGAAGGAGCATGGCTCCAAGGACTGATTTGTTCCCCAGCGAAAGCCGGGGCCCAGGGTCATAAGCGACGCGGCAGAGAAACCCTGGGCCCCGGCTTTCGCCGGGGAACGGCTCAGGATTATAGCGCGCGCGCTTCACTTCCGGACCAGCTTTCCGCCTTCGATCACCCGGTAGAAGCAGCTCGGCGCACCGGTGTGGCAGGCGGGGCCGTGCGGCTCGACCTTGAGCCAGACCGCGTCCTGATCGCAATCGATCCGCGCCTCGATCACCTTGAGGACATGGCCCGACGTCTCGCCCTTCTTCCACAAGCGGCCGCGGCTGCGCGACCAGAAGGTCGCCTCGCCGGTGTCGAGCGTTGCCTGGAGCGCCTCGGCGTTCATGTGCGCCAGCATCAGCACCGTGCCCTGGGGATCGGTGCAGACCGCCGTGATCAGGCCGGCGGCGTCATATTTCGGGTCGAGCGTGCTGCCCGTTTCGCGATCGGTATCCACGAACCGGCTCTACCCCAGCCGTCACCCCGGCGAAAGCCGGGGTCTCATGCAAGGGCGCATGCGGCCTGAGATCCCGGCTTTCGCCGGGATGACGATGGTTCAATGCTCGCGGATCGCGTCGATCAGCGCGTCCTTGTCCATCTTCGAGCGCCCCTCGATGCCGATCTCCTTCGCCTCGTCGTACAGCTGCTCCTTCGAGCGGCTTTCGAGCGTGCCGCCGGGATGGTCGAGCGTGCCTGCCGCCTCGGCATTGGCGATTCGGGCGGATTTCTCCTTCGAATTCCCCTCGGCACGGAGTTTCTCGTAGAGTTCGCCGTTCCTGATCTGGGGTCCGTGGTTGTGGCCGGGCATGGGAAAAGCTCCTTTCGCCCCTGAAAAACCACCGAAAAACCCTGTCAGTTCATTTCTTTGTGACAGACCGGCGACAAACCGCGCCGAAGCGCCTATATGCCCGCCCGACAGTTCCCAACCCCATCGAGGGCTGATGCTTACCACGAACCCGTTCGACGACGACAAGCTGCGCGAAGAGTGTGGCATTTTCGGCGTATCCGGCATGGACGGCGCCGCCGCCGCCGTTGCGCTTGGCCTGCATGCACTCCAGCATCGTGGACAGGAGGCGGCGGGTATCACCAGCTTCGACGGCCACCAGTTCCACATCCACCGGGCGATGGGCCATGTGGCGGGCAATTTCGACCGCGACGAGGTGATCCGTGCGCTGCACGGCGACACTGCCTGCGGGCATGTCCGCTATTCGACCACCGGCGAGACCTCGCTGCGCAACGTCCAGCCGCTCTATGCCGAGCTGGCGAGCGGCGGCTTTGCGGTGGCGCATAACGGCAACATCTCGAACGCGATGCGCCTGCGCCGCGACCTGATCCGCCGCGGCGCGATCTTCCAGTCGACCAGCGACACCGAGGTGATCATCCACCTCGTCGCCACTTCGCAGTTCCGCACGCTGATCGATCGCTTCATCGACGCGCTCAAGCAGGTCGAGGGCGCCTATTCGCTGATCGTGATGACGCCCGAGGGCATGATCGCCTGCCGCGATCCGCTGGGCATCCGCCCGCTGGTGATGGGCAAGCTCGACGACACGATCGTCTTCGCTTCCGAGACGGTGGCGCTCGACGTGGTCGGCGCCGACTATGTCCGCGATGTCGAGCCGGGCGAACTGGTGATCGTCAAGGGCGGCGAGATCAGCTCGCACAAGCCGTTCGCGCCCGTGGGGCCGCGGCCCTGCATCTTCGAGCATGTCTATTTCTCGCGCCCCGATTCGATCAGCGAAGGCCGCTCGGTCTATTCGGTGCGCAAGGCGATCGGCGCGCAGCTGGCGATCGAGGCGCCGGTCGAGGCCGATCTCGTCGTGCCCGTGCCCGATTCGGGCGTGCCGGCGGCGATCGGCTATGCCCAGCAGAGCGGGATTCCGTTCGAGCTGGGCATCATCCGCTCGCACTATGTTGGCCGCACCTTCATCCAGCCGGGCGACCAGATTCGCCACCTGGGCGTGAAGCTGAAGCACAATGCCAATCGCGAGCTGATCAAGGGCAAGCGCGTGGTGCTGATCGACGATTCGATCGTGCGCGGCACCACCAGCCTCAAGATCGTGCAGATGATGCGCGAGGCCGGCGCCGCCGAGGTGCACATGCGCATTGCCTCGCCGCCGACGCGGCACAGCTGCTTCTACGGCGTCGACACGCCCGAGCGCGCCAAGCTGCTCGCCGCCAAGATGGATGTGGGCGGGATGACCGACTTCATTCATGCCGACAGCCTGGCCTTCGTGACGATCGACGGCCTGTACAAGGCGCTCGGCGAGGCGCACCGCGCGGATATCCATCCGAAATATTGCGATGCCTGCTTCACCGGCGAATATCCGACGACGCTGACCGACCAGGACGAGAACGGCCCGCCGACCGACCAGTTCGCGCTGCTCCACGAGCGCGTGGGCTGACATTCACTTCCCGTTCGTGCTGAGCTTGTCGAAGCACCGTTCTTTCTGAGGACGCGGGCGAGAAGCACTGCCCTTCGACAAGCTCAGGGCGAACGGGGATGGGAATGACCGACAAGGCACTGGAAGGTAAGACCGCGCTCGTCACCGGCGCGAGCCGCGGGATCGGCGCGGCGACAGCGCTGGAACTGGCCAGGCAGGGCGCGCATGTGATCCTGACCGCGCGCACTGCGGGCGGGCTCGAGGAAGTCGAGGAAGCGATCTTCGCCGCGGGCGGTTCGGCGACGATCGCGCCGCTCGACCTGACCGAGAATGACAGCATCGCGCGCCTCGCCGAAGCGATCTCCGGGCGCTGGGCGGCGCTCGACGTGCTGGTGCTCAACGCCGCGCAGCTCGGCACGCTGAGCGCGGTGCCGGCGATCGACTTCAAGGAATATGCGAAGGTCCTGACGCTCAACGTCACTGCGCAGGCGGCGATCCTGGCGGCGTTCGACCCGATGCTCAAGGCTTCGAGCGGCGCGCGGGTGATCGGCGTGACCTCGGGCGTGGGCCGCAATGCCCGGGCCTATTGGGGCGTCTATGGCTCGTCCAAGGCTGCCTTCGACAACCTGCTTCTCACCTATGGCGAGGAAGTCGCGCATATCAGCCAGGTGCGCGTGGCGATCGTCGATCCGGGCGCGACCCGCACCAAGATGCGCGCGCGCGCTTTCCCAGGCGAGGATCCCGAGACGGTGAAGGCGCCCGAGGTTGTCGCCGAGCGGATCGCGGCACTGGCAGTGTCGGGGTTCGAGACCGGGCATTTCGAGCGGGTGGAGTAAACCCTCTCCCCTCCCGCTTGTGGGAGGCTTGTGGCGCGTACGCCGCGTTAACCTCTCCGTCGCACCCTCCCCTAACCCCTCCCGCAAGCGGGAGGGGGATTGATGGGCTACTTCGCCGCGGCTTCGAACAACCGGTTGAGGAACGCGGTTCGCGCCTTGCCATAGTCGCCGTCGCTTGCCTTGGGCGCGGCGGCGGAGACGGCAATCACCACTTTCGACTTGGGATCGACGCGGATCGCCTGGCCGAAGATGCCCTGCGCGCCGAAGCGGCCCTCGGGATAGGTCCACCACTGATAGCCATAGCCATAGCCCGGCACGCCGATGTCGGCATGCGCGGTGGTCGACTGGCGATACCAGTCGGCGGGGACGACGCCCTTGCCGCCTTCGAGCGCGAACTGGCCCAGCCGGGCATAGTCGCGCAACGACACCGACAGGCAGCAGCCGCTCACCTCGTGCCCGGACGGATCGACCATCCAGAAGGCGTCCTGCTCCATGCCATAGGGCTGCCAGATCTTCTCGCTGAGATAGGTGGCGAGCGGCTTCCCGGTCGCGCGCATCACCAGCACGCCGATCAGATTGGTCTCGCCGGTCTTGTAAACCCACTTCGCCCCCGGTGCGAACTCGCGCGGGAGCTTCTTCATGTAGAAGACGGTGGGGTCCTCCGCCGCCGGCACCGCTTCCAGGAACATGCGGGCGACGTCGGACTTGGGATCGGTATAATCCTCGTTCCACTTCACGCCCGAGGTCATGGTGAGCAGCTGGGCGATCGTCACCCCGTCATAGCCGCTGCCGGCCAGTTCCGGGATGTACCTGGTCACCGGCTCGTCGACCGACTTGATATATCCGTCCTGGATCGCGGCGCCGACCAGCGAGGAGGTGAAGGACTTGGCGACCGAGAAGCTGGTCCAGCGCCCTTCCCGCGAATAGCCGCGGGCATAGCGCTCGAGCACGATCTTGCCGTCCTTGAGGACGATCAGCCCGGCGATGTTCTGCGCCGCGATGAAGGCGTCGAGATCGGCATCCGGGAAGGCGAGCGGCGTGCCGGCGGGAAGCGGACGGACCTTGCCGCCGGCCTTGACGATATGGCCGGGGAAGAGACGCTCCATATGCGGGAAATTGGCGTCGCGCTGGGCCTGGCTCCAGAACAGCACTTCGGCGCCGACCTTGCGCAGGCCGCTATTGTCGCCGGACTGCAGCTTCACATCCGACGACTGGACCGCCTGGGCCTGTGCGGCCTGCCCCGAGACACTTCCGAGCGCGAGCATGCTCGCCAGCAGCAATTTCCGCATCATCCCTCCTCCTTCACCAGGGTGAGCTGGATGACGTCGATACCGCCCCCTCTGAACCCGCCCTCGCAATACATCAGATAATAGCGCCACAAGTCTATGAACTTGCTATCGAATTGTTCCGGAAGCGTGCCCGCCGCCACCGCCGCGTCGAAGCGCTCGCGCCAGATGCGCAGCGTCTCGGCATAGTCGAGGCCGAAGCCGGTGCGATCCTGCCAGCGCAGGCCTCGCGCCTCGGCCAGCGCCCGGAAGCGCGCTTCGGAGAGCAACAGTCCGCCGGGGAAGACATAGGCCTGGATGAAATCGACGTTCGCGGCATAGTCGGCGAAGAAGGCGTCGTCGAAGGTGATCACCTGCAGCGCAGCGCGGCCACCGGGCTTGAGCGCGCCGGCAATGGCATCGAGATAGGCGGGCCAATAGGGCTCGCCTACCGCCTCGGCCATTTCGATGCTGGCGACGGCGTCATAGCGGCCCTGCACGTCGCGATAGTCGGTGAGGGTGAAGCGGGCATGCTCGGGCACGCGCGCCTCGGCCCAGGCCTTCTGCTCGGTCGAGAGAGTGATGCCGTGAACCTTGCGCCCCTCCGCCACCGCCAGCTCGGCGAAGCTGCCCCAGCCGCAGCCGATCTCGAGGATCTCGTCGCCTGGACGGGTATCGGTGCGGGCCAGGATCGCGGCGAGCTTCTCGTGTTGGGCCTGTTCGAGGGTCTGCCCTGAGGCGGTGAACAGCGCGCTCGAATAGGTCATGCCCGGGTCGAGCCACAGCCGGTAGAAGTCGTTGCCCAGATCATAGTGGAACTGGATGTTCCGCCGTGAGCCGCCGCGATGGTTGCGATTGCGCCAGTGGAGCAGCCGCTTGAAGCCCCGGGACAGGCCGGTGGCGCGGGCCTGGCGCGCCAGCTCGGCGCGGTTGAGCCCGAACAGCGCAAACAGCGCGACCGGATCGGGGCTAGACCATTCGCCAAGCGCCCAGGCCTGGTACCAGCCGATCGAGCCGCCGATGGCCAGGCGGAGCAGCGCGCGCCAGCTGCGCAGGTCGACGATCGCCGCGGGCCCTTCCGCGCGGCCGCCGAGCAGCCGCGCGCTGCCGTCGGGCAGGCTGAGCGACAGGCTGCCCTGGGCGATGCCGGCATCGATCCTGTCGAGCTGGCGGCGGAAGAAAGGTGCCAGCGCGCGGGCGAACCAGCCCGGGCGGCGCGGCAGATTGGGATCGGACTGGCTCAACGGCGCATGCATTTCGGGGCGCACAATGCACGCGCCGGTGAGTCGGGCAAGCCTAAGTCTTGGCGCGCTTCTTTGGCCGCTCGCCGTTGAAGACATACCGCAGCGCCGGGCTCAGCTTGATCAGCTTCCAGATGCCGTAGGAACAGAAAAAGGCGATCAGGCAGAGCAGGATGAAGCGCGGCCAGAGCGGAATCGGCAGCAGATCGAGCAACGGCGTGGCCAGAACGATCAGCGGCTCGTGGAACAGGTAGATGACGAAGGAAGCCGAGACGAGCGCCTTCACCCAGCGGCGCTCGCCATGGATGAAATGCGCCAGCGCGCCGAGCGAGGCTTGCGTCAGGCAGATCGCGGCGACGCCGGTGATCACCGGCCGCCAGAGAAACGGGATCGCGCGCGGATAGAAGACCACCGCGATGCTCGCCGCGAGCCCTGTCAGGAAGAGGATCCAGGAGAAGCGGGCAAAGCGCCGGTCGAGCGCGGGAATGCGCTGGAGGAGCGCGCCGAGCAGGAACCAGGGCAGGTAATCGAGCGCGTAGCGGGCCGAGAGGAAATTGACCGCGAAATTGTCGAGATAGCGATAGCGCTCGAGCTGGAGCGAGCCGAGGCCGCACAGGCCGAGGACCAGCCCGGTGGCGAGAGTAAGCGGAATGAACCAGCGGACCAGCGCGCGCTGCTCGCCCCTGAGCTCGGCATGGGCGAGCCGGGGGAACAGCCAGGCCAGGCCGGCGAGCGCGGCCGTGTAGTAGAGCAGCACCTGGACGAACCAGAGATGCTCGAACGGGTTGCGATCCGCCATCGTCATGATTTCCCACCAGCGGGCGATCGGATCGGGATGGCCGGTCTCGAGCAACAGCAGGATGTGCATCGCCGGCACCAGCAGGAAGGTGCCCGCCAGGAAGGGCGGGACGAGCCGGTGGAGGCGGGACGGCAGATAGCTCGCCACCGGGCGCTTCTGGAGCAGCATCGCGGCGAAATAGCCGGCGATCATGTAGAAGCCTGGCATGCGGAACAGGTGAAGATAGTCGGCGAGCTGGATGAAGTCCCGCGAGCGATCGTGGAAATTGGCGATCCACGGGCCCGGCCGCGCCGTCAGCGAGGCGTGGTACGGGATGCCGAACAGCAGGAACACCGCCCGAAGCGCATCGAGATCATGCCGCCGGGCGCGCTCGGCGGGGGTACGGAAAGTGCCGTCGGCAGGGTTCATCGGGGATAGACGCTTCGGGCCGGCGCAAGTTCACGCGAAGAGAGGCCAGCGGGCGCGCGGGTCAACATGAACGAGGCGATAGGCTAGTCCCCCGCCAATGCAAGCTGACAAGTGTATCAGAGTTTGTGCGGCTCCTTGTCGACCATCCAGGTCTGCCCCTTCGACACCAGCTTCTGGAGATCGGCGGCCTTGCCTTCGCTCGCCGCCCGGTTCTGCGCGGCCACGGCGCTCTCGAAGGTGGGCGCGGGATCGTCGTAGAGCACGCCCAGTGCCATCGGGAAGGCGCCGAAGGGCATTTCGACGAGCATGTGCGCGACGGCGCGGTTGGTGACGTTGTGGACGATCACCCCCGCCCCCTGCCAGTCGCCCTCGATCACATCGACAACCTTGAGCACCAGCCGCTCGGGATCGAGCGCCAGGCCGCGGGTGCCGCCCGCGAAGAGCAGCGGCTGGCCATGCTCGGCCCAGAGCTGGTTGGCGGCAGCATTCGGCTTGGCGGTGAAGGGCTCGAAGACCTCGTCGTTATAGACGATGCAGTTCTGGAAGATCTCGACGAACGCCGCGCCCTGGTGCGCGTGTGCGGCCTTGAGGACGCCGGGCAGGTTCTTGTGGACGTCGATCCCGCGCGCGACGAAGCGCGCCCCCGCCCCCAGCGCGAAGGCGCAGGGCTTGGCGGGATGGTCGACCGAGCCGAACGGCGTGGACGGGCTGCGCGTGCCTTCGCGGCTCGTCGGCGAATATTGGCCCTTGGTGAGGCCGTATATCTCGTTGTTGAACAGCAGGAACTGGCAATTCAGGTTGCGCCTGAGGAGGTGCATCGTGTGGTTGCCGCCGATCGACAGCGCATCGCCGTCGCCGGTGATGATCCACACATCGAGATCGGGATTGGCGAGCTTGACCCCCGTCGCCACCGCCGGCGCACGGCCATGGATGGTGTGGAAGCCGTATGTCTCCATGTAATAGGGGAAGCGCGACGAGCAGCCGATGCCGCTGACGAACACGGTGTTCTCCGGCGCGACGCCCAGCTCGGGCATCGTCCGCTGCACCGCCTTGAGGATCGCATAGTCGCCGCAGCCGGGGCACCAGCGGACCTCCTGATCGGTCTCCCAGTCCTTGGGGGTGCTCGGGCGGATCGTGGTGATCTCGTTCATCTGTTTCTCCTTCGTCATCCCGGCGAGAGCCGGGATCTCGTGCCTCAGGCGTGGGCTTGCGGCCTGAGACCCCGGCTTTCGCCGGGGTGACGATTGCTAGGGATTCACTGCCTCCGGGCTGGGAAGCTGGCTGTTATCGGGCGGCAGTTCCTGATCGAAGTCGGCGCCGAGATGCTGGGCGATCGCAGCCTCGATCTCGGCGATCCGGAAGGGCTGGCCCGAGACCTTGGTAAGCGACCGGGCATCGACGAGATACTGGTCGCGCAGCAGCGTCTTGAGCTGGCCTGTGTTCATTTCCGGTACGAGGATATGCTCGTAACTCTGTAGCAGAACGCCAAGATTTCTGGGAAGCGGCCAGATGTGGCGGATATGGACATGGGCGACGTCATGCCCCTTTGACCGCGCCCGGCGCACCGCCTGGGCGATCGGGCCATAGGTGGAGCCCCAGCCGACCACGACCAGCTTGCCGCCCTGCCCGCCCTGCTCGACCGCCTGATCGGGCACTTCGATCCCGGCGACCTTGTCGCGGCGGGTGTCGGTCATCGCCTGATGGTTGGCGGGGGAATAGTCGATATTGCCGGTCCCCTGCGCCTTCTCGATGCCGCCGATGCGGTGGAGCAGGCCCGGTGTGCCCGGTTTTACCCAGGGCCGCGCGCGCCGGTCGTTGCGGGCATAGGGCTGGAATTTCTCGCCTTCGGGCGGGGCCTCGGTGTGGAACTGCACCGGGAAGGGTTCATAGGCCGACATGTCCGGCACCTTCCAGGGCTCGGCGGCATTCTGGAGATAGCCGTCGGTGAGCAGCATCACCGGGGTCATGTATTGGGTGGCGATCCGCACCGCCTCGATCGCGACATCGAAGCAATCCGCGGCCGAGCGCGCGGCAAGCACCGGCACGGGCGCATCGCCGTTGCGGCCATAGACCGCCTGGTAAAGGTCGGACTGCTCAGTTTTCGTGGGAAGTCCGGTCGAGGGGCCGCCGCGCTGGGCGTTGACGATCACCAGCGGCAGCTCGGTCATGATCGCCAGGCCAATCGCCTCGGTCTTGAGCGCGATGCCCGGGCCCGACGAGCAGGTGACGCCAAGGCTTCCAGCATAGGCGCTGCCCAGGGCGGAAGCCACCGCGGCGATCTCGTCCTCGGCCTGGAAGGTGGTGACGTTGTACTCCTTGTAGCGCGACAGCGTGTGCAGGATCGCGCTGGCCGGAGTGATCGGATAGCCGCCGAAGAACATAGGCAGATTGGCGAGCTGGGCCCCGGCGACGAGCCCGAGCGAGATCGATTCCGCCCCGGTGACGGTGCGGTAGAGCCCCGGCTCGGCGGGCGCGGCGGCAACCTGGCGCTGGCTGATCCCCATCGCGCCCAGCTCTGCGGTCTCGCCATAGGCGTGGCCGGCGTTGAGCGCGGCGATGTTCGCTTCGGCCAGCTCGGGCGCCTTGGCGAACTTGGCCTTGAGCCAGTCGACGAGGGGCTGGCGATCGCGATCGAACATCCAGAGCGCGAGCCCCAGCGTCCACATGTTCTTGCAGCGCAGCGCCTCCTTGTTGCCGAGGCCGAAGGGCTTCACTGCGTCGAGGGTGAGCTGCGAGATGTCGAGGCGGAGCAGCTGCCACCGGGCAAGGCTGCCGTCGTCGAGCGGATTGGCGGCGTATCTGGCCTTGTCGAGGTTGCGCTGGCCGAACTCGCCCTCGTCGGCGATGATCAATCCGCCGGGCTTCAGGGCCTCGACATTGGTCTTGAGTGCCGCCGGGTTCATCGCGACAAGCACGTCGGGCTGGTCGCCGGCGGTGTCGATCCGGGCCGAGCCGAAGTTGATCTGGAAGGCGGAGACGCCGAACAGCGTGCCCTGCGGCGCGCGGATCTCGGCGGGGAAATCGGGGAAGGTGGCAAGGTCGTTGCCGGCCAGCGCGGTGGAAAGCGTGAACTGGCCGCCGGTGAGCTGCATTCCGTCGCCGGAGTCGCCGGCGAAACGAACGACGATCGCTTCAGGTGCGGGATGCGCCGACGCCTCTTCGGGCGTGAGCGTATGCGCGGCAGTCGCCACAGCCTCTCTCCTGCAATTTTATATCGTTGTGCAGGTGTGTACGCCCCAAATTCAACGCTGCAAAGCCCGGCCCGCAACTGCCTGTCCCAGCGCGAGGATCGAGGCGACGTGCCGGCGCGAGACTTCGAGCGCGTCCTCGCCATAGCCGCCGCCCAGCGCGCTGGCGAAGGGGATGCCGTGCGACGTCATGACGCCGGAAACCCAGCGATCGCGCGCGATCAACCCGTCATAGCTGAGCGCGAGGCGGCCGAGTCGGTCGCCGGCAAGCGGATCGACGCCGGCCTGGTAGAGGACGAGATCGGGCGCGAAGCCCTCGAGCAGCGGGACCAGGGTGCGCTCGAGCGTTTCGAGATATTCCGCGTCGCCCACGCCGTCGGCCAGCGGGACGTCGAGCGTCGAGCGCGCCTTGCGGACCGGGAAGTTCTTCTCGGCATGGATCGAATAGGTGGCGATCTCGGGCCGGCCCGCGGTGAGCGCGGCGGTGCCGTCGCCCTGGTGCACGTCGCAATCGATGATCAGCACGCGGTGCCCCTCCTCCGCCAGCCGGACGGCGGCGAGGGCGAGATCGTTGAACACGCAGAAGCCGGCGCCGGTATCGAAGAGCGCATGGTGGCTGCCGCCGGCGGTGTTGGCCGCGAAGCCATGCTCGAGCGCGAGCCGGGCGGCCAGATAGGTGCCGCCGGGCACGGCCTGGGCGCGGCGGGCGACTTCGGGGGTGACCGGAAAGCCGATGCGCCGCTCCTTCTCGGGCGGCACCGCGGTGCTGAGCACCTGCTCGACATAATCGGGATCGTGCACCGCCTCGAGCCAGATGCGCGGCATCGGCTCGGGCTGGTGCCAGGTGAAGATGTCGCCTTCCGCGCGCAGCAGGTCGCGGACCAGGCCGTTCTTGTTCCACTGATACTGGCTGCGCGCCGGAGCCGGCGCGACGTAATCGGGGTGGTGGACGAGATGGATCACTTCCCGAACGTAGGTATCCCGTCATCCTGGCGAAAGCCGGGATCTCGTGCGCTCCTTCCCGCGCCATCGCCTGAGATCCCGGCTTTCGCCGGGATGACGTTAGAGGTAATGCGCGCGCCATGACCGACATCGCCTCCCTTCCCTATCGCCCCTGCGCGGGCGTGATGCTGCTCAATCGCCACGGCCAGGTGTTCGTCGGCCAGCGGCTCGATTCGGTCGTCGAGGCCTGGCAGATGCCGCAGGGCGGGATCGATCCGGGCGAGGACCCGATCGAGGCGGCATGGCGCGAGCTGTGGGAGGAGACCGGCGTGCAGCGCGAGCTGGCCGAGCTGGTCGCGGTCGCGCCCGACGAGCTGTTCTACGACCTGCCCGAGGACCTGGTCGGCCGCATCTGGAAGGGCAAGTGGCGCGGGCAGCGCCAGCGCTGGTTCCTGTTCCGCTTCCTCGGCGAGGACAGCGACGTCAACATCGAGACCGCCGAGCCCGAATTCCGCGCCTGGCGCTGGGCGGAGCCGAAAGATCTCCCTGAGATCATCGTGCCGTTCAAAAGAGCGCTCTATAAGGAACTGTTGACCGTCTTTGGACAACATCTCGTCTGATCCTGCCCTAGTTTCGCTCCCATAACGGCGATACGGACCTGCACATGCGCGCCTCGCTCCTTGCCCTGCCGTTGCTGCTCGCCGCCGCACCGGCATTTGCCGTGCCGATGGACGACGAGGACGACACCGTCGCCGCCGCGCTGGCGACCGCGAACGTGCCGCCCGCGCTCAAGCTGATGCTCGAGGCGGCGATGGAATCGGGCAACGAGAACGACGTCGCCGTCATTGTGAAATATGCGCGCTCGGCCGCCCCCGACAGCGCCGACCAGCTGGTGAAGATCGCCGCCGACTGGCGAGATTCCCGGCTGAAAAAGGCGCAGGCCAAGATCCGCAGCGCCGACTTCTTCGCGCTGGTGAAGGGCCATGCCGAGCTGGGCGGCTATGTTACCGAGGGCAATACCGAGAATGTCGGCATCGCCGCGTCGATGGAATTGAAGCGCGAAGGCCTGGAATGGCGCCACAAGCTGCGCATCCAGGGCGATTACCAGGAGAGCCTGGGGATCACGACGCGCGAACGCTATCTCGCCGCATACGAGCCCAACTGGAAGTTCGACGACCGCGCCTATCTCTACGGCGCGGCGCAATATGAGAGCGATCGCTTCTCGGGCTTCAGCGACCGCGTCTCGGTGTCGAGCGGGATCGGCTACAGCGCGATCAAGTCGCCTTCGGTGAAGCTCGATCTCGAAGTGGGCCCGGCCTTTCGCTACACCCGCTTCATCGCCCAGCCCGAAGAGAGCAACGCGGCGGCGCGCGGCAGCCTGGATTTCGGCTGGAAGATCACCAAGGGCATCTCGGTGACGCAGAACGCCTCTGCCTATGTGCAGGACGCGAACAGCACCATCTCTTCCAAGTCGGCGCTGCTCACTCGGCTGTTCGGCCCGCTCTCGGCGCAGTTCAGCTATTCGCTGCAATATGAAAGCACGCCAGCGGTGGGCCGCAAGAGCACGGACTCGACCAGCCGCGCGGCCCTCGTCGTCGATTTCTGACCGGCCATAATCAAAACGCATGCGCTTCCCGGCGTTCGCTGGGGTGACCGCAATAATATTTCGCGCTAGTCCCGCGGGATGACCGAGCTTTCCAAGATCGAATGCGCGGCTGTGGAGAGAGCTGCGGCCTCGCCGATGCTGGCGCGGACCGAGGCCTGGACGGCGATCAACAGCGGCACCCGCAATCTGGCGGGACTTGCCCGCATGGCCGATGCCCTGGCCGACGCCTTCGCTGCCCTGCCCGGCCCTCTCGCGCTGGTCGAGCCCGAGGCAGCCGATAGCGTGACCGCAGACGGGCAGGTGTTGCCGCTGGCGCATGGCCGGCACCTGCACCTGGCCGTCCGCCCCGAGGCGCCGGTGCAGATCCTGCTCACCGGGCACATGGACACCGTCTTCGGTGCCGATCATCCCTTCCAGGTCAATCGCTGGCTACCCGACGGCAACCTGAATGCGCCGGGCGCGGCCGACATGAAGGGCGGGCTCGCGCTGATGCTCGCCGCGCTGGAAGCGGTGGAGGAGAGCCCGCTCGCCGCGCATCTCGGCTATGAGGTGCTGATCAATTCGGACGAAGAGACCGGTTCCTTCTCCTCCGCCGGCCTGATCGCGGGCGTTGCCAGGGGCAAGGTGGCGGCGCTCACCTATGAGCCTGCCCTGCCCGACGGCACGCTGGCGGGCGCGCGCGGGGGCACGGGCAATTTCTCGATCGTCGTGCACGGCAAGTCCGCGCATGCCGGGCGCAATCCCGAAGAAGGGCGCAATGCGCTGGTCGCCGCCGCGGACCTGGCGATGCGGCTCAATGACGCCAAGACCCCCGGGCTCGCGGTGAACCCGGCGAAGATCGACGGCGGCGGGCCGAACAACGTCGTGCCCGATCTCGCGATCCTGCGCGTCAATTTCCGGCCGAAGGACGCCGAGGCGATCACCCGCGCCCGCATCGCGATCGACCAGGCCGTGGCGATCGTCACGGTCAAGCACGATGTGCACGTGCACGTGCATGGCAGCTTCAATCGCCCGCCCAAGCCGCTGGACGCCGGTGCTGAGAAATTGTTCGAACTCGTGAAGCGCTCGGGCGCCGATCTGGGCATCCCGGTTGCGTGGAAATTCTCGGGCGGCGTGTGCGACGGCAACAACATCGCGGCCTGCGGCGTGCCGGTAGTCGATACGATGGGCGCGCGCGGCGGCCTGATCCACAGCGCCGATGAATTCCTTATCCCGGAGAGCCTCGCTGAACGCGCTGCGCTCTCCGCCGTCACCATGTTGCGTATCGCCGAGAAGGGGAAGTTATGAGTTTCGTGATCAGGGCCGCCCGCGACGAGGATCTGCAGGCGCTCTACGAGATGGCGAAGCTCACCGGCGGCGGCTTCACCAATTTGCAGCCCGAAAAGGACGTGCTGCGCGCCAAGCTCGCCCGCAGCCATACCGCGTTCGAGCGCGGCGAAGGCGAGGCCGGCGACGATGTGTTCGTGCTGGTGCTCGAGAATGCAGATACCGGCGAGGTGCGCGGCACCTGCCAGATCTTCACTGCGGTGGGGCAGCGCTGGCCCTTCTATTCCTATCGCCTCGCCACCGAGACCAAGCACAGCGAGGAGCTGGGCCGCACCTTCCGCGCCGAGACGCTGAGCCTGGTCAACGACCTGGAGGGCTGCTCCGAAGTAGGCGGGTTGTTCCTGCATCCGGGCGAGCGCGCCGGCGGGCTGGGCATGCTGCTCGCGCGCAGCCGCTACCTGTTCATCGCCCGCCACCGCCACCGTTTTGCCGAGCGGATCCTCGCCGAGCTGCGCGGGGTGATCGACGAGGCGGGCGGATCGCCCTTCTGGGACGGCATCGCCGGGCGCTTCTTCGGGATGAACTTCCAGGAGGCGGACAGCTTCAATGCGGTGAACGGCAACCAGTTCATCGCCGATCTGATGCCCAAGCACCCGATCTACACCGCGATGCTCTCCGACAGCGCGCGCGGGGTGATCGGCCTGCCCCACCCCTCGGGCCGGGCGGCGATGCGGATGCTCGAGGGCGAGGGCTTTGCCTGGGAACGCTATGTCGACATCTTCGACGGCGGCCCGACCATGACCGCGCGCACCGATCAGGTGAATACGGTGCGCGATGCCCGTACCGCGCAGGTGGTGGCGGTGGAAGCCGGCGGCGAGGCGGCGCTGGTCGCGACCGGCACGCTCAAGGAATTCCGCGTGACCCAGGGGCGCGTGGCGGTGCGCGACGGCGGCGTGGCGATCGACGAGCGCACGGCCGAACTGCTCGGCATCGGGATCGGGGATGAGGTGCTGCATGTGGGGCGTTGATCAAGAGCCCCTCCCCTTCAGGGGAGGGGTTTGGGGTGGGGCCTGTCCGTCTCACCGAGCCCATCGCCCGCTGATATGCCCCACCCCAACCCCTCCCCTGAAGGGGAGGGGCTAAGCCATGCTTACCGAGATCAACTTCGACGGGATCATCGGCCCGAGCCACAATTATGCCGGGCTAAGCAATGGCAATCTCGCCGCGACCCGCAACCGGGGCGAGACTTCCCATCCCCGCGCCGCGGCGCTGCAGGGCATCGCCAAGATGCGGGCGAACCTGGCGCTCGGGCTGCCCCAGGGCATCCTCCTGCCCCATGCCCGGCCCGATCATCGCTGGCTGGCGAGCCTGGGCACCCGCTTCGAGGATGCGCCGCCGCACACCCGGGCGCAGGCGCTCTCCGCCTCGCCGATGTGGGCGGCCAATGCCGCGACGGTCTCGCCCGCGCCCGATACCGGCGACGGCAAATGCCATCTGAGCGTCGCCAACCTGGTGACGATGCCGCATCGTAGCCATGAATGGCCCGAGACACTGGCGCAGCTCCGCCTCGCCTTTGCCGATCCTGCCTTCACGGTGCACGGGCCGGTGCCGGCGCCGTTCGGCGACGAGGGGGCGGCCAACCATATGCGCCTCGCGCCCGGGCATGACGCGCCGGGTGTCGAGGTGTTCGTCTATGGCATCTCCGGCGGCCCCTTCCCCGCCCGCCAGCACCCGGACGCCAGCGCCGCAGTGGCGCGCAGGCACCGGCTCGAGCGCGTGCTGTTCGTCCAGCAATCCGAGGAAGCGATCGCAGCGGGGGCGTTCCACAACGACGTGGTGGCGGTGGCCAATGGCCGGGTGCTGTTCGCGCATGAGCAGGCTTTTGCCGACAAGGACCGCTTCTACGCCGATCTGCGTGCGATGCTGCCCGAGGTCGAGATCGTCGAGGTGCCTGCCGACCAGGTCAGCCTGGCCGATGCGATCAAATCCTATCTGTTCAACGCCCAGCTGGTGACGCTGCCGTCGGGCGAGATGGCGCTGGTGCTCCCCGGCGAGGCGCGCGAGACGCCGGGCGTGTGGAACTGGCTGCAGGCGCATGTCGCCGGCAATGGCCCGATCCGGCGTCTCGAGGTGGTCGATGTCCGCCAGTCCATGGCCAATGGCGGCGGCCCGGCCTGTCTGCGGCTGCGCGTGGTTTGCGATCCGAAAACCGTCGATCCGCGCTTCCTGGTCGATGCGGCGAAGCTGAGCCGTATCGCCGGCGTCATCGAGGCGCATTGGCCCGAGGCGATACCGTTCGATTCGATCGGAGACCCGGCGCTGATCGAGCAGGTGGAGGGTGCGCGGCGGACGCTGCTGGAGGCGCTCGACCTGTCGGATTTACTTACAGGTAACCAGCAAATTTAACGCGAAACTACGTATTTTTGCGGTTGGCCCGGCGCTTGCTTAACATCCGGCATGTTCCATCGCCTCGGCCGCCTGTTCGTGATCAAGACCAAGTTCGAGGCGTTCCTCGTGATCTATGGCCTTGCCTGCGGCGCGACCGAGCGCGGGGTTCATTATCTTGGTACCTTCCCCGGCTGGGGAGGCTGGCTGCTGTTCGGTGCATGCCCGATCGCCGTGTTCATGGCGGGCGCCAAGATATTGGACAGCTTCGATGTTCCGGACTGAGCGGGGAATTGCGTCTGTGACGGTCGGCGGCTAACTCCGAAACGGAGCGACCTTTGGGGAGGTCATAAAGCGCGTGCGTTTGTTTCCAGGTATCTTTTCAAGTCTAGCGGCGCAGGCATTGCTCGCGGCGGTCGTGCCCGGCGGGCTGATGGTCTTCGTCATGCACGAAGGGCAACAGGCCGAACTGGCGCAGCGCGAGGGCGAACGGCTCGATGCATTCGTCCAGACGGCGGCCGAAATGGCGCGCGCGGGGCGGCCGCTCGATCAGGCGATGCAGCAATCGGGGCCGCTTGCCGGTCGCGTGCTGCTCGTCGATGCCCAGGGCCAGGCGATCGCGGGACCGACCACCAGCGTGACTCCGCGCGTCGAGCGCCCGGTCCAAGTCGACGGCCGCACCGTGGCGACCGCCAAGATCGTCCGCCCGCCCGAGCTTTCGGACCAGGACCGGCGCGTGCTCGCCACCCAGTATATCGGCGTGGCGGCGATCGTCGTCGTGCTGTTCGTGCTGCTGCTGGTGATGGCCTATGTCTTCGCCCGGCGCTGGGCGAAGCCGCAGCTCCAGCTCTACGGGCTCAGCCGCGACGTGGTGAACGGCGATCTCGACCTCTATTTCGACGAGGACGGCCCCGCCGAGGTGGTGGCGACGATGCGCAACCTGCGCCGCATCGCCAGCCAGTTCAGCCGGCTCGAGACGGCGCGGCGGACCTGGCTGGTCTCGATCTCGGGCGAGCTCAAGGGCCCGACAGAGAATATGGGCGAGCATTTCATCAAGCTCTGCGAAGTGCAGCCCCCGCTCGAGCCCGCGCTGATCGGCGCGATCGAGGAGGATACCCGCCGGCTGATCCATATGGCCGAAGACCTCAACGCCGTCGCGCTGGCCGATCTCGGCCGCCTGCCGGTGACCTTCGCCTCGGTCGACCCGCGCGCGCTGATCCACAACGCGATCTATGCCGACAAGAAGCGCGCCGAGGCGCAGGGCGTCCGGCTCGAGACCAGCACGCTGCCCGAATACACGGTGATCGTGAAATGGGACGGCGCACGGATCGAGCAGCTGTTCAGCGCGCTGATCGACAATTCGCTGCGCTACACCCCGCGCAATGGGCGGATCGTGCTGGGCCTAGAGAGCTCGCGGGATGCCTGGCGCCTGATCATCGACGACAATGCCCCCGGCGTGGACGTGATGCTCGCCCAGCGGCTGTTCGAGCCCTTTTATCGCAGCTCGGATCGTTCGGACGAATCCGCCGCCTCGGGCCTGGGCCTGGCGACGGCGCGGGCGATCGTCGAGGCGCATCACGGGCGGATCGAGGCGAGCCGCTCGCCGATCGGCGGCCTGCGCGTGACGGTGATCCTGCCGGGCAACCCGCCGACGGCCTGAGGGCGCCTCTAGACCTGGGAGATCGAAGCCCCGCCTGGCGACCGCGCCGGGCGGGGTTTTTCGTGCGCCGGTCCTTCAAGGCGGATCGGCTGGGCCGATGTCTTGAGCTCCAGAACATAAAAACCCCGCTAAGCCGTTGGCCTAGCGGGGTTTTTAATGGCGCGCCCGGAACGATTCGAACGTCCGACCCTCAGATTCGTAGTCTGATGCTCTATCCAGCTGAGCTACGGGCGCGCTGTGGAGGGGTGCCTTTAGAAGCGGTTTTCAGATCGCGCAAGCCGTTGCGTGCAGTTTTCCACAAGCATAAGGCGCTTTCATGCGTTTTATCCTGCTGCTCAGCCTTGTCGCCCTCACCGGATGCACCCAGTCGACGGCGCGTTACCCCTCGCTGCTCCCCCGCGAGATCGAGAAGACCAGCCTCGCCGAGCCCGATCGCCCCGCGCCGGTGGCGACGCCCGACGCGGCGCTCGACAAGCGAATCGCCGAGATTCGCGCTGGGCTGGACGACGGCATCAAGACGTTCACCGCCGGCGCGCAGGATGCCGAGGCCAAGATCGCCGTCGCGCGCGGCACTGCCCCGGGCTCCGAGCCCTGGCTGCAGGCGCAGGTGGCGATGGGCGGGCTCGCCGAGCTGCGGCGCCCGGCGGTGGCTGCGCTCGCCGATCTGGAGGAAATCGCGACGCAGCGCGGTGTGGACGGGCTTCCGCCCTACCCCGCGCTCGATGCCGCGGTGGCCGATGCCGGCACCGCCGCCGATTCGCAGCAGGCCCGCATCGATTCGCTCGAGGCCGCGCTGGGCGGCACCGGCGGCTAGGCCTTAGTCGTCGGCCAGCTCCGGGTGGAGCAGGCGGAGGACCGGGATCACCGAGGCATAGTCGTCGGTCCAGGGCGCGAAGCCCGGCCATGCGCCGAGCGGCCGCCAGCCGCCGCCGCGCGCCACCAGCCGGTTCAGCACCGCGGGATCATGGCTGAGCGCGATCCATTCCGAAGCCGATTCGGCATCGCGCTCGATCTGCTCGACGCGCGTGCCGCCGCCGGTGCCCGGCGTGGCGACGAAATTGGGGCCGGGCTCATAGGACAGTCGCACCGCCTGCCAGCCGCCGTCATGCGCCGCTGCCGAAACCACCGGGGCCAGCGCCATGAAGCGGTTGGAGATATGGACCAGCAGCAGGCCGTTCGGCGCCAGCACCCGTCCATAGGTGGCGAAGGCCTGGCGCGTGAGCAGGTGCATCGGCACCGTGTCCGAAGAAAAGGCATCGAGCGCGAGCAGATCGAGGCTGGCGCTTGGCGATTCGGTGAGGCGCACGCGCGCGTCGCCGATCGAGATGCGGGTCTGCGGGGCGCATTGGCTGAGGAAGCTGAACTTGCCAGAATCGCGGGCGAGCTGGACGATCGCCGGATCGATCTCGAAGAAGCGCCAGCTCTGGCCGGGTCGGGCGTAGCAGGCGAGCGTGCCGGTACCGAGCCCGACCACGCCGACGCGTGCCACCGGGCCATAGAGATCGGGCAGTGCCTGCATCGCCTGCCCCACCCCGGATCCGGGGACGTAATAGGTCGTCGGCTCGCGCGAGAGCGCACCCTTGAGCTGGACGCCGTGCAGCGTGGTGCCATGGGCGAGCTGGCGCTCCTCGGCATAGTCGGTGACCGTATAGACGCCGAAATAGCTGCGGGTCCGCGCATCGGTGAGCGAGAGTTGGATCGCGTGATAGCCGCCGAACAGGATCAGCCCGCCTGCCAGCGCCGCGAGGAATGCCGGGCGCCGGCCGATCGCGACCAGCCCGAGCGCCGCCACCAGCACGAAGGCGATCTGCTCGTGCATCTCGCCGAGCAGTCCGCCGGGATTGGCGATACCGAGCCAGACCAGCCCGGCGACCGCCAGCGCCAGGCCCAGCGTCTTCAGGCCGGCACTATGACGCCATAGCGCCCCGCTCGCGGGCACCAGGAAGATCTGCGGACAGAGCGCGCCGGCGGCAAAGACGAGCAAGGGATATTCATAGGTCCAGTCGAACATCAGCGGCGCGAGGAGGCCGGCGAACACCCCGCCCAGCGCGCCGCCCACCGACATGGCGAGATAGAAGCCGGTCAGCCGGTCGGGCGCCGGGCGCAGCGCGTACATGCGGGTATGCAGCGTCACGGCGATGGCGAAGAGCAGCAGCAGCCCGATGATGGCGTTGAGATAGGCGAGCTTCTGGTGCCCGGCGATCAGCGTGGCGCCGAACAGCAGGATGATCACCGGCGCGAACCTGGTCAGGATTTCCGGGAGCACTGCGCCGTCGCGAAAGGCGACCGAGAAGCTGAGCAGATAGAGGCCGAGCGGCAGCACCCAGAGCATCGGCACGGCGACGATATCGGTGGTGAGGAAGGTGGTGGTCGCCAGCATCAGCCCCGAGGGCACCAGCGCCAGCACGATCCAGTGGAGCACGCGGGGCAAGGACGGTGCCGGGCTGTGGTGCGCGATATGCGGCTCGTCATCGGCCTTGCGCGGCAGGCGCGAGGCGCAGCCGGCGACGAGCAGCAGCACGAGGACATAGCCGGCGGTCCACAGCCAGCTCTGCCCCTTGAGTGCCAGATTGGGCTCCACGATCAGCGGATAGGCGAGCAGCCCGCCGAAGCTGCCGATGTTCGAGGCGGCGTAGAGCGCATAGGGATCGCGGCCGTGGCTGGCGATGCTGTACCAGCGCTGGAGCAACGGCGCCTGCGCCGAGATGGCGAAGAACAGCGGGCCGATCGAGGCGACGAGCAGCCAGGGCACCCACAAGGCCGGCTCGGCTTCGGCGGGCAGCTCCATCGCGATCACGCCGATCGGCAGCCACAGCGCCGCGCCGAGCAGCACGGCAAGGTGGATCGTCGCCTGCATCCGCGGCGGCACCCGGCCGAGCCAATGGGCATAGGCATAGCCGCCGAGCAGCAGCGCCTGATAGACCAGCATCGCGCTGTTCCACACCGCCGGCGCGCCGCCGAGTTGGGGTAGCGCCATGCGCGCGACCATCGGCTGGACGAGGAATAGCAGGAAGGAGCCAGCAAGGATCGCCGCGACGAACAGCCAGCGCGGCGCGCGCGCAGCAGCCAGTTCGTCGTCGGTAGCTTCGTCCATCAAAGGCCTCCCCAGGATCGGCTTAGCCGGCGGTGCTTTCGCCGGGATGAACGGCAGGCCGTGCGATCCGGTAGGTGATGTGCGGGTTGAGCCATTCGGGCGCCTGGGGATGGATGAAGTCGTCGGCGGGAACGCGCAGCATGCCCAGGCGCTCCATCAGCCCCCAGCTGCGCGTGTTGCCGAGCACGGTCATCGCAGCGACGCCGGGCACGTCGAGGTTCGCCCAGGCCCAGTCGAGGCTCGCCTGCGCCGCCTCGCGGGCATAGCCCTTGCCCCAATAGGCGGGTGCGAGCCGCCAGCCGATCTCGAGCTCGCCGAACAGCGGCGTGCCCTCGGGCCCCGGCTTGAGTCCGCAAAAGCCGAGAAAGGCGCCGTCTTCCTTGCGCTCCACCGCCCAGAAGCAGTGTCCATGGGCGTCGAGGATCGCATTCTGGCGCGCCATCGCGGCATCGGCGGCCTCGGGCGTGAGCGGGACGCCGAGGAACTCCATCACCGCCGGATCGCGGCCCATCGCATGCCAGGCCGGGCGGTCACCATCCTGCCAGCGGCGCAGGATCAGGCGTTCGGTCTCGATCATCGTGGGCGCTCCAGCAGATAGACGATCATCGCGCCTACCGGGTCGTCCGCAGGATAGCCATGGTGATGGAAATCGAGGTCGCGGCGCCGGGTCATGCCGAGCCGTTCCATCAGGCCCCAGCTCTGCGCGTTGGGCTGGGTCGTCCAGGCGCCGATCGCCGGCGCGTCGAGGTTCGCCCAGCCCCAGGCGATGCTCGCCGCCGCGCCCTCGCGGGCATAGCCCCTGCCCCAATGCGGCTCGGCGATGCGCCAACCGATCTCGGGCATGCCGGCCACCGGCGCTTCCGGGCCATAGTCGGATGCGATGCGGATGCCGATGCTGCCGACCAGCTCGCCGGTCCCGCGCAGCTCCGCCGCCCAGTAGCAATGGCCGAAGCGCGCCTGATCGGTGAGGCGCCGCTCGAACATGGCGTCCATCTTCCCAGGCGAACGGATGCCGCCCAAGTGCCGCATCATCGGTTCGGTATTGACCAGCGTGTCGAAGACCGGGCGATCCGCCGCCGTCCATGGGCGGAGGCGGAGGCGCGCGGTCTGGATCATGCCGGGCGATCGATCGCGTAAACGATCATCGCCCCGAAAGGGTCGCTGGCGGCAAAGTCGGGATGCCGGAAATCGAGATCGGTGCGGCGGCGCATGCCGAGCCGCTCCATCAGGCCCCAGCTGCGGGTGTTACCGATCACCGTCCAGGCGGCGATGCGGGGCCTGTCGGTATTGGCCCAGCCCCAGGCCAGGCTCGCCTCCGCCGCCTCGCGGGCGATGCCCTGCCCCCAGAATTTCTCGCCGATACGCCAGCCGATCTCCAGCTCCTCGGGCACCGGCGTGCCGGCATGGCCGCCGATGCGGACGCCGCAGACGCCGGCCATCTCGCCGGTCTCGCGCAACTCGACGGCCCACATGCAATGGCCGAAGCGCGCCTGCTGATCGATCATCCGGTCGATGATCATGTCGTGCTTCGCCTGGGGCACCGGGCCGCCGAAATGCTCCATCATCGCCGGCGTGTTGGCCAGCCCATGGAAAACGGGCTTGTCCGCCTCGCGCCAGGGGCGGAGCAGCAGGCGCGGCGTAGTGATCATCCCACTACTCCGTCATCCCCGCGAAGGCGGGGATCCAGGGTAACATAGCGACGCCCTACATGACTCTGGATCCCCGCCTTCGCGGGGATGACGAGGAAGAAGCGGGGGCTCATTTGCCTAGAAGGCGTGCCGCCAGCGGCGCGTGATAGGTGAGCACGCCCGAGCAGCCTGCACGGCGGAAGGCCATCAGCGTCTCGAGCACCAGCGCCTCGCGCTCTCCCGCCCCGGCGGCTGCGGCGGCCTCGATCATCGCATACTCGCCACTGACCTGATAGGCGAACACCGGCACCTGGAACTCGCTCTTCACCCGCAGGATGATGTCGAGATAGGGCAGCCCCGGCTTGACCATCACGCTGTCCGCGCCCTCGGCGATGTCGAGCGCGACTTCGCGGAGCGCTTCCTCGGCATTGGCCGGGTCCATCTGATAGGTCTTCTTGTCGCCCTTGAGCAGCCCGCGCGAGCCGACCGCGTCGCGGAACGGGCCATAGAAGGCGGAGGCATATTTGGCGGCATAGGCCATGATCTGGACGTTGACATGCCCGTTCGCCTCCAGCGCCGCGCGGATCGCGCCGACGCGGCCGTCCATCATGTCCGACGGCGCGACGATATCCGCCCCCGCCTCGGCCTGGACGAGCGCCTGATCGACCAGCACCGCGCTGGTCTCGTCGTTGAGGACATAGCCCTGGGCGTCGACGATGCCGTCATGGCCGTGCGCGGTGTAGGGATCGAGCGCGACGTCGGTCAGGATGCCGATATCGGGCACCGCGTCCTTGATCGCACGGATCGCGCGACACATCAGATTGTCGGGATTGAGCGCCTCGCGCCCGTCATCGGTGCGCAGCTCGCGCGGGGTGTTGGGGAACAGTGCCAGGCAGGGGATGCCCAGGTCGCGGGCCTCGCGGGCACGCTCGACGATGCCGTTCAGCCCCCAGCGCGACACGCCCGGAAGCGAGGCGATCGGCTCCTCCGTATCGCCCTCGGTCACGAACAGCGGCCAGATCAGGTTCGCCGGGGTGAGGACGGTCTCGGCGTGCATCCGGCGGCTCCACTCGGAAGCACGGGTGCGGCGGAGGCGGAGCGCGGGATAGTGACTCATGGGCGTGCCTGTGCGCCCTCAGCCATTGGGTTGCAAGCGCCCCGCGGGTTCGCTGGTGGCATGGGCATGCTCCTCGGCCTCCTCCGGCAAGGGCGGGACGACCAGCACCTCGCTGCGCCAGCGGCCATAGCGATAGTAGAGCGCGGCCAGCGTCAGCGAGCAGGCGGAGCCGATCGGGAAGGCCAGCCACAGCGCGTCATGCCCAATCCAGCGCTGGCCGAGCAGCGCGAAGCCGAAGCGGATCGGGAAGAGCGTGATCGCCAGGATGATCAGCGGCGGCACGGTTGCGCCATTGGCGCGGACGGTGGAGAACAGCACCATCGTCGCGCCGAACATCAGGAAGGTCCAGCTCGCGAGCAGCTGGATATGGCGGGCGATCGGAATGGCGGGGCTGTCGCTGCCGACGAACAGTGCCATCACCGGGCGATCGAACAGGATGATCGCGCCGATCACCACCAGCGTGATCGCGGTGTTGTAGATCAGGCCCGAGCGCGTAATCGCGTTGACCCGCTCCCATTTGCCCGCGCCGATATTCTGGGCTGCCATGCTGGAGACGGCGACGCCGATCGCCATCGCCGGCATCTGGATATAGGTCCAGAGCTGCTGCGACACGGCATAGGCCGCGGCGGTATCGACTCCCAGCCGGTTGACCAGGCCGACCATCGACAGGCCGGCGGTGGACATCACCAGCATCTGCGCGCCCATCGGCAGGCCCTTGGCGACGATCGTGCGGATCAGCGCGCCTTCGGGGATCAGGTAGCGCAGCTCCTGGCCGCGCAGGCGGACCGGCAGGTCGCGCGCATAGACATAGATCAGCAGGCCGAAGCTCGAGACCAGGCCGGCGATCAGCGTCGCGGTGGCCGATCCGGCGATGCCCATGCGCGGAAACGGGCCGATCCCTTCGATCAGCAGCGGATTGAGCCCGGCATCGATGATCACGCTGAGCAGCATGAACCATAGGGGCGTGATCGAATCGCCGGTGCCGCGCAGGCTCATCTGGATGAGCACGCCGAGCATCGAGAAGGGCAGCCCGAAGAAGATCACGCGCAGATAGGCGAGCGCCATCGCCTGCGCCTCGCCCGGCGTGGCCAGCAGGTGGAGGATCTGCGGGGCGAAGGCCCAGCCGAGGATCGCGATCAGCACCGCGCCGGTCATCACCAGTCCGATGGCGGAACCGAAGGCGCGCCGCGCCGCCTCGACATCGTGGCGACCCATCGACTGGCCGATCAGGATGGTCGCGGCCATGCCGAAGCCGAACACCGCCGAGAACATCAGGAACATGATGATGTTGGCGTTGCTGGTGGCGGCCAGCGCCTGTTCGCCCAGGAAGCGGCCGACCCAGATCGAGTTGATCGAGCCGTTGAGCGACTGGAGGATGTTCGAGCCGAGCGTGGGCAGCGCGAACAGGAGGAGGGTTCTGCCGATCGGGCCCTGGGTCAGGTCGTGGCGCTTTGCCGGTGGTGCCATCCCTGCCCTACTCCCCTCAAATTAGGCTGTTCCCCGGCGAAAGCCGGGGCCCAGAGCCAAGCAGTTCAGCGCTCTCGACCCTGGGCCCCGGCTTCCGCCGGGGAACGATGTGGTTTTAGCCGAGCCGCGACAGCGCCGCCGACAGCCGCTCGGCCTCGGCGGCCTTCTCGGCATGATCGGCACGCGCCTTCTCGACCGCCTCGGGCTTTGCTTTCTCGACGAAGCTGGCGTTGTTCAGCCGGCCCGCGAGCCCGTCGCGCTCCTTCTCGGCCGCGGCGATCGCCTTGGCGAGACGGGTCTTCTCGGCTTCGAGGTCGACGATCCCTTCAAGCTTCGCGAAACCGAGAAGGCCATCGAGCGTCACCTGCATCGAATTTTTCTCGGCAAGTTCTTGTTCCATCCAATGATGGTCGATTGCGGCTCCCGTCGGGTCCTGCTCGACCCGAGCCGCGCCAATACGTCGCCAAATAACTCGATCGATTCGAGCGAGGCGTTTAATCGCCTCAACATTCTGTTGAAGTCGGCGAGCCGACAAATCATCCATCCGAGTGATGATTAGTTCCAGCTTCACTGAAGGTGGGATGTTCAGTTCGGTTCGCGAAGTACGAATTTGCTGAACTAGTGCGATTACCCAATCCACGTCGCCTTGCGCGGTGGGATCGAGCGCGCGGGCATCGGCCATCGGCCATTTGGCGACGATCAGCTCATGATCGCGCGGACCCATCTTCGACCACAGCTCTTCGGTGATGAAGGGCATGAACGGGTGGAGCATGACCAGGATCTGATCGAGCACCCAGCCGGCAACCGCGCGGGTCTCTTCGGCGCCCTCGCCACCTTCGCTCTGGAGGACCGGCTTGATCAGCTCGAGATACCAGTCGCAGAAGCGGCTCCAGGTGAACTGGTAGATCGTGTTCGCCGCCTCGTCGAAGCGCAGATCGGCCAGCGCCAGGTCGAGCGCCTGCACGGTGGCGATGGTCTCGGCGATGATCCAGCGATTGACTGCCAGCTGCGCCTCGGGCGCCTCGATGCTGGTCGAGGCCGCAATGCCGTTCGACTGGGCGAAGCGCGCGGCGTTCCACAGCTTGGTGCCGAAGTTGCGATAGCCCTCGATCCGGCGCTCATCCATCTTGATGTCGCGGCCCTGGCTTTCCATCGCCGCCATGAAGAAGCGCAGCGCATCGGCGCCGTAATTGTCGATCAGCCCGAGCGGATTGACGACATTGCCCTTGGACTTGGACATTTTCTGCCCGTCCGCCGCGCGGACGAGACCATGAAGATACAGCGTCTTGAAGGGCACCGCCTTCATGAACTGCAGGCCCTGCATCATCATGCGGGCGTCCCAGAAGAACAGGATGTCGAAGCCCGAGATCAGCACGTCGTTGGGATAGCGCCCGCCGAGCGTGGGATCGGGGTTCTCCGGCCAGCCCATCGTCGCGAAGGGCCAGAGCGCCGAGGAGAACCAGGTGTCGAGGACGTCCAAATCTTGGAAAACCGGATGCTGACCCTCCTTAAGCGTCCAAGCATAGTCACCCGAAGGCCGTTCCCGAACGAGCGTGATCTTTTCCGTGCTGACGCCGTAATATGCAGCAAACTGTTTGCGAATATCGTCGTCGTTATCAGCAACTACGATGTGACCATTTGTGAACGCTGCTGCGGGACTGGTTTCGATACCCCGCACCTCATTCTGGAGATAGGTTTCCTTCGGGACGCCAAACCATGCCGGAATCCGGTGGCCCCACCAGAGCTGGCGCGAGACGCACCAGGGCTGGATGTTCTCCATCCAGTTGAAATAGGTCTTTTCCCAGCTCTTCGGCACGATCTTGGTCGCGCCAGAGCGCACTGCCTCGATCGCCGGCTTGGCGAGCGTCGCGGCATCGACATACCATTGATCGGTCAGCCAGGGCTCGATCACCTCGCCCGAGCGATCGCCGAACGGCGTCGCGATCGTGCGCGGCTCGGCGTCATGTTCCTCGCCGTCCTTGTCGACATGCGGGATCAGGAAGCCTTCTTCCTTCAGCCGCGCGACCACCAGCTTGCGCGCCTCGAACCGGTCGATGCCGAGCAGTTCCTCGGGGATCAGCCCGTCGCTGGTCTGGGTGATGCGGGCCTTGGCGTCGAGCATGTTGAGCATGTCGCGCGCTTCGATCCCGGCGCGGCGGCCGACTTCGAAGTCGTTGAAGTCATGCCCCGGGGTGATCTTCACCGCGCCCGAACCGAGCTCGGGATCGGCATGCTCGTCGGTGACGATCGGGATCAGGCGGCCGGTGATCGGCAGCTTGACCTGCTTGCCGACCAAAGCAGTGTAGCGCTCGTCGGTCGGGTGCACCGCCACTGCCATGTCGGCCAGCATCGTCTCGGGACGCGTGGTCGCGACCTCGATGAAGCCCGATCCGTCGGCGAGCGGGTATTTCAGGTGCCAGAAGCTGCCCTTGACGTCCTTGGTCTCGACCTCGAGGTCGCTGATCGCGGTGCCGAGGCCCGGATCCCAGTTCACCAGCCGCTTGTCGCGATAGAGCAGCTTCTGCTTGTGCAGCTCGACGAACACCTTGAGCACGGCCTTGGAGAAGCCCGGGTCCATGGTGAAGCGCTCGTCCGACCAGTCCATCGAGCAGCCGAGGCGGCGGAGCTGCTGCGTGATCTCGCCGCCGCTCTCTTCCTTCCACTCCCAGACCTTCGCCACGAACTCCTCGCGCGTGAAGTCGGTGCGCTTCTGCTGCTTCGCGTTGAGCTGGCGCTCGACGACCATCTGCGTGGCGATGCCCGCATGATCGGTGCCGACCACCCAGCGCGCGTCCTTGCCCTTCAGTCGGGCGTGGCGGACGAGGATGTCCTGCAGCGTGTTGTCGAGCGCATGGCCGATATGCAGGCTGCCCGTCACGTTGGGCGGCGGGTTGACCAGCGTCCAGGGATCGGCGCCGTCACGCGCGGGGCGGAACAGGCCGTTATTTTCCCAATGCTGGTACCAGCGGGCTTCCAGTTCGGCGGGGTCGAAGGTCTTGGGCAGTTCGCTCATGCCCTGCCCTTAGCCGCACCACCGGAAAATCCAAGCCGGGGCGTAAGGCCGTACGACTTTCGATCCGCTTCTTCTTGGATCCCCGGCGAAAGCCGGGGCCCAGGGTCACGAAGCGACTCGGCAGAGAAACCCTGGGCCCCGGCCTTCGCCGGGGAGCGGAAGGTTGCCGGGGAACCAGAAACTAGAGCGTCAGGTCGATATCCACGATCGCGCGGTCTGCCAGCGCATAGGGGCCCCAGGCCGGCGAGAGCAGGACGGTGCCGTCCGACTTGGTCCAGGCCAGGCGCACCTGGATCGGTACGCCGGGCGTGACGACATAGCCACCGCTGCCGGGAAAGCGGCTGCGATCGCGTAGTAGCCAGCTTGCAAAGCCCGAGAGCGGCGAGCCGCCGCGGACCTGGCCGGCGATCGCCCAGACGACGGTGCCGTCGGCGGCGGTGGTGCCGATCTCGACATCGACCGGCCCCTTCGTCCCGCTGCGGCGATGCGTGACCGAAATCCAGGCATCGAGCGGCTGCGGCGTCGGGTTGCTCTCGGCAATCGGATCGATCGGGCGGATGCCCAGGTTGCGCAGCAGTCGGTTCACCCCCGCGCTGCCCCCGGCCAGCACCAGCGATTCGATCAGGCGGCAGAGGAACTGCGCGTCCGCGCCGGCAGTGTCATACCCGTAATTGGCGAACAGGCCGATCAGCAGCACCGACTGGAAGCCATAGGTCACCGCAAGCGCCAGGCCGCAGGATATGATCGGCTTGAAGTTCCGCCCGTTGAACAGGCCGGCGACGACCGGAAGGTTAAAGAACCAGGCCAGCGCGGATTCGAGGATCGCCGCGAGCACGAACAGGACGATCAGCGCCTTACCCGATTCGGCGATTACCTGCGACGCTGCCGGATCGTCCGCGATGGTTCCGGTCTGCGCCTGCGGCGTCGCGGCGGGCTGTGGCGTCGGCGTGAGGGCCGGCGTATCCGCTTCGTTGACAATGGTCGTATTGTCCTGCGCCAGCGCGGGCACCGCCGGCGCAACGCTGGCGGAAAGCAGGAATAGTGCGGCGAACAGGCTGCGCATCGGGCGTCCTCCCCCAAAGACAAGGGCGAAGACTAGCCGAGACGCAGCCCGCTAGCCATTGGGCTTAACCCCATTTCCGAGCGAAGTTATTGTGCCGGCTTGCCGGTATATTTGTCGAGCCAGCCCAGAACCGTGCCATACCATTGCATCGAGTTCTTCGGCTTGAGCACCCAGTGGTTCTCGTCCGGGAAGACCAGGAGCTTGGACGGGATCTCCTTGCGCTGGAGCGCAGTGAAGGCGGCCAGCCCCTGCGTGTAGGGAATGCGGAAGTCCTTCTCGCTGGTGATCACCAGCTGCGGAGTCTTCCATTTGTCGACGTGATTGACCGGGTTCCACTTCTCGAACGCGGCGGGGTCCTCGTAATAGGCCTTGCCGCCATGCTCCCACTCGTCGAACCACAGCTCCTCGGTCTCATAGGCCATGGCGCGGGCGTCGAACACGCCGTCATGCTGGACGATGCACTTGAACCGATCGGGCCACTGCCCTTCGATCCAGTTCATCATGTAGCCGCCATAGGAGGCGCCGAGCGCACAGGCATTGTCTGCATCGAGCCAGGCGAACTTGCCCGTCGCTGCTGCCAGGCCCTTTTGCAGGTCCTCGAGCGGCCAGCCGCCCCAATTGTTGCGGATCGCATCGGTGAAGGCCTGGCCATAGCCGGTCGAGCCGTGGAAATCGACCGAGACCACCGCATAGCCGGCGCCGGCGAACACCGCCGGGTTCCAGCGATAGGACCAGCTGTTGTTGCTCGAACCCTGCGGTCCGCCATGGACGATGAAGGCGATCGGCGCCTTCTTGCCGTCGGCCAGGCCCGCGGGCTGCACCGCATAGCCCCAGACGGTGTCGTTGTTGGCCCCGGTGAAGCTGAACCGCTCGACCTTGGGCATCGGAATGCCGGCGAGCTTCTCGGCGTTGACTGCGGTCAGCCGGGTGCTGGTCTTGCCCTTCAGCGCATAGAAATCGTCCGGCGCGGTCAGGCTGTTCATCGAATAGACCACCCCACCCTTCACCGGCACGATCGCCGAGACGTTGTCGAGCTGGGTGAGCCGGGTGACCTTGCCGCTCTTCGGATCGACTGACCAGATCGGGTTCTCCTGGGTATCCTCGGCAGTCACGTAGATCGTCTTCGAATCGGGCGACCAGGCGATCGAGCCGACCGAACGGTCCCAGGCCTGGGTGAGCGCCTTCACTTCGCCGGTGGCGAGGTTGCGCAGCTGGAGGACCTGGCGATCCGCCTCATAGGTGGCGCGCGCCATCGAGAAATAGGCGAGCCACTTGCCGTCGGGCGAGACGGTCGGGAGATTGTCCATCCCCTCGTTCGCCTTGGTGAGGTTGACCGGCGCCGAGGAACCGTCCGCAGGCGCAGCGAAGATGTCGAGATTGGTCGACTTGGACTCGATCCGGCCCGCTTCGCGCAGCGCGAAATAGACGGTCTTGCCATCGGCGCTCCAGGCCAGTTCCTCGCCCCCGCCGAACGGCTTGGAGGGTGTGTCGCCGACGAGCGTGCCGACGATCGGCACCGCGGTCACCGCTTCCTGGCGCAGCGGCACGACGAACAGCTGCGAGCGATCGCCATTGCTCCAGCTATCCCAGTGGCGGACGAAGAGCTGGTCATAGGTGCGCCCCGATCCCGCGTTCGAATCCTTCTTAACCATCGCCGGATCGAGGCCAGGCGCGCCCGGCTTGCGATCGGCCCAGACCAGAGCCTTGCTGCCGTCGGGCGAGAGCTTGAAGCCGCTGAATCCACCTTTCGGCGTGAACCATACCCGCGTCGCGCCGCCGGCGATGTCCACCGACTGGATGCTGTCGTCTCCGCCCTTGTCGGACTGGAAGAACACGGTCTTGCTGTCCGGAGCGAACACCGGGCTGGTTTCGTTGACCTCGGCTTCGGCGACCAGCTTCTCGGGCTTGGCGCCCTTTACCGTCAGGTCGAGGCGCCACAGATCGTAGCGGCCCTTGTTGGCAGCGAGATCGGTCTCGCGCTGCTGCCAGACGAGCCAATGGCCGTCGGGCGACACGGCGGGCGAACCGACGCGCGACAGGGTGGCGACGTCCTGAATGGTGAGATCACGCGCCAGCGCGGGCGCAGTGGTGGCGGCGAGTGCAACGCTCGCGAGCAGGATGTGCTTCATGGGGCGGAATACAGCAGAAGCGCGGGGTCGTTACAACGGTGACCAAACCGTCACCCCGACGAAAGTCGGGGTCTCGCACGGCTCATGCTTGAATGCGGCCTGAGATCCCGGCTTTCGCCGGGATGACGTGAAATTACTGCCGCCCGGTGATCCGCGAGATTTCCTTCGCGACCATGTCTTCGACAAGGCGCGGCAGATTGGCGTCGAGCCATTCGCTGAGCATCGGCTTGAGCATCGAGCGGACCATGCCTTCGAGCGTGTCCGAGCCGGTGACTTCGGGCTTCACCACCATCCGCGACAGCGCCTCGAGCGGCCCGCGGGTCGCCTGGGCGGCGCTGTCCGAGACGATCGGCTCGGCAGGTGCAGCCTCGGCTTCGACGGGCATGGTGCGCGCCGGCTTCTCGGCGGCGGGCTTGGGCGGCGTGGGGGAACCCATCGACATCGGGGTCGGCGTCTCCAGTCTGTCTTCCTCGACCGGCTGGCTCAGTTCGAGCACTTCGTCGACTGCAGCGGATTTCTCCGCTGCCGTCGTCGTCGCGCGTCCGCCGCGGCGCGTACGCGTCGCGATGGCAGCATCGCCTTCCTCGGCGATGATGCGCTTGATGGAGGAAAGGATCTCCTCCATCGACGGCTCGCTACTGATGTCCCCCATCAACCGGCTACTCCAATAAGCCCCGGGAGCGGGTAATCAGGGCTTTTTACGGTTAATGTCAACAGGCGCCGTGGCATCACCGCGCTGAAGCACCGGATCGAGCGCGGTGTTCGTCACGTCCGGGTTCTGCGCCGGGGTTGCCTTGGTGCTGGTGCCCACCGCCTCGGGAGCGGGATCGTTGCTCCAGTCGGACCAGCGATTCTTCACCCGCTTGTAGTTGACGCCCGGATCGTAGAGCGGGCCGCCATCAAGGTTAAGATCATTGGCCTCGGCCCGGCCCATCGCGGCGAGCAGCTGGAAGCCGGCCACATAGGCATCGCGCTCGGCGGTGACATAGTTGACCTGGCTGTTCAGCAATTCCTGCTCGGCGTTCAGGATGTCGAGGATGGTGCGCGTGCCGACGCTGTTCTCGGCGCGGACGCCTTCCAGCGACAGGCGGTTGGCTTCCACCGCGACGCGCGTCGATTCGATCACGCGTAGCGCCGACGAGTAGTTGGCATAGGCCGAGCGGACCTGGGCGATCACGCCGCGCTCTGTGAGCGTGACGGTCTCCATCGCCGAAGCCTCGCGCGCCTGGGCCTGGCGGATCTGCGCCGCCGGGCGGCCGCCCTGGAACAGCGGCAGGTTCACCTGCGCGCCGACCGTGGTCGACACGCCGTCCGGGCTGAGGCCGGTGACCGAGCGCGCCTGGCTCGAGAGCGAGCCGAGATAGTTGTAATAGTTGGTGCCGACGCCGACGCTGACCGTCGGCATGCGCGAGGCCTTGGCAGCGCTCACGTCGAAGCGGGTGGCGTCGCGCTGCTTCTGCGCGGCTTCCAGGTTCGGATTGTTGGCGAGCGCGGCCTGCTCGGCATCCTGCACGTCGGTGGGGATGCCCGGCAGCGCCGGCGGCTGGGCGAGCACGCCCGGAGGCGCGCCGATCACGCGGATATAATTCTCGCGGGCGCCGATCAGCGCCGCTTCGGCAGTGCGCAGCTGGCTCTGGGCGAGCGCGAGGCGCGCTTCCGACTGGGCGACGTCGGTGCGGGTCAGGTCGCCCACTTCGAACCGATCGCGCGTCGCCTGGAGGTTGACCTCGAGCACATGGACATTCTGCTGGTTGAGGCGAACGATCGCCTCGAAGCGCAGCACGTCGACATAGGCAGTCACCGCGTCGGTGAAGAGCTGCGCCTCGGCGCCGCGCAGGCTGGCAAGGCCGGCCTCGACACGCGTCTCGGCGCCGCGCACCGAATTGCGCACCGCGCCGCCGGTGTAGATCGGCACCGACAGGTTGAGGCCGACGGTGCCGGTCCGGGTCGGGCCGATCGTGGCGTCGCTGTCATAGGGGCTGGTGCTGGCCGAACCGGTACCGCTCAGGCCCGGGCGGCCCGCCGCCTTTGCAATCGGCACGTTCTCGTCGTTCGCGCGCTGATCGGCGCGATCCGACTGGAGGCCGGGATTGGTGTTGTAGGCGAGCACCAGCGCATCGCGCAGCGTGGTGGTCGGCTGCGCGGTCTGGGCCGGCGCGGCACTGCCCACTTCGACGCGTACCGGCGCCTGGGTGCCGTCGCGAGTCGTGGTGGTCTGCGCGGCCGCCGGCATGGCGATCGCAGCAAGGCTGGCACCCAGGAACAGAGAGGAAATTCGCATGAGCCTCTTTCAGAATCAGAATTGAAAGGTTCGTAGGCGCTCGAAACCAGGAAGAACTGCACACTCGATATCGGCAAAGTCGGTAAGGCCGAAGCCGCCGTCGGTGACGCGGCCCGTCGCGAGACGCGTGACGCCGCGATCGACCATGCCGGTCACCACGCGGGCGCCGGGCGCGAGCTGGGCGAGCAGCGCGTCGGGAAGCTTCTCCACCGCGCCATCGACGATCAGCACGTCATAGGGACCTTCGGCAGCATGGCCGGCAGCGAGCGGACCTTCGATCGGCTCGACATTGGCATAGGCGGCGAGCGCGGTGCGGGCGAGCGCGGCAAGCGCCGGCTCCTCTTCCACCGCTACCACCGAGGTGACCAGGCCGGCGACCAGCGCCGCGGTATAGCCGCCGGCGGTGCCGATCAGCAGCACCTTGTCGGTGGGGCGCAGATCGGCGACGGTGAGCAGCCGGCCGGTCGCCAGCGGCGAATTGTGCCGACGGCCGCCCGCGAGCGGCAGCAGCGTGTCGCGATAGGCGATCGCGCGATGCGCCTCCGGAAGGAAGTCCTCGCGCGGCAGTACTGCCATGGCTTCCACCACGCGCACGTCGTTGACTGCGTTGGTGCGCAGCTGGCTGGCGACCATCGAATGGCGCATCGCTTCAAAATCGACCGTAAGAGCCATCATCACTCCGGCTATCTGTCACAACCGTATTAGTTGCGCAATACACTGATTATGTAGGGCGGCTTGTATCCCTTCCGCAACCCCCCGCCAAGCAATGCGGGCAGCTATTTTTGCACTGCAATGTTGACAGGACTGCAAGCACCTGCGCATTGGCGCCCCTCGCTCCGAGGCCCGATGGCGGAGTGGTGACGCAGAGGACTGCAAATCCTTGCACGCCGGTTCGATTCCGGCTCGGGCCTCCACTTCCTTCCCTACTTCGTGAAATCGCCACTCGCACCGGATCGGTGGCGGTTGCGATTGACTGCGAACCGCGTCCCAACGCCTCATCCGCGCTCCACAAAGAGGGAGACGAAGAGATGAGGAAGTTGCTGAAGCTCGCGGGCCTGGCCGCGCTTCTCGCCGGCACGGCGACCACTGCGTCGTCGAGCTACATGCCGAAGCAGCAGGAGAGCGCGACGCTGTTCTACAGCGACGAAGAGCATACCACCCAGGTTGGTGCCGAGGTGCGCTTTTGCGACGGCACCTTCATCCGCACGGGCACCCCCACGCTCTACACCGAAGAACTCTATTTCGGCTGCGATTGACCTTCGCGCGTGCCAGGACGGCCCGCCGTCCCGGCCATTTTCTGCGATCTTGTGTGTCTTTCTAGCCACTTATCTACGAATTGGCACGGATCGTCGGGTCGGTATCGAGCCGTCAGCGGAACAAATCGCGATTCATCGCCGTTGAGTCCCCGATTACGGGAGACGAGGCATGTACGATTTCGGCATCCGACACGCTCTTACCGGTTATCGCGTTGCGTACCGTCCGGAGCAGCAGAATTATTGCCCTGGTTGCGGCGGGACCCATTGGGTTGTTGGCCGGCTGACCGCGGAATGCGCCTTTTGCGCGACGGCGCTGCCGCTCGTCGCTGCGGGTGCGACCGGCAACGGACTGATCCGCCAGACCGGGGTGGCGCTCGCCGCCTGAACCTTTTCGCACGGGGCATGCGTTTCGCGGGGGGAATCCCAGGAGCGCTTATGACCGATGTTTCCGTGACCTCGCCGATCGAGCGGATTGCACGCGTGATTGCCGCCGAGATGGTCAGTCCCAATGGCGAGGCTGCAGAGGGTCCCGACGAGCCGGTAAGCGTCGTCGTCGAGCGCATCTGGCGCGCCGAGGTGGAGCGCGCGGTCGCGATCCTGCACACGCTGCGCGAGCCGACTCGCGAGATGGTCGAGGCCGGGCGCCAGGCAGGCGACGATCCTGCGCTGATCTGGAACGCGATGGTCCGCGCGGCGCTGGAGCAGTCGGTCGCGCGCGAGGTCGAGCCCGCCTGAGGGTTGCAGCCGGCCCATCAGCCGCTAATGCCGCTGGGATGACCGGCGCCCAACTCACGCTCTACAATTCGCTCACCCGCAGCCTGGAAGCCTTCCAGCCGCTCGACCCCGAAAAGGGCGTGCGTGTCTATTCGTGCGGGCCGACGGTCTATAACTACGCCCATCTCGGCAATCTGCGCGCCTATGTCTTCACCGACACGCTGAGCCGGGTGTTGAGCTGGAAAGGCTATGCGCTCACCCATGTCATCAACATCACCGATGTCGGCCATCTGACCAGCGACGCCGATGCCGGCGACGACAAGATGGAGGCGGCCGCCAGGGCCCAGGCGAAGAGCATCTGGGACATCGCCGCGCATTACACTGCGGCGTTCAAGGCGAACATCGCCGATCTCAACATCCGCCAGCCCACGCGCTGGTCGGTCGCGACCGATCACATCGCCGAGATGATCGACTTCGCCGAGAAGATCGCGCCCGAGCATTGCTACGAACTCGATTCGGGCCTGTATTTCGACACGACCAGCGTGCCTGACTATGGCCGCCTGGCGGGCAGCCAGGACGATGCGGCCGAGGGGCGGATCGATCCGGTGGCGGGCAAGCGCCATCCGCAGGACTTCGCGATCTGGCGCAAGTCGCCCGAGGGCGAGCAGCGCCAGATGGAATGGGACAGCCCCTGGGGCAAGGGCGCGCCGGGCTGGCACCTCGAATGCTCGGTGATGAGCATCAAATATCTTGGCGCGCCGTTCGACATCCATACCGGCGGCATCGACCACCGCGAGATCCACCACCCCAACGAGATCGCGCAGAACCAGGCGTTCTGCGGCTGCGCCGACACCGGCTCGCATTTCTGGATGCACAACAACTTCCTGGTCGATCGCCAGGGCAAGATGAGCAAGTCGAAGGGCGGCTTCACCACGCTCCAGTCGCTGATCGACGCGGGCGTGCACCCCCTCGCCTATCGGCTGCTCTGCCTCCAGGCGCAGTATCGCAGCGAGCTGGAATTCTCGGCCGAGAACTTGGCGGCGGCGCTCACCCGGCTCAAGCGGCTGGTGATGACGGTGACCGCGCTCAAGGCACGCGCCGAGAGCGAAGGCACTGCGCCGGCGGCCTGGCTGGTGCGGCTCGACGAGGCGGTGTCCGACGATCTCAACACCCCCAGGGCGTTGCCCGCGCTCGACGAGATGCTCGCCGAGAAGAAACTGTCGCCTGCCGACCGGCTCGCCGGGCTCGCCGCGTTCGACGCGGTGCTTGGGCTGCGGCTGCTCGAACTGACCCGCGAGGAACTGCGCATGCGCCCGGCAGGTGCGACGATCACCGCCGAGGCGATCGAGGACCGGCTGGTCGAGCGCAAGGAAGCCCGGCTGGTGAAGGACTTCCAGCGCTCGGACACGATCCGCGATGAACTCGCTGCGGCGGGCGTCGAGGTAATGGACGGCGATCCGCTGGGCTGGGACTGGAAGCCGGCGCTGGGCGGATAAATCCGAACGCCATGCGCGTTGCACCCCGTGCTGCGCCCGTCGGGAAGATGGGCGGCAACGGAGTAAGATGCGTATGCTGAAGTCCCTTCCCTTCACCGCACTGGTCGCTGCGCTGGCGCTCGGCGCGTGCAACCAGGCGGACAAGACCACCGACAACGAGGCAGTCACCGTCGAGAACGCCGTGGCGCCCGACGATTCGACGCTCAACGACACGCCGGTGGTCGAGGATGCCGATGACGCGACTGCGGTGACGGTAGCGGCGGTGCCCAAGGCTGCCGCAGGGATCAGCGCCGAGGATGCCGCACCGCTCCACGATGCCGGGACGATCGAGGACGAAATCCGCGACGGTCGCAACGTCCAGCGCATCCGCTACGGTGATGGCTGGGCCTGGACACGCGGCGGCAAGATCGTCCGCACCGCGGACCGCGACGGCAAGGAAGTCGCGTATTTCCGCGCCGGCGAAAGCAAGCCCTTCTTCGTCCAACGCGGTGAGCGCAGCTATGCCTTCCAGGGCGGCAAGCCGGTGCGCCAGTTCGACGATGACGGCAAGGCCAAGGCGCCCGACGTCGGTCGCGCCCGCGAGGCGAACGAGGCGGCCGAGAAGGCGCATGACCGTCGCGAAGAGGCGGAAAAGGCACGTGACAATCCACGTGGCGAGCGTGGCCCGGGCGGGAAGCCCTCGCCTACGCCATCGCCTACACCCGACGAACACGGCCGCGACCGTGGCGGAGATCACGACCGCCATTGAGAGAGCCTGGCGAATAATCCCTGTTCCCCGGCGAAAACCGGGGGACAGGATTTCTCTTCCGTCTCGCCTGTAACTCTGGGCCCCGGCTTTCGCCGGGGAACAGGAATGGCGATGACGTTCCGGCACCTCCACCAAGTTGCGATTTGAAACCAAGCCAGCGCAACGCTAGCCTCGGGCCATGAAGGCCGTTCTCCCTGCCCTCGCTCGCCCGCTGGTGGAGCCGCAACTTCCCGCCGGGCTCGACGTCCACTGGTTCACCAGCACCGACGAAGCGGTCGCGCTGGCTGCCGATGCCGACATCGCCTGGCTCGACAACAACAATCCGCGTGAATGGGCGCGCGCCGTGGCGGCGGCGGGCAAGTTGCAATGGCTCTCGACCATCTATGCCGGGCTCGATGCGCTTGACACCGGCCTGCTGCGGACGCGCGGCACGCGAGTGACCAATGGCAGCGGCGTCAATGCGCACACCGTCGCCGAATACGCAGTGATGGGTGCGCTCGTCGCCGCCAAGCGCTTCGACCAGGTCGTCCGCGCCGCCGATCGCCACGAATGGCCGGTCGATGCCCCGGGCAAGCTCGAGCTATTCGAAAGCAGGGCGCTGGTGATCGGCTATGGCACGATCGGCAGGCTGATCGGCGAGCGGCTGAAGGGTTTCGGTGTCGAGGTGACCGGCGTCACCCGTTCGGGCGCCGAAGGCACAGTCGGCCCCGACGCCTGGCGCGCGCTGCTGCCCGAGACCGACTGGGTATTCCTCGCCGCACCTGCCACCGATCAGAGCCGGGCGATGATCGGTGCCGAGGAACTGGCGGCGATGAAGCCGAGTGCCTGGATCGTGAACGTCGGCCGCGGCGAGCTGATCGACCAGGACGCGCTGATCGAGGCCTGCACCAAACGCCGCATCGCCGGCGCGTTCCTCGACACCGTCACCCCCGAACCGCTGCCGCCCGAGCATCCGCTGTGGACCACGCCCAATGTGATCCATTCGATGCACCTGTCGGGGCGCAGCCAGACGCGGATGTTCCTGCGCGCGGCGGCGCTGTTCGTCGAGAACGTCAACGCCTTCGTGGAGGGGCGGCCGCTCCGCAACGAAGTCGATCTCGCTGCCGGCTATTAAGCGGCTCTATCCCCGTTCCCCGGCGAAAGCCGGGGCCCAGTTGCAATGTCGTTCGAGAGGCTGGCGCACCTCACCAACCGCGCCGAGACTGGGCCCCGGCTTTCGCCGGGGAACTGAGGGAGTATGGGCAGGTCCAATTGTCGCTTGCCCGCGAATGCCCTCTTCCATTACTTAGCTTCATGCCTAACAAAATCGACGCCGCCTTCGCCGCGCTCGCCGATCCCACGCGTCGGGCGGTGGTCGAGCGGCTCGGCGACGGGCCCGCCAGCGTCAGCGACCTCGCCACCGGCTTCACCATGGCGATGCCGAGCTTCCTCCAGCATGTCCGCGTGCTCGAGGGCGCCGGTCTGGTGCGCACCGAGAAGCAGGGCCGGGTGCGCACCTGCACGCTCGAGCCGCTTGCGCTCGCCGCGGTCGAGCAATGGATCATCGAGCGCCGCCGTGCGACCGATGCGCGCTACGACCGCCTCGCCAGGTTCCTCGACGCTCAGGAGCAGGACAATTGAACATGGCCGAAGCCGTCCACGACAAGTTCGTCATCGAGCGCCGCTTCCGGCAGAGTCCGGCCAAAGTCTTCGCCGCCTTCGCGACGGAGGAGGGCAAGGCGCGCTGGTTTTCCGGCCCGAACGAGCTGTGGGATCTGGTCGACCGGCGTTTCGACTTCCGCGTCGGCGGCACCGAGCATCTCGAAGGCCAATGGAAGAGCGGCACGGTGACGCGCTTCGATGCTTCCTATCACGACATCGTAGCCGACAGCCGCATCGTCTATGCCTATCGGATGCAGCTGAACGGCAAGCCGATCTCGGTGAGCCTCTGCTCGATCGAGCTGCTGGCCGATGGCGAGGGCACGCGCCTGCTCCATACCGAGCACGGCATCTATCTCGACGGCTATGAGGACAAGGGCTCCCGCTTCCACGGCATCAGCCTGCAATATGACAAGCTGGACGAGACGCTGCCCGGCTGACCGCTTTCGTTGCGCGAGCGGAGGTTCTCGTCGCAAAATACTGTGTCCGGCGTCGCGCGCGCGTCAGCCAGACCTTCTTGTCCCTGCCCAAGGGGCCAGGAGGACCAAGATGCGCTCGATTGCCCGCCCGACCCAACTCGCGCCAGCATTGCTGCTTGCGGCCACTGCCTGTTTCGCCGGCGCGCCGGACAAGGCCGTGGCCAATGGTTCGGAAGGCGGGACCGAACCAGCGGCGCAGAGCATGACGATCACCGGCATGGTCCTCGCGCCCGCGGGAGCGCCGCTGGAGGATGCAAAGGTGATTGCCTGCTCCTCGCCCTATCAGGCGTGCAAGACCAAGATCGAGGCGCCGCTGCGCCATGTCGGTGGACCGAGCTGGGCTTTCGAGCTGAAATTGCCGAACAAGGGGCCGTGGCAGATCGTCGCCTGGAAGGACGCCGATGGCAATGACGACGCCTCCGCGGGCGACTATCTCGGCGTCGCGCGTGACGGTGGCGAGATCGAGGCGCCCGCCAATGCGGTGCGGATCTCGGTCAAGAAGGTCGAGGGCGACCAGAGCGCGGCCAGCGCATCGAATGGCGACGTGCCGGCGCTAGCCGGCACCTGGTCGCAATCCTCGACGAGCAAGGAACTGGTGCTTGCTTCTAAGATCAAGCTCCAGCCGAGCATGGCCACGGGCTATGGCACCAATCTGGGCGGCACCTTCGGTCCCGGATCGGCGACCAACACGACGATCGTGACCGAATCGACGCCGGTGAGCGTGCAGCGCCAGATGAGCCTGGCGATCCAGCGCGACGGCAGCTTCCTGTGGAAGATCAGCAAGCAGCACACCGAGGGCAAGTGCACCAAGGCAGTCACCCAGGAGAAGCGCGGCCAGGTGCTCACCTCGGGCGGGAAGATGACCTTTGCGATCAAGAGCGGCCGCGAAGGCTGGAGCAGTTGCGGCAAGACCGGTGCCGGCGCGATCTCGGCACGCAGCGAAACCTATAGCTACAGCCTGTCGGGCGGCGCCCTGCGGCTGAGCGGCCCGGGGGGCGTCAACTGGACGTTCCGCCGGGGATAAGAGGAATTACCCAAGCGGGGAAATTTTTTGCTTGCATGATTTTACCCCGCAAGGGTAAGTCGCCGCCACTATGACGACTCTGGCAGGCACCAAGATCCGCCGCTTCCGCGAGGAGCGCTCCCTCACCCGCGCCGCATTCGGCGCCTGGTTCGATATTCCGGGCTCGACCGTCCAGGGCTGGGAGAAGGACGGAAAGCGCGCGAACGCGAAGGTCATGAACCTGATCGCCGCGCATGGCATTGCCGGCGCCGCCGACTGGAACGTCACCGTGCGCGATGCGGAGAACGACATGCATGCGAGCTGGAGCCCGTCGAGCTGGAAGGCGGCCGAGGCGCGCCAGCTGCCGCAATATCCCGATCAGGGTGCGCTCGATGCAGCGACCAGCCAGCTGACCTCCTTCCCGCCCCTCGTCTTCGCCGGCGAGGCGCGCGAGCTGACCAGCGAGCTGGCCAAGGTGGCGCGGGGCGAGGCCTTCCTGCTCCAGGGCGGCGACTGCGCCGAAAGCTTCGCCGAATTCCACCCGAACAATATCCGCGACACCTTCCGCGTGCTGCTCCAGATGGCGGTGGTGCTCACCTTCGCCTCCAAGCTGCCGACGGTGAAGCTTGGCCGCATGGCTGGCCAGTTCGCCAAGCCGCGCTCGGCCGACACCGAGACGATCGATGGCGTCGAGCTGCCGTCGTACCGGGGCGACAATGTCAACGACATCGCCTTCACGCCCGAGGCGCGCATCCCCGATCCGCAGCGCATGCTCCAGGGCTATTCGCAATCGGCGGCGACGCTCAATCTGCTCCGAGCCTTCGCGCAGGGCGGCTATGCCAATCTGCACCAGGTCCACAAATGGACGCACGACTTCATGGGCCGCAGCCCCTGGGCGAAGAAATATGCCGACGTTGCCGACCGGATCGGCGAGGCGCTCGACTTCATGGCCGCCTGCGGCATCGATGCGGACAGCGTGCCGCAGCTCAAGGCGACCAGCTTCTACACCAGCCACGAAGCGCTGCTGCTCCCCTATGAGGAGGCGATGACGCGCCAGGATTCGCTGACCGGCGACTGGTACGACACTTCGGCGCACTTCCTGTGGATCGGCGACCGTACGCGCTTCGACGGCTCGGCACATGTCGAGTTCCTGCGCGGCATCGGCAATCCGATCGGGATGAAGTGCGGCCCCAGCCTCGAGCCGGACGCGCTGCTGCGCCTGCTCGACACGCTCAACCCCAGCCGCACGCCGGGCCGGATGACGCTGATCACCCGCTATGGCCATGACAAGATCGAGGCCGGCCTGCCCAAGCTTGTCCGCGCAGTGAAGCGCGAGGGACATCCGGTGGTGTGGAGCTGCGATCCGATGCACGGCAACGTCATCAAGGCGGCCAATGGCTACAAGACCCGCCCGTTCGACCGGATCCTGGCCGAAGTGCGCGGCTTCTTCGCGGTGCATCGTGCCGAGGGCACCTTCGCGGGCGGCATCCATGCCGAGATGACCGGCCAGAACGTCACCGAATGCACCGGCGGCGCGATCGACATCACCGAGCAGGGCCTGGCCGATCGCTATCACACGCATTGCGACCCGCGCCTCAATGCGGGGCAGAGCCTCGAACTCGCCTTCCTGCTGGCGGAGATGCTCAACGAGGAAATGGCGGAGCGTCGCAAGGCCGCCGCTTGATGCAATCTTGCGCTCAAATTGCGTAAATTTGCGGATTTACATCGTCGCCATCTTTTACCAAGGCCTTCGCTTTACGCGGAGTTAAGGTGGCGACAGTGGAGGAGCGCTGGCCAGTGGGGCGATTTGCGTCGGCGCGTCCGGCGTTGTTCGTCTTTCTCGGCGCCTTTGTCGGCTGCCTGATCTCGGCGGTCTGGTTCCGGGCTACCGGGGTCAATCCACCGATCGGCGTCGCGATCGGTCTCTCGGTCGGCTGCCTGATCCTGTTCGGCAACCGACTATGGCCGCTGGTCGCCCTCGCCCCTCTCGTCACCTTCTGGCTGTTCAACGCCAATTATCCGCTGATCGGGCAAGTGGCGAGCGCCGCGGGGCTGTCGCTGGGGGCTTTGCTCACCGCTTCGATGATCGGTCGCCGTGGCATCCGCCCGGACGAAATGCTCAGCCCCGGTTCGCTGCTCTGGGTGTTCGCCGCGGCGGTCGCCGGATCGCTGGTGTCGGCGGGCATGGTTGCGGTCACCGTGATGCTGATCGGGCGATCCTTCTCGCTTCTCGACAAGTTTGCGCAGCAATGGCTCGGCATGATGCTCGCGGCGCCGCTGGTGCTCGTCTGGGCAACGCCGCCGCGCCTGCGCTGGACTGCGCTGCGCTGGGCGGGCTTCGTCGCGGTGATGGTGCTCTGCGCGGCGGTCGCGGCGATGGTATTCCTGACCAAAAGCGTGATGCCGTTCGGCTGGGCGGTGTTCCCGCCGATGGTGCTCGCAGCGCTGGGCTGGCACCTGCGTGGCGCCACCACCGCGTCGGCGATCTGTGCGGTGATCGCGCTCTGGGGCGTCGAGATTGGTGCGGGTCCCTTCGCGCTGCATCCGGGCGACTATCCTGTGCTGGCGGCGCAGGCCTTTGTCGCGGTTGCCTGTGCGACGATCATCCTGCTTGCCTCCTATGCCGATGAGCGCCACGCCGAGGACAAGCTGCACCTCGCCGCCAAGCGGCTGGAGATATCGCGCCGCCACCTCACCAACATGGCCCGTGATTCATCGACCGCCATCGCCATTCTCGACCGCGACATGCGCTACATCGCCGCCTCCAAGCGCTACCTCGCCGACTTCCGTCTGCCGGAGGGATTCCAGATCGAGGGCTGCAGCCATTTCGAGCTGTTCCCGACCATCCTGCCCGAGCGGCACGAAGTCTATCGGCGCGTCCTCGACGGCGAGCAGCTCTCCGGCAACGGCCAGGTGGTTCGCCATGCCGATGGCGAGGTGGACTATATCCGATGGAACCATCGCCCCTGGTATGACGAGGACGATCGCATTGCCGGCATCGTGCTGTCGAGCGAGATCGTCACCGCCGAGCTGGAAGCGCGCCGCAAGCTCGAGGAGGCCGAGCGGCGCTACCGCGCGGTGTTCGAGCAGGCCGGCGTCGGCGTCGGCCGACTTTCGCTCCAGGGCGAGATTCTCGAGGTGAACGACCGAATCTGCGAGCTCAGCGGCTATCCGCGTGAGGAACTGATCGGGCGGAGCCTGCAAGACTTCAGCCCGCCGGGCGAAACGCCTGCGACGATGGTGGCGGTCGCTGCGCTGGCGGAGGGCACCACGCCCTTCCATTCGGCCGACCGGATGCTGCGCCGGCGCGATGGCGAGCTGCGTGCGGTCAATTGCACCGCCAACATCGTCCGTACCGGCGACGAGGCTGGCGACTATATCGCGATCGTTCTGCAGGACATTACCCCGCGGATCGAAGCCCAGCGCGCCTTGGAAGGGAGCGAGAAGATGCTGCGCCTCGCCCAGGAGGCGGCAGGCGTCGGCGTGTGGGAGATCGACCTGATCGACGGTGGCGCGCACCTCTCGCCGGTAACGGCGCGGATGTTCGGCCTGGAATGGTGGGAGGGCGAATATCGCATGGCCGCAGTCGCCACGCAGATGGGCGATGCGCAGGTGCTGGAAATGCGCAAGGCGATCGGCAGGGCGCGCCTGGCCGAGGGCCCGCTCGATATGACGCTGGAGCTCACCCTGCCTGGCGGCGAGGCGCGCTGGGTGACCTTGCAGGGGCATTATGATCCCGATGACGGTCATCCCCGGCTGATCGGGCTGGCGATCGACAACACGCGCGACATGGAGGCGGACGCCCAGTTGCGCGAAGTGCACGAGAAGCTGCTGCGCCTCGCCCGGCTCAACGCGATGGGCGCGATGGCGTCGACGCTGGCGCACGAACTCAACCAGCCGCTCGCCGCGATCACCAACTATCTCGAGGCCTGCCGCTACCTCACCCGTTCGCGCGGCGAGCCCGACCACGCGATCCTGGACGCGCTCGACCGCGCCCGGGTGCAGGCGCTCCGCGCCGGCGACATCATCCGCAAGATCCGTTCCTTCACCGTGACCGGCGACGTGGCCAAGGCGCGGCTGGACCTGAACGCCGTGGTCCGCGCGGCCTGCGCATCGGTACGCCAGCTCAAGATCGCCTCGGGCACGCAGATCGATTGCGACTTCGATCCGCTTCCCGCCGATCTGATCGGCGATTCGCTCCAGATCGAGCAGGTGATCGGCAACCTGATCCGCAACGGCGTCGAAGCGACTGCGGGGCGCGCGCGCCGCGAGGTTGTCGTGCGCAGCCATGTCGATGCGGAGGAAGTGCGCATCGACGTGGCGGATACCGGCCCCGGACTGGACGAGACGATGCTCGCCAACCTGTTCGAGCCGTTCCGCACCACCAAGGAGAGCGGCACCGGGCTGGGCCTGCCGATCTGCCGCACGATTGTCGAGGCGCATGGCGGGCGGCTCTGGGCAGAGAATGGCGCCGATGGAGGGGCGGTGTTCAGCTTCACGCTGCCCACCCTGGCGGCAACCGCCGAGACGGTCTGACCCAGAGCGCAACAAACTGAAATACCGCCGCAAGGCCCGGGCTCCAGAGCGATCCGGGTCGGCGTCTGCCCCTCTGTACGCCGGCACCCCTGAACTACGGGGCGGCCGAATTCCCCTACTATTCCGGCCGCCCCGGCCTTTCCTTACCCTGGGGTCACGGACGCAGGTCAGCGACCACCGCTTCCGCGGGGAGCAGCAGGGTCTTCATGCCGCCGCCTTGTCTCCGCGCAGCATATGGACCGCGCCCCAGGCGATCAGCGCCTGGCCGATGAAATAGGTCGGCCACACCAGCAGCTTCGCGATCAGCGGCGCGATCATCCGGCCCTCGTTAAGGAAGATCAGCCAGTCGGAGACGAAGAACAGCAGCGCCCCGAGCGCCACAAGCGTGCCCAGGCGGCTGAGCATCGCAGACGCGGTCATCAGCGACAGGCCGAACAGGTAGAAGGCGAGCATGCCAACCTGCGCGTCGCCCTTGAACATCCACCAGCCGAGCAGCGCCATGCCGGCGGCGACTGCCGGTGCGATCCAATGCGCCGCGGGCACCCGCCGGTTGCGCAGATAGAGATAGCTGGCGAGGAAATGGCCGGCGAGGAAGGCAACCGCGCCGGCGGCCATGCCCTGGAGCTCGAGCAGCACGTCACCGAGCGCGCCCAGCGCCAACACCGCGCCGACCATCCGCCCGTCGGAGTTCACTGCCTTGCCGCGCGCCCATAGCGCGAGCAGCGCCACCCCTGCCCCCTTCCACACCACCGCCGGCGTGCCCTGAATGTCGAGCCAGACATTGGCGTAGTAGCTGGCGCCAACGAGCAGCGCGGCGACGAAGGACGGTTCGATACGGGTGCGGTTCATTTGCCCTTGATGCCGCGTGGCTGGCGCTCTGCCAAGCTTGGGTCTATCGGGGCGCATGCACGACATTCATATCATCGGCGGCGGCCTGGCCGGCTCGGAAGCCGCGTGGCAGCTCGCCAACAAGGGTTTCAAGGTCCGCCTCTCGGAAATGCGCGGCAGCGGCACGATGACGCCGGCGCACCAGGGCGAAGGCCTGGCCGAGCTGGTCTGCTCGAACAGCTTCCGCTCGGACGACGCGCAGAACAATGCCGTCGGCCTGCTCCACCAGGAAATGCGCGACCTGGGCTCGCTGATCATGGCGCAGGGCGACATCCACAAGGTGCCCGCCGGCTCGGCGCTAGCGGTCGACCGCGACCGCTTTTCCGAAGGCGTCACCGCGGCGCTGGCGGCGCATCCGAATATCGAGATCGTGCGCGAGCGGATCGACGCGCTACCCGAAAGCGGCATGACGATCGTCGCCACCGGCCCGCTGACCGCGCCCGGCCTCGCCGAGAGCATCGGCACTGCCACGGGCGAGGACCAGCTCGCCTTTTTCGACGCTATCGCCCCGATCGTGCACCGCGACAGCATCGACATGGAGGTGGCCTGGTTCCAGTCGCGCTGGAACAAGGTGGGGCCGGGCGGCACGGGCAAGGATTACATCAACTGCCCGATGACCAAGGATCAGTATCTCGCCTTCCACGCTGCGTTGCTAGCCGGCGAGAAGACCGAGTTCCGCGAATGGGAGAACGTCCCCTATTTCGAAGGCTGCATGCCGATCGAAGTGATGGCGGAGCGCGGCGTCGACACGCTGCGCTTCGGGCCGATGAAGGGCGTCGGCCTGGACGATCCGAAGACCGGGCGCTGGCCCTATGCCGTGGTCCAGCTTCGCCAGGACAATGCCTCGGCGACGCTGTGGAACATGGTCGGCTTCCAGACCAAGCTCAAATATGCTGAGCAAGTCGCTCTTTTCCGGACGATTCCCGGGCTGGAGAATGCCGAGTTCGCCCGACTCGGCGGCCTGCACCGCAACACCTTCATCAAATCGCCCGAACTGCTCGATGCGCAGCTCCGCTTGCGGAACGCGCCGCATATCCGCTTCGCCGGCCAGATCACCGGCTGCGAAGGCTATGTCGAAAGCTCGGCGATCGGCCTTTTGGCAGGTCGCTTCGCCGCGGCCGAACTGGCCGGCGAAACGCTGGAGTCCCCGCCCCGCGAAATGGCGCTGGGCGCCCTGCTCTCGCACATCACCGGCGAGGCGGAGGCCGAGACCTATCAGCCGATGAACGTCAATTTCGGGCTGTTCCCGCCGATCCCCGGCAAGACCAAGAAGGCCGACCGCAAGCAGATGTACACCGGCCGTGCCCGCGAGGCGATGCGGGGCTGGATGGCTCAGCCGTCGCTGTCTTCCGCCGGTTCCTGATCGGCGGGCTTGGCGGCGGCCTTGGCCGGGGCGCAGGCGCAGCGCGGCTTGGCGGTGCGCTTGACCGCGGTAGTGGCGAATTCGGGCCGGCTGAGCGTGCCGGACTTGTCCTTGTCCGCCCCGGCGAAGCGCTCCACGGCCTTCACCGACCATTCCTCGAAGCTCAGCCTGCCGTCATGATCGGTGTCGAGCCGGGCGAACAGCTTGCGGCGCAAGGCGAAGAATTCGTCCTTGGTGATCGTGTCGTTCTTGTCCTTGTCGATCCTGTCGAAGCGCTTCTGCTCGCGCGTCTTCGCGGCGGCGCTGGGCGGCTCGGCGGGAAGATCCTGCTCCGTTTCGGACGCAACTGCCGCCGAAGGGGCAGGCAGGAGGCGCTTTTCGGTGCTCGCGCTCCCGCGAAACAGGAACAGCCCGGCCACCACCAGCAGCATCGCACCGCCCGCGCCCACCAAATAGCGCCACATCGCCTCTCTCCCCTCTGAGCCGGGGAAGGCTAACCCGAGCTGCCGGTCAGCGTCCAGTGAGGCGGTGCCACAGCAACCGGCCTACGCGTGACGGCGCACCGGCGCTCTTGGCATCGTCCGACAGGTCCAATCGGGCCAGGTGCGCCAGCGCGCCAAGCGCCCGCCCGCCGCGGCTCCAGCGTGCGGCGAGGGCCACTCCGAGCAAGGGGCTCGCGAGATCGCGGGCCATCGCGCGCTCGGCATCCGCCTCCAGATTCCCGGCCAGGTCGGCGAGTGCCCAGCCCTGCCCCGCTGCCGCCAGCGGATCGCCCGTGCTGCCCAGCAGCACGCCGGCAGCGGCGAACAGCTGCCCGCGCCCCTCGCCAAAGCGGCGCATCGCCTCCGGGTTCAGCTCTTCCTCCTCGACCATTACTTCCCAGCCATGGACGATCTGCACCAGCGATGCGCCGGTGACGCCATGACGCAGCACTTCCGCCTCCAGCCCCTTCAGCACCGGCTCGGCCGGGGCTGGCGCGTGGTCGAGCTTCTCCAGCGCCTCGCGCCACCAGGCGAGCCGCATCTGGCCGAGCGCCGGCTCGCGCGTGGTGCGCAGCAGCTTGGCCAGCGCATCGTCGAGCGCGAGCAGTGCCGCCAGCCCCGCCCGCCCCTGTGCCGGCGCATAGGCAAGTATCAGATTTCGTTCCGGATCCTCCACGACCCCGGTCACTTGCTCCTCCCCGAGCATAAGGAAGCCGTTAACCACCCGGATTTATACGTATTTAGCGACAATTGATCCAAGGTGCCCTGTCTGTCGGGGATGGGGAGCCCTTCCATGCAAGAAGGACGGCTGAACGTGGCGAATATGCGCGCCTTTATGGGCAAGCTCTCGCGGGATACGCGTGCGAACACGCTGGCCATCATGGCTGCGGCGCTGGTTCCGCTTGCGGGCATGGTCGGCGGCGGGATCGACATCAGCCGCATGTACATCGTCAAGACGCGGCTGCAACATGCCTGCGACGCCGGCGCGCTCGCCGGACGCAAGTCGATGGGCGGCGGCACCTGGAACCAGACCGTCGGCAGCGTGGCCAATTATCCCCAGGTAACCGCCGGCCAGTTCTTCGACGCGAACTACAACAGCGCTGCCTATGGCGCGAGCAACGTCTCCAAGACCTTCACCGAGAATGCCGGCAAGGTCAGCGGCACCGCATCGGCGGTGCTGCCGATGACGCTGATGCGCATCTTCGGCAAAACCACCGAGACGCTCAGCGTCACCTGCGACGCCGAAATGCGGCTGCCGAACACCGACGTGATGTTCGTGCTCGACACCACCGGCTCGATGGCGAGCAAGGCAGTGAGCAGCGACACCGATACCAAGATCGATTCGCTCAAGACCGCGGTGAAGTGCTTCTACGAGATCGTGGCGCGCCTCGACACCGATGCGAACTGCACCACCGGCACACCCAGCGGCGGCACCGGCGACCAGGTGCAGATCCGCTTCGGGTTCGTGCCCTATTCGGTGAACGTCAATGTCGGCCGCCTGCTGCCGACGACCTATTTCCCGAGCACCTGGCAATATCAGACCCGCGCGGTCGACTCGCTCACCTACAGCAATGGCTCGCCGAGCCAGACCTCGAGCGACACGAACTGGAACAGCACGGGCAACTGGGTCGTCAAGGGCTACACCTTCTCGCGCAGCGGCAGCAACAACGCCAGCGAGAACTGGTGCAAGAACAATGCGCCGTCCACCAGCACGACCAATGGCAACTCGACCAGCACCGAGCTGAGCAACACCACCTATCCAGGTGGCCGCACCGTCACCTACAAGACCGAGACCCAGGTGACGAAGCGCGAATATCAGTACAACAGCTATTCGGGGAAGACCTGCTACTTCGACTATCGCGACACCACCGGCACGACGACCACCAACTACACCCGCACGGACACGGCCGTGGTGAAGTGGAAGTACGGCAAGTATGACGTTAACATCAGCCTGCTGAAGAACGGCACGGACTGGAACACTTCGTTCCAGTGGCCGATCGGCAGCAACGGCTCGAACGTGACCGTCAACTGGAACGGCTGCATCGAGGAGCGCGAGACAGTCAGCGGCACCAGCTTCAGCCCGATCCCCTCGGGCGCGTACGACCTCGACGTCGACACGGTGCCCTATGACACGAAGACGCAGTGGAAGCCGGCGTTGGGCGACATCGAATATATGCGCAAATCGGGCAACAGCTACACGCGCGACGAAGTCACCAACACGACGTCGAACTACTCGCAGCCCGACGACTATTGCCCGACCGAGAGCCGCAAGCTCCAGGCCTGGCCCGATGCGAACGCGTTCGACACCTATGTCGACAGCCTCACTCCGGTGGGCAACACCTATCACGACATCGGCCTGCTCTGGGGCGCCCGCCTGATGTCGCCGACCGGCATCTTCAAGTCGGAGAACCAGTACACCCCCCAGGGCGGCGACATCGAGCGCCACCTGATCTTCATGACCGATGGCGACACGCAGACCAGCACCTCGAACTACGCGGCCTATGGCCTGCCCTGGTACGATCTGCGCAACGTCGCCTCGGGCGATGTCGGCAACAGTCCCGGCGCCACCGACATGAACGACGAGGTCAACGCTCGCTTCGCCGCGCTGTGCACGGTGGTGAAGAACAAGAACATCACCTTGTGGGTGATCTCGTTCGGCACCGGCTCGAACACCACGACGGAGAACCGGCTGAAGACCTGCGCCACCACCGATCGCTACTTCACCGCACGCAACTCGACCGAGCTGCAGACCACCTTCAAGAAGATCGCGGACCAGATCTCGCAGCTGAGGCTCACCAAGTGATCGGGCGCCTGCGCCTTCGGAGGCTCCGCGAGGACGAGCGCGGCACGACGATCGTCGAGTTCGCGATGATCGCGCCGGTGATGGGCGTGCTGCTGCTCGGCGCGTTCGACATAGCCCATACGCTCTATCTGCGCGCGGTGCTGCAGGGCATCGTCCAGAAGGTCGGCCGCGACTCGTCGCTGGAGACCGGCCTCGACGCCGCAACCCAGGCGACGCTCGACGCCAAGGTGAGCGGCCAGGCCAAGGCGCTGTCGAACAACGCGACGGTGACGATCACCCGCAAATGGTATCGCACCTTCACCAACGCCGCAGCAGCGCAGTTCGAGCCGTTTACCGATACCAACGGCAACGGCACCTGCGACGGTCCCCAGGGATCGACTCCGGGCGAGCCGTATGAGGACAATAACGGCAACGGCCGCTGGGATTCGACCGGCGGGAATACCGGTTCGGGCGGCGCGAAGGACGCGATGGTCTATACCGTGTCGGTCACCTATCCGAGCATGTTCCCGCTCTACCGGTTCATCGGCGGCCCCACCACCAAGACGGTGACGGCCTCCACCGTGCTGCGCAACCAGCCCTATGGCGACCAGGGCTCCGCAACCGTGAGGAATTGCCCGTGATGCGCGCGCTTCCCCTTCCCCGCCTGCTGCGCCGCCTGCGCGGCGACCAGAGCGGCCTGGCGATGCTCGAATTCGCCTTCACCCTGCCGATCTTCGCGACGCTCTGCCTGGGCGGCGCCGAGCTGACCAACTACATCATCACCAAGATGCGGGTCAGCCAGATCGCGCTGCACTTGGCGGACAATGCCGCGCGTATCGGCTCGGGCACCCAGCTCCAGGCCAAGACGATCAGTGAGGCGGATATCAACGACCTGCTGATCGGCGCCGACATGCAGTCGGGCGAGCTCGGCCTGTTCACCAATGGCCGCGTGATCATCTCCAGCATCGAGCCGGACACCACGAACACCGGCAAGTCGCAGATCCGCTGGCAGCGCTGCAAGGGCAACCAGACCAGCCTCACCTCAAAATATGGTGTGGCCGGCGCGACCAACCTCGTCGGCGTCGGGCCGACGGGCCGCCAGGTTGCCGCGGCAACTGACGGCGTGACCATGTTCGTCGAGGTACGCTACGTCTATAAGCCGCTGATCAAGACCTCGCTCTCGCCGACCACCGAGTTCGACGAGATCGCCTCGATGATGGTTCGCGACCGTCGCGACACCAGCGACGACAGCAAGAACGCCAACGGCACGACCAACACCAACGCCCAGCACCCGCTCGGCGTCTATAAGGTCACCGGCGTCACCGCTTCGACCTGCTGATCGTTCTCCCTCGATCGGCCGGGAAAAGAAAAGGCCGGGGTCGCCCCCGGCCTTTTCCGTTTTCAGCGTCGAGCAGGAATATCAGCCCTTGTAGGTGACCTTCTTCACCGCCGCGACCACCTTGTCGGCAGTGATCAGCGCCAGCTTCTCGAGGTTGGCGGCGTAAGGCAGCGGCACGTCCTCGTTGGCGACGCGCAGCACCGGGGCATCGAGGTCGTCGAAGCCCTGCTCCATCACCACGGCGGCGATTTCCGACGCGATCGAGCAGGCCGGCCAGCCTTCCTCGACCACGACCATGCGATTGGTCTTCTTCAGGCTCTCGAGCACCGTCGCGGTGTCGAGCGGGCGCAGCGTGCGAAGATCGACGATCTCGGCATCGATGCCCTCGGCCGCCAGCTTCTCGGCTGCTTCGAGTGCGACGCCGACGCCGATCGAATAGCTCACGATCGTCACGTCCTTGCCCTCGCGGACGATGCGCGCCTTGCCGATCGGCAGCACATAATCGTCGAGCTTCGGCACTTCGAAGCTGCGGCCGTACATCAGCTCGTTCTCGAGGAACACGACCGGGTCTTCCGAGCGGATCGCGGCCTTGAGCAGGCCCTTGGCGTCCTGCGCATCATAGGGCGCGATCACGATCAGGCCGGGGACGCTGGCGTACCAGGGACCATAGTTCTGCGAGTGCTGCGCGCCGACGCGCGAAGCCGCGCCGTTCGGCCCGCGGAACACGATCGGGCAGCGCATCTGGCCGCCGGACATGTAATTGGTCTTGGCCGCCGAGTTCACGATGTGGTCGATCGCCTGCATCGCGAAGTTGAAGGTCATGAACTCGACGATCGGCTTGAGGCCGCCCATCGCCGCGCCCGAGCCGAGACCGGCAAAGCCGTATTCGGTGATCGGCGTGTCGATCACGCGCTTCGGGCCGAACTCCTCGAGAAGGCCCTGGGTCACCTTGTAGGCGCCCTGATACTCGGCGACTTCCTCGCCCATCACGAAGACGCGCGGATCGGCGCGCATTTCCTCGGCCATCGCGTCGCGCAGCGCTTCGCGGACGGTCGTCTTGACCATCTCGGTACCCTCGGGGATCGCCGGATCCTTGACGGTGGCGGCCTTTTCGCTGGCGAGCTGCTTGGTGCCGCTGTCGGCCTTTTTCGGGCCGCCATCCTCGCCGGCAGCCGGCTCGGCTGCAGCAGGCGCGGGGGTCGGAGCCGGTGCGGCGGCGGGTGCCGGCGCCGAAGCGTCCTCACCCTCGCCCGCGATCGTGGCGATCACGGTGCCGACCTTCACGTTATCGGTGCCCTCGGCGACCAGGATCTTCGCGATCGTGCCTTCGTCGACCGCTTCGAACTCCATCGTGGCCTTGTCGGTCTCGATCTCGGCGAGAATGTCGCCCGACTTCACCGTGTCGCCTTCCTTGACGAGCCACTTGGCGAGCGTGCCCTCTTCCATGGTGGGCGACAGCGCCGGCATCTTAAGTTCGATCGCCATCTCAGTAGGACTCCACCAGCACATCGGTATAAAGTTCGGAAGGATCGGGTTCGGGGGTCTGCTCGGCGAAATCGGCCGACTCGTTGACGATCTTGCGGATCTCCTGCTCGATCGCCTTCAGCTCGTCTTCCTTGACCTTCATGTCCTCGAGCTCGCGCTTCACCTGCTCGATCGGGTCCGACTTGTCGCGGACCGACTGGACCTCCTCGCGGCTGCGATACTTGGCGGGATCGGACATCGAGTGGCCGCGATAGCGATAGGTCTTCATCTCGAGGATGATCGGGCCCTTGCCCGCACGGACCCAGGCCAGCGCTTCCTCGGCGGCACCGCGGCAGGCGAGCACGTCCATGCCGTCCACCTGGATGCCCGGGATGCGGAAGCTCTCGCCGCGCTTGTAGAGCTGGTCTTCGGCCGAGGAGCGGTTGACCGAGGTGCCCATGGCATACTGGTTGTTCTCGATCACATAGATGATCGGGAGCTTCCACAGCTCGGCCATGTTGAACGACTCGTACACCTGGCCCTGGTTCGCGGCGCCGTCGCCGAAATAGGCCATGGCGACGCCGCCATCCTCGTTATACTTGTGCGCGAACGCCAGGCCGGTGCCGAGCGCGACCTGCGCGCCGACGATGCCGTGGCCGCCGTAGAACTTCTTCTCGGTCGAGAACATGTGCATCGAGCCGCCCTTGCCGCGGCTGATGCCCGCCGCGCGACCGGTCAGCTCGGCCATGATCACCTTGGGATCGATGCCGTACGCGAGCATGTGGCCATGGTCGCGGTAGCCGGTGATCACCGAATCCTTGCCGCCGTCGAGCGCAGACTGCAGGCCCACGGCGACCGCTTCCTGGCCGATATAGAGATGGCAGAAGCCGCCGATGAAGCCGAGGCCATAGAGCTGGCCGGCCTTCTCCTCGAAGCGGCGGATCAGCAGCATCTGCTTGTAGAATTCAAGCAGCTCTTCCTTCGAAGCGTCATAGCGCTTCGGCTCGTCGGGCCGCTCGCGGTTGGTCTTTGCGGGTTCAGTCGTTTTGCGTGCCGGTGCTTTGGCCACAGGAAATCCTCGTCCGGGGAGGGAGAAAGGCGGGTGCCTATAAGCGCGTTTTTGCCCGCCGCGCAACTAACGCGCGGATAGCGCGTGCCGTTCGCGTGCCGCTACGGCAATTGCAGTCTATGCAATCAGAAATGTAGTTTTTACACGCTGCGTTGCAGCAAACGCAATCAGCGCCCGGTGGGAGCCGGTGCGTGCTTGTCGAGCGGGATCACCACTTCGTCGGGGCGAACGACATTGAGCTGCTTGCGCGCCAGCTCATCGGCCAGATCGGGATCGACGCCGCGCTTCTGATCAAGCAGCTCGACGCGATTCTTGAGCGCGGCCCGCTTCTTGTCGAGCGCGGTATATTCGGTGCTCTTCTGCTCGTAATCCGCCTTGATCTGCTTGGTCGCCATCACCCCGGTAGGCCCCAGCACGGCGTTATAGACGAAGAAGCCGACCGCGATCAGCGTCAGCGCCGGCAGCCCCGCACGGCGAAGCAGCATCTGGAACGGAGAGGCGGTACGCGATCGCATGGCGGTGATTCTCGCTTAACCATGCGCATCGCGCAAGGCCCGTATTGGTGCGTAAGCTCCCCTCCCGCTGACGGGAGGGGAGCAACGCCTTACTTCTTGAGCACCGAGCGCCCGGCATAGACCGCGGCGTCGCCCAGCTCTTCCTCGATGCGGATCAGCTGGTTGTACTTGGCGAGCCGGTCCGAGCGGGCCAGCGAGCCGGTCTTGATCTGGCCGCAGTTGGTGGCGACCGCGAGATCCGCGATCGTGGCGTCCTCGGTCTCGCCCGAGCGGTGCGACATCACCGCGGTGTAGGACGAGCGCTGCGCCAGGCTCACGGCTTCCAGCGTCTCGGTCAGCGTGCCGATCTGGTTGACCTTCACCAGCAGCGAGTTGGCATAGCCGCCCTCGATGCCGCGCGCGAGGCGCTTCGGATTGGTCACGAACAGGTCGTCGCCCACCAGCTGGACCTTGCCACCCAGCTTCTCGGTCAGCGCCTTCCAGCCTTCCCAATCGTCCTCGGCCATGCCGTCCTCGATCGAGAAGATCGGGTACTTCGCCACCAGCCCGGCAAGGAAGTCGGCATTCTCCTGGCTCGAGAAGGTCTTGCCCTCGCCCACCATCTTGTAGGCGCCGTCCTTGAAATATTCGGTGGCGGCGCAGTCGAGCGCGAGCATCACGTCGTCGCCCGGCTTGTAGCCGGCGGCTTCGATCGAGCGCATGATGAAGTCCAGCGCCTCGGTGGTGCTGGCGATGTTCGGCGCGAAGCCGCCCTCGTCGCCCACGCCGGTGGCCAGGCCCTTCTCGTGCAGCTTCTTCTTGAGCGTGTGGAAGATCTCCGAACCGCAGCGCACCGCCTCGACGATGTTCTCGGCGCCCACCGGCACGATCATGAATTCCTGGAAGTCGATCGGGTTGTCGGCATGCTCGCCGCCATTGATGATGTTCATCATCGGCACCGGCAGCACATGCGCGTTGACGCCGCCGACATAGCGATACAGCGGCAGGCCGCGCGCGTCCGCGGCGGCCTTGGCGGCGGCAAGGCTCACGCCGAGGATGGCATTGGCACCCAGGCGGCCCTTGTTCTCGGTGCCGTCCAGCTCGATCATCGCGGCGTCGAGATCGGCCTGGTCCTCGGCCTCCATGCCGACGACTTCCTCGAAGATCTCGCCGTTCACGGCTTCGACCGCGCCGTCGACGCCCTTGCCGAGCCAGCGCGACTTGTCGCCGTCGCGCTTCTCGACCGCCTCGTGCGCGCCCGTCGAAGCGCCCGAGGGCACCGCGGCGCGGCCGAAGCTGCCGTCCTCGAGCATCACATCAACCTCAACAGTGGGGTTACCCCGGCTGTCGAGAATTTGGCGAGCATGGACGTCGATGATTGCGGTCACGAAACGGTCTCCCTAATTATGGGGTATGGAGGGCGCGACGCGGCCTCTAACGGCAACCGATGGAACTCGCAAACGTGGCCGTGGTTGTTTCGCAAAAGGCATGGAGGGTTTTGAGCATGGCTGACGAAACGATCGAAGGGGTTGCGGAGACCACGGCTGAGAGCGCCAAGCGCTCGGCGGCCGATACGATCCGCGAAAAGGCAGGCGAAATCGGCACCGAGGCAGCGGATCGCGCGCGCGCCTTCGCCGCCGACGGCAAGGAAAAGGCCACCGGCGCGCTCGACGAGGTCGCCAAGATGATGCAGTCGGCGGCGCTCGACGTCGATGCGCGGCTGGGCGAGCAGTACGGCAAGTACGCACGCACCGCGGCGGACGGCATCTCGAACTTCGCCGAGAGCCTGCGCGGCAAGGATGTCGACGATCTGATTGACGACGTCACCAAGTTCGTCCGCAAGAGCCCGGCGGTCGCCGTCGGCGTGGCGGCGGGCCTGGGCTTCGTGCTGGCGCGGCTGATCAAGTCGGGCGTGGATGCCGCGGCCGACGCGGCGGACACCGACAAGGCGTAAGGAGCGAAACGGGGGGTGGACGAACCGCAGCAGCCCGATCAGCCGGACGAGAAGAGCATCGGCGAGCTGCTCCAGCAGCTCGTCGAGAATGGCCGCGCCTATGCGGATGCCGAGATCGGCTATTACCGCACACTGTTCCGCTCCAAGCTGCGCGATGCGCGGGCGATGCTGTGGATGGGCGCGGTGGCGATGGCCCTGGCGCTCGCGGCGGCGGTGGCGCTGGTCGTCGGCCTGGTGCTCACTCTCGCGCCGATTGTCGGCCCCGGTTTCGCCACGCTGATCGTCGTCAGCGTGTTCCTCGCGATCGCCGGCTTGCTGGGCTGGCTCGCCTGGACGCACGTGAAGCGCATCTTCAAGGAAAAGCCGTGAGCGAGAACCCGCACGACGTCGAGGCCGCGAAAGCGCGGATCGCGGCGGCCCGGGCGCAGCTGTTCGGCACGCTCGGCCAGGTCCAGGAGCGGCTGAGCCCGTCCAACCTGGCGCAGGACGCGGTGGAAAGCGCGGCGCAGGGCGTTGCCACCGTTGCGCGCAAGGGCGCCGAAGCGGTGCGCAGCCGTCCCCTCGCCGCCGCCGGGGTGGTCGCCACCATCGGCCTCGTCATGGCGCGGGGCTGGATCGGCGACATCATCGCCAGGCGGCATGAAACTCGCGACCCGGCCACGGGTTTGAAGCGTAAAGGCAAGAAAGGATCCTCGTGATGAGCACCAACCCCGCAAAAGAGCAGAGCGAGAGCCTGACCGAGAACCCCTATGTGCTGGTCGCCGGCGGCGTGGCGCTGGGGGTGCTGATCGGCATGCTGGTTCCGCGCAGCAGCAAGGAGCGCGAGCTGCTCCAGGGCACGGGCCGCCAGCTCGCCGACAAGGTGACCGGCACCGTCCAGGCAGTGAAGGACGCCGGCAAGGCGGAGATCGATGCGCTGCTGCCCAGCCGCGACGATGCCAAGGAACGGGTGAGTGCTTTGTTCGGCAATCTCGTCGATGCAGCCAAGGGTGCGTCGCAAAAGGCTTGAGGCGAGCCGCCTGCCCCGTCTAGGGCCTCTATAAAACCAGAACGTGTTTTCGGAGGCCCAATGAGCAAATTGCATCTCGTCTTCGGCGGTCGCGTGACCGATCCGATGACGCTCGATTTCGTCGATCCGTCCAAGCTCGACGTCGTCGGCATCTTCCCCGACTATGCCGCGGCGGAGAATGCCTGGCGCAGCGCCGCGCAGCGCACCGTTGACGATGCCGAGATGCGCTACGTGGTGGTGCACCTGCACCGCCTGCTCGAGCCCGATCTGGAAGGCTGACAGCAAATGGTGACGGAGGCGACGGGCATCCTGCCCCGCCTCCGTCCGCCCAGGTCGCCGGCAAGACCGGCTTCATCTCAAAAATCTCGCCCTCCCTTCCGCGCGCGTACCTGCTCGCCTCGATTCCGTTTCAATCGAGCAAGGGGTTTTCGGGATGGCCTTCAGGAAGAACGTGGCGCGCGGCGCCAGGGTTTCGCTCGCAGCGATCGCGGTGGCTTGCACCTTTGCGGTGCCTGTAGCGGCACAGACGGCAAAGACCCAGGGCAAGGATCAGCCGGACGTCGCCGGCACGGAGAAATATGTCAGCCCGTCCACGATCGGCTATGTCACGCTTCGCAACTGGGCCGCACGCGTAGAGAGCGCAGCCTATACCGACAGCGGATATGTGTCCGTCACCATATCCTTTCGCAACGTCACCAAGGCACCGATTATCATCCCGCTCGATTTCAAGGCGGAGTTGCTAACAAGCGCTGGCCAGAAATTCGATACTCCGGGCGTGAGCGGTTCCCAGGGCGGCTATGTTGCGCCCGGCAACAGCCAGCAAATGACCTTCAAGTTCCAGGTCGGCCTGGGCGCGCAAGGACAAGTCAAGTCGATCGCGCTCATCGAACGAGTCCCCGTCCCGCTTTCCAAGACCAAGATCGACGCGCCGAAACAGGAACTTGCCGTGCCGCCAAGGGGGCGGAGCGAGCCCGTCGTCAAGGCGGTCACCAATCCGGCCGATCTGGAATATGCCAGGAAGATCGCTGGCACCTATCTCACCAACAGCGGCACGCTGCTGACGGTCAGCATCGACGGCGCGAAGATCACCGGCAAGGCGGTCAGCAACGATGCCGGCCGACAGGCGCGGGAACAGCTCGAACTGACCTATATCGGCCGCCACAGCCATTATGTGGACACCACTGGCAACTGGCGCGAGGAAAAGGCCGGCAAGGTCGAATGGAAGGAGGTCTCGATGACCTTTTCCCTTGCTGCCGGAGACACCTTCTCCGCGTTCCTGCGCAACAAGCTCGCGACTGACGGACAGGTCTCCTACACCGGCAAGCGCGTGCCCGATCCGCAGCCGCAGCAGCCTTCGGGCGGAGGGGCGCAGCCCGTTGCAGGCGTGGGCGGCGCATCAGGCGTCTTCAAAAAGGCCGGCCCCTTCGAGTTGCGCATGGACGCCGCCGGCCGGCGCAGTCCCACCGGCCAGTACGAAATCGCCATGACCGCACGCAACAAGGGCGCCCGCCTGGCGCTGCAGCACTTCGACATCGAATATTACGCCGTCGGATCGACCGGCATAGAATATAAGTGGGTCAAGAACTTCTATGGCCAGTCGGGCGACGACAAGCTCGAGCATACTGTCTGGATGGAGAATGGCGAGCAGGCGGCCGTCACCTTCGCCTTCCCCGCTGTACCCAAGGGCGTGATGCCGCAGAAAATGCGGGTTCGCGACATGATGAGCGGCGATCTGCTGGGCGAGTTCAACCTCGCCGGGCTGCCGGTTGAACGACCTGATCCGAATGCTGCGCCGACCGGAGACTTGAGCGGCACCCTGCCCGGCACTGCCGTGAAGCTCGAACATTACGACGCTACGCTCCACCAGCTCATGCGCGACGCCTATGGCAATTGGGAAGCCGAGGTCAGCTTCACCAATACCAGCGGCAAGGAGATCACCCTGTCGGCGGGAGACATGAACTTCACGATCTTCGCCGGCGACAACAGCACGCGCTATGCCGCCCGCAGCTTCTTCCAGGCACGCAACACGCCGCGCCGCGGCATTCCGGATACGTTGCGCCTCGCGCCCGGCAAGACCCAGTATATCCGGCTTTGGATCCCGCAATCGGCCAATGTCACGCCGGTGCGCTACAAGTTCCAGGAATATGGTGGCGCCGAAAAGGGTGGCAGCCTGCCGGCAACTTTCCTCAACAAGCCGAACTGATCGTCACTGGCGCAGGGCTCAGGCCTTGCGCCAGTGCCACATCAAAAGCGGCCTGGCTGCCGCCAGCCCAGCCAGAAACCCGCCGATCGGCGCCGCAGCGCCCCATGCCAGTACATCCCAGATCGTTCGCTGCGCCGATGTCGGCACCAGCAATGCGCCGATCACGCTGATCGCCGCCCAGGCGACAGCGAGCCATGCGACGTGAACGGTTCGGGCGGAGAACGGTCCAATCGGCGGGTTGCGCGGTTTCCCGTAAAGCAGCGAGTAGGCTCCGATCACCGCCGAGAGCGCGCCACTCATCCCCAGCAGCGGCATGATCGCGCCGGGCGCGACCAGGAAATAGGTCGCCGCCGACGCCGTCGCGCCGATCACATAGAGCAGCAGGAATTGCGGCCAGCCGATTGCCTGCTCGGTCTTTTGTCCAGTGATGACCAGCATCAGGGCGTTGAAAAAAATCTGCAACGCGCTGCCGTGCACGAACAGCGTCGAGAACGGAGTCAGCAATGCCGGCACTGCCCAGACGCCCGGTGCGAACAACTCGGTCTGCAGGCGTGCAGGTATGAACCCGCCGAGCACAGCTGCTTCAGGCAGATAGCCGCTGATCAGGATCAAGGCGCTGACAAGCGCCGTGACCGCGGCGATCGTGATGGTCGCGGGGGATTCGCGAAACGTCACGCTCAGATGAATTCGATTTTGGACACCAGATAATAGCGGTCGCCGGCGGGCACCGAGACCTCGACTTCCTCGTCCACCTTGCGCCCGATCAGCGCGCGGCCGATCGGCGAGTTGTACGAGATGCGGCCACGGCTGGCATCCGCCTCGGTCTCGCCCACGATCTGGTACTTGAGCGGCTTGTCGTCCTCGTCGAGCAGCGTCACCGTCGCGCCGAACACCACCTTGTCGCCCGAAAGCTCCTTCGGATCGATGATCTGGGCGCGGCTCAGCTTGCCTTCGATATCGGCAATGGTGGCCTCGTTCTGGCCCTGCTGCTCCTTGGCGGCATGATATTCGGCGTTTTCCGAGAGATCGCCATGTGCGCGCGCCTCCTCGATCGCATCCACGATCAGCGGGCGCTCGATTTTCAGGCGCTTCAGCTCCGCGGTCAGCTTCTCATAGCCTTCCTGAAGCATCGGCATCTTATCGACCGTCGCCATCCACCAAGTCCTTCAAAACGCCCCGTTCCACAAGCGCCCCAGGATGGAGACGCCCGCACATGGATACTGATTGGGGGAGATCAATTGTGCGAACGCGAATAATAAGCCTGCCAATGCCGCACTGCAAGGCTAGGAAAGTTACGCGGCCGGTAAATCAGCTCTTATCGTCATCCTCGCGAAAGCGGGGACCCATCTCCTGCGAGATCCACAAAACGCATAGGTGCGATGCGGTGCACGCTCTGGAGGTGGGGCCCGCTTTCGCGGGCGCGACGGATTTGGCTATCCGCGCGAGGCGTAGAAGTCCTGCAGCGGCTTCACCGTGAGGCTGTGCTTCGACAGCGCCTCGATCGCCCGCGCCGCCGCCACGCCAGCCTGGGCGGTGGTGAAGTTCGGGATCTTGAGGTTGAGCGCCGAACGGCGGATGTCCGACGAGTCCTTGAGCGACTGCCAACCTTCGGTGGTGTTGAAGATGATCGCGATATCGCCGTCGAGGATGCGATCGACGATATGCGGGCGGCCCTGCGCCACCTTGTTTACTCGCTCCACCGCGATGCCGTGGGATTCCAGATAATCGGCGGTGCCGCCCGTCGCGACGATCGTGAAGCCCAGCGATGCCATCAGCTGCACGCCCGGCAGGATCACCGGCTTGTCGGTATCCTTGACGCTGACGAACAGCCGGCCCGAGCTGGGTAGCACCGTCCCCGCCCCCAGCTGCGCCTTGGCGAAGCCGGTCGCGAAATCCTGGTCGATGCCCATCACTTCGCCGGTCGACTTCATTTCCGGGCTCAGCACCGGATCGACGCCCGGGAACTTGTTGAACGGGAACACCGCTTCCTTGACCGCGATATAATCGATGTCGCGATCGATCTTCGGCAGATCGGCCAGCTTCTCGCCCGCCATCACGCGGCTGGCGATCTTGGCGACCGGAATGCCGATCGCCTTGGCGACGAATGGCACGGTGCGCGAGGCACGCGGGTTCACCTCGATCAGATAGACCTGGCCGTCCTTCACCGCGAACTGGATGTTCATCAGGCCCTTGACCTTGAGCGCGCGCGCCAGCGCCTCGGTCTGGCGCTCGATCTCGGCGATGATCTCGGCCGGCAGGCTGTACGGCGGGATCGAGCAGGCGCTGTCGCCCGAATGGACACCGGCTTCCTCGATATGCTGGAGCACACCCGCGACGACGACATCGGTGCCGTCGGCGATCGCGTCCACGTCCACCTCGACCGCGTCGCGCAGATACTGGTCGATCAGCACCGGGCTGTCGCCAGACACCTGCACCGCGGTCTGGATGTAATCATCGAGCTGCTGGGTGGAGTCGACGATCTCCATCGCGCGGCCGCCGAGCACATAGCTGGGGCGCATCAGCACCGGATAGCCGATCCGCTCGGCGATCTTCACCGCTTCGTCGCGGGTGCGGGCCAGGCCATTGGCCGGCTGCTTGAGGCCCAGCTTCTCGACCAGGTCGGCGAAGCGCTCGCGGTCCTCGGCCAGGTCGATCGCGTCGGGCGAGGTGCCGAGGATCGGGATGCCGGCATCTTCCAGCGCCTTGGCAAGGTTGAGCGGGGTCTGGCCGCCGAACTGGACAATCACGCCCATCAGCTCGCCCTTCGACTGCTCGATGTGCAGGATCTCCAGCACGTCCTCGGCGGTCAGCGGCTCGAAATAGAGGCGGTCGGACGTATCATAGTCGGTGCTCACCGTCTCCGGGTTGCAGTTGACCATGATCGTCTCATAGCCCGCGTCCGCCAGCGCGAAGCAGGCATGGCAGCAGCAATAGTCGAACTCGATGCCCTGGCCGATGCGGTTCGGGCCGCCGCCGAGGATCACGACCTTCCTGCGGTCGCTCGGCGCTGCCTCGTTCTCGGGCTCGCCGAAGCTCGGTGCCTCATAGGTCGAGTACATGTACGGCGTCTTCGCCTCGAACTCGGCCGCGCAGGTGTCGATCCGCTTGAACACCGGGCGCACGCCCAGCTTGTGGCGGTGCGCGCGCACGTCATTCTCGGTCACGCCGCCGGTCATCGCCTTGACGACTTCGCCGATCAGACCCGAGCTCTTCGCCATGGCATCGCTGCCTTCGCGCAGGTTCGCCGACTTGAGCGCGAGGAAGGCCAGGCGCTTGTCGCTGAAGCCCATCGCCTTCAGGCGACGCATGCCCTGCGCGTCCTGCGGCAGGCCCTTTTCCATCACTTCGGCCTCCGCCGCGATGATCTCGGCCAGGCGCTCCACGAACCACGGGTCGTACTGGCCGATCGCGCAGACCTCGCGCACGGTGAAGCCCTCACGCAGCGCCTGCGCTGCGATCAGCAGCCGGTCGGGCGAGCGCACGGCCAGCGCCGCTTCGATCTCGTCGCGCGGCGCGCCGGCCAGCTTGTCGACATTGTTGAAGCCGCTCAGCCCGGTTTCGAGCCCGCGCAGTGCCTTCTGCATCGATTCGTGGATGTTGCGGCCGATCGCCATCACTTCGCCGACCGACTTCATCGCGGTGCCGAGCGTCGCCTCGGCGCCCTTGAACTTCTCGAAGGCGAAGCGCGGGATCTTGGTGACGACGTAGTCGATCGTCGGCTCAAAGCTCGCCGGCGTCGCGCCGGTGATGTCGTTGTCGATCTCGTCAAGCGTATAGCCCACCGCAAGCTTGGCCGCGACCTTGGCGATCGGGAAGCCGGTGGCCTTGGAAGCCAGCGCCGACGAACGCGACACGCGCGGGTTCATCTCGATGACGATCAGGCGGCCGTCCTTCGGATTCACTGCGAACTGCACGTTAGAACCGCCGGTTTCCACGCCGATTTCCCGGAGCACCGCGATCGATGCATTGCGCATGATCTGGTATTCCTTGTCGGTCAGCGTCAGCGCCGGCGCGACGGTGATCGAGTCACCGGTGTGCGTGCCCATCGCATCGACATTCTCGATGCTGCACACGATGATGGCGTTGTCCTTGCGATCGCGGACAACCTCCATCTCATATTCCTTCCAACCAAGGAGCGACTCCTCGATCAGCACCTCGGTCGTCGGCGACAGGTCGAGGCCCGTCCGCACGATCGCGAGGAATTCCTCGCGATTATAGGCGATGCCGCCGCCCGAGCCGCCCATGGTGAAGCTGGGGCGGATGATCGCCGGCAGGCCGACATGCTCGAGCCCGGCCAGCGCCTCGGCCTCGCTATGCGCGATCGCCGAGCGGGCGCTTTCGAGCCCGATCTTGGTCATCGCGTCCTTGAACTTCAGCCGGTCCTCGGCCTTGTCGATCGCCTCGGCATCGGCACCGATCATGATGCAGCCGAACTTCTCCAGCGTGCCGTCATTGGCGAGCGCCAGCGCGGTGTTGAGCGCGGTCTGGCCGCCCATCGTCGGCAGCACCGCATCGGGGCGCTCCTTCTCGATGATCTTGGCGACGATCGCCGGCGTGATCGGCTCGACATAGGTCGCGTCGGCCAGCTCGGGATCGGTCATGATCGTCGCCGGGTTCGAATTGACCAGGACGATGCGATAGCCCTCTTCCTTGAGCGCCTTGATCGCCTGCGTGCCCGAATAATCGAACTCGCAAGCCTGGCCGATCACGATCGGACCAGCGCCGATGACGAGGATGGAGGAGATGTCGGTGCGCTTGGGCATTAATTCTGATCCGTCTGAGATTTAAGCACCGACCCGTTCTCGACTAGAAAATCCCAAGTTGGCTGCGGGAGAGTGGCATGAAAATGGCGGCTGGTCGTTTCCGTGATCAGAAACCGGTGCCTACCAAGCAAGAATTCCTTGAATAAAGCACCAAGTTCACTCACCCCCAAATCGGAGTAAATTATAAAAAGCCCAACAAACGGGTGCGTCCAAGATTCGATACCTCGAGCATTGTTGACAAACGCTGTGAATCTATCTTCTTCGTTTTGATTTTCAAACGCTTGGTAGCAGACTAAGAATTGCTTACTCATTTTCTCTATTACCCCCAATGGAGGCCTCGATTAACTTAGATCCCGCCGCCGGGATTTGATCTGGCGTGTATCCTTGATTTTGGGGTAGCTGCGCTAGATAAGCTCGCTGAATCCGATAATCTTCCGTCTGGAGACGATCCGGGTCGCGCTCGGTCCAGTGGGCATAGTAGCGCAACGTCATTCCTAGCGGCACAAGTGCTATGATCAGCAACACTGTCCCTAACGGCCAGTTGTACATGAATGACGCCGCAGCGCTCGGAAAGGTAATGGCATTGAGCCAGAGCAGTGGTGTAAGGATATTTTTCCGCGGATAATCGCCTGTCGAACGATCGATTCTCATACCATCATCCCCACGAACCGCTCGAACAGATACAGGCTGTCCTGCGGCCCCGGGCTGGCCTCGGGGTGATATTGCACGCTGAACGCCGGGCGATCGGTCAACTCGATGCCCGCGTTCGAGCCGTCGAACAGCGACACATGCGTCTCGCGGGCATTCTCCGGGAGCGTCTCGCGCTCGACCGCGAAGCCGTGGTTCATGCTGGTGATCTCCACCGCGCCGTCTTCCAGCCGCTTGACCGGGTGGTTGGCGCCGCGATGGCCCTGGAACATCTTGGTGGTCTCGGCACCCACGGCGAGGCCCAGCAGCTGGTGGCCAAGGCAGATGCCGAACAGCGGCTTGCCCGTCTCGAGCAGCTGGCGGATCACCGGCACGGCATATTCGCCGGTTGCGGCGGGATCGCCCGGGCCGTTCGACAGGAAGAAGCCGTCCGGGTTGAACGCCATGATCTGTTCATAGGTCGCCGCAGCCGGCAGCACCGTCACCTTGGCGCCGGCGGCGACCAGGTTGCGGAAGATGTTGCGCTTCGAGCCGTAATCGATCGCGACGACATGCGGTGCTTCGACAGGCTCAGCATGCACGGGGGACTCCCCAGCCTGTCCTGAGCTTGTCGAAGGATCATAGCCGAAGCCCAGCCGCCAGACGCCGCCTTCCCAGCCATAATGCGTCTCGACCGTGACATTGATCGCCAGGTCCATGCCCTCCAGGCCCGGCCAGGCGCGCGCCATCTCGAGCAGCAGGGGAATGTCGAACTTGCCCTCGGCCGAATGCGCGATCACGCCGTTGGGCGCGCCGGCCAGGCGGATGCGGCGAGTCAGCGCGCGGGTGTCGATGCCCGACAGGCCGATGCGGGCATGCTTCTTCATCCAGGCATCGAGATGCTCGGTAGAGCGGAAGTTGCTCGGCTCGGTGACGTCCTCGCGCACGATCATGCCCAGCGCATGGGGATCGTCCGCCTCGATATCGTCGGGGTTCGCACCCACATTGCCGATATGCGGGAAGGTGAAGTTGATGATCTGACCGGCAAAGCTCGGGTCGGTCATGATCTCCTGATAGCCGGTCATCGCGGTGTGGAAGCACACTTCGCCGACCGCCTGGCCCTCGGCGCCAAAGCCACGGCCCCAGATCACGTCCCCCGACGCCAAAACCAGAACACCGGTAGCTCCGGCAGGCATGGGCGTAGGCGTGGCGTCGGCCATTGAGGGGTGGCTCTCCATTTGAGGTGCAGCAATGTCGCTAAGTGCCGCCCGCTAGACCCCTACCCCCCTCGCGTCAACCGGTTCGCGGGTCTATGCGGGGTCAAATTCCGATTCACGAGAGATGAAATGATCCGAGACGATATCAAGGCCGCCCAGATCACCGCCATGAAGGCCGGCGACAAGGAAGCGCGCGGCGCGATCAGCCTGATCCAGAGCGCGATCAAGAACCGCGACATCGAGGAGCGCACCAGGTCGGTCCAGATGGACGACGACGCGCTGGTGATCGAAGTGCTCCAGAAGATGGTCAAGCAGCGCCGCGAATCGATCGAGATGTTCGAAAAGGGCGGACGCCAGGAGCTGGCCGACGCCGAGAAGGCCGAAGTCGCGGTGATCGAACGCTTCCTCCCCGCCCAGATGAGCGACGCCGAGACCAGCGCCGCGATCGAGGCGATCAAGGCGGAGCTCGGCGCGAGCGGCATGAAGGACATGGGTCGCGTGATGGCGGAGCTGAAGGCACGCCACGCGACGACGCTCGACATGAGCAAGGCAAGCGGGCTGGTGAAGGCGGCGCTGTCGTAAGGGGCTGCGCTAAACTCCCCCTCCCTTCCAAGGGAGGGGGTTGGGGGGTGGGTGAGTGTTCACGCAAAGCAAGCTGTGGATGCAGGCACGAGCGAAGGAACTTCGCCAGAACCCCACGCCCATGGAAGAAAAGCTCTGGCAACGGCTCAGAGCCTCTCAGCTGGAAGGCATCAAGTTCCGCTTCCAGCATGTGATCGAACCGTGCATCGTAGATTTCTGCTGCGCGACCATCGGTTTGGTGGTCGAGATCGACGGCGATACCCACAACCCGGATGCCGATCGGGATCGCGATATCGGCTTGGGACAACTCGGCTACACAGTGCTCCGCTTCACCAATCATGAGGTCGCGACCAACATCGACGGCGTGCTGGAGACGATAGCTTCTCGGGCGCGAGGACTGTCGATGCGACAGTGGAATCGAGGGCTCACCCTCCCCCCAACCCCCTCCCTTGGAAGGGAGGGGGAGTAGGTGTCCCTCACCCCCGCCTTTCTCGACGAACTCCGCGCGCGCACGCTGCTGTCCGGGCTGATCGCCAAGACGACCAAGCTGCAAAAGGCCGGGCGGGAATTCCGCGCCTGCTGCCCCTTCCATAACGAGAAGACCCCGAGCTTCTACGTCAACGACGACAAGGGCTTCTATCACTGCTTCGGCTGCGGCGCGCATGGCGATGCGATCCGCTGGATGACCGACCAGCGCGGCCTGCCCTTCATCGATGCGGTGAAGGAGCTGGTCCAGGCCGCCGGCATGGAGATGCCCGAGCAGGACAGGCGCAGCGCCGAGAAGGCCGAGCGCGCCAAGGGCCTGCACGAGGCGATGGAGGATGCCGCAAAGTTCTTCATCGACAAGCTGAACGGCATCGAAGGCGCAGAAGCGCGCGCGGTGCTCAAGAAGCGCGGGATCAGCGACGAGACCGCCCGGGCCTTCGGAATGGGCTTCTCCCCCGATTCGCGCGGCAAGCTCAAGGAAGCGCTCAAGAGCTACGGCGATCCGATGCTGGTCGAGGCCGGGCTGCTGATCTCGGTCGAGAAGAAGGACCCGTACGACCGCTTCCGCGGCCGCCTGATGATCCCGATCCGCGACGTCCGCGGCCGCACGATCGCGTTCGGCGGGCGCATCATCGGCGAGGGCGAGCCCAAATATCTCAACTCCCCCGAGACGCCGCTCTTCGACAAGGGCCGCACGCTCTACAATCTAGATCGCGCCCAGGCCGCCGCGCGCAAGACCGGGCGGATCATCGCGGTCGAAGGCTATATGGACGTGATCGCGCTCGCCCAGGCCGGCTTTAGCGAGGCGGTAGCGCCGCTCGGCACTGCGATGACCGAGCATCAGCTCGAGCGGCTGTGGCGGATCGCCGACATCCCCTTGCTCTGCTTCGACGGCGATTCGGCGGGTCAGAAGGCCGCGCTGCGTGCCGCGCACCGTGCCATGCCGATGCTCGAACCGGGTCGCAGCCTCGCCTTCGTCACCCTGCCCGACGGGCTCGATCCCGACGATCTCGTCCGCGCGCAGGGACCCCAGGCGTTCGAGGCGCTGCTCGGCAAGGCGCGGCCACTGGTCGATCTGCTCTGGGACAGTGAAGTCGCCGCAGAACCGCTCGACACGCCGGAGCAACGTGCTGGCCTCAAGCGCCGCCTGGGCGAGCTCGCCGGCGCGATCGGCGATGCCAATGTGAAGCACGAATATCTCGCCGAGTTCCGCGCGCGCACCGACACGCATTTCGGCCGCGGCCAGCGCAATTTCGAGAGCCCCCCCCAGCGCGGTGGCGCCGCGCCGATCGCCCGCGGCAAGCGCGACAAGCGTGGCAACTGGCTCCCGCCCGAGCCGCCGCTCACCCAGCAGACCCGTTCGCTCCAGGCCGGCGGGCTCGATCCGATCCTCGCCAAGGCGGTGCTGGCCGGCCTGATCCGCCATCCGGCGGAGATCGCCCGCCATATGGAGGTGCTCGGCAGCCTGCGCGGCGCCTCGGGTGCGCTCGGCAAGCTGTTCGAAGCAGTGGTCGATGTCGCGCTGGAGGATCGCCAGCTTGATCAGGGCAAAGTCCTCACCATATTGGCGCGGTCCGGTTTCGATCAGATGGCGAGCGAGCTGCTCCGGGCCGATACCCTGCCCTTCTCCTTCACCCGGCCTCAGGCCGAGGAAAAGAAGGCACGCGAAGACCTGAACGAGGCGATCGCAGTGATGGTGGCGCGGCCCGCGGTGGACGCGGCATTGGCAGAGGCAACGGCTGCGATGCTCGAGCGTTTCGACGATGCGGCGTTCGCCCGGCAAACGGCTCTGCTCCGGCAGAGACAAGAGCTGGAAACACGTCTCGCGAATCTGATGCTTGCAGACGACGAGAATTTAGAAGATTAGGGCGGCGTATAATTGCCGCCATCCAAGTTTCGAGGATTTGAATGGCCAAGGCGAACATGGCGGACGTCACCGAGGGCAATGAGGCGGGTGACGCGCCGCTGATCGATCTGAACGAAGGTTCGATCAAGAAGCTCGTCGCGCGGGCGAAGAAGCGCGGCTACATCACCGTCGATCAGCTCAACGAGATGCTGCCGCAGGACCAGATGTCCTCGGAGCAGATCGAGGACGTGATGGCGGCGCTCAACGACATGGGCGTCAACGTCGTCGAGAACGAGGAAGCCGGCGAGGACGCCGAGCCCGAGGACGACAGCCAGGACGAGGCTGATTCGAACGAGAGCGGCGACGATTCGGCGCCGGCCTTCGAGACCAAGAAGAAGGAAACCGTCGACCGGACCGACGATCCGGTGCGCATGTACCTGCGCGAGATGGGCGCCGTCGAGCTCCTGTCGCGCGAAGGCGAGATCGCGATCGCGAAGCGCATAGAGGCTGGCCGCGACACGATGATCCTCGGCCTGTGCGAATCGCCGATCACCTTCAACGCGATCATCGGCTGGTCGAACGCGCTCAACGAAGGCACGATGCAGCTGCGCGAGATCCTCGATCTCGATGCCATGCTTTCCAAGGGTCCGTCGGCCGAGCAAGTCGAAGGCGCCGAGGACGATAATGGCGAGATCAGCGAGGCTGCCGCCGGCCCCTCCTACAAGGAGGAAGAGGAAGTCGAGGAAGTCCAGGAGGAAGAGGACGAGGACTCGATGACCGAGCGCCGCACGCCGCGGCAGTCGGACGATGAGGAAGAGGACAATACCCTCAGCCTCGCCCAGATGGAGGAGACGCTCAAGCCGCAGGCGCTCGAGAAGTTCGCCAACATCACTTCGATCTACAAGAAATTCTCGAAGATGCAGCTCCAGCGCCTCGATGCGATGGCTGCCGGCGGCGAGCTCGCCGCTTCGGAAGAGAAGAAGTACCAGAAGCTGCGCGAGGAGCTGACCGCCGAAGTCGAGTCGGTCCAGTTCCACCAGCAGAAGATCGAATATCTCGTCGACCAGCTCTACAGCTTCAACCGGCGCCTCACCGCGCTGGGCGGCCAGATGCTGCGCCTTGCAGAGCGCCACAAGGTCAGCCGCAAAGACTTCCTCGATCGCTATGTCGATCACGAGCTCGACGAGCAGTGGCTGCAGTCGGTGCAGGGCCTCGACAAGAAGTGGGCGGCGTTCGCGGCCAACGAAGCTTCGGCGGTGGATCGCATCCGCGTCGAGATCGCCGAGATCGCCCAGTCGACCGGCATGGCGCTCGGCGAGTTCCGCCGCATCGTCAACATGGTGCAGAAGGGCGAGCGCGAGGCGCGTATCGCGAAGAAGGAGATGGTCGAGGCCAATCTCCGCCTCGTGATCTCGATCGCCAAGAAATACACCAATCGCGGCCTGCAGTTCCTGGACCTCATCCAAGAAGGCAATATCGGCCTGATGAAGGCGGTCGATAAGTTCGAATATCGCCGTGGCTACAAGTTCTCGACCTACGCCACCTGGTGGATCCGCCAGGCGATCACGCGCTCGATCGCCGATCAGGCGCGCACGATCCGCATCCCGGTCCACATGATCGAGACGATCAACAAGCTGGTGCGCACCAGCCGCCAGTTCCTCCACGAGCAGGGTCGCGAGCCCACGCCCGAGGAAATGGCCGAGCGCCTGAGCATGCCGCTCGAGAAGGTGCGCAAGGTGATGAAGATCGCCAAGGAGCCGATCTCGCTCGAAACGCCGATCGGCGACGAGGAAGACAGCCACCTGGGCGACTTCATCGAGGACAAGAACGCCGTGATCCCGGTCGACGCCGCGATCCAGGCGAACCTGAAGGAAACGGTCACCCGCGTCCTCGCCTCGCTCACCCCGCGCGAGGAGCGCGTGCTGCGCATGCGCTTCGGTATCGGCATGAACACCGATCACACGCTCGAGGAAGTCGGCCAGCAGTTCTCGGTCACCCGCGAGCGCATCCGTCAGATCGAGGCCAAGGCGCTGCGCAAGCTCAAGCACCCGAGCCGCAGCCGCAAGATGCGGTCATTTTTGGACCAGTAAGAGCGTCCTTAGTCGCGTGAAAGCCAGGCGCCCCTCCTTCAATCCGCGAAGGAGGGGGTCCTGCAGCTCTTCCTGCGCGGCGAAGGCCGCCTCCGTCAGCCAGCTTATGGCTTGATCGATATCCGCCGGCTTGGGAATGTCCGCAGCATCGAGTTCGCGCTGATGTCCGGACAAAATGCCCGTGGCGCGCTGATCGGGCTTCGCCCGCCAACCTAGGTCGATGACTGCGCGACGCCCTTTCGCATAGGTTCCGCTCGCGTCGCCGGCCAGGCGCTTGAACACACTCCCCAGGCCGGCACATGACATCTTCGCCTGTTCGAACGTCAGCTCGACCGGCAACAGGTCCGAGAGCGAGATCGCGGCAAGCCAGGCATCCATCACCGATCCCTGCCTACCCCCCAGATTGCCTGCGCACGCGCTCCATTCGTAGAAATAGCCGCGGACGACCATCTCCTTGTCGACGGTGTTCTTCAGGGTCGGCAGCTTTTTCTTGAGGAGGTCGAACGCCTCTTGCGAGTACCCGGCAGAGCGCAAGGCATGGGCCAGGGCACTGATGACTCCCGTCCATTTCGGCATTGCGACGACGGCCGCCTCGGCAGCGGCAATCGCGATCTCGTCGCGCAGGTCGGCGGAGAGCCCCTGCGGCAAATCCCGCTTCAGGCGCGAGCCGGCGAGAATGATCTGCGAGAAGGTGTCTCCGATCTTCTCGTCCTCCGCAGACCTGACCGTCGCATCGATCAGTTGCGGCCATATCGCCCGCAAATCCGCGCCGAGACGGTTCGCCGCGACCATGATCGCATCGGCGACATGTTTGTGCCGGGTCCGCGCATGGCCCCGTATCTCAGCGGCTCCCAACTCTCGGCCCAGCGGCGCCATGACCGCTCCGGAGACGCGATAGGGCGGTACGCCGCACAACAAGGCCAGCACGCGAACGTTCAGCCCGATCATCCCCGTTGCGTGGCAGCAAGCGATATACAGCAACGCATCGAGCAGCGTGCCTGTGCCGCCTTCGATCGACCTCCCCTTGAGAAACTCGAGCAGCGGCATGAGGTGATCGACAAGTCCCGTCGCGCCAAAGCGCGTGTCCAGAAGCCCGCCGAAGAATGACCCCTGCTCCGCCTGCCCGCTTTGCGCGCCAATCGCGTCCATGAACCTGCGGATGCGGGCATCGCGCGTTCCGATGCCGCTCAGCGCGCGCAATCCATCCTCGCCTTGCGCCGCCCAAGCGTCGACGATCAGGCCGATATCCTTCTCGCCAAGCGAAGATAATGTCAGATCGTCCAGCCGATTGACCCGGGTCGACCAAGGCTTGCTCTCGCCGCCCTTCAGGCGCCAATCGGTGTCGCGCGCAGCAAGCAGGAAGAAGATGTTGCTCCGCCCCTGTGCATGGAGCTTGCCGACGGCCTGCCATAGGTCGTCAAGATATTCCTCCGCATCATCGAGGACGATCAGCCAGTTTTTGGCTGGGTCGAGTTGCACAAGGATTTCGGCGTTCAATCCGGCATCCGATGCCGGGCAATATAGCGCCGACCAATCGCCGGCCGATACCGCAGCCACGGCGGCCTGCAACAACGTCGTCGATTTTCCTTCGCCACTCGCAGCACGAACAAGCTGCAGCGCGCACCCCCCGTTCAGGCTGCCCTTCAGGCGCGACAAGAGCGTTTCTGCCTTGCTGAGCCGAGGGATAAGCGGGCTCGCCGCATGCCGCAGCGTCGGCAGCGCTCCGTCGAAAAACCGCAATGCTTCCGCCGTGCGCAAGGGCGTCTCGGTTTCGAGTGTCTTCCGCGTTACGATTTGCCATCCGGGCATCGGCGATTCGACAACGCCCGCCGCCACGTCCTCAAGTGCGTCGCCTCCCAGTTCGTCGAAGAAGCTGTGGCAATCGACGCCTCGGAAAAACGCAATCTTGCCCTGGGCGATCCCCGCTGCGAACTTCTCGAACAGGCGTTGATTTTGCGCGACGGCCCGCGCCTCATCCTGTTCGTAGAAGCACCAGGAAACGGTGCCGTTGAAAGCCGGGTCGCTCAAGCAATTCGCGATCGCGGTCGTGAAAATATCGTCCCAGCCGCTATACGCCATCACGACCAAATGGACGTTGTCCAGATGCCGCTGCAGCGATTGTTGAAGCTGTGGACGCTTCGCCAGCAATTGCTGTGGCCGGTGCAATGTCGCCGAATCGCGCCAATAGCCATGCAGATGGAATACATCGATCTCGCTGGTGCGCATCTTGACGGGAATCGAGATCGATCCTTCCAGGGGGATCCCCACGGTATTGACCTTGAATCCGCGATTTTCGAGCGCGAGCGAAATCATCGGGTCGAAATTGGTGGTGAATATCGGGCCCGGAAAACGGTGCGGAGCGAGCTGCATCACCCGGGCCAGACCATGCTGCGCGCGCGTGATCTCCCACTCATCGGGGATCAGGTTGCATTCGTCGAAGGGCGGCGCGGATGGCTTGCGTGCACGAAGAACAGCCTCCTGAACGACGTCCGTCGCTGCCCGAGCGTCGAGCAGGTCGTAGAGAAAGCTCATCGCGGCCTGGTATTGATCGGGGCCGGCAATGGACGTCACCTGCTCGTCGAATTCTCGCAGAAGCGCGGTTCCGCTTTCCTCAACGCGCGCACGCGCGATACCTACGAAACCGTCGATTCCCGGAACGCCAGCACCTCGATCCAATGAAAACGGCGCGCCCAGAAGAAAACTCACCGGTTGTCGTGAATTATCTTCCCGGCCCAGCTTTAACCGCAAATATTTCGCTTCTCTGATCTCGACGGTCATGACCTGGTTAGTGCCCGAAACCCCACCTCGATGCCAAGTACCCCGTCGACGGGCGCGGCGCGCATCGAGCCCCACTGTATCTTCAACAGCGCGAAGAAAGGCGAGCGCGGCACTGGTCGCAAAGAAGGAGGCGTTCGCGGCCCTGCTCCGCCGCCTTTTCATTTGGCGGTCGGTGCCAAATAGTAACAATGGCAACCAACCAGTCTTGTCTCGCGGTGTCAGTCGATCGCCTGACCACGCGACAAGCGGCGCCAGAATGCAGGGGAATCGCCGCTTCGAAACGGCATTTCCGCCAAACGAAACCCGTTCCGGCGTTCGTCAGGGACTATCCGGATAGTTACGGATACTGCTGCAAGGCCAGCGGACTTGCTTCGGGTGCATTTTCATATTTTGGTCGGAACGGCACCGGAACGCAGGGTTTATCCACAGTAAATTCGCGATTTACCTAGTCTTTACGTGCTTCGGTATATCCCGGGGTTGCAAACTCTGCCCGCTGACACGGGGTCAGCAGGAGATGTGGGGGCTTATGCCGTTTGATTCCGTACAAGTTGCGCGATTGGGCGGTGCCTGGGGCTCGATGGGGGCGCTCATCGCGTCCGATGGCAGCGCCAACCATCCCTATCTCCAGCGGCTCGCCCGCAACGACGAGCCGCTGCGCGATCTATCCGACGCGGCCCACCATCTCTGCCTGCTCCACGGCCGCCATCCCGGCGTGATCGACTTCGCGCTGGGCCATGCCCGGCTCGGCATCGAGCGCGACTGGCTTGAGGCCGCCGCCGACGCCTTCGTGATCGAGCGCGCCTTCCTGGTCCGCATCGTCGCCGCTGCCGGCCCGCTGCCGAGCACGCCGGGCCATGCCGAGACCGAGGCCGCCACCGCGGCGCAGCGCCATGCCATCGACATGCTCGCCCAATCCGATCGCGCCGGCTGCGCGACCGGCGCCGCGATAGCGCTGGCGATGGACTGGGTAGTGATCCGCGGCGCGCTAGACGCCGCCGCCGAGCGCCTGAACCTCGCCGCCCCCTCCTCGCAGCTGCCGCTGGCCGAGGAGACGGTGACCGTGGTCGACACGCTGGTTCGCGAGGGCATGCTCGAGCGCGCGATGCTGTTCGGCGCGCAGCAGCTCTTCGCCCAGCATCGCGGCCTGTGGGACCTGCTCGAGGCCCGCGCCTCGGCCCGCGACAAGCACTAGGCTTGCATCGCACCGCCGCAGCCCTCTAAGCCGTGGCCATGCGCTTCGAAGGCACCCAAAGCTATGTCGCCACCGACGACCTGAAGGTCGCGGTCAACGCCGCCGTCACGCTGCGGCGCCCCCTGCTCGTCAAGGGCGAACCGGGCACGGGCAAGACCGTGCTCGCCTATGAGATCGCCAAGGCAGTCGACGCGCCGCTGATCGAGTGGAACGTCAAGTCGACCACCAAGGCGCATCAGGGCCTGTACGAATATGACGCTGTCGCCCGTCTCCGCGACGGCCAGCTCGGCGACGAGCGCGTCCACGACATCGCCAACTATATCCGCAAGGGCAAGCTGTGGGAGGCGTTCACTGCGCCCAGGCTGCCGGTGCTGCTGATCGACGAGATCGACAAGGCCGATATCGAGTTCCCCAACGATCTGCTCCAGGAGCTCGATCGGATGGAATTCCATGTCTATGAGACGCAGGAAACCGTCCGTGCCGCCGAGCGCCCGATCGTGGTGATCACGTCGAACAACGAGAAGGATCTTCCCGACGCATTCCTGCGCCGCTGCTTCTTCCACTATATCAAGTTCCCGGATCGCGAGACGATGCAGGCGATCGTCGATGTCCACTTCCCCGGCATCCAGAAGCTGCTGGTTTCGAAGGCGATGGATATCTTCTACGAGATCCGCGAGGTCCCCGGCCTGAAGAAGAAGCCCAGCACCTCCGAGCTGCTCGACTGGCTCAAGCTGCTGCTCCACGAGGACATGCCGCTCGAAGTGCTGCAGAACAAGGACCCGACCAAGGCGATCCCGCCGCTCCACGGCGCGCTGCTCAAGAACGAGCAGGACGTGATGCTGTTCGAGCGGCTCGCCTTCATGGCCCGGCGGCGGCAGGGCAAGGGCTGATGCCATACACCGGCAGCTGCGCCTGCGGGGCAGTCACCGCCCAAGTCAGCGGAGAGCCGGTCGCGGTGCGCCAATGCTGGTGCCGCCAGTGCCAGCGCCTCGCAGCAGGCTCGCCGACCACCAATGCGATGTTCGCGACCAGCGACGTGAGCTTGGCCGGCACGCTCGCGCGCAACAGCTATGTCGCAGCGAGCGGCAACACGCTCACCCAGAGCTTCTGCGCGGCCTGCGGCACCCCGGTCATGGGCGAAAGCTCGGCCCGCCCGCAGTTCCGCACGCTGCGCATCGGTTTCCTCGACAATGCCGGCGGCCTGAGGCCAACGGTGGCGATCTGGACCGACGAAGCACCGGCCTGGGCGCAGTTCGATCCGGCGATGGAGACGCACCCGCGCCAGCCTCCGGCACCTGCGCCCAAGACCTGATCGCTCGGAACAGGGTTAACCACTCTTAAACCAGTCCGGGATACTCTTCGCTCGGGGGGGACCTTGTAAGGGTCTCCGAGTATGCGTTCCCGTGTTGCGTTCCCTGTGCTGCTTGCCGCTGCGCTCTTCGCCGCAGCGCCTGCCGGCGCACAATCGCTCCTCGAATATGTCGGCCAGTGCGTTCCTTTCGCGCGCCAGGCCTCGGGCATCCAGATCTATGGCGACGCCTGGACCTGGTGGGACCAGGCCAAGGGCCGCTACCAGCGCGGTCAGGTGCCCAGGGTCGGCGCCGTCCTCGCCTTCTCCAAGAGCTCGCAGTTGCGCCTCGGCCATGTCGCGGTGGTCAGCCGGATCGTCGAGAAGCGCGTGCTGATGATCACCCATGCCAACTGGTCGCGCTTCAACGGCGAACGTGGCCATGCCGAGCAGGACGTGACGCTGTTCGACGTCTCCGAGCGCGGCGACTGGAGCCTGGTCAAGGTCTGGTACCGCGACCGCAAGGGCCTGGGCAGCTCGATCTACCCGGCGCACGGCTTCATCTACGGCACGCCCGATCGCGATGCCCCGGCCACCGTCCGCAAGGCCCGTCCTTCCGCCGAGCTGACCGCGCGCCAGCCCGATTATGTCGGCTCGCTGATCGATGCCTATGTAACGCGGTGAGTTGAGCTTGCCGCCGCAGTGACGGCAAGGCATCAAGCATCGCATGTCTGGGGAGGATCTGGGCGCGAATCGGCGCTGGTGGTGGGCGGTCTATGCGATCGCCCTGGCAGGGCTGGCGCTGCGCTTCGTCTGTTCGCTGGGCGATCTCTGGTTCGACGAGGCCTGGTCCGCGGCGCAGGCACGCGACGCGCTGACGCCGATCGGCGTGTTCACCGGGATCAACCACGACAACAACCACCATATCAATTCGCTGTGGATGCAGCTGGTCGGCTATGGCGCCTGGCCGCCGCTGGTCCGCCTGCTCTCGATCTTGTGCAGCACCGCGGCGATCCTGGTCGCCGCGAAGATCGCCGAGCCGCGCGGGCGGATCACGATGGTGGTCACCGCCCTGCTCTTCGCCTTCTCGCCAATGCTGGTGACGATGGGATCGGAAGCGCGCGGCTATGCCGGCATGTCGCTGGCGATGCTGGTGGCGATCCTGTTCATCGACCGCTGGCTCGCCGGTGACCTCGCCTGGCGCCGCCCGACCACCTTCGCGCTGTGCTTCTTCCTCGGCGCCTTCTCGCAGCTCACCATGATCTTCGCCGCCGTCGCGCTGGTCGGCTGGCCCTTCTTCGTGCTGTGGAAGCGGAACGGTTTCCAGGCGGCGGTGATCGAGACCTTCCGGACCTTCATCGTGCCGGTGCTGGTGATCGCCGGCGTGCTCGGCTTCGTGCTGCTGGCCGGCCAGCTCGCCGGCACCGGCTTCCGCTTCGGCCGCTACGATCCGTTCGACCTGATGATGTATCTGAACGGCACCACCACTGCGATCGGCTACACGATCGGGGTGCCGTGGAAGGACATCTGGCCGATCGTGCTGGTGCTGGTGCTGCTCGTCCTCGCCCCGCGCGCCGGCGCGTCGCGCATGGCGCTCTACCGGCTCGCCATCTTCGGCTTCCCCTTCATGCTCGCGGTGCTGCACGCCGGCAATGTCGGCCATGCCCGCTACTATATGCCCGCGCTGCTGCCGCTGCTGCTGATGCTCGGCGAGATGATCGGCTTCGGGCTGGAAAAGGCCGACTGGCGGCGGATCGTCGCCGGCATCGGCCTGGCGGTGATGCTCGCCGGCAGCCTGTGGTGCGACGATGTGCTCGCCACCGACCAGCGCGGCGATCCGGGCGGCCCGGTGCGCGAGATGATGGCGCGTGCGCCCGAAGGCACCCGGATGCTGCTCGACCGCGATACCGGAGAAGCCGCCACCGACGTCGCCGCCGCGCGCCGCCGCTACAAGCTCGACATCATCCTGGGCCGCTGCGATCCGCAGGCGCGCTTCCTGCTGGTCGATCGCTTCCTGGGCGAGCCCTTCCCGCAGAAGGTCGATCGCTGCGGCATGCATTTCGCGCTGATCGCGCAGCACCGGATGCGCAGCCTGTCAGGCACCAACTGGAACCTGTACGAGCGCCGGCCCTGATCCTAAGACAGGCGCCATGTTCCTTTCCTTCCTCGACGAGCTGCGCGCTGCGGGCATCCCCGCCAGCCTGAAGGAGCATCTGCTCCTGCTCGAGGCGCTCGACCGCGACGTGATCGAACATACGCCCGAGGCCTTCTACTATCTCGCCCGCGCCACCTTCGTGAAGGATGAGGGGCTGCTCGACCGGTTCGACCAGGTCTTCGCCAAGGTCTTCAAGGGCATCGCCACCAGCTATGGCGTCGCCCCCGCCGAGATCCCTGAGGACTGGCTGCGCGCGATCGCCGAGAAATATCTGTCCGCCGAGGAAATGGCCAAGGTCCAGTCGCTCGGGTCGTGGGACGAGATCATGGAGACGCTGAAGAAGCGGCTCGAGGAGCAGCACGCGCGCCACCAGGGCGGCAACAAGTGGGTCGGCACCGGCGGCACCTCTCCCTATGGCAACTCGGGCTATAATCCCGAAGGCGTCCGCATCGGCGGCGAGAGCAAGCACAAGCGCGCGCTGAAGGTGTGGGAGGGGCGCGAGTTCCGCAACCTCGACAGCACCAAGGAGCTCGGCACCCGCAACATCAAGGTGGCGCTGCGCCGCCTGCGCCGCTTCGCCCGCGAGGGCGCTGCCGACGAGCTCGACATCGACGCGACGATCGACGGCACCGCGCGCCAGGGCTGGCTCGACGTCCATATGCGCCCCGAGCGGCACAACGCCGTGAAACTGCTGCTCTTCCTCGACGTCGGCGGATCGATGGACCCGTTCATCAAGGTCTGCGAGGAACTGTTCTCGGCCGCGACCAGCGAGTTCAAGAACCTCGAGTTCTTCTATTTCCACAACTGCCTCTACGAAGGCGTGTGGAAGGACAATCGCCGCCGTTTCCAGGAGCGCACGCCCACCTGGGACATCCTCCACAAATACGGGCACGACTATAAGCTGGTGTTCGTCGGCGATGCCTCGATGAGCGCGTACGAGATCACCCATCCCGGCGGCTCGGTCGAGCATTTCAACGAGGAGCCGGGCGCGGTGTGGATGCAGCGCACGCTGAACACCTATCCCGCCGCGGTGTGGCTCAACCCGATCCCGCGCGAGCAATGGGGCTATACCCAGTCGGTGCGAATCCTGCGCGAGCTGATGAACGAGCGGATGTACCCGCTCAGCCTGGCCGGGCTCGACGAGGCGATGCGCGAGCTCAGCCGCAAGCGCTAGGGCTTCTCGGCCTTCACTTCGTCCTTCGCCGTCTTGACGATCCGCCTTACGATCTCGCCCGATTGCTTGATCGAGCTGACGTCGTCGCGCGTGGCGTAGAGCCCGCGCAGAAAGCCCTGGTCGAGCGCGGTCAGCTCGGGATCGGTGAAGCTCGTATCCTTGTCGAACAGCGTGATGATCGAATCGACATTGCCGCCGTCCCTGGGCGGGCGGGCGCCGGCAAGCGTGCGCATCGCGAGATAGTCGGCGATCTGGACCACAGACTTGCCGACCACCGCCTGGTCATCGATCACCACGATCGACTTCACCGTCACCTGCCGCGTCGGCAGGGTGATGCGCGAGGCCTGGCTCATCGTGACATATTTGACGCCGTCTTCGTCGCTGTCGGCAGCGTTGCCCAGCTCGTCGCGCACTTCGATCGTGCTCCAGGCATGCACCGGGCCCTCGCGCAGCGCTTTGCGCAGATTGATCATGGAGAGGCTGCCGAAAAAGCCGGGAAAGCGCTTCTGCAGCGCCACCACGAAATCATCGGCGTCATGCGCGACCATCAGCGCGACATTGGGCCGGCAGCCGGCCTCGCCGACCTTGGCGCCGGCATCGAGCGCCACCGCGCGGAACCGGGACTCGATCGCCTTGGCGGCATCGGGGCCAAGCCCGGCGACCAGCGGGCAGACCGGCTCGGCGAAGCGCGCGAGCTGCCCGTCGACGCTGTAGCCGATCTGGCGGACGAAGCGCCGGGCCTCCTTGGGCGGCACTTCGCGCGCGCCGACGACGACGATGTTGTTCTCGTCCTGCTCCTGCTTGTCCTGCGGCTTTGCCTGCTGGGCGAAGGCCGGCGCGGCGACCAGCGCCAGCGCGAGAATGGCGGGAGCAAGGGCGATGCGCATCAGGGCTGCTTTCCGGAGACCATGGCCTTGGAGATTCGCCAGGCCTGGTCCGAAGCCTGTTCGTTCGGATTGCGCAGCCGGTAGAGATTGGCGAGCAGGCCCAGGTCCATATCGGTGATCTCGGTGGGCGGCGGCGCGACATTGGGATCGAACAGCGACAGGATCGAGGCCGAGGCGATCGAGCCCTTGGCGGGCGGCTTGGCGCCTACCAGCGTGCGCATCACCACATAGTCGCCAAGCTGGCGCACCGATTTGCCGAGCGCGGTCTTGCGGTCCATCACCACCACTGCGTTGATCGTGACCGCCTGGGTGTCGCCTTCCATCATCGGCGGATAGTCGGGATCGTCGTTGCCGGTGGAGATGTTGCCCACCTCGTCCCGCGTCACCACCAGTCGCCAGGCGTGGATCGGGCCGGACTGGAACGCATCCCGCAGCGCGCCGTCGTCGAGGTTGGTGAAGGCGGCGTTGCGCCGCTTGCGCATCATCTGGATCAGCGCGTCCGAATTGTCGGCGAACACGATCATCAGGTTCGGCTCGCACTTCTCCTTCGCCATGCGAACGGTGGCGGCGGTGCCGACGATGCGGATGCGGTCCTGGATCGAGCTGTTGAAGCGCGGCGGCAGGCCGATGACGAGCGGGCAGACCGGATCGACGAAGCGGGCAAGCTGGCCGTCGTCCACATCGAGCACCTGGCGGATATAGCGCTGGGCGCGCTTGATCGGCTTGGGGCCCTGCCCGGTGACGACGATGTTGTTGTCAGGCTGGGGCTGCGGCTTGGGGGCCTCCTGCGCATGCGCGAGCGGCACCGCGGCAAAGGAGAGCAGGCACAACGAAACCAGGCAACGGGCATTGCGCATAACGTTCGATCCTCTCGTTCGTCGGGATCTCCGCATGCGCCGGCTTCTTCAGAGTCGGTCGACAGCCCGATGTAAACGACGGAGTATCGCACCGTCATGCGCCTGTCCATTGGCCGCCTCGGTGGCCAGCGCCATCAGGCGAACCGCGCCGAAGCTGGCAGCCAGGCCCTTCAGCCGCAGCGCGGCCGAGGCCCAGGCATCGGGGCTGTCGGCGGACTTCATCGTCTCGAGGCACCGCTGCACCCCGTCGAGAAACGCCTCGCGCAGCTCCGCGATCAGCGCGGGCTCGTCACCCACCGCCGCCGCCAGCGTCGCATCGATTGCACCCGGATCATACGCCATGCACCGATCCTAGCGCGGACACCGTTAACGCCGCGTTTCCAAGGCCCCGATCCGGGGAGTGTTGGTACAGGGGCGAAATGTGGTAAATGCGCGTCATGATTGGGGGAAAACCTGCCGAGCCGCTGGCCGCGAACGAAGACGCGGAAGAGCTGGTCCTGTCCGACGCCGAGGCCGCGGAAGCGGTCGCGGACATGCCTGCCACCTATGACGCGGACGAGGATGAAGACGACGCGCCCCGCCGCGGGCTGGGCTGGATGCTCCCCACCCTCGCCATCCTGCTCGTGCTGGGCTGGTTCGGCGCGATGGGCTGGCTAGTGCGTGCCAGCTTCGCCCCGCCGGTGGACCCTGCCCGCCTCGTCCAGCTGATCGCAGCGCTCTGCGTGCCCCCTGCCCTGGTCGGCATCCTCTATCTGCTGCTGCTCCGCACGAGCCGGGCCGAGGCGCAGCGCTTCGGCGCCAGCGCCCGGGCGATGCGCGCCGAGGCGGCAAGCCTCGAGCGCGTCGTCGCGACGCTCTCGCGCAAGATCGAGGAGAACCGCGCGGCGCTGGCCGAGCAGACCAACATCCTCATCGCGATGGGCGAGCGCGCCAGCGAGAAGCTCGAGAGCGCTTCGACCAGCGCCGCCGCCCAGGCGCGCTCGATCGACGCCAGCACCCGTCATCTCGGCGAGAGCGCCGCCGATGCCGAGCGCCGCGTCGAAGTGATCCTCGCCTCGCTGCCCAAGGCGCATGAGGAGATGCGCGGGCTGTCCGACCGGGTCGATGCCGCCGGGCTGCTCGCCAGCGAGCGCGCCGCCGCGCTCGATACCCAGCTCTCGGCGCTTTCGGAGCGCGGGCGCGAGGCCGACCAGATCGCCGGCGGCGCCGCCGACCGGCTCGCCGCGCACATCGCGCGCATGGAAGCGACCAGCGAGACCGCCAGCGCCCGGCTGGAGCGAGTCACCGGCGAGATGTCGACCCAGGTCGACGCCGTGCTCGATCGCGCCGCCAACGCAGTGGACGAGGCGCGCAAGGGCATCGCCACCCAGGGCGAGGCGATCCTCGCCATGCTCTCGGCCAACCAGGCCGCACTCGATCGCGCCGGTCGCGACAGCGCCGAGGCGCTGGGCGAGCGGATGTCGACGATCGAGGAAGCGATCGATCGCATCGGCACCCGCATTACCGAGGAACAGGGGCGCGGCGACGCGCTGTTCACCGGACTGACCGATGGGGTCGGCCGGTTCGACCGGCAGCTCAACGCGGTTCACGACCATGGCCTGGAACGCACCCAGACCCTCGCCGCTTCGGTGAGCGCGCTGCACGGCTCGGTCGATGCTATGACCGTTGCACTGAACACCGGCGACGAGACCGCGCGCAAGGTAATCGGCACCTCGGAGGAGCTGCTGACCGCGCTCGACGCCTCGGCCCGCGAGATCGACGAGACGCTGCCCGAGGCGCTGGAGCGGCTCGACGCGCGCATCGTCCAGAGCCGCCAGGTGGTTGCCGGCGCCAAGCCCGAGCTGCTCGCCCTGGTCACCGCCGCCGAGAGCACGCATGACGCGATCGAGGCGATCGCCGACGTGGTCAGCCAGCAGCGCGACACGCTCGCCAAGACCCAGGCCTCGCTGCTCGAGACGCTGGCGACCGGCGGCGACCAGGCGACGCAGCTCAGCACGATCGTCGACGAGACCATCGCCACCACCCGCCGCTTCGCCGAGAGCGCGGCGCCGCAGCTCGTCGATGCGCTGCTCAGCGTGCGCGAAACGTCGAGTGCCGCTGCCAACCATGCCCGCGAGACGCTTTCGGCCATCGTGCCGCATGCCGAGCGGGCGATCGAGGAAGCCGCGGGCGACGCGCTGCGCCGCGCCGTCGACGCCTCGATCCGCCGCCAGCTCTCCGAGCTCGCGGAAACCACCGAAGCCGCGGTCAACGCCGCCACCCGCGCCTCCGAGCGCCTCACCCAGCAGATGGTGACGCTCGCCGACACCACCGCCCAGGTCGAAAGCCGGATTGCGGAAGGGCGCAAGGAGCGCGAGGAGTCCGACAGCGACAATTTCGCTCGCCGCGTCTCGCTGCTGATCGAAGCGCTCAACTCGGCCTCGATCGACATCACCAAGGCCTTCTCGGCCGATGTCACCGACAGCGCCTGGTCGGCCTATCTGAAGGGCGATCGCGGCGTGTTCACGCGCCGCGCCGTGCGCCTGCTCGATCCCTCGGACACCCGCGAGATCCACCGGCTCTACGAAGACGACGAGACCTTCCGCGACAACGTCAACCGCTACATCCATGATTTCGAGGCGATGCTCCGCCAGATCCTGGCGCTGCGCGACGGCTCGCCGCTGGGCGTGACTTTGCTCTCGTCGGACATGGGCAAGCTGTACGTGGCGCTGGCCCAGGCGATCGAGCGGCTACGGACCTGACGGCTGGGTTGCAATGTAGGATTTCGCCTGCTTGGCTTTCGCGGTCCGGCAACTGCCCGGCCGCTCTTTGCCCTGTAGGAAATATAGGATTCCCCGCGCGCAAGGATGTTGCGAGATGCGGCGCGCTTGCGGGAACCGTGTCAACTTGAGCGCCGCGAAAACGGGGTTTTGGCGTGTCCTTCGTGTCCTTTGGCGAGTCGCCCCGCCCCGCGCGGTTGGACGCGCCTACGATCTGTTCGCCGGGTTCAGATGCGCCCACCAGTCGAGCATCTCGGTGGTCACCCAGCCATTGACGTAGTTCAGGTAGAAGATCGCGAACAGGATCGTCGCGACGATCGTGGTGCGCTTGGCGATCTTCTTCGCGTCGAACTCGTGCGGCGCGCTCGGCGCCTGGCCGGGAACGAGCTCCACGCCCGCCTCCTCGCTGGTCTTCACGCCGAACGGCAGGACGAGGAAGACAGAGAAGGCCCAGAACAGGAAATAGATTGCGAGCGCGGACTTCCAGGGCATGCGTATCTCGTAGGGATGGTTGCCCGGGAACGAAAGCTTCTTGTTCCCCGGCGAAGGCCGGGGCCCAGTTGCAACGTCTTTCGAGAGGTTAGGCTGCGCCAACCAGATGCGCTGAGACTGGGCCCCGGCTTTCGCCGGGGAACGGATCAAGTCTACCGCACGCAATCCCGACCTTCGCCGGGATGACGAAAGTAGCGCAGCGGCTATTGCTCGATGATCAGCACATCGACGATCGGCTTCTTGCCGGTGTAGCGCACCGCGGCGCGGCGAACCGCCAGGCGAAGGCTTTCGCGCAGCTTCTCGACATCACCCTTGCCGTCCTTCCGCACCGCTTCGCGCGCGGCATCGACAGCCTCGGCGATGAAATCCTCGCGATCCTCTTCCACCGGCACGCCCTGGAGCCGGATCTGCGGCTCGCCGGCGAGCTTGCCGTTGCGGATCGCCACTGCCACGCTGATCTGGCCGTGGAAGGAGATGCGGCGGCGTTCGTTGATCGTCGTGCCGTCCGCCGGCAGGATGATGTCGCCGTCGAGCACCAGGCGCCCCGCCGGCGCGTGGCCGAGCTGCTCGGGATCGCCGGGCGCCAGGCGCCAGATCTCGCCGTTCACCTGGTTGATCGCCTTGGGCACGCCCAGTGACAGCGCGAAGCGTGACTGCTCGTGCATGTGGCGAACCTCGCCGTGCACCGGCAGGATGATCTCCGGGCGGATCCACTTGTACATCTCGGCCAGCTCGGGGCGGCCCGGATGGCCCGAGACGTGGATGAAGGCCTGGCGATCGGTGATGATGTCGACATTCGCAGCGGCCAGCGTGTTCATGATGCGGCCGATCGCGATCTCGTTGCCCGGGATCTGGCGCGAGGAAAAGACAACCAGGTCGCCGCTGGTGAGCTTGAGCGGGTGCGTGCCCTCGGCAATGCGGTTGAGCGCGGCGCGCGGCTCGCCCTGCCCACCCGTGGCGACGATCAGCACCTTGTCGCGCGGCATCGTCATCGCCGTGTCGAAATCGACCGTCTCGGGGAAGTCGCGCAGATAGCCGGTCTGCTTGGCGACGCGCAGGATGCGATCGAGCGACCGCCCGGCGACGCAGAGCGCCCTGCCCGTGTCTTGCGCCACTTCGCCCAGCGTCTGGAGCCGTGCGGCGTTCGAGGCGAAGGTGGTGACCAGCACGCGCCCCTTGGCGCCGCCGATCACTTCGTCCAGCCCCTTGCGAACATCGCCTTCGGAACCCGAGGCCTGGGGATTGAAGACGTTGGTGCTGTCGCAGACGAGCGCCAGCACGCCCTTGTCGCCGATCGCGGTCAGTTCCTCGGCGGTGGAGGCGCCGCCCAGCGAGGGGGAGTCGTCGAGCTTCCAGTCGCCGGTGTGGAACACGCTGCCATAGGGCGTGTCGATCAGCACGGCATTGCCCTCGGGGATCGAGTGGGCCAGCGGCGTGTAGGTGATGCGGAACGGCCCGAGGTTGAACGGCCCTTCCTCGTCGACGACGTTGAGCTCGACCTTCTCCTCGATGCCCTCTTCCTCGAGCTTGCCGCGGATCAGGCCGGCGGTGAACGGGGTGGCATAGAGCGGCACGCCAAGGTCGCCCGCCAGATAGGGCAGCGCGCCGATATGGTCTTCATGGCCGTGCGTGAGGACGATGCCGAGCAGATCGTCGATCCGCTCCTCGATGAACTGCAGGTCGGGCAGGATCACGTCGATCCCCGGATATTCGGGGCTGCCGAAGGTGATGCCGCAATCGACCATCAGCCACTTGCCCTGGCAGCCATAGAGATTGACGTTCATGCCGATCTCGCCCGAGCCGCCGAGCGCGAGGAACAGGAGTTCTTTTTCAGGGGTCACTTGGTTTCCTTGGTCAACGGCTGCGCTCCCACAGCATCGCCAACCCTTGAATGGTCAAATCGGGTTCGATCACGTCGAATATGGGGGTGTGCTTCTCGAAAAGCACGGCCAGGCCGCCGGTCGCGATCACTTTGATCGGGCGGCCGATCTCGGCCTTCAACCGTGCGACCAGGCCCTCGATCATTGCGACATAGCCCCAATAGATGCCGATATGCATCTGATCGACGGTGTTGCGGCCAATCACGCTGGTGCTCGCCGGCGCGGTGATCGCGATGCGCGGCAGCTTGGCGGCAGCGGTGACGAGCGCGTCGAGGGAGAGGTTGATGCCCGGGGCGATGATCCCGCCCTTATAGGCGCCGCGATAGTCGACCACCTCGAAGGTGGTAGCGGTACCGAAATCGATGATGATCAGGTCGCCCGGATGGCGGGCGTGGCCGGCGATCATGTTGAGCGCCCGGTCGGCGCCCAGCCCTTGCGGCTCCTCGACGTCGAGCGGGAAGCCCCATTCGGCCTTGCCCTGCCCGGCGATCACCGCGTCGGTCTTGAAATACTTGCTGCTCAGCACCTGGAGGTTGTGCAGCGCGCGCGGGACGACGGTGCCGATGATCACGCCGGTGACGTCCGAACGGTCATAGCCCTCGAGGCTGAGCAGCTGACTCAGCCACACCGCATATTCGTCCGCCGTGCGCCGCGGATCGGTGGCGATGCGCCAGCGCGCGCGGACTTCCTGCCCTTCGAGCAGGGCGAAGACGACATTGGTGTTGCCGGCATCGATGGCGAGCAGCATTTCCGGGCCTCTCAGAGCAGGAACACGTCTGCGGCGTGAATGACATGGCTGGTGCCGTCGGCCAAGCGCAGGATGAGCGCGCCTTCGCTGTCGAGCCCGCCGAACAGCCCGTCGATGCTCGATCCGTCGGCAAGCCGGGCCGTCAGCGCGGTGCCGATCGGGTGGGCCCGGGCGAGCCAGCGCTCGCGAACCGGCGCGATGCCGTCACGCCAGCGGCTGACCCAGCGGGCGAAGCTTTCGGCCAGCGTCTCGGCGAAGAGCTGGGGATCGGGCGCCGGGCCGTGCGCGGCGAAGCTGGTCGCCTTGCGGTCCAGGTCTTCCGGATGATGCGCCAGGTTGACGCCAAAGCCGAGGATGACGGCGTCCCCCACCCGTTCGAGCAGGATGCCGGAAAGCTTGGCGCCGTCCACCAGCAGGTCGTTGGGCCATTTGAGCATCGGCTCCAGCCCGAACACCCGCGCCGTCTCGTCGAGCGCGACCGCGGCGACCAGCGCCAGCGTGGCGGGGGACGGCTCGCCTGCCCGCGTCCGCACCAGCGTGGAGACATAGAGATTGCCGAGCGGCGACTGCCAGGCGCGGCCTTGTCGGCCCTTGCCCGCGGTCTGCCGCTCGGCTCTCAGCCACAGGCCTTCGCTCGCCCCGTTTCGGGCGAGCTCGGCCATGTCGGCATTGGTCGATCCCGTCTCGGCGACGGTTCGGACGGTGACGGTCAGAACAGCGCCTTCGCGGCGGCGCCGGTCCAGATCTCGAGATAGCCCAGCAGCGGCCAGCCCAGCGGCGAGATCACGACTGCGGCGATCACCAGCAGCACGCCCTCGACCCGGTCGGTACGGCCGCCGAACGCCGGCGCCGGCTCGTCGAAGTACATGACCTTGACGATCTTGAGATAGTAATAGGCACCGATCGTCGAGGCCGCTGCGGCCACCGCGGCGAAGACGTACAGGCCCGCATGCACCGCCGCCAGGAACACCTGCAGCTTCGAGAAGAAGCCGAGCAGCGGCGGAATGCCGGCGAGGCTGAACATGAAAATCGCCATCGCCACTGCGAGGCCCGGGCGCGTGCGCGACATGCCAGCCAGGCTCGCGATCGTCTCGACCGGGCGACCCTCATGGTCGCGCATCTGCAGGACGACGAGGAAGCTGCCCAGCGTCATCACGACGTAGATGGCGACATAGTAGAGCACGCTCGACACGCCCGCCTCGCCACCGGCGGCGAGGCCGACCAGCGCGAAGCCGACATTGGCGATCGACGAATAGGCGAGCAGGCGCTTGATGTTGTCCTGACGGATCGCGGCGACCGAGCCGAAGATGATCGATGCCAGCGAGGCGAAGATCACGATCTGGCGCCAGTCGGCGATCGCCGGGCCCATCGCGTCGATCGCGACGCGCGTGGCGAGCGCAATCGCAGCGACCTTGGGAGCCGAGGCGAAGAAGGCCGTGACCGGGGTCGGCGCGCCTTCGTACACGTCCGGCGTCCACATGTGGAACGGCACGGCCGACATCTTGAAGGCGAGGCCCGAGAAGACGAACACCAGGCCGAACAACAGCCCGGTCTTCTGGTCGCCCGAGGCATAGGCGTCGGCGATACCCGAGAACAGCGTCGTGCCCGAGAAGCCGTACACCAGGCTGATGCCGTAGAGCAGGATGCCCGAGGCCAGCGCACCGAGGACAAAATACTTCAGGCCCGCTTCGGCCGAGCGCGTGTCACGGCGCATGAAGCTGGCGAGGATATAGGCCGAGAGGCTCTGCAGCTCGAGGCCGACATAGAGGCTCATCAGGTCGCCCGCCGAGACCATCATGCCCATGCCGGCTGCCGAGAGCAGGATCAGCACGGGATATTCCGGGCGCAGGTCGTCGCCCGAGGTCTCGCCGAAGAAGCGCGGCGCGATCAGGATCGAGACCGCGGCGGCAAGGAAGATCAGCCCCTTGGAAAAAGCGGCGAACATGTCCGGGCGATAGAGCCCGCCAAACGCCTCGCCCCCGGCCGAAGCCGGGCCGGCGAGCGCGATGCCCGCGCCAATCAGCACGGCGATCGCGGTCCAGCTGACCAGCTTGGTCGACTGGGCGCCGCCCCATGCGGCGACGAGCATCAGGGCGATGGCACCCAGGCTGAGCACCAGCTCAGGCAGGGCCATCATCAATTGCAGCGAATAGTTCATCAGTGCGCCTCCCCGTGCGCAGCAGGGGCAGCTTCGTGATGGGCAGCAGGCGCCGCCTTGCCGGGCGTCGGCAGCGAGTCACCGGCAGGCGCAGCGCGCTCCAGGCGAGCGACCAGCTTCTCCACGTCGCCGCGCATCGGCTTCATGAAGCTCTCCGGATAGACGCCCATCCACAGCGTGACCGCTGCCAGTGCGCCGAGCATGACGAACTCGCGAACGTCGAGATCGGGCATCGCCTTCACATCGTCCTTGGTCAGGTCGCCAAAGGCCACCCGGCGGTACAGGTACAGCATGTATGCCGCACCCAGGATGATGCCCGTGGTGCCGAGCAGCGCGTAGAGCGTCGAGACCTGGTACAGGCCGGCAAGGCTCAGGAACTCGCCGATGAAGTTGCTGGTGCCCGGCAGGCCGACCGAGGCCATGGTGAACAGCAGGAACAGCACGGCATAGCGCGGCATGTTGATCGCGAGGCCGCCGTAGCGATCGATCTCGCGGGTGTGCAGGCGATCATAGATCACGCCGACGCAGAGGAAGAGCGCGCCCGAGACCACACCGTGGCCAAGCATCACCATCATCGCGCCCTCGATGCCCTGCGCGTTGAGCGCAAACAGGCCGAAGGTGACGATCGCCATGTGCGCGACCGACGAATAGGCGATCAGCTTCTTCATGTCGTTCTGAACGAGCGCGACGAGCGAGGTATAGACCACCGCGATCGCCGAAAGCGCGAACACCAGCCACAGGAACTGGGCCGAGGCCTCCGGGAACATCGGCAGCGAGAAGCGCAGGAAGCCGTAACCGCCGAGCTTCAGCAGCACGCCTGCCAGGATGACCGAACCGGCGGTCGGCGCCTGCACGTGCGCGTCGGGAAGCCAGGTGTGGACCGGCCACATCGGCATCTTCACTGCGAACGAGGCGAAGAAGGCCAACCATAGCCATGTCTGCACATGCGCCGGGAAGTCATGCTGCATCAGCGCCGGGATCGAGGTCGTGCCGGTGGTCAGGATCATGTAGATGATCGCGATCAGCATCAGCAGCGAGCCGAGCAGCGTGTACAGGAAGAACTTGTACGACGCGTAGATGCGGTTGGCCCCGCCCCAGATGCCGATGATCAGGAACATCGGGATCAGGCCGCCTTCGAAGAAGACGTAGAACAGCATCAGGTCCTGCGCCGCGAAGGTGCCGATCATCAGCACTTCGGTGGCGAGGAACGCCGCCATATATTCGGGCACGCGCTTGGTGATCGAAAGCCAGCTCGCCCCGATGCAGATCGGCATCAGGAAGACCGACAGCACGATCAGCAGCAGCGCAAAGCCGTCGATGCCCAGCGCCCAGGCGAACTCGGCCTGGCCGATGCCGAACAGGCGGACATGCTCGACGAACTGCCACTGGGCAGCGCCGTCGCCGGTCTGGAACTGCGCCCAGAGCAGCATGCCCAGCGCCAGGTCCACGAAGGTGGCGGCAAGCGCCAGCCAGCGCGCACCCTGCGCGTTGAGGAACAGGCAGGCGACCGCGGCAATAGCGGGCACCGCCAGCATGACGGTGAGGATCGGGAAGCCGCTCATCGCGCGATCACCCAGGTCAGCGCGGCAGTGAGGCCGATCAGCATGATGAAGGCATAGGCGTAAACATATCCGGATTGCAGCTTGGCAGTGACACCACCGCCGAGCTGGACGACCTTAGCGGCACCGTTCGGGCCGAAACGGTCGATCGTGGCTTCGTCACCCTTCTTCCAGAACTGACGACCGATCCAGAAGGCCGGGCGCACGAACAGGAAGTTGTAGAGTTCGTCGAAATACCACTTGTTGAGCGAGAAGAGGTAAAGCGGGCGGAACGCATCGGCGAACTTCGCGGGGAAGTCCGGCGCCTTGATATAGGCACCCCAGGCGATGGCCAGGCCGCTCAGCATCGCAATCGTCGCGCTGAGCTTCACCCACACCGGCACCTCGTGCATTGCATGCATCAGATGCTCGTTGAAGGCGACGGCGCCGTGCCAATAGGTCTCGCCCGCGCTCGGCTCGATGAAGAAGCCGTGGAAGACGAAGCCGGCAAAGATCGCGCCCATGGTGAGCACCACCAGCGGGATCAGCATCACGATCGGGCTTTCGTGCGGATGATAGCCCGCCGTGCCGTCGCCCTCATGGGCGTGATCGTGGTGATGATCGTCATGGCCGTGCGCGGCGTGCGCGTCATGCCCATGATCGTCATGGCCATGGCCGTGCGCATCATGCACTGCGTGCTGGATATGCTCCGAAGCGGCCCAGCGCGGCTTGCCGTAGAAGGTAAGGAACACCAGGCGCCAGCTGTAGAAGCTGGTGAGCAGCGCAACGAACACACCAACCCAGAAGGCGCTGGTCTGGCCCGCGGCATAGCTCGCCTCGATGATCGCGTCCTTCGAATGGAAGCCGGCGAAGCCGAACGCCAACGGGTTGCCGAACAGTGCCGGGATACCGACGCCGGTGATGGCGAGGGTGCCGAACATCATCGTCCAGAAGGTGATCGGGATGTGCTTACGCAGGCCGCCATAATAGCGCATGTCCTGCTCATGGTGCATCGCATGGATCACCGAGCCGGCACCCAGGAACAGCAGCGCCTTGAAGAAGGCGTGCGTGAACAGGTGGAACATTGCCGCGCCATAGGCGCCGACGCCGGCGGCGAAGAACATGTAGCCGAGCTGCGAGCAGGTCGAATAGGCGATCACGCGCTTGATGTCGGTCTGCGTCGTGCCGACGGTGGCGGCGAAGAAGCAGGTCGCGGCGCCGACGAAAGTCACCACGCCGAGCGCGACGGCGCTCTGCTCGAACATCGGCGACATGCGGCAGACCATGAACACGCCGGCGGTCACCATGGTCGCGGCGTGGATCAGCGCCGACACCGGGGTCGGGCCTTCCATCGCGTCCGGAAGCCAGGTGTGCAGGCCGAGCTGCGCCGACTTGCCCATCGCGCCGACGAACAGCAGCAGGCAGAGCACCGTCATCGTGTCGAAGCGGTAGCCGAGGAAGCCGATGGTCGAGCCGTGCATGTTCGGCGCGGCGGCGAGGATGGTCGGGATGTCGATCGTGCCGAACACCAGGAAGGTGCCGAAGATACCGAGCATGAAGCCAAGGTCGCCCACGCGGTTGACCACAAAGGCCTTGATCGCAGCGGCATTGGCGCTCGGCTTGCGGAACCAGAAGCCGATCAGCAGATAGGATGCGAGACCCACACCTTCCCAGCCGAAGAACATCTGGACCAAGTTGTTCGCGGTCACGAGCATCAGCATCGCGAAGGTGAAGAGCGACAGATAGGCGAAGAAGCGCGGCTGATCGGGCTCGTCGCTCATATAGCCCCAGCTATAGAGGTGGACGAGCGCCGAGACGCTGGTCACCACCACGAGCATCACCGCGGTCAGGCTGTCGACGCGCAGCGCCCAGTCGACCTGCATCGACCCGCTCAGCATCCAGGTGAACACCGGCGAGATCGTCGGCTCGGCATGGCCGCCGAGATAGCTGATGAAGATCGGCCAGCTCAGCGCGCAGGCGATGAACAGCGAACCCGTGGTGACGACCTTCGGGAAGGTCTTGCCGAAGGCCTTGTTGGAAAGCCCGGCAACGGCTGCCGCGAGCAGCGGCAGGAATACGATGAAATAGATCGGCGACATCAGATGAACCTCGTCACCCCGGCGCGAGCCGGGGTCTCAGGCGAATGCGCGGGACAGGAGCCGCACGAGATCCCGGCTTTCGCCGGGATGACGGAATTGGGCACGCGCATCACCCCTTCATCCGATTGACGTCTTCGACCGAGATCGTGCCGCGGCCGCGGAAGTAGATAACGAGAATGGCGAGGCCGATCGCAGCCTCACCGGCAGCGACGGTGAGCACGAACATCGCGAACACCTGGCCGACCAGATCGCCCAGCGCGTTCGAGAACGCGACGAGGTTCAGGTTCACGCCCAGCAGGATCAGCTCGATCGCCATCAGGATGACGATGAGGTTCTTGCGGTTCATGAAGATGCCGAGCACGCCGAGCGTGAACAGGATCGCCGAGACGACGAGATAGTGCGTAAGGGTGATCACAGCTCGACCCCCTGCCCCACGGGATGGTTCACGTTGCGGGTCGCGTCCTTGGCGCGGCGTTGGACCTGACGGCTGATCTTCTGCGGCTTGACGTCGGTGCGTGGACGCAGCGTCAGCACGATCGCGCCGATCATCGCGACGAGCAGCACCAGGCCGGCACCTTCGAACACGAACAGGTAGCGGGAATAGAGAAGCTGGCCGACCGCCTCGATGTTGTTCACCTTGGCGTCGATCGGGGCGATGCGACGGCCCAGCTGCAACGTGCCGGCGCTATAGGCGCCCACCGCGATCAGGATCTCGGCGACCAGCGCGACGGCAAGCGCGAAGCCAACCGCCGCATATTTCATCACGCCGGCGCGCAGCTCCGCGAAGTCGATGTTGAGCATCATGACCACGAACAGGAACAGCACGGCGACGGCGCCGACATAGACGATGACGAGCAGCATCGCGATGAACTCGGCATTGGCGAGCACCATCAGACCCGCAGCGTTGAAGAACGCCAGGATGAGCCACAGGACGGAATGGACCGGGTTGCGGGACAGGATGGTGAAGGCGCCGGAGACGCACACCACTGCCGCAAACAGGTAAAAGGCGAGAAGCTGGATCACGGAATCGGATGGCCCCTGTAGGTTGGCGTGCGCTTAACGGTACGGTGCATCGGCGGCAAGGTTCGCGGCGATGGCGCGTTCCCAGCGGTCACCGTTCGCGAGCAGCTTGTCCTTCTGGTAGATCAGCTCCTCGCGGCTCTCGGTCGCGAACTCGAAGTTCGGGCCTTCCACGATCGCGTCGACCGGGCAGGCTTCCTGGCACAGGCCGCAATAGATGCACTTGGTCATGTCGATGTCGTAGCGCGTGGTGCGGCGGCTGCCGTCCTCGCGCGGTTCGGCCTCGATCGTGATCGCCAGCGCCGGGCACACCGCCTCGCACAGCTTGCATGCGATGCAGCGCTCTTCGCCATTGGGATAGCGGCGCAGCGCATGCTCGCCGCGGAAGCGGGGCGAGAGCGGGTTCTTCTCGTATGGATAGTTGATCGTCGCCTTGGGCTTGAAGAAATACTTCAAGGTCAGGGCATGCGCCTTGACGAACTCCCAGAGGGTCCAGGTTTTGATGAAATGGGCGACGGTGCTCATGCGGGCACTCCAACCCGGGTCAGCATGAGGAACCCGGAAACGAGGAAGACGAAGAGAAGCGACAGCGGCAGGAAGATCTTCCAGCCCAGGCGCATCAGCTGGTCGTAGCGGTACCTGGGCACCGTGGCCTTCACCCAGCTGAAGCAGAAGAAGAAGAACGCCATCTTGGCGAGCAGCCAGACGATGCCCGGCACCATGTAGAGCGGCGCCCAGTCGAACGGCGGGAGATAGCCACCCCAGAACAAAGTCGCGTTCAGCGCACACATCAGGATGACATTGGCATATTCGCCCAGCCAGTAGAGCGCGAAGGCCATCGACGAATATTCGGTCTGATAGCCCGCGACGAGTTCGCTCTCGGCCTCGGCAAGGTCGAACGGCGCGCGCTGCGTCTCGGCGAGCGACGAGATGAAGAACACGACCGCCATCGGGAAGAGCAGCGGGTTGAACGCGAAGCCGTTGATGAAGCCGTACAGGCCCTTCTGCGCCTCGACGATCACGCCCAGGTTGAAGCTCTGCGCCCACAGCACCACCGAGATCAGCACGAAGCCGATCGAGACTTCATAGCTCACCATCTGCGCCGCGGCGCGGATTGCCGAGTAGAACGGATATTTCGAGTTCGAAGCCCAGCCGGCGAGGATCACGCCGTACACGCCTAGCGACGAAGCCGCGAGCACGTAGAGCAGGCCGACATTGATGTCGGACAGCACGACATGCATGTCGCCCAGCGTGCCGAACGGCACCACCGCCCACACGATCAGCGCCACCGTGAAGGTGATGATCGGCGCGAGCAGGAACAGCACCTTGTTGGCGGCAGACGGGATGATGGTTTCCTGCAGGAACACCTTCAGGCCGTCCGCGAACGACTGGAGCAGGCCGAGCGGGCCGACCACGTTCGGGCCGCGGCGCAGCGCCATCGCCGCCCAGATCTTGCGATCGACATAGATGATCATCGCCACGGCGAGCATCAGCGGCAGCGCGATCAGCAGGATGCCGACGATCGTCGAGATCAGCCAGGCCGCTTCGAAAGGCAGGCCGAGCCATTGGAAAAACGCGGTCATTCTGCGGCCTCTGCGAAGTCTTCGCCGTGGATCAGTTCGGCCGAGCAGCGCTGCATGGTGGGCGACGCACGGCAGATGGCGTTGGTGAGATAGAAGTCGGCGATCGGATAACCCAGTTCGCCCTTGGCCTTGGCGGCCAGCTTGGGCGGCGCGAACTCGTAGCCGGCCAGGCCCTCGCGGCCCAGCGCCGGCACGGCGTTCGCCATCTCGGCACGCAGCTGCTCGAAGCTGTCGAACGGCAGCGTGTGGCCGAGGCGATCGGAGAGCGCGCGCAGGATCGTCCAGTCCTCGCGGGCGTCGCCGGGAGCGAACACCGCGCGGTCGGCACGCTGCACGCGGCCTTCGAGGTTCACATAGGTGCCCGGCTTCTCGGCATAGGTCGCACCCGGCAGGATGACGTCGGCATGATGCGCGCCATTGTCGCCGTGATGGCCGATATAGACCTTGAAGCTGCCCTTGAAGCTGTCGAAGTCGACTTCATCGGCGCCCAGGAAGAAGGTCAGCTTCGGCGCGGCCGCGACGATGTCGGCAATGCCGCCCTTCTGGGCATAGCCGAGCATCAGCCCGCCCATGCGCGCAGCGGCGGTGTGGACGACGTTGAAGCCGTTCCACCCGTCGCGCTGGAAGGCGGAGGCCATGGCGAGCGTGGCGCCCTGCCCTTCCTTGAGTGCGCCCGGGCCGACGATCAGCACCGGCTTCTTCGCCGCGTCGATCGCCTCTGCCGCACGATCCGGCAGCTTGCCGAGGATCGACAGGTCGTTGCCAAGCCACTCGACCTTGTAGGTCAGGTCGGTCTCGGGCCCGATCGCGAAGACCTTGGCGCCCTTCTTGATCGCCTTGCGGACGCGGGTGTTGATCAGTGGCGCCTCGAAGCGGAGGTTCGAGCCGACCAGCAGGATCGCATCGGCATCCTCGACGCCGGCGATCGTGGTGTTGAACGCCACCGAGCCGAGGTTCGACACGTCATAGGCCAGGCCGGTCTGGCGGCCCTCGAGCAGGTCCGAGCCGAGCGCCTTCACCAGCGCCTTGGCCGCGTACATCGTCTCGCAATCGACCAGGTCGCCGGCGATCGCCGCGACACTCGAGCCTGCCTTCTTGGCAGCCGCCGCGATCGCGTCGAACGCTTCGTCCCAGCTCGCTTCGACCAGCTTGCCGCCCTTGCGGACATAAGGCTTGTCGAGACGACGGCGGACCAGCGCATCAACGTGATAGCGCGTCTTGTCGTGCGCCCACTCCTCGTTGACGTCCTCGTTGATCCGCGGAAGCACGCGCATCACCTGGCGGCCGCGGCTGTCGAGACGGATATTGGTGCCGACGGCGTCCATCACGTCGATCGACAGGTTCTTCTTCAGCTCCCACGAGCGATACTCGAAGGCGACCGGCTTGTGGGTCAGCGCGCCCACCGGGCAAAGGTCGACGGCGTTGCCCGAAAGCTCGCTCTTGAACGCCTTTTCCAGATAGGTCGTGATCTGCATGTTCTCGCCGCGATAGATCGCGCCGATATCCTCCACGCCCGCAACCTCTTCGCCGAAACGAACGCAGCGGGTGCACTGGATGCAGCGGGTCATGATCGTCTTGATGATCGGACCCATGTACTTCTCGGTCACCGCACGCTTGTTCTCGGTGTAGCGCGAATGGCCGCGACCATAGGCAACCGACTGGTCCTGCAGGTCGCACTCGCCGCCCTGATCGCAGATCGGGCAATCGAGCGGGTGGTTGATCAGCAGGAATTCCATCACGCCTTCGCGCGCGGCCTTCACCATCGCGCTATCGGTACGGATTTCCTGGTTGTCGGCGGCAGGCAGCGCGCACGAAGCCTGGGGCTTGGGCGGCCCGGGCTTCACCTCGACGAGGCACATGCGGCAATTGCCCGCGATCGACAGGCGCTCGTGATAGCAGAAGCGCGGAATCTCCTTGCCCGCGGCCTCGCAGGCCTGGAGCACGGTGGCGCCTGCCGGCACCTCCACTTCGATTCCGTCGACGGTCAGCTTGGGCATCTCAGTTACTTCCCTCGGACGCGGACATGCCGCCGCGCGCCCTGAACAATCCTTCCGCGAGCAGTCCGCGCAGGATGGTGCTATCGAAATTGACCGTGCGGCCATCGGCGCACGCCGTGATCGCCGGCAGCACCGCGCTCACCGCAGCGGCTTCCTCCGGCGAATGCCACTTGGTGCGAACCAGCGCGTCGGCCGCGGCCGGATCGCGCGCTGCGGCGCACTGGACGACGGCGTAGGGCTTGTGCACCGGCTGACTGAGCCAGGCCGGATCCTTGCCCCCCGTCGCCGGCCCTGCCGCACGATAGGCCTTCAGATAGAGCTGCTCGGCGAGCACGCCGCGCAGCGATACTCCCTGGGTCTGCACCTTCTTGCCGCGCGGCACGCACAGGCGGGCGCTGTCGAACAGGCCCATGAACGCCTTGGCCTCGGGCTCGCTGCCCGGCTCGAGCGCGATCACCGCCGCGGCCTTGCGTTGCTCGCTGCGGGTGAAGCAGCTCATCAGCTCGATTGCGTTCTTCTCCGCGACGCGGATGCCGGCTGCCTCACCGCTGTTCTGGGCGAACGCGGGCGCGGCGATGCCGAAGCTGGTGCCGGTAGCGATCAGGAGTGCCAGTGCAGCCTTCATTCCGCGGCCTCCTGCATGCCTGCGCCCGCCTGGCGCTCGTTGATGCGGCGCTCCAGCTCGGGGCGGAAGTGGCGGATCAGGCCCTGGATCGGCCACGCGGCGGCATCGCCGAGCGCGCAGATCGTGTGGCCTTCCACCTGCTTGGTGACCTGCTGCAGCGTGTCGATCTCGCTGATATCGGCGTCGCCGGTGCGCAGCCGCTCCATCACGCGCCACATCCAGCCGGTGCCTTCGCGGCACGGCGTGCACTGGCCGCAGCTCTCATGCTTGTAGAAGTAACTGAGACGCGAGATCGCCCGGACGACGTCGGTCGACTTGTCCATCACGATCACGGCCGCGGTGCCCAGGCCCGAGCCCAGCGCGCGCAACCCGTCGAAATCCATCGGGCAGTCCATGATCTGCGCCGCCGGCACCAGCGGCACCGAGGAGCCGCCCGGGATCACCGCAAGCAGGTTGTCCCAGCCGCCGCGAATGCCGCCGCAATGCTTCTCGATCAGCTCGCGGAACGGGATCGACATGGCCTCTTCGACCACGCACGGCTTGTTCACATGGCCCGAGATCTGGAAGAGCTTGGTGCCCTTGTTGTTCTCGTTGCCGAAGCTCGAGAACCATTCCGGCCCGCGCCGCAGGATCGTCGGGACGACTGCGATCGACTCGACGTTGTTCACCGTGGTCGGGCAGCCATAGAGGCCTGCGCCCGCCGGGAACGGCGGCTTCAGGCGGGGCTGGCCCTTCTTGCCCTCGAGGCTCTCGAGCATCGCGGTCTCTTCGCCGCAGATGTACGCGCCGGCGCCGCGATGGACGAACACGTCGAAGTCATAACCCGACTTGCAGGCGTTCTTGCCGAGCAGGCCGGCGTCATACGCCTCCTTCACGGCGGCAAAGAGCGTCTCCGCCTCGCGGATATATTCGCCGCGGATGTAGATATACGCCGCGCGGGCGCGCATCGCGAAGCCGGCGATCAGCGCGCCTTCGATCAGCTTGTGCGGATCGTGGCGGATGATCTCGCGATCCTTGCACGAGCCCGGCTCGGACTCGTCGGCGTTGATCACCAGGAAGTTCGGGCGATCCGGGCGCGGTTCCTTGGGCATGAAGCTCCACTTCATGCCGGTCGGGAAGCCTGCGCCGCCGCGGCCGCGCAGACCCGATGCCTTGATCTTGTCGATGATGGCGTCCTGGCCGATCGACATCAGATCCTTGGTCTTGTCCCAATCGCCGCGCTTCTGGGCAGCCGGCAGGTTCCACGGCTGGAAGCCATAGACATTGGTGAAGATGCGGTCCTTATCCGCGAGCATCTATCGACCCTTCCCCACCATGTTCTGAATGATAATGTACGCGAGCACGCAGACCCCGAGCACGATCGCGATGCCGATCAGCTTGAAGGCGATCTTGAGCGCCCAGCCGAGCACGACGATGCCGCCGATGATCGCGAGGATTACGAAGACGAGGTTCTTGGTCTCCGGCTTCATCACCATTCCCCCCGATAATCGTGGTTCTCGGTTTCCATCGCGGCCAGGTTGGTCGGCTCGCCCACCGGCTCCACCGTGTGGCGGCCCGGCTCCTGCGTACCGGTCTTGGGGCTCTCGCCCTTGGCCAGCGCGTCGAGGATCGCGAGGGTCCGGTCGAAGTCCAGGTCCTCGAAATTGTCGTCGTTGATCTGCACCATCGGCGCCGACGAGCAATTGCCCATGCACTCGACTTCGGTCAGCGTGAACAGGCCGTCCTCGGTGGTGTGGCCCTTCTTCAGGCCGCGCGCCTTGCACGCGGCCATCACGTCGTCCGAACCGCGCAGCATGCACGGCGTCGTGCCGCAGACCTGCACGTGATAGCGGCCGACCGGCACCAGGTTGAACATGGTGTAGAAGGTCGCGACCTCGAAGATGCGGATGTACGGCACGCCGAGCTCGCGTGCGACGAACTCGATCACCGGAATCGGCAGCCAGCCCTGCGTGTTGGTCTCCGCACCCACCTGGCGCTGGGCCAGGTCGAGATAGGGGATGCTGCAGGAGAGCTGCCGGCCCGCCGGATAGCGGCCCATGATCTCCTGTGCCTTGACGGCGTTCTCCGCCGTCCAGGCGAAATTGCCCCAACGCGCGCGGGTCTCCGCATCATTGGGAAGTTCGGGTGCGTCGGCCATTAACGGATGAACTCCACGCGATCGACCTTGCCGTCGGCGAAGGAATAGATCGACATAACTTCGAAGGGCTCGCTCTCGGGCGAACGGGCCACCTTTTCATGCAGGACCACGGTATCGCCCAGCGCATAGCTGGTCAGGATGTCGGCACGGTTCTGCGGGAACTCGGCGAACATCGCCTTCAGCCCCGAACGTACGCCTTCCTTGCCCTCGCGCAGCACCGCACCGCGATAGCCTGCTTCGCAGGCACCGTCGGTCATCAGCTCGACATAGGCGTCGGCGTCCTGCGCATTGTAGTGCGCGATCATCTGATGCGTGATGGCGATGCGGTCGGCGCTCACCGGTCGCACTCCCCGAACACGATGTCGAGCGCGCCCAGGATGGCGGTGATGTCGGCGAGCATGTGCCCCCTCGACATGAAGTCCATCGCCTGGAGGTGGCTGAACGCGGTCGGGCGAATCTTGCAGCGATACGGCTTGTTGGTGCCGTCAGAGACCAGATAGACGCCGAACTCGCCCTTCGGGCTCTCGGTCGCGACATACACGTCGCCCGCGGGCACGTGATAGCCTTCTGTAAAGAGCTTGAAGTGGTGGATCAGCGCTTCCATCGACTGCTTCATCTCGCCGCGGCGGGGCGGAGCCACCTTGCGGTCGAGCGTCAGCACGGGGCCTTCCGGCATCTGCTGGAGGCACTGCTTCATGATGCGCGCGGACTGATAGACTTCCTGAACGCGGACCATGAACCGGTCATAGCAGTCGCCGCGGGTGCCGACGGGGATGTCGAACTCCATGCGGTCGTACACGTCATAGGGCTGCGAGCGGCGGATGTCCCAGGGGATGCCGGCGCCGCGGATCATCGGGCCCGAGAAGCCCCAGGCGACGGCGTCCTCGCGGCTCACCACCGCGATGTCGACGTTGCGCTGCAGGAAGATGCGATTCTCCGCGACCAGGCTGATCGCGTCGCCGAACAGGCGCGGCAGGCGCGTGTCGAGCCATTCCGCGATGTCGGTCAGCAGCTTGAGCGGCACGTCCTGGCGGACGCCGCCGACACGGTAGTAGTTCGAGTGCATACGCGCGCCCGAGGCACGCTCGAAGAAGTTCAGGCAGTCTTCGCGCAGCTCGAACATCCACAGGTTCGGCGTCATCGCGCCGACGTCCATCACGTGCGAACCGAGGTTCAGCATGTGGTTGCAGATGCGAGTCAGCTCGGCGAAGAACACGCGCAGATACTGGCCGCGCAGCGGAACCTCGAGGTCGAGCAGCTTCTCCACCGCCAGCACGAAGCTGTATTCCATGCCCAGCGGCGAGCAATAGTCGAGCCGGTCGAAATAGGGCAGCGCCTGGGTGTACGTCTTGTACTCGATCAGCTTCTCGGTGCCGCGGTGGAGCAGGCCCACATGCGGATCGACACGCTCGATGATCTCGCCGTCCAGCTCGGTCACCAGGCGCAGCACGCCGTGGGCCGCCGGGTGCTGCGGGCCGAAGTTGATCGTGTAGTTCGCGATCTCCGTGTCGCCCTTCTCCGGCTTGCCGCCGTCGATGACGCCTTCGATCTCGTCGAGATATTCAGCCATTACGCTTCACCCTCCGGCGTCTTCTTGACGCGCGGCTTGCGGGGTTTCTTCTCGGCAGGCGCCGGGCCGGCCTCGGGGCCGGGCTTGCCGGCGCCGGTCTCGGCGGTGCTGCCGCTGGTCTTGGGCTTGGTCACCTTCGCCTTGGTCGGCTTGGCAGCCGGGACCGGCTTGGCGATCTCGTCCGCGGTCAGCGGAGTCGGTGCGCCCTTGGCCTGGGGCTGCGGTACGGCCGCAGGAGCCGGAGCCGGCGCGGGCTTGGCCGCCGGAGCGGGCGGCGGGGCCGGCGGTGTCGGTGCGACGTACTTCTCGTCGCCCGGCAGGATGTACTCGGCACCCTCCCACGGGCTCATGAAGTCGAAGTTGCGGAAGTCCTGGGCCAGCGTGACCGGCTCATAGACCACGCGCTTCGCCTCTTCCGAGTAGCGCAGCTCGACGAACCCGGTGAGCGGGAAGTCCTTGCGCTGCGGATGGCCGACAAAGCCATAGTCGGTCAGGATGCGGCGCAGGTCGGTATTGCCCTCGAACAGCACGCCGTACATGTCGTACACTTCGCGCTCGAGCCAGCCGGCGACCGGCCAGATGCCCGTGACGGATGGCACCGGCTTTTCCTCGTCGGTGGTCACCTTCACCTTGATACGGTGGTTCCGCGTCAGGCTGAGCAGGCAATAGACCACCTCGAACCGCTCCTCGCGATCGAGATAGTCGACGCCGGCGATTTCCATCAGCTGCTGATATTCGAGGCCCGGCGTGTCGCGGAGCAGCGTCATACCCTCGACGGTGCGCGCGCGATCGAGCACCAGGTTCACTTCGCCAACGCTGTCTTCCGAGAAGACCAGGATATCGCCAAGCGCGGCCTTGGCCGCCTCGATAACGCCCTCGTTCGACGCGAACCGGGGAGCAGAAGTCTTCACTGCGCTCATCGTTCGATCGTCCCGACGCGGCGGATCTTACGTTGGAGCTGCATGATGCCGTAGAGCAGCGCCTCCGCGGTCGGCGGGCAGCCCGGGACATAGATGTCCACCGGCACGATCCGGTCGCAGCCGCGCACGACGCTGTAGCTATAGTGGTAATAGCCGCCGCCATTGGCGCAGCTGCCCATCGAGATGACGTACTTGGGCTCCGACATCTGGTCATAGACCTTGCGGAGCGCGGGAGCCATCTTGTTGCACAGCGTCCCGGCGACGATCATAACGTCCGACTGGCGCGGCGAGGCGCGCGGCGCGGCACCGAAGCGCTCCATGTCATAGCGCGGCATGTTGACGTGGATCATCTCGACCGCGCAGCAGGCGAGGCCGAAGGTCATCCACCACAGCGAGCCGGTGCGGGCCCACTGGAACAGCTCCTCGGTCGAGGTGACCAGGAAGCCCTTGTCGCCGAGTTCGGCATTGATGTCGTTGAGGAAGCCGACGTCCGGGAGCGTTCCCGGCGGCGGCGCGCCGATCAGGCCGCTGCCCGGCAAGGGCGACGACTGGGTGAGTTCTACTCCCATTCGAGGGCTCCCTTCTTCCAGGCATAGACAAGGCCAAGCGCCAGCTCGGCGATGAAGATCATCATCGAGATCCAGGCGGTCCAACCCAGCGAGAAGACCGAGACGGCCCAGGGGTAGAGGAACGCCGCTTCGAGATCGAAGACGATGAACAGGATGGCGACGAGGTAGAAACGCACGTCGAACTGGCTGCGCGAATCTTCGAATGCGGGGAAACCGCACTCATATTCGCTGAGCTTTGCCTCGGTTGGCTTGTGCGAGCCGGTAAGCCGGCTCACCGCCATGGGCAAAAAGACGAACGCGCTGGAGAGCGCGAGGGCGACCCCGAGGAACAACAGGATCGGCAGATATTGTGACAGATCGACCAAGCGACTTCTCTTCTCGCGGATGCGGAATCTGAGGGTGGCTTTAGGACGGTGATAACGCTGCGACAAGGGCGGAAACCCTTGAGAATCACTCGCAATAATTTGCCGGATTTCGGCGGCGCAACTTGTGCCGCATTATCGCCGCGCAACGCTCCGCTGGATCGGCGCCACGATGGATGCGGTATCATCGACAGCCACGCGGTTCCGCCCGGCCTGCTTGGCGCGATAGAGTGCGCGGTCGGCCGCTTCCAGCAGATCGCGCGGCGCAATGCTCGCGATCGGCCGGAAACTGGCGACCCCCAGGCTGATCGTCGCAGGTGCAGGCAGCATCGCCGCTTCCGAGCGGGTCGACTCTTCGACCAGCAACCGCACCCGCTCCGCCACCTGCATCGCCGCATCGAGGTCGGCGCCAGGCAGCAGCAGCGCGAACTCCTCGCCGCCCGGCCGCGCCGCGAGATCGGTGGCGTCGCGCGCGCCGCTAGCCAGCGCCGCCGCCACAACCTTCAAGCAACCATCGCCAGCGGCGTGACCATAGGTGTCGTTATAGTGCTTGAACCGGTCGACATCGATCGCGATGAGCGCGATCGGTTCAGCTGCCACCAGGCCGCGGGCCCAATGCGCGTCGAGTCGCTCCATGAACCAGCGGCGATTGGCCAGGCCGGTCAGGGCGTCGGTGCGGCTGAGCTGCTCCAGTGCGTGGTTGGCCTGCTGCAGCGCGGAAGCCTGCTCCTCGAGCCGCTCCGCCAGCACCGCGTTCTCGGCGGAAAGCCGCATGGCCCGCACCACCTGGCGGCCAAGCCTGCGGCCCGTGATCACCATCGCACCGAACAGCAATACCGCCGAGGCACCGAGATACAGATGACCAGGCCGCCCGCTCGTCGCGAAGCCGAATGCCGCGCCCAGCAGCAACGGACCATGGAAAGCGACATGCGCCGGCCAGAAGGATACCGTGGAGATGGTCATCATCACCGCGCCCAGCCCGATGCAGACCATCACGAGCAGTTCGCTGTCGGTGGCGCTGCGAGTCGCCCAGATCATTATCGCGCCCCAGGCCAGGCCCGATACGACGCCCAGCGCGGTAGCCCACCACAGCCACCGCGCGGAATGGGTCCCCTGGCTGCGGCGATAGAAGAGCAACGAAACAATGCGGACGACGAGGATGAGCCCGGTCATCGCCACAAAGCTGCCGACGGCCAGCCGGTTCGCGCCGCTCCAGGTCGCTCCGGCGATCACGATCGCGCCGACCATGCTCATCGCCGTGCCCGGCAGCGAAGTGGAATAGAACGCCTCAGCCCGCGCCTTGAGATACCGCTCCCTGACAATGGCACGCTCTGGCACGCTCTGCTCCCAATCCTCGACTGGAATATCCTAGAGCGCCGGAGTTAACGCCGGCTTGTCTTCTGCAAGTAAATGAAGGTCAGGCGTTGCGAAGCGCACCCGCCACGAGCTTGTGCAGCTTGGAGTGGAGCACGTCGTTCGCGGCGAGATACTGGTTGCGCTCGCGCGACAGGTCCTGGCCGCGATAATCGGTCACGAAGCCGCCGGCTTCCTTGACCAGCAGCATACCGGCAGCGACGTCCCAGGGCTTCAGGTCGCTTTCCCAGAAGCCGTCGAAGCGGCCCGCAGCGACCCAGGCGAGGTCGAGCGCGGCCGAGCCCAGCCGGCGAATGCCGGCAACTTCGGGCGCCACTGCCCCGAAGATGCGGCTCCACTCGGCGAAATTGCCATGGCCGAGGAACGGGATGCCCGTGGCGATCAGCGCGTCGGACAGGTCACGCCGCGCCGAAACGCGCAGGCGCTGGTCCTGCAGCCAGGCGCCGCGGCCCTTTTCCGACCAGAAGCTCTCGTCGGTGAGCGGCTGATAGACATAGCCGTGCGTCACCTCGGGCTTGCCCTGGGCGCCGCGCGGATCCTCGACCGCGATCGAGATGCAGAAATGCGGGATGCCGTGCAGGAAGTTGCTGGTGCCGTCGAGCGGATCGATGATCCAGCGCGGCTTGTCCGGATCGCCGGCGATCTCGCCGCGCTCCTCGACCAGGAAGCCCCAGTCCGGACGCGCCTTCTTCAGCTCCTCGATCAGCGTGTCCTCGGCACGCTTGTCGGCGAGGCTGACGAAGTCCGCCGGCCCCTTGCGGCTGACTTGCAGCTGCGAGACTTCGTTGAAGTCGCGGCGCAGGCGCGGGCCGGCCTTGCGGGCGGCGCGCTCCATGACGGTGATGAGGCCGGAATGGGCTACCAAATCTAATCTCCTCCCCTCCCGCTTGCGGGAGGGGTCGGGGGAGGGCCTGTCAGATAATCGAAACGGAGAGCGTGAGGCCCGGCACACGCCCTCCCCTAGCCCCTCCCGCAAGCGGAAGGGGAACTGGACTCAGTCCGCGCGGCGGACGTAGGTCTGCTCGTACACATCGACGACGATGCGCGTGCCCGAAGCGATGTGCGGCGGCACCATGATGCGCACGCCATTGTCGAGGATCGCCGGCTTGTACGACGACGAGGCCGTCTGGCCCTTCACCACCGCATCGGCCTCGACGATCGTCGCCTCGATCGTGTCGGGCAGCTGCACGCTGATCGGCTCTTCGTCATAGAGTTCCATGACCACGTCCATGCCGTCCTGCAGGAAGGCAGCCGCATCGCCGAGAAGGTCGCGCGGCAGCGTGGTCTGGTCGTAGGTTTCCTTGTCCATGAACACCAGGCTGTCGCCGTCAGCGAACAGGAACTGGAAGTCCTTGGTGTCGAGGCGAACGCGCTCCACGGTCTCGGCCGAGCGGAAGCGGACATTGTTCTTGCGGCCGTCGCGCAGGTTCTTGAGCTCGACCTGCATATAGGCGCCGCCCTTGCCGGGCTGGGTGTGCTGGATCTTCACCGCACGCCAGATGCCGCCTTCATATTCGATGATATTGCCGGGACGGATGTCCACGCCGCTGATCTTCATGATCGAGACCTTGAACTTGAGAAAGAGCTGAGCGGGCGCCTTTAGCTGCGCGCGCGCGCTTGGGCAAGCCGTCCGGCGCGGACGGAAGCCGGGGCCTCGTGCCACATGCTGTCCAAATTGCGGCACGAGAACCCGGCTTCCACGCCCATGACGGACCTGTCCCTAATTTTCCGTAGCCTTTAGCAGTGGATAGGGATTGATGTTCTGGCCCTGCCACCAGCCCTCGCCCGGCTGCATCAGCTTGATCTCGAAATGGAGGTGCGGCGCCCCGCCCGCGGCGCTGCCGGTATTGCCCACGGTGGCGATCGCCTCTCCCTGGCGCACCGCCTGCTTCTCGGTGACCAGATAGGTATCGAGATGCGCGTAATAATGGATCGTGCCGCCGTCGCGCGTCCGCACATAGATCGTATGCCCGCCGTTCACGCTCTCGAAGATCTTCTCGACCCGGCCCGATGCCGCGGCGAGCACCGGCGTGCCCTTGGCGGCCATGATGTCGATCGCATGATGCTCGCGAGTGCCGCCGCCGCGGCTCTGGCCCCAGGTATCCGAAAGCTGGCGGGCATGGACGCCTTGGACGGGAATGATCAACTGCACCGCGTCGTTGGCACTGGCGGGAGCCGCAGCCTGAGGAGCAGCCAGGATCGGCTGGGCCGCCGGTGCCGCAGGCTCGAAGCTGATCCGCACCAGCGACAGGAAACCCACCGCCAGCGCCAGCAGCAGCGTGGCTATCCCCCAGCCGATCCGCTTCGCCCAGACAAGCATCGCGCCTACTCCTGAAATACGGCCTTGGTGCCCGGCTTGATCATCAGCGCAAGCCGCGCAACGTCCCAATTGGTCAGGCGGATACAGCCATGGCTCTGCGTGCGGCCGATCAGCTGCGGCTCGGGCGTGCCGTGGATGCCGTAATGCTCCTTGGAAAGGTCCAGCCACACCACCCCCACCGGTCCGTTGGGACCGGGCGGCAGCATCGCCTTCTCGTCGCCCTTCTTCGCGTCCCAGAACAGCGCCGGGTTATAGTGGAATTTCGGGTTGGTGTCCGCGCCGTAGATCTTCCAGGTGCCGATCGGCAGCGGATCGTGCTGGCTGCCCATCGTCGCGCTGAACTGGGCGACGAGCCGCTCCTGCTTGTCGAACACGCGCAGCACCTTGTCGCTCTTGTCGACGACGATGTGGTCCGCCTCGGGCACCTTGGCCTCGACGTTGAGGTCGTTCAGCGTCTGGCGCCACTCCGGCTTGATGTCCGCCGGATAGTCGCGCGAGGCGGGCAGCGCGTTGGGGAAGACGAATTCCGCACCCGGCTCGATCGCCTTGCCGCCCGGGTTCAGCTCCACCAGCACCTCGGGCGTGGTGTGAAACATCTCGGCCAGCTTCTCGAGCGGCCGGGTATAGGCAAGCGAGGGCATCTTGGCCTGCTCCCCCGGATCCTTGGGCATCGGGTTGATGTACGGCCCCTTCAGCGTCGCCGCGTCGAGCGTCAGCCGGCGGACGGGGCGAAGCGACGCATAGGGCGCCAGAGCGCGCAGCGTGGCGGGATCGAGAGCGCCGCTCTGATCGATCCCGCGCGAGATCTGGAAGCCCTTCAGCGCCGCGGTAAGCGACTGGCCTTCGCGCCCGTCGAGGATACCCGGCGAGAAGCCGAGATGATCGAGGATCACCTGGGCATGAAGGATCGTCCAGTCGATCGGCGGCTTCGCGGAAGTTCCCGATTGCCCAGCGGCCACGGGACCGACCGAGGCGCAGGCGAGGCAAGCTGCAAATCCGAGAAATTTCCGCACCGATTCAAGCTCCTGCAGAGGATGTTCCGCAAGAACAACGGCTGGAACCCGAAGAATTTCCGTCATCCGGCGAAAGCCGGGATCTCAGGCGAGGGCGCGGGGACGAAGCCGCACGAGATTCCGGCTTTCGCCGGGATGACGATACTAGCCGGCCAAAACGCCCATGAACGCCTTCATCGCCGCTTCCTCGTCCCCGCCCCAAACCGCGTTGGACACCGCGAGAAAGTCCGCGCCAGCCTTTACCAGCGGCGCGGCGTTGTCAGGCGTGATCCCGCCGATCGCGACGCAGGGCAGTTCGAACAGCGCCGACCACCAGCTGAGGATCACCGGCTCCGGCCGGTGGCGAGTTTCCTTGGTCGTGGTCGGATAGAAGGCGCCGAACGCGACATAGTCCGCCCCCGCTTCGCCCGCTTCCATCGCCAGATGGCGGCTGTCGTGGCAAGTCACGCCGATCTGCACCTGCGGCCCCAGCACCGAACGCGCCTCGCGCGGATCGCCGTCCTCCTGGCCCAGATGCACGCCGTCGGCGCCCAGCCGCTTGGCGAGGCTTACGTCGTCGTTGACGATGAAGGCGACATCGGCATCGCCGCAGATCTTCTGCAATGGCTCGGCCAGGCGCGCCGCCTCATGCTGGTCGAAACCCTTCACGCGGAACTGGAAGGCCGCAACCTCCCCCGCGCCGAGCGCCCGCTTCAGCCGCTCGGGAAAGGCGCCGCCCACGTCGAGCGGCGAGATCAGGTAGAGCTGGCACGGCGGACGACGGACGTCGCGCACGAACTGGTCTGCGAAATTGGGGTCGAGCGGCGGCAGGCCGTCTTCTTCGAACTCGGTCATGGCACGCGCTTAGCGCAAGCCTCAGCGCTTCACCACTGCCAGCAGAAACCCGTCCCAGCCCTTGTCGCCCACGGTCTGGATCGCGGTGGCGTCGAGCCGCGGTTCGGCGGCGATCACGTCGTACAGCGCCCGCGTGCCCCGCACGCTCGGATCGGCGCTGCCGGCATCGGTCACCGCGCCGCTGCGCACGACATTGTCGAACACCAGCACGCTGCCCGGCCGGGTGAGCTTCAGCGCCGCGTCGAGATAGGCGACGTTGCTCGGCTTGTCGGCATCGACGAACACCAGGTCGAACGGCGCCTCGCCCGCCGCGACCATCGCCGCCAGGCTGTCGACCGCCGGCCCGGTGCGCACCTCGCAGCGCTCGGCCACCCCGGCCCGCTCCAGGTTCGCCCGTGCCACCTCGGCATGGCGCGGCTCCAGCTCCAGGGTCACCAGCCTGCCCTCGGCCGGCAGCGCCCGCGCCAGCCAGATCGTCGAATAGCCGCCCAGCGTCCCCACCTCGAGGATCCGCCGCGCCCCCGCGATCTGCGCGACGAGCTGGAGCAGCTTGCCCTGCGGCGCCGAGACGTCGATCGCCGGCAGGCCGCCCGCGGCATTGGCGACCAGCGCGCCGTCGAGCGCGGCATCGGGCGCCAGCAAATGCCCTGCGATATAGCTGTCGACCGCTGCCCAATCCTGCATCATCGCTCGCATCCTCGCGCCCGTTGCCGATCTGCCACCGATGGCGCAAAGTCGCGACAAAGGGGAGAGGCATGCGCGCATTTCATCTGGCCCTGCTCCCGATGCTGGCGGCGGCAACCGCGTGCGGCGGCGCGCCTGCTGCGACGAAGCACTATCCCGCCCCCGTCCCTGCTGCGGAACTGACCCGCCTGCTGCCCGGCCATTATGTCGATTGGGGTCTGCTCGCGCCGTGCGATTCCGGCCCGCTCGTCTTCCAGGCGGGTGGCCGATTCCTGTGGTACAACGGCTTCGGCAACGCCACCGGCACCTACCGCGTGCTGAACGGCGGCGTGGAGATGGACGGCAAATGGGGCGGCCGGCCCGATCGCTTTCGCATCCGCTTCGCCCGCGATGCCAAGGGCGCTTTGCTCTTCGCCATGCCGGAAAATCCGCTCCGCCCCGTGCGCCTCGCTCCGGTCGATGCCGGCACGCCCGGAATCGGCTGCGGGGCGCCGCCTACCCCTTGATCCCGATCCCGGCGACCGGCTTCACTTCGGCGCCCATCTCGAACCCGGCGATCAGCGGCCGCCCCTTGGCGATCGCATCGCGCACCGCGGGCAGCTTGAGCGAGTCGTCGTGATATTGCTTCGTCTTCCAGACCTCGGTGATCCAGATCGCGTCGGGGTCCTTCAGGTCCTCACAGACGATATAGGCCAGGCAGCCCGGCATGTCGGCGGTGCCGCCGCCCAGGATCGCCAGCAGCTCGGCGCGCTTGCCCGGCTGCGCCTTCATCTTGCCGATCATGCCGTAGAGCTCGACTTCTTCCATGCGCAACGCTCCGGCAAAAGCAGGCCCGCCCAGCATCGCAAGCGCGAGGCCGGCAAGCACGGGTCTGCGGGACAGGGTCATGCGGGCATCCTAGCCGCTTCCAGCGCCGCGATGAAGGCCGCCGGATCGTCGAACCGGTGCGCAACCGCGCGGATCGCCCGGCGCCGGCGCGGCACGGGCGCGGAGAACTCCACCAGCACATTGGGATAGGCGATCAGCCCAAGGTTTAGCAGGTCGCGCTGCTTGATCTCGGGGCCGGCCCATTGCGTGCGGATCGCGGCGATGTTCGCCACCGGAACCGCGAGCGTCGCGATATGCCCGGCGCGGAAGGTCACGCAGCCATCGTCTATCGTCACCGGCAATGTGCGGAAGGATCGGATCGCCCGCACCAGCCAGGTCACCGCGGCCAGGCTCGCCAGCGTGACGACCAGCGCGATGCGCCAGTCCCACAATGCCAGCAGGAAATGGACGATCACCAGCTCGAGGCCGGCAAGCCCGGCGAACACCCACATCATCGGCGCGAGGCTGCGATGATAGGGATGTTCGCTTCGGGCCATCGAGGAAGCTTATTCCTCGTTCTTGTAGATGCGCACCAGCTTCTCGAGCATCGCCAGCGCTTCGTCGCGCGGGCGCTGGAAGGTGTTGCGGCCGATGATCGAGCCGTTGCCGCCGCCGTCGCGGATGTCGCGCGCGTCCTGATAGACCGCGTCGGCGCCCTTGGCCGCGCCGCCCGAGAAGACGACGATGCGACGGCCGTTGAAGCAGCTCTTCACGACATGGCCGACGCGGGTCGACTGGGCCGACCAGTCGGTGCCTGCATAGGCCTTCTTGGCGTCTTCCTGCTCGATATGGTCGCTGGGCAGCTTCACCTTGATGATGTGCGCGCCGAGCAGCGCCGCCATGTGCGCGGCATAGGCGCCGACGTCGAGCGCCAGCTCGCCCGACTTGGGCAGCTTGCCGCCGCGCGGGTACGACCAGAGCACGGTGGCGATGCCGACCGACTTGGCCTCGGCTGACAGCTCCTTGATCTCCTCCATCATCTCGAACACGTCGTCCGAGCCCGGATAGATGGTGAAGCCGATCGCCGAGCAGCCCAGGCGCAGCGCGTCGTCGACGCCTGCGGTCACGGCCTGGTTGGCGCTGGTCGCCCAGCTGTTCGAGCTGTTGCACTTCAGGATGGTCGGGATCTGGCCGGCAAAGGTGTCGGCACCTGCCTCGAGCATGCCGAGCGGCGCGGCATAGGCGCTCAGGCCGGCATCGATCGCCAGCTGATAGTGGTAATGCGGATCATAGGCGTCCGGGTTCACCGCAAAGCTGCGCGCCGGGCCATGTTCGAATCCCTGGTCAACAGGCAGGATGATCAACTTGCCGGTGCCGCCCAGCTTGCCCTGCATCAGGATGCGGGCAAGATTGGCCTTCACGCCCGGATTGTCGGACTCGTAGTTCGCAAGAATGGCTTTGACGGCCGGGGTGATCGACATTTTTGTCCCCTGATTCGTGTAGTGCTCCGCAGCCCCTATCGACCTGTTTCGCAGGCGAAAAGGCTGACAACGCTGCCACCTGTCACCCATTTGAGCTTGCCTTTGCTGCACCGCAGCGCTTGAGCGGCCGAATGAACAGTTCCGACACGCATGATCTCGGCCCCGGCCTCACCCTGCTGATGGCCGCGGCCTGCGGGCTGATGGTCGCCAATCTCTATTATGCGCAGACGCTGATCGACGGGATCGGGCCCGATATCGGCCTGTCGCCCTGGATCGCTGGCGCGATCGTCACGCTCACCCAGCTCGGCTACGGCATCGGCCTGGCGCTGATCGTGCCGCTGTCGGACCTGTACGAGAACAAGCGGCTGATCCTGCTCTCCACCGCAGGCGCGATCCTGGGCTGCCTGGGCATCGCCTTCGCGCGCGGACCGGAGGTGTTCCTCGTCGCATCCTTGCTCACGGGTATCTGCTCGGTCGGTGCGCAGATCCTCGTGCCGATGGCCGCGCATCTGAGCAGCGAGCAGCGCCAGGGCCGCACGATCGGGCTGGTGATGAGCGGGCTGCTGACCGGCATCATGCTCGCCCGCCCCTTTGCCAGCTTCGTCGCCGAGATCGCCGGTTGGCGCGCCGTGTTCTTTCTCTCCGCCGGGATCCTGACCGCCACCGGTGCCGCGCTCTGGCTGTGGTTGCCCAGCCGCCGGCCCAAGGCGGGGCTGCACTATCGCGCGATCCTCGCTTCGCTGCTCGCGCTGCTCCGCCAGCATGGCCAGCTCCGCCTGCGCGCCTTCTACCAGGCGCTGCTGTTCCTTGCGTTCAACCTGTTCTGGACGGTGGCGCCACTCGTCCTGATCCACCGCTTCCACCTCGGCCATGGCGGCGTCGCGCTGTTTGCGCTGGCCGGTGCCGGCGGCGCGCTGGCGGCACCCATCGCCGGGCACCTTGCCGACAAGGGCAAGGCGAAGCTCACGACGGCCTGTGCGATGGCACTGCTCGCATTTTCCTTCCTCGCCGCCGATTGGGTGGTCGCGCTGGGCAGCGTGATCGCCTTCGCCGTGACCGCGGTGCTGATCGACGCGGCGGTGCAGCTCAACCAGATCTCCGGCCAGCGGATCATCTTCGGTCTCGATCCGCACGCCCGCGGCCGGATCAACGCGATCTACATGACGATCATCTTCGTCGTCGGCGCGCTCGGCTCGGTGATCGGCACCGCCAGCTACGAAAGCGGCGGCTGGTCGCTCACGGCGCTGATCGGCGCCGGCATCGGTGCGCTGTGCCTCGTCGTGTTCGGCTTGATGGACCGCAAGCCCCGCACTTGACGCCCTTTCCGCCCCGCGACACCCTGCCTGCCGGCACTGTTGCGGGGCAATGCCATGAAGGGGCGATCTTCGCGCCGCCGCGCCTCGCTGCGCTAGCGCCATAGCGGGAGCATCCAATGACGATCGACCGACGCCGTTTTCTGGAAGGCGCCGCAGGCTTGGGCGCACTGGGTTTTGCCGGCATCCCCGGCCGCGCCCGGGCTGATAACCCGATCGTCCCCGGCTGGTATGCCGATCCGGAGATTCACATCTTCGACGGCCGGTACTGGATCTATCCCACGCTATCTGCCGACGGCTCCGGGCCGATGCCGGCCAATCGCTTCACACCGTGGCAGGTGGCGCAGCGCCGCAACCCGAAGATCTGGGCGCCGTTCCTGCACCAGACCCAGCTCGACGCCTTTTCCTCGCCCGACCTCGTTCACTGGACGCGCCATCCGCGAATCCTCGACGTCGAGCATGTCTCCTGGGCGGCCTATGCGATGTGGGCGCCCTCGGTGCTTCAACACAAGGGGCGCTATTTCCTGTTCTTCGGCGCCAACGACATCAAGAACGACAACCAACTGGGAGGCATCGGCGTCGCGGTGGGCGACCGACCCCAGGGCCCGTTCCGCGATGCGATCGGCAAGCCGCTGATCGGCCGGATCGTGAACGGCGCGCAGCCGATCGACCAGATGGCGTTCAAGGACGATGATGGGTCGCTCTACCTCTATTATGGCGGCTGGCAGCACTGCAATGTCGCCCGCCTGAACGACAGCCTGACCGGGCTCGTGCCGCACGCCGACGGCACGATATTCAAGGCGATCACCCCCTCTCCCGACTATGTCGAGGGGCCGTACATGCTGAAGCGCCACGGCATCTATTATCTGATGTGGTCCGAAGGCGAATGGACCGGGCCGGACTACCGCGTCGCCTATGCCACCGGCGCCTCCCCGATCGGCCCCTTCACCCCGCGCGGGGTGGTGCTCCAGCAGGACGACAGCATCGCCCGCGGTGCCGGCCACAATTCGGTGATCAACATCCCCGGCACCGATGACTGGTACATCTGCTATCATCGCCGCCCGATCGGCGACACCGACGGCAATCATCGCCAGCTGGCGATCGAACGCATGATCTTTCGCGAGGACGGCAGCATCGCGCCGGTGCGGATCACGCGCGAAGGCGTGACGCCGCGCCCGCTTGGCCGCCGTTGACGGGTCCGATCAGCTTGCCTTGATCTCCTTGCCGTCCTTGTCGAAATAGCGGTGCTGCACCGGCTTGCCCTGCATCGGATCGGTCTCGGCACGCACCAGCAGCACCTTGCCGCCCTGCTTCGCGCTCCATTCGGCCAACTCCCGGCTCACCACCTTGCAGCCGACGCACCAGGTCGCCCAATAGTCGATCACGATGATCCGCCGGTCGCCGCGGAGCTGGGGCAGCGCCGCGCGGCCGTCGCGCGTCTCGAGCGCGCGCAGGCTTTCGGTCAGGCTCGGCCCGGCGATCGTCTTGCCGCCGCGCAGCGCCGCGGCGACCTGGGGCACGATCGCTCCCGGCTTGCCGCCGCCGAAATTGCGCAGGAGCAGCCGGCCCCGCCCGTCATAGACGCGGACCTCGGGCAGGCGGATCTGGCCGCCGGACCTAACCACGGCGGCACGTGCAGCCTCGGTCCAGCGCGTATCGAGCGTTGGAGACCCCGCCGGCGCAGCGGCAGGGGCGAGCAGCAACAAGGGAAGCAGGAAAAGGGTACGCATGAAAACTCCGGGGAAGAACGTTTACAACTGTAGTCGTAACGATCTTTCCCGGAGCTGAACGGATCAGCGCGCCAGCGCGGCGACCCCCGGAAGTTCCTTGCCTTCCATCCATTCGAGGAAGGCGCCGCCCGCGGTCGAGACGAAGGTGAAGTCGCCCGAGACGCCGGCCTGGTTGAGCGCGGCCACCGTGTCGCCGCCACCAGCGACCGAGACGAGCTGGCCTTCCTTGGTCAGCGCCGCGGCGGTCTTCGCCAGCGACACCGTCGCGGTGTCGAACGGCGGCGTCTCGAACGCGCCGAGCGGACCGTTCCACACCAGAGTGCGGCAGGTCTTGAGCACGTCGGCAAGGGCTTCGGTCGCCGCCGGGCCGATGTCGAGGATCATCTCGTCGGCCGCGACTTCGTGGACGTTGACGGTGCGCAGGCTCGGCGGGTTGGCGGCAAACTCCTTCGCCACCACCACGTCATAGGGCAGGTGCACGGTGCAGTTGGCGCGATCGGCCGCATCGAGGATCTCCTCGGCGGTGCCGGTAAGGTCGTGCTCGCACAGCGACTTGCCCACGTCGACGCCGCGCGCGGCAAGAAAGGTGTTGGCCATGCCGCCGCCGATGATCAGGTGATCGACCTTGTCGACCAGATGCTTGAGCACGTCGAGCTTGGTCGAGACCTTGGCCCCGCCGACCACGGCCGCCACCGGCTGCTGCGGCGTTCCCAGCGCCTTCTCCAGCGCATCGAGCTCGGCTTCCATCTGGCGCCCGGCAAAGGCGGGCAGCTTGTGCGCCAGCCCCTCGGTCGAGGCATGCGCACGGTGCGCGGCCGAGAAGGCGTCGTTGACGTACAGGTCGCCGAGCGCGGCAAGCGAAGCGATCGCCTCAGGGGTGTTCTTCTCCTCGCCTGGATCGAAGCGCGTGTTCTCGAGCAGCGCGATGTCGCCCTCACCCATCGCCTCAATCGCCTCGGCGGCGCCATCGGTATCGATGAAGCGCACTTCGCGGCCCAGCACATGGCTGAACGGCTGGGTGACGAGCGACAGGCTCATCTCCGGATTGCGCTGCCCCTTGGGGCGCCCGAAATGCGCGAGGACCACGACCTTGGCGCCCTTGTCCGCCAGCTCGGCGACGGTCTGCACCGCGGCGCGCAGGCGCGTGTCGTCGGTCACCTGGCCATCGGCCATCGGCACGTTCAGGTCCTCGCGGACCAGCACGCGCTTGCCGGCGATGTCGCCCATGTCGTCGAGCGTCTTGAAGGGGCGGGTCATGTGCTTCCTCAAAATGTGCCGCCCGCTCCAATTCCGTCATCCCGGCGAAAGCCGGGATCTCAGGAGGTGGAGCGAGCAGTTTGCCTCACGAGATCCCGACTTTCGTCGGGATGACGGTTCAGCCCAGCTTCGCCATCGCGCCGGCGGTATCCACCATGCGGTTCGAGAAGCCCCATTCATTGTCGTACCAGCTGACGACGCGCACCAGCTTGCCGTCGATCACCGCGGTCTCGAGGCTATCGACGGTCGACGAGGCCGAGGTGTGGACGATGTCGATCGAGACGAGCGGCTCGTCCGAATACCAGAGGATGCCCTTGAGCGGACCGCTCTCCGAGGCGGCCTTCAGCACCGAATTGACTTCCTCGACGGTGGTGTCGCGGGCCGGGGTGAAGGTCAGGTCGACAAGGCTGCCGTCCGGAACCGGAACGCGGATCGCCGAGCCGTCCAGCTTGCCCTTCAGCTCGGGCAGCACCTCGGCCACGGCCCGGGCGGCGCCGGTGGTGGTCGGGATGATGCTCATCGCCGCGGCGCGCGCGCGGCGCAGGTCCGGGTGGATCTGATCGAGGATCTTCTGGTCGTTGGTATAGGCGTGGACCGTGGTCATCAGCCCGCGCTCGATGCCGATCGCGTCGTTGAGGACCTTGGCGACCGGCGCCAGGCAGTTGGTGGTGCACGACGCGTTCGAGACGATCGTGTGGCCGGCCTCGAGCTTGTCGTTGTTCACGCCGAACACGACGGTCAGGTCGGCATTCTTGCCCGGGGCCGAGATCAGCACCTTCTTGGCGCCGGCATCGATGTGCTTCTGGGCCGAAGCGCGATCGGTGAAGAAGCCGGTGCACTCGAGCACCAGCTCGACGCCGTTGGCGGCGTGCGGCAGGTTGGCGGGGTCGCGCTCCTTGGTCACCTTGATGCGCTTGCCGTCGATGATCAGGTCATCGCCCTCGGCCGAGACGGTGCCCGGATACTTGCCGTGCACGCTGTCGCGCGAGAACAGCCAGGCGTTCGACTTGGCGTCCGCGAGATCGTTGATCGTGACCAGCTCGAGCCCGCTGTCGGGACGCTCCAGGATCGCGCGCGCGACCAGCCGACCGATACGCCCGAACCCGTTGATCGCAACCTTCGTCATGCCTGTTCTCCGTTCAACTTCTCGATGATCTGCGGCACGATGGCTCCCGCAGTGAGCCCGAAATGTTCGTAGAGCTTCAGATAGGGACCCGAGGCGCCAAATCCATCCACGCCGAAGTTTAGCCCGTCCAAGCCGGTGTATCGCTCCCAACCGAGTGTCGTGCCGGCCTCGATCGAGACCTTGAGCGCATGCGCCGGCAGCAGGTCACGCTTGTACTGCACATCCTGCGCGTCGAAGCGCTCCCAGCACGGCATCGAGACGACATCGGCACCGATGCCCTGGGCTTCCAGTTCGTCGCGCACCGCCACCGCGATCTCGACTTCCGACCCGCTGGCGATCAGCACCACTTGGCGCGGGGCCTCGGCCTCGCGGATCGCATAGCCGCCGCGCGCCGAGCGGTTCTCGCCCGCCTCGAGCCGCAGCTGCGGCAGGTTCTGGCGGCTGAGCGCAAGCAGGCCCGGGCCGTCCGCCTTCTGCAGCGCCAGCTCCCAGCATTCCGCGGTCTCGACCACGTCGCACGGGCGATAGACGTCGAGGTTGGGGATCAGGCGCAGGCTGGTCAGGTGCTCCACCGGCTGGTGGGTCGGGCCGTCCTCGCCGAGGCCGATCGAGTCGTGCGTCATCACATAGACGACGCGCGCCTGCTGCAGCGCCGAGAGCCGGATCGCCGCGCGGGCATAGTCCGCGAACACCAGGAAGGTGCCGCCATAGGGGATGACGCCGCCGTGCAGCGCCATGCCGTTCATCGCCGCCGACATGCCGAACTCGCGGATGCCGTAATAGACGTAGCGGCTGGCGTAATTGTCGGCGTTGAACGCGCCCAGGCCCTTGGTCAGCGTGTTGTTCGAGCCGGTCAGGTCGGCCGAGCCGCCGACGGTGTCGGGGATCTGCGCGTTGATCGCCTCGAGCGCCATTTCGCTCGCCTTGCGGGTCGCGACCTTCTGCGGCGCGTCGATCAGGCCCTGGATATGGTCCGCCATCGAGAACCAGGCCGGCAGCTCGCCGCGCATCCGGCGCTCGAACTCGGCGCGGTCTTCATGCGCCTCGAGGCGCTGCTTCCATTCGGCGTGCGGCGCGGCGCCGCGCTTGCCGGCTTCGAGCCAGGCTTCGCGAATGTCCGCCGGGACCTCGAACGCCGGGTGGTTCCAGCCCAGCGACTCGCGGGCGGCAGCCACCTCGTCCGCGCCCAGCGGCGAACCATGGACCTTGGACGAGCCCTGCTTGTTCGGCGCGCCCTTGCCGATCACCGTGCGGCACTTGACCAGCGACGGCAGGTCGCTGGCGAGCGCTTCGTCGATCGCGCGGGCGATATCGGCCTGGTCATGGCCGTCACATTCGACGACCTGCCAGCCCGAGGCACGGTAGCGCGCGGGGATGTCCTCGCTCGACGAGAGCGAGACTGCGCCGTCGATCGTGATCTTGTTGTCGTCCCACAGCACGATCAGCTTGCCGAGCTTCAGATGCCCGGCCAGGCCGACCGCCTCGTGGTTGATGCCTTCCATCAGGCATCCGTCGCCGGCGATCACCCAGGTGCGGTGGTCGACCAGGTCGTCGCCATAGACAGCGTTGAGGTGGCGCTCGGCGGCGGCGAAGCCGACTGCCATGGCGAAACCCTGGCCGAGCGGGCCGGTGGTGCATTCCACGCCTTCCAGCTCGAAATTCTCGGGATGCCCGGCACAGGGGCTGCCGATCTGGCGGAAGTCCTTGATGTCCTGCAGCGTCGGACGGGCATAGCCGGTCAGGTGCAGCAGCGAATATTGCAGCATCGAGCCATGGCCGGCCGAGAGCACGAAGCGATCGCGGTCCGCCCATTTGGGATCGGCCGGATCGAACTTCAGATAGTTCTGGAACAGCACGGTGGCGACGTCGGCCATGCCCATCGGCATGCCGGGATGGCCCGAATTGGCCGCCTCCACGGCGTCCATCGACAATGCCCGGATGGCATTGGCGCAATCGGTGAAGCTTGCGGTCACTTGGAGTCCCCTGATGCTGGCGCGCACGCCTTTGGTGCCCTTGGGGGCCCACGTCAACCGGCTCCAACCCCGGAATCGGGCTGGCGCCGCCTTGGTACGCCTTGTCGAACCCGCAATGAAACCGGTGCCATTCGGGGTTGCTTGGTTCGGACGGGGTGCGTAACGCTTGGATATGGCAAGTACGCCCGCCGATCGTATCGAACAGGCCCTCGTCCGCATCGAGAAAGCCGCCGCAGCGCGGGCCTATGCCTGCGAACGGATCACCCAGCGCCACGCCAAGCTCCGCTCGCGGATCGAGGATGCGGTGTCGTCGCTCGACGCGCTGATCGCGCGCGAAGCCCGCGGTGAGGAAGACTGATGGCGGATATCGACATCTCGATCGCCGGCCGCAGCTATACCGTCGCCGCGCGCGAGGGCGACGAGGCGCATCTCCGTCACCTCGAATCCATCCTCCAGAGCCATGCCGACACCGCGCTGCGCGCCTCGGGCGGGCTCAATGCCGAGCGTACGCTCGTCTATCTCGCGTTGATCCTCGCCGACCTGCTCGACGAAACCGAGCGCAACCCGCCGGAGGGTGTCTCCCCGGTGCTGCTCGAACGCATCGCCGACCGGCTCGAAGCCGTGGCCGCGGCGCTGGAAGAGGATGCCAGCGAGGCCTGATCCAAGCCGTCATCCCCTCTCCTGCGTCATCCCGACGAAAGTCGGGATCTCAGGCGATGGCGCGGGACAAGAGCCGCGCGAGATCCCGGCTTTCGCCGGGATGACGAATTTGGCGCAAGCCGTTGCTAACGCGACCTTCAACGCCTACATCCCTCCGCGGCGGAACTGCCCGGCACGAGCCGTTGCAATTATCCCTGAGGCTATTCATCATCCATGGGGGCTGTCCCTGTGCGGATCCTGGTCCGCGGCATATGGTCCCCACCTGACGTAACGGGCGTCAGTGGATATTCAGGCAAACGACCCATGGTGGTTCCGCTACCGCTCCCGTAAAGGCAAGGCATGATCGACAAGCTTGCCCTCCGCGCCCAGCTTCGTGCCGAGCGCGACGCCTTCGCGATCGAAGCGAGCGAGGCGATCCTCGCGCCCGATCGCTATCTCGAGCACCTCCAGCCCGGCATGACGGTCGCCACCTATGTCGCGATCGGCAGCGAGGCCGATCCCACGCAGCTCGCCGCCGCCGCGGCCGAGCGCAGCTGCACGCTCGCCCTCCCCTTCGTCATCGGCCGGGCCGAGCCGATCCGCTTCCTCGTCTGGGAAATGGGCGAACCCCTGGTCGACGGCCCCTTCGGCCTGCGCCAGCCCCGCCCGGAGAGCCCCGAGGTCGCGCCCGACGTGATCCTCACCCCGCTGGTCGGCTTCGACGCGCGGCTGAACCGGCTTGGCCAGGGCGCCGCCCATTATGACCGCGCCTTCGCCCGCTATCCCGATGCCTGGCGCGTCGGCGTCGCCTGGTCGGTGCAGGAAGTGCCGGCGATCCCGTCGGACATCTGGGACGTGCCGCTCCACGCGGTGATCACCGAAAAGGGCATGACATGGCATCAGGGGGCGTGAAGCCGAGCTGGCGCAAGCCTGCCGGCGCGCTGGGGATCATTGCCTGGATCTTCCTCTGGGTGATCCTGGTCGCCAGCTTCTCGGGCTGGATCGGTCGTCTCCCCGTGCTTGCCCAGCTGCCGATCTACATCTTCACCGGCGTGATCTGGGTGCTGCCGCTGGGCGGCGCACTGCGCTGGATGGAAACCGGCCGCTGGCGGTCCACCCCCCGTGGCCGGCCTACGCCATAATATTCAGTAGCGCCCCCTGCGGCGATGGGGCTCATTCCAGAAATAGCGGATGGGCCGCCAGCAGGCGCGCAGCACGCTGGCGACGATACCTGCCACAAGGAGCACCAGCCAGGTCGGCAAGCTCACCGGGAGCAGGAGGATGAAGGCGCGGCGGATGTTCCGGGGCCAGTAGAGCGGCCGGAACATGAAAAAGGGAAGGTCGGGGAGCTGACGAATTGACTGCCAACCAACGCCGAACCCCATCACGCCACCCTTCACTACGCCGAAAAAACATCATACCAGAAAATTCGAAAGTCGAATATCCGGTTTTTGAATTTTGGACAACGGCCTCTCGTGGGGTTCGCCGGAGAAGCTGAAACAATGCCGAATTCAATATTTTCCACGGGACACCATGAACTCGTGCAGATCATTGCAGATGCACGCAAACAGGCGGGCCTTACCCAGCTCGAATTTGCCGAGAAGCTGGGTCGCAGCCAGAGCTATGTAAGCAACATCGAGCGTGGTCAGCGCCGCGTAGATCTGCTCGAATTCTATGCGATCTGCGTGGTGCTGCAGCTCGATCCCGTTGAAATGTTCCGGGAAACGGTACGGCGCATCGAAGCCTATCGCAGCAGCCAGCAGGTCACTGCCTGGCGCGCCTGAAGCAATTTCGAGGCCTGTAGCAATTTCAAGGAAACCGGGCGCAGCGCTGGCGCCCGCCGAATCGCGCATTCCCGAAAATCTATTTCACGGTGGGGAGAATGCGCCTGCCCTGAAAGGCGTGGCGCGAGTGACGGGGCTCGAACCCGCGACCTCCGGCGTGACAGGCCGGCGCTCTAACCAACTGAGCTACACCCGCAATACGCACATTGAGAACTGGCCGACCCCGGCAGATATCGACCCATCCGGCGCCTGTATGTGGCGCCTTTCCAGGCCGTTCTATGGGGAATGGCGCGAGTGACGGGGCTCGAACCCGCGACCTCCGGCGTGACAGGCCGGCGCTCTAACCAACTGAGCTACACCCGCTCTCTCGAAGCGAGGAGGCGGGCACTAGACGCGGCTTTCGGGGGTGTCAACCGGATTGGTCGCGACTTTTTCGCTGCAGCGGCCGATTATCCACAGGATCGCTCACCAAGGTGCCGTGCTCGAACAGGAAACCCGCAATATCGGGCTTGCCCGCGGCGTTGAGCACGGTCTGGATGATGATCAGCAGCGGCACCGCCAGCAATGCGCCGGTGGTACCCCACACCCAGCCCCAGAAGCTCAGCGAGATCAGGATCATGATCGGGCTGATCGTCAGCCGGTGCCCCACGATCAACGGAGTGACCACGTTCGCCTCCACCAGGTGGCAGGCGATCATCACGATCGGCGGCACGAACGCCCAGCCCAGGTCCGGGAAGGTCATCAGCCCGCCCATGGCGAGCAGCAGCGCCGCGAAGACCGGTCCGAAATAGGGGATGTAGTTGAGCAGGGTCACGATGCCGCCCCACATCAGCGGCGTCGGCATGCCGATCATCCAGAGCACCCCGGCGACGATCAGCCCCAGCGTGAGGTTGATCAGCGTGATCGTGCCCAGATAGGCCGAGGTATCGTCGACCACGTCCTGGATCACCCGCGCGGTCGCCATCGCGCCGCCGAAGCTCGAGCGGCTGGTGATCGCGTTGCGGCGCAGCCGCGTCCAGCCCGAGAGGAAGAAATAGATGACGAGGATGGCGAAGAACATCTCGACCAGCGCCGACGGCGCGGAGGTGGCGAACAGGTCGATCAGCGAGCGCGGCGGCGCTGCCGCCATCACCTCGGGCTGCTTCATCGGCGCCGATGCGAAGTTCATCACGGTCTTGTTCACGAACGAATCGAGGTTCGAATAGAACTCGATAAGCGGCTTCAGATTCTCCTGGATCTGCGGGATCTTCGCCGGCAGGTCGCGGATCCACTGCCAGGCCGGCACCACGATCGAAGCCAGTGCGACGTTCGCCGCGATCAGGAACAGCAGCACGCAGATGAAGGCGGCGACGGGCGCCGGCAGCCGGTGCCGCTCCAGCCATTCGAGCAGCGGCACCAGCGCGATCGCGATCACCAGCGCAGTGGTGAGCGGCAGGAAGAACACCGCCCCCGCCTGCAACGCAAAAGGCAAGGCGAGCAGCAGGCCGATGCCCGCAATCAGCGCCAGCGCGGCCATCAGCCGGTCGCGCTTCTGGCCGTCGCCCAGGCTTTCCTGCCTCGACGGGCCGAGCAGCGGCGCGCGCGCAGGCCCCGTCGCCCCGCCTTCGCCTTCAGGCTCCCCGTCGATGATACCAGTCTTTTCGTTCACGTCCGCCCTTCCCTCGCTGCAGCCACCCTAGGGCGCGCGAGTCTCCGGGGCAACGGCGTCATATGGCCTTGGGGGGCGGGCCGAGTATCGGCGCATAATCCTCGACATCGCCCAGTGCCGCCTTCCACCGCGCATTGTCGATAAGCGTGGTCCGCGCGACCTTGAGCTTGCCGCAGCCGGGCAGCGAGCGCAGGGCAAGCTTCACCCCATCAGCCAGCCCTTCCGACAACCAGGGATTGAGCACGATCCGCGTGATCCAGGCGCGCTTTATCGGCACATGATGGATCCGCGGCGGGCTTTCCGCGCGGCATTCATGGATCAGCCGGAATTCCTGCTCGTCGCGATAGCCCCAGCGCTTGAGGAACGGCAAATCCTCAAGCGCCAGCGAGCGCCGCGCTCGCAGCTTCTCGATCGTCACATATTCCATGTCGCGCCAGTAATAGCTGTCATCGTCCAAAAGCGCGCCGAGCAGTGCGCCCCGATCGAACTCGACGCACACGCCTTCATTGCTCCCGGCGAACACCTGCCAGTGATGATAGGTCTCTGGCGCCTGCGTAAAGCAGGCCGCGAAGAGCCGGGTGGCGCCGCGCTGCCTGCCATATTCGCTGAGAAAGGCGACATCGTTGGTGTCGGTCCAACTGGCGGGATTGAGCAGCGCCAGTCGCTCGTTCACCAGCATGTCGATCGCCGCGACCAGCGGCGTGAAGCGCTTCAGGACATTGGGCTGCTTGCTCGTCATGCAGATCGCCTAGCACGCTACGTTGCGCATTTCCTGCCAAACGCTAGCCTCCCGCCATGGGCGAGAACATCCTGGTCCTCGACGAGGGCACCACTTCCACCCGCGCGATGCTGTTCGCGCCGTCGGGCAAGTGCCTGGCGAGCCACAGCGCCGAGCTGACCCAGCATTATCCCGGCCCCGGCCTGGTCGAGCATGATGCGAACGAGATCTGGAAGCGCACGCTCGAATGCGCCTCGGCGATGGTGCGAGAGGCGGGCGGCCCCGAGCACGTCGCCGCGATCGGCATCACCAACCAGCGCGAGACGATCGTCTTCTGGGACAAGTCGACCGGCGAGCCGCTCGCCCCCGCGATCGTCTGGCAGGATCGCCGCTCGGCCGCGATGTGCCGCGCCTGGCGCGATGCCGGCGAGGAGCCCGGTGTCCAGGCGCGCACCGGGTTGCTGCTCGATCCCTATTTCTCCGGCACCAAGATCGCCTGGGCGATGCAGCACTGGCCGCAGTTGAAGGGCGTCGGCGATCGGCTGGCGATCGGTACTATCGAGAGCTGGCTGGTGTGGAAGCTCACCGGCGGCCTCCACATCACCGATGCCACCAACGCTTCGCGCACCCTGCTGATGGGCCTGGGCTCGGGCGGGTGGAGCGACGGGCTGCTCGAGATGTTCTCCGCCCCGCGTGACGCGCTGCCCGAGATCGTCGACTGCGCGGGCAAGTTCGGCACGACCAAGGTCTTTGGCGGCGAGATTGCGATCTGCGGCCTGGCGGGCGACCAGCAGGCCGCGACGATCGGCCAGGCCTGTCTCGAGCGCGGCGACACCAAGGCGACCTATGGCACCGGCGCCTTCGTCCTCACCAACGCCGGCACCGCCCCGCCCAGCTCGAAGAACCGCCTGCTCGCCACCGTGCTCTGGCAGCTCGGCGGGCGGCGCACCTACGCGATCGAGGGATCGGTGTTCGTCGCCGGCAGCCTCGTCCAGTGGCTGCGCGATTCGGTGCAGCTGATCGGCACGGCGCAGGAAACCGAGGCGCTGGCCCGTTCGGTGGAGGACAATGGCGGCGTCTATCTCGTCCCCGCCCTGTCCGGCCTCGGCGCACCCTGGTGGCAGCCCGAGGCGCGCGCGTCGATCTCCGGGCTCAGCTTCTCGGCCACCCGCGCCCATATCGTCCGCGCCGCGCTCGAAGCGATGGCGCACCAGAGCCACGACCTTAAGACCGCCTTCGCCGCCGACGGCGCCGACTGGTCGCGCCTGCGGGTCGATGGCGGCATGGTCACCAACGACTGGATCGCCCAGGACCTGGCCGACATCCTCGCCATCCCGGTCGACCGCCCCGACTTCGCCGAGACCACCGCGCTCGGCGCCGCAATGCTGGCAGGCATCGGCTGCGGGATGTTCCGCGGCCTCGAGGACGCCGCAGCGATGCGCGGCGCAGGGCTGACGTTCGAACCGAAGCTGGAGGATGGCGCACGCAAGGCCCGCCTCCTCGGCTGGCGCAACGCTGTCACCTCGGTCGTCACCCCCGCGAAAGCGGGGGCCCATCTTCCGGACTGACCAGAGGCAGAACGGCGATATGGCAGGCTACACCTACATCATCGCCAACCGAAAGAACGGCGCGCTCTACACCGGCGTCACTGCCGAAATGTCCCGCCGGGCGCTCGACCACCGCGAAGGAGCTGGCAGCAAGTTCGCCGCTAGGTACGGCATCTACCGACTGGTCTATGTCGAATTCCACGACGAGATCGACAACGCGATCCTCCGCGAGAAGCGGATCACGAAATGGCGCAGGGCGTGGAAGATCGCGCTGATCGAGGAGAGCAATCCCGACTGGCGCGATCTGTTCTTTGACCTGAATTGCTGATGCGCGCCGTTACCCGCGAGCCAATCCGTCACCCCGGCGAAAGCCGGGGCCCATCTCGTAGGCTATCCCATCGCACAACGGCTGTGATTGCTGCGCGCGAGGGAGATGGGTCCCCGCTTTCGCGGGGATGACGAAAGGGGAGTTACGCCGCCTCCCCCACGAACAGCTCGCGAAGATCCTTCTTCAGGATCTTGCCATTGGCGTTCCGCGGCAGGGTGTCGCCGACGAAGCGGATCTGCACCGGCACCTTGAACGCCGCGAGGCGCTCGCGGACAAAGGCCTGCAGGTCTTCCTGCGTCGCGCTCGCGCCCGTGGCCATATGGACCACCGCCACCGGCTCCTCGCCCAGCGTCTTGTGCGGCACGCCGATCAGCGCGGCGTCCATCACGCCCGGGAAGGCGTAGAGAACATCCTCCACCTCGCTCGAATAGATGTTCTCGCCGCCACGGATGATGATGTCCTTGGCGCGGTCGACGATGTAGAGGAAACCGTCCTCGTCGAGCTTGGCCAGGTCGCCGGTGCGCACCCAGCCGTCGACGAAGGTCTCCGCCGTCGCCTCGGGCTTGTTCCAATAGCCCTTCACGATCATCGGCCCCTTGGCCCACAGCTCGCCCACTTCCCCGATCGGAAGCTCGCGGTCGCCCTCCACGCTCATGATCTTGAGGTCTGCGGTCGCTACCGGCTGCCCCGCGCTGGTCGGGCGGCTCAGATAGTCCTCGCCGCTATGCTGCGTCACCGTCGCCATCGTCTCGGTCATGCCCCAGCCATTGCCGGGCAGCGCACCGAACTCCTCGTAGATGCGCTTGACCAGTTCGGGCGCCGAGGGCGCGCCGCCATAGGAGATCGCCTCGAGGCTGGAGAGGTCGTACTGGTCGCGCGCCGGATGCTCGAGCAGCTGCCAGGCGATCGTCGGCACGCCGCCGGTGAAGGTCACCTTCTCGTCCTGGATCACCCCCATCGCCTTTTCGGCGTCCCAGCGACGCATGAACACGATCGTCTGGCCGGTGGCGATGCCGCCCATCAGCGCCGCGCTGCACGCCGTGACGTGGAACAGCGGAATGACCAGCAGGCCCACCTTGTGCGGGATCACCGCCGGCGGCATCTCGCCCCGGCGCAGCATCGCGCGGGCAGCACTATAGCCGCTCGACAGGATGTTGGTGCAGATGTTGCGGTGCGTGCCCAGCGCCCCCTTGGGGTTGCCGGTGGTGCCGCTGGTGTAGAAGATCGTCGCATCGTCCTCGGGCGTCACCGCCACCTGCGGGAATGGGATGTCGGGCAGGCTCGCCCAGTCGTGCCGCGTGCCGATCAGCACCTCGAGCCGGCTCACCGTCCCGCCCAGCTCCTCGCTGCAACGGCTCACCACCACCCGCTCCAGGTCGGGCAGATGGTCGTAGCAGTCCTTGAGCCGCGCATGGCGCTCGGCATCGACGAACAGCACCTTCGCGCCCGAATCCTTCAGGCCATATTCGAGCTCGCCGCCGGTCCACCAGGCGTTGAGCGGCACGATGATCGCGCCCAGGCTGGTCGCCGCGAAGAAGATCGTCGGCCATTCGGGCAGATTGCGCATCGCCAGCGCAACGCGGTCGCCCTTCGCAACGCCCATCTCGCTCAGCCGCTGCGCCAGGTGGCACACCGCGCGGTAGTTCGCCTCATAGGTGACGCGCTCGTCCTCGTAGATGGTGAAGACGCGGTCGCCATAGAGGCGCGAGAGCTGCTGGAGCACGCCCAGCGTCGGCGGCGCGTTCTTCCATACCCGCGTCGGCACCCCGCGAATGTCGATCTCGTCCATCTCGAAACGCTGCCCCGGGGCAGTCAGCAACGCCTTGACTTGCTCCAGCGGCATCGCGGGCCAATTGGGGTCCAGCGGCACGATCGGTTCGGGGGCCAAGGCGATTCTCTCCAGATGATGTGCGTCATGTTTCTAGAATGTTGGGTTTGGCATCGGATGCCGTACCGTAAACAACGTTAGTGTTGATTCATCGCGCGCTCAAGGCAATAGGGGAACCGCGTCCGTAAGAAGATGCGAGTCACCGGTTTCGAATGAGAGGTATGCCAGCCGCATGAAACTTGCCAAGCCCGAAAACCATGGTTTCGATGCGGCCCGGCTGGCGCGGATCGATCCCTATCTGAAGACCCGCTATCTTGACTCGGGCAAGCTGCCCCATGTCCAGCTGCTGATCGCGCGGAACGGCGAGATCGTGCATTTCTCGAGCCAGGGCGCCGCGCGCGAAGGCGGCGCGCCGGTCGACGAGACGACGATCTTCCGCATCGCCTCGATGACCAAGCCGGTCACCAGCCTCGCCTTCATGATGCTGCTTGAGGAAGGCCTGGTCGGGCTCGACACCCCCGTCCACCACGTCCTGCCCGAGCTCAAGAATCTCGGCGTGTTCAAGGCGGGCGGCGGTGGCGTCCCCTATCAGACCACGCCGCTCGCCGAGCCGATGCGGATGATCGATCTGCTCCGCCACACTTCGGGCTTCACCTACAGCTTCCAGAACCGCACCAATGTCGATGCCGCCTATCGCGCGGGCAAGATCGAGGATTGGCACGGCAATCTCGATCTCGACGGCTTCATCGCCGCGCTGGGCGAGATCCCGCTCGAATTCTCGCCAGGCACCGAATGGAACTACTCGGTCTCGACCGATGTGCTCGGCGCGGTGGTCGAGCGCGTCTCGGGTATGAAGCTCGGCGCCTTTTTCGAGCAGCGCATCTTCGCGCCTCTCGGCATGCACGATACTGGCTTCACCGTCCCCGCCGACAAGACCGATCGCCTCGCCGATTGCTGGGCGATGGTTCAGGGCAAGGGCCGGGTGATGTACGATCGCGGCGCCGAAAGCGCCTGGTCGCGCGAGCCGCGCCTCGTCTCGGGCGGCGGCGGCCTGGTCTCGACCGCGCTCGACTATCACCGCCTCTGCACCTTCTTCCTGAACAAGGGCGAGCTGGGCGGCACCCGCCTGGTCAGCCGCAAGACCGTCGACCTGATGACGGTCAACCACCTGCCCGGCGGCTCGGACCTGCACGCCATGTCGCAGTCGCTGTTCAGCGAGACCACCAATGCCGGCGCCGGCTTCGGCCTGGGCTTCGCGATCACCATGGATCCGGTCAAGGCGATGATCCCGGGCTCGCCGGGCGAATATTATTGGGGCGGGATGTTCTCGACCTCGTTCTTCATCGATCCCGTTGAGCAGCTCTCGATGGTCTTCATGACGCAGCTTTCCCCGTCGATGCTCTACCCGATCCGGCGCGAGCTGAAGACGCTGATCTATTCGGCACTGGCGGACTGATGCCCGCCGCCGCCCACCCCTTCTTCGTCACCCCCGCGAAAGCGGGGGCCCATCTCCTGAACGGGGCCCGCGCACGACAGCTGTCGTATTGTGTGGCTATCGCACGAGATGGGTCCCCGCTTTCGCGGGGATGACGGTTGTTGTTCAAATGGAGACGAAAATGACCTCCCCCATCACCACCACCCGCCAGGGCGACGTCCTGATCATCACCTCGGACAATCCGCCGGTGAACGCGCTCGGCGCAGCGGTCCGCCAGGGCATCCAGGCCGGCATCGAGGAAGCCAAGGGCGACGACAGCATCAAGGCGGTGGTCATCACCTGCGCCGGCAAGACCTTCTTCGCGGGTGCCGACATCACCGAGTTCGGCAAGCCGATGCAGGAACCCTCGCTTCCCGTGCTGGTCGACGCGATTGAGGCACTCGACAAGCCGGTGATCGCCGCCGTCCACGGCACCGCGCTCGGCGGCGGCTGCGAAGTCGCGCTCGCCTCGCACTATCGCATCGCCGTGCCCTCGGCGAAGTTCGGCCTGCCCGAAGTCAAGCTCGGCATCCTGCCCGGCGCCGGCGGCACCCAGCGCATGCCGCGCGTCGCGGGCGTCGAGGTCGCGCTCGAAATGGCGGTGAAGGGCGATCCGATCCCGGCCGAGCAGGCCAAGGCCGCCGGCCTGGTCGATCGTCTCGCGACCGAGGGCAATCTCGTCGCCGACGCGGTCGCCTTTGCGAACGAAGTGATCGGCAAGCCGGTCTCGCGTTCCTCCGAGCGCCCGATCTCCGTCGATCCCGCGGTGTTCGAGGCCTTCCGCAAGGCCAATGGCAAGCGCATCCGCGGCCAGGACGCGCCGAACACGATCATCGACCTGATCGAGCAGACCGCCGGCAAGCCCTATGCCGAGGGCGTCCAGGCCGAGCGCATGGGCTTCATGAAGCTGATCATGGGCACCCAGTCCGCCGCGCTGCGCCACATCTTCTTCGCCGAGCGCAAGGCCGCGAAGATCGACGGCGTGGCCGAGGACATCGCGCTGCTCGAAATCAAGCGCGTCGGCGTGATTGGCGCCGGCACGATGGGCGGCGGCATCTCGATGAACTTCCTGTCGGCCGGCGTGCCGGTGACCATCGTCGAGATGGCGCAGGAAGCGCTCGATCGCGGCACCGGCGTGATCCGCAAGAATTACGAGGCGACCGCCGCCAAGGGCCGCATGACCGCCGAGCAGGTGGAAGGCGCGATGGGCCTGCTCAACCCGACGCTCGATTTCGACGCGCTTGGCGAGTGCGACCTCATCATCGAGGCCGTCTATGAGAATATGGACGTCAAGAAGGACATCTTCGGCAAGCTGGATAAGATCGCCAAGCCGGGCGCCATCCTCGCCTCGAACACCAGCTATCTGAACATCGACGAGATCGCCGCCGTGACGGGCCGCCCGCAGGACGTGCTCGGGCTGCACTTCTTCTCGCCCGCCAACGTGATGAAGCTGCTCGAGATCGTCCGCGGCGCCAAGACCGCCGACGACGTGCTCGCCACCGCAATGGCGATCTCGAAGAAGATCAAGAAGGTCGCCGTCATCGCCGGCGTCTGCTACGGCTTCATCGGCAATCGCATGCTGATGCCGCGCCAGGTCGAGGCCAACAAGATGCTGCTCGAAGGCGCCACGCCCGAGCAGATCGACAAGGTCCATGTCGCCTTCGGCATGCCGATGGGTCCGTTCCAGATGGCCGATCTCGCCGGCGTCGACATCGGCTGGCACCGCGATCCGAACCGGATCGAGAATATCCGCGACGCGCTCGCCGCCGAGGGCCGCTGGGGCCAGAAGAAGAGCGCCGGCTTCTACGATTATGACGAGAAGCGCCAGCCTTCGAACAGCCCCCGCGTCGCCGAGCTGATCGCCGAGTGGCGCGAGAAGCTGAACGTGCCCGCACACGAGATCACCGAGGAGGAGATCGTCGTCCGCACGCTCTACACCATGGTCAACGAAGGCGCGCTGATCCTCGCCGAGAAGATGGCCCAGCGCGCGTCGGACATCGATGTGGTGTGGGTCTATGGCTATGGCTGGCCCCCGTATCGCGGCGGCCCGATGTTCTGGGCCGACACCGAGGGCCTGGCGAAGATCGTCGCCGGCCTCGAGAAATACGGCTTCGAAGTCGCCCCGCTGCTCCGCGAGAAGGCGGAGAAGGGCGAGAAGTTCAATAAGTGAAGTAACTTAAATCCTCCCCCGGAGGGGGAGGTGGCAGCCGAAGGCTGACGGAGGGGTAGCTCACCACAAGCGGCAAAGCCCGCGGAGACTACCCCTCCACCGCTTCGCGGTCCCCCTCCCCCTCCGGGGGAGGATCTGGAGAGGAAAATGACCGAAGCACTCGACCAATTCCGCGCCGAAACCCGCGCCTGGCTGGAGGAAAACTGCCCGGCCGAGATGCGCACGCCGCCCAAATCCGAGAAGGACGCCACCTGGGGCGGCCGTCACCCGGAATATGCGCATCCCGATCAGAAGCTCTGGATGGACCGGATGGGCGCGCGCGGCTGGACGGTGCCGGACTGGCCGAAACAATATGGCGGCGGCGGCCTCAGCCCGGCCGAGACCAAGATCCTCCGCGAGGAGCTCAAGCGCATCAAGGCGCGCAACCCGCTCAACAGCTTCGGCATCTCGATGCTCGGGCCGGCGCTGCTGAAATACGGCACCGAGGAGCAGAAGCGCGAGCATCTGCCGAAGATCGCCCGCGGCGAGATCCGCTGGTGCCAGGGCTATTCCGAGCCCAACGCCGGCTCCGACCTCGCCGGCCTCCAGACCTCGGCGGAGGACAAGGGCGACCATTTCCTCGTCAACGGCCAGAAGGTCTGGACCAGCTATGCCGACAAGGCCGACTGGATCTTCTGCCTCGTCCGTACCGACAAGAGCGTGAAGCAGGCCGGCATCAGCTTCCTCTTGTTCGACATGGCCTCGCCCGGCGTCTCGACCAAGCCGATCCTGCTGATCAGCGGCAACTCGCCCTTCTGTGAGACCTTCTTCGACAATGTCGAAGTGCCCAAGGCGAACCTGCTCGGCACGCTCAACAAGGGCTGGGATGTCGCCAAGTACCTGCTCGGCCATGAGCGCGAGATGATCTCGGGCTTCGGCCTCGGCGGCAGCGGCAAGGACCCGCTGGTCGAGGCCGCCCGCGCCGGCGTGGATCCGATCCTGCGCGCCCAGATCGCGCTGTTCCAGGTCCGCGCCAAGGCGTTCGCGGCGATGTCCGAGAAGTTCATCGACGAGCTCAAGGCCGGCCGGGCGCACCCTGCCCAGCCCTCGATGATGAAGTACTATGGCACCGAGCTGAACAAGACCCGCCACGAGCTGCAGATGGCCGCAGGCGGCAGCGACGCGCTCGAATGGGAAAGCGACGCCAGCGCGCACGGCGCCGCCCCGCGCGCCTGGCTGCGCACCAAGGCCAACTCGATCGAAGGCGGCACCAGCGAGATCCAGCTCAACATCATCGCCAAGCGGATCCTGGATTTGCCATCCTGATCGTCATCCCGGCGAAAGCCGGGATCTCAGGCGGCAAGCGAACGACATTTGGCACGAGATCCCGGCTTTCGCCGGGATGACGGAGTGAAAAATGCCCCTCTACCTCAACGACGACCAGACCATGCTCCGCGACACCGCGAAGGACTTCGTCGCCTCGGAAGCCCCGGTCAGCCATATGCGCGCGCTCCGCGACGCCGACGATGCCACCGGCTTCTCGCGCCCGTTGTGGAAGCAGTTCGCCGAGATGGGCTTCACCGGCATCCTGATCCCCGAAGCCGATGGCGGCCTTGGCCTGGGCCATGTCGAGGCGGGCGTGGTGCTCGAGGAGATCGGCCGCAACCTCTCGCCCTCCCCCTTCCTCGCCACTGCGGTCGCCGCGGTCGAGGCACTGAGGGGCACTGCCGCCGCCGCGATATGGTATCCCGGTATCCTCGCCGGCGAGACCGTCGCCGCGCTCGCGATCGACGAGGGCGCCAAGCACAACGCCAAGATCGAAATGCGGGCCGAGCGCGCCGGCAACGGCTTCCGCCTTACCGGCGCCAAGCAGTTCGTCACCCATGGCCATGTCGCCGACCTGCTGATCGTCGCCGCAAAGACCGACAACGGCACCACCCTGTTCGCCGTTCCCAGCGACGCCGATGGCCTCACCGCCACGCCCGAGCGCCTGGCGGACTCGAGCATCGCCGCCCGCCTCCAGTTCGACGGCGTCGAAGTCGATGGCGATGCGGTGATCGGCGAAGTCGACCAGGGCGACGCCCCCCTCGCCCGCCTGCTCGCCGCAGGCCGCACCGGCGCGGCGGCGGAGATGGTCGGCGTCGGCGGCGGGGCAATGGACATGACCATGTCCTATCTCAAGGAGCGCAAGCAGTTCGGCGTCGCGATCGGCAGCTTCCAGGCGCTCCAGCACCGCGCGGCGCATCTCTACAGCGAGATGGAAGTCGCCCGCGCCGCTATGCTCAAGGCCCAGCAGCTGCTCGACGCCGGGCAGGACGCGGCAGAGGCCGTCGCCGTCGCCAAGGCGATGACCGGCCTTGCCACCACGCTTGCGGTGCAGGAAGGCGTCCAGATGCACGGGGGCATCGGCATGACCGACGAGTTCGACATCGGCTTCTTCATGAAGCGCGCCCGCGTCCTCGCCGAGATGTTCGGCGACAGCAACTTCCACGTCAACGCGCTGGCGGAAGCGGCGGGATATTGATGCGCTCACGCTGCGTTCCTTTGTTCGTCATCCCCGCGAAGGCGGGGATCCATTCAATACCGACGGCGGTAATGGATCCCCGCCTTCGCGGGGATGACGGAGTATTGGCGCATGACTGACACCCCCGAACGCGCCACCGAACCCGCCGCCCTGGTCGACCAGCTCACCGCGCTGCTCGATGTCGAGCGCATCGACACCGATCTCTATCGCGGCCCGCGCCAGCCCGGCGGGGTCGGCCGCGTGTTCGGCGGCCAGGTCGTCGCCCAGGCGCTCCAGGCGGCGCAACGCTCGGTCGAGGACGGCAAGACCGCGCATTCGCTCCACGCCTATTTCATGCGCCCGGGCGACGAGAACCACCCGATCATCTACCGCGTGGTCCGCGATTTCGACGGGCGCAGCTTCGCCAATCGCCGGGTCATCGCGATGCAGGGCGGCCAGCCCATCCTCAACATGACTGCGAGCTTCCAGTCGGCGGCCGATGGCCTGCACCACCAGTTCGACATGCCCGACGTGCCCGATCCGGACAGCCTGGTCTCCGAGCGCGACCTGCGCGAGGCGATCCGCGACGAGGTGCCGGAGAAGTTCCGCCGCTTCTTCCTGCGCGCCCGCCCGATCGAGATCCGCCCGGTCAATCCGCGCAACTGGTTCAAGCCGGTGGCGCAGGAGCCCGTCCAGCACAGCTGGTTCCGCGTCGTCGCGCCCTTGCCCGACGATCCCGCGCTCCACCGCGCGATGCTCACCTACGCCACCGACATGACGCTGCTCGGCACCTGCATGCTCCCGCACGGCGTCAGCTGGATGACCGGCGGTGTGCAGACCGCCAGCCTCGATCACGCCGTCTGGCTGCACGAGCCGTTCCGCTTCGACGAATGGCTGCTCTACACCACCGACAGCCCCTGGGCCGGCCATGCCCGCGGCTTCAACCGCGGCCGCATCTACAGCCGCGACGGCCGCCTGGTCGCCAGCGTCGCGCAGGAAGGGCTGATCCGCGTCAAGGAATAGGCGCGCGCCGGCCGCCCTCAGAACGCCGGCTTGCCGAATTCCTGGCGGGTCACCGGATGGCTCGACGAGAGCCCGCCATCCACCACCCAGGCCTGGCCGTTGACATAGCTCGCCGCGTCCGATGCCAGGAACAGCGCCACCCGCGCGATCTCGGCGGGCACGCCGGCGCGGCGCAGCGGGTTGAGCCGCCCGAGCTTGTCTTCCTTGCCCGTCTCGCGCGCATAGTCGAACGCGCGCTGGGTCATGCCCGTCTCGATCAGACCCGGGCAGATCGCATTGACCCGCACGCCCGATCCGGCGAACTGCTGTGCGGCGGTCTGCACCAGGTTGATCACCCCGGCCTTGCTCGCCGAATAGGCCGGGCCGCCCGCGCCCGAGCGCAGCCCCGCAACGCTCGCCGTGCAGATAATCGCGCCGCCGCCGCGCTCGACGATGCGCGGCCCCGCATGCTTGATCGCCAGCGCCGGCCCGATCAGGTTGACCCGCAGCACCTCGGTCCACAGCTCCACCGGCGTGTCGAAGATGCCCGTCGCGCCGCCCGAGATGCCGGCATTGGCGTAGAAGATGTCGAGCCCCCCGAACGTGTCGACGGCGGTGGCGATCACCCGCTCGACATCGGCCTCGTCGCCGGCATCCATATGCACGGCGATCATGTTCTCGCGGCCGGCGACGGTCTCGTCCACGGCCTCGCTCAAATCGGCCGCGATCACCTTCGCGCCCGATTCCGCGAACGCCCGCGCCGTCGCCCGCCCGATCCCCGAGCCGGCGCCGGTGACGATCGCAACCTTGCCTTCGAACTGCATATTTCCTCCTCGTCATCCCGGCGAAAGCCGGGATTTCGTGCCGCATGCGCAGCGCTACCGCCTGAGACCCCGGCGTGCGCCGGGGTGACGGCTAAACTCAGATCGTCACGCCCCCGTCGATCACCATTGCCTGCCCGGTCATGAACGCGCTGGCCCGGCTCGCCAGATACACCACCGCGCCGGCAATCTCCTCCGGCTCGCCGATCCGGCGCAAGGGCGTCGTGGCATTGGTCGCCTTGATCCGTTCGGGATCTTCCCACAGCGCCCGGGCGAAATCGGTCCGCACCAGCCCCGGCGCGATGCAGTTCACCCGCACATTGTCCGGCCCGAACTCCACCGCATAGTTGCGCGCCAGCTGCAGGTCGGCCGCCTTGGAGACGTTGTACGCCCCGATCACCGGCGATCCGCGCAGCCCGCCGATCGAGGAGACGATCACGATCGAGCCCTCGCGCCGCGCACGCATCTCCGGCGCCACCATCTGGATCAGCCAGTGGTTGGAGAGGATGTTGTTGTCGAGGATCTTGCGGAACTGGTCGTCGGCGATCCCCTCCAGCGGCCCGTAATAGGGGTTGGAGGCGGCGTTGCAGACCAGCACGTCCACGCGGCCGAACACGCGCCGCGTCTCCTCGACCAGATGCCGCAGCGCGTCCTTGTCCGAGATGCTCGCCGCCACCGCCAGCGCCGTGCCTTCGCCGTGCCTGGCGTCGATCGCCGCCGCCACCGCGTCGCACGCATCCTGCTTGCGGCTCGAGATCACCACCTTCGCGCCCGCATCCGCCAGCGCCTCGGCCGAAGCCTTGCCGATCCCCCGCGAGGATCCCGTGACGATCGCCACCTTGCCGCTCAGGTCGAAAAGTCCCGTCATATCTGGCTTCCCCAATCCGTCATCCCGGCGAGAGCGGGGATCTCAGGCGGAGGCGCGGGGAAAGACCCGCACGAGATCCCGGCTTTCGCCGGGATGACGATCACGCCCCAGCCTCCTGCGCGAAGTGCCAGGCCGTTGCCACCAGCCCCGGCAACCGCTCCACCGTCTTCGAAGCCTGCGCGCTCGAGGCATTGCCGTCGATGATCCGCTTCTTGATGCCCTGGACGATCCCGGTCAGCCGGAAGAGGTTATAGGCGAAATACCAGTTGAGATCGGGCACCCCGTCGCGCCCCGTCGCCGCGCAATAGCGCTCCACCACCTGCGCGATCGTCGGGATGCCGGTCTCCGGCCCGGTCAGGCCCTTCAAGCCGGAGCGCCCCTCGGGCTCGGTCACCCAGCTCATCAGGAAATAGGAGAAGTCCGCCAGCGGGTCGCCGAGCGTCGACAGCTCCCAGTCGAGCACCGCCAGGATCTTCGGCCCGCCGGCGTCGAAGATCATGTTGTCGATGCGGAAGTCGCCATGGACGATGCTGGTCCGCGTCTGCTCGGGCACCGTACGCGGCAGCCATTCGATCAGCCGCTCGACCTCGGGCAGGTCGTCGGTCTGGCTCATGCGGTACTGTTTCGACCAGCGCTCGACCTGCCGGGCGAAGTAGTTGCCCGGCTTGCCATAGCTGCCCAGCCCAACCGCCTCGTAATCCACCGCATGCAGCGCCGCGAGCGTATCGATGATCGCATGGTAATGCGCGGTCCGCTCCGCCGGCAGCATGCCGGGCAGCGCGCCGTCCCACAGCGTCCGTCCCTCCACCATCTCCATGATGTAGAAGGGGGCGCCGATCACTTCAGAATCCTCGCAAAGCCCATAGGGCCGCGCCACCGGGAAACCGGTGGGGTGCAGCGCCGCGATCAGCGCATGTTCACGCTCCACCGCATGTGCCGAGGGCAGGATCGGCCCGAACGGCTTCCTGCGCAGCACATAGGCGCCGCTCGCCGCATCGATCCGGTAGGTCGGGTTGCTCTGCCCGCCCGGGAATTTGGTGACGGTGATCGGCCCCGCAAAGCCATCGACTTCCGCCGCCAGCCAGGCGCCCAGCCTGGTTTCGTCCAGGTCGCTCATGCGAATTCGATCACCGAGCGCACGCTGTCGCCCTTGCGCAGCTTGTCGAGCGCGTCGTTGACCTCCTCCAGCTTGATCCGCTCGGCCACCATCGTGTCGAGGTCGAGCAGCCCGTCGAGATACATCTGGACGAGCCGCGGCATGTCGATCGGAAAGCGCGTCGAGCCCAGTAGCGAGCCCTGGATCTTCTTGCCGGTCAGGAAGGTCGGCCCGGGCAGGCTGACATTGCCGCCCGGGGCGATCATGCCCAGGATCGTCGCGGTGCCGCCGCGCCGCAGGATGGTCCAGGCCAGCTCGGCGGTGTTGGGTCGGCCGACCGCCTCGATCGCATAATGGACCCCGCCGCCGGTCAGCTTGAGCACGTCCTTAGCCAGGGTCCCGGCCATCGCATCGAGCGCATGCGTCGCGCCGAGCTTCAGCGCCAGCTCGCGCTTCTCCGCCACCGGATCGATCGCCAGGATCATGCCGGCGCCGGCGATCTTGGCAGCGTTGATCGCGGCCAGCCCGATCCCGCCCGCACCGATCACCGCCACGCTCTCGCCCGGCCGCACGCGGCTGTCGTTGAAGATCGCGCCCGCGCCGGTGATCACCGCGCAACCGAGCAGGGCCGCCCGGTCGAGCGGCATCTCCTTCGAGATCGCGACACAGGCATTCTCGTGCACCAGCATCTGCTCGGCAAAGGCAGAAAGGTTGAGGAACGGCGCCAGCCCGGTGCTGTCCTGCAGCGACAGCCGCGGCTCGGCATCGGCCGGGCGACGGGTCGAAGGATCGATGCACAGCGAGGGGCGCCCGGTCACGCACATCTCGCAACTGCCGCAGAAGACGGTGAAGAAGGTGATGACATGGTCGCCCACCTTGAGATGCGCGACGTCGCTGCCCACCGCCTCGATCACGCCCGCCGCCTCGTGCCCCGGCACCGTCGGCACCGGATGCGGGAAGGCGCCGTCGACGAAGTGCAGGTCCGATCGGCACACGCCCACCGCCGCGGTGCGGATCAGCACCTCGCGCGGGCCCGGCTTGGATATGCGCACCTCGGTGATCTCCAGCGGCTTGCCCGCTTCGAACAGGACTGCGGCCTTCATCCTTCTCCCTTCCCGTCATCCCGGCGAAAGCCGGGATCTCGTGCGGCTCTTTTCCCGCGCCTTCGCCTGAGATCCCGACTTTTGTCGGGATGACGATCAGCGCGAAGCCCCGATATCCCCGCTCGAAGCGCGATCCGCCTTGAACTCGGCATATTTGCCGAACTCGTTGCGCGCGATCGCCCGGCAATGGACCTCGTCCGGCCCGTCGGCGAGCCGCAGCGTGCGGATGCCCGCCCAGTCATGCGCCAGATGGAAGTCGCCCGAGACGCCGGCGCCGCCATGCGCCTGGATCGCGTCGTCGATGATCTGCAGCGCCATCTGCGGCGCCTGTACCTTGATCATCGCGATCTCGAGCTGTGCCGCCTTGTTGCCCGCCTTGTCCATCATGTCCGCCGCCTTGAGGCACAGCAGCCGGGTCATCTCGATGTCGATGCGCGCGCGCGCGATGCGCTGCTCCCAGATCGAATGGTCCGAGATCCGCTTGCCGAACGCGACGCGCGAGACTAGCCGCTTGGCCATCGCCTCGATCGCCTCCTCGGCGACGCCGATCGTCCGCATGCAATGGTGGATGCGTCCCGGCCCGAGCCGCCCCTGCGCGATTTCGAATCCCCGCCCCTCGCCAAGCAGCACATTCTCGACCGGCACGCGAACATTCTCGAGAATCACTTCGCCGTGGCCGTGCGGCGCATGATCATACCCGAAAACCGAAAGCATCCGTTCGATCTTCACGCCGGGCGCGTCCATCGGCACCAGGATCATGCTCTGCTGGGCATGCTTGGCGGCGTCCGGATTGGTCTTGCCCATCACGATCGAGACCGCGCAGCGCGGGTCGCCCACGCCGCTGCTCCACCATTTCCGCCCATTGATCACATAATGGTCGCCGTCGCGCACCATCTGGGTCTGGATATTGGTCGCGTCCGAGCTCGCCACCGCCGGCTCGGTCATCAGGAAGGCCGAGCGGATCTCGCCTTCCATCAGCGGCTTGAGCCAGCGGTCCTTCTGCGCCCGCGTGCCGTAACGGTGGAACACTTCCATATTGCCGGTGTCGGGTGCCGAGCAGTTGAAGCATTCGGACGCCCAGCCCAGCCGGCCCATTTCCTCGGCGCACAGCGCATATTCGAGGTTGGTCAGCTGGGTGCCCTGGAACTCGAAGCTGTCATCGACATGCGCCTGGCCCGAATGCGGCGGCATGAAGAAATTCCACAAGCCCGCAGCCTTGGCCTCGGCCTTCACTTCCTCGATCACCGGGATCACCTTCCAGCGGTCACCCTCTCGCTGCTGCCGGTGATATTCGCCGTCGCGCGGCCGAATCCTGGTGTCGATGAAGGTCTTCACCCGGTCGCGGAAATAGGTCTCGCGCTCGTTCAGCGTGAAATCCATGGCGCATCCTCTCCGTCTCTGGTTCGCGAACCGGCGTAGAGCATACCGGATATTCGGTAAAGTCGGGCAGCGGCGAAAATCGGCACAACCGCGATTCGAAAAAACGCTTTGGGTTCACACCAAATCCGTTAGACTGGTTGCAATGAATGCACCGGGGAAAGTCGAAATCGCAAGCGCGACGAAACGCTTCCAGGCCAAGCGGGATGCGATCCTCGCCGCGGCCGCGGACGCGATCAACGAGCAAAGCGCCAAGGGGATGACCTTTGCCGACGTGGCCCGCCGCGTCGGCCTCAACACCACGTCGGTCACTTATTACTTCAAGCGCAAGGAAGATCTCGCCGCCGCTGCTTTCGAGCACACGCTCGACCGGCTCGACGCGATGCTCGAGGATGCCGCGCGCGAGCCGAACCCCGAGGCGCGCGTCGCCCGCTATCTCAACATCAACATGGAGCGGCTCGCCCGCATCCGCCGCGGCGAGGAGCGCGATTTCGCGATCCTCTCCGATCTGCGCGCCATGGAAGACCCGATCAAGCGCGAGCTGCTCGATCGCTGGCGCGACATCTTCCGCAAGACCCGCGCGCTCTGGGGCCCCGCTGCCAGCCGCGCCGAGACCGATCTCCACGGCGCCCGCGCGCACGTGCTGCTCGAGAACACCTTTTGGCTCACCGCCTGGCTGCCGCGCTACGAGGTCGATGAATATCCGCGCGTAGAGGCGCGGCTGATGGACGTGTTCCGCACCGGCATCGCCGCCCCGGGCCAGGCCTGGACGCCGCACATCCTCGATCTCGAGCATGACGAGCCCGAGCCGGGCCGCGAGGCCTTCCTGCTCGCCGCCACGCGGCTGATCAACGAGCTCGGCTATCGCGGTGCCTCGGTCCAGAAGATCGCGTCGGAGCTCAACGTCACCAAGGGCAGCTTCTACCACCATCTCGATGCCAAGGACGAACTGGTCATCGCCTGCTACAAGCGCAGCTTCGACATCATCGCCGATGCCCAGCGCCTGGCCGAGGCCGACAGCGGCGATCACTGGCAGCAGCTCGAAAGCGCGATCGCCACGCTGCTCGACTATCAGTTCAGCGAGCGCGGTCCGCTGCTGCGCACCACCGCGCTTTCGGGCCTGCCGCCCCAGGTCCGCTCGACGATGATCGATCGTTCGAACCGCATTGCCCGCCGCTTCGCCGGCATGCTGTCCGACGGCATCGCCGAGGGCTCGATCCGCGCAATCGACCCGCTGGTCGCCTCGCAGACGCTGATGGCGCTGCAGAACGCCGCGTTCGACATGCGCAAATGGGCAAGCACGATGTCGCGCGAGCGGGCGGTGGCCTTCTACGCCTCCACGCTGACCTTCGGCCTGTTCGACGATCGCGTGCTGGCGGGCTGAGCGCCCCGCGCGGTCACCGCGGGCGCGGCGTCTCGAAGCGCAGCCCTTCCCTGGTCTCCACCGTGATCGGTCCGCGCGGCCTGGCCGGCAGCACCGATTTCACCCGTGCGAAGACGCGCCGGGCGTCGCGCGGATCGCGCAGCTGCACACATAGCGTCATCTCGCCTTCGCGGCCCCAGCGCCGCATTTCCACCGTCAGCACCCCGCGATCACGCCCCAGCAGCGTCCGCACGCGTTCGAGCGCGGGCCGGTCGATCCCCATCGCATAGCTGCCGAACTGTACGCCCACCGCGCAGTGCGCCGGCGGCGTGCCCTGCGCCAGGGCGGGAAGCGGCGCGGTGAGCGCGAACAAGGCGGGAATGATCAAGCGCATCGGGCACCTCTCCAAATCGGCGTCCCTGCTGGCACCCCGTCCCTGAACCCGGTCTGAAACCTCATGCCCGGCGCCGACGGAATATGTCTGAAATTCTGCCCAAACCCATGAAGATCAAACGAAAACGGGCCCACGGATCGCTCCGCGGGCCCGCCTCTGTTCCCGATCCGAAGATCAGAAGCGCGAGCGCAGCGTCACGCCATATTGGCGCGGCTCGGCGAGATAGGCCGAGAAGATCTGCGAGCCGCCCGGATAGGCCGCCGTCGGCGTGGTGCTCACTGCCTGGAAGGGCGAGCTGAAGCCGACCTGCATGTAGTTGGACTTGGTCAGGTTCTGCACCCAGAACTCGAGCGCCCATTTCTGGTCGTCGGCGCTCAGGCCGATGCGGCCGTTGACCACCACGAAGCTGTCCTGCGCCTTTTGCGGGAACAGGTCCGAGCCGGTGTTGTAGTCGTCGGCCAGGCGGGCATCGACATAGAGCAGGCCGCGCAGGCTGCCGCCCAGCGAAGGGGTCCAGGCCGCCGAGCTCGTCACCACCCATTCGGGCGCGTTCGACAGCAGCTTGCCCGGCAGCAGGCGCAGCGCCGGATCGAGCGGCGCGCCGGTCTTCGAGCCCACCAGGTTGTTGGCGTACTTCGTCTTGGCGTAGGTCACGCCGAAGTTGAAGTTGATGTCGCGCACCGGCGACAGGCCCATTTCGACTTCGAAGCCGTTCGAAACCACGCCCGGCTTGATCTGGTCCGACGGGCAGACGCCGGTGGTCGCGCTCAGGTCGCGGTCGCCGCCGTTCAGGCTCGCCTTGCAGCCGTTGATGTTCTGGACGAGATAGACCGTGCCGTTGAACGTGTTCAGCTGGAAGTTGCTGAACTCCTGGCGGAAGCCCGCCACGTTCAGGTTGAAGCCCCGGCTCGAATACTTCATGCCCGCCTCATAGGCAGTCACGGTTTCCTCGTCGAACTGCAGCACGTCGGCATAATAGCCGGCATTGGCGGTGCTGATCGGGAAGATCGGCAGCGGCTGGGTCGCCAGCGGGTTCTTGAAGGCCGAGCGGTCGAGGTTGAAGCCGCCCGACTTGTAGCCGCGCGAGTAGCTCGCATAGAGCAGCAGATCGTCGCTCGGCTTGTACGACAGGATCGCGGTACCGGTGAACTTGTTCTCCTTGCGCGTGTCGTTGAGCGTCAGCCCGTTGAGCGCCGAGGACGATCCGCCCTGGCAGCTCAGCGTGATGATGCCGCCGGCCAGCGGCGCCAGCGCGGCCACGCCCATATAGGGCAGCAGCGCCGCCTGCTGCTGCGGGCAGATCGTGTTGGTGTTGTTGAAGTTGGCATCCATCTTCTTGGTTTCGTTGGTGTAACGAAGCCCCAGGGTCAGGTCCAAGCCCTTGGCCATGTGGATGATGTTGTGCGTGAAGAAGGCGAAGTTCGAGCTGTTCTGGTTGAAGTTCGCCGTGTCGTCGCCAACGTTGCGCACCGTGTCGAGCCGCTGCAGGCCCTGCACCATCGTCGCACCCGCCGCGCCGAGCGGCCCGAGCGTGTTGCTCAGCACTGCCACGCCGGTGGGCGTCAGGCAGCCGACATTGTTCGGGTTGTAGAAGGCGCTGAACGAGCCATAGACGATGCGGCAGGCGGCGAAGCGGCCATAATCGTTGCCGAACTTCAGCTCGCTCTTCGTGATCAGGTCCTCATTGGCGTAATAGCCGCCGATCAGCCAGTCGAGCTTGTCGTTGAAGGCCGTGCCGTGGAAGCGCAGTTCCTGCGTGAAGGTCTTGAACTCGCGGCCGCTCTTCGGCCCGAAATAGAGGATGTCGGCCAGGCCGTAATCGGCATCGGCCGCCTGGGTGTTCTTGTAGTCGCGATAGGCCGTGATCGAAGTCATCTCGACGCCGCCCAGGTCCCAGTTCACTTCGCCCGAGAAGCCCCAGTCCTTGGTGACGCCGGTATAGGAACGGTTGGCGCTGGTCGCGATCTGGCGCGAATAGGCGTTGTTATAGCCCGGGAAATACTGCGCGAAGGTGGTGCCGGTGATGCCGGTCAGCACCGTAGCAACCGGCGTGCCCGGCGCGATCAGCCCGTCATTGGACCGCGACACGTCGCCCGTGGCATAGACGGCGGCGCAGCAATCCTCCTTGCGATAGCTATAGTCGCCGATCAGGCGGACCGAGATGTCCGAGTTCGGCTGGAACAGCAGCTGCCCGCGGACGAGGTAGCGGTCGCGATTGTTGATATCGCGGCCGGTGTTCACATCGTTGTAGAAGCCGTCGCGCTTGGCGTAGAGCCCCTCGAGCCGGAAGGCGACCTGCTCGGAGATCGGGCCGGTCACCGCGCCCTGCAGGCGCCAGAAGTCGTAATTGCCATAGGTCGCCTCGGCCATGCCGCCAAAGGTGAAGCTCGGCGCCTTGGTGGTGACGCTCAGCATGCCGGCGGAGGCGTTGCGCCCGCCCAGCGTGCCCTGCGGGCCGCGCAGCACTTCGATGCGCTCGATCTCGCCCAGGTCGTTGAGGCCAAGGCCGGTGCGCGAGCGATAGACGCCGTCGATGAAGGTCGCGACCGAGCTTTCCAGGCCCGGATTGTCGCCCACCGTGCCGACGCCGCGGATGCGGGCCGAGGTGTTGGCGTCGCTGCCGGTCGACGAGACGAGCAGCGAAGGCGCGACCTGGTTCAACGTGCGGATATCGGTGGCGCCGGTGCGCTCGAGTTGCTCGGCGCTCACGGCCGAGACGGCGAGCGGCACGTCGGCCAGCACCTGGGCGCGGCCCTGCGCGGTCACCACAATCTCGTTGGGATCGCGGACGCCGCTATCCTCCTGGGCCGTGGCGTCCGCCGGCGGTGTCTGGGTGTCCTGTGCGAAAGCTGGCGTCGCGAGTGCCATGGTAAGCGCGGGAACAGCAACGGCCGTCAACAGGCGAAACCGCATCATCATCTCTCTCCCACCACGGGCCGGAGCACTTTAGCGGCTCCATACCCTATCCTCGAATAGTGACAGGTCCCTGAGGGACGTCAAGCAGAACAAGAGTTGCAAAAGGGGACTAAACGCAGGGTGTTGCGCAAATGTCATAATGTGTCCGCCGGGTTTCCCCTACGGCAAGCGGACTTTCTGGTCTCCTATAGCCTTCTACGTCATCCCGGCGAACGCCGGGATCTCGTGCGGCTTTTTCCCGCGCCATCGCCTGAGATCCCGGCGTTCGCCGGGATGACGGATAGTGCGCCGCCCCTCCTTTATTCCCTCAGTACCCGTTCAGCCGCGCAAACCGCTCGCGATGCCAGGCGGCATTGCCCCATTGCGCCTCCAGCACGCGCGCGCGCTTCAGGTAGAAGCCCGCGTCATGCTCGTCGGTCATGCCGATGCCGCCGTGCAGCTGGACCATTTCGCGGCTCACCAGGTGCAGTGTCTCGTTGGCGCTCGCCTTGGCCAGGCTCACTTCCTGCGCGACATTGGCACGACCGCTGTCGATCGCCTCCAGCGCGCCTTCCACCGCAGAACGGGTCAGCTCGAGCTCGGTGAACATCCGGGCCATGCGATGCTGCAGCGCCTGGAAGCTGGCCAGCACCTGGCCGAACTGCACGCGCGTTTTCAGATAGTCGTTGGTCTGGGCAAAGGCGCTCTCGGCCATGCCGAGCATCTCGGCGCTCCACGCCGCCGCCGCGCGGTCTGCCACCTGGCCGATCAGCTCGACGCCGCCGTCCAGCGCCTCGGCGGGTGCGCCGTCGAACGTCACCTGGGCATGGCTGCGCGCGTCGATCAGGTGGCGCGGCGCGCGCGTCACGCCGGCATCGCCCGAGACGAGCCAGAGCCCGTCGGCCGCCGCCACGACGAATAGCTGCGCGCTGTCGCTCTCGGGCACGAACGCCTTCACGCCGCTCAGCTTGCCGCCCTCGACCCGGGCCTCGATCTTCGACGGATCGAAGCGCGGCCCTTCGTCGATCGCCAGCGTCGCCACCACCTCGCCCGCGGCGATCTTCGGCAGCCACGCGGCCTTCTGCGCCTCGGAGCCGCCCATCAGGATCGCGCTCGTCGCCGCGGCGATGCTGGCGAGCGGCGTCGCGACCAGGTTGCGCCCCAGCTGCTCGAGCACCAGCCCGAGCGAGACATAGCCCATCCCTGCCCCGCCCTGCGCCTCGGGTACCAGGATGCCGGTCCAGCCCATCTCGGCCTGCGCGGCCCAGGTGGCCGCGTCATAGCCGGCGGCCGGCGCCGCATCGCGCATCTTGCGATAGGCGGAAACCGGCGCCTCATTGTCCGCCCACTCGCGCGCCATGTCGCGCAGCATCGTCTGTTCTTCGGTCAGGATGGCCATGAAGCTCTCTCTTTCTTCCTTCTCCCTCTCCCCTCCGGGGAGAGGGTCGGGGAGAGGGGAAGTGTGTCTTGATCCGATGCCGAAGGGCTTCGAACGTCTAGTCCGGGCCCCTCTCCCAACCCTCTCCCCGGAGGGGAGAGGGCTTTAAATCACTGATGATCCAGCATCCCCAGGATGCGCTTGGCGATCACGTTGTTCTGGATCTCGGTCGAGCCGCCATAGATCGACACCGCCTTGCCGAAGAGCCAGCTGCGCACATCCTTCAGCGCATCCTCCTCGAAGCCTTCGCCTTCCCAGCCCATGCTGGCGAATCCGCGGATCTCGATCAGCAGCTCGGAGCGTTCCTGCATGATCCGCGCGCCGACATTCTTCATGATCGAGGTGGCAGCGCTCGGCCCCTGGTTCGACTTGGCCTCCAGCGCCGTCCGCCGCAGCGTCAGCATGAAACTGCGCAGGTCCATCTCGTGCCGCGCGATCCGCGACCGCAGATCGGCATCGGCGATCCGCCCTTCGGCATCGACGCCGACGAACTTCTTGGCGATCTGGCCGAGCGACGCACCCGCGAACATCCGCCCGGCACTCGATCCGCCGCCCGACAGGCTCGAGCGCTCGTGCTGGAGCAGCCTTTTGCCGATCGTCCAGCCCTCGCCTTCCGCGCCCACGCGGTTGGCCTTGGGCACTTTCACGTCGGTGAAGAAGGTCTCGCAAAAGGGCGAGCTGCCCGAAATCAGCCGGATCGGCTTCACCTCGACGCCCGGCGTGTCCATGTCGCAGAGCAGGAAGGTGATCCCCTCATGCTTCTTGGTCTTGTCGGTGCGGACCAGCATGAAGCATTTGTCGGCCCATTGGCCGCCGCTGGTCCAGGTCTTCTGGCCGTTGACGACATAATGGTCGCCACGATCCTCGGCGAAGGTCTGCAGGCTCGCCAGGTCCGATCCCGCGCCCGGCTCCGAATAACCCTGGCACCAGCGCACCAGCCCCTTGGCGATCGCCGGGATATGCTCGCGCTTCTGCGCTTCGGTGCCATATTCGAGCAGCGTCGGGCCGAACATCATCACACCCATGCCGCCGATCGGGTTCCAGGCGCCGGCGCGCTGCATCTCTTCCTGCAGCACGCGCGCTTCGGCCCGGTTCAGCCCGCCGCCGCCATATTCCTTCGGCCAGGTCGGCACGCCCCAGCCCTTCTCGCCCATCGCCGTCTGCCAGGCATCCTCGGCGGGCGAATTGGTGTGCGGCCCCTCCACCGCGGACATTGCATTGTCCTTGCCCTTCAGTTCGGGCGGGAAATTCGCCGCGATCCAGTCGCGGACCTCAGCGCGAAACGCATCCAGGGGATTCGCCGGCGCATCGATATCGGGGGCCGTGGCCATCGCACTCTCCGAAGTTTCTCGTTGTTTCGAATTTGCGGTATGGCTTGCGCGTCGTCAAGCCCAACCAACGCGCCGTCCGCCACCAGCCGTCATCCCGGCGAAAGCCGGGATCTCGTGCGGCTCTTTCCCCGCGCCTTCGCCTGCGATCAGGGCTTCCGCCAGGATGACGGCTGGGGGATTGCCACGCCACAGTGTTCACTATACGTTCCAGCGCGATTGCGCATGGCCGCAGCACCCGTCTCTGCTAAAGCGCGCAGCCAAAGGGGAACCACATGAAGTTCGAACATCGCGCGGTGCCGATCGTGCTGCTCGCCGTGCTGATCGACGTGATCGGCTTCGGCATCGTGCTGCCGGTGCTGCCCGAGCTGATCACCACGCTCGGCAAGGTCGATCTCGAATCCGCGACGCGCATCTCAGGCTGGATGCTGGCGGCGTTCGCCGTCGCCGGCTTCTTCGCCGGGCCTGTGCTCGGCAATCTCGGCGACCGGTTCGGGCGCAAGCCGGTGCTGTTCGCCTCGATGGCCGCCTTCGCGATCGACTATGCACTGATGGCGATGGCACCGTCGCTCGCCTGGCTGTTCCTCGGCCGGGTGATCGCCGGCGTGGCGGGCGCCACCTTCGGCCCGGCCAGCGCCGTGATCGCCGACGTCACCGCGCCCGAGAAGCGCAGCGCCACCTTCGGGCTGATGGGCGCCGCCTTCGGCATCGGCTTCATCCTCGGCCCGGCGCTGGGCGGGCTCGTCGCCCAGTTCGGCGTCCACGCCCCCTTCTTCGTTGCCGCCGGCTGCGCCGCGATCAACGCGGTGCTGATGCTGCTTTTCCTGCCCGAGACGCTCGCGCCCGAGAACCGCCGCGCGTTCCGCTGGCGCGACGCGCACGTCATCAGCTCGTTCCGCCCACTCTTCCACGCCGGCAACGCCGCACCGTTGCTGCTCGCCTGGTTCCTCTGGCAGGTCGGCGGCGCCGTCTATCCCGCCACCTGGGCATTCTGGGCGTCGATGCGCTTCGGCTGGGACGCCGCGGCGATCGGCTGGTCGCTCGCCTATGTCGGCTTCCTGATGGCGCTGGTCCAGGTGACGCTCACCGGGCGCATCCTTGGCCGGATCGGCGAGCGCAACGGCGCGATCCTCGGCCTGGCGAGCGGCGGCGCCACGCTGCTCACCTATGCCTTCACCGTGTTCGGCTGGCAGGTCTATGCCTTCTTCCTGATCGGCGCGCTCGGGGCGCTGGTGTTCCCGGCGCTCAACGGCACCCTGTCGCGGATGGTCGACGCCTCGCACCAGGGCGCGCTCCAGGGTGGCATCTCGAGCATGAACAACGTCGCGCAGATCATCGGCCCGCTGCTCGCCTCGCAGGCGCTCGCCACCGGATCGCGCCACGGCTTCGACGGCGCCGCCTTCCTCGTCGCCGGCAGCCTGCTGATCGCAGCGGCGGCGATCGTCGCGCTGTTCGTCCCCAAGGCGGCCCCCGCGGCCGCGGGCGAGACTCCTGCGGCGCATTGAAGTATTTTTCGAAAATTGCGTATGGCGTTCGCCGTCGTGCCCCTCTAGCCTTGTCGCGATGGGGCAAGAACTGAACTCGGCCGCCTTGCTGGCCAGCGACTTTGCGTCGCTTTCCGACCTGATCCGCGCACACGCCGCGGAGCGGCCGGACAAGCCGGCGATGATCTGCGGCGACGATGCGATCTCCTATGCCGCGCTCGACGCGCTGCTCGATCGCCTCGCCGCGGCGCTGCAACGCGACGGCGTCGGCAAGAACCAGGCGGTGGCGATCCTCGCCGCCAGCTCGATCGGATATGGCGCCGCCTTCCTCGCCGCGCTGCGGGCCGGCGGCGTCCCAACCCCGCTCCAGCCCTCCGCCACCCCGGCGCAGCTCGCCGCGATGATCGCCGATTGCGGCGCCCCGGTACTGTTCCTCGACGCGATGGGCGCCAAGGCGCTGGGCGACGCGCCCGTCACCGCGAAGCGGGTAGAGATGGACGGGCCCGGCTGGGCCGCGTTCCTCGCGCCTCAGGGCACCGTGCCCGCGCCGGTTCAGGTCGGCCCCGACGATCCCTTCAACATCATCTATTCCTCGGGCACCACCGGCGTGCCCAAGGGCATCGTCCAGCCTCAGTCGATGCGCTGGGTCCATATCGCCCGTGCGCCCGGCGGCTTCGGCGGCGCAGTGACGATGGTCGCCACGCCGCTCTATTCGAACACCACTTTGGTCAGCTTCATCCCGACGATCGCCTGGGGCGGCACCGCGGTGCTGCTCGCCAAGTTCGATGCGCACGCCTTTGTCAGCCAGGCCGCGAAGCACCGCGCCACCCATGCGATGCTCGTCCCCGTCCAGTATCAGCGGATCATGGCGCTCCCCGATTTCGACAGCTTCGATCTGTCGAGCTTCGTCTTCAAGACCTGCACCAGCGCGCCCTTCTCCGCCGCGCTCAAGGCCGACATCCTCGCGCGCTGGCCGGGCCTGCTCGTCGAATATTACGGCATGACCGAAGGTGGCGGCACCACCGCGCTGGTCTGCAACGCCAATCCCACCAAGCTCCACACCGTCGGCGTGCCGCTGCCGGGGCAGGACATCCGCCTGATCGACGAGGACGGCAAGGAAGTGCCCCGCGGCGAGATGGGCGAGGTCGTCGGCCGTTCGGGCGCGATGATGAGCGGCTATCACGGCCGCGCCGAAGCCACCCGCGACGCGACCTGGCATGACGGCGACGGCAACCGCTTCATCCGCCACGGCGATGTCGGCCGCTTCGATGAGGACGGCTTCCTGATCCTGATGGACCGCAAGAAGGACCTGATCATCTCGGGCGGGTTCAACATCTACCCGTCCGACCTCGAGGCGATCCTGGTCGAGCATCCGGGCATCACCGATTGCGCCGTGATCGGCGTGCCGTCCGAGCAATGGGGCGAGACGCCGCTCGGCTTCTTCACCGGCACCGCCGATCCCGCCGAGGCGCTTGCCTGGTTCAACGCGCGCGTCGGCAAGACGCAGCGCCTCTCCGCGCTGCTGCCGATCGACGAGCTGCCGCGCAGCGCGATCGGCAAGGTGCTCAAGCGCGAGTTGCGCGACCGGTATCTGGCGGCGTGACTCCGCTTGCCGACATCCTCGCCGGTGCCGCGCGCACCGGCAGCGGCTTCCGCTCCGCGATTCCGGGCGACTGGATGCAGGGCCGCACCGCGTTCGGCGGCCTCTCCGCCGCGCTCGCGCTCCAGGCCGCGCTCGAGGCCGAGCCCGACCTGCCACCGCTCCGCTCGGCCCAGGTCGCGTTCATCGGCCCGCTGGCAGGCGACGTCACCGTCACCGCGACGAAGCTCCGCCGCGGCCGCAACGCCGCGTTCCTCCAGTCGGACGTGACTTCCGAAGCCGGGCTCGGCCTGCGCGCCACCTTCGTGTTCATGGCGCCGCTGGCGTCGAGCATCGCGCATGACGACGCCCCGCGCGCGCCGGTCGCGCCGCCGGCCGCCGACGCCGCGCTCTACACCGGCCCCGAGGACTTCTTCACCGGCAACTTCAACTTCCTCGATCAGAAGCAGGCCACCGGCCCGGCCGAATGGCTGCGCTGGGCGCGGCTGCGCGCCCGCGACGGGCTCGACCCGTTCGTCGAGCTGATGGCGATCGGCGATGCGCTGCCGCCCGCCGCCTTCAAGCTGCTCGAGGAGAAGCGCACCCCGCTCAGCTCGCTGAACTGGCAGATCAATTTCCAGGCGGCGGCGCCGCCCACCACCGATGGCTGGTGGCTGCTCCACGCCCATGCCGCCACCGCGCGCGACGGCTTCTCCACCCAGCGCATGACGATCTGGGACGCCGCCGGCGCCCCCGTCGCCGAGGCGATGCAGGGCGTCGCCATCTTCGGCTGATACAAGTTGCGACACTTTGCCGGGGCCCTGACAAACCCGTGCGACAGCATCGGGTGAAAAGCATCTCCTGTCGGGGGCTTGGGACCTCCGAGACCAAGGAGTTGCACCCGATGAAGAAGTTCCTCCTCGCCGCCGCGTTCGGCGCGACCGCGATCGCAGCCCCGGCCTTCGCCCAGGACGCCCCGCCGCAGCCGCCCCGCCCGGGCGGCATGGCGATGCTCGACCGGCTCGACACCAACAAGGACGGCGTCATCACCCGCGATGAGTTCAGCGCCGACGTCGCCCGGCGCTTCGCCAAGCTCGACGCCGACAAGGACGGCAAGGTCAGCCAGGCCGAGCTCCAGGCCGCCAGCCCCGGCGGCATGGGCGCCCGCGGCATGACCGGCGACATGACGCTCGCCGACATGCAGGCCCGCGCCGACAAGCGCTTCGAGCGCCTCGACACCAATCATGACGGCAAGATCGACCAGGCCGAGCGCGATGCGATCCGCGCCCGCATGGGCAACCGTCAGGCTTCCCCCCCGGGCAGCTCGGCCAACGACTGAGCCCCCGGACCTTGCCCGGGCGGGCAGTGTGCCTCCTCTCGTAGCCCGCCCGGGCAACCCCTTGCCTATTCCCTGCGCCCCCTTGTCTTGCGGCACGCCCATGACCTACGAACCCGATATGTCGGAAACGCCGCACCTGCTGCTCGTCGAGGACGAGCGCTCGATCCGCGAACCGCTCGCGCAATATCTCACCAAGCAAGGCTTCCGGATCACCCAGGCCGGCGATGCCGAGGGCGCCCGCGCCCGCATGGCCGCCTATGCGATCGATCTGGTGGTGCTCGACATCATGATGCCCGGTGAGGACGGTCTGTCGCTCTGCCGCCATATCCGCGAGACCAGCGACACCCCGGTCATCCTGCTCACAGCGCGCGGCGAGGAGACCGACCGCATTGTCGGGCTCGAGATGGGCGCCGACGATTATGTCGTGAAGCCCTTCTCCCCGCGCGAGCTCGCCGCCCGGATCAAGGTGGTGCTGCGCCGCCTCCAGGCGGGCGGCACCCGCCAGCATGCGCCCGAAGCGGGCAGCTATGCCTTTGCCGGCTGGGTGCTCAAGACCGGCGAACGCGCGCTGGTCGACCGCGAAGGCGTGTCGGTCCCGCTGTCGACCGGCGAATATAATTTGCTCCACGCGCTGGTCACTCGCCCCCGCGCGGTCCTCACCCGCGACCAGCTGCTCGACCTGACGCAAGGCCGCGAAGCCGCCGCCTTCGATCGCGCGATCGACAACCAGGTCAGCCGGCTGCGCAAGAAGATCGAGGTCGATGCGAAGAACCCCGCGATCATCAAGACCGTCTGGGGCGGCGGCTACACGCTTGCCGCCGAAGTGACCCGGCTTTGAAGTCTCGTGTGCACAGAGCTCTGAAACCAATCGGTTCCCCGGCGAAAGCCGGGGCCCAGGGTTTCTCTGCCGATTCGTTTGTGACCCTGGGCCCCGGCTTTCGCCGGGGAACAGCCATTGCGCACGGGCGCTGCGCATGACCCGCTTCTTCCCCCGCTCGCTCCCCGGCCAGATCGCGCTGCTCGTCGCGGTGGCGCTGTTCGTGGCACAGGCGATCAATTTCGGCCTGCTCGTCCGCGAGCGCCAGAATTCGCGCTTCGCCCAGGTGATCGTCCCCACCGTCACCCGGCTGATCGACGCTGCCGAGCGGCTCGGCACCCCGATCAATCCGCGGCCGGACACGCCCGCCGCCGCCGATCGCCGCGACGGGCGCGATGGCCGGGACGGCCGCCGCCAGGCCCGGGGCCGCGTCGATTTCGTCCCCGCCAATCCGATCCCGGTCGAGCTGGCCCGCCGCGCCGACATCGAGCGCGACCTGCGACGCGGCCTCACCGATGGCGGCGTCCAGGTGGGCCAGGTGATCGCGGTAGTTCGCCCGATCGACGGCAGCCGTCCGCTGCTCAAGCGGATGGACCCGGCCCGCGCCGATCGCTTCCGCCGGCTCGGTGCCGAGCTGATGATCGCGGTCGAGCTGCCCGGCCGGGGCTGGCTGTCGCTCAGCTCGGCCTGGCCGCGCTCCGAACGCGCGCTGATCTGGCAGCTGCTCGCCCAGACGCTGATCCTCTACATCGTCGTGCTGCTGCCCGTGCTCTGGGCCGGCCACCGGATCGCCCGGCCCTTGCGCAAGCTCGCCGCCGCCGCGCGCGCCTTCCATCCGGGCGAGGATGCCGATCCGCTCGAGGAGAGCGGCCCCAGCGACGTCCGCGCGGTGATCGCCGCCTACAATGCGCTCAGCAAGCGCGTCACTGCGATGCTCGACGAGAAGGACCGGATGCTCGGCGCGATCGGCCATGATCTGCGCACCCCGCTGGCGGCCCTGCGCGTCCGCATCGAATCGGTCGAGGACGACGAGGACCGCGCCCGCATGGCGGACACGATCGACGAGATGAACCACACGCTCGACGACATCCTCAGCCTCGCCCGGCTCGGACGCCCGAGCGAGCCGCCCACCGATGTCGACCTCTCCGCGCTGATCGACGCCGTGGTCGAGGATTTCCGCGATCTCGACCAGGACGTCACCTTCGAGGAGGCGCCGCGCCTGCGCATGCATCTCCGCCCCGCGCTGATGCGCCGCGCGGTGCGCAACCTGATCGAGAATGCCGTCAAGTATGGCGGCGCCACCGAGGTCCGCCTGCGCTCCGACGACCGCAACGTCCGCATCGAAGTATGCGACCGCGGCCCCGGCATCCCGCCCGAGAAGCTCGAGAAGGTCTTCGATCCCTTCACCCGCCTCGAGGAATCGCGCAACCGCGAGACCGGCGGTGCGGGCCTCGGCCTCGCCCTCGCCCGCGCCATCGTCCGCGATTCCAGCGGCGAGATCAGCCTCGCCAACCGCGACGGCGGCGGCCTGGTCGCAACGATCACCCTGCCGCGGAGCTAGCTCTCGCGCAGGCATCACAGCCGTCATCCCGGCGAAAGCCGGGGTCTCAGGCGATGGTCCGAAAAGAGCCGCACGAGATCCCGGCTTTCGCCGGGATGACGGGGACTGGACAGTCCAAACCCCGAAGCTCGCACCCGCCACAAACGAAAAAGGCCGGGGCTTTCACCCCGGCCGTTTCGCATCCAATTCGGTGTAGAAACCGGCGGCTATCAGCCGACGATCTCTTCCGGCTTGAAGAAGAAGGCGATCTCGATCGCAGCATTCTCTTCCGAGTCCGAACCGTGCACCGAGTTCGCCTCGATCGATTCGGCCAGCTCCTTGCGGATCGTGCCGGCGTCGGCATTGGCCGGGTTGGTGGCGCCCATGATGTCGCGGTTGCGCTGCACGGCGTTCTCGCCCTCGAGCACCTGCACCACCACCGGGCCCGAGATCATGAACTCGACCAGGTCGTTGAAGAAGGGGCGCTCGCGGTGGACGCCGTAGAAGCCCTCGGCCTGCTCGCGGCTCATCTGGATGCGCTTCGAGGCGACGACGCGCAGGCCGGCCTCCTCCAGCATCTTGGTGACGGCGCCGGTGATGTTGCGGCGGGTGGCATCGGGCTTGATGATCGAAAAGGTCCGGGTCGCGGCCATGGCCGTGCGGCTCCTGCTTTTGAAGTTGTGGAAAAGTCGCGGCTCCCTAGTCCGGGGTTGCGCAGGATGCAAGTGCTGCCTGCTGTCCTACAGGCAGATGTTCTGCTATTGTTCCCGCGCGACGCTCTTTGAACAGTGAAATCGATGCGATGTCCCGCACGGCCGGGATCGCCGACGCGTGCCCACGTTACCTCACCAACGTCATCTCCGCACCCTACCGTCGTCATCCCGCACCTTACCCCCGTCATTCCCGCGAAGGCGGGGATCCATTCCGGCCAGGCTTTCGACAGGAAGCGCAATGGCAGCGCCAATGGATTCCCGCCTTCGCGGGAATGACGAAGTGGTCAAAGCAGGGGCGTGCAAACATCGCCGTCCGAAATGGCCGGAGGTGCAACACCCCGCACGGTGGAGAACGGACGAAAATGCGTACGGAAAACCGGCCCTGGAAACCCTGCCCGCCGCGCAAACGGAGCCAACTTCCGCGTTCGCAACTGTCCGCTAGGCGACCTTCTCCCAGCGCCCCTGCTCGTTCTGCTTCCAATAGTTGCGCTCGACGTCCTCGCGCCCGGCCAGCCCCTTCCAGGCGAGCCGCGCCTCGGCGATCTTCTCCTCGTCGAAGAAGTGGAAGGCCCGGTCGAACCCCAGCGCCTCGTCGCGCCACACCCCGTCTGCGAGCACCACGTTGCGGGCGCCGTTGGCGGCGGTCATCGCCTCGCCGATCAGGATCGGCTGGCGATCGTCGTCGGGCCCGCCGGCCTGGCCGTGCGGCAGGAAGCTTTCCGGGCTATAGGTCCATAGCAGCTGGTCGAGCCGGGCGCGCTGGCTCGCCTCGCCCGCGACGATCAGCAGCCGCCCGCCGGTCTCGACCACGCGTTCGGCGATCCTGGGCAGCGCACGCTCCAGGGGAAGCTGCGTCAGATGATAGAAATCGACCTGCATGGCTCCTGTTAGCGCTTCCGTGCGTTCGGGCCAACGCACGTGACGTTGCGGTGGCGCAACCGCTGCGATAGGGCGGAAAACGGCCGCGTGCACGGGAGTGAGAAACAAAGGTGGGAATCGAAGTGACGCGCAAGGCCTTGCTGCTCTCGGCCGCGCTCGGCTTGTGCCAGGCGGCAGAGGCACGCGCGCAGCAGGCGCCCGAGCCGACTCAGGAGCAGCCGACTCAGGCTGCGCCGCAGGACGCCAGCCCGAGCCTGCAGACCCCCGCGGTCGAGCCGCCTCCCCCCTCGCCCACGGCGCTGCCCGAGGCGGACGACCAGATCCAGTTCACTGCCGATCTGCTCGAATATGACGATCAGCAGCAGGTGATCACCGCCACCGGCGACGTGCGCCTCTATCGCCGCAGCGAACGCCTGCGCGCCGACAAGGTGGTGTGGAACCGCAACACCGGCCAGGTGACCGCCGAAGGCAATGTCGTCATGGTCAATCCCCAGGGCGACAGCGCCTATGGCGACAAGGTCCAGCTCACCGACAGCCTGAAGGACGGCGTCGTCGAGAACATGCTGGTGGTGCTTGATGCTGGCGGGCGCATCGCCGCCCAGCGCGGCGAGCGGCACGAGGACGGCAGCTTCATCGTCGACAATGCGGCCTATACGCCCTGCTCGGTCTCCGATTCGAACGGCTGCCCCAAGGAGCCGAGCTGGAAGGTCACTGCGAACCGGGTGGTCTATGAACCCGGCAAGAAGCGGCTGCGCTATTCGGGCGCCCGCGTCTCGGTGTTCGGCTTCGCGACGATCCCGCTGCCGGTCTTCTCGCATCCGATCGGCGGCGAGAGCGCCAGCGGCTTCCTGTCGCCCGATCTGCGCTACAACCGCACCAACGGCTTCCAGTTCGCGCTGCCCTATTATTTCAGCTTCGCGCCCAATCGCGACCTGACCGTCACCCCGCGCGTCTATACCAGCGTGCTGCCGATGCTGCAGGCCCAGTATCGCGAGCTCAACTCGCTCGGCGCCTTCCAGATCACCGGCTACGGCACCTATAGCCGCCGCGCCGACGACCTGACCGTGCCGGTCACGCCGGCGACCTCGAAGAACGACTTCCGCGGCTATCTCGATGCGACCGGCAATTTCCAGCTCGATCCGTACTGGAGCGTCAGCTCCTCGTTCCGGCTGACCACCGATCGCACCTTCCTGCGCCGCTACGACATCTCGCGCGACGACAGGCTGCGTAACAATGTTCGGATAGAACGCATTGATTCGGATAGCTATTTGTCGATCAACGCATGGGTGGTGCAGACGCTCCGCGTCGGCGAGCGCCAGGGCCTCCAGCCCTATGCGCTGCCCGAGATCGACTATCGTCGCCGCATGGACGACGGGCTGATCGGCGGCCGTTTCGAGTTCCAGGTCAACAGCCTGGCGATCGGCCGCTCGGACGGGCAGGATTCGCAGCGGGCCTTTGCCAGCGCCAAATGGGACCTGCGCAAGCTCACCAACTGGGGCCAGGAAGTGATCTTCACGGCCTTTGCCCGCGGTGACCTGTACAATGCCTCCGAGACCAACCTCACCACGATCGCCAGCTATCGCGGCGAGGACGGCTTCCACACCCGCGGCATCGCGGCGGCGGCGGTCGATGTGAAGTGGCCGCTGGTCGGCACGCTTTTCGGCGGCACCCAGCGCATCACCCCGCGGGTGCAGGTCGTGGCCTCGCCCAAGACCGCAAACCTCGAGGTGCCCAACGAGGACGCGCGCGCGGTCGATCTTGAGGATTCGAACCTCTTCGCGCTCAACCGCTTCCCCGGCTACGACCGGTTCGACGACTCCACGCGCTTCACCTGGGGTCTCGACTATGCGCTGTACCTGCCGGGCTTCTCGATCGACGCCAATGTGGGCCAGAGCTATCGCCTCACCTCGCGTCCCACCCTGTTCCCCGACGGTACCGGGCTGAACAGCCGGGTGTCGGACATTGTCGGGCGCACCACGATCCGCTTCCGCGACTTCATCAGCTTCTCGCACCGCTACCGGCTCGACAAGGACGGCCTGGCGTTCCGGCGTAACGAGGTCGACATGACGGTGGGCTCGCGCGCCACCTATTTCACGCTCGGCTATCTGCGCCTCAACCGCAACATCGACCCGACGCTCGAGGATCTGCAGGACCGCGAGGAGGCCCGGGTGGGCGCGCGCATCCAGATCGCCCGCTTCTGGTCGGTCTCGGGCTCGACGCTGATCGACCTTACCGACCGCAAGGAGGACCCCACCTCGCTCGCGGACGGCTTCGAGCCGGTGCGCCACCGGCTGGGCATCACCTATGAGGACGACTGCCTCCGCCTCGGCTTCACCTGGAAGCGCGACTATGCGACCACCGGCGACGCGGCGAGGGGCAATTCCTATCTGTTGACGCTGGCGTTCAAGAACCTCGGGCGCTAGGCTTTCCGCCGAGGGGAACCACCGGTAAGCCTAAGTTCAGGCACAATTGGCGATTATGCGCCATTTTCCGGCAGATTTGAGGGTACGGAATCACGTGAACATTGGTGTTACCAAGGCGATCCGCGCAGGCCGCTTGTCCATTCTCGCGCTCGCGATCTCCAGCCTGGCGTCGGGCGCGATGGCGCAGACCGTCTCCGAACCGGCCGCGCCCGCGCAGCAGGATCCCACCGCGGCCCTCGCCGCCCAGCTCGATCTGCCCGCGGATCTGAAGATCTTCGGCAAGGCCGATCCCAATATCCGCAAGCCCACCGCGATCGTGAACGACACGGTGCTCACCGGCACCGATGTCGATCAGCGGCTCAACCTGATCATCGCTCTGAACAAGCTCAACCTGAAGCCGGAAGAGCGCGATCAGTATCGCATGATGATCCTGCGCCAGCTGATCGACGAGACGCTGCAGATCCAGGAGGCCAAGGCCAACGAGATCACCGTCGATGCCAAGGAGATCGACGGCAGCTTCGGCGCGGTCGCCCGCCGCCTGCAGAAGACACCGGAGCAGCTTCGCGCCTTCCTGCGCCAGGCCGGCGCCTCGGAGCGCACGATGCGCAAGCAGATCGAAGGCGAAATCGCCTGGAGCCGCGTGCTGCGTCGCAAGGTCGACATCAATGTGAGCGACGAGGAAGCGAAGTCGGTCATCGATCGCCTCAAGGCCGCCCAGGGCAGCGACGAATATCACGTCTATGAGATCTATCTGAACGCCACGGATGACCGGAAGCAGGAAGTCTATGCCGGCATGCAGCGCATCATCCAGCAGATGAAGGAAGGCGCGCCGTTCGACTATCTCGCCAAGACCTATTCGGAGAGCTCGACCAAGGGTCGCGGCGGTGATCTCGGCTGGGTGCGCCTGGCTCCGGGCATCCTGCCCGACGAGATGGCCAAGGCAGTGGAAGAGATGCAGCCCGGCCAGGTCGCCGGCCCCATCCCGCTCGCGACCGGCTTCTCGATCGTCTATCTCGCCGACAAGCGCAAGGTCGGCATGGCCGACCCGAAGCTGGCCAAGCTCTCGCTGCGCCAGATCACGATCACCTTCCCCAAGGGCACGACCGAGGCGCAGGCGCAGGCCCGCGCAGGCTCGTTCGCCCAGGCGACCCAGGCAATCAAGGGCTGCGGCGACGCGGCCAATGTCGCCGCCGCGCAGAATGCCGAAATGGTGGAGAAGGACGGCATCGTGATCGGCGAGCTGCCGAACGCGCTGCAGCAGATCATCCTGCCGCTCCAGGTCGGTCAGGTTACCCAGCCCTTCGGCACGATCGAGGAAGGCGTGCGCGTGCTCGTGGTCTGCGGCCGCGACGATCCGCCTGCCGCCAACCTGCCGTCGCTGGACCAGGTGAAGGAAGGCCTCGAGGACCAGCGCGTCAATCTGCGCGCCAACCGCATGCTCCGCGACATCCGGCGCGACGCGCTGATCGAATATCGCTGAGGTGATCCGGCCGCTCGCCATATCGATGGGCGATTCGGCCGGAGTCGGCCCCGAGATCACCGCCAAGGCCTGGAAGGCGCGCGAGCTCCATTCGCTCGCGCCCTTCTTCGCCGTCGGCTGCCCCGATGCGGTGACGAAGGTGTGGGACGGTCCGATCGCCCGGATCACCAACCCCGACGAGGCGGCAGGGGTTTTCGACACGGCCCTGCCGGTGCTTGCTGTGGGTGACACCTGCGCGGTGACGCCGGGCAGTTCGGACGAAGCCAGCGCCAAGGCCGCGCTCCAGTCGCTCGAACTGGCAGTGGGCTTGTCCAATGCCGGCGCAGCGGGGGGCGTGGTGACCGGGCCGGTCTCCAAGGTCCAGCTCTACAAGATCGGCTTCACCCATCCCGGCCAGACCGAATTCGTCGCCGAGCGCTGCGGCATCTCGGCCGACAATGCCGTGATGATGCTCGCCGGGCCCACGCTCCGCGTGGTGCCGATCACTGTGCACGAGCCGCTGGCCAAGGTGCCCCAGCTGCTCACGATCGAGCTGGTGCTCGCTAAGGCGCGGGTGACAGCCCGCGGGCTGCTGCGCAACTTCGGCATCGAGCGGCCACGCCTCGCCTTTGCCGGCCTGAACCCGCATGCCGGCGAAAGCGGCGAGATCGGGCGGGAGGAAATCGACGTGCTCCGCCCCGCCATCGCCATCCTGCGCGAGGAAGGGATCGACGCAATCGGCCCCTTCGCCGCCGATGCGATGTTCCACCCCCGTGCCCGCGCCGGCTATGACGCCGCGCTCTGCCCCACGCACGATCAGGCGCTGATCCCGATCAAGACGCTGCATTTCGACGAGGGCGTGAACATCACCCTTGGCCTGCCCATCGTCCGCACCTCGCCCGACCACGGCACTGCCTTCGGCATCGCCGGTAAGGACGAGGCCAATCCCGGCGCGATGATCGCGGCGATCAAGATGGCCGCCAGCGCCGCGCTGCGCCGGGCCGAAGGGGCGGCGTGACCAGCCTGCCGCCTCTCCGGGAAGTCATCAGCAAATATGGTCTCAGCGCGAGCAAGGCGCTGGGGCAGAATTTCCTGTTCGACCACCAGCTGCTCGCCCGCATCGCCAAGGTGCCGGGCAAGCTCGACGGCGCCGAGGTGTTCGAGGTCGGCCCCGGCCCCGGCGGCCTGACCCGCGCACTGCTGGAGGGCGGCGCCAGCGTCACTGCGGTGGAGCGCGACCGGCGCTGCATCCCGGCGCTGGAAGAACTTGGCACCTTTTTCCCCGGCAAGCTCCGCGTCATCGAGGGTGACGCCCTCGAGGTCGACGCCCCGGCGCTGTTCGACGGCAAGCCGCACGTCGTCGCCAACCTGCCCTACAATGTCGGCACCGCACTGCTCGTCGGCTGGCTCTCGGCGGAATGGCAGCCCTGGTGGGCCAGCCTGACGCTGATGTTCCAGAAGGAAGTCGCCGAGCGGATCGTCGCCGCGCCGGGCACCGAGCATTACGGTCGCCTCGCCGTCCTTTCCCAATGGCGATCCACGCCGAAGATCGCGATGAACGTCCACCGTTCGGCCTTCACCCCGCCGCCCAAGGTGATGTCGGCGGTGGTGCATATCGTCCCGGCCGAGCCGCCCGAGGGCGTTCGCCTCAAGACGCTGGAGACGCTCACCGCCGCTGCATTCGGCCAGCGCCGCAAGATGCTGCGCCAGAGCCTGAAGGGCGTGCCCGGCGCGCTCGCGGCAATGGAGACCCTGGGTATCGACTCCAGCCGCCGCGCCGAGACGGTGACCGTCGCCGAGTTCGTCGCGCTCGCCCGGGCGCTGGGCTAAGCGCAAAGTACACGAAGTACACGCCAAAAGCGTGTCGCAAACAGGCTCAGTTCGGCTTCACTGCCGGCGTCGGCGTGGCGCTCGGGGCCGGATCGGCCTGGGCGGTGGTAACCGGCGGCCCCTTCGCGATCACGGCGGAGAGCTGGGTCGCGTCGCCACAGGCCTTGGCGCACAGCTTCTCGATCTTGGCGAGGTTTTCCTTGGCCCGCTCCATCGCGCCCTTGGCGACCATCGCCTCGCCCTGGCCGCGCAGCGCGGCGGTGTCGTTGGGCTCGAGGCTCAGCGCCTCGCGGTAGAGGCGGATCGCCTTGCCGGGCAGGCCGGCGCTGCGGGCCATCTCGGCGAGGGTGATGAAGGCATCACGATTGCGCGGATCGACGGCGAGCGCGCTTTCCAGGAGGTCGCCGGCACCAGGGACATTGCCGGCAGCGAGCGCCGCGCGGCCCTGCCTGACCAGCTCCACCGAGCGGGGATCGATCTGATTGTCTGCCCGCTGTGCCATCAGCGACGTCGAAACCGAGAGCAGCATCAGCGCACCGGCCGCCCCAATCGCAGTGAAACGCATCACATTCTCCGAAATCTGCCCCGTCGCTATCATGGCCGGCGCATCCTCGCGACAAAAAAGCCGTCGGTCGAGTCCCCGAGCGGGGTGAAGCGCAGGCCCGGCCCGCGCGGCGTACCGGCACCGAGCGACAGCGGCTCGGCGATCCAGCCGGGATGGCGATCGAGAAAGTCCTGCGCCTGCCCTGCCCCCTCGGCATCGAGGAGCGAACAGACGACATGAACGAGCGAACCGCCGGGGCGGACGAGATCGGCGGCGATATCGAGCAGCGCCTTCTGCGTCGCGACATAACGCTCCAGGCGCTGCGGGGTGAGCCGCCAGCGCGCTTCGGGGTTGCGCCGCCAGGTGCCGGTGCCCGAGCAGGGCGCATCGATCAGCACCACATCGGCGCGGCCGACCTGATCGGCGAGCATGCCCGCTTCCTGGTTCGGATTGAGCAGGCGTGTCTCGACGATCGAGACCCCCGCTCGCTCCGCCCGCGGCATCAGCCGCGATAGCCGGGGGCGATCGATGTCGCAGGCGAGGATCGAGCCGTGATTGGCCATGGCGGCAGCCAGCGCCAGCGTCTTGCCGCCGCCGCCCGCACACAGGTCGACCACATGCTGCCCACGCTCGACACCCGCCGCGAGGCTGACGAACTGGCTGCCGGCATCCTGCACCTCGAGCTGGCCGTCCTTGTAGGCGGGCAGCTGCTCGATCGGCGTGTCCGAAGGCGCGCGGAGCCCGGCCGGCAGGCAGGGCAGCGGCACCGAGCCGGAAATCTCCGCCTGGATCACCGCGGGATCGGCCTTGAGCGTGTTGACCCGGATATCGAGCGGCGCGCGCTCGAGCAGCGCGGCCTGCTCCTCGGCATCGAGGCCGGAGGCGGCAAAGGCATCGGCCAGCCAGGCCGGCAGCACGCCGGCATCGGCCACAGGCTCGCCGGGCTCGATCGGCGCGGGGCCATAGGGCGAGCCATCGAACAGCGCCGCCAGCTCGGGCCGCCGCGCCACCAGCGCCAGCATCGCGGCGCGGCCGCTCTCCGGCCGCTCGCCGAGCATGCGGATCGCGTCATAGACCAGCTCGCGGATCGCGCGGCGGTCCTTCGAGCCCGCATAGCGGCGCTCGGCGAACCATCTGGCGATGATCGTATCCGCCGATCCGCCCTGATCGCGCGCGGCCGCAGTGATCCTGTCGAGCAGGTCGATCGCTGCCTGGAGGCGGGCCGCGGGATTCATTGACCCGGGCTCCAAAGTGAAGGGAGTCGCGACAAATCATTCCACTTTGCGCTGCGGAGCCTGGCGCGGAGGGCAAGCGGGCAGTTTTTCGGCGCGCACGGCATCGCTCTGCTCAAGCAGAGGAAATCCTACATTGGTAGCGAAATCTTGCGGCGGCGCGCGCTGATCTGAAAATCCTCCCCCGTAGGGGGAGGGGGACCAGCGAAGCTGGTGGAGGGGGCTTGCAGCGAGCGATATCGCCTGTGGCGTTCCCTCTCCACCACCGGCTTCGCCGGCGGTCCCCCTCTCCCTCCGGGAGAGGAATGAAGTTGGGGAATGGACAAGCGGACGCCATCCCGCCACAGCCGCGCCAACCAATCAGGAAGGCAAGCACATGGCGTTCACGGCGAAGATCCTGCTTCTCGGCTCGGGCGAACTCGGCCGCGAGTTCGTGATCTCGGCCAAGCGGCTGGGCGCTTACGTGATCGCGTGCGACGCCTATGAAGGCGCGCCCGCCATGCAGGTGGCCGACGGCTTCGAAGTCTTCTCGATGCTCGACGGCGAACTGCTGCGCGCCGCGGTGGAAAAGCATAGGCCGGACTATGTCGTGCCCGAAGTCGAGGCGATCCGCACCGAAGTGCTGGCCGAGCTGGAGGCCGAAGGCTTCACCATCGTCCCCTCGGCCCGCGCCACCCAGATGACGATGAACCGCGACGGCATCCGTGAAGTCGCCGCCGTCGAACTGGGGCTGCGCACGTCTCGGTACCGGTACGCCGAGAGCCTGGAGGAGGTGCTGGCGGGCGCCGAACACACCGGGCTGCCCTGCGTGATCAAGCCGGTCATGTCCTCCTCGGGCAAGGGCCAGAGCACGGTGCGCGCGGCGGACCAGCTCGAGGCCGCCTGGGACTATGCCGTCGCCAATATGCGCGGCGACCGCAAGCGCGTGATCGTCGAGGAATTCGTCGCCTTCGACTATGAGATCACCCTGCTGACGATCCGCACCCGCGACGGCGTGCTGTTCTGCCCGCCGATTGGCCACCGCCAGGAGCGCGGCGACTATCAGGAGAGCTGGCAGCCCGCCGCGATGTCGGCCCAGGCGATCGCCGACGCGCAGGAGATGGCACGCAAGGTGGTCGATGATCTGGGCGGCTACGGCATCTTCGGCGTGGAGTTCTTCGTGAAGGGCGAAGAGGTGATCTTCTCCGAACTCTCGCCGCGCCCGCACGACACCGGCATGGTCACTTTGATCTCGCAGAACCTCAGCGAGTTCGACCTGCATGCCCGCGCGGTGATGGGCCTGCCGATCCCGTCGATTGCCTTGCGGGGGCCGTCGGCGAGCGCGGTGATCCTGGCGGATCAGGCGTCGGAGACGCTGTCCTACGACGGGCTGGCCGAGGCGCTGGTGGTGCCGGGCGGCGACGTGGATTTGCGGATCTTCGGCAAGCCGAATTCGCGGCCCTATCGGCGGATGGGGGTGGCGCTGGCGACGGCGGGGGATACCGATGCGGCGCGGCGGGTGGCGGCTGAGGCGGCGGGGTTGGTGCGGATTGGGTATGGAGATTGAGCCCCATCCCAACTCACCACAAGTTACTTTGCAGCCTTCCTCGCATCGTCGAAAATTCTATCCAAAGAATGCGATACGCGATCGACGCTTTTCTGTGCAGCCTCTCGGGCGGTATCCGGACGATGAAATTTCGGCGTCTGCTGCGTAGGATTCCGGTCGAATACGCTATGCGCCATGCGCTTCGCTCCCAGTGATCGCGTCGGCATCAGGGATGCCAACAGGCCTTTTCTCAATGCCGTGACCATAATGTCTAAAAAAGTACCGAGGGTTAAGCGCGGGGTCGAAATAGTGTTTCCGCTTCACCCACACGAATCCCTCCGCGCGAGTTATCATTGCGACATCGATCGGGCCACCCACCGACTCGGCAGCCGTAGAAAACTTTCGCTTTAGAGATGTAATGTGAACCAAGCTTTCGGATAGAGCCGCAAGCTCCTGCTTCGGCATGGATCGCACCATGTCCGAAAATTCCTTCTGCAGTCTATTTAGATGCCCTGGGACGACCTCGCTCTGAAATTCCCCAAGAATCGCGTCAACTGCAGGATGGACTGCGTCACTGACACCAGTCTCATCTCCAGCCAGGAGCTCATCAAGGTTGTCCTTCAGTTTCCCGAGTGCGCCGGAGAAATAGGTGTGACAGACCTCTAAAAACTCACTGTCTAGCCCATACATAAATCGATCAACCATCTCCTTCTGAGCAAATGGTATGACCACGGCATCCGGAACTAACTTCCGATCCACGTCGAAATGTGCAGTTTCAACGAACTTCAGCCTTCCTGCGATTGTGCCATAAATTTCATATGCCGCTAGGGACGGAAATATCTCATTCTGCCCAAACCCTGCAAAAACCAGACCAGTAAGTTCGGATTTCTGAAACTCCCTCAATAGAGACCAAGAAAGTATATCAACCAGCCGTACTTTTCGTTCGACAGAAGGAGGATCATCTTCAAAAACTGCATCTATGAATTCACTTATAGAATCGCCGTGCGCTTCTATTACATCGTCCTTGGTAATACCGTCAGACCATTCGCGAGCAGGTAAGCTGGACACTCTGCCTAGTTCGCTATCCAAATAGGAAATTATACTCTCCTCAAGAGCTTCAAGCGCGCCCTCAACCGTCGGATTTTCTGCGGAAGAGAGCGTCCTAAAAAACTCGTCTGTGATAGCTTGGATAGCGCCACGAAGACCGATCAATTTTGCCGCGATAAGTGATCTAATGTTAGAATTAATGGTTACATCTGGCGTTTCTATCTCCTCAAGATGCTTCAGAAAAGCTTCAGAAAAATCGAATACCGTCGCGTAATGTGATACACATACTCGATCACGAAACATTTTTACGATCGACTCGACGGGGACCCCGCTTAGCTCTGGGCTATTATAGACCATGATACCGATAGGATCGTAATTTGTTCCCTCGAATATCTTATCCGCTGAGTTGTATATTTTGGTACCTGCTCCGCCACCAATGGTCACAGCACTGTCAGCCGCTAATGTGACGGCAAGCTTATTCAGCAATGCGATTTCAGCAGTCACGCGGCACCCCTCCCCTGTTCAGGTAGAATGTCCGCGATTCGGGAGTGTTTGTCGAGCCGTCAACGGTGTGACATTATTGGGATGCCTAGGCCGCTAAAACCGCTCCCACCCCATCCCGCCCAGCGCCGGCTCGCCCGCCCAGGCATCGAAGATCTCCGCCAGGATCTCCGCCGATTCCACCAGCCTCGGGCCTGGCCGGTTGAAGAAATGGTGTCCGTCCGCGATGAAGACATGGCCGTGGCGTACCGCCCGCAGGCCGGCCCAGCGCGGATCGCCGACCACCGCGTCGATATCCGCGCGGCTCTGGGGGATCTGGTAGCCGCAGGGCATCAGCACGATGACATCGGGATCGCTTTCGACGAACACGTCCCAATCGAGCCAGGGCGAGTGCTGGCCGGGGGTGACGTAGAGCGGCTCGCCACCGGCGATCTGGATCAGCTCGGGCACCCAGTTGCCCGCCGCCATCAGCGGATCGAACCATTCGATCGCGGCGACGCGCGGGGTGGCGCCGCGGCGGATCGAGCGCTCGCGGATCGCGTCCATCCGGTGATCGAGCGACAGCAGCACCTTCTCGGCGGCGAATTCGCGGTCGGTCGCCGCGCCGACCGCGCGGATATCGCCCCAGACATCGCTCAGATTGTCGGGCGCGAGCGAGAGCAGGTTCGGCGCCATGCCCGTCCAGGCGCAGAGCGATTCCTCGAGGTCCGCCGGGGTGACCGCGCAGACTGCGCACTGCGTCTGGGTGAGGATCAGATCGGGCTTGAGGCTGCGCAGCAGATCGGCATGGACCTCATAGACCGACAGGCCTTGGCGAACGATCTCCTGCACGCGCCGGTCGATCTCGATCGAACGCAGGCCCTTCTCGAGCTTGGTGGCGGTGCAGACCGGCAGGTCGCGCACGAAGGGCGGGAAGTCGCATTCGTGCGAGCGGCCGACCAGCGCCTCGCCCAGGCCGAGCGAGACAGCGACTTCGGTGGCGCTGGGCAGCAGCGAGACGATCCGGGGGACGGCGCTCATGCGGCAGCGCGGAGCGACGGTGCCCAGCCCGGCGCAAGCCGAAGCACGGCGGCGCGCACCACGAGCAGCCCGGCCAGCCACAGCACTTCGTTCCTGGCGAGCAGCAGGACGATCGCCTGGGTGAACGCGCCGGTACCGCCGCCGGCGGCGCCATAGGCGTAGAGGACCAGCTCATAGGCAATGAAGCCGAGAACCGCGGCGCCGAGCAGCGGAAGGAGCGCGTTCGAGCGGGCGATTACGGTGGCGATCACGCCATAGGCCGCCAGCGCGGCGACACCGATCGCCACGCCCCAGCCCTGGGTCGCGGCATCGAGGGGGTAGCCGAGCAAGGTGAAGCCGAGCAGCTGGTTGGCGGCCCATGCCACGAGCATCGTCGCCACGCCTTCGCGGCGCGGCAGCGTGGACGCGGCCATCGCGGCGAGGGCGACGAAGGGCATCAGGCAGGCGGCGACAAGGCTGCCGCCGACGGTGGCGATGGCAAGCGCGGCCGCCCAGGGGACGCTGCGTTCCAGGTTCAAAATTCGGTCCTTCCCTCGGCGCCGGTCGACGACGGCACGGGACCTGCCGGGCGCGGACGCACGGCGGTGCGCAGGGTCGGGAGGGCGCTGATCCCCCGTCCGGCGCACCCTTGCGGCCCCATGCCGCTCAGGTTCGTCGCTCAGACGGAGTGACCGTGCCCGGGCCATTCCCTGGACCAAGGCAAGAGCGACCAGACGCCGGCAGGTCTCCTGGCTCGCGGGTCGTCGCCCGATGCACGGCCTTCCCGGAGATTCCTCCAGTGGCCGCTCCCTCTGACGGGGAGCCAAGCGCATCGAACTCGCCGCTCACAGTTGCAGGGACAGCCGCGGACTAGGGCGGATCGCTCCGCCCGCACCGCATTCCCTTTGAAGCCCTTTCGGGCACCGGCGCGATCATGCGGGGTGGTTTGGCCACCCCACGGACCTTGGATAAACCAGCGCCGCTTCGCCGCGCAAGCGCAATGGGTGAAACCGGGCCGATTTGCACGCTGGCAGGATCGTTCCCGGCGGGGCAGGATCGGGCGATGATGTCCAGGCCTGGCGGGCGGATGCTCGCACCCGTCCTATTGATGATGCTGCCGGCCGCCTGTGGATCGGGCGCGCAGGAATCGGTTCGGGACCCCACCACGATCCAGGCGCCGGCCGGCGCGGTGGCGGCGCTGCAGCGCATCGAGCCCTCGGGCCGGTTCGCGGTGGGCAGGATCGAGGCTTCGCCGGAAGGTCAACCGCCGGTCTGGCTCTACTATCCCGCCGCCGCGTCCAGGATCGAGCCGCAGGCGGATGGGCCCCTGCCCTCGCCCTATGGCACCGGCCTGGCCCGACGCTTCGGCGCGGATGCAGCCGCGGCGCTGCTGGCGATGACGGGCCATGCCCGGGCCGACGCGCCGGTTGCCGAAGGACGGTTTCCGCTGCTCGTCTTCAGCCCCGGCGCCACCATGGGCGGACGCGACTATCGGCTGTTCGTCGAGGCTCTGGCCAGCCACGGCTATGTCGTGGCGATGACGCATCCGCTCGGGTCGCCGCCCGCCGGCGCCGAGCGATATGGCGCGGCGGCAGGCGAACTGGCGGCGCTGGTGCCGGCGCTGCGCGATTGGGCGAAGGGCACTGCGCTGGGGGCGCATCTCGCGCCCGGCCGGATCGGGCTGATCGGCCACTCGATCGGCGGCGCTGCTTCGGTACTGGCGCTCGCCCAGCTACCGAACGGCGCCGTCGCCGTGAACCTGGACGGCGATTTCGCGGGGGCCGCGCGCAGTGCGGCGGCCTCCGGCCCGATCCTCTACCTGATCGGCAAGACCGACGGCGAAAGCGAAGCAAGCGTGGCGCGGCGGCTGGGCGACTGGAAGATGGTGGCCGGCGGCAATCCGGACGCGACGATCGTGCAGATCGCGACGCTGCGGCATTTCGACTTCGCCGACGCCGCGCTGCTGCCGGCCGGGCTGGTGCCCGAGGCGCAGCGCCGCAATCGCTTCGGCCCGATCGGCGGCGAACGCGCCCATGCCGCCACAACCGGGCTGGTGCTCGGCTTCCTCGACGAGACGCTTCGCGGACAGGCCGGCGCCTTCAACGCAGCCCTGCGCGCCGTTCCCGAGGCGAACCGGCGCTAGCGATCAGCGCGTCGGGTAGTTCGGCGCTTCCCGCGTGATCGTCACGTCGTGGACATGGCTCTCGCGCAGGCCGGCATTGGTGATGCGGACGAAGCGGGCCTTCTTCTGGAACTCGTCGATCGTCGCGGCGCCGACATAGCCCATCGAGGCCTTCACGCCGCCGACCAGCTGGTGGATCACGTCCTTGGCCGGGCCCTTGAACGCCACCTGACCCTCGATGCCCTCGGGGACGAGCTTGAGCTGGTCCTTGACGTCCTGCTGGAAATAGCGGTCGGCCGAGCCCCGCGCCATCGCACCAACCGAGCCCATGCCGCGGTACGACTTGTAGGCGCGGCCCTGGTACAGGAAGGTCTCGCCCGGCGCTTCCTCGGTGCCCGCCAGAAGCGAGCCGATCATCGCGGTCGAGGCGCCGGCGGCAATTGCCTTCGCCACATCGCCCGAGGTGCGGATGCCGCCATCGGCGACGACCGGCACGTCATGCTTCGACGCTTCGTTGGCGGCTTCCATCACCGCGGTGAGCTGCGGCACGCCGACACCGGCGACAACGCGGGTGGTGCAGATCGAGCCCGGGCCGATGCCGACCTTGATGCCGTCCGCGCCCGCGCCGATCAGCGCCTTGGCGGCTTCGGCGGTGGCGATGTTGCCGGCGATCACCTGCACGCGGTTGGAGAGCTTCTTCACCCGCTCGACGGCGCGGCTGACCTCGACATTATGGCCGTGCGCGGTGTCGATCACGATCAGATCGACTTCGGCATCGACCAGCGCCTCGGTGCGGGCGAAGCCCTTGTCGCCCACGGTGGTGGCGGCGGCGACGCAGAGGCGGCCGGCGGCGTCCTTGGTCGCATTGGGGTAGTTAACCGCCTTCTCGATGTCCTTCACGGTGATCAGGCCCACGCAGCGATAGGCATCGTCGACGACCAGCAGCTTCTCGATCCGGCGCTGGTGCAGCAGGCGACGCGCCTCTTCCTGGCTGACGCCGGCGCGGACGGTGGCGAGGTTCTCATGCGTCATCAGCTCGGAGACGAGCTGGTCCGGACGCTCGGCGAAGCGGACGTCGCGGTTGGTGAGGATGCCGGCGAGCTTGCCCGACGCCTCGACGATCGGGATACCGCTGATCTTGTGCTGGGCCATCAGCGCCTGCGCTTCGGCCAGCGTGCCCGTGGGCGCCATGGTGATCGGATTGACGACCATGCCGCTTTCGAAGCGCTTGACCGCGCGAACCGCCTCGACCTGCTCCTCGATGTCGAGATTGCGGTGGAGGACGCCGATGCCGCCGAGCTGCGCCATGACGATCGCCATGTCGGCTTCGGTGACGGTGTCCATCGCCGAGGAAAGGATCGGAATGTTGAGCGAAAGGCCGCGGGTTACCCGCGTACGGGTGTCGGCCATGCTCGGCAGGACTTCGGATTCCCCCGGATAGAGGAGAACGTCATCGAAGGTGAGGCCGAGGGGGATGTCCATGGGGTGCGCCAATGTCCTGATTCGGAAGTTGGCGGCCCATGTAACCGCGAGGGTGCGAAAGCGCTAGGGGGTCGGCATCGGGAGATGACGCGCAGAGCATTGCCCGCTCGATCGCAACCTGCTGCCGGATGCTGCGGGCCAGCGCCAGCGCGGCATGACAATAGCCCGGCCAGTCCTGCGCCAGCTTCTGCGGGCTCCAGAGGCCCACATGCATCGTATATTCGATGCGGTGCTCGATCGTCGACTGGCGCAGCGCCGCGAATTGCCGGGCGACTACTCCCGTGGCCTGGCGCTCGCGCTGCTCGCACAACGCATCGACCCGATTGCGGCGCTCGCCATTGACCTTGGAGATATAGAGGCGGACGCGCGACAGGCGCAGCGCATCGCACTCGGGTTGCGCGATGAGCATCTCGATCTCGTCGAGCGCCGCGAGCAGGTCGCGGTGCAGCGTCGGCAGGTCGGCCATACCCCCTTTGTAGAGGGAAGATCGTTACGGAGGCGGATCAGACCCCCGTAATGTTCCATAGCGGTTTAATCTGCGGCCCGTTCGAGCAGCGCGCGCGCCTGATCGACGTGCATCGTCTCGATCATGCGCCCCTGATAGCGCTCTGCGCCGCCCGTCGCAGCCGCGATCAGCGCACGGGCATCCTCAAGCTCCTGCACGGTGGGGCCAAAGGCGACGGCGGCGGTCTCGATCTGACCCGGATGGATCAACGACTTGCTGTCGAAGCCGAGCGCCCTGCCCTCGCGGCATTCGGCAGCAAGACCCTCGGGATCGTCGAGCCGGTTGAACACGCCGTCTATCGCCCAGACCTGGCCGGCGCGGGCTGCGAGCACGACCGTCTGCAGCGCGACCGACATCTGCGCGCGGCCGCTGGAGGGCGGCAGGCGGAGCGAGGCGGCAAGATCGTTGGTGCCGGCGATCAGCCCCGCGACACCCGGCACCGCGGCGATTTCGGCGGCAGCAAGCACGCCGAGCGGCGTCTCGATCATCGCCAGCAATGGCTTGCCGAGCGCCCTTGCCACCTGCGCAACGTCCGCCGCGCTTTCCGCCTTGGGGAGCACCGCGAAATCGGCGACCGAGCCGGCAATTGCAGCAACGTCCTCCAAATGCTCGCCCGACTCGATCCCGTTCAGCCGGATCGCGGCAAGCCGCGGGCCGAATCCCGTCGCCACCGCCTCCACAGCGGCGGCGCGCGCGGCGGCCTTGTCCGCGTCCTTCACTGCGTCTTCCAGGTCGAGGATCACCAGATCCGCGGCGAGCCCGCGCGCCTTCTCGATCGCGCGCGGATTGGAGGCGGGCAGGAATAGCGCGGTGCGCGGTGCGAGACGGGCTGTGGTCATGGCCGCTCTCTATGCTAGCAAGAGGCAAATCGTGAAGGGCCAAGAGTCTTAAGGGGGAGTCGAATGCTCGTACTCAATGTTTTCCTGGGCGCAGTGGCCGCGGTGGTCGTGCTCTACCTCTTCTCCAGCGTTACGATCGTTCGCCAGGGCTATCAGTACACGATCGAGCATTTCGGCCGCTTCACCACCGTCGCCACGCCGGGCTTCAATTTCTACCCCGCCTTCTTCTACCGGGTCGGCCGCCGGGTGAACATGATGGAGCAGGTGATCGACATCCCCGGCCAGGAGATCATCACCAAGGACAATGCGATGATCTCCACCGACGGCGTGGTGTTCTTCCAGGTCCTCGACGCGGCCAAGGCCGCCTATGAAGTCAGCGACCTCTACATCGCTCTGCTCCAGCTCACCACGACCAACCTGCGCACGGTGATGGGCTCGATGGACCTGGACGAGACGCTGTCGAAGCGCGACGAGATCAACGCCCGGCTGCTCTCGGTGGTCGATCACGCGACCACGCCCTGGGGCGTGAAGATCACCCGCGTCGAGATCAAGGACATCCGCCCGCCCGCCGACATCGTCAACGCGATGGGCCGGCAGATGAAGGCCGAGCGCGAGAAGCGCGCCAACATCCTCGAGGCAGAAGGCACCCGCGCCTCCGAGATCCTGCGCGCCGAGGGCCAGAAGCAGTCGAAGATCCTCGAGGCGGAAGGCCGCCGCGAAGCCGCCTTCCGCGACGCCGAGGCGCGCGAGCGCTCGGCCGAGGCCGAGGCCAAGGCGACGCAGCTCGTCTCGGACGCGATCGAGCAGGGTTCGAGCCAGTCGCTCAACTATTTCATCGCGCAGAAATATGTCGAGGCAGTCGGCAAGTTCGCGACCAGCCCCAATGCCAAGACGATCCTGTTCCCGGTCGAGGCGACGCAGCTGATCGGCACGCTGGGCGGCATCGGCGAACTAGCCAAGGATGCGCTGGCCGGCAGCAATGGCGGCGCGCCGCGCCCGCCTGCGCCCCCCACTCCGCCGCGCCCGCGCCCGTTCGAGCCGAAGGAGGGCTGAGATGAACCTCAACGAGTTGCTGGCGGTGCCGGGGCTGGCCTGGCTGATCCTAGCGGCGCTGCTGGCGATCGCCGAGCTGCTGGCGCCGGGCATCTTCCTGGTGTTCATTGCCGCCGGCGCCGCGGTGACCGGCATCGTCACGCTGCTCGTCCCCAATTTCGACCTCATGTTCGAAGTGTTCCTGTTCGCCGCTTCGTCGGCGGCAGCGGTCGCGGTGGGCCGGCGCTGGTATCGCCGGAACCCGGTGCCGAGCGAAGACCCGTTGCTCAACGACCGTGTCGCCCGGCTGATCGGCCAGGTGGTGACGGTGGTGGAGCCGATCGCATCGGGCCAGGGCCGGGTGAAGGTGGGCGACGGCGAATGGCTGGCCAACGGGCCGGATGCGCCCGCCGGCGCCAAGGTACGCATCACCGGCGCAAGGGGCGGCTCGCTCGACGTCGAGCCCGCCTGATGTTTCTTTGAGGAGTTTTGAGTTGGACACCACTCGCCGCCAGTTGCTGCTCGGCGCGGGCTCGACGCTTGCGCTCGCCGGCTTCCCGCTCACCGCCTGCGCGCGCGCTGCCGACAATGACGCGCCCGCCCAGGCGCTGATCGACCGGATCGCCGAGCAGATGCTGCGCGACTATCCCGAGACAGCGACCACGCTGGGCGTCGACAAGGGCAAGCGCGCCGACCTGAAGCACCAGCTGATGGACCGATCGGCAAAGGGCCAGGCCAAGATCGCCGCGAACCTGAAAAAGGCGCTGGCCGACATCGCCAAGCTCGACCTCAACGCGCTGAGCCCGGCGATGCGCACCCATGTCGATGTGATCCAGGCGAGCTTCTCCAACGCGCTGCAGGGCTTCGCCTTCGGCTATGGCGACGTCGCGACGGGGAGCTGGCGCAACTCGCCCTATGTGGTTGTGCAGAATGTCGGGGCGTTCCTCGATACGCCGCGCATGCTCGACAGCGACCACCAGATCGCCAGCGCGGAGGACGGCGAGGCCTATCTCGACCGACTGGAAAGCTATGCCGAGCAGGTCGATGGCGAGACCGAGCGGCTGAAGCGCGCCGCCGCGCTGGGCGTGATCGCGCCGGACTTCCTGCTCGACAAGTGCCTGAAGCAGATCAAGATCGCGCGCAGCGGCAATCCCGCCGGCTGGGGCGTGGTCACCTCGGTCGCCAATCGCACCGCCGGGTTCGACGGCGATTTCGGCGAGCGTGCCTGGCTGCTCGCCAAGGACAAGCTGACCCCCGCGCTCGACCGCCAGATCGCCGAGCTGGAGAAACACCGCAAGCGCGCGACCAGCGACGCGGGTGTGTGGAAGTTCAAGGACGGCGACGCCTATTACGCCTGGGCGCTGAGCGCGGGCACCACCACGACGATGACGCCCGACGAAGTCCACCAGATGGGCCTCGACCAGCTGGCGAAGATCCAGTCCGAGATGGACGCGATCCTGAAGAAGGAAGGCTATTCGCAGGGCTCGGTCGGCGCGCGGATGGAAGCGCTGGCCAAGGATCCGCGCTTCACCTTCCCGGACAATGACGCGGGCCGGGCCGAGATCATCAAGTTCATGCAGGAGCGCGTCGCCGACATCCGCGGGCGCATGCCCCAGGCATTCCACACGCTGGTGAAGGGCAATCTCGAAGTGAAGCGGCTGCCGCTCGAGGAGGAGCCCGGTGCACCGGGTGCCTATGGCGGCGCCGGATCGATCGACGGCACCGTGCCGGGCAAGATCTGGCTCAACCTGCGCACCACCGGCCTGCACACCAGGTTCAGCCTGCCCGACCTCGCCTATCACGAAGGCATTCCGGGGCATGTCTGGCAGGGCGAATATGCCAACCAGATGCCGCTGATCCGCTCGATCCTGGCGTTCAACGCCTATTCGGAGGGCTGGGCGCTCTATGCCGAGCAGCTGGCCGACGAACTGGGCGTCTATGCCGAGAACCCGGCCGAGAAGCTCGGCTATCTCCAGTCGATGGGCTTCCGCGCATGCCGGCTGGTGGTCGACACCGGCCTGCACGCCAAGCGCTGGACGCGCCAGCAGGCGATCGACTGGTTCGTCACCAACAACGGCTCGTCGGTGGAGGAAGTCTCGGGCGAGGTCGATCGCTATTGTTCCTGGCCGGGCCAGGCATGCGGCTACAAGGTCGGCCAGAGCGCGATCGTCAGGCTGCGCGAGAAGGCGCAGGCGGCGCTGGGCGCCCGCTACGACTTCCGCGCGTTCAACGATGCCGTGGTGCTGGGCGGGAACGTGCCGATGACTGTGCTCGGCCATGTGATCGACCGGCATATCGCGGAGCGGAAGGGCTGACCTGGCGCCCGCGCCATGCCGCGCTGGCGGCGGCGATCTTCATCGTGGAGGTCTGCATCGCGCTGTTCGTGCGCGATCGCTTCGTGCGGCCCTATCTGGGCGACGTGCTCGCGGTGGTGCTGGTCTATTGCGGGCTGCGCGCGGTGCTGCCGCTACGGCCCCTGCCCGCCGCTGCCGCAGCCTTCGGGATTGCGGCGCTGATCGAGTTCGGCCAGGCGATCCACGTGCTCGACCTGCTCGGCCTGCACGGCCGGGTGCTGCGCGTGGTGCTGGGCGGCAGCTTCGAGTGGCTGGACTTTGTCGCCTATGCCGCAGGGGCATTGGCCTCATTGGGCATCGAGCGGCTTCTCAAATCCCCGTCACCCTGAACTTGTTTCAGGGTCCAACTTTCCACCAGCGGTATCGCCTGGAAGCGGGTTGGATGCCGAAACAAGTTCAGCATGACGGGGGTGTTGGCTAGTCTTTACTGCTTCCCGCCGAACAGCCCGCCGAGCTGGCCGAGAATGCCGGCGCCATCGCCCTTCAGCAGATTGGCGAAATGGCCGAGCGAGCCTTCGCCGCCGATATGGCCGATGATCTCCTGCAGCTTGTCGACCGGCAAGCCGGTCGAGGCGGCCGCGCCTTCAGCGGTATCGACGTCCATCGGATGGAACTTGGCCAGCGCCTGCACTGCCTGCTCGACATGCTCGGGCGAGAGCCCGACCTTTGCCGCGAGATTGGCCACGTCCACATTCTGGGTGACCTGGCCGAGGATGCCGTCGAGAATGCTCATATACTGCTCCTGTTACGAGGGTTCGGAACGGAAGCGTATCTAGCACGCCGACTCGGCTCAGCCCAATGGCAATGGCGCGCGGTCGGGAGGCACGAAACCACGGCGGGCCGGGACGGAGAAAAGCAGCTCGCGGCTGTAGAAGCCGAGCGGCCAGTCGCGGCGCCCGATCGGCGACAGCAGCAGCGCATTGACCCGGCCGAGCAGGCTGGCTTCGCCGGTCTGCGACAGGAACAGGCGCACGCCGGCGACATAGGCGCGGGTGATCGTGTCGTGATAGCCGCCCGTATCGCTGTTCACCCCGCCGACGCTTTCGTTGAAGCGCGAGATCAGCCCGGCGATCTCGGCATCGATGTCCACATCGGGCCGCTCGGAAAGGAGATAGAGGCAGGCGGCAAGATGCGCCTCATGCGTCCATTCCTCCTTGGCGAGCGAACAGGCGAGCAGCCCTTCGCCGAGATGGACGATCTCGGCGTCGGTGGCGAACAGTCTTGGCGAGAACTCGGTCATCGATCGGGCTCCTAGCGCCCGTTCGATGACCGGACCAGTCAGGCGTTTGCGGTTACCTTCGGTGCGGCGTCACGAACCCCGACATCGACGTGATCCGCGAATTGGGCGAAGTTCTCGACGAATTGATCGACCAGCTTGCCGGCAGTGGCGTCGTAGTCGGCCTTGTTCGCCCAGGTCGCGCGCGGATCGAGGATCGCGCTGTCGACACCATTGACCGCCACCGGCACCATGAACCCGAAATTCGGGTCCTTGCGGAACTTGGCCTGGGCCAGGCTGCCGTCGAGTGCCGCGTTGAGCAGCGCGCGCGTCACCTTGATCGGCATGCGCTTGATGCCCGGATCGGTGGCGCGGCCGCCGCTCCAGCCGGTGTTGACCAGCCAGCAATCGACCTTGCCCGCCGCGATCCGCTCCTTGAGGAGATTGCCATAGACCGCCGGGTGGCGCGGCATGAACGCGGCGCCGAAGCAGGTCGAGAAGGTCGCCTCGGGCTCGGTCACGCCGATCTCGGTGCCGGCCACCTTGGCGGTGTAGCCCGAGAGGAAATGGTACATCGCCTGGTCGGGCGTCAGCCTGGCGATCGGCGGCATCACCCCGAAGGCGTCGGCGGTCAGGAAGATGATGTTGCGGGGCACCGGGCCGAGGTTGCGCTCGGAGGTGTTGGGGATGAAGTCGATCGGATAGGCGCCGCGGCTGTTCTCCGCGAGGCTGTTGTCCGCAAAGTCGAGCGTGCGCGACTCCGGATCCATCACGACATTCTCGAGCACCGTGCCGAAGCGCCTGGTGGTCGCGAAGATTTCCGGCTCGGCTTCGGCCGAAAGGTTGATCATCTTGGCGTAGCAGCCACCCTCGAAATTGAAGACGGCGGTGTCCGACCAGCCATGCTCGTCGTCTCCGATCAGCGTGCGGCTGGCATCGGCCGAGAGCGTGGTCTTGCCGGTACCCGACAGGCCGAAGAACACCGCGGTGTCGCCTTCCGGCCCGATATTGGCCGAGCAGTGCATCGGCATGATGCCATCCCTGGGCAGCAGATAGTTGAGCAGCCCGAACACGCTCTTCTTCATCTCGCCCGCATAGGCGGTGCCACCGATCAGGATCAGCTTCTCGGTGAAATTGACCGCAATCACCGTCTCGCTGCGGGTGCCGTGGCGCTCGGGATCGGCGCGGAAGCTCGGCAGGTCGATGATCGTGTATTCGGGCGCGAACCCGGCCAGCTCGCCCGTCTCGGGGCGCACCAGCAGCGTGCGGATGAACAGATTGTGCCACGCCAGCTCGTTGATCACGCGCACGGTGACGCGGTGCTCGGGCTGCGAGCCGCCGTAAAGATCCTGCACGTAGAGCGTGTCGCGTTCGGCCAGCTCGGCGAGGAAATCGGCCTTGAGCGCGGCGAAATGCCCCGGCGTCATGCCCTTGTTGACGTTCCCCCACCAGACACTGTCCTCGGTGGTAGCGTCGCGGACGATGAACTTGTCCTTGGCGCTGCGGCCGGTGTGCTTGCCGGTGGTGACCACCAGCGGGCCGTCCTTGGCCAGCCTGCCCTCGCCGTGGCGCACGGCGTGCTCCACGAGCTGGGCGGTTTCGAGATTCCAGAAAAGTTCGGCGCCGGTCCCGATGCCCATGGCATCGAGACCGTGGCGCGGCGTGCGCTCGGTCAATTTGGCCTCCGTCTCCATGCACCCTGTCGGGTGTCGGTTTTGCCGGGGCTGTTGCCGCCCCGTGCAATATTATTGCGTGGGCATAAGCCCGTGCCGGAAACAGGGTCAACCCGAGTAAACGTTGTCAGCCGATTGAGCGGCAAAGAAGTTTCGGTTACGCCCCTGAATCAATGGATCCGAGTGCCGCAACCGCATGACCGCTACGATCGCGTTGGTCGATGACGACCGCAACATCCTCACCTCCGTCTCGATCGCCCTGCAGACCGAGGGCTTCCTGACGCGCGTCTATTCCGACGGCGAGAGCGCGCTGAAGGCGCTGATCGACAATCCGCCGGACCTGGCGGTGCTCGACATCAAGATGCCCAAGATGGACGGGCTGGAGCTGCTCCGCCGCCTGCGCGAGAAGAGTGCGATCCCGGTGATCTTCCTCACCAGCAAGGACGACGAGCTGGACGAAGCGCTGGGCCTGGCGATGGGCGCAGACGATTATATCGCCAAGCCGTTCAGCCAGCGCCTGCTCATCGCCCGAATCCGCGCGATCCTGCGCCGCACCGAAGCCGCACAGCCGACGGCGGAAGGCGGCGAGGAAACCCCGGCGGAAGTGCTCGAGCGCGGCCGGCTGGTGATGGACCCGGCGCGCCACCGCGTCACCTGGAACGGCACCAACGTCACCCTCACCGTCACCGAGTTCCTGATCCTAGAGACGCTGGCGCAGCGCCCGGGCATCGTGAAGACCCGCAACCAGCTGATGGATGCCGCCTATCAGGACGACATCTATGTCGATGACCGAACCATCGACAGCCACATCAAGCGCGTCCGCCGCAAATTCCGGCAGGTCGATCCGGAATTCGATGCTATCGAGACGCTCTATGGCGCGGGCTACCGGTTCTCGGACGAATAGGGACGAGCGCGACCTCGCGCTCAAATGGTCCAATCGCGTCAGCCTGACGCCGCGAATCCTCGCGGTGAACATCTTCGCGCTGGCGCTGCTGGGCGGCGGCTTCTCCTATCTCGATTCGTACCGCAGCCGGATCGTCGACAGCCGGGTGGAGCAGGCCGGGCGCGAAGTGCGGCTGATCGCCCAGGCGCTCGCCTCCGCCAAGGAAGAGAAAAGGCGCGACCTGCTGGTGCTCAGCCTGGCGCGCGACACCGGAACGCGCATCCGCCTCTATGACGAGAAGGGCAAATTGCTCGCCGACAGCAAGGCGCTGGGGCTGCGCAACGTCGTGCTGCGCGATCCGGACAAGGATCCGTGGGGGCTGGAGGCAGCGCGCTTCCTCGATGCGGTGATCGACACGGTCGCCGGGGCCGGGCGAGACCCGCTCTACCGCGAGCGCCCGGCAGACATGGGGCTCGATTGGCCCGACGTGCGTACTGCCCTCTCCGCCCATGGCACGCCCGCAACCGTGTGGCGCGCGCCCGACCGCACCCCGGTTATCACCGCCGCCGCGCCGATCACCGAGCTGGGCGTGGTGATGACCACGGTGAACGCCCGCGACATCACCCAGACGGTGCGCGCCGAGCGCTTCCGGCTGGGCATGGTGCTGCTGTTCGTCTCGGCCTTCTCGATCCTGCTCTCGCTGTTCCTGGCGCGCACGATCGTGCGGCCGCTGCGCCTGCTCGCCCGCGCCGCGATCCGGGTGCGGCTGGGCCGCGCCCGCGAAGTGGTGGTGCCGCGCCTGCCAGACCGCAGCGACGAGATCGGCCTGCTCGCCCGCGCGCTTTCCGACATGACCGGCGCGCTGCGCGCCCGCATCGATGCGACCGAGGCCTTTGCCGCGGACGTGACGCACGAACTGAAGAACCCCCTCGCCTCGCTCCGCTCCGCGGTCGACAGCCTGGCGGCGGTGAAGAAGAAGGAACATCGCGACCAGTTGCTCGAGATCGTGCGCGACGATGTGCTGCGGCTCGACCGGCTGATCACCGACATCTCCGAAGCGTCGCGCCTCGACGCACAGCTCAGCCGCGCCACCTTCGAGCCGGTGGACATCGGCGCGATGATCCAGGCACTGCTCGACCAGCGCGAGGCGCGCGGCATCCCCGACGGTATCCGCATCGCCTTCGATCGCGGGCGCGGCGTCAAACTAACCGTGCTCGGCGAAGGGGCACGGCTGGAGCGGGTGTTCGAGAATTTGATCGAGAACGCCATTTCCTTCTCGCCCCCCAAGAGCCTGATCGCGATCTCGGCATCGAGTGACGACGCGTTCCTGACCATCCGGGTGGAGGACGAAGGCCCCGGCGTCCCCGAGGAGGCGCGCGAGAACATCTTCCGCCGTTTCCACACCGTGCGCCCGCAGGAAGAGGCGTTCGGCCAGCATTCCGGGCTGGGGCTTGCCATCGCCCGCACGATCGTCGAGGGCCACCAGGGGAGCATCTCCGTCGAATCGCGGGAGGATCGATTGAGCGGGGCACGATTCGTCGTCCATCTGCCACTGGCGGGACGCGCGTGATGGCAGAAGTTTCTTCGGAGACGATCCAGGCCGCCTGCGTGGCGATCGGGGCGCGCGGTGTGCTGATCGAAGCGCGCGACGATGCCCAGCGCACCGACCTGCTGCTGCGCCTTATCGATCGCGGCGCCACCCTGGTGTCCGACGTCCGTACTGCCTGCGCGCGCCGGGCCAACAGCCTGATCGCGGCACCTGCCGGCGCCGCCGGGCAACTGGAGATTCGCGGCATCGGTGCGGTCGAGATGGAAAGCCTGGCCGAGGCCGAGATTGCGCTGATCGTCGTAGTGCTCGAAGCCGCGCCGCGGCTGCCCGAGGACCGGCGTTTCCGCAATATCGCCGGCATTGCCGTCCCCGTGCTGGCGCTCGGCCCCGCCGAGCCTGCCGCGCCGATCAAGGTGGATTATGCGCTGAAGGCCTTCGCACAGTGAGCAGGCCCAAGCAGATCCTGCTCGTCACCGGCATGTCCGGCGCCGGCAAGTCGACGGTGCTGCGCACGCTCGAGGACCTCGGCTGGGAAATCGTCGACAATCTGCCGCTGCTGTTGCTCAACCGCCTGCTCGACACTGCGCCTGCCGAGGTGGACGATGATCGGCCGCTGGCGATCGGCATCGGCACCACCACACGCGGTTTCGATCCCGAGAGCATCGTGCGCCGGATCAAGCGGCTGCGCGAGGAACAGGGGCATGACGTCGGCACGCTGTTCCTCGAATGCTCGGGCGCCGAGCTGGAGCGCCGCTATGCCGAGACGCGCCGCCGCCACCCGATGGCGCAGGACCGCCCGGCGCAGGACGGCATCGCGCATGAGCGCGAGCTGCTCACCCCGCTGCGCCGCTGGGCGAATCGGCTGATCGACACCAGCGATCTGAGCGCGAACGAGCTGGCGCAGCAGATTCGCACCACCTTTTCCGGCGAAGGCCTGGGCGAGACGGTGCTCTCGGTCGTGTCGTTCGGCTTCGCCCGCGGCCTGCCGCGCGACGCCGACCTGGTGTTCGACATGCGCTTCCTCCGCAATCCGCACTGGGTACCCGAGCTGCGCCCCGGCACCGGCAAGGATGCCGATGTTTCCGCCTATATCGCCGCCGATCCCGCCTATCCGGCGGCGATGGAACAGATCGAGTCGCTGCTGCTCCTGCTGCTTCCCCGCTATCAGGCGGAGGGCAAGGCATATGTTACGATAGCGTTCGGATGCACGGGGGGCCGTCACCGCTCGGTCCATGTCGCCGAACGTATTTCCACGCGGTTGCGCGCCGCGGGTTTTTCGCCCACGGTGACGCATCGTGATACCAAGACCGCGCCGCAGGACTCGCTGGAGGGGGACCCGGTGACCGTGGCAGGGGGCGGAGTTTGAGATGATCGGTTTGGTGCTCGTGACGCACGGACGACTCGCCGAGGAGTTCGTCGTCGCGATGGAGCATGTGGTGGGCAAGCAGGAGCAGATCGCCTCGATCTGCATCGGGCCCGAGGACGACATGGAAGGTCGCCGCGCGGACATCGCCGCGGCGATCAAGAGCGTCGATTCGGGTCGCGGCGTGATTGTGCTGAGCGATCTGTTCGGCGGCACGCCCTCGAACCTCGCCATCTCGCTGATGGAGGCCGGCCGCGTCGAGGTGATCGCCGGGATCAACCTGCCGATGCTGATCCGCCTGGGCAGCGCGCGCAAGACGATGAAGGTCACCGAAGCGGTGGCCGCCGCGCGCGATGCGGGCCGCAAGTATATTACCGTCGCATCCGAAGTCCTTGGAGAGGCTGCCGCTTGAGTCGCACGATCCGCAACGTCACGATTCTGAACAAGCGCGGCCTGCACGCGCGCGCCTCCATGGCTTTCGTGACGCTCGCCACCGCCCAGCCGGTAGAGCTCACCGTCGAGAAGGACGGCAACACCGCTTCGGGCACCTCGATCCTCGATCTGATGATGCTGGGCGCCGCCAAGGGCGACACGATCTCGATCAGCGCCGAGGGCAAAGGCGCCGAGGGCGCGGTGCAAGCGCTCGTCGAGCTGGTCGAGGCGCGCTTCAACGAGGAATAGCCTCGCAGGCACGGAATAGCTAAAGGCGGCCGATGCCTCGCGAAATCACTGCCTTTTCCAATCCCCTGATCAAGCGCGTCCGCAACCTGCGCGACAAGAAGCATCGCCGCGAGGAGGGACTGTTCCTCGCCGAGGGGCTGCGCATCCTCACCGAGGCGCACGAAGCGGGACGGGTTCCGGAATATCTGTTCTTCTCGAAGGATATGGCCGGCCACGCACTGGTCCGCACCCTGATCGAGGCGACCGAGGCCAAAGGCGGCTGGGCGGTCGAGACCAACAACGACATCCTCTCAAAGCTCTCCGGAAAGGACAATCCGGGTGCGGTGGTGGGCGTCTATCCCGACTTCGCCGTCACGCTGGCCGATCTCGACCGGAGCAAGGCGGGTATCTGGCTGGTCGCCGAGCGGCTGCGCGATCCAGGCAACATGGGCACGATCCTGCGCACCGCCGATGCGGTGGGCGCCGGCGGGCTGATCCTGATCGACGACTGCGTCGATCCCTTCTCGGTCGAGGCGGTGCGCGCCAGCATGGGGGCGCTGTTCACCGTGCCGGTGGCCCGATCGAGCTGGGGCGACTTCCTCGTCTGGCTGCGCAAGGGGCCGGGCCAGCTGGTAGGGCTCAGCCTCGACACCGAGCACGATTATCGCGCACCGCATTATCAGGCGCCGACCTTCCTGCTCACCGGCAACGAAGCGCAGGGCATGCCCGGCTTCATGGCCGAGGCCTGCGACCTGCTGGTCAAGATCCCGATGCTCGGCAAGGCGGACAGCCTGAATGCCGCGATCGCCACTGCGGTAATGGCCTATGAGGTGCTCGGCCAACAGCGAAGCTGAACGCCGGGAAGATGAATGGGCGATAATCGTTACGGCCATGGCCGGTTCAGCCGCGCCGGCGCATTCCCCTTCGCGAAAGAGGAGTGACCATGCGTATCTCGACCATCGCCGCCGCCAGCCTGGTCGCGCTGACCGCCCTGCCCGCCGCCGCCCAGGCCCAGGCCGACTATCGCGCCGCCGGCACCGAGCCGTTCTGGAGCCTGACCATCGGCGCCAGGACGATGCGCTTCGAGGCACCGGGCCGCGCGCCGGTATCGGTGCCGACGCCCCGGGTGATCCACGGCTTTGCCGGCGAGATCTGGCAGACCCGCCGGATCAACGTGAACACCAACCACGTCCGGTGCACCGACGGCATGAGCGACCGCAGCTATCCCGACACGGTGACCGTCACCATCGACGGCCGCACCTACAAGGGCTGCGGCGGCGAGCCGCGTGCCCTGCCCGGCGCCGGCCCGATCGAGGGCAGCTGGCGGATCGAGGCGCTGAATGGGCGCCCGGTCGTCCGCGGCACCAACCCGACCGTCTCGTTCGAGAACGGCCGCATCTCGGGCAACGCCGGCTGCAACCGCTTCAACGGCAGCTATGACTTCGCCCGCGGCCGGCTGAACGCCGGGCCGCTGGCCAGCACCCGCATGGCCTGCCTCGACCGCGCCCGCAGCCTGCAGGAGACCGCGATCCTGAACCTGCTCGGCGAGCGGCTGACCGTGTCGAGCAATCGCCAGGGCAAGCTGGTACTCAGCGGTGCCCGTGGCCGCACCCTGACGCTCGTCCGCAGCCGGCCCTGAGGCGTGGCTCCCTGTTCCCCGGCGAAAACCGGGGAACGGGCATTTTCTAGCTCGTCTTCTTCTTTGCCTTCTGGTCGAGGACGTACTGGAGTTCGTCCTTCACCTTCTGGTCGTCGGGCGTCAGCGCCAGGCACTTGCGCAGCAGCGCCTCCGCCTCGTCGAGCCGGCCCATCTCGATCGCGTCATAGGCCATGCCGAACCAGGCACGGCGCAGCGACTTCTGCTGGCGCTCGCCGCTCTCGCGCTTCGCCGCATCGACGGCACGGGCATAGACATCGTAGGATTTCTGCCACTGCTTCTGCGCCTGATAGGCATAGCCGAGCTCGGACAGGTAATGCGGGTGGAGCGGCGCCATCGTCACTGCGCGCTCGAGGAACAGCACCGAAGCGTCGAGCTGCTGCAGGTCGATCATCGCGAAGCCCTTCGCCCAGAGCGCGATGCACCAGCCGCCCTCGACCAGCACCGCATTCTTGCCGCCGGGCAGCGTGGCATAGGCCGCGGTCTCATAGTCCTCGACCTTGCAGAGCTTCTGCTTCTCGGTGGGATAGAGCGCCTGATACTCGACGATCAGCGGGTTGACCTTGTCGATCGCCGCTTGCGGCTGGCCGCCCTGGATCAGCTGGATGATCTCGGTCAGCCGAGCGTTGCGGGCAGTTTCCGCCGGGCTTTCCTGAGCAGAGGCAGCGCCGACGGGCACGGCGGCGAGCAAGAGCGCGAGAACCAGCTTCATCGAAATCCCCCTTTGACTTGTCACGACCAGCCTTAGCCCGGGTTTGACGCCATGGCTATTCGGCGGCTTCCGCTTCGTCGACCGGGCCCGAGACGAGCTTGGTGAGCGGCCGCGGCGCGGTCTCGACCATCGGCAGCGGCTCGATCTCCTTGGTGCCGCTCGACACCTCGAGCGCCTCGAAACGCTTGGCCTGGGTCATCACCTGGCTCTCCAGGCTGCCGACCATCGCATTGTACGCGCCGGTCGCCTGCTCGAGGTTGCGCCCCATGCGCGCGACATGGCTGCCCATCGTCGCCAGGCGCGAGTGCAGCTCCTTGCCGAGCCGGGCGATCTCCGCGGCTTCCTCGGCAAGCCGCTCCTGCCGCCAGACGCTGGCGACGGTGCGCGCGATCGCGACGAGGTTGGTCGGCGTCGCCAGCAGCACGCGGCGCTCGAACGCCCACTCCCACAGCGCATCGTCCTGCTCGAGCGCGGCGGTGAGGAAATGCTCGCCGGGGATGTAGAGGATCACATAGTCGGCGGCGTCGCCGAACTGCGCCCAATAATTCTTCGAGCCGAGCTGCTCGGCGTGACGACGGATCGCCGCGGCATGCGCCTGGAGATGGCCGGCGCGGGTCGCCTCGTCATGCGCCTCGCTCGCATCGAGAAAGGCGTTGAGCGAGCATTTCGCATCGATGATCAGCTTGCGCCCGCCCGGCATGCGCACCACCACGTCCGGGCGCAGACGCCCGTCATCGGTGTTGACCGAGACTTCCATCTGGAAATCGGCATAGGGCGACAGCCCGGCCTGCTCGAGCACGTTCTTGAGGCTCTGCTCGCCCCAGCGGCCGCGCGCCTTGGGGCTGGCGCGCAGCGCGTTGACCAGCTTGGCAGTCTCGTCGCGCACCTGGGCGTGGCCGGCATGGAGCTGCTGCACGGCCTCGCGCAGCGCCTGATAGCTGCCCACCCGCTCCTTCTCGACGTCGCTCAGCCCCTGCTGATAGCGCTGGAGCGTTTCCTGTACCGGCGCGAGCAGTGCCTTCATCTTGGCCTCGTTGCTCTCGCCCGCCTGGGCAAAGCGCTGATCGGCGCGATCGAGGAAGCTCTTCTGCGATTCGCCGAGGATGCGGTGCGCCAGCTCGGCGAAGCGGCTCTCCATGCCGGTGGTCTCGGCCTTGAGCCCGGCCAGCTCGATCTGGGCGCGGCCAAGCTCGGCGGCCGCGGCCTTGAACTCGGCCTCCCGGGCATCGCGCTCCGAGCGCATCTGCGCCGCCGGGCGCCCGCCCAGGAACATGCCGAGGCCAAGCCCGATAATGAGCGCCGCTACCGCGATCACCAGCGCCAGAACGTCCACCCCAGATCTCCCAAACTTTACCAAGCTCGCGCACAAAAGAGACAAGATTGCGCGATCGGGCATGCCGGCAAGGGCGGCCCGGCGAGGAACATAACTCGAACGATCCGCGTAGGACAGCGCGAATTTGCGGCCCCGGACGATTTGCGGCCAAAGAAAAAGCCGCGGACGTTTCCGCCCGCGGCCGTGATTTCGCAAAGAGCCTGGCTCAGGCCGCGGCGCGGCGGGCCTTGTTGAGCTTCTTCAGGATCATGTCGCGCTTCAGCCGCGAGAGGTGATCGATGAAGACGATGCCCTGGAGGTGGTCCATCTCGTGCTGGATGCAGGTGGCCAGGAGGCCCTCGAACAGCTCGTCATGCGCGGCGCCATTCTCGTCGAGCCACTTCACGCGGCAGGTGGCCGGCCGCTCGACATCGGCGAACTGCTCGGGGATCGACAGGCAGCCCTCGGTATAGACCGACTGCTCCTCGGCGGGATCGAGGATCTCGGGATTGATGAAGACGCGCGGCTCGCGGATCGGCTTGCCTTCCTCGTCTTCCTTTTCCTGGAGATCCATCACGATCACGCGCTTGGGAACGCCCACCTGGATCGCCGCGAGGCCGATGCCGGGCGCGTCGTACATCGTGTCGAACATGTCCGCGATCAGGTCGCGCAGCTCGTCATTCACCTCCGTGACGGGTTCGGAGATGAGACGCAGACGCGGATCGGGTACTTCGACAATCGGTAGAATGGCCATGGGGGCAATTTAGGCCGTTGGGGCTTTTCGGGCAAGAGAGGGGAAACCCCGCAGCCACAATCCCTTCGTCACCCTGAACTTGTTTCAGGGTCCAACGCGCCTCGAAAGGCTATCGTCGGAGGAGAGTTGGATGCTGAAACAAGTTCAGCATGACGATCAGGCCACCGGCCGCCTTGCCCGCAGCGCCTGGGCCAGCGTGCCTTCGTCGAGATAGTCGAGCTCGCCGCCCACCGGCAGGCCGTGGGCGAGCTGGGTGACGCGAACCGGATAGGTCTCGATCCGCTCGGCGATATAGTGCGCGGTGGTCTGCCCCTCGAGCGTGGCGTTCATCGCCAGCACGACCTCGTCGATGCCGCCCTGCGCGATGCGAGCGACGAGCTTGTCGATGCGCAGGTCCTCGGGGCGCACGCCTTCCAGCGCGGACAGGCGACCGCCCAGCACGTGGAAGCGGCCCGGGAACAGCCGCGAGCGATCGAGCGCCCAGAGGTCCGCCACTTCCTCGACAACGCAGAGCGAGCGCGTGTCGCGGCGCGGATCGGCGCAGATCTGGCAGGGATCGCTGGTGTCGACATTGCCGCAGATGCCGCAGGTGGCGAGATTGCGGCTGACCGCGCCGAGCGCGGCGAGCAGCGGATCGAGCGCAGTCTCGCGCTTCTTCAGCAGGTGCAGCACCGCCCGACGCGCCGAGCGCGGGCCGAGGCCGGGCAATCGCGACAGGGCCTGGGTGAGCGCTTCGATCTCGGGAGATGCCATGGAGAGGGATGTAGCTACGCGGGAACAGAAAGGAAACCACTCCGTCATCCCGGCGAAAGCCGGGATCTCGTGCGGCTCCTGCCCCGCGCCTTCGCCTGAGATCCCGGCTTTCGCCGGGATGACGGTTGGGGCTAAGGGCATCCCATGCGAGTAATATTCATGGGAACGCCCGAATTCGCCGTGCCGGTGCTCGATGCGCTGGTCGAGGCCGGGCACGACGTCGTGGCGGCTTACAGCCAGCCGCCGCGCGCCGGCGGGCGGCGGGGCAAGGCGCTGACGCCGTCGCCGGTGCATGCCCGCGCCGAGGCGCTTGGGATCGAGGTCCGCACGCCGCTTTCGTTCCGCAAGGATCCCGAGGCGCTGCCGGCCTTCCAGGCGCTGAACGCCGATGTGGCGGTGGTCGCGGCCTATGGCCTGATCCTGCCCCAGGCGGTTCTCGACGCGCCCCGGCATGGCTGCCTCAACGTCCATGGCTCGCTGCTGCCGCGCTGGCGGGGCGCCGCGCCGATCCAGCGCGCTATCCTGGCCGGCGATGCCGAGACCGGCGTCGGCATCATGCAGATGGAGGCCGGGCTCGATACCGGGCCGGTGCGGCTCGAGGAACGCACGCCGATCGACGGCAAGACCGCGGGCGATCTTACCGCCGAGCTGAGCGCGATGGGCGCGCGGCTGATGGTGACGGTGCTGGCGGATCTGGACGGTCATCCTCCGATCGCGCAGCCCGAAGCGGGCGTGACCTATGCCGCCAAGATCGACAAGGCCGAAGCGCGGCTGGATTTCAGCCGATCAGCGGTGGAGGTTGAGCGGCAGGTACGGGCGTTCAATCCGGCACCGGGAGCGTTCTTCGAGTTTCAGGGGGAGCGCTTCCGGGTGCATGCGGCCCAGCTGTTCCCCGGCGAAAGCCGGGGCCCAGAGTCACCAGCCGCTACGCCTGAAACCCTGGGCCCCGGCTTTCGCCGGGGAACGGTTATTGACGACAAGCTGACCATCGCCTGTGCCGAAGGCGCGATCCGCCCCACCCTCGTCCAACGCGCCGGGCGCGGCGTCATGACGTCACGAGAGCTTCTGAATGGCCTGAATATCCCGGCGGGAACCCAGCTTTGACGCGGTTCGCGCTGACCGTGGAATTCGACGGCCGCCCGTTCATGGGCTGGCAGCGGCAGAACCATGGCCCGAGCGTGCAGCAGGCGATCGAGGATGCCGCCTTCGCGGTGACCGGCGAACGCGCCGCGGTTCATGCTGCCGGGCGCACCGATGCCGGCGTGCACGGGCTCGGCATGCGCGCGCATATCGATATCGAGAAGCCGATCAGCGCCTTCCGGCTGATGGAGGCGCTCAACGCGCGCGTGCGGCCCAATCCGGTGGCGATCCTCGATTGCGTCGAGGTACCGGACGATTGGCATGCGCGTTTCTCGTGTGTTGCACGCCATTATGAATATAGAATCTCAACAAGACGGGCGCCGCTCACCTGGGAGAAGGGGCTGACCTGGCGCGTGATCCCGCCGCTCGATGCCGGGCTGATGGCCGAGGGCGCGGCGCGGTTGCTCGGCCGGCATGACTTCACCACCTTTCGCTCGGCGCATTGCCAGGCCGACAGCCCGCTGCGCACACTCGACCGGCTCGAGGTGGTGGCGGAGGGCGAGCGGATCAGCGTGTTCGCCTCGGCGCGCTCGTTCCTGCATCATCAGGTGCGCTCGATGGTCGGCTGCATCGTGCTGGTCGGCCAGGGGCGCTGGACCCCCGACGACATGACCGCGGCGCTGGAGGCGCGCGACCGCGCCGCGCTGGGCCTCAATGCGCCGTCGGACGGGCTGTTCTTCCTGCGGGCGGATTATCCGGCCTAGTCGTCATCCCCGCGAAAGCGGGGACCCATCTCCCGAGCTGCCCACCCGCCTCACAGATGTTGGATTCGTGGCTCCCGCACGAGATGGGCCCCCGCTTTCGCGGGGGTGACGGTCATCTGCTGAAACGCGCCGCCAGCTCGACATGGGTCGACCAGCGGAACTGGCCGACCGGCTGGATCCAGTCGAGCGTGTAGCCACCCTCGCACAATATCTCGGCATCGCGTGCGAAGGTATTGGGATTACAGGAAACATAGGCGAGCAAGGGTGTCCGAGCCTTGGCGATCTCGGCCACCTGCTCGCGGGCGCCGGCGCGCGGCGGATCGAGCACCACCGCCTCGAACTTGTCGAGATCGGCACTGGTGACCGGGCGGCGGAACAGGTCGCGGTGATCGGCGAAGACCAGGCGCCGGGCCTGGCCGGCGGCAGCCTTGAGCGACAGGATCGAATCGCGGGCGGCCTCGGCGGCATAGACCTTGGTCCGGGGGAAGGCGAAGGTGAAGGTGCCGAGCCCGGCGAACAGATCGGCGACGGTGCCGGCAGTGCCGACGATCTCCTGGACGGCGGCGACCAGAGCCGCCTCGCCTTCGGGCGTCGCCTGGAGGAAATTGGCGGGCGGGAACGGCACCGGCACCCCGCCCAGCGTGATCGTGACGGGATCGGGCTCCCAGCGCGCCGTGGGGCCGAGCCCCTCGTCCATCGAGAAGCGGGCGAGCTGGTGGCGATGCGCAAAGGCAGTGATCGCCTCGGCAGCGGCAAGCCCTTCGGCCTCGAGCCCGTCGAGCAGCACATCGACGCCCTGATCGGCCAGCGCGAGATGGACGTTGATCCGTCGCGAGGTCGGCAGCAGCGCGGCGAGCAGGCCGCGGAGCGGCGCCAGCAGCGCGAACAGCGCGGGATCGAGGACATGGCACTCGGCCAGGTCGATCAGATTGTGGCTGCCCTGGCCGGTGAAGCCGAGCAGCACCTGGCGGCCGCGGCGCTCGGCATGGAGCGTGGCGCGGCGGCGGGTGCGCGGCGGGGAGAGCAGCGGCGCGCGGATCTCGGTCGCGAGCTTGTGCTGGGCGAGCGCGGCGGACACGCGATCGGCGATGAACCCGGCCCAGGCGGCATCGTCGAGATGCTGGAGCTGGCAACCGCCGCATTCCGGGAAATGCCGGCAGGGCGGCGCCTGATGGTGCGGCCCGGGGGTGACGGCGCCCTGAGGGTCGACCCGGTCGCCGGGCGCGGCGAAGGGCACGTAGCGGCCATCGGCGGTGACGCCCTCGCCGCGCCCCGCCACGCGGAGGACTTCGCTCAGAGACATTCGGAGATCGCTTGTGGAAGATGCATCGGCAGCGCATCGGCGATGAACGCCGGTCCTGCAAGCGCCGCGGCACGGGCATGCAGCCAGACAGCGGCCTCGGCAGCATTTTTGTTGCCCGCCGCGACCTGCGCCGCGAGCGTGCCCGCCAGCACGTCGCCGGTGCCTGCGGTGGAGAGCCAGGACGAAGCCTGGGCGAGGACGCGAACCTCGCCGCGCGGCGTGGCGATCACCGTATCGGCGCCCTTGTGCACGATCACCGCCTTGGATTCCAAAGCGAATGCAAGGCTTTGCTCGATCTTGCTACCTTCGCCTTCGAACATCCGGCCGAACTCGCCGGCATGCGGCGTGAGCCAGGTGGCGGCGATGCGGCGCTGGAGCCAGGCAGTGGCGGACTTGCCGAGCAGGGTCAGCGCATCGCCATCGAGGACGAGCGGGAGACTGGCGCCGAGCGCGGCCTTGAGCAGCCCCTCGGCGCGGCGATCGCGGCCGAGGCCCGGGCCGATGACGACGGCGCCGATCCGGCTTTCGGTGAGGAAATCGGCGAGATCGTCGCCTTTGGCGACCTTATGGCGCACCAGCGCGTCGGGGCCACCGCCCGGCTCGCCCGCGCCGGCGAGGATCGTATAGCCCGCCCCGCCCGCCATCGCGGCATGCGCGGCGAGCCGGGCGGCACCGGGCATGTCGCCTTCGACCACCACGACCAACCCGCGGCTATATTTGTGGGCACGCGTACCCGGTGCGGCGAGGCGGGGCCGCGCAACCGTGCGCCTCGGACTCTCGACCGGAATCCCGATATCGGCGTGGAGAACATGGCCGCAGCGATCGAGCCCGGCATCGAGGACATGCGCGGGCTTGAGCGCGCCGAGCGCCAGCGTCGCGCTGATGCCGCGCGGCGCGCCGAGATCGGCGCCGCTGTCGGTCGCCAGGCCGGAAGGCAGGTCGATCGCGAGGCTGAAGCGCGCGGACGCGACCAGTTCGGCGAAGACCGGCGCGATGCCGCGCTCGAGCGGGCGCGTCAGGCCGGTGCCGAACAGGCCGTCGACCAGCACGGGGCGCGGCCGGGCCTGGTAGAGCGAGCCGACCTCCCCCTCCCAGCGCGCATGCATCGCGCGGGCGACGCCGGTGCCGGGCTCGCCACTGGCGGCGACCGCGACGTCATGGCCGGCTGCCTTCAACAGGCGGGCGGCGACATAGGCGTCTCCGCCATTGTTGCCGGGGCCGGCCAGGACGAGGATGGGCGACCCATGCGCGAAGCGCGCTGCTTCGCGCGCGACTGCGGCGCCGGCACGCTCCATCACGTCTTCCTGGGGCTCGCGCCGGAACACCGCCTCTTCGGCGGCGCGCATCTGGGCAGCGGTGACGATCGGTACGCCGGGCGGGATCATGCGCCCGGTTTGGCCCCGCGCACGGTTGCAGGCAAGCGATAGCGCGCGCCACCGATCGCGACTTCGATCTGATCGGGTGCGAGAATGGTGACTTCGGCCTTTTCCGCGCCGTCGGCGGCAACCACGCCGCGCCCGTCGGTGGTGACCAGCAGCCGGCGGAAGCCGCCGTCGGGGTGGCGCAGCGTGAGGAACAGCCCGTCCTGCGACTGGGTACGATCGATCGTGCAGGCATAGGAGAAGGTCTCGGCACCGGGCGGCGCGCATTCGACGCGGCCTTCGGCCTTTTCCATCTTCTCGGCATGGGCTTCGTTGCGGGCCTCGGCGGCCTTGTCACGGACCTGGGTGTTGCAGGCGGTGAGGAGGACGAACGCGGTGAGCGCCCAAGCTCCTCTCCCTGGAAGGGAGGGGTCGGGGGTGGGTCGATACACGCGATACAGCAAGCGCATCGCATCCGGCCTCAGTATCGCCAGGCGTCCACCCACCCCTAGCCCCTCCCTTCCAGGGAGGGGAATGTCAGTTCAGATATCAGCGAATACATGGGTTTCGGCGCTGGCTCCAGGGTGCGTGACAGCCCCCTTATAAGCCGGGCCGACATTTTGCGAGAAGCGCCAGAGCGCGCCGGCCTGGTAATCGTTCCGGCGCGGTTCCCATTTGGCGCGGCGCTCGGCGAGCACGTCCTCCGGCACGTTGAGATCGACGGTGCCGGCCTCGGCATCGATGCTGATCTCATCTCCATCCTCGACCAGCGCGATCGGGCCGCCCTCGGCCGCCTCGGGGCCGACATGGCCGATGCAGAAGCCGCGGGTGCCGCCCGAGAAACGGCCGTCGGTGATCAGCGCCACCTTCTCGCCGAGCCCCTGGCCATAGAGCGCAGCGGTGGTCGACAGCATCTCGCGCATGCCCGGGCCGCCCTTGGGCCCTTCATAGCGAATGACGACGACGGTGCCTTCCTTGATCGCATTGGCCTCGACCGCGGCGAAGGCATCTTCCTCGCGCTCGAACACCTTGGCGGTGCCGGTGAACTGGAGGCGATGCATGCCCGCCACCTTCACGATCGCGCCTTCGGGCGCCAGCGACCCGCGCAGACCGACCACGCCGCCGGTCGGCGTGATTGGCGTCTTGGCGTCGTAGATGACCTTCTGGTCGGGGTTCCAGGTGACCTCGTCGATATTCTCGCCGAGCGTCTTGCCCGTCACCGTCATGCAATCGAGGTGCAGCAGGCCGGTCTGGGCGAGCGACTTCATCAGCATGTAGATGCCGCCGGCCTCGTGCATGTCCTTGGCGACATAGCGGCCGCCGGGCTTGAGATCGGCCATGTACGGCGTCGACTTGAAGATCTCGGCGACGTCGAACAGGTCGAAATCGATGCCGCACTCGTTGGCCATCGCCGGGAGGTGGAGCGCGCCGTTGGTCGAGCCGCCGGTCGCAGCGACGATGCGCGCGGCATTCTCGAACGCCTCGCGGGTGCAGATGTCGCGCGGGCGGATCTGCTTCTCGATCAGCGTCATCACCTGGCGGCCCGCGGCGATCGCGATCTCTTCACGCGACTTGTAAGGTGCCGGCGCCATGTTGCTGTTCGGCAATGACAAACCGATCGCCTCAGCGACGCAGGCCATGGTGTTCGCCGTGTACTGGCCGCCGCACGCACCGTGCCCCGGACAGGCGGCCTTCTCGATCGCGGTGACTTCGGAGAGCGGGCATTTGCCGGCGGCATAGCGGCCGACGACTTCGAACACGTCGATGACGGTGAGGTCGCGCTCCTGGTAGCGGCCAGGCAGGATCGAGCCGCCATAGACGAAGATCGACGGCACGTTGAGGCGGAGCATCGCCATCATCATGCCGGGGAGCGACTTGTCGCAGCCGGCGAAGGTGACGAGCGCATCATAGCAATGGCCGCGCACCGAGAGCTCGACCGAGTCGGCAATGACTTCGCGGCTGACCAGCGAGGACTTCATCCCCTGATGGCCCATGGCGATGCCGTCGGTCACGGTGATCGTGTTGAAGCGGCGCGGCATGCCGCCGGCTTCGTTCACGCCCTGGCGGCACCAGTCGGCCTGCTGATCGAGCGTGGTGTTGCAGGGTGCGCTGTCATTACCCGCCGAGGCGATGCCGACGAACGGCCGGGCGATCTCCTCCTCGGTGAGGCCCATGGCGTAATAATAGCTGCGGTGCGGAGCGCTCTCGACGCCGACAGAAACGTAGCGGCTGGGGAGCTTGGACTTGTCGAATCGCTTGGTCATGATGCGCAAGCCTATGTCGTGAAAGCGGCGTTTTGCGCAATAGTCTTGCGCAAAGAAATTATGGCCCGGCGTGAATCCCTACTTACTCCCCTCCCTGGAAGGGAGGGGTCGGGGGTGGGTTGCTCTCCACGAGCACCACGGCCTGTTGAAGCCCACCCACCCCTAGCCCCTCCCTTCCAGGGAGGGGAATTTACAGAAGATGCCGCGCCAGATCGGCCAGCACCCCGGCCCATTCCCCCACCCCCGCATCCTCGCGGATCAAATCGTTGCGGATCTCGATCGCGACCGAGGGGATGCCCTGCCCCTCGGCATGGCGGTTGAGCGTGGCGTTGAGCAGGCGGCCCGAATAGGGTTCGTTGTCGCCGGTGGTGAAGCCGCGGTCGCGGAAGAATTGCACCGCAGGGCGCGCAGCGCGGGTGTCGCGATTGTAGAGGATGCCGACCTGCCAGGGGCGATCGGTGCCGCCATGCTCGAGACAGGGCGTGAAGCTGTGGATCGACAGGATCAGCCGGGGGCGCTGCGCCCGCACCCGCTCGCGGATCAGCCGGTGATAGGGCGCGTGGAAGCGCGCGATGCGGGCGGCCTTGTCGACGCTCTCGTTGCCGGGGACCAGATGGCCGTCGCTCCGATGCGGGATCAGGCCGACATGATCGGGCTCGCGGTGCAGGTCGATCACCAGCCGCGAGACCGTGGCGAGGATCGCCGGGCAATCGAGCTTCGCCGCCAGCGCGCGGGTGACCGCGGCCGCCCCGATATCGATCGCGATATGATTGTCGAGCAAGGCCGGATCGATACCGAGATCGATGTCGGCCGGCACGGCGTTCGAGGCATGGTCGCACAGCAGCAGCACGTCCGCCGCACCGCCCTCGACAATCTCCGCGACGCTCACCAGACCGGGTTCCGGCGCTCGCGGAACGACGCCAGCCCTTCGGCGAATTCGGCACCGCCGAACGCATCCTCGAAGCCCTGATCGGTCTGCTCGCCGCGCAGCGTGCGCTTGAGCAGCCGGACCGCTTCGGGCGCGTTGCCGGCGATCGCGGTCGCCATCGCCGTGGCGGTGTCGATCGCCTTGCGGGTCTTCAGTTCGACCAGGCCGATCTTGTGGACCTCATCGGAGCGGAGCTTGTCGCCGGTGAAGAGCAGGAGCGAGGCCATACCCTTGCCGACCTGCGCCTGGAGCCGGGCAACGTCCTCGCGCGGATAGCCGATGCCGAGCCGCGCGGGCGTGATCGCGAATTCGGAGAGATTGCCGGCGATACGGATGTCGGCGGCAAGGATCAGCGCCACCGCGGCGCCGAAGCAGCCCCCGTCGATCGCGGCGATCACCGGCATCGGCAGTGCGGCGACCGCCTCGATCCCCGCGCGCATCGCCTGGCGGAACTGGGTGCGCAGCGCCCGATCGGACTGGAGCTGCTCGAACTCGCGGATATCGGCGCCGGCGGAGAAGATGCCGGCGACATCGGAGCGGAGGATCACTGCGCGGGCATCGGCGACTTCGGCCGCAGCGGCGGCGAGCGCCTGCCAGGCGGCAGTGGGGAGCGCGTTCTTCGCTTCGGGGCGGGCCAGAGCAATGGTGGCGACGGTGCCGGTTCGCGTGACGTGGATCATGCGCAGGCTGTGCCCGATCGGAGCCGCGCTGTTAAGGCCCGAGCGTCCTGGGATGGGGCGGGCTGGGGCCCATGCCCCCTGCCCGCGCCACCAACGGACGTCCTGCTCCCGGCAATCGATCCGCTGCGGATGTTATGGGCGCCGAGCTCCCAATATCTCGCTAAATGGACTGGTTAACTGCGCCTCACTTGTTCCCCGGCGAAAGCCGGGGCCCAGTTGCAGTGTCGTTCGAGAGGCTGTCGTGCCTAACCAGGTGCGCCGAAACTGGGCCCCGGCTTTCGCCGGGGATCAGCTCAGGTTTGATGCGAGCATCCACCAGCCGCGCGCCGAAAGCGCATCCGCCGCCGCATCCCGGCTCGCATCGCTGTCGAACAGCGCGAAGCAGGTGGCGCCCGAGCCGGACATGCGCACCAGCCCCGCCCCCGGCTGCGCCGCCAGCGCGTCGAGCACGTCGCCGATCACCGGGGCGATCGCGCGGGCGGGCGGCTCCAGGTCGTTGCGGCCTGCCGCAGGATCGGCGGGGAGCGGGCCGCGATCGACGCCGTCCCAGCGGCGGAACACCTCGGCCGTCGAGACCGCGACGCCGGGATTGACCAGGAGCACCGGCACACCGGGCAGGCCGGGGACCGGCTCGAGCTGCTCGCCCCTGCCCCGCCCGATCGCGGTGACGCCATAGAGGCAGGCGGGAACGTCCGAACCGAGCGCGTCGGCGAGCGGAAACAGCGCGTCGAGCGAAACGCCGTGGAGCCGCCCGAGCGCGCGCAGCGTCGCTGCCGCATCGGCCGAACCGCCGCCGATCCCCGAGGCAACCGGCAGGCGCTTGTCGAGCGTGATCGCATGCGCGCCGCCACCAAAGGCTTCGCGAAAGCCCCGGGCCGCGCGCGTGACGAGATTGTCGCCCTCCCCGCCAAGCACCGCGGCGAAGGGCCCGGCGAGCGCGAAGCTGTCCGCGTCGGCGGGCGCGACGGTGACGATGTCGCCGTCGGCGACGAAGGCGAACAGCGTTTCCAGCTCGTGATAGCCGTCGCTCCGGCGGGCGCGGACGTGCAGCGCCAGGTTGAGCTTGGCCTTCGCGATTTCGACGATCATTTGGCCAGGCCGTCGGCGAGCTTGGCCTTGATCCGGGCGAGGTCGCCTTCCTCGGCGGTGACTTCGGCGGCGCGCCAGGCATAGCGTGCCTCGGTGCGGCGGCCGAGCGTCCAATAGGCATCGCCGAGATGCTCGTTGGCGCGGGCATTGCCCGGATCGGCACGCACCGCCTGCTCGAGCAGCGGCACCGCCTTGGCCAGCTGGCCCTCGGCATAATAGGCGCGGCCGAGCGAATCGGTGATCTCGGGATCGTCGGGCTTGAGGGTGCGGGCGCGCTCGAGCAGCGCCTGCGCGCCGGTCAGGTCGACCCCGCGCTCGACCTGGGCATTGCCGAGCCAGGCCAGCGCCTCGGGCTCGTCGGGGCCAAGCGCGACCGCGCGCTGGAGCGCGGGCAGCGCCTCGCTCCACTTGCCGGCGCGATCGAGCGCGGCGCCGTGCAGATAATGCAGCTCCCAGCCACCATCGCCCTTGGCCTTGCCCAGTGCCTGGCCGAAGGCGGCGGCGGCGGCGCCATAGCGGCCGGTCTGGAACAGCAGCTCGCCATAGCTGCGCAGGTCCTGCGCCGTGGCGCCCTCGGCACTGGCGAGCTTCTCGGCCAGCGCGAGCGCCTCGGGCAGGCGGCCGGCGCGACGGAGCGTCCCCACCTGCCCTGCCGCGGCGCTGCGGGCGAAGGGACCGTCGAGGCGGATGCCGGCGAGCGTGTCGAGCGCGACCTCGCCAGCATTGCTGCGCGACAGCGCATCGGCAAGCAGCAGGCGGGCGCGGTCTTCCTGCGGATCGAGCAGCAGCGCGGCACGGGCGAGCAGGATCGAGAGCGGCGCCATATCGGCATCGCGCAGGTCGCTGGCGAGGCCGAGGAACAGGTGCGCGGCGCCGAACCGGGCATCGGGCTTGCCCGCCTTGGCCTGGCGCTTGCGCCACGCCTTGGAGGCGCCGGCCAGGCCGGAGAGGATGGTATCGGCCTTGTCGGGCTTGCCGGCGCGGAGCAGCGCGATCGCGGCGTCGATGCGGGGATCCTGCGCCGGATCGGAGCCGCTGGCGGCGGCGAGCGCGAACAGCCCCTCGTCCGCCTTGCCCAGCGCGATCAGCAGCAGCGCGCGGTGGCGCTGGGCGAAGGGCGCGGCAAGGCCGTTGCTGCGCGCGGCGTCGAGCGGGATGAACGGGTCCTGGCGGCGATCGAGCGTGATCCAGGCGCGCAGCACCGGCACCAGGAAATCGAGCTGCGCCTGGGAAAGGCGGACGAGCGCACGATCCTCCCCCGCCCGATCGCCGGCGTGCAGCGCCAGCGCGAAGGCGAGCAGCGCGGTATCGGGCGGCGCGACGGTGGCGCGATCAAGCACCGCGGCGGCGCGGCTGGCCAGCGCGAAATCGCCGGCGGCAAGCCCCTGGCGATAGGCGCGCATCGCCAGCACCTGGTCGTCGGGCACGGCATCGAGCGCGCGGGCATAGCCGGCGGCCGCCCGCGCGGCGTCGCCCGCGGCATCGGCGGCGCGGGCGCGGGCATAGTCGCGCAGGTCGACGGCCGGCGGCGGCGCGTTCTGGGCCGTGGCGGGCAGCGCCGCCAGCAGCGCCAGCGCGAGGCTACATGTTCGGATAATTGGGACCGCCGCCGCCCTCAGGGACCACCCAATTGATGTTCTGGGTAGGATCCTTGATGTCGCACGTCTTGCAGTGGACGCAATTCTGCGCGTTGATCTGGAAGCGCAGATCATCGCCTTCGCCGACAACTTCATAGACACCCGCCGGACAGTAGCGCTGTGCGGGCTCGGCGTACATCGGAAGATTGTACCCGATCGGAACTTCCGGGTCCTTCAGCGTCAGGTGGACGGGCTGGTCCTCCTCATGGTTGGTGTTCGAGATGAACACCGAGGAGAGGCGATCGAAGGTGAGCACGCCGTCGGGCTTGGGATAGTCGATCTTCGGCGCTTCGGAGGCGTGGAGCAGGCTCTCATTGTCCGGCTTGTGCTGCATCGTGAACGGCCAGCGGATGCCGAGCAGCTCGCTCCACATCGCCGCGCCGGCCAGGATCGTGCCGAACTTGTCGCCGAACTTCTTGACCAGCGGCGCGACGTTGCGGACGCCGCGCAGCTCCGAATAGACCCAGCTCTTCTCATAGGCCTCGGGATAGGCGGCGAGCTCGTCCGCCTCGCGGCCGGCGGTCACCGCGGCAAAGGCCGCCTCGGCTGCCATCATGCCGCTCTTCATCGAAGTGTGGGTGCCCTTGATCCGCGGCACGTTGAGGAAGCCCGCCGCGTCGCCGATCAGCGCCGCACCGGGCGCGACCAGCTTGGGCACTGCCTGGAAGCCGCCGTCCGAGATGGCGCGGGCACCGTAGGAAACACGCTTGGCGCCCTTGAGGATCGCGGCGATCTCCGGATGCGTCTTCCAGCGCTGCATCTCCTGGAAGGGCGAGAGCCAGGGGTTCTTGTAGTTGAGCCAGGTGACGAAGCCGAGCGCGACCTGCCCGTCGGCCTGGTGATAGAGGAAGCCGCCGCCATTGGCGCCCTTGGTCAGCGGCCAGCCCTGGGTGTGGATCACGCGGCCCGGCACGTGCAGCGCGGGATCGATGTCCCACAGCTCCTTGATACCGATGCCGTAGATCTGCGGCTGGCTGTCCTTGTCGAGCTCGAAATTGCGGATGACCTGCTTGGTCAGGTGGCCGCGGCAGCCCTCGGCGAAGAAGGTGTACTTCGCATGCAGCTCGAGCCCGGGCTGATAGTCGCCCTTGTGCTCGCCGTCTCGCGCCACGCCCATGTCGCCGGTGGCGACGCCCTTCACGCTGCCATTGTCGTGGTAGAGGATCTCGGCCGCGGCGAAGCCCGGGAAGATCTCGACGCCGAGCTCCTCGGCCTTGCCCGCCAGCCAGCGACAAAGGTTGCCGAGCGAACCGGTATAGGTGCCCTTGTTGTGGAGGAACGGCGGGGTGATGAACTCGGGGAAGCTCGACTTGCCCTTCTCGCTCAGCACCCAGTGGTGATTCTCGGTCACCGGCGTCGCGGCGAGGGGGCAGCCATCGTCGCGCCAGCTCGGCAACAGCTCGTCGAGCGCCTTGGGGTCGATCACTGCGCCCGAAAGGATATGCGCGCCGACTTCGGAGCCCTTTTCGAGGATGCACACCGAAAGCTCGCTGCCCGCTTCCGTGGCCAGCTGCTTCAGCCGGATCGCCGCCGACAGGCCCGCAGGCCCTGCCCCGACGATCACGACGTCATAGGGCATCGACTCCCGTTCGCTCATCATCGCATCCTTCTAGTCTTGGTCTGGCACAGGCCACATGCTTGTCGTCGCATGCTGGCAACGGCTTGTCCCTTGGTCGATGAAGGCAGATTGACCCGCCCGTCAAGGCATGACTCTTAGGGAGCGTGGGAGGCGAATACACAGCGGATTGGGGGCGAACCCTTGCGAGCGCGCTCGAATGGTGGCGCGATGCAGGGGTAGAGACACTCCAGGAAGACGAGGCTCGCGACTGGCTCGCGCGGCCCGCGCCCGTGCAGGTGGCGCAGGCTGCCGTAACGTCGCCCCAGCCCGAAACCCTGCCCGATACGCTCGCCGCCTTCACTGCCTGGCGCACCGGCGAAACCGTTCCCGAGGCCGAATGGCTGACTCCGCGGATCGCCCCGAGCGGCCCGGCAAATGCCGCGTTTGTCGTGCTGACCGACATGCCGGAAAGCGACGACCAGAGCGAACTTCTGAGCGATGGCCCGGCCGGAAAGCTGTTCTCGCGGATGCTGACTGCCGCCGGAGTCGCGCGCGATTCGGTCTATTTCCTGTCGCTCGCTACCGCCCGCCCCTTGGCCGGGCGGATTTCGCCCGATCAGGAAGGCCGCCTGATCGAGATCGCCCGGCATCATCTGAAGCTGCTCCAGCCAGCCAAGCTATTGATTCTCGGGCAAACGGCGAGCCGTGTCGTGCCTGAGACGAATGACGACGCCCCGGCGAATGGTTTAGTCGATGTTAACCATTTCGGCGGAAAAACGCAGGCGGTGGCGAGCCTGCACCCGCGGTTCCTGTTGGACCGTCCCGCCGCCAAAAGCGAAGCCTGGAAGCATATGTTGCTGTTGACCCGGGGGAGCCTGTGACCATGCGTATCCTGTTTGCCGCCACGCTGCTTGCGTCCACGGCAATCCCCATTGCCGCCCATGCCGATGCACGCGCGGACGACGACAATTCCGCCGCGGCCTCCGCCGCCGCGCCGCGCGAAGCCGACGGCATCCCCGATCAGCTCGATGGCGATCAGAAGGCCGGATACCGCAAGGTGTTCGCCGCGATCCGTGCCGAGCGCTGGCAGGACGCGCAGCTCCAGCTCGATTCGATGAAGCCCGGCCCGCTCCACTCGATCGCGCGCGCCGAACTCTACACCGCCAAGAACTCGCCGAAGGTCGAGCTGGCGCCGCTGCTCCAGCTGATCGGCGACGCGCCCGAGCTTCCCCAGGCCGAGCAATTGAGCCGCATGGCCAAGACCCGCGGCGCAGTGACCACTCCCGCCATCCCCGCCGCGGCGCGGCTGATCTGGTATGACGGCGCGCCGGTCCGCCAGCGCGCCCGCTCGATCAAGAGCGACGCCGCCGCCACCGAGATCGCGCTCGCCATCCAGCCCTATGTGAAGGCCGATCAGGGCCTCGAGGCCGAAGGCGTGGTAGGCAAGTTCGAGGCCGACCTGACGCCCGAGGCCAAGACCGAGTGGCAGCAGAAGGTCGCCTGGATCTATTATGTCGCGGGCGACGACGAGAATGCCCGCCGCGTCGCCGCCAAGGCGCAGGACGGCATTGGCGACTGGGCACCCCAGGCCGACTGGGTCGCCGGGCTCTCCGCCTGGCGCGAACAGGATTGCGCCGGCGCCACCGCCGCCTTCGAGCGCGTCGCCACCCGCGCCACCGACACCGAGCTGCGCTCCGCCGGCCTCTATTGGGGCTCGCGCGCCGAGATGGCGTGCGGCCATCCGGACAAGGTCGAAGTGAAGCTGCGCGCCGCCACCCAATATGGCGAGACCTTCTACGGCCTGCTCGCCAAGGCGGCTTTGGGCATCGAGGACAAGCCGACGCGCGGCGAGAAGTTCGTCGCCGAGGACTGGCGCGCGCTGGAGCGCCGCCCGAACGTGCGCGTCGCCGCCGCGCTGGTCGAGATCGACGAGGACGGGCTGGCCGACGAAGTGCTGCGCTACCAGGCCAAGCTCGGTTCGCCTTCGGAACATGCCGCGCTCACCCGCCTTGCCGGCCGGCTGAGCCTGCCCTCCACCCAGCTCTGGCTCACCCACAACTGCCCCCAGGGCACCCAGCCGCTGACCGCCGCGCGCTATCCGGCGCCGAACTGGACCCCGGCCGGCGGCTGGCGCGTCGACAAGGCGCTGGTGTTCGCCCACACGCTGCAGGAATCGCGCTTCAACTCGGAGATCCGCAGCGCCGCCGGCGCGATGGGCCTGATGCAGGTGAAGACCGGCGCCGCGATCGACATCGGCCGCCGCCACGGCGTGACCTATGCCGCCAGCGACCTGACCAGGCCCTCGGTCAACATGGAGATCGGCCAGTCCTATCTCGAGCAGCTGCGCGACCAGCCCTTCACCGGCGGCCTGCTGCCCAAGGTGATCGCGTCCTACAATGCCGGCCCCACCCCGGTTTCGAACTGGAACACGCTGATCAAGGACGGCGGCGATCCGCTGCTCTATATCGAGAGCATCCCCTATTGGGAGACGCGCGGCTATGTGATGACCGTGCTGCGCAACTACTGGATGTACGAGAACCAGGAAGGCCGGAAGTCCTCGAGCCGCGAAGCGCTGGCGCAGGGCATGTGGCCGAAATTCCCGGGCATGCAGGGGCCCGCCGCGGTGAAGCTGAGCGTCAAGCAGCTCGCCTTCCACCAGGACAGCAATGCCAATCGATAACGCGGTGCCGTTCCGCCCGGTGCGGATCGCAGTGCTCACGGTTTCCGACACGCGGACGCTGGCCGAGGATCGCTCGGGCGACCGGCTGGTCGAGCGGCTTGGCGCGGCCGGCCATTCGCTCGCCGCGCGCGCGATCGTCCGCGACGATGCCGATGCGATCGCCGCGCAGCTCGAAGCCTGGATCGAAGACCCGGCGGTCGAAGTGATCCTGACCACCGGCGGCACCGGCGTGACCGGGCGCGACGTGACGCCCGAGGCGCTGGCCCGCGTCTGGGACAAGGAAATCCCCGGCTTCGGCGAGCTGTTCCGCTGGCTCAGCTACCAGTCGATCGGCACCTCGACGATCCAGTCGCGCGCGACCGCGGGCGTGGCGCGCGGCACCTATATCTTCGCCCTGCCCGGCTCGACCGGCGCCGTCACCGATGCCTGGGACGGGATCCTGGCGAGCCAGCTCGATATCCGCCACCGCCCCTGCAACTTCGTCGAGCTGCTGCCGCGGCTGGAGGAGCGCTAGGCCCTCCTGCGCAGCTGCCCTCCTCGTTCCCCGGCGAAAGCCGGGGCCCAGGGCCACAAGCGACACGGCAGAGAAACCCTGGACCCCGGCTTTCGCCGGGGAACGGCTTCAGCCTGGCCTATTTCTTCTCCGCCGGCTTGTCCGGCAGGTTGAGCTCCGCCTTGAAGAACTTGCCGAGCTCGCCCAGCTGCGAATCCCACCAGTCGAGCACGTCGGCGAAGTTGCGCTGGTTGAGCCCGCCGATCATCGCCAGGTCATAGGCCAGCCCCATCTGGCCATCGTCCCGAATAAAGGCCTGGAGGAAGCGCTTCCCCTTGTTCCACTTGTTGGCGAATTCGGGGGTATTCTCCGGCGCCTTCTCGAACAGCACTTCGAAGCGCAGCGAATCGCAATTCTTGTGGCTGTCGTCGCAGCCATAGAAATAGACGTCGAAATGATAGACGGCCTCGTCGCTCTCGATCATCGGGTCGCCCTGGCCATCGGTGGTCATCTTGGGCTTGAGGCCGGCCTTTTCCATCGCCGCAAGAACGGTCTGCGGCGCATTGGCGCAGACCTGGTCCTTGGCGCAGGGCGCCTGCACCTGGTTCTGGGCCGCGGCAGGCATCGCCCATGCGCTGACCACGAGCCCGGCAACCATCAAGAATGTACGCATCAATCCCCCTTACTGCTTGAGTTCCTTGACGAAGAAATCCCCGGCCTCGCCCAGCATCGAGCTCCACCAGTCGAGCGTGTCTGCAAAATTGCGTCGAGTGGCGCCCCCGATCATGCCGATATCGTAGGACAGCACGAAGCTGCCATCGTCCTTCACCGCGGCGGTGAGGAAGCGGTGCCCGGCATTCCATTTGTTGGCGAGCGCGACGGTCGCCTGCTCGTCCTTGGCGAAAGAGACTTCGAAGCGCAGCGAATCGCAATTCCGGTGCTGCTCGCAGCCATAGAAGAACACGTCGAACCGATAGGGCTCGCCGGTCACTTCTACCATCGGATCGTCATTCTCGTCCTTGGCCAGCCTGGCCTTGAGCTTCGCGGCGAGCATCGCCTGGACCACGCTGTCCGGTGCATTGGCGCAGACCAGGTCCTTGCCGCAGGGCTTGCGGTCCTGCGCAGCGGCGGGCAGCGCCCAGCCGGCCAGCACCGCGGCCGCCGCGGCCATGACGATCAGGCGCATCGGATTCCCCCTTCGCGCCCACCCTATCATGCCGCGGCGGCGCGGCAATTCATTCCGGTTCGTTGACGAACACGCCCAGCCCGTTCCCCGCGGGATCGCGGAAATGGAAGCGGCGGCCCCCGGGGAAGCTGAAGATCGGCACGACGATCTCGCCGCCCGCAGCCTTCACCGCCTCGAACGCCGCCTCGAGATCCTGCACCTCGATCACCGGCAGCAGCTGCTCGATCACGTGATCGGTGCTGCCGTTGATGCCCATATCGGTGTCGCCGGTGGTGGTGGCGGCATAGTCCGGGCCGAAATCGGTGAATTGCCAGTCGAATGCCCTGGCATAGAAATCGCGCGTGCCGGCGACGTCCTTCGAGGGCAGTTCGAGATAGCTGATCCGTGCCATGCATTCCTCCAATGTTCTTGCTATGTTCTAACGCCGGGCCTAGGCTTTGGCAATGGCGAAGAATCGTCCCGTGCGCGGCGCCACGCTCAACGAAGCGAGCAGCCGCTTCAACCTGCCCGCGCGCGAGGCGGATGGCGACTGGCTCGATGCGCGCGCCGCACTCGACGATGCGCCCCCGCCGCTGCGCACCAGCGTGACGGTCGAACGGGCGCGGACAATCATCACGCGCAACCAGTCGCCCGACATTGCCTTCGATCGCTCGATCAACCCCTATCGCGGCTGCGAGCATGGCTGCATCTATTGCTTCGCCCGGCCGACCCATGCCTATCTCGACCTGTCGCCGGGGCTCGATTTCGAGAGCAGGCTGTTCGCCAAGCCCGATGCACCGGCGCTGCTGCGCGAAGAGCTGGGCAAGCGCGGCTATGTCTGCCGGCCGATCGCCTTCGGCACCAACACCGATCCCTATCAGCCGATCGAGGCGGAGTGGCGGATCACGCGGGGCTGTATCGAGGTGCTGGCTGAGCATGACCATCCGCTGACGATCACCACCAAGTCGAACCGGGTGACACGCGACATCGACCTGCTGGCACCGATGGCGGCGAAAGGGCTGGCGGCGGTGATGCTCTCGGTCACATCGCTCGATCCCAGGATCGCGATGACGGTCGAGCCGCGCGCGCCGCATCCGGAGAAGCGGCTGCAGGCGGTGAAGCAGCTCGCCGATGCCGGGATCCCGGTGTTCGTCTCGCTGTCGCCGGTGATCCCGCACGTCACCGATCACGAGCTCGAGCATATCCTCGAGCGCGCGGCGGAAGCGGGCGCGCGGACGGCCTTCTTCCTGCCGGTGCGGCTGCCGCACGAAGTCTCGCCGCTGTTCCGCGCCTGGCTCGACGCGCATTTCCCCGATCGCGCCGGCAAGGTGATGGCGACGATCCGCTCGATCCGCGGCGGCAAGGACAATGATCCCAATTTCCACACCCGCTTCCGCGGCCACGGCCCCTGGGCCGAGCTGCTGCGCACGCGCTTCCGGATGGCGGCGAAGCGCTATGGGCTGGAGCAGGAAGTGCTGCGGCTGCGGACCGACCTGTTCCGGCCGCCGCGCGGTCCGCAGGGGGAGCTGTTCTAACTCCCTCTCCCCTCCGGGGAGAGGGTCGGGGAGAGGGGAAATGTGTCCTGAGCCGTTAGCCCCCGGAGAGAAGGCTAACTCCTGCCCCTCTCCCAACCCTCTCCCCAAAGGGGAGAGGGCTTTGGCTCACATGCACATCGTATCGAGCGGCAGCAGCGCCGGGGCCTGCGGCTCCTTCAGCCCCTTGGCGGCCATCGCGCCGTTCAGGCCCTGGGGCTGCGGGGTGAGCGCGGGGTTCATCTCGGGGGCGTAGTACGGGTCCTTGCCCGCCTCCGCGATCGAGACGAACCGGTACCCCTTCTCGCGGTAGAGCGCGACGAGCTTCGGCATCATGTGCGCGTCGAAGGCGCCGAGGTGCATCAGCAGCACATAGGGGATGTCGCGGCCATAGAGCGCCTGTGCCATTGCGCGGGCCCGATCGGCCTGGACCGAGGCGGTGCCGAGCCAGGCATGTTCCATCCGGAGGATCGCATCGCTGTCGCCCTTGGCGACGCAGCGGGCATAGGCGTTGTTATAGGCCCAGTCCGAGAAATCCATCGTCACCGTCGCGACCTTGTAGCCGCGCTCCGCCAGCAGCTTGCGGATGCGAGCACGGCGCTCGGGATTGGCCGCGGCTTCTGAAAGGAAGGGATAGCGGAACCAGCGCCAGTCGGTGGTGCCGGCCTTGGCCTTGAGGATCGGCTCGTTCTTCTCGAGCTCGCTCAGGAAAGCCTCGTCGCTGAGCTGGTCGAGATTGGCGTGGCTCCAGCCATGGTTGCCGAGAGTGAGCCCGGCGGCGCGCCACTTGTCGAGCACGGGGGCCGAGGCAGGCTCGTTGGTAAGCTGGATACCATTGATGAAGCCGATCGCCGGCGCCCCGCCCGATTTCAGGGCGGCGATGATCTGCTCGGCGATGCCGACCCGCGTATAGCCGGCGGGCAGCGGGGCATGCGCCGTCAGATCGTCAAAGGTGAAGGCGATCATCGGCGCGGGCGCGGCCGGCGCCGTAGCCACCCTGCCCTTGTCGACCACCTTGTCCGAGAACAGCGACAGCGGCACCGCATCGGCCATCGCCTGATAGCCGGCGACCGAGGGGTGGAGCCCGTCATTGTCGAACACCTTCAGGAGCCTGGTCGGCGCGGCGGGATCGCGCATCGCCGCATCGAAGTCGATCACCCCGTCGAAATTGCCGGGGGTACGGATCCAGGCGTTGACCGCCGCGCGGTCCGCCTCGTTCGCGGCGTCGGGGTGGTAATAGCCCGATCCGCCATAGGGCGTGATCGTCGCGCCGATCACCTTGATGCCGTGCGCACGCGCACGCGCGACCATCTGGCGATAGGCGCCGATCATCCCCTCGACCAGTGCGGCATGCGCCTCGGGCGTCGCCGGGGCGTCGCGGGTGAGCGTGCCGAGATCGTTGACGCCTTCGAAGATCACCAGATGGGTGACGCCGGGATAGCTCAGCACCTCGCGGTCGAAGCGCGCCATCGCATTGGGGCCGAGCCCGTCGTTGAGCAGCCGGTTGCCGCCGATGCCGGCATTGAGCACCGCCATGTCCACCAGCGCCGGGGTGGCGTGCAGGCGCAGCTGGAGCGCGTCGGTCCAGCGCGTGTTGCTGTTCGCGGGCACGCCATAGCCGTCGGTGATCGAATCGCCGAGGATCACCACTGCCGATGCCCTGGGCGACGCCACTTCGATCGCGCCGAGCTGGTACCAGCGCTCCGCGGTCTTGGCACCCGGCAGGTCCGCATCGCCGCTATGATCGCCGTGCAGATAATGGCTGGTCGCGCGCGATCCGGGATGGCCGGTCTGCTGGGCGGGGGCATCGGGCAGGTAGAGCGTGATCGCCAGGTCCGCACCCGCCTTGACCGGCAGGGCGATCGGATCGGACCAATAGTCCGCGCCTGCCGGGATGGTGACGCTCTTCGCGCCGCCGAAGCGGAGCGCGGTCAGGCTGGCGGCATCGATCTTCGCCGAAGCCGGGTCCAATGCGCGGGCGATCGTCGCCGCGCTTACCCGCAATGGCTGCGTGCCATAGGCGTTGGTCAGCCGCACCCGCAGCTTCGCCCCGGCGATCTGGATGCGGACGACCTGGCGCAACGTCGCGTCCTTCAGGTCCTCGGCCGGCAGCGCATTGTTGCCCGGGACCATCTGCGACGCCGCCCAGGCGGTGACCCAGCGTTCGCCGGCATCGGCGCCCGGCGGCGCAGCAGCGCCCAGCAGCAGCACGAGCACGGCCAGGCGCGCGATCAGCCCCATATCCCTCTCCCATCGACATTCGTCGTTATGATAGCGCTACCATAGCCACACGGCCGACGCGCGCAATGGCGTTTGTTCGATACCGTATCCGGGAAAATGGTGGCCACCGCGCAGGGAGCAGTGGCCAGAAGGTATAGGCCGGGCGGCGGAAAGAGGGATCCAAAGCGCCGCCCGGTGGTCTTCGAGCGTTGCCACTCGACCGAGGATCACCATACCGAAACATCTGACTGACACAATCCGGAAACATACAGTAGCGAACGGAATAGTTAGCGGATTGCGCGTCTCCCGGACCGGGCCTAGGCAACGCGCAAACGATAAGGAAATTCCATGCGCGCGCTTGCCTTTGCCGTCGCCCTCACGCTTCCCGCCACTGCCTTCGCCCAGGACGCCCAGCCGACCGGCAAGCTGCCCGAGACGGTGAAGCCCCTCGCCTATCGGCTCGACCTGACGATCGTTCCGGAAAAGCCGCGCTTCAGCGGCCATGCCGAGATCGACGTGACGCTGAACAAGGCGGCCGAGGCGGTGTGGATGCACGGCCGCGGGCTGAACGTTACCCGGGCGGTGGCGGTGATCGGCGGCAAGGAAGTGCCCGTCACCTTCACCCAGAAGAGCGAATATGGCCTCGCCCAGCTCGCCTTCGGCAAGATGGTGCAGCCGGGCAAGCTCACCTTGAAGTTCGACTATGATGCCCCCTTCGGCAGCGGCGCATCGGGGCCTTATCGCCTGAATATCGCCGGAAGCTGGTACAGCTGGACGCAGTTCGAATCCATCGACGCCCGCGCCGCCTTCCCCGGCTTCGACGAGCCCGGCTACAAGACGCCGTTCACCGTTTCGATCACCACCAAGCCGGGCCTGGTCGCGGTGAGCAACGCGCCGGAGACGGGCAAGCCGGTGAAGGCCGGCGAGCTGGTGAAGCACCGCTTCCTCGCCACCAAGCCGCTGCCGACCTATCTGATGGCCTTCGTCGTCGGCCCGTTCGCCACGCTCCCCGGCAAGGTCGCCCCGACGCCGCAGCGCAAGGCGCCGCTGCCGCTCCGCATCGTCGGCACCCAGCCGAACAAGGAGGAGATGCAGTTCGCGCTCGACAATTCGGGCCCGATCGTCGCGCTGCTCGAGAAATATTTCGGCCAGCCCTTCCCCTTCCCCAAGCTCGACCAGATCGGCTCGCCGATCATGCCGGGTGCGATGGAGAATGCCGGCGCGGACATCTATGGCGACGGCATCCTGTTCGTCGACGAGCATGACGCGACCTCGGCCAAGCAGACCTTCGGCATGGTCGTCGCGCACGAGCTGTCGCACCAATGGTTCGGCGATCTCGTCACCCCGGCGTGGTGGGACGATATCTGGCTGAACGAGAGCTTCGCCAACTGGATGGGCTATCGCATCGGCAACGAATGGCGCCCCGATCTGGATATCGGCGTGGACGCGATCTCCGAAGGCTTCGACGCGATGGACCTCGACGCGCTCGTCGCCGGGCGCCCGATCCACCAGAAAATCACCAACGATGCCGATATCGACGCGGCGTTTGACCAGATCACCTATGGCAAGGGCGGTCAGGTCGTCGGCATGATCGCGGCCTATATGGGCGACGACAAGTTCAAGGCCGGCGTCCGCCTGCACATGTCTCGCCACAAATATGGCAATGCCTCGACCGAGCAGTTCTTCGGCTCGCTCGCCGATGCCGCACATGATCCGCGCGTGCTGGCCTCGCTCAAGAGCTTCGTCGACCAGCAGGGCGTGCCGGTGGTGACCTTCCACCGACAGAACGGCATCCTCACCGCCAGCCAGCAGCGCTTCGCCTATTTCGGCACCAATGCGCCGGCCGAGCAGTGGATCGTCCCGGTCTGCGTCCGCCAGGGCGAGACCAAGAGCTGCACGCTGCTCGACAAGCCGAGCGCGTCGATCGTGGCGAACGGCACCGGGGCGCTCGTCCCCAATGCAGGCGGCTGGGGCTATTATCGCTTCGACCTCGACCCCGCCGACTGGGACGCGCTGATCGCCGCGGCGCCGACGCTGCCGACCGGCGAGGCGCTGGCGCTGGACGACAGCCTGTGGGCCAGCTTCTATGCCGGCAAGGCCCAGACCGCGCAGCTCGTCGCGCTGGCCCGCGCGATGGCGGGCCATCCCAAGACCAAGATGCAGCTCGCGAACGGCGATCGCCTCGCCGGCCTGGAAGCACGCGGGCTGATCGGCCCGGCAGCGCAGCCGGCCTATCGCAAGCTGTTCGTCGACCTCTACGGCCCGATGCTCGCGAAGATCGGCTTCGATCCCAAGGCCGGCGCGCATCAGGGCGACAATGCCGACACCGCCGAGCTGCGCGAGCAGCTGGTGGGCTTCGTGGCGGACAACGGCCATGACGCCACGCTCCGCGCGACGCTGAGCAAGGCGGCCGATGCCTGGCTGGCGGGCGACACCAAGGCGCTCGACGGCGATTTCGCCCCGCTCGCGCTCGCCGTGACCGTCGACGATCGCGGCGTGCCCTTCGCCAAGACGCTGGCCGAGACCGCGCTTGCGGGCAAGGTTCCCGGCCTGCGCCAGGCCGCCTTCCGCGCCATCGCCGCGTCGGGCAATGCCGATGTCGCCAAATGGTATTTCAGCGAGTTCGCCGATCCCCGCTATTCGCCGCGTGAGCGGCTGTTCGCGGCGGCGATCTTCATGAGCCACGCCAACACCCGCGATGCCGCGCTCGACTATATGCTCGCCCATTTCGACGAGTTCGCGAAGATCACCGGCGGCGGCGGCATCTTCTCGGGCCGGGCGGCGCAGATGTTCGGTTCGCTGTGCACGCTGCCGGCGGCCGAGGCGGTGGATGCCAAGCTCCGCGCCGCGGGCGGCAGCACGCTGTCGCTCGACCGCGCCGTGGAAGGCATCCGCAACTGCGCCCGCTTCAAGGACGCCAAGGCCGGCGAAGTGACTGCGGCCTTCGCCGGGATGTGAGTTCCCCGCCCCGGCTGACAAGGCCGGGGCGAACCTTCAGGGTTGGGCGACGACGATATACTGCACGTTCGAGCCAACGAACTGGGGCCGATACCAGACCGAGCCGCAACGCCGGGGGCGGGATAATCCGCAGGGGCGGGCGTACGCCCGGATCGGAGACGGTTGTGGGCGGTTCCTCGAATTCGGTGCCAACTCCGCTTGCCCGGCGGACGGGTTCGGGGCTGCTATGCGCGCACGAACCGGGGGGTTTGTGAGTCGCGTAACCACTTCAGGCACCAGCCTGCACGGATGGGGGACGCGACCATGCGGATATTGTTGGCCTTTCTGTGCGTGCTGGTGCTGCCGGCGTGCGCGATGACCGAGACGGGCTTCGCGCCGCGAAGCTACTACACGATAGACGGCGACATTGCGGCGCTTACCCAGGATCGGCCCGCGACGGGTTCGGACAGCGGTACCGGAACGGGGACACAGGCCGTCAAGTCGGACGGCTCGCTCGCCAAATATTTCGACGGCACTACCCCAACGGAAGCTCGGCGCAACAATTTCATCGAGATTCGCCTAGCGGTGTATGATCTCGAATATGAGCGCTTCACCCAGAATCTGCGCGCTGGACGCACCGACGCCGAGACAATCGCCGACCTCACCGTCATCGGCCTGAGCCTCGCGACGACGCTGTCGGACAGCAAACATGCCAAGACTGTGCTCGGCGCGATCATCACCAGCTTCACCGGCGGACGCGCTGCGATCGAGAAGAACTACTATGCCGACCGGACAACCTCGGCGCTGATCACACAAATGGACGCCGAACGAAAAGCCGCGCTGATCCCTATCCTGACGGGAAAAGCCAGGCCGCTGGCCGAATATTCGATCTCCGACACGATCCGGGACCTGCTCGCCTATAAGCGGGCCGGCAGCATCGACGGCGCGCTGAAGGCCGTGCAGAAGGCCGCGACCGACAAGGATGAAGCGGCAAGCGCGGCGCTCAAAGAATATCGTGCCGTCAAGTTCGGCGCGGACGCGAACACGCTGCGGATCCGCAAATATCTCTTCCCGGCGATGGTCAAGGTGCTGGACAATCAGCCGATCGACGCCTCGGGCGCGGTGATCAAGGCGCCGGACCCCGCCCACCTCGCATCGGTCCAGGCCGAAATGACCAAGCTTAACCTCGGCCAGGTACTGGTGCCGGTTTTCATGAATGCTGCCGCCTTCGCCGACGAGCGCGCCAAGGTCATTGCCGCCCTGAACATCCCCTGAGGAGCTTAGAATGCCCTGCGGAATCTATCAGATCACCGACATACCCGCGTCGGAGCTGGGCGGGGTGATGGTCGACGCGCATATCGGCAACCCTACCGACGTCAAATCGGTCCTGCAGCCCGATGGCAATTACACCGTCATCATCACCTACCCACCCTGCGCCGAAACCAAGACCTTCGACGAACACATCGCCGCCACGGACACCTAAGCCGCCGCGAGCTTGAAGTCCTTGTACTGCTCGCGGATCGCGGTCTTGAGCAGCTTGCCGGTGGCGGTGTGGGGCAGGCTTTCGACGAAATGGACCTCGTCGGGCAGCCACCATTTGGCGACATGCCGGGCGAGATGCGCCTGGACCTGCTCGGCGGTCACGTCGCTGCCCGGCTTGCGGACCACCAGCAGGATCGGGCGCTCGTCCCATTTGGGGTGATGGACGCCGATCGCCGCCGCCTCGCCGACGCCGTCGCAGCCGACCGCGGCATTCTCCAGATCGACCGAGCTGATCCACTCGCCGCCCGACTTGATCACGTCCTTGGCGCGATCGGTGATCTGCATCGTGCCGTCCGCATGCAGCAGCGCGACGTCGCCGGTGTCGAACCAATTATCCTTGTCGACCGCCGGCTCGGGCGCCTTGAAATATTGCTTCACCACCCAGGGTCCGCGCACCTGAAGCCGCCCCGAGCTCTTGCCGTCGCGCGGGAGCACCCGGCCCTCGTCATCGACCACGCGCAGCTCGACCCCGTACGGCACCTTGCCCTGCTTCGAGACCTGATCGACCTTCTCGTCGAAACTCAGATCGTCCCAGTCGGGCGACGGCGCGCCCATCGTGCCGATCGGCGAGGTCTCGGTCATGCCCCAGGCATGGTTGACGCGGATGCCCATCTTCATCAGCCGCTCGATCATCGCGCGCGGCGCGGCCGAGCCGCCGATGGTGACGATCTTGAGGTATTTCGGCTCCTCGCCGGTCGCATCCATATATTGGAACATCGCGAACCAGACGGTGGGCACCCCGGCGGAATGCGTCACCTTCTCGCGGTTCATCAGCTCGCACAGCACCTTGGGCTCGTTGACCGCGCTGAACACGAACTTGGCGCCCACCGCCGCGCCTGCCCAGGGCAGGCCCCAGCCCACCGCGTGGAACATCGGCACGATCGGCATCGCCACTGCCTGGGTCGACAGGTCGAACTCGGCGGGCTGCAGCTCGGTGATCGCGTGGATCACCGTCGAGCGGTGCGTATAGACCACGCCCTTGGGATTGCCGGTGGTGCCGCTGGTGTAGCAGATCATGCAGGGCTCGCGCTCGTCGCCGGCCACCCACTGGTAATTGCCGTCCTCGGCGGCGAGCAGCGCCTCGAACCCGTCGGGGCCGTCGCTGTCGAAGCAGTAATAATGCTCGATCGTCTTCCAGTGCGGCTTGAGCCGCTCGACCAGCGGGGCAAAGGCGCGGTCGTAGAACAGCACCTTGTCCTCGGCATCATTGCCGATGAAGGCGAGCTGGTCGTCGAACAGGCGCGGATTGATCGTGTGGATCAGCCCGCCCATGCCGGCGGCGCCATACCAGGTGACCAGGTGGCGCCCATGGTTCATCGCCAGCGTGGCGACGCGGTCGCCCTTCTTCAGGCCGAGCCGTTCCAGAGCTTGCGCGAGCTTGCGCGCATCGCGGGCGATGCCCGCCCAAGTGGTGCGCGTCTCGCTGCCATCGGCCCAGCGGGTGACGATCTCGCGCCCCCAATGCTCGCGCGCCGCGTGATCGAGCAGCGTGGTCACGCGCAATTCGAAATCCTGCATCCCGCCAAACATCCGGCTCTCCATACCGATTTTTCGAGAAGGTAAACCGATGCGAGCGCAGGTGTCGAGGGCAGGCTGTGTAACGAAGGATGTCGGGCGGTTTCCCCAAACCGTCATCCTGAACTTGTTTCAGGATCCAACTCTCCGCAAACGAGGGACAAGGGGCTCGAGCGCTATCGATTGCCGCACCTTGGATGCTGAAACGAGTTCAGCATGACGGTGATTTGGTCCGCCTCTACGCCGCCTCGGCCAGCTTTGCCGCGGCGCTCTTGAGCGAAGCCCAGCGGATGCCAGGGACATTCTCGATCTTCTGGCGCAGCTCGCCGTCGAGCCGGAAGTCGCGGCCGAGCACCAGCTCCGCCTCGCCGCCGGGGATGCCAACACGCACCAGCACCTCGCCGCGGCCGCCGCGCTGCTCGCCGATGATCTCGGCAAGTACGGGAATCGCCCGGACGTCGTCGATCGTCACATCGAGCACGAGGCGGGCGGTGTTGGCGAGGGATTCGAAACTCTGGACGCGCTTGATCGAAACGCGCGGCGTATCCTCGCCGGCGCGCTTGTCGAGCTCCACCGTCAGCACCGCGCAGCCGCCCTCGCGCGCGCAACGCTCCAGATCGGGGACGGCGCTGTCCTCGAAGCAGGTGGCGATGGTCTGGGCCGACTTATCGGAGATCGTCGCCATCATGTACTTGTTGCCGCGTGCCGAGGTGCGCGGGCGGCAATCCTCGATCAGCGCCGCGATCGTCGCGCCGATGCGGGCGCCCGGCGGCACGTCGATCTCGCCGAGCGTGGCGATCTCGCGCGCGCCGAAGGTCTTGGCGAGGTGCTGGTAGCGATCGAGCGGGTGGGCCGAGAAATAATAGCCGAAGGCATCGCGCTCGGCGCCGATCCGGTCAGCCAATGACCAGTGCGCGCTCTGCGGCAGCTGGATCGCCCCGCCGCTCGGCTCGGCATCGCCGAACAACCCGCCCTGCCCGCTGGTCTTGTTCGACCAGGTGCGCTGCGCGACCGCGAGGATCGTCTCGGCCGCGGCATAGACCCCGGCGCGGTTGTCATCGAGCGCGTCGAACGCGCCGGCACCGGCGAGCGTCTCGACCTGGCGCTTGTTGAGCAGCCGCGGATCGACCCGCTTGGCGAAATCGTCGAGCGACTTGAAGCTGCCCCGCTCCTCGCGCTCCTCGACCAGCAGCTCCATCGCCCGCTCGCCCACGCCCTTGAGCGCGCCGAGCGCATAGCGCACCGCGAGGCCGTCCTCGGTCTTCTCGACGAAGAAGTCGGCTTCGCTGCAATTGATCTCGGGGCCCAGGCATTGCACGCCGAGCCGCTTCATGTCGTCCGCGAAGATCGCCAGCTTGTCGGTCTGGTGGATGTCGTACGCCATCGAGGCGGCGAAGAATTCGTGCGGGTGATGCGCCTTGAGCCACGCGGTCTGATAGGCGAGCAGCGCGTATGCGGCGGCGTGCGACTTGTTGAAGCCATAGCCGGCGAACTTGTCGATCAAGTCGAACAGCTCATTGGCCTTGGCCGGCTTGATGTTGTTGTGCTCGGCGCAGCCCTTCACGAAGGTCTCGCGCTGGGCGTCCATCTCCGCCTTGATCTTCTTGCCCATCGCGCGGCGAAGCATGTCGGCGCCGCCGAGCGAGTAGCCGGCCAGGATCTGGGCGGCCTGCATCACCTGCTCCTGATAGACGAAGATCCCGTAGGTCTCGTTCAGGATCGGTTCGAGCAGGTCGTGCGGATAGACGATCTCCTCGCGCCCGGCCTTGCGGTGGCCGAAGCTCGGGATGTTGTCCATCGGGCCCGGGCGATAGAGCGAGACGAGCGCGATGATGTCGCCGAAATTGGTCGGACGCACCGCGGTCAGCGTGCGCCGCATGCCTTCGGATTCGAGCTGGAACACGCCCACCGTGTCGCCGCGCTGGAGCAGGTCATAGACTTCGGTGTCGTCCCAGGCGAGCGCATCGAGATCGACGTCGAGCCCGCGATCGGCCAGCAGCTCGACAGCCTTTTTGAGCACCGACAGCGTCTTCAGACCGAGAAAGTCGAACTTCACCAGCCCGGCGCCTTCGACATATTTCATGTCGAACTGGGTGACCGGCATGTCCGAGCGCGGATCGCGGTAGAGCGGGACGAGCTGCGACAGCGGGCGATCGCCGATCACCACGCCGGCGGCGTGCGTCGACGAGTGGCTCGGCAGGCCCTCCAACCGCATCGACAGGTCGACGAGGTACTTGATGTCCTTCTGGGCGTTGTACTCGGCGAGGAACTCGCTGACGCCGTTCAGCGTGCGCTCGAGTGTCCAGGGATCGGTCGGGTGGTTCGGGATCTGCTTGGCCAGCCGGTCAATCTGGCCGTAGCTCATCTGCAGCACGCGGCCGACGTTCTTGACCACCGCGCGCGCCTTCATCGTGCCGAAGGTGATGATCTGCGCGACGTGATCGGCGCCGTATTTCTGCTGGACGTAGCGGATCACCTCGCCACGGCGGGTTTCGCAGAAGTCGATGTCGAAGTCGGGCATCGAGACGCGTTCCGGGTTGAGGAAGCGCTCGAAGAGCAGGCCGAGCTTGAGTGGGTCGAGATCGGTGATGGTCAGCGCCCAGGCGACCGCCGAGCCCGCACCCGAGCCACGGCCCGGCCCCACCGGGATGTCGTGCGCCTTCGCCCATTGGATGAAGTCGGCGACGATCAGGAAATAGCCCGGGAAGCCCATCTGGATGATGATGTCGAGCTCGAACTGGAGCCGGTCGTTATAGACCTGGCGCTCGGCGGGATCGGTGATCCCGGCCTTTTCGAAGCGCTTCTCCAGCCCTTCCCAGCTGCGGTCGCGCAGCATCTTCGCCTCGCCTTCGCGATCGCCGGCGAGGCTGGGCAGGATCGGCTTGCGCTTCGGCGCGGCATAGGCGCAGCGCTGGGCGACGACGAGCGTGTTGGCGATCGCCTCGGGCAGGTCTGCGAACAGGCTGCGCATCTCGTTCGACGGCTTGATCCAGGCATCGGGCGAGGAACGCGGGCGATCGTCGGAGGCGATGTACGAGCTGTTGGCGATGCACAGCATCGCGTCATGCGCTTCGTGGAAGGTCGGCTCGGCGAAGCAGCTCGGATTGGTGGCGACCAGCGGCAGGTTGCGGTCATAGGCGAGATCGAGCAGCCGTGGCTCGGCCTTGCCCTCGGTCTCGTCGAGGCGGCGGACGATCTCGATATAGAGCCGCTCGGGGAACAGCCCCTCGAGCCGAGTCGCATAGGAGGCCGCGGCCGAATCCTGCTGATCGGCATAGAGCCGCGCCAGCGCGCCCTCGCGCCCCGCGGTGAGGCAGAGCAGTCCGTCGGTCCGCCCTTCGAGCGCGTCGAAGGGGATATGCGCGTCTTCCTCGACAGGGCGATCGAGATGCGCCATCGAGACGAGATCGCACAGGTTGAGATAGCCGGCCTCGTCCTGGGCATAGAGCGCCAGCCAGTCGATCGGTGCCGCGACCCCGTCGGGCATGTCCGGCCGCTTGACTGCCAGCAGCGTGCCGATGATCGGCTGGATGCCCGATTTCATGCAGGCATCGCCGAAGCTCATCGAGGCATAGAGACCGTTGCGATCGGCGACGGCCACGGCGGGAAAACCCAGTTCCTTCGCGCGCTTGGCAATCGCCTTCGGCTCGATCGCGCCCTCCAGCATCGTGAAGGACGAGAAGACCCGAAGCGGAACGAAGCCGGAATGCATGGGCCGAGTGTAAGGCGCCGCTCTCAGCCGCGCCACCCGTGGGGAGCGTTTTCCACAATTTTCAAGCGTTTGGGCTCAGGATTCTTCCCTACGCACGGACTCGGACGGGTGCTCTCCGGAATGGAAGCGCGCGCTCGGCTGGTCCACATCATGGTTAATGGCAGTAAACATTTCGTCGATGAAACGGAACGGTTCATCGGCGGATCAGAATTGGGCGTTATTATGGCAAACATAAGGCAAGCAAGGAAACCAGATAAGGTTTCAGTGACTTACCAGCAAAGCACCACCCTTTTCTGACGAGTCGAATGCTATGAACGCCCTTTACCATGGTAGCGAGCTCTGCGAGGTCGATGCGGACGGAAACGTCGCCATCCCGGCCTTTCTCGAAGCCGCTCTCGCCCCCGAAACCAGCCCCGAGATCCTTGTCGCCAAGCACCAGGCCGATGCGTGCCTGATCGGCTATGGCCGCGACCATCTTGCCACGCTTGCCGAGCGCGCCGAGCGCCGCCGCCTGGCCGAGGAAGCCCGCGGCGAGGAAGCCCGCGGCCATTATCACCGCATGCGCAGCACCTTCGGCCTGTCCGAGCGGATGGGCCGTGACGCCAGGCGGCTGCGCATCCCAGCTGCGATGCGCCATCTCGGCCGCATCGACGACCTCGCGCTGTTCGTCGGCACCGGCGACAGCTTCGAAATCTGGAACCCCAAGCTCGCGCTCGAAAGCGACGACGAGCATTTCCGCGCCCTGGCCGAATTCCGGCTGCGGATGCGCGGGAGCAAGACGACCAAGGGAGTGCATTGAGATGAGTATCCGCTGCAACGTGATGGGCCATGCCGCCGGCACCACCCATCATCACAACCAGGGTCTCGATTTCGCGATGTGCCACCATTGCGGCTGCGACCTGGTCCGCCCCGAAGGCGGCGAATGGAGCGAAGTGCCCGAGGGCTTCCAGGTGGTGTGGCGCGAGTTCGGCCGCACGAGCGACGCCGCCTCGGTCGCCGAGCGGATGGCACGCATGGCCCCCGCCCCGCGCCGTCGCGCCCCGCGCAATGCCCGTCCCACGCCGCGCCGCGATCCGCGCGGCCGGCCGTTCAGCAACGCCTTCGGCATGGTCGGCGCGCTTGCCAACCTCGGCAAGCTGGTGGGCGGCGAGGTGGAGGACGACTCCACCGGCATCGAGCCGAGCGGCCAGTATGTGATCCGCCTGCCGCACTCGAGCAGGCACTGAGTTCCGGCGGGCCGCACCGCAAACGCGGCTCGCCCAAGTACCGGTGGCGGGGTGCACTCCTCCCACCTCGCCACCGGCCACCTTTCCTCGCGGCTGCCCCGCCGTTACGATCCCCCGGCAAGCAAGGGGGGATGTCATGCTGCTATTCTCACTGGCCCTGATCGGCCAATCGGTTCCGCTCGACACCGACACCAGCAAAGCGGCGCATCAGTGCCTGCGAGCGCTTATCTCGAGCATCGCGGTGGATGACCCAGGCCGGCGACGCGGCATGGCGCAGATTGCCTATTTCAGCATGACCGAGTCCGCCGCCGGCCCCGGGTTGCTCCTCGAAGACATGCACCACATCGTTACTGGCATCAGCAGGGAGGCGCCGGCGCCGATGCCTTCGCTCGCCGCGTGCGATGCCCGCTTCCCGCTGGCCCGCACGCAAGCTCCCGCAAAACTGCCCGCCGAGCCCTTCGATCGCGATTACCTCTGCTACGGCGTCACCGTGCTGACTGGCGAGGCCGGCAGGGATGACGCGGATGCGCGGGCGGACATCGCCAAGCAGCAGGCCAGGTTCGGCCCGCGCGCGATGCGAATCAACGCGGCACGGCACCTGAACGACGAAGCCAGCCAGATGCGCCTCCTCGACAACGTGCTGCGCGCATCGCTGCAACTCGGGAACCTCGACACGCTCTTCCAGGCCTGCGCACGACTGCCGGACTGAACACCGCCGAGGAAACACGTCCCGGACTTATCCCCAGCTTTCCCTCGCGTACGCGCGTGCGCGCGGGCGGGGTTGGCAGGAGGCATCGGCCCGGCTAGAGCCGTAAGACACACTCAAGAACCCGAAAGCGTGACACTTTGACCGACGAGACCATCCTCGCCGACGATCCCTCCGACATTACGCCGATCTCGATCGTCGACGAGATGAAGACGAGCTACCTCGATTACGCGATGAGCGTGATCGTGGCGCGCGCGCTCCCGGACGTTCGCGACGGCCTGAAGCCGGTCCACCGCCGCATCCTCTATGCCGCGCAGGAAGGCGGCTATGTCGCCGGCCGCGCCTATCGCAAGTCGGCCCGCCTGGTCGGTGACGTGATGGGTAAGTACCACCCGCACGGCGACAGCTCGATCTACGACGCGATGGCGCGCATGGCCCAGGACTGGGCGATGCGGGTGCCGCTGATCGACGGCCAGGGCAATTTCGGCTCGATGGATCCTGATCCGCCCGCCGCGATGCGCTACACCGAAGCGCGCCTCGCCAAGGTCGCCTCGGCGCTGCTCGACGACATCGAGAAGGACACGGTCGACTTCGTCCCGAACTATGACGGGTCGGAAAGCGAGCCTGCGGTCCTGCCCGCCCGCTTCCCCAACCTGCTCGTCAACGGCGCCGGCGGCATCGCGGTCGGCATGGCGACCAACATCCCGCCGCACAATCTGGGCGAAGTGATCGACGCCTGCCTGACGCACATCGATGCGATGCTGGGCAAGCGCGCGCCGCTGACGCTCGAGGAGCTGATGGAGATCGTGCCGGGTCCGGACTTCCCGACCGGCGCGCTGATCCTCGGCCGCTCTGGCTGCCGCTCGGCATACCAGACCGGCCGCGGCTCGATCATCGTCCGCTCGCGCCACGAGTTCGAGCAGCGCGGCGATCGCCGCTCGATCGTGCTCACCGAGATTCCGTACCAGCAGGGCAAGAACGCGCTGGTCGAGAAGATCGCCGAGGCCGCCAAGGACAAGCGGATCGAAGGCGTCAGCGACATCCGCGACGAATCGAGCCGCGAGGGCGTGCGCATCGTCATCGACCTCAAGCGCGACGCGACTCCCGAGGTCGTGCTCAACCAGGTCTGGCGCAACACCCCTGCCCAATCGAGCTTCCCGGCCAACATGCTCGCGATCCGCGGCGGCCGCCCGGAACTGCTCAACCTGCAGGACATCATCGAGGCCTTCGTCAAGTTCCGCGAGGAGGTCATCACCCGCCGCTCGAAGTTCGAGCTGGCGAAGGCCCGCGAGCGCGCGCACATCTTGCTCGGCCTGGTGATCGCGGTCACCAACCTCGACGAAGTCGTCCGCATCATCCGCGGCTCGTCGAGCCCGGCGGACGCCCGCGACAAGCTGCTCGCGCGCGAATGGCCGATCGCGGAGATCGCCCAGTACATCAAGCTGGTCGAGGCAGTCGAAACCGAAGTCACCGGCGATATCTATCGCCTGTCGGAAGCGCAGGTCCGCGCGATCCTCGACCTGCGCCTGCACCGCCTCACCGCGCTCGGCCGCGACGAGATCGGCGACGAGCTCAAGGAGCTGGCGGATTCGATCGCAGAGCTGCTCGAGATTCTCGGCAACCGCGCCAAGCTGTACGAAGTGATGGTGGAGGAGCTGACCACGGTCCGCACCCTCTATGCCACGCCGCGCCGCACCGAGATCGCCGCCGCAGCCGACGGCATCGAGGACGAGGACCTGATCGAGCGCGAGGACATGGTCGTTACGGTGACCATGGAAGGCTATATCAAGCGCACCCCGCTCGATACCTTCCGCGCCCAGGCCAAGGGCGGCAAGGGCCGCGCCGGCATGGCGACGAAGGACGAGGATGCGGTGACGCACCTCTTCGTCACCTCGACGCACACCCCGGTGCTGTTCTTCTCCACGGCGGGCAAGGTCTATCGCATGAAGGTGTGGCGCCTGCCCGAGGGCGGGCCTGCCACGCGCGGGCGGCCGATGATCAACCTGCTGCCGCTCGCCAATGGCGAGACGATCTCGACCGTGCTGCCGCTGCCCGAGGACGAGGATGCGTGGGGCGATCTCCACGTCATGTTCGCCACTGCCAAGGGCAATGTCCGCCGCAACTCGATGGACGCGTTCGCGAACATCCGCACCAACGGCAAGATCGCGATGAAGTTCGAGGAAGGCAGCGAGGATCGCCTGATCGGCGTGTCGCTGCTCACCGAGACCGACGACGTGCTGCTGGCCACCAAGGGCGGCCGCGCGATCCGCTTCGCCTCGACCGACGTGCGCGAGTTCCAGAGCCGCGATTCGACCGGTGTGCGCGGCGCGCGCCTGGCCGAAGGCGACGAGGTCATCTCGATGTCGGTGCTGCGCGGCTTCGACGCCACGCCGCAGGAGCGCGAGGATTATCTCAAGGCCGCCCCCTGGAAGGAAGGCGACCGCGAGATCACGCTCAGCCCCGAGCGCATGGCCGAATTCGAGGCGTCGGAGGAGTTCATCCTCACCGTCACCGCGAACGGCTATGGCAAGCGCACCTCGGCCTATGAGTATCGCCGCACCAATCGCGGTGGCCAGGGCATCACCAACATCGTCAGCTCGGATCGCAACGGTCCGGTGGTCGCCAGCTTCCCGACGCATAGCGGCGAGCAGCTGATGCTGGTCACCGATCAGGCCAAGCTGATCCGCACCACAGTGGGTTCGGTGCGCGTCACTGGACGCAACACCCAGGGCGTGATCCTCTTCCGCGTCGCCAAGGACGAGCATGTCGTCTCGGCCGCGCGGATCGAGGAGAGCGAGGACGAGGCCGAGGCCGAGCTGGGCGACGGCCCGACCACGGGCGAGCCCACGCCGGACGCCACCACGAGCGAAGACCTCGCAAGCGGGCCTGAGGACGGGCAGTAACAAGCAGTAGTCGTCACCCCGGCCTTGTGCCGGGGTCCACCGGGAGGCGCGTATTGGGCAAGACGCTCAGCCCCTTCCCTCGCGGCATGGTGGACCCCGGAACAAGTCCGGGGTGACGATGTAATTTGCGGCGAGATCAGCCCAGTTCGATGGAGCTCCCATGCCCGAAACCACCGCCTACAAGATCCTCACCGCCGAGCAGATGCACGTCCTCGAGCATGCGGGCGTGTTCGACGGCGCGCCGATCGACTTGCAGGACGGTTATATCCACCTCTCCACCGCCGCGCAGGCGCAGGAGACGCTGGACAAGCATTTCGCCGGCCAAGCCGGCCTGTGGCTCGCCGCGGTCGATCTGGAGGCGATGGGCGACGCGGTGCGCTGGGAGCCCTCGCGCGGCGGCCAGCTCTTCCCGCACCTCTATGCCCCGCTGCCGCTCGCCGCGGTGACCGCGTACAGCGAAGTCCATTACGAGCCGGACGGCGCGCTGCGCCTGCCCGTCGCCGGCTGATCGCGCGGCTCCCGAAATAAAAGCCTGCAAGGCGCTTGACGGGCCGGGACGCTGCCCGTAATTGCCCGCTTCCGCTGCAGCACGGCCCCTTCGTCTAGCGGTCAGGACGTCGCCCTCTCACGGCGAAAACACGAGTTCGATTCTCGTAGGGGTCACCAGCAGCGACGAAATCGCGCGGGGCGCGATTTTACCGCCGATGACCGGCGAAGCCGTCTCCAGCTTTCAAATGCATGACGTATAAGAATGCGTCGCAAGGCGAAGCATTCCAATTCCCGTCCGTTGGACAGATTCTCGAACGGCGGCATGCCTGACGGAAGGTCCGCCAGGCATGCCAGAGCCACCGGATGCGGCAGCCCGTGCCCGTCAGGGAATGAAGGCCGCCGGTGCGGTGCCGTGTCGGAACGGCGCGTACCAATTGTGCGGCCGCGCCCATTTGGTGTGGTATTTCCTGTTCTGCGGCCCGGTGGGCAGGCTGTCCTGGTTACGGATGGTCCACATCGCCAGCTCGGCCATCAGGCTCGACTGCGCCTTTGCCGCCGCGGGCTGGTTGAACAGGTTCCTTAGCTCGTGCGGATCCCTGGCCAGGTTGTAGAGCTGGCCATAGCCCATCATGTCGTAGATCAGTTTCCAGTCGCCCATGCGGACCATCTGCATGTTGCCGCTTTGCGTGACGCCATCGAGCTCATCCCAATGACCGCCGGTCGTGCGCGCGATCGACACCGGCACCTTGTCCGACGCTTCGTAGTAGAGCCCGCCCAGCCCCACCTGCGAAACGATGCTGCGGAACTCCTCGGCCGGGAAATCCTGTCCGCGCAACAGCGGCAACAGGCTGCGTCCCTGCACGCCGGCCGGGATATCGGCGCCCATCGCTTCGCACAGGGTCGGCATGACGTCGGCCATCGAGACGAACGCCGTCTTCTCGAACGCGGGGTTCGGCCGGATGCCCGGGCCGGTCCAGGTCATCGGGATGCGGGTCAGGTCCTCGGGCAGGCCGACGCCCTTCCGCGCCAGGCCATAGTCCATCAGATAGTCACCATGATCGGCGACGCGCACGATGATCGTGTTGTCGAGCAGGCCGGCGCCCTGCATGAAATCGAGCATCCGCTTGACCTGATCGTCGACCATCCGGAGCGCGCCCAGATAGTTGGACACATACCGGCGCCACTGCTTCTCGGTGTCGGGGAAGCCGTCCTTGGCCAGCCGGTCGAGCCACTGGGCCCGGTAGCCGAGTTGCGGGATCACTTCCGGCCCGGCAGCGCGCGGCGGCAGCTTGTCGGGCGGGAACATGTCCCAATAGGGCGCCGGCACCTGCTCCGGGTCATGAGGTTCGGGGAACGAGACCTGGAGGAAGAACGGGCTGCCCTTGGCGGCACCCATGAAATCGATCGCGTCGGAGACGATGCGATAGGGCAGCTGGGTCTCGAGCGGGAACGGCGCGGGCTCGAGCGCGACGTTGAAATCGAGACCCTTCAGCCATTCCTCGAACTTGGCCTGTTCGGGTGTCAGCCCGTCCTTGGGTCCGCCCTCGTGCGAATAGTCGCGGAAGACGTCGACGTCCTTGGCCTTCAGATAGGTGTGGTTCTTGCCGCACAGACCGGTGCGATAGCCCTGGCTTCGCGCGACTTGGTAGATGTCCTTGTCGAAAAAGGCATCCTGGGGGTTGAGGTTCATCCGCACCCGATGCGCCTGCGGCCAGCGCCCGGTAAGCATCGAGATGCGGCTGGGGGTGCAGGCCGGGATCGTGCAATAGGCGCGCGCGAAATCCACCCCGCGCGCGGCGAGCGCATCGGCCGTGGGCATGGTATCGAGCGGATAGCCCGATTTTCGGGTGAGGCCCGCCCGGGTCTGATCGGTGATCAGCAGGATGATGTTGGGGCTCGGCCCCTCCATTCGGGGCGTCGGCACCGGTGCCGGCCACGGCCCGCGATCCTGCCCGGGCGTCGTCTGCGCCGAGGCGCCTCCCGCGATCACCGACGCGAGTACCGCGCTTGAAGCCCTGCCCAGAAATTCACGCCGCTTCATTGCATCACCTCTTTGCGGTTGGAGATCGTGCCGGACATCAGAAGCGCACCCGCAGACCGATCGAGTAGGTCGTCTCGTCGCCATAGACGAGCTGGTTGAGGTAGGTCTGGCCCAGATACTGCTTGGTCTTGGTGCGCGTGATGTTGGTGCCGCCAACATCGATGTGGAAGGCGGAATTCACGTCATAGCCGATGCTGAAATCGAGCCGCCCCGCGGGACGGACATAGATCAGCTGGGTCGGGATGAAGACCTCGTTGACCCGTGCCGCGTCGATCGGGCGCAGCGAAACCGCGCCGCTGTTGTCGCCCGTGTAGTATTTGGAGCGGAAGGTGTAGATCAGCCGGCCGCTCAGCCCGTGCTTGTCGTAGAGCGCGCCGAGCGTGTAATTATATTTGGACACGCCCTGCAGCGCATAGCCGGCCAGCGGATCGTTGCCGCCGATCTCGGAATCGGCATAGGTGAAGGCCCCCTGCACGCCGAAGCCCGACAGCACCCCCGGCAGGAAATCCAAGAAATATTGCGCGCTGGCCTCGACGCCCCTGAGCGTCGCCTCGCCGACGTTGCGCGGCGTGGTGAGCAGGAAGTTGCTGCCGTCGATCACCGTCTGCGTCGACGAATTGACCACACGGTTGCGGATCGTCCGGTAGTAGCCGTTGACCGCGAGCAGGCCGCCACGGAAATAATATTCCGCGGTCGCATCGAAGCTGTCCGACTTCTGCGACTTGAGGTTGGGATTGCCGGCCGAGGCGGTGTTGAGCAGGAAGATGTTCCCGACATAGGTCAGCGACTGCGTCGGATTCAGCGATTCGAAGCCGGGCCGGCGCATCGTGCGGGCATAGTTGAACCGCAGCTGGAAGCCGTCGGGCAGCTTCAGCCGCGCGGTGGCGCTGGGCAGCAGGTCGAAATCGCTGGTGGTGGCGCTGACCGGCACGATCGCACCCGCGCTGTTCTTCGTGTAGGTGCTGATCGTGCGATCGGTCTTGATCCCGCGCACGCCGATCACGCCATCGAGCGTGACGTCGCCGCTGATACCCAGCTGGTAGCTAGCCTGGACGTAGCCGGCGACCGTCCGCTCCGACGCGTCGAACTGGTGCGTCGGATCGAAGTCGGGCGCCCGCAGCGGCAGGTGGAACAGCGCGCGCAGCTGGTTGCGGCCGCTCTCGGACAGCAGGAAGTCCGGGTTCACGCCGACAAAGGCCTGCCCGCCATTGATGCCGAGCGAATTGCCGATCGTGGCGATGAAGTCCGGCGACAGCCCCAGGCTCGACACCAGGCAGGACGGCCGGCCCGTCTCGACATTGTTGCAGCCGATGCCGCTGGTCGGGTTGGTCTGCTGGACGTTGCGGTTGACCGCCTCGCGATCGGCATAGCGGATGCCCGCCTGGATCTTGCGCAGGAAGCCGCCGATCTCCTGTTCGCCGTCGAGCCGCGCCTGGAACAGCGATCCGGTCGCCAACGTGTAGTTCTGGTTGAACGCGTTGCGGATCGACAGGTTGGCGCTGCTCATCGGGATCGACGGATCGAGCGTGATCGACGCGCCATCGTCGACATCGGTGTTCAGATAGATGGTGCCTACCCGCTGGCCGACCTCGGCATTGACGTTCTCGTCATAGCTCCACGAGGTCTGGTATCCGACGTCGAGCGTGGCCTTGGTGCCGCCGCGATCGAACTTCAGCCCGCCCGCGATCATCTTGTTCTTCTGGGTCAGGCGATCCGACGAGGAGTTCTGGTTGACGATGACGTTATGGAGCGTCGCGCTCTTGATATTGCACATCGACTGGACGGTGTAGGGCTGCAGCGAGCGCGTGCCGTCGGCATTGTTGACGATCTGCGGATTGGTGCCGTTGGCGTTGACGCGCGCCTGGAAGCAGTCGGTGCTCCCCACGATGTCGGTGATCGTCGTGCCGTTGTTGAACGGCTGCGGATTGAAGCCGGCAAAGCCAGCGGTCGTCTGGAAATAGGTGTACAGGCCGTCGGCATAGACCTGGAGCGACGGCGTGGCCTGCCACTGGATCGCGGCATTCATCTCGCCGCGCGTCACCGTGCCGACATTGGGCATGTTGTTGATCACCTGCGGGATCAGGAAGCCGGCCGGCCCGTTCAGCGGCGCCGCGCTCGACGCGCGGCGATCGCTCATGTTGAGCTGTCCGCGCTGGCTGTCGGCGCGGGACCAGCTGCCGTTGACCAGCACGCCGATCTCGCCGATCCCCGTATCCGCCCGGGCCGATGCGAGCACGCCGATCTGCGGGCTGCTCTTGTGCAGCCGGGCGGCGTAGTTCTGGCGAAGGTTGACCGCCAGGATGGGCTTGGTGAAATCGAACGGCCGATTGAGCTTCAGGTCGATCGCGCCGGCAACGCCGCCTTCGATCAGATCGGCAGTCTGCGACTTGAACACGTCGACGCGACCGAGCGCCTCGGCGGGCACGTCCTTCAGGTCGAACCCGCGCCCCGTGGTGGTGAACACTTCGCGGCCGTTGAGCGTGGTGTTGATGTCGGTGAGCCCGCGGATGCTGACGCCGCTCAACTCATTGTTGCGATCGGTCTGCACCTGGATGCCGGGCACGCGCTGCAGCGCCGCCGCCGTGGTTGGATCGGGCAGCTTGCCGATATCGGTGGCGACGATCGAATCGACGACCTGCACGGCGTCGCGCTTCACTTCCGCGGCGCGGGTCAGCGACGATCGGATGCCGGTGACGACGATCGCATTGCCATCCTGCGGCTCGTCGGGATCCGCCGCCGGCGTGCTCTGATCGGCGTCGGGGGTTTGCGGCGCCGGGGGCGTCGTCTGTCCATAGGCGTGAGTGAACGGAATCACCGAAGCGGTGAGAAGCAACGCAGCGCGCCAAGCCATAACATCCTCCCTCTGATTGCTCCGGATCGTTGCCCGGATGATTGGGAAGAGTGCGTCTTCCCTATTTTCCGTCACCGAATGCGACGGGGGCCTCCAAATATGCGGGCAATGGTGGGCACCAACGGGCCGGCAAGGCCGCCGCTGATGCTCCGGAAGATCACGCGCAGTTCGCGCCGGCGGCGCTATGATTGGCGTTCAACAGCCGCACGAAGGCAGCCGACCGGACCCGCATTCCGCCGATGCGAAATGCAGGCCCGACCCTGGCGTCCCGTCAAAAGCTCAGTCCTGGCTTGCGGCATCGGGTGCCATTTGGCGCCGCCCGGCCCTGCCCCGCTTTCCCTTCGCCTTTGGCGGCGCGTTGACCGCACGCGGAGCGCCGCCCTCGAGCGCACCCTTGAACACGCCGCCATCGACCTTTCTCGGCCACGGATCGACGAAGCCGCGCGCCGCATAGTCTTCATATTGCTTGGCCATGCGCGCGACGATGTCGGGATGCTGGGCCGCGACATTGTTGGTCTCAGAGCGATCGACCGACATGTCGTACAGCTCCCACGGCGCCTGCCACTGCGCCACGAGCTTCCAGTTGCCGTCGCGCACCGCGCGGTTGCCCTCATGCTCCCAGAAGATCGGGTTTCCACGGGCGAGCTTCTGGCCGGTGAAGGCGGGCACCATCGAGCGCCCTTCCATCGGCAGGATCGCGGTGCCGTTGTACGTCGTCGGATAGGTGGCGCCGGCAAGCTGCGCCAGCGTGGGCATCACATCGATCAGATGCCCCGGCTCGCGCACCAGGCTGCCGTGCAGCTTCGGGTCGATGCCCTTGGGCCAATAGGCGATCAGCGGCGTGGCGATGCCGCCTTCCTCGGTATAGTGCTTGAAATACTGGAAGGGCGTGTTCTGGAGCGTTGCCCAGTTCAGCCCGACGAAGATGTTCGACGCAGGCCCGCCCATCGGCTCGCGGCCGCCGGTGCGGCCGTCCGGGCCGCTCTCCGCATTGCCGCCATTGTCGGCCATGAACAGGATCAGCGTGTTGTCGAGCTGGCCCTGCTTCTTCAGGTCGTCGAGCAGCGTGCCCACCGCCTTGTCCATCCGGCTGACGGCAGCGGCATAGACGGCCATGATCGTGTCGAACCGGTCCTTGTCCGCCGCCGACAGCTTGCTCCAGTCATAGGCCTCGTCGAGCGGCGGCGGCAGCTTCGCCTTGGGATCGATCAGGCCCATCTTCTTCTGGCGCTCGAAGCGCGCCCGGCGCAGCGCGTCCCAGCCCGCCATGTACTTGCCCTTGAACCTGGCGACATCCTCCTGCGGCGCCATGACCGGGAAATGCACCGCGGTGAACGGCAGGTAGAGGAAGAACGGCTTGTTCTGGGCCTTGGCCTCGCCGACGAAGCGGTTGGTCCAGTCGACGAGCAGGTCGGAGGCATACCATTCGCCCTCCCCGACTTCGGGAGAGGTGAGCGGCACCGGTCTGCCGTCGATCTGCATGTTCTTGCGGCCGACCTGATCCGGAAAATAGGTCCCGCCGGGGAACGAGAAGGACCGGTCGAACCCGCGGGCTTCGGGCGGCGAGCCATGCGCCGCGCCCATGTGCCACTTGCCCGCCATGCCGGTGAAATAGCCCGCAGGCTTCATCACCTGCGCGATCGTGACGGCGCGCTCGTCGAGGCGGCCGTGCAGGCCGCGCGACTCAGGCTGCACGACACCGTCCAGGTTCCCCATCCCCGCTTCATGCGGATAGAGGCCCGTCATCAGCGAAGCGCGTGAGGTACTGCACCGCGCGGTGTTGTAGAACTGGGTGAACCGGATGCCGTTCGCGGCAAGCCGGTCGAGATTGGGCGTCGGGATCTCGCTGCCGTACGGCCCGATGTCCGAAAAACCCATATCGTCGACGAGGATCACGATGACATTGGGGCGCGGTGCCTGCGCGACCGGAGCAGCCGGCACCGGCGCCGCGGAATGCTGGGCGAAGCTCTGCGCTGCCCCACCGACGAGAAGCGCGGCCGCCACCGCACCTACCAGACTTCGGCGCGTCAGCGCGCGCAGTTGCCGAGACAGCTTCATTCCGCATTCTCCCATTTCCGCCCGCATTCGTGAGGCGATAATTATCTGATAAATATATCTTGTCGCAGAAGTGTGCCGGGGCACCTTCAACGCGGAGGGAGCGGAAAAAGAGGTCCGGCACGAGAATTCGCTCCGCTTGCGCGCGGAGCGCTGCAGCCGGTGCGTCCCGATGCTATTTCCCCGGGAACAACGCCTTCCAGCGCGCATCGAGCTTTGCCTGCGCAGTGCCCTTCTTCACTCGCGACACGAACGAGAGCCCGCGCAGCTCGACGCTGTGCCCGCCGAGCAGGCGGCCGGAGATGGTGTAGCCGATATCGTAGAGCGCAACGTCCTCATGCGCCTCGCCGTCCGCCAGGAAGCGGGTAACGATCGCCACGGGCAGGCGTTCGTCGCCGCGGCTGTTGTCGGGACGCTTCGCTGCCTCGCGCGCCTTTTCCAGCGCGCGCTCGAACCAGTCGGTCTCGATCCGCGGTTCGCCCGTGGTCTGGGCGGAGGCGGCGCCCAGCGCGGTCGGAAACCAGATCTCCTGGCTCTGGACCGATTGCTCGGCCGAGGCAGTCTTCAGGGTGAGGCTGTGCTTGCCGGCATCGGTCGCGACCAGCACCAGCGTAGCGGCGCGGTTGGAGGCGCGCGCCGCATCCGCGCTTTGCGCCGCCTTGCTGTCGCTACGCTCGCTCCAGCTGTTCCACAGCGTCAGCCCCGAGATGATAACCGCGATCACCGCCAGCACTTCGCCCAATGTGATCCAGCGCCGCCGGATCGCCGCGGATTCGACGGCACGCGCCTCGGCCCGTTGCTGGGCCTGGGTCTGGATAGCCTCCGCTTCGGGCTGGACGGGCGGCTCGGGCGGGGAAGAACTGTCACTCACGGGGCCGTTCCATCATCTGCCGCCGCAAGCGTCAAGCACCCTGCCCACCCTGCCTTCACTCGAACTCGAGGATCGCCGCGTCCACCGCCAGGCTGTCGCCGGCGCCGAAATTGGCGGCCTTCACCACCCCTGCCCGCTCGGCGCGCAGGATGTTCTCCATCTTCATCGCTTCGACCACCGCGAGCGGCTGGCCGGCCTCGACCTTGTCGCCGGGCGACACGTGGAGCTGGGTGAGCAGGCCCGGCATCGGCGCGAGCAGGAACTTGCTCATGTCCGGCGGCACCTTCTCGATCATATGGTGCCGGAACTGCGCGATGTGCGGGGGATAGACTTCGACCAGGTGCGCGGCGCCGTGCGCGGTGAGCCTCCACGCCGCCCCCTTGCGCGCGACCCCGACGCTGAGCGGGGCGCCGTCGACCGTCGCGGAGAGGATCAGATTGTCCGCCTGCCATTCGCCGTCGATGTCGATCGGCTGGCCATCGACCGTGACGTCCTCGTCGACCACGACCGCGAAGCGATCGCCGCCGATCAGCACCACGCGATCGTCGCCCACATCGACCGCGCCATTGAGCTGGCCCGCCGTCGCCGCGGCGCGCTCGGCGCGCTCGATGTCGATCACCGCCGCCAGCGCCGCCAGCTTGCGCTTGAGCGCGGGCGAGGCCGGCGCACCGTGGAAGCCCTCGGGATATTCCTCGGCAATGAAGCCGGTGGTCAGCGCGCCCTCGCGGAAGCGCGGATGCTGGACCAGTGCGGAGAGGAAATCGATATTGTGGCCGATGCCGTCGATCCGGAACCGGTCGAGCGCCGCCACCTGCAGGTCCGCCGCTTCGTCGCGCGTCTCGCCCCAGGTGATCAGCTTGGCGATCATCGGGTCGTAGAACATCGAGATCTCGCTGCCCTCGGTCACGCCGTCATCGACGCGGACATAGCCATGATCGCCGCGCGTGCCGGGGGCGCCATAGGGCGTCTCCTCGCTCGCCGGCGGGCGATAGCGCACCAGCCGCCCCGTCGAGGGCAGGAAGCCGCGATAGGGATCCTCGGCATAGACGCGGTTCTCGATCGCCCAGCCGGTCAGCTTGATGTCGTCCTGGGTGAAGGCGAGCTTCTCGCCATAGGCGACGCGGATCATCTGCTCGACCAGATCGAGCCCGGTCACCGCCTCGGTCACCGGATGCTCGACCTGCAGGCGGGTGTTCATCTCGAGGAAGTAGAAGCCCTGCCCGGTCTTGTCGGCGCCCGAGACGATCAGCTCGACCGTGCCGGCGCTGAAATAGCCCACCGCCCGCGACAGCGCGACCGCCTGCTCGCCCATCGCCTTGCGCATCTCGGGCGAGACGAAGGGCGACGGCGCTTCCTCGACCACCTTCTGGTGGCGGCGCTGGATCGAGCATTCGCGCTCGCCGAGATAGACGATGTTGCCATGCTGGTCGCCCAGCACCTGGATCTCGATATGGCGGGGCGACTCGATGAACTTCTCGATGAACACGCGGTCGTCGCCGAAGCTCGCCAACCCCTCGCGCTTGGTCGCCTCAAAGCCTTCGCGCACGTCGGTTTCGCTCCAGGCGAGCCGCATGCCCTTGCCGCCGCCGCCGGCCGAAGCCTTCATCATCACCGGATAGCCGATCTCGTTCGAGATGCGCACGGCATGCTCGGTATCCTCGATCACCCCGACGAAACCGGGCACGACGTTGACGCCCGCGGCCTTGGCGAGCTTCTTCGATTCGATCTTGTCACCCATCGCCGCAATCGCCTTGGGCGGCGGGCCGACAAAGGCGATCCCGGCGTCCGCGCAGGCCTTCGCGAAGCTCTCGCGCTCGGAGAGGAAGCCATAGCCCGGATGGATGCAGTCGGCCCCGGTCTCCTTGGCGGCCAGCAGGATCAGCTCCGCCTTGAGATAGGATTCCGCCGCCGGCGCCGGCCCGAGCCGCACCGCCTCGTCGGCCATCAGCACATGCGGGGCGCGGGCATCGGCATCCGAATAGACCGCCACGGTGGCGATCCCCATCTTCTTGGCGGTGCGCATCACGCGGCACGCGATCTCGCCCCGATTGGCGACCAGAATCTTCTTGAACATCAGGCCCCTCGGCTTTCTTTTTCTTCGTCACCCTGAACTTGTTTCAGGGTCCAACGCGCCTCAGGCGGTTTCGCTGGGGGAGAATTGGATGCTGAAACAAGTTCAGCATGACGGCCGGTAATGGTCACTCCGCCGCCTCCAGCTCCACCTTCACCTCGGCCTGCATCGGCTTGACGCCCAGCCGGGCGAACAGCGCCGAATCCTTGTCGTCGCCGGCATTGCCCGCGGTCAGCAGCTTGTCGCCGGTGAAGATCGAGTTGGCGCCGGCCAGGAAGCACAGCGCCTGGGTGGCGTCGCTCATGCTCTCGCGGCCGGCCGAGAGGCGGACCATGCTCGCCGGCATCGTGATCCGCGCCACCGCGATCGTGCGGACGAACTCGATGTCGTCGATCTGGGCGAGCGGCGTATCGGCGAGCATGTTGCCGAGCACCGTGCCCTTGATCGGCACCAGCGCGTTCACCGGCACGCTGCCCGGATGCACCGGCAGCGTCGCCAGCGCATGGATGAAGCCGACACGGTCCGGCCGGGTCTCACCCATGCCGACGATGCCACCGCAGCACACATTGATCCCCGCCTCGCGGACATGCTCAAGCGTGTCGAGCCGCTCCCCGAACGTCCGGGTGGTGATCACCTCGGCATAGCGCTCGGGCGAGGTATCGATATTGTGGTTGTAGTAATCGAGCCCGGCATCGGCGAGCATCTGGGCCTGCTTCTCGCTGAGCATGCCCAGCGTCATGCAGGTCTCCATCCCCATCGCGCGGACGCCCTGCACCATCTCGACGATGGCGGGCATGTCGCGGTCCTTGGGGTTGCGCCAGGCGGCGCCCATGCAGAAGCGCGACGAGCCATGATCCTTGGCCTGTGCCGCGGCCTGGAGCACCTGGCGCACATCCATCAGCTTGGTCGCCTTGAGGTCGGTCTCGGCCGAGACCGACTGGCTGCAATAGCCGCAATCCTCCGGGCAGCCGCCGGTCTTGATGCTGAGCAGCGTCGAGAGCTGGACCTCGTTGGCCGGGTGATTGGCGCGGTGGACCTCGGCGGCGCGGAACACGAGCTCGGTGAAGGGCAGATCGAACAGCGCGGCGATCTCTTCACGGGTCCAGTCGGTACGCGCCAAACCCGTTCGTGCTGCGCTTGTCGAAGCACTGCTCTTCTTCGCCCCATGGGACGAAGAAAAGGACGACCCTTCGACAAGCTCAGGGCGAACGGTTGGGGATTGGGTCATTCTGCAGCTTCCTCGATCGGGGGCATGTTATGCCCGAGGAGCCTCAGCACCTCTTCGGCGGCTTTGACAAGGTTGGTGCCCGGCCCGAAGATCGCCTGGACGCCCGCCTCGCGCAGGAATTCATAGTCCTGCGCCGGGATCACCCCGCCCGCGACGACCTTGATGTCCGCGCGGCCGGCGTCCTGCAGCTCGCGGATCAGCTCGGGGATCAGCGTCTTGTGCCCCGCCGCAAGGCTGGAGGCGCCGACCACGTCGACATCGCTGTCGATCGCCAGCGCGGCGGCTTCCTGCGGCGTTTGGAAGAGCGGCCCGGGCACCACTTCGAAGCCCAGGTCGCCGAACGCCGAGGAGACCAGGTTGGCGCCGCGGTCATGGCCGTCCTGCCCCATCTTGGCGACGAGCATGCGGGGCTTGCGGCCCAGGCGGCGCTCGGTGGCGGTCACGCCGTCCTTCAGCCGCTCCCACACCGCATCGTCCTGATAGGCGCCGCCATAGATGCCCTGCACCGGGGTCGGCTTGGTGGCATAGCGGCCGAAGCCCGCCTCCATCGCCGCGCTGATCTCGCCCAGCGTCGCGCGGGCACGCGCCGCCTCGACGGCAAGCGCGAGCAGGTTCTCGCCGCCCCGCGCTCCTTCCTGCAGCGCGAACAGCGCCTTGCGGCAGGCGGCGTCGTCGCGGCTCGCCTTCACGCGCTTGATCCGCGCGATCTGCGCCTCGCGCACGGCATGGTTGTCGACATCGAGGATGTCGATCGGCTCTTCCTCGGCCTTGCGATACTTGTTGACGCCGACGATCACCTGCTCGCCGCGATCGATCCGCGCCGCGGTCGCCGCCGCCGCCTCCTCGATCATCGCCTTGGGCCAGCCGGCCGCCACCGCCTTGGCCATGCCGCCCTCGGCCTCGACCCGCTCGATGATCTCCCAGGCCTTGTCGACCAGCTCCTGGGTCAGGCTCTCGATATAATAGCTGCCGCCCAGCGGATCGACGACATTGCACATGCCGGTCTCCTCCTGGATGACCAGCTGGGTGTTGCGCGCGATGCGGGCGGAGAAATCGGTCGGCAGCGCGATCGCTTCGTCGAGCGCGTTGGTGTGCAGGCTCTGCGTGCCGCCGAGCATCGCCGCCATCGCCTCGATCGTGGTGCGGATGACGTTGTTGTAGGGGTCCTGCTCGGTGAGCGACACGCCCGAGGTCTGGCAATGGGTGCGCAGCATCTTCGAGCGCTCGTCCTGCGCGCCCAGCTTCGTCATCACCCGGTGCCAGAGCACCCGGGCCGCGCGCAGCTTCGCGATCTCCATGAAGAAGTTCATGCCGATTGCGAAGAAGAAGCTCAAACGTCCTGCGAACTTGTCGATATCCAGGCCGCTGGCGACGCCGTATTTCACATATTCCATGCCGTCGGCGATGGTGAAGGCAAGCTCCTGCACCTGCGTCGCCCCGGCTTCCTGCATGTGATAGCCGGAAATCGAAATACTGTTGAATTTCGGCATGTTCGCACTGGTATATGCGAAAATGTCCGAAATGATCCGCATGCTCGGTTCGGGCGGGTAGATATAGGTGTTGCGGACCATGAACTCCTTGAGGATGTCGTTCTGAATGGTCCCGTCGAGCAGGCTCTTGTCGACGCCCTGCTCCTCCCCCGCGACAATGAAGAAGGCGAGGATCGGGATCACCGCGCCGTTCATCGTCATCGAGACGGACATCTGATCGAGCGGGATCCCGTCGAACAGGATTTTCATGTCCTCGACGCTGTCGATCGCCACGCCCGCCTTGCCGACATCGCCGGTGACGCGCGGATGGTCGCTGTCATAGCCGCGGTGGGTGGCGAGATCGAAGGCGACGCTCAGCCCCTTCTGCCCGGCCGCGAGGTTGCGGCGGTAGAAGGCGTTGGACTCCTCGGCGGTCGAGAAGCCGGCGTACTGGCGGATCGTCCAGGGCCGCCCGGCATACATCGACGCGCGCACGCCGCGCGTGAAGGGCGCGAAGCCCGGCAGGCCGGGATCAAGGTTCGCGGTGTCCTCGGCCGTGTAGAGCGGCTTGACCGTGATGCCTTCCGGCGTCTGCCAGTCGAGGTCGCGGCCCTTCACCTCCTTCGCGGCGAGGGCTTCCCAGTCCTTAGTGGTCGCCACGCGGCGTCTCCATGATCTCGGTCAGCACCCCGCCCATATCCTTGGGATGGACGAAGAAGATCGGCGTGCCATGCGCGCCGATGCGCGGCTCGCCGAGCACCTTGGCGCCCTTGGCCTCGAACCAGGCCTTGGCTTCGTGGATATCGGGCACTTCGTAGCAGAGGTGATGCTGGCCGCCCGCCGGGTTCTTGGCGAGGAAGCCATGGATCGGCGAAGCATCGCCCAGCGGCTCAATCAGCTCGATCTGGCTGTTCGGCGTATCGACGAAGCAGACCTTCACCCCCTGCGCCGGCAAATCGAAGGGCTCACGGATCACCTCCGCGCCCATCACGTCGCGATAAAAGGCGATCGACGCTTCGATCGAAGGTGTCGCGACGCCGACATGGTTGAGGCGGCCGAGTTTCATGCTTCCTCCGTCATCCCGGCGAAAGCCGGGATCTCGTGCCACAAACCGTGCGCCCGCCGCCCGAGATCCCGGCTTTCGCCGGGATGACGGACAGGGTTACAGCGGAATATTGTCATGCTTCTTCCACGGGTTCTCGAGCTGCTTGTTGCGCAGCTTGCGAAGCCCCAGCGCGATCCGGCGGCGCGTGGAATGCGGCATGATCACCTCGTCCACGAATCCCTTGCTCGCCGCGACGAACGGATTGGCGAAGCGTGCTTCATATTCGGCGGTGCGCTCAGCGATCTCTTCCGGCGTCTTGCCGCGGAAGATGATCTCCACCGCACCCTTGGCACCCATCACCGCGATCTCGGCGGTCGGCCAGGCATAGTTCAAGTCGCCGCGCAGATGCTTGGAGGCCATCACGTCATACGCGCCGCCATAGGCCTTGCGCGTGATCACCGTGATCTTGGGCACCGTCGCCTCGGCATAGGCATAGAGCAGCTTGGCGCCGTGCTTGATGATGCCGCTATGCTCCTGCCCCACCCCCGGCAGAAAGCCCGGCACGTCGACGAACGTCACGATCGGAATCTCGAACGCGTCACAGAAGCGCACGAACCGCGCCGCCTTTTTCGACGAGTTGATGTCCAGGCACCCGGCCAGCACCATCGGCTGGTTGGCGACCACGCCCACCGTGCGTCCCTCGATCCGGCCGAAGCCGATCAGGATGTTGCCGGCATGGCTCGGCTGCAGCTCGAAGAACTCGCCCTCGTCGAGCGTCTTCTTGATCAGCTCGTGCATGTCATAGGGCTGGTTCGCGCTCGGCGGGATCAGGCTGTCGAGGCTCGGCTCGAGGCGATCCCAGGGATCGTCGCTCGGCCGCTCGGGCACCTCTTCGCGGTTCGAGGCGGGAAGGAAGTCCACGAAGTCGCGGGCCGCGAGCAGCGCCTCGATGTCATTGTCGAAGGCCACGTCGGCGACCCCCGACTTCGTGGTATGCGTCACAGCGCCGCCCAGTTCCTCCTGCGTGACGATCTCGTTGGTAACGGTCTTCACTACATCCGGGCCGGTGACGAACATGTACGATGAGTCCTTCACCATGAAGATGAAGTCGGTCATCGCCGGGGAATAGACCGCGCCGCCGGCGCACGGGCCCATGATCAGCGAGAGCTGCGGCACCACGCCCGATGCCAGCACGTTGCGCTGGAACACCTCGGCATAGCCGCCGAGCGACGCGACACCCTCCTGGATGCGCGCGCCGCCGCTGTCGTTGAGCCCGATCACCGGGGCGCCGACCTTCATCGCCATGTCCATGATCTTGCAGATCTTCTGTGCGTGGCGTTCGCTGAGCGAGCCGCCGAACACGGTGAAGTCCTGGCTGAACACGAAGACGAGGCGGCCGTTGATCGTGCCCGATCCGGTGACGACGCCGTCACCGGGGACGATCTGGTCCTGCATGCCGAAGTCGACGCAATTGTGCTCGACATACATGTCGAGCTCCTCGAACGAGCCCTGGTCGAGCAGCACTTCGAGCCGCTCACGCGCGGTGAGCTTGCCCTTGGCGTGCTGCGCGTCGATCCGCTTCTGCCCCCCGCCCAGGCGGGCGGCGGCGCGGCGGCGTTCCAGTTCCTCGATCGTCGACGACATGCAATTCCCCTTGGAAGTCGCGGCTTCTGCATCGGGACACGCACGCACCGCAAATGCAATGTTGCAAAGTTGTATCGTGCAGGTTTGCAGATATACTGCGGATATGCGCAGATCGAGCCGAACCGCCTATCAAGCCCCTCCCCTTCAGGGGAGAGGTTGGGGGTGGGGCCTGTCCGTCTCACCGAGCCTTGCACCCGCGGCACTGCCCCACCCCAACCCCTCCCCTGAAGGGGAGGGGCTTTGAGCACCCCCCGCCGCCGCGTCTTCGAAGGCTTCCGCCTGCGCGAGCTGCGCCGGCGCGTGGGGCTGAGCCAGGCAGCGATGGCGGCGCGGCTCGGTATCTCGGTCTCGTACCTCTCGCAGATCGAGAACAACGACCGGCCGATCACCGACATCGTGCTGGTCGCGCTCTCGCGCGAATTCCCGCTCGAGGCGTTCGGCGACGCGGCGGACAGCTCCGCCCTGCTCCGCACGATCGACGCGGCCACCGACGCCAGCGTCCCCGCCGAGCGGATCGAGGAAGCCGATGTCCGCCGCGGCATCGAGCAGCAGCCCCTGCTCGCCCGCCGCATGGTGGCGCTGCACGAGGCGTGGCGCCGCAGCCAGGAGCAGCTGCGCGTGCTCGACGACCGGTTCGACAGCGGCTCGAGCGACGCGGCGCCGCTCCCCTGGGAGGAAGTGCGCGACTGGTTCCAGGCCGAGGGCAACTATATCGACACGATCGACCTCTCGGCCGAGGCGCTCGCCGCCGACCTCGATCCCGACCGCCCGACGCGCGGGCTCGAGGACCGGCTGCGCTGGCACGGCGTGCGCGTCACCGGCGAGGATGGCGACGGCAGCCAGCTCAGCCGCTTCGACGCCGGCGATCGGACGCTTGCGGTCAACAGCGCGCTGCCGCCCGAGAGCCGGGCCTTCCTGCTCGCCCACCGGCTGGTGCGCTATGAGTTCGAGAACGAGATGCGCGCAGTGGTCGAGGGCTCCGGCCTGGCCTCGCCCGCCTCTCGCGAGCTGCTCAGCATCGGCCTCGCCAATTATGCGGCCGGCGCGCTGCTGATGCCCTATGCCGCCTTCAAGGACACCGCCCGCGACGTCCGCCACGACATCGACCGGCTGCGCCAGCGCTTCGGGGTGAGCTTCGAGCAGGCGTGCCACCGCCTTTCCACGCTGCAGCGCCCGGGCGCGCAGGGCCTGCCCTTCTTCTTCTGCCGGGTCGACATGGCGGGCAACATCACCAAGCGCCACTCGGCGACGCGCCTGCAATTCGCCCGCTTCGGCGGCGCCTGCCCGCTCTGGATGGTGCACGAGGCGGTGGCGATCCCCGATCGGATCCTCGTCCAGCATGCCGAGATGCCCGACGGCACCCGCTATGTCTCGATGGCCAAGGGGCTGGTGAAGCCCTCGGGCAGCTATGCCCGCCCCTCGCGCCGCTATGCGGTGGCGCTGGGCTGCGAGGAGATGCACGCGGCGGACTTCGTCTATGCGGACGACCTGAAGCCCGGCGGCGCGGCGACGCCGATCGGATCGAGCTGCCGCATCTGCCCGCGCGCCGATTGCGACCAGCGCGCTTTCCCGCCCGCCGCCTCCGCGATCTCGATCGATCCGGATCGGCGAAGCGTGGTGCCCTACGCCTTCCGCTGAGGCTCCCAGAGCCGCGCGAACACCGCGCGATAGTGCCATGCCAGCACCGCGAACCAGATCGGCCAGATGCTGCCCCACACATAGTTGTGCGTCAGCAACCAGTGGAACAGTGCGATCACGAAGATCGGCGGCGCCAGCAGGATCAGCCCGATCGGCGCAGAGCGATCGAACAACATGCACGCCCCGCCCAGCAGCAGCACCGCGATCAGCGCCGGGTTCATGAAGCCGGTGGCGTTCAGCGCCTCGGTGAAATGCGCCGCTGCCGGCACGGTCTCCGGCGGGTGCTGCCCGCCGAACGAGATCATGATCATGATCGGCGCGTAGAGGAAGAAGAGCCCGAACAGGACCCGGGCGATCGTCCACGCGATGCGGCTGAGCTTCATGATCCGGAAGCTGACCGCATCTTCGCTGCAATGCAACAATATTGAAGGCGCGCGCGACAGTTGCGGCGACGGCCTGGTGCGTGGCATACCCGAAAAACGAAAAAGCCTTGGGAGAGGTATCATGGCCACCGCGCTGCGCAATTCGCAGATGACCGAAGCTGAGTGGGAAGCCCGCCAGCAACTCGCCGCCTGCTACCGCGTGTTCGACATGCTCGGCTGGTCCGAGATGATCTACAACCACATCACGCTGAAGGTGCCCGACGAGGAAGGCGCGTTCCTGATCAACCCGTTCGGGCTGCACTTCAGCGAGGTGAAGGCCTCGAACCTCGTCAAGATCGACATCGACGGCAACAAGCTCGACGACTCGCCCTATCCGGTGAACCGCGCCGGCTTCGTCCAGCATTCGCTGTTCCACCGGCATCTGCCCGACGCCCATTGCATCGCGCATACGCACACCACCGCGGGCATGGCGGTCGCCAGCGTCGAGGGCGGCCTGCGCCCCACCAATTTCTATGCCGCGAGCTTCGCCGGGCAGATCGCCTATCACGACTTCGAAGGCGTGACGGTGCGCGACGAGGAGGGCGAGCGGCTGCTCGAGCATCTCGGCGACAAGCGCGTGATGCTGCTCAAGAACCACGGCATCCTGGTGATGGGGCGCACCTTGCCCGAGGCGTTCATCAAGCACTGGTCGCTCCAGCGCGCCTGCGAGATCCAGGTCGCCACCGCGAGCATGGGCGAGCCTTTGGTGGTGCCAGACGAAGTGATCGCCGTGCACCAGCGCGACCTCCACATGGCCCAGGTCCCCGGCGGCCCCGGCGCGGCGGACTTCGCGGCAATGGTGCGGCTGGTGGACCGGACGGACAAGAGCTGGCGGGAGTAAGGGGCAGCCCCACCCAATCGTCACCCCGGCCTCGTGCCGGGGTCCACCGTGCGGCGGGTCATGCAGACAACGGTTCAAGCCCGAAACCAACCGCAAGGTCATTCCACATCGGGTTCCGCAACTCGATCAGGTTGCGTTTCCAATCGCGCCGATAGCGTTTGAGCTGTTTTTCGCGCGCAATCGCCCCTTCCATGCTCTCGCCGGTTTCGAAATAGACGAGCCGCGTTATCCCGTACCGCTTGGTATGGCCTTCAAAGGCACCTTCGCGATGCTGGATCACCCGGCCCAGCAGGTTGGACGTCACCCCGACATAGATCGCGCCATTGTAGCGATTGGCCAGAATATAGACGCAGGGCGTGCCTTCGATCACGAGCAACATTGTGTGCGGCGCAGTGGACCCCGGCACAAGGCCGGGGTGACGGAGATGTATCCAGAGCGGAGGTGGTTACCCGAACCGGTAGCCCGAGACCGTCCACCCCAACACATGGTCGCGGTAATCGCGCACCGCAGGCCCGTCCCCGCCCGCGCCGAGCGCGACCATCAGCGGCAGCAGGTGCTCCTCGCGCGGATGGGCGAACTGGGCGTAGGGCAGCTTGTCCCAGGCGGCGACGCGCTTCGCCCGCTCGGCGGGATCGGCATGCGTCACCGCCGCGGTCAGCGCATCGTCCCATACGTCCGAATAGGGCGTCACTTCCGGGCCGCGGGCACGCAGATTATGGAAGCTCATCCCCGATCCGACGATCAGCACGCCCTCCTGCCGGAGGGGAGCGAGCGCCTCGCCCATCGCGATATGGTCTGTGGGATCGAGGTCCTTGCGCAGCGACAGCTGGACAAGCGGGATGTCCGCGCCCGGCACCGCGACCATCATGGGAATGAACACGCCGTGGTCCCAGCCCCGCTCGGTTTCCTCGCCCACCGGGAAGCCCGCGCCTTCGAGCAGCGCCTTCACCCGCGCCGCCACTTCCGGCGAGCCCGGCGCGTCCCAGCGCAGCCGATAGGTGTGCTCGGGAAAGCCATAATAGTCGAACAGCAGCGGCTGGCCGTTGCCGGCATGGACGGTCACCCGCTCCTCTTCCCAATGGCCGGAGACCAGCAGGATCGCCTTGGGCCGCTCGGGCAGCGAGCCGATCAGCCCGGCGAGATAGGCCTGCATGCGAACCCACATCGGATCGGGCGGGCCGCCATCGGGGTCCATGAAGAAGCAGGGGCCGCCGCCATGCGGGATGAAGAGCGAAGGAAGTGTCATGCGGTTGATGTCGCGTGGCGCACGACGCGGCACAATGCCGGTTTCGGAAACACCCCGTTTCCCGCTTCTCCCCTCCCGCTTGCGGGAGGGGTCGGGGGAGGGCATGTAGCGACAATGCAGAGGAACAGCCCCTCCCCTAACCCCTCCCGCAAGCGGGAGGGGAACGAGTGACTCGCTTCACCGTCAACAACCAGCCGGTCGCCTACAAGATGGATCCGCGCACGCCGCTGCTCTGGGCGCTGCGCGACGCCTCGAACCTCACCGGCACCAAGAATGGCTGCGGTACCGGCGATTGCGGCGCCTGCACCGTCGACGTGGACGGCACCGCCCGCCTCGCCTGCCAGGAGACGATCGGCGCGCTGGAGGGCACCTTCGTCACCACGATCGAGGGCCTGTCCAAGGATCGCAGCCATCCGGTGCAGCAGGCGCTGATCGCGGCGAACGTGCCGCAATGCGGCTTTTGCATCCCCGGTGTGGTGATGGCCGCATCGGTGCTGCTGCGCGCCAACAAGAATCCGAGCGAGCAGGACATCAAGGACGCGATCCCCAATATCTGCCGCTGCGGCATTTATCCGCGGCTGATGGACGCCATCCAGAACGCCGCCCGCATCGCCCGCGGCGACGCGCCCGAGCCGCCTGCGGGCCAGGATGCGCCCACCATGCCCGAACCGTGAATGTTTCAAATGCTTTCAATAAGCTGACAGGCGAATTCAGAGTCGTGTCAGCCACCGGGCTTTAAGGGACGTTTACCCTCGAAAGCCCGGCGTGTTTGCCGGTCCCAGCGGAGACACATGATGAAGAAGACCTTGCTCGCGGCGATCATCGCCGCAACAGCCCTGGTCCCGCCGGCACTGGCGCAGGATCGTGGGCACCGTGGAGACGGCGGCGGCCGCAACGGCGGCAATTCGGGCGCCTCGCAGCCCGCGCCGCAGAACCGTGGCGGCAATGGCGGCAACTGGAGCCGTCCGTCGTCGGGTGGCCAGCAGCAGTCGGCGCAGCCCCAGCGCAGCTGGAATGGCGGCGACCGCGGCAGCAACGGTGGCGGCCAGTGGAACCGCGGCGGCGATCGCCCGCAGTGGAATGGCGGCCAGCCGCGCGGCACCCCGCAGGTCCAGGCGCAGCCGCAGCAGCAGCCGCAGCGCAGCTGGGACGGCAATCGCGGCGGCAGCAACGGCCGCCCCGACTGGAACCGTGGCGGCAGCAACGGGCGTCCGGACTTCAACCGCGGCAACAACAATCCGCGTCCCGACTTCAACCGCGGCAACCCGGGCTGGAACGACCGCAACCGCAACAACGGCCGGCCGGACTGGAATCGCGGCAACAACCGCGGCTGGGACAACAACCGCGGCTGGAACGGCAACAGCGGTCGCTGGAGCAATGGCTGGCGCAACGACAACCGTTACGACTGGCGCGGCTATCGCAATTCGAACCGCGGCATCTACCGCCTGCCGCGCTATTATGCGCCGTCGGGCTGGGGCTATGGCTATCGCCGCTTCTCGATCGGCTACACGCTGAGCGCGATGCTGTTCTCGTCGCAATACTGGATCAACGATCCCTATTACTATCGCCTGCCGGACGTGTACGGCCCCTATCGCTGGGTCCGCTACTATAACGACGCCCTGCTGGTGGACGTCGATACCGGCGAAGTCGTCGATGTGATCTACGACATCTTCTGGTAAGCGAGCCCGCATCTTGCCAGAAACGGGAGGCCCGGACCGCAAGGACCGGGCCTCTTGCATTTCCATCCTTCAGGCGCGAATTGGCCCCTTGTGAGCAAGAATATCGGCAGAATATCGGGATCCCCCTCGCCCAACCGGGCGCGGATCGCCCGTGAGGTGGTCGCCAAGCTGGAGGCCGATCCCAACGTCAAGCGCGCCAAGGTCGAGGCGGCGCAGATGTTCACCTATCCCAATTTCTTCAGCGACGAGGAATGCGACCTGCTGATCCGGCTGATCGATGGCGCGGCGCGCCCGTCGACGCTGCTCGCGGTGCACGAAGATCCCGAGTTCCGCACCAGCAGCTCCACCGATCTCGATCGCTGGTCGGAAGAGATCTGGCCGATCGACGATCGCATCGCCCACACGCTCGGCATTCCCCCGGTCAATGCCGAGACGCTGCAGGGCCAGCGCTATGCGCCCGGCCAGCAGTTCCGCGCGCACTGCGACTATTTCCACGAGAACGCCGAATATTGGGATCGCATGATCGAGACCGGCGGCCAGCGCACCTGGACCGCGATGGTCTATCTCAACGATGTCGAGGAGGGCGGCGCCACCTGGTTCCCGCGCGCCGGCGTGCGCTTCAAGCCTAAAAAGGGCCTGATGCTGATCTGGAACAACATGGCCGAGGACGGCACCCCCAATTACGACACGCTCCACGAGGGCATGCGCGTGATCGAGGGGACGAAGTACATCGTCACCAAGTGGTTCCGCGAGAACGCCTGGATCAAGGGCCCGGTGCCGACCTATTATTCGGGCGGCGAGCAGCGGACCTAACTTCCAATCGTCATGCTGAACTTGTTTCAGCATCCAGCGGGCATCGGGCGAAAGCGCCTGAACCTCTTGTCCGGCGCTCGCCGATGGTTGGACCCTGAAACAAGTTCAGGGTGACGGAATCCCCTAGACCAGCCCCGCTTTCGCCAGCGCCGCGTCCACCGCCGCCCGGCTCGCTTCGCCAGCCGGCGTCATCGGCAGGCGCAGCTCGTCGGGGAAGCCCGGGCGGACGCGGGTCATCGCGTACTTCACCGGCCCCGGCGAGGCATCGGTGAACATCGCCAGGTGCAACGCATAGAGCAGGTCGTGCAGCGCCAGCGCCTTTGCCGTGTCGCCCGCCGCCCAGGCCGCCTGGAATTCGGCGCACAGCTTCGGCGCCACGTTGGCGGTCACCGAGATGCAGCCGGTGCCGCCCATCGCGTTGAAGGCAAGCGCGGTCTCGTCATTGCCCGAAAGCTGGATGAAGTCGGCGCCGCAGCCGGCACGCTGCTCGGTCACGCGGCCAAGCGCGCCGGTGGCGTCCTTCACGCCGATGAACTTGCCGGGGAACGCCTGAACGATCCGCGCCATAGTGCCCGGCTGGATGTCGGTCACGGTGCGGCCGGGGACGTTGTAGAGCACGATCGGCAGATCGGTCTTCTCGGCCACCGCCTCGAAATGGCGGAAGATGCCTTCCTGGCTCGGGCGGTTGTAATAGGGCGGGACCATCAGCGCCGCGTCGGCGCCGGCGGCCTGGGCAGCCTTGACGTTCTCGATCGCGACGAGCGTGTCGTTCGAACCCGCGCCGGCGAGCACCGGCACGCGGCCCTTGGTCTGGTCGACGCAGACGCGGACGACTTCGAAATGCTCGTCTTTGGGCATGGTCGCGGCCTCGCCGGTGGTGCCGCACGGCACCAGCCCGGCAGAGCCCTCGGCAATCTGCCATTCAACCAGCGCGCGATAATCTTCCTCCGCGAAGCTGCCGTTACGGAACGGCGTCACCAGCGCGGGAATGGAGCCCGAAAACATGGTCTCAGAATCTTCCTTAATTCCCCAAATCGGGGCTGGCAGATAGGCGGGGGTCGCGTATCATGTCCAGTATGCTTGCTCCGCTCCTCAAAAGTGCGTTGCTGTTCGCGGGCGTTTCGGGGCTCGCCGTCTCCTCGCAACTGACGCAGGAACAGATCCAGTGGTACAAGGTGGCGCTGGAGGCGGGCATGCCCCGCGTGCCCCCGCCCTATATCCAGGCCGATCAGCTCTCCGATGCGCTGGTCGAGTGGAAGCGCCTGCAGCAGTCGGACAATTATCCCTTTTCCGACTATGCCAATTTCCTGCTCATGCACCCGGGCTGGCCGGGCGAGAAGAGCCGCCGCGCCGCGGCCGAGACCGTGCTCGAGAGCGGCACCTGGGCACCCGGGCTGGTCGCCCGCTATTTCGAGCGTTTCCCGCCGCTGACCGCCGCGGGCCGCACCCGCTATGCCGAGGCGCTGGTCGCCTCGGGCCGGCGCAGCGAAGGCGAGGAGCAGGCCCGCCGTGCCTGGCGCCACGGCGTGCTGCGCCAGCGCGACGAGACTGCGCTGCTCGCCGGCTTCTCCTCGGCGCTCACCCCGGCGGATCATGACGCGCGGATGGACATGCTGCTCTGGGCCGGCTCGCTCAGCGCCGCCCAGCGCCAGCTCGCCTATGTCTCGCCCGGCATGCGCCCGGTGTTCGACGCGCGCATCGCCTTCCGCACCAAGGCGCCCGATGCCGATGTGAAGGGCTCGGCCGCGCTGGCGCTCGGCCGCACCAATCCCGGCTTCATCGCCGATCGCGCGCTGTGGCTGCGCGACACCGGCCAGAGCCCGGCGATGCGCGCCTATCTCGCCCAGCCGCGCCAGCTCACCTCCTTCCCCGGCGACGCCGAGGAATGGTACGAGGTGCTGCTGACCGCGGCGCGCGGCGCCCAGGCCGACGGGCAGTTCAGCCTCGCCTATCAGATCGCCAGCCAGGTCGACGACGCCTTCCCGGCAGGCACCGACATCAGCGAGCAGCCGCTCGGCGAGCGCGACGATTACACCAGCCTCACCTGGCTCGCTGGCACGGTGGCGCTCAACAATCTCGGCCGCAGCCGCGATGCGGTCGGCATGTTCGATCGCTACGGCCATGGCTCGAAGACGCCGACCACCCAGTCCAAGGGCTTCTACTGGGCCGGCCGCGCCGCCGAGGCATCGGGCGATCAGGCCGCAGCGCAGAAATATTATGCCCAGGCCGCAGGCTTCCCGGACGTCTATTACGGGCAGCTCGCCAGCGAACGCATGGGCCAGCCGCTCAAGCGCCCGCCCGATTTCAACGCGCGCGTCGGCGATCCGGCGGTGCGCGACGCCTTTTTCCGCAAGGAGACGGTGCGCGCCGCGCAGCTGCTCGGCACCATGGGCAACCGCGCCGACCAGAGCCTGTTCATCCGCCAGATCGCCAATGACGCGACGACCGACACCGATCACATCCTCGCCGCCGAGCTGAGCCGTGCGATCGGCCGCCCGGACCTGGGCGTGCTGGTCGGCAAGAGCGCGCTGCAGAACGGCCTGTCGGACTATACCGCGGCAGGCTACCCCACGGTCGCGGTGCCGGTGGCGCAGCAGGATTACTGGACGATCGTCCATGCGATCGCGCGGCAGGAGAGCCAGTTCGATCGCACCGCCGTCAGCCATGCCGGCGCGCGCGGGCTGATGCAGCTGATGCCGGGCACGGCGCGCGAAGTCTCGACCCGGCTCGGGATGAGCTACGATCCGGGCTCGCTGACCACCAACACCGACTACAACATCCAGCTCGGCTCCACCTATTTCCAGCGGATGTACAATCTCTACGGCAGCTACCCGCTGGCGATCGCGGCCTATAATGCCGGCCCGGGCAATGTGAACAAATGGATCCGCGCCAATGGCGATCCGCGCCTGCCCGGCGGCGACATCGTCCAGTGGATCGAGCAGATCCCGATCTTCGAGACCAAGAACTACGTCCAGCGCGTGATCGAGAACGCGGTAGTCTATGACCTGCTCAACCCCGAGCGCTCGCGCTCGCGCGGGCCGGCGAACACGAGCTGGTATCTGGGCAAGAACCGGCCGGGCTAGGAATCCGTCATCCCGGCGAAAGCCGGGATCTCAGGAGGCAAGCGAACGGCATGTGGCACGAGATCCCGGCGTTCGCCGGGATGACGAAAGAGACAATGGACCGCCCCAACTACATCACCCCTGCCGGCTATGCCGCGCTCCGGGCCGAATATGACGCCCTGTTCGCCACCGAGCGCCCTGCCCTGGTCGAGACCATCTCCTGGGCCGCGAGCAACGGCGATCGCTCCGAGAATGGCGACTATATCTACGGGCGGAAGCGGCTGCGCGAGATCGATCGGCGGCTGGGCTGGCTGTCGAAGCGGATGAAGGCGGCCAAGGTCGTCGACCCGGCGCAGCAGGCGGACAAGAGCCGCGCCTATTTCGGCGCCACTGTCACCATCGCCGACGAGGACGACAACCACCGCACGCTGACCTTGGTCGGCGATGACGAGGCCGATGCCGGCAAGGGGCTGGTCGGCTGGAACGCCCCCCTTGCCCGTGCGCTGCGCGGCGCCGGGATCGGTGACCTGCGCAAGGTGATGCTGCCCGCGGGCGAGCGCGAATATGAAGTGATTGCGATCACTTACCCCTAAGGCGCGACGAGCCGCACCGCACCCCGATTCCCTTGCATCTTCAAATTGATAGAGTTGTGCCAGGCCGCGAGGGACGCCGGCCGTGTACAAGAGCGTGGGGATATATGACGGCACAGCGTATCTATGTGTCGGGGCGCGTGCAGCGCGTCGGCTATCGCGACTGGGCGGTGCGCCTGGCCAAGCAGCTTGGCGTGAGGGGCTGGGTTCGCAACCTGAATGACGGGCGGGTGGAACTGCTCGCCGAAGGGGATGACGAGGCACTGGTCTCGCTCACCGAAGCACTTCGAGAGGGCCCGCCCATGGCGGTGGTCGACAATGTCGAGGCCTTCCAGACCGCGGGCGACAAGCACGCCAAGGGCTTCACCAAGCGCTTCACGGCCTGACGCGCTTCGGGAAACGGACGGTTTCCGGGGCGTCGGTTGACCGGCGGGACATGAGATGAAACATTTCAGCCTCGAAACGGCGCGCTTGGGGCGTGGCCGTGAGGAGAGATGGTCATGCCCATTCCCGCCACCTGGTCCGACAAGCTTCTCAGCGTCCTGCGCATCGTCGCGGGCCTCGGTTTCCTGCAGCACGGCGTCTCGAAATTCTTCGGGGTGCCGCCCTTCCCCTATCCGCTGAGCGGCATGCTCACCGCCGCCGGCGTGATCGAGCTGGTCGGCGGCGCGCTGATCCTGATCGGCCTGTTCACCCGCCCGGTGGCGTTCATCGCCTCGGGCATGTGCGCGGTCGGCTATTTCATGGTGCATGCGCCGAACGGCTTCTTCCCCGCCGCCAATGGCGGTGAGGCGATCATGCTCTACTGCTTCATCTTCCTGTTCTTCGCAGCCGCCGGCGGCGGTTCGTGGAGCGCGGACGCGGTCCTCGCCAAAAAGGCCTGACCCTCCGTGTCGACCGTGCCGGCACCCCCGGCACGGTCAGCAGCGATAGCCGGCCAGCGCCGCTTCCAGCTTCGCCTTCACCTGTTCCGGCGGCAGCTTGGCCAGCGCATCGAGCGACAGGCTGTCGCCCAGCTGCTTCGCCAGCACATATCCCAGATAATAGCCGAAGCGCGGCGGCCAGCCGCCCTGCGCCTCGGAGCCCCTGCCGAAGAAGAAGGTCGCGTAGTCGTCCTCGTCGGTCGACGCGAGCTTGCCGCGCACGAAGCACATCGCCTCGGCCAGCCGCGGCTCCACCTCCGGCCGGATCGGGCGCGGGAAGGTGAGCAGCAGCGCCCGATCGTCCGTCCCCGGGTTCATCCGCGCCGCGACATAGACCGCCAGTCCCTCCTGCCACAGCGAACACCACAAGGCCGGGCAGTCCGGGAAGAACTTCGCGTGGTGGAAGTGGAACATCTCATGGTCGAGGAACGGCCCGATCGACGCCGGATCGTGGATCCTGGCGATCATGTCCGCGCCGAAGACCGCCGCGATCCGGCCGCGCAGATCGCGCGTGCCCCCGTCCATCTCGCCGAGCGAATGGAGCAGATAGACCGGCATGTCGGGCGCATAATCGGGGAAGAAGGTGCGGAAACGCGCGCTCGCGGTGGCATAGGAAGCCTGGAAGCGCTTGGCGGCGTCGAGGAACTTGTCGCGCTCCGCCGGATAGCCCTCAAGCGCCTTCTGCACCCGCGCGTCATATTGCGCCTCGGTCGCCCCGAAGCGCGGCTCATAGAAACCCGGCACCAGCGCATCGAACTTCGCGCGGAACGCCTTCACGCGCTCGGCAGGCGGCATCGTCGCGGTGGAGGTCGCAAAGCCGTCAAAGGCATCGGTGGTGGATTGCAGCGCCGGCGCCTGCGCCGCGGCGGGCATGGCGGCCAGCAGCGCGACGGCCGCGACGATCGATTTCAGCATTGGCGTCCCCTTGTTTCCACCCGCGCACCAGCCGCTCCAGCCAGTGCCCCGCGCAGACGGTCATAGTCGAGCTTGTCGGGCGTGTCCTTCAGCGCGTGATAGCGGACAGGTGCCGACTTGCCATTGCTGGCTGTCGACACAAGCTAGTCCCGACGGCCCATGGCCACCCAATGATCAAAGGCCTTGGCCTGAAGCCGGGCCACAAGCGCCGTCGCTTCGGCGCCCGTCCAATCGCCCGCATAGTCATGCGTCTCTGCAGCGCCGGTCCACCAGCCCTGTCCGGGCAGCCGGTCGCTCTCGCGGACCACCAGCACCGCCAGCCCCGGTTCGCCGGCGGTCGCGCCGTCCGCGTCGATCTTGTCCAGGGTCTTGCAGAAGGCCCGCATCTTGGGCCGGCTGAAGCGCAGGCCGAGCCCGGCGAGCGCCTCCGAATAGCTGAGCACCCGCCGCTCGCGCGCCGCGGCGATCAGCATCGCCCGCACCCGCGCCACGTCCGCGATCGCAGCCGCGCCATTGTCGTCGGGTACCAGGCCTTCGGCGACCAGCCACTGGTCGAGCGTCTCGCCGAAGCCGGGCGCCTTGCGTGCCATCAGAACGCAGGCGCCCGGTTCATCATCAGCGCGTCAGCTTCTTGTAGGCCAGCGCGGTCGGGCGGTCGGCAGCGTCGCCCAGGCGGCGGCGCTTGTCTTCCTCATAGGCTTCGAAATTGCCTTCGAACCATTCGACATGGCTGTTGCCTTCGAAGGCGAGGATGTGCGTGGCAAGACGATCGAGGAAGAAGCGATCGTGGCTGATCACCACGGCGCAGCCCGCGAAATTCTCGATCGCTTCTTCCAGCGCGCCCAGCGTTTCCACGTCGAGGTCGTTGGTCGGTTCGTCGAGCAGCAGCACGTTGCCGCCGCGCTTCAGCATCTTGGCGATGTTGACGCGGTTGCGCTCACCGCCCGAGAGCTTGCCGACATTCTTCTGCTGGTCGGCGCCCTTGAAGTTGAACGCACCGACATAGGCGCGGGTCGAGGCGTCGTGGCCGTTGACCTTCATGTAATCGAGCCCGTCGGAGATTTCCTCCCAGACGTTCTTGGTGGGATCGAGGTGGTCGCGGCTCTGGTCGACATAGCCCAGGCGCACGGTCGAGCCCATTTCGATGGTGCCGGTGTCCGGGGTTTCCTGGCCGGTGATCATCTTGAACAGCGTCGACTTGCCGGCGCCGTTCGGGCCGATCACGCCGACGATGCCGCCGGCCGGCAGCGTGAAGGAGAGATTCTCGAACAGCAGCTTGTCGCCAAAGGCCTTCGAGATGTTCTCTACCTCGATCACCTTGCCGCCCAGGCGCTCGGGCACCTGGATGACGATCTGGGCCTTGCCCGGGGTGCGGTTGTCCTGCGCGGCCTGGAGCTGCTCGAACTTGGCGATACGCGCCTTAGACTTGGTCTGGCGGCCCTTGGCGCCCTGCCGGATCCACTCGAGCTCGTCCTTGATCGCCTTCTGGCGGCCGGACTCCTCGCGGTCCTCCTGCTCGAGGCGCTTGGCCTTCTTCTCGAGATAGGTCGAGTAATTGCCCTCGTACGGGAAATACTTGCCGCGATCGATCTCGAGGATCCAGCCGACGACATTGTCGAGGAAGTAGCGGTCGTGGGTGATCATCAGCACCGCGCCGGCATATTCCTTCAGGTGGTTTTCCAGCCATTCGACGCTCTCGGCATCGAGGTGGTTGGTCGGTTCGTCGAGCAGCAGGATGTCCGGCTTCTGGATCAGCAGGCGGGTGAGCGCGATACGGCGCTTCTCACCGCCCGACAGGTTCTCGACCGGCCAGTCGCTCGGCGGGCAGCGCAGCGCTTCCATCGCGATCTCGAGCTGGTTGTCGAGCGTCCAGCCGTCGACCGCGTCGATCTTGGTCTGGAGGTCGCCCATCTCTTCCATCAGCGCGTCGAAGTCGGTGTCGTCCTTCGGGTCGCCCATCTCGGCCGAGATCGCGTTGAAGCGATCGACCATGTCGGCCGTTTCGCGCGCGCCGTCCTTGACGTTCTCGAGCACGTTCTTGCTCGGATCGAGCTCGGGCTCCTGCGCCAGATAGCCGACGGTGATGTACTCGCCCGGCCAGGCCTCGCCCGAGAAGTCCTTGTCGATGCCTGCCATGATCTTCATCAGGGTCGACTTGCCGGCGCCGTTGGGGCCGACGATGCCGATCTTGGCACCCTGGTAGAATTGCAGGTTGATGTTGTTCAGCACCGGCTTGGGAGCGCCGGGGAAGGTCTTGGTCATGTCCTTCATGACGAAGGCGTATTGGGCGGCCACGTGGCGGTCTCCGTTCGCAGGTCTGGATATGCAGGAAGTTTGGCCGCGATGTAGCGATGGCCCGGCCAAATGGCAACGCGCCGGTGGCGGGCGGGCGTCGACAAACCCCGGCCCGTCTCCCTCGCCTTGCGCCGGACCTTTCCACCTGCGTCATGCTGAACTTGTTTCAGCATCCAACGCGCCACAGACGGTATCGCACGTGGAGAATTGGACCCTGAACCCCAGACCTGATCCGGGGTCAGGGTGACGAGAAGTTTTTGATCCCACTTCTGGTTTCCAGTCCCCCAATCCGCTTGCAATGTTGGATTTCGTCTGTTGTCGTCGACTGGGTCGGCGGGTGCCGGCCGGGCGGTGACATTCAACCGTCCGGTTGTGCTTTGCCACACGTAAGAGCGCGTCAACGGAGTCAATGAATTGGACAACCACTCGGTTGAATGTCGCTCGGAAACGCAGGGGAAACGCGCGGCGCATTGCCGAATGTTTCGGCGGCGACTAGCCTCCACTGCCATGAAGAAGCGCATCCTGCTGGCGGCCGTCGCCGCCCTTGCCCTCCCCCTTCCCGCCCTCGCCCAGACGCATGACGTGGTCGCCCTGCGCGACGCCGCGCTGAAGGACGACCTCGCCTGGGAAATCACCGAAGGCCTCACCACCGAGATCGGCCAGCGGCTGGCCGCGACCGAGGCGGAAGCACGGGCCCGGGCCTGGGCGGTGAAGAAGCTCACCGCGCTGGGCTTCAAGAACGTCCATATCGAGACGTACAAGATGCCGCTCTGGGAGCGCGGGATCGAGACCGCCGAAGTGCTCGGCGGCTCGGCGCAGAAGCTGACCATCGCCGCGCTCGGCAATTCGGGCTCGACCGGCCCCAGGCCGATCGAGGCCGAGGTCGCCTATTTCCCCACCCTCGCCGATCTCCAGGCCGCTCCGGCCGAGGCGGTGAAGGGCAAGATCGTCTTCGTCAGCAATGCGATGACCGCGACCCAGGACGGCTCGCAATATGGCTATTACGGCGCCGCCCGCCGTGCCGGCCCGAACATCGCCTCGACCAAGGGCGCCGCAGCGATCCTGATCCGCTCGATCGGCACCGACTATCACCGCAACCCGCACACCGGCGTGACCAACTGGGCGAAGGACGTGAAGCCGATCGGCGCCGCCGCCCTGTCACTCCCCGATGCCGAGCAGCTCGAGCGGCTGCTCAAGCGCGGCCCGGTCAAGCTGCGCGTCCAGATCACCGCAGGGATGAAGGGCGAGGCCGAATCGGGCAACGTCATCGCCGAAGTGCCGGGCAGCGATCCCGCCGCCGGGATCATCCTGATCGGCGGCCATCTCGACAGCTGGGACCTCGGCACCGGCGCGATCGACGACGCCGCGGGCGTGGCGATCACCACCGCCGCCGCCAAGCGGATCATGGATGCGGGCCAGCCGCGCCGCACGATCCGCGTCGTCTGGTTCGGTGCGGAGGAGCCGGGCGGCTTCGGCGGCGCGGCCTATGCCAGGGCGCATGCGAACGAGCGCCATGTGCTGGCGCAGGAATCGGATTTCGGCGCCGATCGCGTCTGGAAGTTCGAGACCAACCTGCCCGAAGGCGCCAAGCCGATCGCAGACCGGCTGGCCAAGGCGCTGTTCCCGCTCGGCATTTCGCGCGGACGCGGCACCGCGCATGGCGGCACCGATGTCGGCCCGGTGATCAACACCGGCGTCGGCGTGATCGATCTCAGCCAGAACGGGCTGCGCTATTTCGATTATCACCACACGCCCGACGACACGCTCGACAAGATCGATCCCGAGCAACTGCGGCAGAATGTGGCAGCCTGGACGGCGATGCTGGCGATCGCCGCCAACGCGCCCGAGGATATCGGCCCGATCCCCAAGGGCGAGGGCGAGTAAGGGAACCTATCAGGGCTCGGTTCATTGATGGCGGCCAGCGGGCAAGATTTGGGCAAAAAAATGTCCTAAATCCTGCCTTCGGGTGAATTTGCGATTGACGCAAACGCAACGACCGCTATTCCAGCGGTTCGCATCGGCATTCGGGCCGCCTGCGAAACGTTTGAGTTCCTCTAGGAGCACCACATGAAGAAGATCCTGATTGTTGCTGCGACCGCCGGCCTGATGTCGCTCGCGGCTTGCAACGGTGGCACCACCAACACCGCCGCCGAGAACGTCGCTGCCGACGCCGCTGCGAACGCTGCTGCGTACGAAGCCGCTGCCGACAACACCACCAACGCCGCTGCCGAGGCCGTCCTCGAGAACGCTGCCGACGTGGAAGAGAACAAGGCCGACGCCGCTGAGGCGAACGCGCACTGATCTCTGATCGGCACCCGGCCTGGCCGGACCGAGAGATAGGAAGGGCGCTCCCGCAAGGGGGCGCCCTTTTCCGTCGGGGGCCATCTCCGCTATGCGGGGCCGGCAGGTGAAGGAGAGGATATGAGCCTAGTCGCAACCAGCCCCGCTGCGGGGCCGGCCAAGCCGCAGCGCTGGTGGCAGGTGCTCTACATCCAGGTGTTGATCGGCATTGCCCTGGGCGTGCTGGTCGGCGCGCTCTGGCCCGCGTTCGGCGCCTCGCTGGAATGGCTGGGCCTCGCCTTCGTCAACCTGGTCAAGATGATCATCGCCCCGGTGATCTTCCTCACGCTGGTGACCGGCATCGCCGGCGCCCGCGAACTGGGCTCGCTCGGCCGCGTGGTGCTCAAGGCACTGGGCTATTTCCTGTTCTTCTCCACCCTGGCGCTGATCCTGGGCCTGATCGTCGCCCATGTCGTCCAGCCGGGCGCCGGCATGCACATCGACCCGCACGGCCTGAGCGAGGCCAAGGTTGCCGGCTTCGAGAAGCAGGCCCACGAGACCACGATCACCGGCTTCGTGATGGCGATCATCCCGACCACGCTGGTCTCGGCGCTCACCGCCGGATCGATCCTCCAGGTGCTGTTCGTCGCGATCCTGTGCGGCATCGCGCTGGCCAGCATCGGCGAGCGGGTGCGCGGCCTGGTCGACCTGCTCGAACAGGCATCGGAGATGGTGTTCCGCATCGTCGCCATCCTGATGCGCGCCGCGCCGGTGGGCGCGTTCGGCGCGATGGCCTTCACCATCGGCAAATACGGCCTCACCGCGCTGCTCAGCCTGGGCGGGCTGGTCGCGACCTTCTACCTCACCTCGCTCCTGTTCATCCTCGGCGTGCTGGGCGTGGTCGGCTGGCTGGCGGGCTTCTCGATCCTCAAGCTGCTGCGCTATCTCAAGGCCGAGCTGCTGCTCGTCCTCGGCGCTTCCTCGTCCGAAGCCGCCCTGCCCGCGCTGATCGACAAGCTCGAGCGCGCCGGCTGCGACAAGGAAGTGGTCGGCGTGGTCGTGCCCGCGGGCTATTCGTTCAATCTCGATGGCACCAACATCTACATGACGCTCGCTGCGCTGTTCATCGCCCAGGCGACCGGCGTGCATCTGTCGCTCGCCGATCAGCTCATCCTGCTCGGCACCGCGATGCTCACCTCCAAGGGCGCTGCCGGCGTTACCGGCGCAGGCTTCGCCACGCTGGCGGCGACGCTGATGGTGGTGCCGTCGATCCCGGTGGCGGGCATGGCGCTGATCCTGGGCGTCGACCGGTTCATGAGCGAGTGCCGCAGCCTGACCAACTTCATCGGCAATGCAGTTGCGACGATCGTGGTGGCGCGCTGGGAGGGCCGGCTCGACCGCGAGGCGCTGGCCCGCGCACTCGATGGCAAGCCGGTCTGAGGCGGCTTGCGGGGCGGGCTTTTCTTCCGCTAGGGCAGCGGTTCGCTGGGGGGCCTGTAGCTCAATTGGTTAGAGCTGGCCGCTCATAACGGCTAGGTTGCGGGTTCAAGTCCTGCCGGGCCCACCAGCAGCACCCTTGTGTCGGCGCGCCGTACCGCCTAGGGCCGCAATCCGCGTCGGGGAGTGGCGCAGTCTGGTAGCGCGCCTGCTTTGGGAGCAGGATGTCGCAGGTTCGAATCCTGTCTCCCCGACCACTTACCCAATCGCGCGAACGATTTCGTCCACCGATGCGGGCCTGGCGCCCAGTTTGTTGAGTAGCGCCAGCATCTCGTCCCACCAGCGCAGGAACGCCGCCAGATCGGCCTGTGTCTTCACATAGGGCGTGTGGCCGGGTTCTACCGAAGGCGAATGGAAGGCGAAGTTGAGCAGTCGCACGCCCTCGCCCAGCGCAACCCGCACCGCCTCCTTGGCCTCGTGCAGCGGCATGTCCTCCGGGGTCAGCGACACCCGGGAAAGCAGCCCCAGCCGCGCTGCCACGCCGATCCCGCGCGGCAACCGGCCCAGCCTGCGGTGCAGCGCCGCGCCGTGTGCGCGCAGCCGCCCGGTGAACACGGTGGTGAAAGGCAGCTCGACCACGCCGCCCGGCAAGCGGAAGGCCTGGTTCGGCACCGCGCCGAAATCAGGCCCGCCCTCCGCCGAATAATCGTAGCCCGACCGCATGGAGCTATCGAGCCGATAGCCGAGCTCGGCGAGCAGCGCCGGCGTGTCGCGGCCGATCCCATACCGCCCCGCGCGATAGACCACCGGCCGCTTGCCGAAGGCCCGCGTCACCTGATCCGTCAGCGCCACCAGCTTGGCGCGCTGGAGTGCGAGCGGGAGATTCCCGGTGAAGCTGTTGAAGCCACTCACTTCCTCTTCGAACGGCGGGTTCACCCAGGGATGGAGCTGCGTGCCGATCGCCGAGCGACCGTCGGCCATCAGGCCGCCCAACACGTCCATCGCGAGCGGCGATGAGGCAACGGGATAGTCGATCAGATAGGTGAGCGGCACGCCAGCGGCGGCGAAGCGGGCGTGGACCGGCGGCAACGCAGCGAGATGGCCGGTGCCGTCCGCATCGGCGCGCAGCGGGGCGCCCCAGTCGAACTCTTCCTCGGTATCGACGAAGATGGTGAAGCGGGTGCCGAAATCGTCCGGCCACACGACGCACGCGTCGCGCTCAGGCGCCGGCACGCGATAGCCGCCACGCTCGGGAGCCCCCTCTCCCACTTCAGTTCAGATGTGCCTGGCCCACCTGCTCGTTTACGGCGGCCGGAAGCCGCAAAGTCAAGCTTTCCGGACCGATCACCAGCGCGCCGCCCAGCTCGCGGGCGAGATTGCGCGCGAGGCGCAGCGCGAAGCCGGTGCCGAGCAGCGTCGCGTCCTCGCGCTCGTCGTCGATGTCGAGCACCTGGTCGCCCGGATAGTCGGCCAGCGCCTGGGGCCGGTCTATCGTGATCGCCACCTTGTCCGCACCTTCGGCCGCCATGTGCACGCCGATGCGCTCACCCTGCCCGCTCGCCGAGACCAGGGTCGCCAGCAACCGCGCCAGCAGTCGCTCGACCGCGCGGCGGTCGCCGGTGACCGCCAGGTCGGCGATCGGCAGCGCGATCACCGATCCGCGCAGCTCCGAAAGCGGCGCGAGATCGTCGATGATCGCGGCAAGCACCGGGCGCAGCGCGATCTGGCCCGGCACCAGCGAGAGCGCCGCACTGTCGATGCGCGCGGCGAGATCGAGATCGTCGATCGCCCCGAGCAGCTCGCGCGCCTGCGCCCGGATCACCTGGGCACGATCGCGATAGGCATCGCCGACCGGACCGAGCATCTGCGCCTCGATCATCTCGGCAAAGCCGGCGATCGCATTGGTGGGCGTGCGCAGCTCATGGACGAGCTGACGTAGCGAATCGGCAGGCATTGCCGGCCCGGCGGTACGCACCGGCTCGGCGCGCTCGTCGATGCGCGGGCGGCGCGCGGTACCGCGATAGCCGGTGAAGCGGCCATTGGCGGGATCGAACACGGGAATCGCGGAGATCAGCCAGTCGCCGGCAGCGTCCGACTCACCTTCGACGGCGAGACGGGCGTTGGAGAAGCCGGCGCGCCGACGGAACGCGCCGGCAGCAACGCCATCGACCCGCGATGCTTCGGCGACACCCGGCGTGGCCTGACTGTCGAGCGACACGCCCACCAGCGGCGCGCGGCTTACGCCGTCGACCCAGCGGATCATGCCCTTGGCATCGGTCTCGAAGCGGAACTCGTCGGCGGGGCGCAGCACGGGCGGCTCGACAGCTCCCGCTTCCTCGCGGTGGCGCCAGAACGCGTCGATCCGCGCCACGACTTCGGCGATCTCGAACGTGCCGTCGTCCTGGGTCGCGCCTTCCGCAAGCCGCTGCGCATTCTGCGCAACCAGAGCATCCCCGTAATCCATGGTGAGACCCTGCGCGCGGTCCTCGGGGCGCGCAATCGGTTCGGCGGAAATGACTGACTCGTCTGTCCCGGATTGGACCGGGCGGATCGGAATTTTGGGGGTTTCAACGGCTTGCGCGGCAGCAGCGGTCAGCGACGGCGCGAGACCGGCCAGTGCGACGAAGGAAAGGTCCTCCGCGTCGGGCAGCGGGATGGCCGACTCCGGGGCCGCAACGACTGCGGTGTCCGTCATCGACTCGACTGGTTCGGCTTCGCCGGCATCGAGCGCCGACGCTTCTACAGGCATCTCCGCCACAGGCTCGACCGGTGCGCCAGGATCGGGCAGCCGCGCGAGCAGTGCCGACAGGCTCTCGGACGATGCCGCCGCCCGCGCCGGTGCCGTGGCGCTCCAATAGACTATCGGCCTTTCGTCCGACTCCGCCGCCGCGGAGACCGGCTCTGGGAGTTCGGACGTCGCGTCCGCGACGACCCGCTCTTCCGTCGCCTCGGCCGGGGCCGGCACCCCTGCATCGATCGGTTCGACTTCGGCGGGACCGGCGTCAACCACGGCAGACCAGTCGATCGCCACCGCCTCGACGATTTCCTCCACGGATTCCGGCTCGGACGCCGTGACCTCGACCGGCACGTCCTTCACCGTTTCGTCAGGAAGCACGAAGTCGATCGGGCCGAAGCTCTCAAGCGCGCGGCGCACCACCGGGCTCAAGTCGCGGCGATTGCGCAGCACGGCGCGGCCGGCGGGGGCGAGTTCGGGTAGCAACTGGATCCATTCGGACGAATTCATCCGCGCGCTGCGCAACACCGGCAGCGCGACCTGAAGCTCGTCCATCGCGAAGAGGCGCACCAGCGGCGGCGGCGGATCGGCGGATTCGAGCGCCCGGGCACTGGCGGCACGGACAGGAAGCGGCACCGATTCGCGGATCGATCGCAGCACGCCCATCGCGCGGCTGCCTGCCACCGCGCGTCGGCGGCCGATCAGATCAACGATCTGGCGCCACGCGGACTGCACGCCATAGGGCGTGCTCAAATCCGAAGCGAGCACGGTCTCCAATGTGTCGTCGAAGCGCAACGCGTGCCCACCCTTTACCCGGCGCCGCAACGCGCGCCGTAACGATTCCTTAACCCGCCAGCCGCCCGTTCGGAACCGTCCATTTCGGCACGTCGCATTGTGGGACAATTGCGTTGCGACGTAATAATATTATGTCTAAACGCAACACAAGGAAACGAATCAAAAGCAAAAGGAACATAAATGCGATTCGACGAAATCGACGTACGGATCCTGGGCCTGTTGCAGGATAATGGCCGGATGACCAATGTCGAGCTTGCCGAACGTGTCGGTTTGACCGCTCCGCCGTGCCTCCGGCGCGTCCGGGCGCTCGAGCAGCAGGGGGCGATCACCGGCTATCATGCCGCGCTCGATCCGGCCGCGCTCGGCTACAACCTTACCGTGTTCGCGATGGTCAGCCTGAAGAGCCAGGCGGAGTCGGATTTGCGCGCCTTCGAGCAGATGATGGCCGAGATTCCCGAGGTCCGCGAGTGTCACATGCTCAACGGCGAGATCGACTTCATCCTCAAGATCGTCGCGCCCGACCTGCAGAGCTTCCAGCACATCCTGACCACGCGCCTCACCCCGGCGCCGAATGTCGAGCATGTGAAGACGTCGCTCACCATCCGCACGTCCAAGGCGCTGCCGGGCGTTCCGGTCGCCTGAAACGAAAAAGGGGCGGCACCAGGCCGCCCCTTTCCTGTTCTCGGACCCGAGGCCGTACTCAGCTGAGCGGCGGCGATTCGAGCGAGACCTGCCAGAGCAAGGCGACATTGACGAACGGGCCGGTCTTCACCGCCTGGAACGCCGTCTTCGCTTCATCCTTGCGGCCGAGGCGGCTGAGCGCGATGCCGCGGTGCAGGTTGATTTCCTCGAGATTGGCGCCGCCCTTGGCCAGCGCCGCATCATAGAGTTGCAGCGCGCGGGCATTGTCGCCGGCGGCGAGCAGCGCATCGGCATTGTCGACGCCGCCCTGCTTGACCAATGCGTCGAGCGACGGGCTGCCGCTGACGCCCTTCTGGGCCGCGCTCAGGATCTTCACCGTATCGGGATCGGTCTGCGGCACCTTGCCGGCCTTGCGGCCTTCTTCGATCACCGAGATCGACTCCCAGGGCAGGCCCGCCGACTGGGCGACATAGGCATAGTCGGCATAGTCGCCGCGATCGGCGAGCGCGTTGGTCACGCGGCGCAGGCGGAACAGGTCGATGCGCTCGATCTTGGCGTTGCGATCAGTGCCCTTGGCGCCCTGGCCGAGCACTTCCATCGCCCAGCGCCAGTTCTTCACCGTCGGATAGTCCTTCAGATAATAGGCCAGCCAGTCCGCGATCGCATCGCGGTTGCCGGTGGCATTCACCTTCGGGATGGCGAACTGGTACCAGGCCTCCGGCGCCTTCTGGCCGTTCGACTTGGCATATTCGATCGCGTTGCGCGCCTCGGCAGCGGCCTCGGCATTCTTGCCCATGGCGCCATAGGAATTGGCCATCATCAGCGGGATGTCGACATTCTTCTCGCCGAGCTCGCGCGCCTTGGTCATGAAGGTGATGACGTCGGCAGGCTTCTTCGCCGATGCGGCAGCCTTGCCCTGCAGGAAGGCGAGGCGCGCATTATAGGGGCGCACATTCTCCGGCGGCGTGCGCGGGTTGCTGACGAGCACCTGGAGCGGGATCGCCTGGCCGGCTTCGTTGCCGCGCGACAGCTCGAGCTGAAGGCGGAGCCACGCCGAATAATATTTCTCGTCGTCGTTCTTCGCGGCGGCTTCGGCGGCGGCGATCTGCGGCTCGGCGGTGGCCCAGTCCTTGGCCTTGACCGCAGCCTCGGCGAGAGCGGCAGGCTTGCGGAACTCGTCGCTAACCTTGAGCGCGTTGGGATCGGCCTTCTTGTCATCCTTCTTCTGCGCGGCGGCGGGGGCCACGGTAAGCGCAGTGGTGCCCAGCGACAGCACGGCGGCCAGCGCGAGCTTGGAAGCGAAGTTCATGCGAAACTCTCCATATACGGGGAAAGAGCGGGGGGCTTTCGGGGCAACCTCTAGTTGCCACGCTCGCCCCGTTCAAGCCGATCCCCCATGCCGATGACGCGTTTCCGATGAATGTCGTTTTAACGGCTGTCCCATGCCGGGCCGGAAATCCCACCATTCCCGCACCAAAAGTCCGCTTCGTCGCGGGAACGGCCCGGTCTGTCGGAAACATTTTGGTTGATGTGCATTAACCCTGTGGATAAGTTTGTGGAAAGTTGACGTAACGCGTTGCGTTGGAAGGGGTAATATGGGTTCGCTCTATCTCGGGTGCGCGCTTTGCGAAGTCGATGCGGACGGCAATATCCTGTTGGCCGAACCCACCGCCCGGGCCCTGGGATTGCCCGCCCCTGACGAGCCCCTGTTCCTCTCCACGCATGAGCGCGACCAATGCCTGGTCGGTTACGCGCGGTCCCACCTCCAGGAAATCCAGACGCGCACCGAGCGCTGGCGGCTGGCCGACGAGGATGCCGGCCGGGACGCCCGCCTCCATCAAGATCGCATGCGCCGCCTGTTCGGCATCGTCGAAGTCGCCCCGCGCAACGATCACGGGCTGCTGCTGCCGGCCGTGATGCGTCATCTCGGTCGGATCGAGAGCGTCGCGCTGGTCGTCGGCGCCGGAGACCGCTTTGAGATCTGGAACCCGCAGCTCGCCGTTGCGCACAGCGACGGCCGCTTCCGCGAGCTTGCCAGCTGGCAGGTGACGCATCGCCATGCGCCGCGCGCCGGCAGCCGCCGCGCGCGCCCGGTCCGTCGCTGATGGGCGCGCTGCGCTGCTGCCTGCTCGGCCATGCGGCGATGCCGACCCATTATCGCAACGGCGAAACCGAGTTCTCGCTCTGCATCCGGTGCGGCGACGACCTGCTTCGCGCCGTCGATGGCGAGGAATGGGCGGAAGTGCCCGCCGGCCACAAGGTAGTGTGGCGACGCCGCGACCAGGGCAGCACCGCCGCGGCCGTAGCCGAGCGCATGACCCTGCCGCCCGCACCGCGCCGCCATCGCCCGCGCCACGCGGCACCCATCGAGGCGCGCGGCCAGCGCCGCACCCGCCCCTACCGCGCCGGGGTTGCGATGCTGGTGGGACTAACGGGGCGGTTCGTGATGGCGAGCATCTTCGATCGCCTGCGGCGCCCTGCCCGACCGGTGCCGCAGCCCGTGCGCCTGTTGCCGGCGCCCGCTCGGCTTACAGCAGCTTCTCGATCTCGGGTCCGATCGCGTCGGGGCTAGTCGTCGGCGCGAACCGCTCGACCTTGTTGCCGCTGCGATCGACCAGGAACTTGGTGAAGTTCCACTTGATCCCCTTGCTGCCCAGCACGCCGGGCGCGGCCTTCTTGAGCGCTTCGAACAGCGGCGCGGCGGCGTCGCCGTTGACGTCGATCTTGGCATAGACCGGGAAGGTCACGTCATAGGTCAGCGAGCAGAAGTTCGCGATCTCGGCCGCGTCGCCCGGCTCCTGCGCGCCGAACTGGTTGCAGGGAAAGGCCAGCACCGAAAAGCCGCGATCCTTGTACTTGCGGTGTAGCGCCTCCAGCCCCTCATATTGCGGGGTGAAGCCGCATTTCGAAGCGGTGTTGACGATCAGCAGCACTTCGCCGGCATGCTCGGCAAGCGTGGTCTGCTCGCCACCCGGCTTGGTGACGGGGATATCGGTGATCGCAGTCATGCGGCTTCTCCATCGTAACGCGCCATCAGCAGATCCAGGTTGCGGCGCACGCCGGCCCATTCATGCGCGAGGATCGAATAGACCACGCTGTCGCGGTGATGGCCGTTCAGGATCATGTGCCCGCGCAGCACCCCGTCGAAACGCGCGCCCAGCCGCTCGATGGCGCGGCGCGATTCGCGGTTGAGGAAATCGGTGCGCAGCTGCACGCAATTGGCGCCGAGCACGTCAAAGGCATGCGCGAGCAGCAGCTTCTTCGCCTCGCTATTGAGCCCGGTGCGCTGGACGCGGCGGGCATAGATCGTCCCGCCGATCTCCAGCCGGCGGTGCGGCTCGTTCATGCGCATGAAACGGGTGACGCCGGCGATAGCCCCCTCGGCATCGAGCACGGTGAACGGTAGCGCCCTGCCCGCTTCGCGCGCGCTCTCGATGCCGGCCATCCAGCCATCGAAGCTCGCCGCATCGGGGACGATGGTGGTGAACTGGCCGTGCAACCCGTCAAAGGCCGACAGGATGCCCTCGCGATCCGCACGCACCATCGGCCGCAGCGTGACGTGACGGCCGCTGAGCGTCGGCACGTCGCGCCAGGCGCTCACTCCAGATGCCCCTCATGCAGCCTTACTACCCGGTCCATCCGCGCGGCGAGCCGCTCGTTGTGCGTGGCGATCAGCGCCGCCGAACCTTGGGTGCGCACCAGGGTGAGAAACTCGGCGAGCACCTTGTCCGAGGTCGCCTCGTCCAGATTGCCCGTCGGCTCGTCGGCCAGCACCAGGGCCGGGCGATTGGCAAGCGCGCGGGCGACGGCGACACGCTGTTGCTCGCCCCCAGAGAGCTGGCTGGGGCGGTGGGTGAGCCGATGTGCCAGGCCAAGCGCAGTGAGCAGTTCCTCGGCACGCTTGTCGGCATCGGCACGCACTGCGCCATGGATCATCTGCGGCAGCACGACATTCTCGAGCGCGCTGAAATCGGGCAGCAGATGGTGGAACTGATAAACGAAACCCAGATTGTCACGGCGCACCGCAGTGCGGCCCGGGCTGTCGAGCTGGGCCGCTTCCTTGCCGGCGATGCGGATCGATCCGTCGAACCCGCCTTCGAGAAGGCCGACAGCCTGAAGGAGTGTCGACTTGCCCGAGCCCGAAGGGCCGAGCAGCGCGACGATCTCGCCCGGCTGCACGTCGAGATCGACACCGCGCAGCACCTCGATGGTCTCGCCACCCTGGCTAAAACTGCGCTTCAGGCCGCGCGTCTGGAGAACAGCCTCACTCATAACGCAGCACCTGCACCGGATCGGTATTGGCAGCCTTCCAGGCCGGATAGAGCGTGGCGAGGAAGCAGAAGATGAGCGCCATCACGCAGATGCCGATCGTCTGGAACGGATCGGTCTTGGCGGGAAGCTCGGTCAGGAACCGCATCGACGGATCCCAGATATTCTGACCGCTCACCAGGCCGATCAGGCTCACCACCTGCTCGCGGAAAGTAATGAACAGGAAGCCGAGCACACCGCCCGCGGCCACGCCCAGCGCGCCGATAGTGGTGCCCACGGTCACGAAGATGCGCATCAGCCCGCCGCGCGTGGCGCCCATGGTGCGCAGCACGGCGATGTCGCGCGTCTTCGAGCGCACCAGCATGATCAGCGAGGAGACGATGTTGAACGCCGCCACCACCAGGATGATCGACAGGATGGTGAAGGAAACGGTGCGATCGACCGCCAGCGCCTCGAACAGCTCGGCATTCATCATCCGCCAGTCGGTGACCTGGCCGACCATGTTCACCTTCTCGTTGAGCGGCTGGAGAATCTCGCCCACCTTGTCCGGATTGGTCGTCTCCAGCTCGATCATCGAGACGCCATCGCCCAGCAGAAGCAGCGTCTGCGCGTCCTCGATCGGCATGATCGCGAACACCTTGTCATAATCGTACACGCCGATCTCGAAGATCGCGGCGACCTTGTACTTCACGATGCGCGGCATGGTGCCGAAGGGCGTGGCGGCGCCGGCCGGATTGAGGATCGAAATCTCGCTGCCCACCGTCGCGCCCAGCGCTTCCGCCAGCCGCGAGCCGATCGCCACCTGCTCGCCGCCGGGCTTCAGGCTCTTGAGCGAGCCGAGGATCTCCTTGCCCTTGAGCGACGGGTTGCCGAGGATATCCTCCATCCGCATGCCGCGCAGCTGAATGAACTCGGCGCGGCCATTATAGGTGGCGAACAGGGGCTGCTCGATCAGTGGCGTAGCGCTGGTGATGCCCGGAGTCTTCTTGGCTTCCTCGAGCACCTCGCGCCAGTTGCGCAGCTGGCCGCCATAGCCCTGCACCACGGCATGGCCGTTGAGCCCGGTGATCTTGTCGAACAGCTCTGCACGGAAGCCGTTCATCACGCTCATCACCACGATCAGCGCGGCGACTCCGAGCATGACGGCGACAAGGCTGAATCCGGCGACGACGGCGATGAACGCCTCGCTCCGCCCGGGCAGCAGATAGCGGCGGGCGATCATCCGCTCGTAACGTGAAATCAACAACATGCGGGCCAGCAACTCGCCAGGGGAAACAGCTCTCACCTCGATCTAGGGCAGAAGCGCGCGAATTCCTACTGGCAACCGCTATGTTGCCGATTCAACACAGGGTGACACCAATCTGCGCCTACCCCTTGTAATGCCAGTGACAAAGCGGGTTCGGGCGCCTAGCAAAACCCCTGTCGAAGCGCAGGCGAAAGGCCGTGGTTCGGGGAGGTTCCAAGTCCCGCTCGTAGGCAAGTACGAGTGCGTGGGCATGGACCTGACAAAGGGGGCTGACGAGCATTCGTCACGCAGGCGCCCGGATCGGAAACGGTCCGGGCGTTTGCCGTTTCCGGGCTCCGGGATTGCTTCAGCGCAGTGCGGAGAGCGGACGATATTCCGCCTGTTCCTGCCGGGTGGGCAGGCTCATCAGATGCGTCACCACCCCCGGATGCAGCGGCGCGGCGAAGCGCAGGCCCGCGGCATTGCGATCGCTCCAGATCACCGTGGCGTTGAGCTCCTTGAAACCCGGCAGGCGGACGATGGTCTGCATGCCGGGCGGCAGCACGAAGCCGGTCTCGAGCCGGCAACCGGTACGCGAGATCTCGACCAGCGCGACATTCTGATAGCAGAGGCGCGATTCCTTCACGCTCGCCGCAATCGACACGGGCCAGCGCATCGCGTCGCGCCGATCGATGCCCTGCGTAATCTTCAGTCCTCTACGATCGCCCGGCATTTCTTCTATCCTACCCCACCAAGATGGGCTTGCCGCAACGCAGCCCGTTCACCCGCACATCCGCCTGCCCCACATTCACACCCAGCAGCCCGGTCAGATCGGTCAGCGCGGAATCGATCGGCGCCGCGACACCCTGCAGCAAGGTGCCAACGGCACTCGTGACCGGGGTGAGGTTGATGCCGATGCCCAGCGCGCTTGCCTGTATGTCCATCCCACGGATCAGCGAGACCGCGACACCCGCGGTCAGGTCGTGCGTCGAGACCGAATGGGCGGTGCCCGCCGCGATCTCTTGCGCGGTGAAGGTCGCCTTTTGCGCCCCCGTTCCGCCCAGGGTGACATTCGACTGGCCGGTCACCTCGGCGATGCCCAGCAGCTTCACCAGGGTCGTGCGTCGCGGCGCGATCGCAGCGTTGAAATTGCCGAGCATGGCAGTGTCGATATCGCCGATCGCGATCTGGCCGGCTGCGGCGGTCACGTCGAGCGATACCTTCGCCGTGGAAGGCGTCGGACACGAGATGCTGTGCAACGACGCCTCGCCCTTGGCGAGCTCGACGAAGATCGGCAGGTGCACGCTCGCAGCGCTCAGCAAGCCCGATCCGCCGACCCTGGCATCGACGTACAGCCGGGTCTGGGCGGTGCGCACCTTGACGCTATTGTCCTTGGCAACGGCGAGCCAGGGCGAATGTGCCTCGCGCTCGCCCATCGCCAGCGTAACCTTGGTCGACGCCACGCCCGGGATCGTCGCGCCCAGATCCAGGTCCAGCTGGCGCTTGCCGGTCGCGGTCTCCAGCGCCTCGCGTACCAGCGCATAGGCGCTGGCGTTGATCGGGCGGTTGGGATCGACCTTGCTCTCTCCCGAAAGCGGGCCGAGATCGATCAGCTGGGAAAGCTTGATGCTGACCGGCGGCACCTTGACCGCAATCGCGTGCAGCGCCGATTTCGCGCTCGCGCCGGATACGGCGCTCGCCAGCGCGGTGATCGCCTTGGGCAGGCTCACATTGCTTGCCAGCGTCTCGCCGAAGGTCAGTCCCTGGAGGTTGGCCTGGGTGCGCAACGCGTCGGAAAAGGCGAGGATGTCGACATCGGCGTTCACCAGCCCGTTCGCATCCATCACATTGATGTTGAGATCGGTCCCGGCGATGCTGGAGAGCAGCTGGCCGGGCAGCCCGCCGCCGACCGAGGCCAGCCGCGAGCCGATCGAGAAGGAAGCGAGGTCGACGCGTGCTGCGACTGCGCGGACCGAGACCCGTGCCGTGGAGCGGCCGGTCAGGAACTTGCCGAAGAACAGCGGGACGTCGCGCCCGATCGTCAGCCGAACGGCATTGCCGTCGCTGCCCGAGGGGGAAAAGCGCGCATCGGGGGTCAGCGAGGTGTCGGGCGAATAGCTGCCGCGTTCGATCTGCTCGATATTGGCGTCGTTCACCTGGTTGGCGCTGATCGCCGATCGCGCCGCGCTTTCCGCCGACGCGCTGCTTGCCGCACTGAGCGCCGCCGCATCCGCCACGCCCTGCAACCGGCGCTTTTCGAGATAAAGCGAGCCGGTATCCACCGCGAAAGCCGCCGAGCCCGCGAGCATTACGAATCCCCCCGCAAACAACATCGTAATGTTGCCCCGGCGATCGGTTGCGAGAGTACGGAAAAGCGGCAGGATCGGCATGGCGCGGCTCATGGTGCGGAAAGCGTGATGGTCGCGCTGCGCTCGATCATCGTGGCAGGCAGCGGAACGAGCTTGATCGACATCAGCGGATCTTTCGCCGCGTCGTAGCTGAGATGGACGGTGAGCGTATGCCCGTCGTCGTCGATCAGACTGTTCATCCGCTCGGCCTTGAGCGTGCCGGTCTTGCGCATATTTGCGTCGAGCGCCTGGCGGACAAGCCCGGCACGCTCGCTGGGATCGAGCCCGCCGATCGCGGCGCGCGCCGCCTCGTTCGCAGCCTGTTGCACGCTATTGGCGCAGAGGAACCAGCCGCCATAGGTAACGATGCCGCAGATCAGCATCAGCAGGATCGGCAGCGAGAATGCCATTTCGATCGCCGCCGCACCCCGCCGATCGCGCCACAGCCCGGGGGCGGCACGGAAGCGCTCAAAATCTTGCCGGAGAGGACGCGGGTACATGCGCGATGTGTCGCATGGCGGAGCTTTCAATTCCCTCGCGTCGCTACAAGTTGGATATCCGCATTTTCAGTAAACATATGCCGCCGCCAAACGGCCCCGGAATCGACATCCTCCAGGCGATCCTATTGATTTTTAACTCCATTTTCGATCAACCGGGTATTGATTTACGTTAATCTCCTGATATTCTTGGAGTCCAACTGAAATTGAGTAATTTACGTAATTATCAGATTTACTGGGACTCCAAGGAAACAATTTAACATCAATAGAAAACGTTCGGAGTTTCGCCCCATGCAACGATCCTCTGCACAGACAGTTTCATCCGCAGAACTTACCCGTAATTTTGCTTATTGGCAGGACCGCGCAATGCACGGCCCCGTCACGATCACCTATCATGGTCGGCCGCGCTACGTGCTGCTCGCCGCCGAAAGCTGGGATGCCGAACGCTCGATCAGCGATGGCGAGAGCGCCAAGCGCGAGCTCGAATATCAGTTTCTCGTCGAGCATATGGACGGCGGCCTGCTGGTCGCCGACACGTCGCTGCGCATCACCGATGCCTCCAGCGCGGCTGCATTGATCGTCGGCCGTTCCGCGGCGACGCTGGTCGGGTCCCCGATCACCGACGTTTTGCCCAGTGCGACGCACGCCACGGTGCTCTCGAGTCTGCGCCATGTGCTGCGCAGCGGCGAGCAGGCACAGTTCGACCTGCTGCTCGACGAAGAGAATGGCACCCGGCTGCGTGTCCGCGCCTTCCCGTGGGTGGAAGGCGTCGCACTGCTGCTGCGCGTCAGCTATGAGGATGACGAGGAAGCCCGGCTCGTCGAGCAGACCGCTCTGGAAAAGGCGCGGCAAGCGCATGGCCGGATCGAAGTGTTGCGGCTCACCGTGCGCGGCACCGTGACGATGGTCGAGGCCGAGTTCGCCAAGCTGGTTGGCCTGGCGCGCGAACGCATCCTGGGGTTGCGCTTCTCCGATCTGCTGGCCGTGCGTGACCGGCCCGTCGCCCGGGAAGCGATCGAAAGGGTACTGAGCGGCCGCGCCGAAGCCGAAGCGTTCGACGCACGATTGCTATGCGGTGGCGCGGAGGAAATCGGCGCGCGGATCTCGGTCGCCCCGCTTGCCAGCGGCTATGCCGTAGGCGGTGCGATGGTGATCGTCACGCTCGATCAGGGTACCGAAACGGTTCAGTAGCAGGACGGGCGCTTCAGTTCCGCGGTTCGCGCCAGCGAACGCTGGAACGTACCGAGCACCTGGTTGGTAAGCCCCTCGGGTCGGGTTGCCACCGCGCTCAACCGGCCGCAGGAAACCGTGGCGCCCGCCCAGGCAACCGACCAGCCGATCCGCGGGCGCGCGGCATCGCCACCGGCCAACGTAACATTGCCGTGGATCTCCGCCGGGGCGCCGCCCTCGATCCGCGCGCGCGCTTCATTGTTGAGGCGATTGGCCCAGCCGCCGTCCCCGCCCTCGCCCGCCACAAGCTCGACGCGGGCAGCGCCGGCCTTGGCCTTTGCCCTGCCGACCGCCTGCTCATCGGGCTGACGAATGTCGTTGCCCGGCTTGCCGAGCACGGAGATCACTGTCTCGCTGACGGTCTTCACGCCGGTGAGGTCCCCGCGAACCGAGATGCCGAGCAGCACCATGATCGAGCCGAGGACCAGCACTGCCCGGACCGGATTGGGAATGCGCAGGCGCGAGACGACCAGCACGGAGATGCACAGCGACGCGATCAGCAGGACATTGGCATAGCCGGCATTGCTGAAGGCTGCCGACTGCACCCAGACCAGGCCACCGACGATCTGGCATGCGCACACGAACGCAGCGAGCAACCCTGGCCCACTGAAGCTCGGTACAGATGCCCTGACTACCCGCATGATCTCCCCAATATAGAGGACGAACATAGCTTGAGGCAGTTAAGCCGGCTTCAAAACGCCGGAAACGGTCTTGAAATATCTTCGGGAAAAAGAAGGGAGGCGGTGCGGGCGCCGCCTCCCTTCCCCTAACCTCCCCCGGCCATGGCAGGAGGTCAGACCGTGATACTCAGAAGCTCTTGCTGATCGTCAGGCCATAGGTCCTCGGATCTCCCGGCTGCCCCACGATCAGGCCGGTGCTGCCGGACTGAGTCGAGAGCAGCTCGAAATAGTTCTGGTCGAAGAGGTTGCGCACCCAGCCATAGATGTTGAGATCGACGCGCCGCCAGCCGAGGCGGACGTTCGAGAGCGAATAGGCGTCGATCCAGGTATAGGCCGAGGGCGACGGGTTGGACGAGAATTTCGACCGCCAGTTGCCGTCATAGCCGAGATAGATATCGCCATCGCCGACTGGCTGGCGAACCTCGCCGCCCCAGCTCAGCGACCATTTGGAAATGCCCGGCAGCACCTGCCCTGAAATGTCGCAATAGGCCGGGCTGCGGCCACCCGCCGTGCCCGCCGGATCGGTGACCCCGCCGGGCGCGGTCGCGGTGCCGCCGCTCAGCTCGGGCGGGCACGGCGCGTTCTTGAAGTCGATATATTTGGCGTCGGTATAGGCGCCGTTGAAATAGACGTTGAACGCCCGGCTGGGTCGGAACGAGGCATCCCATTCGAAACCACGCGAACGGACCTTGCCGGCATTGGCGAGATAGCCGCGGATCACGTTGATCGCGTTGTTGTTCACCGTCGCCTGATAGTCCCTAATCTCGGTCCAGAAGCCTGCCGCGTTGATCGTCAGGCGGCGATCGAGGAACTGGGTCTTCAGGCCGATCTCGAAGTGATCGACCTTCTCCGGCTTCACCGTCTGGGTGGTGAGATCGACGCCGGTGCTGGTCGAGTTGAGCGGCAGGCCCGAGAGGTTGATGCCGCCCGATTTGAAGCTGCGCGCATAGGTGGCATAGGCGTGCACGTCGGGCGCCACGTCGTAGGACAGCGTGATGTCGCCCGAGACGTTCCAGTCGCTGAAGCGCGGGCTGTAGCGCTGCGGCGCCAGCGTGTTGATCTGGTTCTGGAAGGTAGTGCGCGCCGCGCCCGAGGTGGCGGCGAACAGCGCCGCGACGTTATCCGCCGTGGCGTCGAAATTATACTGCGCGTTGTGGATGCTGACGACGGAGTCGTAATAGCCCGACTTCTTGTCATAGTTCAGCCGCAGGCCCGGCTGGATGTGGAAGCCGTCCAGCGGCTCCCAGTTGAGCTTGCCGAACAGCGCGAAGCTGGTGTTGTCGAAATTGATCGTGTTGGTCGAGGTCAGCCCGTTAAGCACATTCGGGTTGAGCGCATCGGCTCCCGAGAGCAGCCAGCGGCTCGCCGCGGCACCCTGGACCTGCGAGCCCTGGGTATCGATCGTCTGGTGGAAGAAGAAGGCGCCGAGCGTGTAGTCGAGCCGGCCGTCGCCGTTCGAGCTGAGGCGGAGTTCCTGGCTGAACTGCTTCTGCTGCGACGGGTTCTGCGAGACGGTGGTGATCGGCAGACCGACGAAGTCGCGGTCGTTCTTCGGCTGCCAGTCCCAATAGCGCCAGGCGGTGACCGAGGTCAGCGTCGCCGGGCCCAGGTTCCAATTGGCGACCAGTGAGGCACCGCCGATTTCCTGGCGCGAATTGAGATCGGCATCGAGATCGATCTTGCGGTCGAACGGATCGGTGCTGGGCGGCGCATAAGTGAGCGCGGCGGCGAGCGCGGCGTACTGGCGGGTCAGCGCGCGCTGGGTGGCGCCGGTGCGGACATAATATTGGACGCAGCACACCGGGTTCTGGAGGTTCCAGTCGCCGGCGAAGGTCAGGTCGAGATCGTCATTGACCTTCCACAGGAGCTGGCCGCGGAAGCTGCTGGTGCTCTGCTTGTGGACATATTCGTCGGTGGCGACATTGTAGATCGTGCCGCGGCGGCTGGTGACGGCGCTCGAGATGCGGATGGCCAGCTTGTCATCGACCAGCGGACCCGAGACCGAGGCCTTGGCCGAGATCAGGTCATAGTTGCCAAGGCTCAGCTCGACCTTGGCCTCGGGCGTGAAGCTGGGTGCGCGGGTGGTGATGTTGATCGCACCGGCCGTGGTGTTCTTGCCGTAGAGCGTGCCCTGGGGGCCGCGCAGCACCTCGACCCGCTCGACATCGACGAAATCGAAGGTCGAGGCGCCGATGCGGCCGATATAGACCTGGTCGAGATAGAAGCCGACGCCCTGCTCGATGCCGTCGTTGGTGAGGCCGAACGGCGCGCCCAGACCGCGGATGTTGATGGCGGAATTGCGCGGGTTGCTCGAGTAGAACTGCACCGCGGGCAGCGAGGTCTGCAGGCGGTTGAGGTTGGTCGCGCCGGTGTTCTCGATCGTCGCGCCACCGATCACCGAGATCGCGATCGGCACGTCCTGCGCCTTCTCCTCGCGGCGGCGCGCGGTGACGACGATCTCGCCGCCGTCCTGCGCTGGCCGGGCCTGGTCCTGCCCTTCGGCAGCGGCCGCGGCGGCGGGTTTCGGATCGTCGGACAGCGCAGCGGCAGGTGCAGGCGCGGTACTCGTCAGAAGCAGCAGCGAAAGCGAAGCAAGGCTCATCATCATCCCCTTTGGGCCGTGTCGCATTTAATTTCCACTAATTTGGTGGATATTAGCGAGCAAGGAGATGTTTAGCGATCCCTAGCCGCGGTTGATCGCCGCGCAGGACCCTCGTTTCGGCGCACTTGAAAGCCCCGATCTTCAACACAACCTAAGTTAAGCGCGGTGCCCAGAAGGGGCCGCGGCCCAGGCGTTTCGGGGCCCTTCCGGGCGCCGGGGAAGGATCAATTCGCTCAGACTAGAGGTCTTGATATGCGCCAGTTCGACTTCACTCCCTTCCGCCGCTCGACCATCGGATTCGACCGGCTGTTCGACCTGCTCGAGGCAAGCGCCCGCCAGCAGGCATCCGAGAATTATCCCCCGTTCAACCTCGAGCGCGTCGCCGAAGACCGCTACCGGATCACCCTCGCCGTCGCCGGCTTCAAGGCCGACGAGATCGACATCACCGCGCAGCAGAACCTGCTGCTGGTGGCCGGCCGGAAGCGCGAGGAGAACGAGAACAACCAGGGCGCCTATCTGCACCTGGGCATCGCCACCCGCAGCTTCGAGCGCCGCTTCGAGCTGGCCGACTTCGTCCGCGTCGAGAGCGCCGATCTTGCCGACGGCCTGCTCGTGATCGATCTGGTGCGCGAGGTGCCCGAGGCGATGAAGCCCAAGAAGATCGCGGTGAACGCCGGCACCCAGCCGACCCCGATCGTGCATCGCGAGGCCGACGCGGCCTAAGCAAGACCGACCACGGCTCGCGACGTCTTCCTCCCTTTGGACGTCGCAGCGGGGGGCGCCTGGACCATCGGTTCGGGCGCCCTTTGTTTTTCCATACACTTTCGCACGCCGATGTTCGCTAGCGTTGCGGCCGGGGCGCCTTTTCGTGCCGTGGCTTGCGAACGTTTCCGTCCGCTGCACGGAGAGGATGGCGGGTTGCACGACCAGATAGCCCGGACGTGGATGTTCGCACTGCTGCTTCACTGGTTCAAAGAGCGGCCCTTGCGGGGGCTCAGGAACATTAGTGGAACATATGCATGTAGGAAAGCATACCCGGACCAAAAAAAGAGGGGAGAGCTTTCGCCCTCCCCTCTCCAATGCTCGCACTCTCACTATAGGTGAATCCTAGAGAAACCGGGCATAAAATGCGTAATTTATGTATTTTTACTCAGAAGGACGCCCATTCGTCCGGACGGGTGAGCGCAGCCACCGCGGCGGTCGGCAAGGGCGCGACGGGCGACATATAGGCCGGCGCCACCTTTTCGCGGATGGAGCGTCCGGAAGCGGCAGGACGGCGGGCCGGCGCCTGGCCGGCACCGATGTTGAACGCCGAGGCCTGCTCCGAGAGCAGCTGGACTTCCGAGCTGAGGTTACGCGAGGCAGCCGAGGTTTCCTCGACCATCGCAGCGTTCTGCTGGGTCGCCTGATCCATCGTGCCGATCGCGACGGCGATCTGGGTCACCGCCGAGGACTGTGCCTCGTTGTCGGCAGCGATGTTGGCAAGCAGATCGTGGACCTGATCGACATCGCCCGAGATGGCGAGCAGCGCGCCATCGACCTTCTGCACCATCTCCACCGCGGCGACGATGTCGGTCTGAGTAGCGGTGAGCTGGTCGCGAGCGCGGCCGGCTTCCTCTTCGGCACGCATGGCGAGCGCCGAGACGAGATCGGCGACGACTGCGAAGCCACGGCCGGCCTCGCCGGCGCGGCCGGCTTCGACTGCTGCGTTCATCGCAAGCACGCGGGTCTGGAAGGCGATCTTGTCGAGGCCTTCGATCACGCTGTCGATACCCTTGGCGCTCTCCGAGACGCGGGTCATCGCCTGGACGGCATCGTCGGCGATCGAGCGGCCATCGCCGACGGTGGCGATCGCCTGGTCGGCGCGCGTGAGCGTGGTGCCGGCAGCCTTGGCCGTCGCCTTGAGGCGGCCGTCCATCTGGCTGATCGCAGCCGAGGTCTCCTCGAGCGAGGCGGCGTTGCTTTCGGTACGACGCGCGAGATCCTCCGAGGCCTGGGCGATCTCGCCCGAGCCGGTGCGGATGCTGGCGGCGCCTTCGACGACCGAGCCGATCAGCGTGCGCAGTGCATCGAGCGCCGAGTTGAAATTGGCCTTGAGCGCGACGTAGTCCGAGGCGAACTCGCTCTTGATCTCGGCCGTCAGATCACCCTTGGCCAGACTTTCCAGGCCGTTGGTGAGCTCGGTGACGACGTGCTTCTGCTCGGCATCGGCGACCAGCTTGGCGGCATCGGCCTTTTCCTTGGCGACTGCGGCATCGCGGAAGACCAGCACGGCCTGGGCCATCCCGCCGACCTCGTCCTTGCGATCGGTACCCGGCACGTCGATGCCGTTCTCGCCACCGGCGAGGCGGCCCATCAGCGCGGTCATCCGCTTGATCGGGCGTGCGATCATCGAGGTGAGCAGCCAGCCGAGCAGGATGGCGACGGCGATGCCGAAGATGCCGCCGACCGTAAGCGCCGTGACGGCGCCGGCGCGCGCCGCAGCCTCGACCTTGCGAGTCGATTCGACGCGCTGTTCCTGGACCTCGAGGATCTCGCCCATGACCTGACGGATCGTGCCGAGCTGCTTGACGCCGGCGAGCCGCTCGGCCTCGGCCTGGGTAGCCGGGTTGCGGGCGAGTTCGATCATGCGATCGAGCTTGCCGTTAAGCTCGGCAATGGCCGCCATGAGCTTCTCCAGCCGAGCGCGCTGCTCGGGCAGCTTGGTATGAGTGCGGAAGGTCTCGGCGGACGCGTCGATCTTCTTGCGGGCATCGCCATAGGTGCTGAGGAAATCGGCGTTGCGCAGGATGACATAGGCGCGGATCGCGCTCTGCTCCTCGAGAATCTGCGTCATGATCTCGTGCGCGCTGGCCGTGACGTCGAAAGCGCGTTCCTTGTCCTCCGACGCGGTGCCCACGGTGTGCAGGCTCGAGAAGAGCAGCCAGCCGATGCCGGCGAAGATACAGACAAGCGTGATGAAGGCCGCCGCGAGCTTGCGCGGAATCGGCATGTTCTGAATAAACATCAATTCCCTCCCAGCCGACCCCGGGGGGCCGGCATCCGAAATAGATTCGGGCGAGACGTAGAGCCTGCGAGCGGAGGGCCGTTTCGATCTATCCCACTACCGTCATAGGAGAGTGCGGGCGGTTAGGACCAAAACGGCGGGAAATATTCTTCCGGTCCATGTCGGCTTTGAATCAAAACATTGCTCGGGTGCGGCACCCGGCGATCATGCGCCGATCAGCCAGGGCTTGACCCGGCCGGTGGGCCGAGCAACCCCGTCCAGCCGCTCGGCGCGCAATATCTTCACCGGCTTGAGGATCATCTGGTCCTTCATCGCATCGCGGCCGCCGCCGGTGGGCATCGCGAGGATCCGCTTCACCACGTCCATGCCCTGGATCACCTTGCCGAAGGCCGCGAAGCCGCGGAACGGGCCGCGCGCGTCGAGCCCCGGATTGGGGCCGACCATGATCGAGAAGTTGCAATTGGCGCCGTCGAAGTTCGGGCCGTGCGCCATCGAGATCGTGCCGTCGAGATGCTTCAATCCGGTCTGCGCGGTCGATTCGAGCGGCACCGAGGGCAGCATGCGCCGGGCATCGGTGCCGATCCCGCCTTGGACGAAGCCGTGCGTGGGATCGCCCTTGCGGCGCGCCGAGCGATAGAATTGCGTGTTCTCGAGCCGGCCGTCATCGACATAGGCGAGGAAGTTGGCGACGGTCTTGGGTGCGCGCCGGGCATCGAGCGCGACGACGATATTGCCCGCCGAGGTGACCAGGCGGACGCGTATCGTGCCCGGACCCTGCGGAGCGGCGGCGCCAATCAGCAACGGAGTGAGGAAGAGCGCGAGCAGCGCGACCAGGATACGCATGCGGGTTCGCTAGTCGATGCGGGGGCCGGTTTGAAAGGCTTTTCGGGTTTCCGCCACGTGCCTAAACTTCCGCGTCCGAGGCGTGTGGAAGGATGCGGCGTGGAGCGACATGGCGGCGGGTGCCTGTGCGGCGCGGTGCGGATCGAGGCACGCGGTGCGCCCTGGCGCGTGGGGCTGTGCCATTGCCTGGACTGCCGGAAGCATCACGGCGCGCTCTTCTATGCCGGGGCGATCTTTCCCGAGGGCGCGGTGACGGTCCATGGCGAGACGCATGCCTATCAGGGGCGGCATTTCTGCCCGACCTGCGGCTCTTCGGTGTTCGCGCATCATGGCGACGAGATCGAAGTGATGCTGGGCGCCCTGGACGCTCCTGACGCTTTCGTGCCCGGCTATGAGCTGTGGACGGTGCGGCGCGAGGAATGGCTGCCGGCGTTTCCGCTGGAGCATAGCTATGAGCGGGATCGGGAGGGGGGTGGGCGCTCGGAAGCATAGAGATGGCGCCCCGCCGCCTACCGTTCCCCGGCGAAAGCCGGGGCCCAGTTGCAACGTCCTTCGAGAGGTTCCGCTGCCTCACTACCTCACCGATACTGGGCCCCGGCTTTCGCCGGGGAACGGGGTCGTTCACTCCCGCAAACGAACCGCTCAGATCGCCGAATAGTCCATCGCCTTGAGGTCCTCGATCAGGCTCGGGCCGCGCGGGTCCCAGCCGAGGCGGGCGCGGGTCTTGGCGCTGGAGGCGGGCATATCGAGCCCGGCGAGCATGCCGAGCCAGCCGAAATAGGCCGTCGACTCCTCGGCGGCGATCGAGCGGACGGGCATGCCGAGCCCCTCCCCCAGCACCTCGGCAATGGCACGGGCGGTGATGCCCTCCTCCGCCACCGCGTGATAACGGCCACCTGCCGCGCCCTTGTCGAGTGCAAGCTGGTAGAGCTTCGCGACGGCATCGACCGGGCCGGCCGGCCAGCGATTGGCGCCGTCGCCGATATAGGCGACGAAACCCTTCGCCCGGGCGATCTGGACCATCGGGCTGATCAGGCCCTGGCGATGCGTGTCATGCACCTGCGGCAGGCGGACGATGCGGACGTCGATACCGGCATCGAGCAGCGCCGCGCCGGTGGTTTCGGAGATCGCGCGCGGATTGGGGTGATCGAGGTTGAATACGTCCTCATCGGCGAGCTGGCCTGGACCGGGGGAACCCATGCCGGTGCCCGAAGTGATCAGGAACGGTCGGTCGCTGCCCTTGAGCACTTCGCCGATCGCAGCGATGACGCGACCGTCCTTCTCGCAATTGGCGACGAAATTGGCGAAGTCGTGATCGAAGGCGGTGTGGATCACCGCGTCCGCCTGTTCCGCGCCGGCGGCGAGGCCGGCAGGGTCCTCGAGCGTGCCGCGATGGACCTGGGCGCCTTGCGCGGCGAGCGCGGCGGCGCCGGCATCGGAGCGGGTGAGGCCGAGCACCTGATGACCTGCCGCGAGCAGCTCGGGGACGATTCGCGAGCCGATGAAGCCGGTGGCGCCGGTGAGGAAGACACGCATGGGATACTCCGTTTGTCTGTTCGGAGGCCATTGTGGCGCTGGCCATCTTCCTGTTAAAGTAGTGACGTTATCCTAGTATAAAGACCAACAGGCTATGCCCGAAGACAGCGCCACGCCCCTGGGGCAATTCCTCCGTGACCGGCGCACCCGGCTCGATCCCGCAAGCTTCGGCTTCGGCCCCGGGCGGCGGCGCACGCCGGGGCTGCGGCGCGAGGAAGTGGCGCAGCGATCGAACATCAGCCCGACCTGGTACACCTGGCTCGAACAGGGCCGCGGCGGCGCGCCCTCGGCCGATGTGCTCGACCGGATCTCGGCGGGACTGATGCTCACCGAGCCCGAGCGCGCGCATATGTACATGCTCGCCTTCGGCCATCCGCCAGAGGCGAGATATCGCGGGATGGAAGGCATCTCGCCGCGGCTGCAGGGCGTGCTCGACGCGATTCCTTATGCCCCGGCGATGATCCGCACCGCGACCTGGGACGTGGTGGCATGGAACCGCGCCGCGGCGATCGTGCTGACCGACTATGCCCAGGTGCCGGTGCGCGAGCGCAACGTGCTGCGGCGGCTCTTCTCCGATTCGGCGATGCAGGCGGCGCAGGAGGACTGGCGCAGCGTGGCGCGCTATGTCGTCGCCTCGTTCCGCGCCGATGTGACGCGGGCAGGCGCCACGGCCGAGATCACCGAGCTGGTGGAGGAATTGTCACGGAGCAGCGCCGAGTTCGAGGCGCTGTGGCGGAGCAACGACGTCGCCGGCTATCCCGGCGACGGGGTGAAGAAGCTGCGCCATCCGGAACTGGGGCTGATCGCGCTGGAATTCTCGACCTTCGCAGTGGAAGGGCGGCCCGAACTCAACCTGATGATCTACAACCCTGCCACCCCCGAGGTGGCGGCGACAATCCGGGCGGCGATCGAGGCGAAGGGCTAGAGCAGGTACACCACGACGTAGCGCGCGACGAGCGCGAGCATTACCAGCCGCGCCCAGCGCTCGCCGCGGACGAGCATCGCGGCGGCCATCAGCAGCACCAGGATCACCGTCATCCCCAGCGCGAGCGGACGCAGCAGATGCGGGGCGAGCCCGGGCAGGCTGGCGTAATAGCCGAGCTGGCAGAACAGCAGGCCGAACATCACCCCGATCACGACGCGGCGGACGCGGAAGAAATGCGCATCGAAGTCGGGCTGAGCCTCGGCCTCGCGCGGGAAGACGAGATGCGCGGCGAGATAATAGGCGCTGGCGAACACGGTGATCGCCATCAGTGCCTTGCCCGAGACGCCGATCAGGTCGCGCACCACCCAGGCAGCCTGCCAGAAGGACAGCAGGTCGAGCATCACGAAGGCGCCGAGCAGCGGCGTGAGCCAGCCGATGCGGATCGCGGCGCCCGGGCGCAGCCGCGCCTCGATCGCGCGGGCAAGCCCGGCCAGCACCTCGGCGATCGACAGGCCGAGCAGCAGGCCGAACAGCGAGAAGATGAATTCGAAATCCGACATGCGGCGCCCCCTTGTGCGGGGCCTTAGCGTGGGGCGATCGCAAAAGAAAAGGCCGGGGTTAGCGCCCCGGCCTTCTTCCAGATCGTCATCCCGGCGAAGGCCGGGATCTCGTGCCGTATCGCGCCTTCGCCTGAGATTCCGGCTTTCGCCGGGAAGACGGCTATCAGACCAGCCGGCTCTGCCGCACCGCGGCTTCGATGAAGCCGGCGAAGAGCGGGTGCGGCTCGAAGGGCTTGGACTTGAGCTCCGGGTGGAACTGCACGCCGACGAACCAGGGATGGTCGGGCCGCTCGACGATCTCGGGCAGCGCGCCGTCGGGCGACATGCCCGAGAAGACGAGGCCGCCCTGCTCGAGCACCGGCTTGTAGGCGGTGTTGACCTCGTAGCGGTGGCGGTGGCGCTCGCTGATCTCGTCGGTGCCGTAGATCGAGGAGACGACCGAATTGCCGCCGAGCTTCGCGGTATAGGCGCCGAGACGCATCGTGCCGCCCAGATCGCCGCCGGCCTCGCGCTTCTGGAGGCCGTCCGCGGTCATCCACTCAGTGATCATGCCGACCACCGGCTCCTGCGTCGGGCCGAATTCGGTAGTGGAGGCGTCGGTGACGCCCCCTGCCCGCGCGCCCTCGATACAGGCCATCTGCATGCCGAGGCAGATGCCGAAGAAGGGCACGTTGCGCTCGCGGGCGAACTTGACGCCGGCGATCTTGCCCTCGCTGCCGCGCTCGCCAAAGCCGCCGGGGACGAGGATGCCGTGCAGCGGCTCGAGCTGCGCGGTGATCTCTTCCTCATTGTCGTGCTCGAACAATTCGGCGTCGAGCCAGCGGATGTTGACCTTCACCCGGTTGGCGATGCCGCCGTGCGTGAGCGCCTCGGTGAGCGACTTATAGGCGTCGGGCACGCCCATATATTTGCCGACCACGCCGATCGTGACTTCGCCCTCGGGATTGAGGACGCGATCGACGATCTCTTCCCAGCGGGTGAGATCGGGCGAGCCCTGCGCGTCGATGCCGAAGGCGCGGAGCACTTCGATGTCGAGGCCCTGCTCGTGATACTGGAGCGGCACGCCGTAGATCGTCTTCGCGTCGAGCGCGGGAATGACCGAGGAGGCGGGCACGTTGCAGAACAGCGCGATCTTGGCGCGGTCGCTCTCGGGCAGCGGCTTTTCGCTGCGGCAGACGATGACATCGGCATGGACGCCGAGCGAGGCGAGCTCGCGGACGCTGTGCTGGGTCGGCTTGGTCTTCAGCTCACCGGCTGCGGCGATGTACGGCACCAGCGTGAGGTGGACGCTGACCGACTGGTTGCGGCCGAGATCGTTGCGGAGCTGGCGAATCGCCTCGACGAAGGGCAGCGACTCGATGTCGCCGACAGTGCCGCCGATCTCGCACAGCACGAAATCGAGATCCTCGGTATCCGCCTGGGCGAATGCCTTGATCGCGTCGGTGACGTGCGGGATCACCTGGACGGTGGCGCCGAGATAGTCGCCGCGGCGCTCGCGCTCGATGATCGTCTTGTAGATCCGGCCCGAAGTGATGTTGTCCGACTGGCGCGAGGCGACGCCGGTGAAGCGCTCGTAATGGCCGAGATCGAGATCGGTCTCCGCGCCGTCGTCGGTGACATAGACCTCACCATGCTGGTGCGGCGACATCGTGCCGGGATCGACGTTGAGATAGGGATCGAACTTGCGGATGCGGACTCGATAGCCACGAGCCTGGAGCAGAGCCGCGAGGCTCGCTGCCATGAGACCCTTGCCGAGCGAGGAGACCACGCCGCCGGTGATGAATATATACCGCGCCATGGGAGAAAACGCCTAACGTCAATGGGCGCGCGGCGGCAAGCGTGCGAATCACGCAACCGCGCACAATTTTTTGTGGATAGCCCCGGCAAGGCCGGGGCCAGCGAATTTCAAGCCGGCAGATTTACTGAGCCAGCGGGACCGCGCTGTTGCCCTGCGCGGCCGGTGCCGTGCTGTTGCCCTGGGTCGGCGCGAAGGCTCCGCCCGGAGGCGCCGAGGTCGGCAGCGCCTGCGGCGCGGTCGCTGGGGCGGCGCGCTGCAGCGAGGCATCGATCGTCGCGCCGTGGCGGTTCGCCGCGATGAAGGCGAGCAGGATCGACATGGCGATGAACAGCCCGGCGAGGATCGCCGTGGTGCGCGTCAGGAAGTCCGCCGCGCTGCGTGCCGACATCAGGCCCGACGGGCTGCCGCTCGACGTGAGACCACCGCCTTCCGACTTCTGCATGAGGATCACGGTCACGAGCAGTGCCGCGATGATTGCCTGGATGACGAGCAGGAAGGTGAACATGAAAGTGCGCCGGACCTCTTTGAGAAAGGCGGCACATAGGGGAGCAGCCCGCCGCGATCAACCACCGGCTCGCCCCTAACTGAAAGGCATGCCCAACAAAGATGTAACATTTCGCATCCGGAGCGAAACCCGATCGCTTGATGCGCGTTAAGACGAACAGCCCGGCGTATCGCGGGCGTAACAACAGAGTAGATGCCGTGAACGCAATGACCGACAGCTCGCTTTCTTCGTGGAAGAACACGCTGATCGACTATGTGCGATCGGGCGAACCGGACCTGACCAATAGGCAAATGGCACTGCTGATGCTCGTCTATCTGGATCCCGGCCCCCACACCGTGCGCGGATTGGCCCGGGCTTTGAATGTATCGAAGCCCGTTGTAACGCGTGCCTTGAATCGTCTGGGCACGCTCGGCTATCTGCGCCGCCAACGCGACGATACCGACAAACGGAACATCTTCGTCGCCAAGACCGCGGAAGGGGCAGAGTTTCTTGCAGAATTCGGGCATTTCCTCGCTGGGGGGCACATCGCCGAACCAGTCGCCCGCAGGGCCAGCGCGTAAGCGCTTCTCGCTGAAGGGTCGTTCGGTAGCCATCGATCCCAGGGTCGATGCCGTTCGTCGTGACCTGGCAGACGTGCGTCTGGCGGATCGGGTGTTCGCACCCCATTATGCTGCGCCTATGCCACGTGCGATCAAGACCCAGGTGCCGCTCCATGCGAGCCCGCAGCCCGATTCGGACGTGCTGATCGAGCTCAAGCAGGGCGAGATCTTCGAAGTGCTCGAGCTGGCAGGCGATCATGCCTGGGGTGTCGCCCCGGCGCATCAGCTGGTCGGCTATCTGCCTGCATCCGTGCTGGAGCGGCCGGCAGCATGACGATTCGGGTTTTCATCGACGGTGCCGTGGGCACCACCGGGCTCGAGATTCGCGAGCGGCTGGAAGGCCGCCCGGCGATCGAGCAGATCATCCTGAGCGACAAGGACCGCAAGAACGCCGCCAAGCGCGAGGACGCGCTCAATTCGGCGGACTTCGTGATCCTCTGCCTGCCCGACGATGCCGCGCGCGAAGCGGTGGAGATGATCAAGGCGCCCAAGGTGCGCGTGATCGATGCCTCGAGCGCGCACCGCGTGGCGGATGGGTGGACCTATGGCTTTCCCGAGCTGGAGCCGGGCCAGGCCGCGCAGATCGCGGAAGCAGCGCGCGTCTCCAATCCCGGCTGCTACCCCACGGGCTTCCTGGCGCTCGTCCGCCCGCTGATTCGCGCCGGGCTGGTACCGCTCGACCATCCGCTGACCGTCAACGCGGTCTCGGGCTATTCGGGCGGCGGCAAGAGCATGATCGCCGAGTTCGAGGACAAGAAGGCCGCCGGCTATACCGAGACGGCGTTCCGCAACTACGGCCTGAGCCTTGGCCATAAGCATGTGCCCGAGATGACCAAGCACGCCCGCATCGTGCATCCGCCGATCTTCCAGCCGGCAGTGGCGCGGACCTATCGCGGCATGCTGGTCGAGGTGCCCCTGCCCCTGCATGCCTTCACCCGGCGGCCGTCGCTGGAAGCGATCGAGAACGCGCTGCGCGATGCGTACAAGGATTCGCCGATCGTGCGGGTGCTGCCGAACGACGTGACGGCAGTGACGATCGAGGAAGACGCGGGCACCGACCGGCTGTCGCTCCGGGTGTTCGGCAACGCCGAGACCGGCCAGGCGCGGCTGGTGGCGACGCTCGACAATCTCGGCAAGGGCGCGGCGGGTGCCGCGGTGCAGAACCTCAACGTGATGGCGGGGTTCGATCCGACCGAGGGGCTGGTGCTCTAGTTTACCCAGACCGCGAGCGCCCCTGATCGTCATCCCGGCGAAAGCCGGGATCTCGTGCGAAGGCGCGGGGATAGAGTCGCGCGAGATCCCGGCTTTCGCCGGGATGACGGAAGGGTGGCCTTGATCTTTCCCGCGCGTTGGTGTCTCCGGGGGCCGAAACGAAAAAGAGAGGCGATCCATGAGCCAGCCCGCGGGCAAATTGCTGTTGTTCGGCGCCACCGGCGACCTTTCCCAGCGGATGCTGCTCCCCTCGCTCTATGGCCTCCACGCCGACGGTTTGCTGCCCCAGGGCCTGACCATCACCGGCACCGCACGTTCCGATCATGACGATGCGGGCTTCCGCGAATTCGCCCGGGAGTCGCTCGAAAAATTCCTGCCTGCCGACAGGAAAGATGACAGCGCTGTCGGAAGCTTCCTCGAGCGGCTGTTCTACCAGGCGCTCGACGCATCGAAGACCGACGGCTTCGCCGCGCTCGCCGAGAAGCTGGGCGACATCTCGGGCGGGCTGGCGATCTTCCTGTCGACCGCGCCCTCGCTGTTCGGCCCGACGATCAAGGGACTCGAATCGGCGGGGCTGACCGGCGCGAACGTGCGCATCGGGCTGGAGAAGCCGCTCGGCTTCGACCTGCAATCAAGCCGCGAAGTCAACGACATCGTAGCCGAGGCCTTTCCCGAGGATCGCACCTTCCGGATCGACCATTATCTCGGCAAGGAGACGGTGCAGAACATCCTCGCGCTGCGCTTCGGCAATTCGCTGTTCGAGCCGGTGTGGAATGCGCAGGGCATCGAGAACGTCCAGATCACCATCTCCGAGACGGTGGGTCTCGAAGGCCGTGCGGGCTATTATGACGATGTCGGCGCGCTGCGCGACATGGTGCAGAACCACATGCTCCAGCTGCTCGCGCTGATCGCGATGGAGCCCCCTGCCCGCTTCGACGGCACTTCGGTACGCGACGAGAAGGTGAAGGTCCTGCGCTCGCTGCGCCCGATCAAGGGCGCCGACGTGCCGAGCCTGACCGTGACCGGCCAATATGGCGGCGGCGCGGTGAAGGGCGAGATCGTCCGCTCCTACGACACCGACCTGGAAAAGAGCTCGGACACCGAGACCTTCGTCGCGATCAAGGCGCATGTCGACAATTGGCGCTGGCACGGCGTGCCCTTCTACCTGCGCACCGGAAAACGCCTCGCGGAACGTCGCAGCGAGATCGTGATCACCTTCAAGCCGGTGCCGCACTCGATCTTCGAGGATCGCGGCGGCGCGCTGAAACCGAACGTGCTGGTGATCCGCCTGCAGCCCGAGGAATATATCCAGCTGCTGGTGATGGCCAAGGAGCCTGGCCTTGACCGCGACGGCATCCATCTGAAGGAAGTGCCGCTGAACCTCAGCCTCGAGCATGAGTTCGCAGGCTCGCGTCGCCGCATCGCCTATGAACGGCTGTTCCTCGACCTGATCGAAGGCGACCCCACGCTGTTCGTCCGCCGCGATGAAGTGGAAGCGCAGTGGGAATGGATCGACGCGATCCGCGAGGGCTGGAAGACGGCAAGCGTGAAGCCCAAGCCCTATGCCTCGGGCAGCTGGGGCCCGTCCGCCTCGGTTGCGCTCACCGAGCGCGACGGGGTGACGTGGAACGAGTAGGATTTTAGGGAAGCCCGTCACCCTGAACTTGTTTCAGGGTCCAACGCGCCACCGGCGACGGCTTCCCGAGTGGAGCCTTGGATGCTGAAACAAGTTCAGCATGACGATGATTTTTGAGCCAGGAATACCCACCTGCAACGCAAGGAACGAACATGACGACCGAAATCGAATGGTGGGACTATGAGGACGCCGATGAGATGGCCGAGGCCGTCGCGGGCGATATCGGCTTCATCATCGAGAGCGCGATCGATGCGCGCGGCGCCGCAGTGATCGCGCTGGCGGGGGGCAAGACCCCGCTGCCGATCTACGAGAAGCTGGCCAAGGCCAAGATCGACTGGAAGCGCGTGACGATCATTCCGGGCGACGATCGCATCGTCCCGCTGGGCGACCCGCTGTCGAACGTCACCGCGATCGGCAAGATCTTCATCCCCAAGGGCGCGCGGGTGATCCCGCTCGTCAGCGACAAGGCGCCGGACTACAAGGCGGCGGGCCGCTCGGCCGACGCGCTGCTCCAGGACGTGCACTGGCCGCTCGACCTGTGCCTGCTCGGCGTGGGCGGCGACGGGCATTGCGCCTCGATCTTCCCGGGCCCCGATTTCGACGAGGCGCTGAACGGCCCCAAGGAGCGCCGCGCGCTGGGCGTGATGCCCGATCCGCTGCCGCCCGAGGCGCCGGTGGCCCGCGTGACGCTGAGCCGCGCCGCCATCGTCTCGGCCCGCGCGCTGATGATCGCGATCACCGGCGAGGCGAAGAAGGAAGTGCTGGAAGCGGCGATCGATCAGGGCGCCTCGTCGAACTACCCGGTCGGGCGCGTGCTCGCCGATGTCGAGCTGCCGGTGGATATCCACTGGGCGGCGTGATTGCCCGTTAGCCGTTCCCCGGCGAAAGCCGGGGTCCAGGGTCACGAGCGATCCGGCAGAGAAACCCTGGGGCCCGGCTTTCGCCGGGGAACAGGTACCGCAAATGGAATGAGACTATGACCCTCCACCCCGAAATCGCCGCCGTCACCGATCGCGTGATCGAGCGCTCCAGCGCCCGGCGCCGCGCCTATCTCGCGCTGGTCGAGGCCGAGCTGGCATCGGGCAACGACCGGCCCAAGCTGGGCTGCGCCAACCTCGCCCATGCCTATGCCGGCACCGACGAGCAGCGCGACGAGCTCAAATCGGGCCGAAAGATGAACATCGGGATCGTCACCGCGTACAACGACATGCTCTCGGCGCACGCGGTCTATTACCGCTATCCCGAGCAGATGAAGATCTGGGCGCACGAGGCCGGCGCCACCGCGCAGGTGGCGGGCGGCGTGCCGGCGATGTGCGACGGCGTGACCCAGGGCTATCAGGGCATGGAGCTGTCGCTGTTCAGCCGCGACACGATAGCGCTGAGCACGGCGGTCGCCCTCTCCCACCGGACCTTCGAAGGCGCGGCGCTGCTCGGCATCTGCGACAAGATCGTGCCGGGGCTGCTGATGGGCGCACTGCGCTTCGGGCATCTGCCGATGGTGATGGTGCCGGGCGGGCCGATGCGCTCGGGCCTCGCCAACAAGGAGAAGGCGAAGATCCGCGAGCTCTATGCGGAGGGCAAGGTGAGCCGCGACGAGCTGCTCGACGCCGAGATCGCCGCCTATCATTCCAAGGGCACCTGCACCTTCTACGGCACCGCCAATTCCAACCAGATGATGATGGAGGCGATGGGCCTGCACATGCCAGGCGCGGCCTTCGCCAATCCGGGCACCAAGCTGCGCCAGGAGCTGACCCGCGCCGCGGTGCACCGGCTGGCGGACATCGGCTGGAACGGCAACGACTATCGCCCGATCGGGCATGTGGTGGACGAGAAGGCGATCGTGAACGCGGCGATCGTGCTGCTCGCGACCGGCGGATCGACCAACCACCTGATCCACGTGCCGGCGTTCGCGCGGGCGGCGGGGATCACGATCGACTGGGACGATTTCGACCGTCTCTCGCGCATCGTGCCGCTGCTGGCGCGCGTCTATCCCAATGGCTCGGCCGACGTGAACGGCTTCGAGGATGCCGGCGGGCCGAGCTTCGTGATCCGCGAGCTGCTCGGCGCCGGGCTGATGCACGGCGACACGATGACCGTCGGCAAGGGCGGCATGGCCGATTACGGCCGCAAGCCCGAGATGGCGGGCGACGAACTGGTGTGGGTCGACCACGGCGCGCAGAGCGGCGACGACAGCATCGTGCGCACCGCCGCCGATCCCTTCTCGAGCGAGGGCGGCTTCCGTATCCTCAAGGGCAATCTGGGCCGCGCCTGCATCAAGGTGAGCGCGGTCGAGCGCGAGCGCTGGACGATCGAGGCCCCGTGCCGCGTGTTCCAGGACCAGGCCGAGGTGCAGGACGCCTTCAAGGCGGGCGAGCTGGAGCGCGACGTGGTCGTGGTGGTGCGCTTCCAGGGACCCAAGGCGAACGGCATGCCCGAGCTGCACAAGCTGACCCCGCCGCTGGGCGTACTGCAGAATCGCGGCTTCAAGGTCGCGCTGGTGACCGACGGGCGGATGTCGGGCGCGAGCGGCAAGGTGCCGTGCGCGATCCATCTCAGTCCCGAGGCGCTGGGCGGCGGGCCGATCGCCAAGCTGCGCGACGGCGACGTCGTGCGGCTCTGCGCCGAGACGGGCGAGCTGACCGCGCTGGTCGATGCCGCCGAGTGGGATGCGCGCGAGCATGTCGCTGCGCCGCCGCCGGCGATCGGCACCGGCCGCGAGCTGTTCGCGATGCTGCGCCATCACTGCGACGAGGCCGAAAAGGGCGCCTCGGCGATGCTGGCCGAGGCCGGGCTCTGAAACAAAACGGCCGGCGGCTGGGATAAAGCCGCCGGCCGCCCTCGGCCTCTTCCGCGCCCAATGGGCAAGAAGGCGCGCCAGAGGCCGCCCCGCCCCTAGAAGCGGAAGCCCACGCCGGCGCCGAACACGAACGGATCGAGGCTGACATTGACCTTGTTCACCGCGCCGCCGGTGGTGAGCCGCGCAGTGGTGTCGATGTCGATGAACTTCACGTCGAGATTGACGAAGATCTTCCTGGTGATGTCGACGTCGACGCCGGCCTGGAGCGCATAACCGAAGCTGTCGTCGAGCTTCACCTTGGTGGCGCCGAGCGCGTTGTTGAGCGAGCTGCTCGCGTCGCTCGAATAGAAGATCGTGTAGTTGACGCCGGCGCCGACATAGGGCCGTACATGGCTCTTCGGCGCGAAATGATATTGCAGCGTCAACGTGGGCGGCAGCGCCCAGGTATCGGCGACCTTGCCCAGGCCCGAGATGGCACCGGCGCCCTGGATATTGTGCTTGGTGGTCGAGAGGATCAGCTCGGCGCCGATATGATCGGTCGCCATATAGGTGAAGTCGACTTCGGGCATGTAGCCGTCATCGACCTTCACCGAGCCGGTGGGCACGCCCGGGGTGATCGGCCCGGCCTTCTCGGTGGGCGAGACCATGATGCCGCGCAGGCGGACGAGCACGTCCCCGGCCGAGATGCCGGTCTCCTCCTGGGCATGAGCGGGCATGGCGATGCCGGCGGCAAGTGCCAGTGCGAGGGGAATAGCGCGACGCATCTTGGGTCTCCTTGGTTGAGGAGGCCCGGTTACGCCCGCGATCGCCGGAGCGATTTGACGCGGCGCAAAAGGCATTCCGTCGGATTTGCCGATGCCGCTTTACTTCCGTGCAACTAAGCTAGAGAAGGGCGCCGACAACGCTGCCATATGTGACGCGCAGCGGTTGGAGAGGCGTGAAGGAGAAGGCATGGAAGTCGTCGCGGTCGATATCGGCGGGACGCATGCCCGTTTTGCCGTCGCGGAAGTGGCGAATGGCCGCGTCGTCTCGATCAGCGAGCCGATCACCCAGAAGGTAGCCGAGCATGGCAGCCTCCAGCTCGCCTGGCAGGCATATGGCGAGGCGCTCGGCCGCCCGCTGCCCAAGGCCGCGGCGCTGGCGGTGGCATCGCCGGTAGGCGGCGACATCATCAAGCTGACCAACAATCCCTGGATCATCCGTCCCGCGCTGATTCCCGACCGGCTCGGTGCCGACACCTGGACCGTGGTCAATGATTTCGAGGCGATCGGCCATGCGGTGGCGCAGATGGGCCCCGAGCATTTCCTGCACCTGTGCGGCCCCGACGCGGCGCTGCCCGACAAGGGCGCGATCACCGTGTGCGGCCCGGGCACCGGGCTGGGCGTCGCGCAGGTCTTCCGCCACCGCGCCGGCTATGACGTGATCGCCACCGAAGGCGGCCATAGCGACTTCGCACCGCTCGATCCGATCGAGGATGCGCTCGTGAAGCGGCTGCGCAAGACCTATACGCGTGTCTCCAAGGAGCGCGTGGTCGCCGGCCCGGCGATCGTCTCGCTCTACGAAACGCTGGCCGAGCTGGAGGGCAAGCCGGTCCACCGGCTCGACGACAAGGCGATCTGGAGCCTGGCGCTCGAAGGCAAGGACGAGCTGGCAGTGGCCGCGCTCGACCGCTTCTGCCTGAGCCTGGGCGCCGTCGCCGGAGACCTGGCGCTGTGCCACGGCCCCAAGGGCGTAGTGATTGCCGGCGGTCTGGGGTTGCGCTTGAAGGACCATCTGTTGCAGTCGGGCTTCGGCCAGCGGTTCGTCGCCAAGGGCCGGTTCCAGGGCCTGATGTCTTCCATACCGGTGAAGCTCATCACGCACCCGCAACCGGGCCTGTACGGCGCCGCCGCGGCGTTCGCGCAGGAGCATGCCCTTTGAATATCGAAGCCATCATGAAGACCGCACCGGTGATCCCGGTGCTCGTGATCGAAGACGCCGCCACGGCCCGGCCGCTGGCGGAGGCGCTGGTGAAGGGCGGCCTGCGCGTGCTCGAAGTGACGCTGCGCACCGAGGCGGCGCTGGAAGCGATCGCCGAGATGAAGAAGGTCGAAGGCGCGATCGTCGGCGCGGGCACGGTGGTCAACACCGACCAGTTTGAGCAGGTGATGAAGGCCGACGCCGAGTTCATCGTCTCGCCGGGCCTGACCGACCGGTTGGGCGATGCGATCGTGCGCAGCGGCGTGCCCTACCTCCCCGGCATCGCCAATGCCGGCGACATCATGCGGGGGCTCGACCTGGGCCTCACCCATTTCAAGTTCTTCCCGGCCGAGACCTCGGGCGGCCTGAAGGCACTGAAGGCGCTCGCGGCGCCCTTCTACCAGTGCAAATTCTGCCCGACCGGCGGCATCTCGGCCGCGACCGCGCCGGAATGGCTCGCCTTCGACCCGATTCTGTGCGTGGGCGGGTCGTGGGTTACGCCGAAGGGCGCGAGCTACGAGCAGGTCGAGGCACTGGCGCGCGAAGCGGCGGGGCTGAAGGGATAACCGCCTGAGATCCCGGCTTTCGCCTGGATGACGGTTCAGCTGACCATCTGATATCATCGTCATCCCGGCGAAAGCCGGGATCTCAGGCGATGGAGGAGAAGGGTGGCCGGCTGGACCTACATCATGACCAACAAGCCCCGCGGCATTCCCTATGTCGGGGTTGCCGCCAATCTCGCGCAGCGCGTACAACAGCACCGCGAAGGCAAAGGCTCCAAATTCTGCGCCCGGTACAATCTCAAGCTTCTCGTCCTTGCCGAGCCCCATGACACGATCGAGGACGCGATCCGCCGCGAGAAAATGCTCAAGGAGTGGAAGCGGGACTGGAAGATCGAACTGATCGAGCGCTTCAACCCAGAATGGCGCGATCTGTTTGATGACATTCGGGAATAGAACCGCCTGAGATCCCGGCTTTCGCCGGGATGACGGTCTATCTCTCTGGGACCGAATGTCCCATTCCCACCGCACGCCCGCGTCCCCACATCGCAACCATGGAAAAGACCGGCACCCCCTCCCCCATGCCACCGCGATGCGTGTCGAGAAGCGCCGGACGGCGGCCGAGATGGGGATCGACGATACGTTCGTCTCCGAACTGGTCGATCGCTTCTACGGGCGCGTGCAGGCCGATCCGGTGCTGGGGCCAGTGTTCGCCGAGCGGATTGCCGACTGGGGCCCGCACCTCGCCCAGATGAAGCGCTTCTGGCGCTCGATCCTGTTCAGCAGCGGCGAGTATCTCGGGCGACCGATGCCGCTCCACCTCGCCATCCCCGGGCTCGACAAGGCAATGTTCGCGCGATGGCTCGACCTGTTCGCCGCGACGCTGGCCGAGATCGGCGGCGGGGATGCCGCCGAGCATGTCCATGAGCGCGCCCGGATGATCGCCAACAGCTTCCTCAACGGGATCGCGATCCATCGTCACGGGAAGATGGGATTGGCCCCGGGCGAGGGGTTTGCGTAAATCTCGCGTCATCCCGGCGAAAGCCGGGATCTCGTGCAGCTCTTTCCCACCCTCGCCTGAGATCCCGGCTTTCGCCGGGATGACGGCTAAGTCGTCACATCTCCCCACGCGCGCGGCGGATGGCATACCATTTCTGGACGTTGGCGTTGTGCTGCTCGAGCGTGTCGGTGAACACATGGCCGCCGGTGCCGTCGGCGACGAAATACAGCGCCGAGGAGCTGGCTGGATCGAGCACCGCATCGATGCTGGCGCGGCCGGGGTTGGTGATCGGGCCCGCCGGCAGGCCGATCTTCTCATAGGTGTTGTAGTCGTTCTTAGCGTGCACTTCGGAGAGCAAGGGACGACGGCCGAGCGGCTTGCCCCGGGTGATCGGGTAGATGAAGGTCGGATCGGCCTGGAGCATCATGTTCTGGCGCAGGCGGTTCGAATAGACCGCGGCGACCGTGCGGCGCTCCTCGGGCTTGCCGGTTTCCTTCTCGACGATCGCGGCGAGGTTCAGCGCCTCGGTCGGGCTGTTGACTGCGATGCCGGGCTTGCGGGCCTCCCAAGCCTTGGCGAGGTAATTGGCCATCGCCTTCTGCATGCGATCGAGCACCGACTGGCGGGTGTCGCCGCGATTATAGGCATAGCTGTCCGGCAGCACCGAGCCTTCGGCGGGCACCTGGATCTCGCCGGTGAGCTGCGGCGCCTTCATCAGCGTCTCGTAAACGATGATCGACGGCGTGCCCTCGGGGATCGTCACGAAGCGCTGGAGCGTGCGGCCGCCCTGCATCATCCGCAGGATGTCGGACTGGCTGAGATGTGCCGGCACGCGATATTCGCCCGCCTTGATCGGATCCTTGCTGCCCAGCACCTTGGCGAGGAAGAGGAACTGGCGCGCCGAGCCGATCGCGCCGGCTTTTTCCAGCTCGGTCGCGGCGCGCGACAGGCTGGAGCCTTCGGGGATCAGGACCGAGACATTCTGCTTCGCCGGCCCTGCCCCGCCCCAGAGCTGGAGCACGCCCATGCCGAGCGCGACCAGCACCAGGATCGCCACCAGCAGCGCGCAGCCGCCCAGCCGCCGCTTGCGCGGCTTCCGGGCTGGCCCTGCTGCCGGTGCAGGCGTGTCGTCAGACAGCCTTCATCACCAGGCTGGCATTGGTGCCGCCGAAGCCGAACGAGTTGTTCAGCACGGCCTTCACCTTGCGCTCCTTGGCCTTGTGCGGGACGAGATCGACGCCCGCGCAATTCTCGCTCGGATTGTCGAGGTTGAGCGTCGGCGGCACGATCTGGTCGCGCAGCGCCAGGATGCAGAAGATGCTCTCCACCGCGCCGGCGCCACCGAGCAGATGGCCGATCGCCGACTTGGTCGAGCTCATCGACAAGCCGCCGATGTCGCTGCCGAACAGGCGGCGAACCGCACCGAGCTCGAGCTCGTCGCCGAGCGGGGTCGAGGTGCCGTGGGCGTTGATATAGTCGATCTCGCTCAGCGCCAGGCCCGACTTCTTCACCGCCATCTGCATCGAGCGGAACGCGCCCGAGCCTTCCGGATGCGGCGCGGTGACGTGATAGGCGTCGCCCGACAGGCCATAGCCGACCACTTCGCAATAGATCTTCGCGCCGCGCGCCTTGGCATGCTCATATTCCTCGAGCACGACCACGCCGGCGCCTTCGCCCATGACGAAGCCGTCGCGGCCCTGGTCCCAGGGGCGGCTGGCCTTGGTGGGATCGTCGCGGAAGCCGGTGGAAAGCGCGCGGGCCTGGCCGAAGCCGGCGATGCCGATCGGGCAGACCGTGCTCTCGGCGCCGCCGGCGAGCATCACGTCGGCATCGTCCATCGCGATCATGCGCGCAGCGTCGCCGATCGAGTGGGCGCCGGTCGAGCAGGCAGTGACCACGGCGTGATTCGGGCCCATCAGGCCGTATTTGATGCTGACCTGGCCCGAGATCAGGTTGATCAGGCGGCCATGGACGAAGTGCGGGCTGACGCGCTTCGGGCCCTTTTCGGCGAGGACGAGCGATTCGCTCTCGATGCCCGGCAGGCCGCCGATGCCCGAGCCGATCGAGCAGCCGGCGCGGAAGCGCAGCTCCTCCGACATGTCGGTGAGGCCGGCATCCTCGATCGCCTGGCCGGCGGCGTCGATGCCATAGACGATGAACGGATCGACCTGGCGCTGGATCTTGTGATCGACGCGCTTGCCCGGATCGAAGCCATATTCATGCTCCGGACCCTTTACTTCGCAGGCATAGTTGCTCTGGAAATCGGTCGCGTCGAAGCGCGTGATCGTCGCGGCGCCCGATTTGGCGGCGATGATGTTCTTCCAAGCCGTTTCGACATCGGCACCCAGCGGGGTGACAAGGCCAAGGCCGGTGACAACTACACGGCGCATCCGTCTTCTCCGTCAAACTTCAATTCTTGCACGAAGCCACTGAAAAACAGCGATTTCATGCCATAAACAAAACGGCTCCCCGCCCAACTCTTTTCGAGCCCGGGACGGGGAGCCGCTGATTCAAGCTCGGCCCATAGGGGCGCGATCGCCGGAGGGCGATCAGCCCGCCTGGTGCTCGGAGATGTAGTTGACCGCGTCGCCGACGGTGCTGATCTTCTCAGCCGCATCGTCGGGGATCTCGACGCCGAATTCTTCTTCGAACGCCATCACCAGCTCGACGATGTCGAGGCTGTCGGCGCCCAGATCGTCGATGAAGCTCGCCGTCAGCGTCACATCGTTCTTGTCGACGCCGAGGTGATCGACAACGAGCGCGGTCACGCGGGTGGTGATCTCTTCCTGAGTGGCCATGGTCCCTGTTTTCCTTTGTTGCTAGGGGCTCAATTCGTTGGAACGCACCTAGATCGCACATGGTGCCGTTGCAAGAGGCTGCGCGAGCGCAGCTTCACGTTAGCCTTTCCCTCAGGCCTGCGAAAACTGCCAGGCAGCGTAGCGCACGGTGCTGAGGAAGAGGAAATATTTGTTGAGAAGCGCGGCGTTGGCGCGCGTCTGCTTCGCCTCGTCAGTGACCGAGGCAATGACGAGCGCCTGCATCTCCTCCTTGGTAAGCGGCCGGTTCTGCGTGTCTTCGGGCAGACTGTCGAACTGTGCCTCGAGCGCACCGGTGTCGAAACCTGCCGCGATGACGAACTTCTCGGCGATCGGCTGGCCGAGCTTGGCGAGCGTATAGACCCGGGCGGCTTCTACCGCCGCTTCGGACCATTTATTTTCGGTCGCGCACTCGTTCGCCGCGATCGAGATGCCGCTGCCCACTGCCGGATCATAGGTGGGGCGCACGGCGGCGGCATCGCCCATATTGCGGGTGATGTCGCCTGTGATCTGCGTTGTGAGTGCCGGCTTGAGCTTGCCGACCACGCAATCGATCGTCGCGAGATCGGCCGCCTGGGCCGGCGCCGCGAGGGCTGCGGCCGCCAGGGCCATGATTCCGAGAAAACGCATAGACTTCCTACTCCAGGCCCCCGCCAGGATCACAGCATCGCCATACCGCCGTTCACATGCAAGGTCTGGCCGGTGACATAGCCGGCTTCCTTGCTGGCGAGATAGACGACGGCGGCGCCGATATCCTCGCCGGTGCCGAGGTCGCCGGCCGGGATGCGGGTGAGCAGCGCGGTCTTCTGCGCCTCGGGCAGCACGTCGGTCATCGCCGAGCGGATGAAGCCCGGGGCGACGCAGTTGACCGTGATGTTGCGGCTGGCCAGCTCCTGCGCCAGCGCCTTGGACATGCCGACCAGGCCAGCCTTGGAGGCCGCGTAATTGGCCTGGCCCGGGTTTCCAGTCGCACCCACGACGGACGTGATCGAGATGACGCGGCCGAAACGGGCCTTCATCATCGGCTTGGCGGCGGCGCGGATCAGGCGGAAGGCGGCCTCGAGGTTGATCGAGATGACCTGCTCCCACTCCTCGTCCTTCATCCGCATCGCCAGATTGTCGCGGGTGACGCCGGCATTGTTGACGAGGATGTCGAGCTTGCCGAGCGCCTCGACCGCGCGCGGGACGAGGGCATCGACCTCGGCCTTGTCGGACAGGTTGCACGGCAACGCGACATGGTCGCCGCCCAGCTCGGCGCGGAACGCCTCGAGCTTCTCGGCATTGGAGCCGGACACGGCGAGCCGGGCACCCTGCGCGGCAAGCGCCTTGGCGATCGCCGAGCCGATCCCGCCCGAGGCGCCGGTGACGAGAGCGGTCATGCCAGTGAGGTCGAACATGTTCTTCTTCCTTCTATCCGGAGAGATCAGAGGCTCTTGGCCAGCGCTTCGATGTCTTCCATCGTCACCACGCTCACCGGCGCGGCGTCGGGGGTGATGCGCTTGACCATGCCGCCCAGCACCTTGCCGCCGAACTCGACATAGTCGGTCACGCCCGCCGCGAACATCGCCAGCACCGATTCGCGCCAGCGGACCATGCCGGTGACCTGCTCGACCAGCAGCGCGCGGATCGTGTCCGGATCGGCAACCGGGGCGGCGGTGACGTTGGCATAGACCGGCACGAGCGGCGCCTGGAGCGATACCCTGGCCAGCGCCTCGGCCATGGCGTCGGCCGCGGGCTGCATCAGCGGGCAGTGGAACGGCGCTGAGACCGGCAGCAGCAGCGCGCGCTTAGCGCCCATTTCCTTGGCGATCGGCAATGCGCGCTCGACCGCCTCGCGATGGCCCGAGATCACGACCTGCGAGGGATCATTGTCGTTGGCGACGGTGCAGATCTGGCCTTCGGCCGCGGCGTCGGCGATCGCCTGGGCCTTTTCGCGATCGGCACCGAGGATGGCGGCCATCGCGCCGACGCCGACCGGCACGGCGGCCTGCATCGCATCGCCGCGGACGCGCAGCAGCCTGGCCGTAGTGGCGAGATCGAAGGTGCCGGCGGCGCAGAGCGCAGTATATTCACCGAGCGAGTGGCCGGCGACGAAATCGGCCTTGTCGGCGAGGCGGATGCCGCCCTCCTTCTCGAGCACGCGCAGCACCGCAATGGCATTGGCCATGATCGCCGGCTGGGCATTGGCAGTGAGGGTCAGCTGATCCTCGGGGCCCTCGCTCATCAGCTGGAACAGCTTCTGGCCCAGCGCCTCATCGACTTCCTGGAAGACTTCGCGCGCGGTGGCGCTGGCTTCCGCGAGTGCTTTGCCCATGCCGACGGCCTGGCTGCCCTGGCCGGGGAAGATGAAGGCGCGCATATGTCTCTCCTGCTCAGCGGCGCTGTGATGGAGCGGCGCGTTAGGCCGCCGCCCCTCCCGACGCAACCCTGCGCCGCTTCACCCGAAGATGAACGCTCCAGACAGGATTGCGAAACATTGCGACCATTTCGCAATGCCCGAGACAAACCGCTGCGACACGTCCTCCCCAAATTGACCTCAACGCCGGAGGGACAGCCGGCGCCAGAGAGAAAAGAGGAGTGTAGTCATGAAGAAGTTCATTCTCGCAGCCGTCGCCGCCTCGCTGGTTGCGACCCCGGTGCTCGCCGCCGCCCCGCAGCCGCAGCACGGCAAGCCGCCGGTGCAGAAGGTGGTGGTGAAGAAGAAGGTCGTCGTCGCCAAGCCGACCTATCGCAACTGGCGCAAGGGCGAGCGCTTCGACAGCCGCTATGCCCGCAACTATCGCCAGATCGACTATCGCAAGTATCGCGGCCTGAAGGCTCCGCCGCGCGGCTATCGCTACGTCCAGTCGGGCAATGATGCGGTGCTGGTGGGCATCACCTCGGGCATCATCGCGGCAGTGATCACCGGCGCGATCCGCTAACCCCAAGAAAAAGCACGAAACGGCAGGGCCATGCCCTGCCGTTTTACATCTATGAGAAGAATCCGACTCCTCGTTTCGCCCGCGTTAGTGTTATGGTTAACGCGATCGACTGGGAGGAGTGCAGGATGTTTCGGGCAGCCCTTACGGCCCTAGCTATCGCAGTGCTTTCGCCCCTCGCCGCCCATGCCGGCGACCGCGAAGACGGCAACCTCTCCCCCGATTTCGAAGGCCAGGTGGCCTATTTCGGCAATTATACCGGCAAGACCTCGGTCACCGCCGATCAGCGCCGCCGCGACCAGGGACCCTGCCCCTATCAGGACCAGCGCTGCTACCAGCAGGTCGTCGGCGGCGGCGTGAAGGTGGTGCTGAGCTTCGACGGCGAGCATGTCACCGGCTTCTATTACTCGGTCGGCGGGTTCGAAGGGCCGAACGGCTTGCGCGAAGGCACGCTGATCGGGCGGCGCACCCAGGTCGGCTGCGAGCTGTACGAGGCCGACGGCACGATGTGGCAGGCGACGACCTGCGGCAGCAAGGGCTTCCAGGGCCAGATCGTCTCGGTGCGCGGCATCCCCAAGCAATCCGAAGTGAGCTTCTCCACCGTCGGCATGTTCGTGCGCGACACCGGCTGGATCACCAAGCTGGGCGAGGAAGAGGCACGCCGAGACCGCCGGATCAACTGGCTGACCCAGAAGCTCGACGGCCCGGGCGCCCCCGAAAGCCGCTTCCGGGCGGCGATCGAGCTCGACGGCTATTCGCGCCACTTCCGCGGCATCGACATGGGCCGCGTCTCCGAGCCGGTCCAGACGGGCAAGCGCAAGAAGAACCGCGAATGGTATCTCGACAGCAGCTATACCCGGATGGACGGAAGCACCGGCAACATCCGCGGCGTGATCTACAACGACCGGCTGCGCTGCCTGTCCTGGGACGACGAGGCGTGCGGGCCGATCCATCCGCCGGCGGAATTCCCCAAGCCGCGGCTCGACGACGATGGCGGCTGGCTCTCGCGCAGCCCGGCGCCGATCGTACCGGGCAACGAGCCGCCCCGCCCGGCCCCGCGTCCGCGTGGGAATGGCGGCGGGAATGGGGATCGGTACTGAGTTTAGCTAGTTTAGATCGTCATCCCCGCGAAGGCGGGGATCCAGAGTCACGAAGGACGTCGCTCTGTCACCCTGGATCCCCGCCTTCGCGGGGACGACGATTATTTAAGCGCGGCAGCGCCAAGCACTTCGACGCAAGGCAGTTGCCTTCCTCCGCCACCTTCGCTAAGGGCGCCCCTTCGTTCGAGCAGAAGCGATTCCCGCCCGCGCGAAACCATGAATTTGGAACGACAGCCGGAGGGGCGTCACACGGGGTGGCGTCAGCGATCGGCCAACAGTGAGAAAGACGCATGGCTCTTTACGAGCACGTGTTCCTTGCGCGCCAGGATCTGGCACAGGCGCAGGTGGACGCTCTGGCGGAAGCCGCCACCAAGATCATCGAGGACAACAACGGCAAGGTCGTGAAGACCGAGACCTGGGGTCTTCGTTCGCTCGCCTATCGCATCGCCAAGAACCGCAAGGCGCACTACGTGATGCTCGAGATCGATGCCCCCGCGGGTGTCGTCGCCGAGCTCGAGCGCCAGACGCAGATCAACGAAGACGTGATCCGCTACATGACCGTCAAGGTCGATGAGCTGGAGCAGGGTCCGACCGTGATGATGCGCAAGGGTGACCGCGAGCGCCGTGGCCGTCGCGACCGCGACGAGGCCGGCAGCACCGGTTTCGGCGGCGAATAAGGAGATATAGACCATGGCACGCCCGTTTTTCCGTCGCCGCAAGAGCTGCCCCTTCTCCGCGAAGGACGCTCCCCGGATCGACTACAAGGACGTCCGTCTGCTGCAGGGCTTCGTCTCTGAGCGCGGCAAGATCGTCCCGTCGCGCATCACTTCGGTGAGCGCCAAGAAGCAGCGCGAGCTGGCCCAGGCCATCAAGCGCGCCCGCCACCTGGGCCTGCTGCCCTACATCGTTAAGTAAGGAGCGCACCCCATGGACGTTATTCTGCTTGAGCGCGTCGAGAAGCTCGGCGGCATCGGCGACGTGGTGAAGGTGAAGGACGGCTTCGCCCGTAACTTCCTCCTGCCGCGCAAGAAGGCGCTGCGCGCCAACGAAGCCAACAAGAAGGTCTTCGAGGCCAACCGTGCGCGCATCGAGGCCGACAACGCTTCGCGCCGCACCGACGCCGAAAAGGAAGCCGGCACGTTCAACGACGTGTCCGTCACCCTGATCCGTCAGGCTTCGAACACCGGTCAGCTCTATGGTTCGGTCGCGGTGCGTGACCTGGTCGAAGCGCTCGTCGCCGACGGCCACAAGGTCAACAAGGCGCAGATCGTGCTCGACAAGCCGATCAAGGCGATCGGCGTGTACGAAGTGCGCGTCGCGCTGCACCCGGAAGTCTCGGTGACCGTCAAGGTCAACGTTGCACGTTCGCCGGAAGAGGCTGACATGCAGGCGCAGGGCGTCGACGTGATGGCCGCGATGTTCGAGAAGGAAGAGACCGGCTTCGTCGAGGATTACGATCCCAACGCCGAGCCGGGCGCGACCGCCGAGGTCCGCGAGGAAGCTCCGGCCGCCGACGAAGGCGAGACCGCCGAGGGCTGATCGCAGCCACAAGGTAAAAAGAAGGGCCGCTCCGGGATACCGGGGCGGCCCTTTTTCCTTGGCGCGACCACCGAGGGATTCGAAATTCTCAGTATAGCTTCGCGCTATCCAAGTAACGCCATGGCGTTACGGGCACGAAACACAGGCACCGACCACCGCGACTAGCGGGATCAAAGCCAATACCACTGGCAGAACCTTGGTCATCTTCCCGAACCTTTTTCTGTCGCTCGGAAGGTAAAACGAGCCTGGCCGGGCAAGGTTGCAGCGCCCGTTAATCTTTTGTTCGGGAAGCGTTCACCTCGAACTGGTCTATAGGCGGGCGATGCTGCCGATCCTGCCCCTGATGCTGGCGCTGGGCGCCCCGGCCCAATCGGGCCTCGAGGCGGCGGTGCTGGCCGAGATCAACTTCGCCCGCACCCGGCCGCGTGCTTATGCCGAGCGGCTCCGCGACTATCGGAAATACTTCAAGGGGAAGATCGTCTGGTATCCGGGCAATCCGGACGGGCTGCGCACCAGCGAGGGCACGCGCGCGGTGGACGAGGCGATCCGATTCCTCGAGCGCCAGGCGCCGCTGCCGCCGATCGCGCCGGCCGCGCTGCTCGCCAGGGCGGCGCGCGACCATGTGCAGGACCAGGGACCGAGCGGCGCGACCGGGCATTACTCGCCAGACGGCGGCAATCCGCGCACGCGCGTGCAGCGGCGCGGCGGCGGCGACTATGTGGCGGAAGTGATCACCTATGGCCCGCCGAGCGGCGTGGAAGTGGTGCGCCAGCTGATCGTCGACGACGCCGTGCCCGGGCGCGGCCACCGCAAGACGCTGTTCGCGGCGGAGATGGTCTATGCCGGCGTCGCCTGCGGTCCGCACCGCGACTATCGGGTGATGTGCGTGGCGGATCTGGGGCGCAAGCCGGACGGGCGCCCCTAGGCGCATCTCGACCTAAGGTTAACTCCCGAATATCCGCTTGCCTTCTCAAGCGGTTAAGCCAGTATCGCTACCGGTGAGACATCACGGACGGGCGCGGGGCCCGACCGGCTCCGGGGGGAGCTCCAACAGTGATTGCCAAGGGCCGCCTAGTCGCCGCGCTGAGCGCGTGCGCCATGCTGCTGTCGAGCGCCGCCGCGCATGCAGGCGAACGCGCCACCGACATTTCGCGCCTGGAGCGCGACGTGCTCACCGAGATCAACTATGCGCGCCAGCATCCGCGCGAATATGCCGAGACCTTGCGCGACTATCGCCGCTATTTCGACGGCCGCGTGCTGTTCCTGCCGGGCGACCCCAATGGCGTGATCACCAATGAGGGCCTCGACGCAGTGGACGAGGCGATCGACTTCCTCGAGCGCCAGGATCCCCTGCCCGCGCTCAGCCGCGCCGAGCTGCTGATGCTGGCGGCGCAGGACCATGCCGACGATCAGGGCGCCTATGGCGGCTCGGGCCATGTCTCGCGCGACGGCCTCACGCCCGGCGACCGCGTGAAGCGGCGCGGTGGCGACATCTATGTCGGCGAGGGCATCTGGTACGGCAATGGCGATGCCGGCGCGGTGGTGCGCAGCCTGATCGTCGACGACGGGGTGCGCTCGCGCGGGCACCGGGCGCTGCTGTTCCAGGCGGACTTCCGCTTCGCCGGGGTCGGCTGCGGCGCGCATCGCCGCTTCGGCAATATCTGCGTCGTCGATTTCAGTGGCACCGCCGATGGCTCGCCGGTGGTGCCGGCCTGGGCCAAGGCGCGCGGCGGCCAGGTTTTCCGGATGCCGGCGACGACCAAGCGCTGAACCTGCCGAAATGCGCAATTGCCAGATGCTCACTTATCGGTGAGGATCGGCGGCGATGGGCTATCTCGTACTGTTCCTTGCCGGGGCGCTGCTCTGCAACGCCATCCCGCACCTTGCCGCGGGCCTGCGCGGCGAGTCCTTCCCCACCCCCTTCTCCCAGCCGCGCGGCGTGGGCCCGTCCTCGCCGCTGATGAACTTCTACTGGGGCACGGCGAACCTGCTGATCGGGATCGCGGCGCTGCTCAGCTATTCGCTCAAGGATCATGGCGTGTGGCCGGTGATCGCCGGCTGGCTGGTGGTCGGGACATATTGCGCGTGGCATTTCGGGAAGGTGCGGCGGTAGAAGAAGCTGGCTTCATCGCGTGTATATCCGGTCTCATCGCGAAAATCTCCGTCACGCGTGTTAGTGACATAAGTCACTCACGTCGAACTTCGGGGTCTGCATGCGCCACTTCCTCTTCGCGATGTCTCTCGCCGCCTCGCCTCCCGCAATGGCCCAGGCGACCGCGCCTCGCGCAACGGTGGAAGCCGTGGCCCATGCGATCGAGGAACACTATTTCGATCCTGCAGCCGCCGCCAAAATTGCGACGCGCCTGCGGGCCGATGCACGAGCCGGACGGTTCGACAAGCTTACGCCACCACAGCTCGCGGCCAGGCTGACCGCCGGCCTTGGCGCGATCGATCGGCATTTCGCGGTGCATTGGCGTCCCGATGCCGATGACGCAGGCTCCCGGCCAGGGGAGCCCTTCTACGGGCCCGAGGAACAGGAGCGTCGCGCGGGCTACGGCTTTCGTCGGGTCGAAATCCTTCCCGGCAATATCGCCTATATTGACCTGCGACTGTTCGCTGCCATCGACTTTGGCAATGCGAAATGGCCAGCGACCCTGGCCGCGGGCAACGCGCTTGGGCTGGTCAGCAAGGCGGATGCGCTGATCGTGGACCTGCGGCGGAACAATGGCGGCGACCCCGGCATGGTCGGTTATCTGGTGAGCGCGCTGATCGGGCCGGATCGGGACGTGTACAATGTCTTCCATGCGCGCGGGCAGACTCAGAGCGAGCGCCCGCCCCGCCCCTTCACCGGAGAGGCGCTGCAGATGCCGGTCTATATCCTCACCAGCCGACGGACCGGATCGGCCGCGGAGAGCTTTGCCTACACACTCCAGGCGGCGAAGCGCGCGATCGTGATCGGCCAGCCCAGCGCCGGCGGAGCCAATCCGGGCGACGCAGTAGCGCTCAAGGGCGGCTTCAGTGTGTTCATTTCCAACGCCACCCCAATCAATCCGATTACCAATGCAAACTGGGAAGGCGTTGGCGTTCAGCCGGACACGCAGGTCGAGGATGCCGATACGCTCGCCATCGCACAGCGCCGGGCATTGGAGGACGCCATGCCGCGACTTCCGGCAGCGGAGAAGATCGAAGCGGCGCGCGTGCTTGAAACCCTGCGCGCACCCAGCGGCCCCGCGCCGGACACCATTGCCGCCTTGGCGGGGCTTTATGGCACCTATCGTTTCATCGCCCGAGCAGGCACACTATATCTGATCGGCGCCACGGGCACCGAGACGCCGCTGGGCTGGTTAGGCGCGGATCGCTTCTATCCAGCCGGCGATCCGACGACTCGCTACACCTTTCTTCGCGGCACGAACGGCCGTGGCTCCGCACTGACAATCGAATGGATCGACGGCGACCGGCGCGAGGCCTCGCGATCGGACTGAAACGGGCTATTTCCTCCCGAACAGCTTCTCGATATCGCCATGCGCCAGCTTCACCCAGGTCGGGCGGCCATGGTTGCACTGGCCCGAGTGGGGCGTGACTTCCATCTCGCGGAGCAGCGCGTTCATCTCGGCGACCGAGAGCACCCTGCCCGCGCGGACCGAGCCGTGGCAGGCCATGGTCGCGGCGACATGGTCGAGCTTTTCCTTGAGGCTGAGCGCTTCGTCGAAGCTGGCAAGCTCGTCGGCGAGATCGGTGACGAGCGCGTGGACATCGCCCTTGCCGAGCGCGGCCGGAACGGCGCGGACCAGCACCGCGTGCGGGCCGAAGCGCTCGATATCGAGGCCGAATTCGGAAAGCTCGGCGGCGCGGGCCTCGAGCCGGTCGCAGCCGGGCTCGTCGAGCTCGACGACTTCGGGGACGAGCAGGCCCTGCGAGGCGACGCCGCCCTCCGACATCGCGCGGCGCATCCGCTCGAGGACGAGACGCTCGTGCGCGGCGTGCTGGTCGACCAGCACCAGCCCGTCCTCGGCCTCGGCCACGATATAGGTCTTGGCGACCTGGCCGCGGGCGACGCCGAGCGGGTGCTGGATGCTTTGCGGGACGGGCTGGATCGCCGGCTCGGCGCGGGCGAGCGGCGGCGGAGCCGAGAAGCTCGGACGGCGATCGGAGACATAGCCGTATCTAAGCCCCTCCCCTTCAGGGGAGGGGTTTGGGGTGGGGGAATTCTCGAAGAGGTTGGCGCCCGCGGCCAGGCCCCACCCCAACCCCTCCCCTGAAGGGGAGGGGCTTTCAGATTTCCACATCCCCAGCGCCGCCTCGCTCGGGCGCTGGACGCTGCGGTGGCCTGCCTCGTCGAGCGCGCGACGCAGGCCCGAGACGATCATGCCGCGGATCAGCGCGGGATCGCGGAAGCGCACCTCGGTCTTGGCAGGGTGGACGTTGACGTCGACCTGGTCGGCCGGAACGTCGAGGAACAGCGCGACCACCGGGTGACGATCGCGCGCCAGCATCTCGGCATAGGCGCCGCGCAAGGCACCGATCAGCAGGCGGTCCTTCACCGGGCGTCCGTTGACGAACAGATATTGGTGGTCGGCGACGCCGCGATTGAAGGTCGGCAGGCCGGCGACGCCGCCGAGCGTGATCCCTTCCCGCTCGAAATCGACCGCGACGCTGTTCTCGGCGAGCGCGCGATCGGTGAGGCCGGCGACGCGCTCGGGACCGGTCTCGTTGCCCTGGACGTAGAGCGCCTTGCGCCCGTCATGCTCGACCGAGAAGGCGATGTCGGGCCGGGCCATCGCCAGGCGTTTCATCACGTCGAGGCTGGCGGCATATTCGGCGCGCGGCGAACGCAGGAACTTGCGGCGCGCGGGCACGCGGCCGAACAGCTGCTCGACTCGCACGCGGGTGCCCGGCGGCAGCGCGGCGGGGCCTTCGGAAACCAGCGCGCCATTGTCGACGATTCGGCTCCACCCCTCCTGCCCGCGCACCCGGCTTTCGAGCGTCATCCGCGCGACGCTGGCGATCGAGGGCAAGGCCTCGCCGCGAAAGCCCAGGGTAGTGACCTGGTCGATCTCGTCATCGGGCAGCTTGGAGGTGGCGTGCCGCTCCAGCGCGAGCGCCATTTCGGGCGGCGACATGCCGCATCCGTCGTCGGTCACCTCGATCAGATCGGTGCCGCCGCCCGCCAGTTTCACGGCGATCCGGGTGGCTCCTGCGTCGATCGCGTTTTCGACCAGTTCTTTCAGCGCGCTGGCGGGGCGTTCGACCACTTCTCCCGCTGCAATTCGGTTGACAAGATGTTCGGGGAGACGGCGTATTGACATGGTCGTTGCTCTAGCCCAAGCGGCGGCATCCCGCGACCCCAACCGCATCGCACCAGGCCGGATTTTACAGTCCGTCCCGGAAGGGTTCCGGAGTAAGTTTTTGTACGCAAAGCCGGCGGCGGGCGCCCGCACGGCAGGACGGAAGATAAATGGCCTTTTCCCGCTTGTTCAATTTCATGTCCCACGACATGGCGATCGACCTCGGCACCGCGAATACCGTGGTGTATCTCCGCGGGCGCGGCGTCGTCCTCAACGAGCCGTCGGTGGTGGCGGTCGAGACGCTGAACGGCGTCAAGAAGGTCAAGGCCGTCGGCGACGACGCCAAGCTGATGATGGGCAAGACCCCCGGCAGCATCGAGGCGATCCGCCCGCTGCGCGACGGCGTGATCGCCGACATCGACATCGCCGAAGAGATGATCAAGCACTTCATCCGCAAGGTGCACGGCCAGCGGCGCTTCATGCGCTGGCCGCAGATCGTGATCTGCGTGCCCTCCGGTTCTACTTCTGTTGAAAGGCGCGCGATCCGCGACGCCGCGTCGAACGCCGGCGCCTCGCAGGTGTGGCTGATCGAGGAGCCGATGGCGGCCGCGATCGGCGCCGACATGCCGGTGACCGAGCCGATCGGCTCGATGGTCGTCGATATCGGCGGCGGCACCACCGAAGTCGCGGTGCTCTCGCTGCGCGGCCTCGCCTACTCCACCTCGGTCCGCGTCGGCGGCGACAAGATGGATGAGTCGATCGTCTCGTACGTGCGCCGCAACCACAATTTGCTGATCGGCGAAGCCACCGCCGAGCGCATCAAGCAGGAAGTCGGCGTCGCCAAGCCGCCGGCGGACGGCATCGGCCAGACGATCCACATCAAGGGTCGCGACCTGGTCAACGGCGTGCCCAAGGAAATCCAGATCAACCAGGGCCAGATCGCCGAGGCGCTCTCGGAACCGGTCGGCACGATCGTCGAGGGCGTGCGCATCGCGCTCGAGAACACCGCGCCGGAACTGGCCGCCGACATCGTCGACCAGGGCATCGTGCTCACCGGCGGCGGCGCGCTGCTGCAGGGCATTGACGAAGTGCTGCGTGACGAAACCGGCCTGCCGGTCACGATTGCCGAGGATCCGCTGACCTGCGTTGCTCTCGGCACCGGCCGCGCGCTCGAGGATCCGGTGTTCCGCGGCGTGCTGATCTCGGTCTAATCGGAGCAAAGGGGCATGGCGCCGCCACGCAACCGGCGCCCGGGCTTTTCACGGCGGGCGCAATACGGGCTGTTCCTCGGTTACGTGGGCGTGGTCGGCGGCATGCTGATCGCGGCTGGCCTCTTGCTGCTCTCGATCTTCAACCCGCCGGCCTTTGGCGCGGTGCGCGGCTTCTTTTCGGAGATCACCACGCCCGTCGCCAGCGGGCTCACCTGGGTGCGCACCAGCGTCGCCGGGGTGCCCGGGGGCGTTTCCAGCTACTGGAACGTGCGCGGCGAGAATGCCCGGCTGAAGAAGCAGATCGCGGATAACGAGCTGCTGGTGGAGCGTGCGCGCACGCTGAACCAGGAGAACCGGCACCTGCGCGACATGCTGAAGCTGCGCGACGTCTCCACCGATGCGATCGTTGTAGCGCGGCTGGTGGCGAGCTCGATGACCAGCACGCGCCGCTATGCCACGCTCAACGCCGGCAACTGGCAGGGCGTGAAGGCCGGCCAGCCGGTGCGCCAGCCCGACGGGCTGATCGGCCAGGTGGTGGAGACCAGCCCCAACACCGCACGCGTGCTGCTGATCGTCGATTCGGAGAGCATCGTGCCGGTGCGCCGCACGCGCGACGGCCTGCCCGCGATCGCCACGGGGCGCGGCGACGGACTGCTCGACATCCGGTCGGCCAGCGTGGCGACGATGATCTTCCAGCCCGGCGACACCTTCGTCACTTCGGGCACCGGCGGCATCTTCCCGCCGAACATCCCCGTGGCGCGCGTCATCCGCACCTCGCGCGACATCGCGGTTGGCCAGCCTTCGGCCAATCCCGACGCGCTCGACTTCGCGCTGGTGCAGGCGACCTTCCTGCCCGAGCCGACGCCCACGCCGACCCCTACCCCTTCGCCCAGCAGCAAGCCCAAGGCCGAGAAGAAGTAGGTGGCGACCGACTTCATCCCGCTCGGGCGCCGCGAGAAGATGCCGCGCAGCCTGTGGCTGGCGCCGGTATCGGTGATGCTCGGCTCGATGATGACGCTGCTGCCCATCGTCGCCACCGTCCCCTTCCTGCCGCCCTTCGGGCTGATGCTGCTGCTCGCCTGGCGGCTGGTGCGCGGCGATGCGATGAAGGTGTGGATGCCGGTGCCGCTCGGCTTCTTCGACGACATGCTGAGCGGGCAGCCGCTGGGCAGCGCGATGCTGCTCTGGTCGGCGACGATCCTGATGATCGACATTCTCGACACGCGGCTGGTGTGGCGCGATTTCTGGCAGGACTGGCTGATCGCCAGCGGCGCCATCGCCTTCGTGCTGGCGGCCGGGCGGCTGATCGCCTCGCCCTTTATCGCGCATGTCGACACCGCGCTGCTGATCCAGATCTGCGTCTCCGCCGCGCTGTTTCCCGTTATCGCGCGCTTCTGTGCCTGGCTCGATCGGGGTAAGAAGCAGCGATAATGGTACGGATCACCGACGCAGCGCAGGCCTATAGTTTCTCCCGCCGCGCGCTGGTGCTGGGCGGGTTGCAGGGTGCCGCAGCGCTGGTGCTGGCCGGCCGCATGACCTGGCTCGCCGTGTTCGAGAACGAACGCTACCGGCTGACCGCCGAGAGCAACCGCGTGCGCCTGACACTCACCCCGCCGCGGCGCGGCTGGATCGTCGACCGCGCCGGAATCCCGATCGCCAACAACCGCACCGCCTTCCGCGTCGACATGATCCCCGACCGGATGGAGGACAAGGAGAAGACGCTGGGCATGCTCCAGCAGATCCTTGGCCTGAACGAGGAGGAGATGGCGCGGATCCGCACCGATCTGAAGCGCGCATCGGGCTTCCAGCCGGTCCAGGTTTCCGACAGCCTGACCTGGGAGCAGTTCGCCGCGGTGAGCGTGCGCGTGCCCGAAATGCCGGGCGTGCAGCCGACACGCGGCTTCTCGCGCAACTATCCGCTGGCCGCCGGCGTCGCGCATCTGGTCGGCTATGTCGGCACGGCATCGGCGGAGCAGTACAAGAAGGAAAAGGACCCGCTGCTCGTCGCCCCCGGCTTCAAGCTGGGCAAGGACGGGCTGGAGAAGACGCTGGAGGACCGGCTGCGCGGCACGCCGGGCGCCAAGCGCGTCGAGGTCACTGCGCATGGCCGGCTGGTCAAGGAGCTTGCCACGCGGCCCGATCAGCCCGGCGAGACGGTGAAGCTCACCATCGACGCGCTGCTTCAGGAATATGTCGCGCGGCGCCTCGGCACCAATTCGGGTTCGGCGACGGTGATCGACTGCACCAATGGCGACATCCTCGCCATGGTCTCGATGCCGGCATACGACCCCAACAGCTTTTCTGACGGCATCAGCCGCAACGAATGGAAGATGCTGAGCGAGGACGATCACGTCCCGCTGATGAACAAGGCGCTGCAGGGCCTGTATCCGCCGGGATCGACCGTGAAGCCGATGAACGGCCTTGCGCTGATGCATGCCGGCATCGATCCCAACGCGCGCGTGGTCTGCTCGGGCGCGATGCGCGTCGGCAATGGCGTGTTCCACTGCCACAAGCGCGGCGGCCATGGCCCGCTCGACCTGAAGCATGCGATCATGCAGAGCTGCGACATCTATTTCTACGAGATGGTGCGGCGCGTGGGCTATGACGCGGTGGCGCCGATGGCGCGCGCGCTGGGCCTGGGCCAGCGCTTCGACCTGCCCTTCACCACCCAGCGCTTCGGCACGGTGCCGGACAGCGCCTGGAAGCTGAAGCGCTACAAGCAGCAATGGACCGTCGCCGATTCGCTCAACGCGTCGATCGGCCAGGGCTATGTGCTCGCCAATCCGCTGCAACTGGCGGTGATGGCGAGCCGGCTCGCTTCGGGCCGCCAGCTCGTCCCACGGCTGATCGCCGATGCCCCGCATCAGGAGGCCCCGCCCCTCGCCGCCACGCCCGAACAGCTGGCGATCATCCGCGACGCGATGTTCGGCGTGATCAATTCGGGCGGCACCGGCGGCGCCGCGCGCATGCAGGTCCCCGGCATCACCCTGGCCGGCAAGACCGGCACCGCGCAGGTGCGCCGTATCACCATGGCGGAGCGCCGCTCGGGCGTGCTCAAGAACGCCTCGCTGCCGTTCAAGCTGCGCGACCACGCGCTGCTCGTCTGCTTCGCGCCGGCCGACAATCCCAAATATGCCGCGGGCATCGTGCTCGAGCATAATGGCCATACCGTGCGCAACCTCGACACGCCGATGATCGGCCGCGACATCATGACCTTCCTGTTCGATCGCAAGGCGGCAATGGAATCGCTGCACCGCGAGGAGCCGACCTGGGGCGGCGACTATCGCACCCGGATGGCCGAGCAGGCCAAGGCCTTCGAAGTGGCACAGAGCGCACCGCCGCCCGAGACTCCCGAGGACGCGGTGGAGGCCGCCAGCACGGTCGCTTCCGAAGCGGCCAATGCGACGACGAGCAATACGGTGGACAGCAGCGCGGCCGAGCGCGGTAGTGTGGAGCAGGATTGATGGCGACGCTTCACACCTCGAGCCTTGGCCCCTCCGGCATCGTTCCCGGGCCGCTGGCGCAGCTTCCCTGGCGGATCATCGGCCTGGTGGTGGCGATCGGCATGTTCGGGCTGGTGGTGCTCTATTCAGCGGCGGGCGGCAGCATCACGCCCTGGGCGTTCAACCAGGGGCTGCGCTTCTTCGTGTTCCTGGCGATGGCGATCGGCATGTCGCGCGTGCCCGAGAGCTTCTGGGCGCTGGGCGCCTTCCCGATGTACATCGTCGTGGTGCTGATGCTGGTGGGCGTGGAGCTGCTCGGCGCAGTCGCCGGCGGCAGCCAGCGATGGCTCGACCTGGGCTTCATTCGATTGCAGCCCTCCGAGCTGATGAAGCCGGTGATCATCATGGCGATGGCGCGCTTCTACGAGATCCTGCCCGCCGGCGAGATCCGCAAGTTCGGCGCGCTATGGCCGGGCTGCGTGCTGATCGGCATCCCGGCCGCGCTGGTGATGCTCCAGCCCGATCTGGGCACCGCGCTGGCGATCAGCTTCGGCGGCGTGACCGTGATGTTCCTCGCCGGGCTGCCGCTCCGCCTGTTCCTGGGCGGCGCGCTGGCGGTGGCAGTAGCCGCGCCGCTGGCGGTGAACTTCGTGCTGCACGACTATCAGCGCAACCGCGTGCTGATCTTCCTCGATCCCGAAAGCGACCCGCTGGGCACCGGCTATCACATCAGCCAGTCCAAGATCGCGATCGGATCGGGCGGCGTGTTCGGCAAGGGCTTCCTGCAGGGCACGCAGAGCCATCTCGACTATCTGCCCGAAGGCCATACCGACTTCGCGCTGGCGACGATGATGGAGGAATGGGGTCTGATGGGCGGCTTCTTCCTGATCATCGGCTTCAGCATCCTGATCCGCTGGGCGATCGGCGTGAGCATGCGCGCGCAGAGCCGTTTCGCCCGGCTGACCGCCTCCGGCCTCGCCGCGACGATCTTCTTCTACTGCGCGATCAACATGGCGATGGTGATGGGCCTGGCGCCGGTGGTGGGGGTGCCGCTGCCGCTGATCAGCTTCGGCGGCACCGCGGTGATGACCTTCATGATCTGCTTCGGAATCCTGCTTTCGATCGACCGCCAGAGCCGCCGCGTGCAGCGCTGGTGATTTTTTCGAAATAGGGGGTTTACAAGCCGCGAACCGCGCCGCTAAAGGCCCACCTCCACTGCGGAGGCGCACGCACCAAGGGCGCCGAAACACACCGGAATGGACGCATAGCTCAGTTGGTAGAGCAGCTGACTCTTAATCAGCGGGTCCTTGGTTCGAGCCCAAGTGCGTCCACCACCTTTTCAATGACTTAGCGCCCATCGTGAGCAGCAGTCATACCCCAAGGTAGCATTTTAGGTAGCGGACGTCATGCGACGCCGTGAGATCTTTTTGCGGCGGGATGGTGCGCTTCCGGCCCTGCTCCAGCACCTTGTGCATGACATCCGCTCCTCGTCCGGGGGCAGACTCGAGTTCCCGCTCTGTCGGAACATCAGCGCGAACACACGTCACCTAGCAACCATGACTGCCGCAGCGTACTCTTGCCGCGGGGAGATGGACGCCATGGCGCTTACCGATGTCCTGCGGGAGAATAGTGACAATCTGGCGCTGGTGATCGGTAACGGCATCCATCGTTACGGCCCGCGACGGGTGAACTCATGGGACGACCTACTACTCAATCTCGCGCATCGGCACGGTGTTGAGCTCGACAAGATGCCAGTCGGGGCATCAGCGACCGAGATATTCGACGTCATCGAGTTGCATGCGCGCGGTCGGAGCGGGGAGCTTGCGAAGGAGTTCTGCGAGCTGATGCGCGACTGGCGGCCGCTTGAACACCACCGGCAGATCATAGACTGGTCCATCCGGCACGCCACGCCAGTCCTCACCACGAATTTCGATGAGGTCCTGAGCGAAGCCGCAGGCGCCCAACTGATGCGGCCGAAGGTCGAGGGCTTCACTGACTGGTATCCGTGGGATAGTCGGTACGCGCTCGAGCTGTTCAAGAACCCCTGCGATGGGTTTGGGATTTGGCACGTCAATGGAATGGCCAATTACGCGCGCAGCATCCGTCTCGGGCTGACCCACTACATGGGTTCAGTCCAACGCACCCGCAGCTGGCTGCATCGGGGGGAGGAGCGGCTATTCGAGGCGAAGGACCGCGAACGCTGGGCAGGGCGGAGCACCTGGGTGCACCTCGTTTTCAACAAGCCGCTTCTGATCTTCGGCCTCGGACTTCGCGAGAATGAGGTCTTCCTGCGCTGGCTGCTAATCGAAAGAGCCCGCTACTTCGCCAAGTTCCCGGACCGACGAAAACCGGCTTGGTATGCCTACACCCACAATCCCGACGACATCACACAGAAGGGTCGGCACTTCTTCCTAGAGAACATCGGTATCCGGTGCGTCGAAGCGAGTAGCTACGACGCGATCTACGCCAACCGCGGATGGCAAGCATGACCCGCGATCGTGTCGCCTTTGGGTTCAGCCGAAGGCCAGGGCATTGAAGCATCCACTGATCGTCTATCTCGACACTCAGGACCTGTCGCGCTTCGGCGACGTCCTGCGTGGCAAGGGAGATGCCCAACACGAAAGGCTGTTCAACGATCTCGAGGCCCGAAAGCTGGCTGGCGATGTGGTATTCCCTGTGACCATGCCGCTCATGAGCGAGCTATTGCAGTACGATGCGGCCCATCGCCAAACGACAGTCAGGAAGGCGGAGGCTGTCGAACGCCTCTGCGGCCTATATGCAATGCCTTCCACGACGAGGCTGGCCGCTATCGAGATGGCGCGCAGAGCCCATCAATCTGGCCTCATACCCAACTCTCCACACGTTGAGATGCTTTCCGATGACCGTCTGTGGTTCCCGTCCCTGACGGACACGTTGCACGATCTTCGGGCGAGTATGCATGCCGCAGCGCGGCATTCGCTGGCTACGAGCCTTAAGGATCTGACGATGCGCCACCGCGCCGAGCAGATACTGGAGACTGTCGACTGGGGTGTCGAGGTGGAGGGCTTAGCGCCGAAGATCGCGGAGGAGGTCGGCCTCCCAACCGAGGCGGTGCTGGCCTCGGTAGTGCCTTTCCTGCGAGGCGAGATATCATCAGCGGAGGCTAGCCGGCGCATGCTCTCCGGAATTTCGAAGCCGTCCGTGTTCGTGGACATGTATTTCGAACGCTGGGGCCCAATGGGGACACTGCCCAACTGGATTAACGCTGCCAGCACAATGGTGTCTCGCTACCTCAGCGCCGTGCGGGACAATGTCGGCCCATTGCGGAGCGCTAAGGACAGAAAACAGGCAACACTGCTGGTGTCTCGCCTGAAGCCGGCCTTCCGAGCGATCAGCTTCGAGCTCGCCCGGTTGTCCGCCGCTGAGTTTGAACTCAGCGATGAGATCATCGACTCGATCGCGGCGGATGTTGATGCAGCCCTGCCGCTCCCGTCGGCAGAGATCGCAGCAGCAGCGCTCGAGGCATATACGCTCCAGATCGTGGGCGTCACGACCGGTGGCTCGACAATCGAGGGTAGCATCGGTGGTGACGTCCTCCACGCCTTCTACCTGCCGTACGTCGACCTATGGAGAGGCGACCGACGGTTCAGCGCCATGCTCCAGAGAGCGCTCCCTCAATACAGGGACCGAATCTGTGGATCGCTGGCTGAGCTACCCAGGGCAATCGAGGCGAAGCTGGTTTCAAGCCCGGCCAAGTGAATTGCTGTGCCAGCTCGCCCCTTCCCTCGCGCTTAGGACCACGCCATCGAGATATTCATCGTCGAATGATCCACGCCGATATGGCGCTCGTTGGCGCTCGGCATGGCGCGCAATATACTGGTCAAATGGCAAGCACGCATATCGATCTCAACCGGGAATTCAGCGTCGCGTCGGCGAATGACGAGCGGGCGCATCCGCGGTTATTCGGGTTCGAACGGGGGTCCCTTGTCTGGGCTGATTTACTCGAAAAACCGCGTGCAGTCGTCCTTGCGGAAGCGGGCAGTGGCAAGTCCGAGGAGTTCGACCATCGGCGCGCGGTACTGTCCGATGCCGGCCAATTCGCGTTCGGTGCCAGTGTCAGCAACGTCGCGCGGCTGGGGCTAGCTGCTTCGCTGACGCCCGCCGATCGCACTAGGTTCGACGCGTGGAAGGCGAGCGACGAGGCGCTGTGCTGGCTGTTCATCGACTCCGTCGACGAGGCCAAGGACCAAGGCCACCATTTCGAAGACGCGGCGCGCCAACTCGCCGAAGCGATTGCAGGTCGCGAGGAGCGCGTCCGGCTGATCATTTCGAGCCGCTTTACCGATTGGGATGCAACCGCCGATCGCCTGACCGTCGATAAATGGTTGCGGATGCCGCCGCCGCCCCCTGAACCTGTCCCGGCGCTCGCGGATGAAGTGAAGGCGACGCTGCGCAATCAAGCAAAAGCGGAGAAGCCGGCATCGACGGACCCGATCACCGTTCTGCGCATGGCCGGACTCGATGCGAGCCGCGTCAAACGGTTCGCCGAAGCTTCAGGCATCGCCGACGTCGAGAAACTACTCCATGCAATCGAGCATAACGATTTGTGGCGGTTCGCCGCGCGACCGCTCGACCTGACCTGGATGGTGGATTTCTGGCGCGATCATCGCCGCCTCGGCACTTTGCGCGAAATGATCGAAGCGAGCCTCGCTGCGCGTATGATCGATCCCGATACGAGACGGCGCCGCAATGATTCACTCAACCGAATCCGGAGCGGCGAGGCGCTCGACCGGATTGGCGCAGGATTCATCTTCTGCGGACGGGACTCATTGCGCGTGCCGACCTCGGGGATAGATCTCACGCCGCCCGAAAATTCCATCCCGATCGAGGATCTGTTGCCCGAGTGGTCCGATGGCGATCGCCTCGCCCTTTTAGGTCGTCCCGTTTTCGACCCGGCGACTTTGGGCCGCGCCCAACTCCACAACGATAATGAGGGCACGCTCAGGAGCTATCTGGCGGCGCGCTGGCTCAATCGGCTGCTCGAACGGGGTTGCCCGGTCTCGGTCGTGATCGATCTGCTATTCGCCGATCTCTACGGTTATCGCCTGTTGCGGCCACAAATGGAGGACGTCTCGGCGTGGCTCGCAAACCTCAACCCGACGATTGCCGACGAGTTGATCGCCCGCGCGCCTCTCGCGCTTTTGCGCAACGGCGATCCAGGATCGTTGCCAATCCCCACCCGCATCAAGGCCTTCACGATCATACTCGATCGGGTTGCGGCCATCGACAAGGAGAAATTGTGGTTCATGGACCGCAACCTGCGCCGGTTCGCCGACCCTGCCCTCGATGCTGAAATTGCGAGTTGGTGGAAGCAAGCCGGTGACGATACCGAAGCGCAGCATCTGGTCCTTAGACTCGCCTCGTTCGGCAGATATCCGGCTGGTGTCGTGCTGGCACGAACCGTCGCATTCGACCACAATGGCGACGAGATCACGCAATTGCTCGCCGCCCGCCTGATCATCGAACTAGGCAACGATACCGACAAGAATCGCCTGGCGCAGCACGTCATCGCTCATGCTGGCGACCTTCGCCGGTCGATGGTGCTCGAAGCGCTTGCCGGGCTGACGCCGAGATTCTTTTCGATGGACCAGTTCTTCGCGTTGATCGACGCGATCGGGATCCGGGATGAGAGCGGGTATAAGTCGATCCTACCAATCGACGAGGGGTTATTGGCCGGGCTTACCACCCGCGACGATCTCTGGGTGTTCGTCGCCCAGGTCGTCGCGCGATCGGGTGAGATGAAGGGGCGTGGTGAGCAGGATGCCGATATGGCTTTCCGCGAGGCGTTTGCGAAACTGGCAGCAAATGCCGCCATCCGGCTGCTGGGATTTTATCCCAATGAAATCCCGAACATGGTCACCGACCTTGCCTTGCTGCTTCATGAAGCGCGGCGCCTGAGCGATGCCGATGTTTTGCTCGGCGCCTTGGACCGGGAATTCGGGACATCGTTCGGGCGGCGGCGCACATCCTATTGGCGGGCGGTCGCCCTGGCCCGCGCGCACCCGTGGCACCGCGCATCCGACGATGTGAACCTCTTTCATCTGACTCATCACGGCTGGCCGGTCATGGTCGACGAGAGCGACCTAGCTTGGCTGCTCGACGATGCCGTTCATCGCCCCGAGCCGATCGACCGACGTAACGCGCTGTCGACCGCCTCGCAGATCTGGCGGAATGACGGCGCGACGCCTGCAATGTTTGACAGGATCAAGGCGGCGGTGGCCTCGGACCCCATCCTTTCCGCGCAGGTCGATACATGGCTGACCCCGCCCCCCGAGGACCCGGCGCTCGCGAAACTCATGGCCGAGATGAAGAGCAGCGAGGCGAAAAGTCGAAGGCGGGAGAATACGCGTGACAATAGCTGGATCGAGTTGATCGCCAACCTCAAGGCCGACCCGTCGATACTCGATCGATTGAATCCGACAACCGAAGAAACGGTCGATTCGCGGCTCTTCCACATGTGGCAGTTCCTCACTTGGCGCGACGCCAACCGGTCGCGGTACGCGATCGATGGACTGGAGATGGTCGAACCCATTTTCGGCCCTGAGCTGACGGCCAAATTCGGCGCCGCGTTGATTGCGTTCGCCTATGAGCGCTCTAGAGTGGATCGCACCGCGCCGAAGGAAGGCGAAGCCCGCGAGACGAATTTCGATCTGATGGCCCTCGGCGGTATGTCGCTGGCGGCTGCAACCACCCCGAACTGGGCGGCAACTCTGTCTCTCGATCAGGCGCGTGAAGCCGCGCGGTTGGCCGCAATGGAACTCAATGGCTTCCCCGCCTTTCTGCTCGACCTGGCCAGCGCGAAGACCGAGATCGTGCGTCAGATGCTGCTGCGGCGTGTCCTGTCGCAACTCGCGGCCGACAAGCCCGATGCGCACGGCATGCTCGATCGCCTCGAATATGCCGATCCTGCGCTATCGCTACTCATCGCCGACGACCTCGCGACGTATGTCGCCGATCATCCGACGATCTCGATGGCGATGCTGGAGAAGATCGTCTCGGTGCTGATACGCGCTCTGCCCAGCGATACGACGGAGCTTGCTACATTGTCGCAGGCACGCGCCGAAGCGGCCACCGATCCGGTTATCGCCGCCTATTACCTCTTGTTGCTGTTCGCCGCCGTCGGCGACGACGCGGTGGACGCACTGCGCGCCAAGATGACCCAGTTCGATCCCGCTGATCAGACGACCTTGTGTTCGGGGCTGTTGCCGCGCGTGGTCGGCGGCCGGTTCAGTCGCGGGGCGGTCGTCGAGCAGGAGTTCTCTGTCGCGCGGCTTGAGGAAATGCTGATCCTCGCCTTCGAGGGCATTAGGGTGGACGAGGATATCAAACATCCCGATGGCGAGGCTTATTCGATCGGCGCGCGGGACGAGGCCGAGGGAGCACGCAATGCGATCTTTACCCGGATCACCGCGACTCCAGGCGAGGCGACCCAAGCCGTTTTTCGTCGGTTGATGGTGATCCCGAACTTTTCGATTCAACCGGACTGGCTCCAGATACAGTCGATGCGGCGCGCCGAGAACGATGCGGCACTGGAGCCTTGGTTCCCTGGCGACGTAATCGTGATGGAGCGGACCATGGATCGCGCGCCGGTCACGACCGCCGACCTCCAACTGCTCGCAAGGCGGAGGTTCGAAGACCTTGTGCACGATCTCTTCCATCACAAGTTCCAGCAAGGCGACACGCTGCAGGCGATGGCCGACGAGGATGCCGTGCAGCGCTGGTTGGCGACCCAACTGGAAGCCCGGCAAAAGGAATCCTACACAGTGCAGCGCGAAACCGAAGTGCCCGACAGCAAGGCGCCCGACATCATGCTGACCAGCAGGCATAGCGGGGTTGATTTACCGATTGAGATCAAAGTCGTCGACGGAATGACCGTCGCCGACATCGAAGCCGCGCTCGAAACACAATTATGCGGCCAGTATCTGCGCCACCGCACGGCCCGACATGGTATCCTGCTGCTCGTCCACCAGAAGCCGCGCCGGGGTTGGACTATGGTTTCGGGCGAGCCGCTTGTCCCATTTTCCACCGTCGTGTCGCATCTGGAGGCCAAGGCTCAAGCGCTCCGCGAAGCTTCGGCGACGGGGCCGCAGCCAATCGTTGTCGCGATCGACGTCTCGGCGATCCTACCGCTGAAAGCCAAGCGCGCCGCGGCCCGCGCGCGGACAGCAGCAAAGAAAGCCGCCTGAAGATGTTACGCGCTTATGTCGACGACTCCATCTCCAGCGTGGGCGAGCGGCGGCTCGTCCTCGCGACCTTGATCCAGACCGACGCGACCTGGTCCGCCTTTGAGTTGGACTGGCGACACGCGCTCGCCGCGCCCCCTGCGATCGCCTATCTGAAGATGGCTGAAGCGCAGAACCGCCGCGACCAGTTCAAAGGATTTTCGGAGAAGGAACGCAACCGGAAGCTACACGCGCTTGCCGACGTTGTCGCGCGGCATGCGCTTTGGGGTTTTCACGCCTCGGTCAGCACCCGCGACTATCGCGAGTTGGTCGAGCCCGTTGCGCCTTATCCAATGCGCACGCCGTATTTCTTGTTGTTCTACGCGATCGTGTTCGGGGTCGCACGGATGCATGAAGCGCTAGCGGTTGATGAGCCGTGCGACTTCGTATTCGACAATTATTCGGGGCTCGACAAGAAGACGCTGCCGATGCTCAACGACATGATCGCGACCTCGGGCGGGAGTTGGGGCGACCGGATAAGTGGCAGCGTGAAGTTTGCCGACGACAAGGACGAGGTCGCGATACAGGCGGCTGACATGCTCGCTTGGCTTATCCGGCGTCAGGGCGATGGCCCGCTTCCGCCCGGCTATGATGGCCTGTTGGACAAGCTCGTTGTTTATGGTGTCAACCGATTCATCGAGGTCGACCGTGCGACCCTCGAACGCGATGCTGCCGGTTTGGCTGCGATCCCGGGCGTGGACTGGATCGACAAGCAAGGTTGGCGCGAGATGATCCCGATCTGGGAGGGCGGTCATGCTAAAGCGCTCAACGATGCCGTGACTGCAGCTGGTCTGTATCCTCCGAAAGACTGGAAGCCGGCCGATCGCCCACCGTCTTGCTGACTCGTCGCCGAGCGCCAGCATGGAACGAGTTGCAAGATTCTTTGGTCGATTGCGACGGCAGTTTTCAGGATCGATGTAGCGGGCCCGGAATGACCGAGATTAGGCGCGAAGCCGCCGCTAGTCTCGTTTGGCTGGCGGGTGCCGCGGTTCGCGGACGACAATCTGCTCCCAGCGTTCTGGATCGGCCTTTGCCATCATCTGCTGTCCGGCCTGCCACATATCGGCACCCAGCATGCGCGCGGCGATCCTCTCGGGTACTGCCCAACTGACTGGCAGCGATCGCGCGACAGCGCCGGGCAGGATCGCAAACGTCACCATGCCAGCGACGGCAAAGGCGACACGGTTGTGCAGCAACTCGCGGTTCTGCTCAGCAGCAGATCGCGCGCCTGCAAGCGCCGTGCTGAGATTGCCGGCGACCCCGTTCATGTTGGCGGCCGCACTCCGCAACATCTCCCGGTCGCGTTCCCGGCTTGCGGCCGCCGCCGCCGTGATCTCCCGCGCCATGGCTTCGGGCGTAAGCTTCAGCGCCGGCCGCTCTGATAGCCGCTGCATCGAGGCGCAGACATCCTCCAACCGCTTGGCGATCGCCTCAAGGCTGGGCGCATAATCGGGCTGCGATGTTCGCTCGTCGGTCAGCCTTTCGACGGCCCGACGCAGCAGGCTGATCTCTGCACGCAGCTCGCCAAACGCATGGGCGGCAAGGCTGGTATCGACTTCGCGGGTGGTGTTCTGATCCATTCGCGAAGGTCTATCGCTCAAGCCCGCGGCCACGCGAGAGGCCGAGCCATTCCTGCACGTTGTGGGATATCGAAGCGCCTTCCCTGGCCTTCATCCCGAGTTCCGGCAGCCGCTTTTTGACCAGCGACTCGGCCTGGGCATCGCGTTCGAGGCTTTTGCTCCAGGCGCCCATCTGCTGGCCGATGGCACGGGTGCCCGCCTCGTCACCGGCGTGGCGGAACGCGCGATGCGCCTTAGCCAGCTTCTGCCAATCCTCGACAAACCGGTCGGCGCGCTTCTCAGGATTGGCGCGCAACTCTGCTTCCAGCGCCATCGCGCGAAGCGCGGCGTTGGTGCGCCCCCGCGCAGCTTCGCTGATCATGCCGGGATCGCGGGCAAAGGCGGCGCGCAAATCGCGCGACGCTTCCGGCCGCGCCGTGTCCAGCGCCTCGCGCGCCTTGTCATAGGCGATCCGCTGATGCGGCAATTCGGCATAGCCGTCGTTGCGCATCCGCAGGACGTCGGCGGCCGCTCGGGCAAAGCGCTGCACCGCGGTTTCCAAGCCGATCGATAGGGGCGCACGCGTCGGCTTAGGAGTCGCAAGCGGCACGCCATCGAACATGCTGCGCGTCGGCGGTGGCGACATGGGCCGCAGGCCCAGGCCCGCGAACGGATCGCGCGCGGGGGCGGGCTTCCCTTTCACCATCACCGGCTCTGGCAACTGGATCTGCCGTCGGTCGGCGAAGTCGAGCGTGTAATCCGAGGCCATGTCCTTGGCCCGGTCGCGCGACAATGCACTGACCAACTGGGAGGGTTCAGCGAAGTCGCCGCGACCGTAATGCAGATCCACGGTCTCGCGATGCCGCGACAACGCGACATAGGCGGCATGCCGATCGAGACCTGGCGTTGCGAGCACATGGGCACGATCGACCGTCACGCCCTGCGCCTTGTGGATCGTGGCAGCATAGCCGTGATCGACATGCCCATAATCCTTGAGGTCGAACGCGACCATGCGACCATCATCGAGCGTGACAGCCATGCGCGCAGCGGTCACGCTTTGGACGATGCCGAGCGAGCCGTTCTTCACGCCCATGCTGCGCTCGTTCTTGAGGAACATGATCCGGTCCCCCGAGGCAAAGGTCCGCGCCCCGCGCTCGGCGCGCAGCGAGACATCCTCGCCGAGCTGATCAGCGATACGCAGCCGCTCGCGCGCGGCCTGGTTGAGCGCCTGCACCTCGTCATTGGTGTGGGTGAGGATGATGCGGGTCGCAGCCGGCATCGCCTGACGATCGCGATCCCAGCGCTCGATCAGTTCGGTACGCGCCTGCTCGCGGGTTCCAGCGGCATGGACGCGATCATGCTCGGTGTAGGCCTGCAGCGCTTCGCCAGTCCGACCGGTGGCAAGCTGCCGCGTAGCGTCGCGCTGCCAGTCTTCACGCTGGCGGCGAATGTCGGTGATCTCAATGCCGCCATGGCGCTCGGCAATCGAGCGGAAGGCCGCACCCGCCTCGATCGCCTGAAGCTGTTCGGGGTCGCCGACCAGCACGACCTTGGCGCCGCGCTTCTCGGCTTCGGCAATCACGCGCTCCATCTGCCGCGAGCCGATCATCCCGGCTTCGTCGATCACCAGCACATGATCGCGGGTCAGCAACTCCCGATCCTGCGACCATTGATGTTCGATGCTGGCGATGGTGCGCGATGCGATACCCGAACCGCTTTCCAGATTCTCCGCCGCGATGCCGGATAGCGCCAGGCCCTGCACCTGATAGCCGGCACGCTCCCAAGCTTCGCGCGCGACGCCAAGCATCGCGGATTTACCAGTGCCGGCATAGCCGACGACGACGCCGATCCCCTCGGCGCTGGTGACATGCTCGAATGCGGAACGCTGCTCGCTCGACAGCACCAGGCCACGCTTCGCGGCAGCGGCGAGCGCATGTTCGCGATGCGGCCTGGCGACAGCGTGCCGCCGGCTCGCCTCCAGCCGAACGGTCGCGCGCTCCAGCCGCTGTTCGGTCTCGACCATTGCCCGGCTGGTGAAGCGGTCCTCGCCGCGACCGTCCTTGCCGAGTGCGACCAGATCGGCCGAGCCGCGCACGGCCGCCATCACATGATCGAACTGCTCCTTCCCCTCGCTATGCCGGTGCACGAACATGGCGAGGTCGCGTGTGGTGAAGGTCGCCTGGTTGTGGGTGATCGCGTCGAGCGCGATACGTGGGTCCGCGATGATCTTTGCGCCGTTCGCGCGCGCAATCTCGCGATGCTCGTCGACGCGTTCAAGTTCGAGCCCCTGCGCCGCCATGCGCGATGCCGCCGGACCGATCTTGTTTTGCGGCTCTAGGTCGATGCCCTGCGCCTCAAGGCTGCGATGATCGACATGCGCATCAATATCGAGTTCGGCGAGCCGCGTGTTGACGTGCTCGGCCCAGCGCTCGCGCCATTTCTCCAGAAGATCGGTACGATTCCAGTCGCGGTTCTTCTTGCCGAACCCGTCCGCATCAACGTCGCGCAGGGCCAACATCACGTGCGCATGCGGCTTGGCCTCGCCATCGGCACCGACATCCCAATGCACATTGAGATCGGCGACCATGCCGGAGTCGACAAACTCGCGCCGAACAAAGTCGCGCGCGAGCGCAATCCCCCTTTCTGGGGATAGCTCACGCGGAATTGCAAACTCGATCTCCCGCGCAAGCTGCGCGTCCTTGCGCAGTTCGACGGCTTCGACCTCATTCCACAGGGTTTCGCGGTCGCGCAGACGCTCGGGTGCGCCCTCGGGCAGCATCACTTCGGAATGGACGACGCCGGCCTTATTCGAGAAATCATGATGGCGATCGAGACGCTGGTCATGGAGCCGTGACGCGGAGCGATAGGCGGCGGCCGCCAGCGCCGAGGACCCGTTGGCGCGGGAAATGATCTTCGCGGAGAAATGGTAGATCGCCATGGCGACCACACCAACTACACCTAACAAGCGACGTCGGCACGACGTATAAGCGCGCCCTCGAAAGAATTCATCTTTCTCGGGACTGCGTAATCCCATGATATTTCAGGGCGTTGTCGCTGATCGAAGACAGCGATAACTGGTCGATCCTCATCGTGCAAATGAGGATAGAGCGATGCGCAAACCCCGCGATTACGATGCCGAACTGAAGGCGCTCACCGACAAGGCCAGGCAACTGCGCGAGCAGAAGCTGCGCCAGCTTGGCGAGCTGGTCGTGGCCAGCGGCGCTGACGCGCTGCCGGTCGAACAGCTTGCCGGTGTGCTGCTGCATGCCGTCGAGATAAAGGACGCTGCGACAAAGGAGGGTTGGCGCAAGCGCGGCGCGGCCTTCTTTCAACGTGCACCGGCAACTAGCGGCAGCACTGGCGAGCAACCGCGCGGCGCTGCGGCGGCTGGTAGCGGCGCGGCATCGCCGTCAGGCCCGGATCGCGCGGAATGATGCGCGAGCCTGGGTCGTGAAGCGTCGCGAGCGGACCCGACAGCTGATTGAACTGGGCGGGCTGGTCGCCAAGGCTGGGCTCATCGAATTGACCGAGGACGATCGGGCCATAATCTTTGGGCTGCTGGTCAGCGCTGCGGCTACCTTGCAGAGCGGCGAGCGCGATCAAGCAATCACGCTGTGGCGACGGCGAGGTAAACGAGCTTTTGAAGAAACGGATGGCTAATGATGGTCGCCGGTCACAAGCGACTGCAATTGGGGAGCCATCGTTCGCCAGCTCGGTGTCGACGGTTCCCTTTCAGCATTATCGGACGTTCAGAAGCTCCCAGCATCCCATGCCGGAACGGGCGAGCTGGCCGTAAGCGGGCCAGCAAACCAAAAAGCGGGCCGCCGATCCGTCCATCCATCGCGGCGGCCACACTGCCGCGAGGTCACGCACGGACCTTTCAAGACGGGCTTTACTATACTGCTGCCCATTGGCAGCGTCCTGTAACCCTGCCTAGAAAGCCAGCTTCAGCACTTTAAGGGGTGTGTATAAATTGGCGGCCAGTGAGTTCGAGCGACAATTACGCAAACATGCCGGCCCCTCAGCTCCCCCGGCGCTCAACCTGACCCATGTCACTTCGCATGCGAAGATGATGACCATCCTGCGCGAGGGTGCGTTCCGATCTGACCGGGACTGCAAAGTCTATGGCGAAAGGTTGGTCTACACGTTCTACGGTCGCGCGGCATATCGGCCGACGCGCAGCGAAGAGGACGTTGTCTATGACGACATAATTTATGCGCCAGTCTGCTTCCTTGTAAAACCATCTGTCATTGGCGACGCCAAACGTGCGCTGCCATTCGATAGCGGTGGCTATGTCCATTATGGTCCGACCATGCATCCAAGCTGGACGAAGGATGATTTCGAGATCGGATGCACGCCTGACAGCGTCACTGCCGTCGTCTCGACTTTCTGGGCCAGCGACGTGGATTATCTCTCCTCGCGGCCGAAAATGACCCTCGATATTCCAGCGTCACACGACCGGCTGCGCCAATATCACCGGCTGATCACGGCAGCACTAACGAGGACATTCGACACTCGCTGCTCGACCGTTGAACTCCAGTTCACCGTTCCGCTCGCCCTCGACGGCAAGATTGCAGCTGTCATCGTTCCCGATGAGGCGATGGACGAGGATTTGATCGAGTTTGCTGTCGGACTGGGCGCAGAGCTGATCCCCTATCGCTACGAAACACCGTTTCGCCCCGAGGATTTTCTGCGCTCGATCCAATTCGCCGTCCAAGATTATTATCGCCCCGGATCTCTAGCATGACCAAGCGCTATCGAACCTCGGGCATGATGAATGCAACGGGCATATGGCCGACCTTCGTTCATCCGGTCTTTTCCAGCGTGGGCGCCGGCAATGGCATGTTTCTGCAGGTAATCGGGATTGATGGCCGGATGAGAGAGGTCGTTGACTATCAACCTGCACCAGAATCTCCCTTCTATGCCCTGAATGAGGAGCACTTCGTCGAGGAAGGTGGGCATGCCCTGCACGGCTTCTGCCTCTCTGAGCAGCACATTCTGATTGGAACGCGGGACGAGATCGCCCCTCGCCTCTCCCAGCTGATCGACGATCCGCGTCTTAAAACCAGACCCTTGTTGCGGCTCGACGCCGTCGAATTTGCGCAAAGGTGGGATCGGCTGGCCGATGCCGCTTCTCAGGCCCTACACCTACTCGGGCAAGTTTCGCCCAGAAACGCGGAACGTTGGCGCGACGGGGTCTTTTTAACCCGGCAACTTCGGCTCGCCGTTGCGCGTGTGCTTGGGTGGACGAAGGATCCGCTCTCCTATTACGAGCAGTTGAACTCCGTCTTCCTAACCAAGTCAGATGGCAGGCCGACGGTGGAGATTGGTGCCGACCTTCGAGCCGATCTCGATCAATCGGGTGCGTGGCAGGTCGAGGTTGGCGCATCAGTCGCGCGATTCTTCGACGTTTTCCAGATGCGCGTCGACGAGCTGGCATTCCAGTTCGTGGCCTCCTCCGCCGCTGCTCCCGTCACCGCCAAGCAGCCAGCGACCCGGACATCTTGGTCTGCCCATACGCTTGAGAGAGCCAACTGGCTGATTTGTCCCTTCGGTCGCCGCGCGCAGAGGGCGATGCGAGGGCGCGAACTCTCAGCGCGCAGCGATATGCTCGTTATCGATCCCGAAGAGCCTCATGTCTTCGAACAATTGGCTGAGGCTCTTGCCGGTCGCAGGATCGACATGGCGTTCGTATGTGACATGGACGATCAAAGCCAGGCGGAGGCGCTGGCTGCAAATCAAACAGCCGCCGAGCATTTTACAGTGACGCTCGGCCTGATCCTCGGCGCACAAACCGCAAGGCGGCCGTCCACCTATTGGCCAGCATGGCTCGGCCATTTCAGCCAGCACCACATCATCGTCGACGGTCATGCTGAACTGTTCGGCCCGCGCTCGCGCTATCCTCTCGCGCGCCTCGTCCGCGCGTGGCTGGACCATATCCATACACCGGAAACCCTCATTAAGGAGCCAGGGGGGGCCGATGACTGGGCAGCCTTCTCGCTGGGATCTCAACCCGGCGGCGTCGCCAATGCGGGCCGCGCGCTGCGCCAAGCGGTGGCCAGTCTCGCCAATTTGCATTTCAGCGCGCGATCCGCTCTCAGCGCCGATGTGCGCGTCGCCTCAGTCGGACGTCTCGGACTAGACGCCCGCGACGAGCTGAAAAAATCGTTATCCAGCATGCTGGATATCAACACGATCGATATCGGCTGGCACCAGATCCGGATGCAGCAGCAGCCAGTGCCGGTCCAGACTAGCCTTCTGGTCCACGGCGTTGAGTTCGAAGAGCAAGGACCGGACCTCAAGGCAATATCGGAAGCGACCGAAATCGTGATGAGGGCAGCCGGCTTCGAAATCGAGGGGCGTGACTATTATGATGACGCAGTCACGCTTCTGATTGGCGGAGTAGCGCCCTTCAAGGTGATCGCCGCACTTTCGTATAGCGACGATATCGATTTGGGGGCACCGGACAGCATTGTGTCGGTCGGATCAAGCAAGGCGCGAAAAGGCTTCGCCGCGTTCTTCGACGAAGAACCGCCCGTCCTGCGCTTCGATGAGTTCGCCTTTCTCCAGGGCAGTGATAATCCGGTAGGGCTCGCCCGATATATGACATCGACGCTAGGCTCGCCCTCAGAGCTGATCGAGCGGTATCACGAACAGATTGAAGCCGACATACTCCACGCAGTGCTCACGCGACCCGAGCGCTACGATCTCTATCAAACATTACTGGATCTTTCTCAAAATACGCGGATCGAGGGTGCCGATATCAGCATCGATCGGGTCACCCGCCAGCCGGGCTATTGCCTCCGGTTCGAAGGCTCGCTTCAACTGGCTGTCGAGCTCAACTATGGTAATGGCGACGTCAACATAAGCGACAATTATCCCGGCACCTTCCTCTACGAGGTCGGCCCGGACGACGGTGGCCGGCTCGTCAAGGCGAGCGCCGACACCAGCAGCTTCTATGAGTGAAGCTACATTCCGCTGTGTGGGACATAGCCGAGTTCAGAAGCGTCCGCGAAGGTTCGCTGGCGGAATGACGCGAATCCCGGCCGCCGCTTCTCGTCCATCCGGGTTGGATCATAATAGACCGACATAAGGCTTTGGAGGAGACGCTGGAGAGGGATGTGCGTTTCCGTTCGACAATCGACGGCGATGTAGCGGGCGCCGGCATCGCCACCATTGTCGATCCGCGTCTTGAACACGCAGGTGCGGGAGAGCACCGATACCTCGTTGACCATTGGATCGAATGCCGCTCCAGCATGTACGTCGCGGATGGCCGTAAAGATTCGTTCGTTCAGCTTCGTGTCACTCGCCTCTTTCGCGGCAAAAGCCATCAGCGCGGTGAAAGGCCCTCGCCGCCCCGAGGCGCGACACAGATCCGCAGCGCCTTTCAGCGCGGCGATCTCGTCTGCGATAGCCTGGTCATATAGGGTCTTCTTGACCGAGATGACGCCGATCACGCCTTCCGGCGGGACGATGCAGAACTCCTCGAACTGTTCGAACACCGGATAGTCATCCATGTCATAGACTATGATGTCGAGCTGGGAGCTGTGCCGATCGGGGTATTCAGTCACGCGTGCGGTGTCCTGCACGCCAGTCTTCGTCGCTGGGCACAGGATAAATCCCGAAACGGCGCGCAGATTGGCCGGCAGATGCTTATTGAGAAATGTACGCACGAGAGCCTCGATATATCGTCCCTCTTCGCCCCGATGGGCTGCTCCGCTCGTCTTGTGATGCGGCAATAGGGTTTCGATCACCTTGTATCTTTGAAGCAGTGTATCGGCTTCGATCGCAAAGAAATCTCGAACACGAAGCCCCTTGGCCGCATTGTGCAGGCTACTGTCAGTCATCAGCAGATCACTCTCGTCTAAGCTGGAGCCACACACATTTGGCGGAGGGATAGCCAGCGGGCGATCCCGTCTGAGGAATTTCGCACGAAGTGGCAATCGCCCGTCATCGAAGCTTAAACGACGGAGGCGTTTGGTGCCGCGGGATCTGGCCGGATCTGCACAAACGGGGTCCGAGAAATATAGCATCACATGAACACCGGCCATTGGGATCGGGTTCGGGTTACCTGAATGACCGAGACGGGGCGAGGCAGATTGCCCGCTCGGCGTGACTGGAATGGCCGCTTCTGGCTCGGCCGGTCATTCAAAAGAATGTCCGGGTCTGATCGGAAGCTGACTCTTCGCTTCCGCAGCCCTCGGTCAAGCTGCTGCGCTTTGCTCCAGCGCAGCGATCCATTCTTCGCAGATCACCTGCACCGCTTGGCCGAGCGCCTCAACGCGCTCGCTGAGCCAAGCCAATTCGTCCTCGCTGATTCGATAGTGCTTCGAATAGCGTGCCTTCACATAGGCTTCCTTGAGCTTCTCGAAGCGGGACCGGTCGGCACGATTGTCACGCGGCCATGCATCGACCAGCCGAGGATCGATGCGTTCAGCCTGGGTGCGCAGGAACCCGAGATTATGAACGTGCGGCGTGTAGAACGTGCAGACCAGTAGCACGCAGTGATACAGGCGCTCGGCGGTCTGATGAAGATCGAACGCCGCATCCTTCTTGAGCCCTTCGGCCATCGCATAGCGGGCGAGCTTGAAACGCGACATTGCGGCCGGCATCCACTCCTCGAAATATTCCCGCGCCATCGCCAGTGCCTGAGCAGGCGTTTTAGGCTTGGGCTCGTGGAATTCGGTGTCCTCGCTCTGATAGAGCGCGATCCCGTCGCGGGCGACGTCGATGAAGAAATAGCGCCCGTGCGCCAGCCCGTCGTTCACCTCATGCATGGTGTGCACGATGAAGTTGACCGGCGTGCGCAGCGTCTTGGTGATCGCCAGTTCGCGGTTGAGCCGGTCCTCGGCGGTCGACCAGAATTCGATGCGGTCGGTCAGCTTGTCGTTGTTGACGATCACCAGCAGGTCAAAATCCGACTGATAGCCCTTGGCGGTGTGCGGCTCATCGACCCAGCCCCCGCGCGCATAGCTGCCGTACAGGATGACCTTGAGGATGCGCGCGTTCTTCTTCCAATCGGAAGTCGCGATGGCGACCGCGTCGCCGAACTCCTCGAACAGAATCTGGACGACGCGTTCCAGCTCGCGCTGCTTGGCCGGGGGAAGATGATCGAGGTCGGTGCGCATTGCGAAACGATCCTATCCGAGCATTGCCGAAAAGAACAACCGCGCGGGTTGCCCCGCGCGGCAGGAAGTCACCAGAAGTGCCACCACGGACGCGGCGGCGCATCGACTGCGCGGACGAAGCTGGCGAGCGCCTTGGCGAAGCGCGCCTCGACTTCGGCGAGGCTGATATCGAACCGCGCCGCGACCTGATGATAGTCGAGATCTTCGAAGCGGATGGCGCAGAACACCTCGCGCTGATCACGCGGAAGGTTGCGGATCGCACGCCGCATCCGGCGTGCCAGACGGGAATCGAGTTGGTCGGTCATGGGGAATCTCCCGACACGAAAAGGACGCTGGCGGCACGGTGGCCGCCAGCATGAGGCTCAGGCCGCCTGACGCAGCGGCTCGGCGACCACGGAAAGGCCAGCGACCTTGGCGGCACGAGCGACGGTCGGCACGCCGCCGCGTTCGGTGTAGGCCTCGGGCGGAAACGCCATCCACCGGGGCACCCAGCCCTCGACCTTGGCGCGGCCATTGCCGGTCAGGCAGTCGCGGATGATCCGGCGCTTGACCTTGCCGGTCGCGGCGTCGTTGGCGTTCGCCACCGTCTCGCCCGCCACATCGCGCAGCACCGCGCCCAGCACCTCGCGGTCGCGGATCAGGTCGAGCAAGGCGTCGTCACCCTGCCAGACCTTGGCCATGTCGGTGCCGAGCAACGGTCCCAGCACTTCGATCAGCGCGCTGCCTGCCTGCAGTGTCTCGGCCATCACCACCGCCACCACATCGAGCAGCGCAGCATCGGGAAGATCGAGCAAGCGCAGGAACAGCCCCGCCAGCCCATGATCGCCGTCATAGCCGCCGGTGACGGACGCGCTGTCCGCGTCGAAGCCGAGCAGCGCCAGCACCGCCCGCCGCTTCTCGCCGAACGGCTCCTCGGAAGCACAGGCCCGCACGCTCTCGCCGATTTCCGGACTGACGGCATGCTGGTCTTCCACCCGGACAGTCCAGAGCGGAGACCCCGCAATGGCATGCGCCACCATCAGCCGCAGCGCGACCGAGGTCTGCCCGGCAAGATCGGCCCGCACCGCCGCGTGCCGATGCAGATCGACATAGTTGCGGATCGCCGAACTGATCTCGGGCCGCACCGGCTTCTCGGCCACGTCCGCCATTTTGAGCTTCCTGGCCTCCTTGCGCGAGACATAGCCCTCATGGACGGTGACATCGCCGCGCGTTCCCACGGTGAAGAACACCTTGCCGCCCTTGCGCTTGGCGCAGCGCTCATGCTCCCAGCTCTGGAACGTCTCGCCGGTAGGAAGAACGATCACCTCGCACCACCCGACTTCCCGGTAACTTTCGGCCTTGGCCTCGATGGCAGGCGCCTGCGCCGCCCAGAAGCTGGCGGTGTCGGCGAAATAGCGCTCGTCGCCGAACAGGTCCGAAATTACCTCGCCCGGATAGTCGGCCATGTCGAACAGCGCAGCGCTGACCGGGATCGATGCGCCGCCGAACAGCCACGCCTTGAGCTGATGACCGCTCGGGCAATAAGCCTCGGGGTCATCGAACAGCCCCAGCCAGTCGCGCTGCCGCGCCTTGGACGCGAGGGTCAGATGCCGCACGGTCGCCGCGTCGATGTCGCCCTTGCGATACAGCCCCCGGATACGCGGGAGCAGATTGCCCAGCGCCAGCGTCCGCTTCACCTGCAATTCGGTGAGGCCGAAGGTCAGCGCGATATCCTCGGGCGTCCGCCCTTCCTTGACCAGCCGGGTGAAGCTCTCCCAGCGCGTCACCTCGTCGGGGTCCAACCGCGCGACATTCTCGATCAGCGATGCTTCGAGCGCCGCCGCATCGTCACCCGCCGCGATCACCGCGCAGGGCAGCGCGTCACCTTCGCCGCTCTCGGCCGCGACCGTCAGCGCCGCATGATAGCGCCGCTTGCCCGCCACGACTTCGAACCGCCCCTCGTCCTGCGCTGGCCGCACGATCAGCGGCACCAGCACGCCCCGCGCCCGGATCGACGGCAGGATGTTGGTGATGTCCGGCTTGGCTCCCTTGGCCCGCATGTTGGCCGCCGAGACAGAGAGATTGCCGATATGGATGTGCCTGAGTTCCATCTTCCCTACTCCTCAAAACCACCGCAACCGGCGCCGGAATGGCGGGGTGGGCGGCAGGAGCGGACCGGCAGTCCCGCCGGCAGAGGTGGGCCGCACCCGAAGGGCCGCAACGAAGAGTAGGAGCTGGCGCAGCCAGCTTGCGGCACGCCGCGGCGGGACTAGAGGGTAGCGACGCCCACCCCGCCAGTTCGAGTGCCGGAGGCCAAACGCCGCGCCGCGCAGCGGCGCGTCCGCAGCCATTCAGCGCGTAGCGCTGCCCAGCGCCACAGGCGCTGCACCAAAGCCGCTCTCTCGAATCCGGGCGGCCGTCGTGGCGGCGTGCGCGCGCGCCTGTGCGCCAGCCGCCGCCGCGCCCTCCGGACGGACCGAGTGTGCGACGCGGTAAACAAAAGGTGCTGCGGACCCTGGCGGCTTCGCAGAAGCCCGCCAGCGCACGCCCATCCGCTATCGCGTTCCGCTGCCCGGCACTGCCGGGCGGATCGGTTCTGCGAACCGATCCCGCGTCCGCGATCGTCACCCGAATGGGCCGAGACGCACCGCGACTCGGCGGCGCGCAAGCGGCGTAGAGCGCCTTCACGCGCAGCGTGAGACGCCCTGACACGATGGCCCGGATTCAGGCCGCATACGGTAACCTACGCTAACCTACGAAAGTGACGCAAAGGACCGCAATGGCACCCGCTGTCCCCAGAAAGACCCTTTTCGCAGAGGCGAATTTCTGTCCAACTTTTGCCGGGGAGAACCACGCAAACGCATAAGCTCCAAGGTGATAGCAATGCATACCGAAACCCCCGACCGCATCCTCCGGATCAACGCCGTGCTCGAACGCACCGGTCTCAGCCGCTCGACCATGTATCGCAAGATGCAGAAAGGCACGTTCCCGAAGAACATCCAGATCAGCGAGCGCTGCGCCGGCTGGCGCGAGTCCGCCATCGCCGCCTGGCTGCGCAATCCGATGTTCTATTCGGTGGACGACAATCCCGCCGGCTAGATGGCGAAGCGGAACTACTCGTCGGCGCTCGTCCCGCCTTATTGCTGGGCGATCGCGATCGCCGAGAGGTCCCGGGCGGCGTCGACCATAATCCCGCTAGCCTTGCGCTCCGAATAGCGGTCGACCAGTTGCCCGGCATGGGGTCGCAGCAGCACCGTGAAGCGAACCAATTCCTCCATCACGTCGACGATGCGATCGTAATAGCTCGAGGGGCGCATCCGGCCGGCCTCGTCGAATTCCTGAAACGCCTTGGCGACGCTAGACTGGTTGGGGATCGTCACCATGCGCATCCAGCGACCGAGCAAGCGCAGCGTGTTGACCGCGTTGAACGACTGCGACCCGCCGGACACCTGCATCACAGCCAAGGTCCGGCCCTGGGTCGGCCGCATGCCCCCCATCGAGAGTGGGAGGTGGTCGATCTGCGCCTTCATGATGCCCGACACCTGACCGTGGCGCTCGGGGCTGCACCAGACCTGCCCCTCAGACCACATCGACAGTTCGCGCAGTTCATGGACGGCGGGATGGTCATCGCCCTTCACCTGATCGGGCAGCGGAAGGTCCGTGGGATCGAAGATCCGTGTCTCGGCCCCGAACAGTTGCAGCAGCCGCGCCGCCTCCTCCACCGCGAGGCGGGAGAAGGAGCGCTCACGAAGCGAACCATAGAGCAGGAGGATGCGCGGCGGCGGCTGGTCGTCACCGAGCCCGGCGCCGGGACGCCCGATCACGTAATCGGGGTCGAGCGCCGGCAGGACGTCCGGGTCGGTCAGCGTACGCAGGCGGGTCATTCCAGATCTTTCTTGAGGCGCGCCGGGCATCGACCGGCGCGGAATGGACAAAGTTCGAGCGTCCGATCGGTCATCCGCGCGCGCCTGCTTCGTACCAGCCCCGCGACCGCTTCACGATCGCGACGACCGAGAGCATCACGGGGACTTCCACCAGCACTCCGACCACGGTCGCCAGCGCCGCGCCGGACTGAAGCCCGAACAGCGAGATGGCGGCGGCCACCGCCAGCTCGAAGAAGTTCGAGGCACCGATCAGGGCGGCCGGCGCGGCAACACACCAGGCCACGCCGAAGCGGCGCGACAGCCAGTACGCGATGCCGGCATTGAGATAGACCTGGATTAGGATGGGCACGGCGATCAGCCCGATCACCATCGGGCGGCGCACAATCTGCTCCCCCTGGAAACCGAACAGCAGGACCAGGGTGCCAAGCAGCGCGACGAGCGAGATCGGGCCAAGGCGCGCCAGCAAACGGTCGAGCGCCGGTGCCCCGCCTCGGGCGAGCAACGCCCGCCGGATCAACTGCGCGACGATAACGGGCACGACGATATAGAGCAGGACCGACAGCAGCAGCGTGTCCCAAGGCACGGTGATAGACGCGACGCCGAGCAGCAGCCCCACAAGCGGCGCGAACAGGAACACCATCATCATGTCGTTCAGCGCGACCTGGCTGAGCGTGAAGTTCGGCTCGCCATCGCACAGGTTCGACCACACGAAGACCATCGCGGTGCAAGGCGCGGCTGCCAGCAGGATAAGCCCCGCGATGTAGGACGAGATCTCACCGGCAGGCAGCAGCGGCGCGAACAGCCAGCCGAGGAAGAAGGTGCCGAGCGCCGCCATCGAGAAAGGCTTCACCGCCCAGTTGACGAAGAGCGTCACGCCGACGCCCTTCCAATGCTGCCGAACCGATCCCAGCGCGCCGAAGTCGATCTTGAGCAGCATCGGCACGATCATCAGCCAGATCAGCGCGGCGACGATCAGATTGACCCGGGCGACTTCCGCCGACGCGATCAGCGCGAACGCGCCCGGGAAGAGATGACCGAGGCCGATGCCGACCACGATGCAGAGCGCCACCCAGAGCGTCAGATACCGTTCGAACAGTGTCATGCGCGGGCGTCCGGGCCGCGTTCCGCCGGGGGCGTTGCGGTGCCGCAACCGAGAGCGATCTGCATATAGACGCTGTCCAGCCATCGGCCGGCCTTCCACCCCGTGCCGGGCATGCGCCCGACCTCGGCGAAGCCGCAGGTGCGATGCAGCGCGATCGAAGCGGGCTCGGCGCCACCGATGACCGCGACCATCTGGCGGAAGCCATAGGCCTCCGCTTGCACCAGAAGCGCAGCGAGCAACTGGCGGCCAATGCCGCCGCCGCGGCGGTCATGCGCGACATAGATGCTATTCTCGCACGCATAGGCATAGGCCGGGCGGTCGCGGAACTGGGTTGCATAAGCATAGCCGACCACAGCCTCCGCATCGCAGGCGACGAGGAACGGCCAACCGCGCTCGGCTAGGCTTTCGACCTTAGCGCGGAAGTCGGCGGCGCGCGGCGGCACCAGCTCGTAGGTCGCGGTGCCGTGCAGGACATGGTGGGCGTAGATGGCGGCGATCGCCTCCGCGTCTCCCTGCACTGCTGGCCGAATGGCGACCGTCATGCGCTCGTGCCCCGCACGACTTCGCCATCCTCCTTCACGAACCGGATCGACTGCCCGTCCGGCAACAGCGCAAGCACCTTTTCGGAAGGACGGCACAGCGCGACGCCCAGCGGGGATACGACCAGTGGCCGGTTGATCAGGATCGGATGGGCGATCATCGCATCGATCAGCGCGTCGTCGCTCAGCGTCTCGTCTTCGAGGCCCAGCTCGGCAAAGGGCGTGCCCTTCTCGCGCAGCAATTGTCGCGGTGCGATCCCGGCGCGCGCCATCAGTTGAACAAGCAGTGCGCGGGTCGGAGGCGTCTTCAGATACTCGACCACATGCGGCTCGATGCCCGCCTCGCGGATCATGCCCAATGTGTTGCGCGACGTGCCGCATTCGGGGTTGTGATAGATGATGATGTCGATCGACATGGTGCCTCCGGTCAGCAGCAAGCGAGTTCGGCAAGCAGCGGCTCGCACAGATCGGCGCGCCCCTGGCAGCAGTCCTTGGCGAGGAAGAGCATCAGGGCGCGGAGCGCATCGATCTCGGCGCGCTGAATGAAATTGCGCCCGCGCTTTTCTGCGCGGACCAGCCCCGCCTTGGCGAGGACCGCCAGATGCGTGGAGAAGGTGCTCTGGCTCAGGCCGCTTGCTTCGACGAGTTGGCCGGTCGCCAGCCCGTCCGGCTCGTGCCGGACGAGCAAGCGAAACGCGGCGAGCCGCGTCGGATGTGCGAGTGCGGCAAGCGCCGCGAGAGCAACTTCGTCGTTCATGCATCGGCAATACCCGATGCAATCGAGCCGCGTCAACACCTATCGGCTTTCACCGATGGGTCATCGGGGTCGCTTGGATTTCGCCTTCGCGGCTCGGGCCAGTCGCGCGACCTCTGCCGCCCATAGTTTGAGGGCAGCACCCTTCTCATCGAAATAGTTATGTCGCTGATAGACGCCGACGATACCGGAACGAGCGCCCGAAAGGTGGTTGAGCGCGGCCTCCGTAACCTCGAGCCGGACGCCTAACCGCTGCAGCCCCGTCGCCATCGTCCGACGCAGGTCGTGAAGAGTCCAATGCGGCACGGGTTCGCCGACGCGTTCCTCCAGACCCGCGCGCAGACGCGTCATCGCCTTACTGAACCCGCTTGGACCGGCCTCCCAGTTCCCGCGCGCAGGGATCAGCTTGTCGCCCCGGTCATGCTCCAGCAGCCCCTTCACGAGGGCAAACGCTGGATTGGACAGCGGGACGAAATGCGCGACGCCGTTTTTCGCGCGGGCAGCCGGGATCGTCCAGAGCCGCTTCTCCAGATCGAACTCGGATCGCTCGGCCTCGAAGACTTCATTGCGCCGCTGGCCGGTCAACAACAGCAGTTTGATCGCGGGCCCGAACGGGTGCCCCTCGCCGTCGAGCACATGCCACAGGGCACCGATCTCGGCGTCCGTCAGCACCCGCTCGCGCGCCTTGGGTTTGGGCGGGCGACCAGCGTCTCGGCATGGATTGCCGGGAAGGCGATCCAGCCGCGGCATGGCCCAGCTATAGAAAGCGGAGAACTGGGAGAGGACATTGCGCGCCATAACGGGGGTGCGCTTGGCGATCCGGTCGATGAAGCGGGTGATCTCGCTCCGCGTGATACCGTCCGCCGCGCGGTCGCCAAATTCGGGCAGGATGTGCTGCTTGAAGATGCGCTCCACCTCACCAACGGTGCGCAGATGCGCTTTCGCCTGCCGGTAATCGGGCCACATCGCATTGAGTGTATGAGCATGAACGACACGGCGCTGAGGTTTCGGAACCGCCGCGGCCGGATCAGCCTTCAGCTCTACATCGGAAAGAATCTGGCGCGCCTTCTTTCGCGCCTCGGCGATGGTCAGTCGCTCACCGAACCGCCCCAGCGTAAGGTTGCGATTCTTTCCGGCGATCCGCTTACGCAGTACGAACGTCTTGATACCGGTCGTTCCGACGCGAACCCTGAGCCCAGGGACCATGGAGTCCCGATACTCGATCTGGCCGGAAGTAGCAGGCCGCAGCGCCATGATCTTGGCGTCGCTCAGCGGGCCCGACACTTTCGGGACCGTCGCTACTTTCGATACCTGTTTGCCGGTGCGGCTGTTACCTAGCGCCATCTGAATCTCCCATCACCTTCGCTACCTTAGGTAAAAACTAACCGAAATAGCGCGGTATTGATTGGGACAGCATGACACGTAAGTCTTTGTTATCAAGACGCAGTGACTTTTAATGGAACCTATTTGGTTCGCCTCTTAATCAGCGGGTCCTAGGTTCGAGCCCTAGTGCGTCCACCATTCCCCTCCCAGATCCGACGCCCTGCAAGCGATGCCGCGGCATTGCCGGGCATCGCTTGCCGGATCTCGGCTAGGCCGGCACGCGGCCGAATTTCGCATAGAGCGTCGGCAGCACAAACAGCGTCAACAGCGTCGCGCTGATCAGCCCGCCAATCACCACCGTCGCCAGCGGCTTCTGCACTTCGGCGCCCGCGCCGTGTCCCAGCGCCATCGGGACGAAGCCGAGGCTCGCCACGAGCGCAGTCATCGCGACGGGCCGCAGCCGGGCGAGCGCCCCTTCCCGCGCCGCGGCGGCGCGGCCGCGGCCTTGCGCGGCGAGCTGCTGGATCGCCGTGAGCATGACGAGTCCGTTGAGCACCGCGATGCCTGACAGGGCGATGAATCCCACCGCGGCGGAGATCGAAAAAGGCATGCCCCTGAGCAGCAGCGCCAGCACGCCGCCCACCAGCGCGAGCGGCACGCCGGTGAACACGATCGCGGCATCGCGAATGTTGCCGAGCGCGCCGAACAACAGCAGCAGGATCAGCGCGAAGCAACCCGGCACCACCAGCATCAGCCGGTCGCGTGCCGAGGCGAGGTTCTCGAACTGCCCGCCCCATTCGAGCCAGGTGCCGGCGGGGAGCTGGACCTCGCGGGCGATCGCGGCCCGGGCATCGCCGACAACGCTCGCGACATCGCGACCGCGGACATTCGCCTGGACGACGACGCGCCGCTTGCCATTCTCGCGGCTGATCTGGTTCGGCCCCTCGGCCAGCCGGATATCGGCGACCGAGGCGAGCGGCACGAAGCCGCCGGCGGGCGTCGGCACCGGAGTCTGGCCGAGCGTATCGATATCGGCCCGCGACGCGTCGTCGAGGCGGATCACCACCGGGAAGCTGCGGTCGCCTTCGAATATCCGTCCCGCCTCGCGCCCGCCGACGGCGATCGCCACGGTATCGGCGACATCCTGTGCGCTGACGCCGACGACCGCGGCGCGGTCCTGGGCATAGGCGATGTCGAGCATCGGCAGGCCTTCGGTCTGCTCGACCTTGACGTCCGCTGCGCCCGCCGTGCGACGCAGCACTGTGGCGATGCGTTCGGCAGTGGCGTTCATCTCGGCAAAATCCTCGCCGAAGATCTTGATCGCCACATCGGAGCGTACGCCGGCGATCAGCTCGTTGAAGCGCATCTGGATCGGCTGGGTCACCTCATAGGCATGACCGGGGACCGTCGCGAGCCGCGCCTCGATCCGTTCGACCAGCGCGGACTTCGGCTCGGACGGGTTCGGCCACTCCTTGCGGTCCTTGAGCATGATGAAGGTATCGGTGGCGTTGGGCGGCATCGGATCGGAAGCGACCTCGGCCGTGCCGGTACGCGAGAACACCGTGCGGATCTCCGGCATGCCGTGCAGCGCCTTCTCTATCTGGAACTGCATCTTCTGGCTCTGCTCGACCGAGGTGCCGGGCACGCGGAAGGCGGAAACCAGCACATCGCCTTCGTCGAGCTGGGGCAGGAATTCCTGACCGAGCGCCAGGAACGCGGCACCGCCCAGCGCCGCCGTGCCGATCGCGACGCCGATGACGGTACGGGGCTTGCGCAGGGCCCCGTCCAGCCCCGGCTCGTAGCGGCGGCGGAGCCAGGCGAGGATGCGGTTCTCCTTCTCCTCCACCGGACGCGAGAGCAGGCAGGCGATCGCAGCGGGCACGAAGGTGAGCGACAGGAGGAAGGCACAGGCCAGCGCGAGGATCAAGGTGAGCGCCATCGGCTCGAAGGTGCGCCCCTCCACCCCGCTCAGGGTGAGCAGCGGCACGTAGACGAGGATGACGATCGCCTGGCCATAGACCGAGGGGCGGATCATCTCGCGCGCGGCGGCTGCAACCACCTCGAGCCGCTCCGGCAACAGCAGCGGGCGCCCCTCCTCCTGCTGGCGCTCGGCGATGCGCCGCAGGGCGTTCTCGACGATGATCACCGCGCCGTCGACGATCAGCCCGAAATCAAGCGCGCCGAGGCTCATCAGGTTGGCCGAAACGCCGACCCGCAACATCCCGAAGCTGGTCATCAGCATCGTGATCGGAATGACCAGGGCCGCGATCAGCGCTGCGCGGAGGTTGCCGAGCAGCAGGAACAGCACCGCGATCACCAGCAGCGCGCCTTCGGACAGGTTGCGCACGACGGTCGCGATCGTCGCATCGACGAGGCGGGTGCGATCGAGCACGGGTTCGATGACGATGTCGCGCGGCAACGCGGGGCCGATCGCCTTGAGCCTGGCATCGACGCCTGAGGATACAGTACGGCTGTTTTCGCCGATCCGCATGATCGCCGTGCCGGTGATCACTTCGCGGCCATTCTCGGAACCCGAACCCATGCGGACACCCTGCCCCAGCCGCACGTCTGCGACCTGGCCGAGCGTGATCGGCACGCCATCGCGCGTCGCGATCACCCGGTCGCGAAGCTGGGCGAGGCTGCGGATGCGGGCATCGGCGCGCACCGCCAGGCCTTCGCCGTTGCGGTTCACCGTGCCGCCGCCTGTGGCGACGTTGTTGCGTTCGAGCGCCGCCGCCAGATCGGTGAGCGACAGCCGAAGCGCCGCCAGCCGCTGGGCATCGGGGACAACGAGATATTCCTTCTCATGGCCGCCGAGCGAATCCACACCGGCCACACCCTCCACCGCCTTGATCTGCGGCGCGACGATCCAGTCCTGGACGGTGTGGAGATAGGTCGCCTTGCCTGCCTCGCTGGCCAGCCGGTCGCCCTCGGGCGTGATGTAGCTGCCGTCGGGCTGGAGCCCGGGCTCGCCGAGCCGATGCTGGGCATGGCCACGTTCGGCATAGCGCAATGTCCAGATATAGACTTCGCCTAGGCCGGTGGCGATCGGCCCCATCTCGGGCCGTACGCCGGAGGGCAGGCTCTCCTCGGCCGCGATCAGTCGCTCCTGCACCTGCTGGCGGGCGAAATAGATGTCGGTCGAATCGCTGAACACTGCGGTGACCTGTACGAAGCCGTTGCGGCTCAGCGAGCGTGTGCTCTCCAGCCCCTTGATGCCGGCCAGCGCAGTTTCGATCGGAAAAGCGACCTGTTTCTCGATCAACTCGGGCGACAGCGCCGGCGCGAGGACATTCACCTGCACCTGGTTGTTGGTGATATCGGGAACCGCGTCGATCGGCAGCCGCCAGAGGCTGGCGGCACCGACGAGCGCGGCAACAGCGGTGAGCAGCAGGACGAGCCAGCGCCTGTCGACTGCCCAGGTGACGATATGGCCGATCATTGGTCAGTCCTCGTGCCCGGCTTCGGATGCGCCGAGCGCGGACTTGAGCGTGAAGCTGTTCGTCGCGGCGATTTGCTCGCGTCCGGTGAGCCCGCCAGTCACGACCACGGCACCCCCATCCTGCCGCCCAAGCCGGACCGGTACGGCGCGGAAGCCAGCATCGGTGCGGACGAACACGACCGTCCTGCCCTCGACGGTCTGCACTGCAGTGGTCGGTACGCGGATCGTGCCATCGCCACTGCCGCCGGGAAGCTGAACCGCTGCGCTGACGCTCTCCCCCACCCGCCAGGTGCCGGCACGATTGTCGAGCGAAGCCATGGCACGCACCAGCCGCGTCTGCGGATCGAGCGCCGGCGACAGGAAGCGAAGCGTTGCGGTGGCACGCCGCCCGGGCGCGGTGACCGCCACCGGGCTGCCCGGCTTTACCCGTGCCGCATCCGCCGGCGACAGCGCCAGCACGACGTTGAGCTGGCCGGTGTCCGTTACACGAAACAACTCGGTGTCCGCCGCATCGGCCATGAACACCTGCCCCAGCGTGGCGCTGCGAGAGACGATGCGGCCCGCGATCGGCGCGGTGACGACGATGCGATTTAGGCTGCCCCCGCGCACGCCGGAGGCGGCGAGCTGCTGACGGGCGAGCCGCAGGCCGGTCTCCGCCTGCTCGAAATCGGCGCGCGAGATCTGGACCTGGCTCAGCGGCCGGAAGCCGCGCCGGTACAGTGCTTCGTCGCGATCGAGCGTCACCCGGGCGAGGTTCAGGCGCGAGCGCGCGCGCTCTACCTCGGCCTGCAGATCGGCGGCGGCACGGCTTTCGAGGATCGCCAGCGTCTCGCCGCGGCGGACGAAATCGCCCAGATTGCGGGTGAGTGCGATCACCCTGCCCTCGATCGGCGCGGCGACCACGCGCGTGCGATCGGGATCGCTATCGATCGTCGCGGGCAACTCGATTGCTCCGCCGCTGCCGCCGATGCTCGGCCGGGTGAGCTCGATGCCGGCGGTGGCGATCTGTTGGGGCGTCAGCGTGACCGTGCCTTCCGCTCCATGGCGGGCGACAGCCTCGGGGTGATTTCCCGTGGGATCGGGGTCTTGCCCGGCGCTACCGCAGGCAGCGAGGACGACAAGGAACGGCAGGGCCGCGAATTTGAGATGCATGGATATCTTCCTGGACCGGCGGAAATTTCTAGCCGGTCGAGCCAATGAGGATGGGCGACGGGCCGGTGGCCCCAGGAATCAGCTGCGCGGCGGCTCGAGCGCCGGGCCGACCATGCGCTCCGCCAGTGCCGATGCCCCGGGAGCCCGCGGAAGCGCGCGGACGCGCGTGACCGGCGGAAACGCCGCGAGGGCAATGGCGGCGGAAAGCCCGTGCCCGTGGCATGTCGCATGATGATGCGGGAACGGCTGATCGCCGTCGGCGGGAACCTGATCGGCATCGCCCTCGGCATGCGCGGCGCCCTCGCAGGAAACGCTGGCCGCACCATAATTCTCTTGCGCGTGGACGGTCGCCGTCGCCATCAGCGACGACGCCAGCAGGCAAAGAAGCAGTATCCAGGCCCGGCGGAGCATGGACGCAGGCATAGCCGCGGAGGATCGCATTGTCATTGCACGCCGATCACCAGCCATTGCCACCACCTGAGTCGAACCCTGTGGCTCGACCTCTGCACCCTGAAGTGGCTATAGGGTCAAGGATGAAGATCGGCGACCTTGCCCGCGCCACCGGCACCAGGGTGGAGACGATCCGCTATTACGAGGCAGAGGGGCTACTCCCCGCGCCTGCCCGCAATGGCGGCAATTATCGCATCTACGAGAGCGCCCATCTGGATCGGCTGTCCTTCATCCGCCGCTCGCGCGACCTGGGCTTCACGCTCGATCAGGTGCGCGCGCTGCTTCGCCTCGCCGATGATCGCGGGGCACCATGCTGCGCGGTGGACGCTCTTGCCCAGGCGCATGTCGATGCGATCGATCGCAAGCTGGCGGATCTGCAGGCGCTGCGCAGCGAACTCGTGCTGCGGCTCGATGCCTGCGCGCGCGAAACGATCGCCGATTGCAGGATCATCGAAGCGCTTTTGCCCCGATAGGCTGCGGCGGCACGCAAATCCCGATTGCACCCGCGCGCCATTCCGCTATGGGCCCCGCTCGAGGGCTTGCCCTCGAATGATCGCGCCGGTGCCCCGCAAGGGGCTTAAAACGGGAATGCGGTGCGGACGGGTTTTCCGTCCAAATCCGCGGCTGTCCCTGCAACTGTAAGCGGCGAGCGCACTGCACTTGCTCCCCTTTTCCGAGGGAGCGGCCACTGGATCTGCGATCCGGGAAGGCCGTGCATCGCGCGACGACCCGCGAGCCAGGAGACCTGCCAGCGCACCGGTCGCTCTTGCCATGATCCAGGGGTTGGTCACGGCACGGTATTTCTCCGTCTGAGCGACGACCAAGCGGCCGGGGCCGCTTCGGTGCTGCGTGCCAGGCGACCAAGCGCCCGCCGCCACGTATGCACCGGTCGTTCGCGATCCGCGTACGGCAGGACCCGGCCCTCGTTGCATCCGGCGCGGGGGGAATACCCATGTTGAAGACCAGTTTCGTTTCGCTGATCGCGATCGCCGCCGCCACGCCGGCCTTCGCCCAGACCGACAGCCAGGCGCCGGCCACCGACGCGCAGGACCAGATCGTCGTCACCGCGTCACGCTCGGGCGAAGGCGTCGAAGTGAAGGACCTGCCCGCCTCGGTCACCGTGATCGACAGCGAAGCGCTCGACCAGCGCCAGACCCGCATCGTCTCCGACGTGCTGCGCGACGTGCCGGGCCTCTCGGTCAGCCGCGTCGGCGCGATCGGCGCGCAGACCCAGGTGCGCATCCGCGGCTCGGAGAGCAACCACGTCCTCGTCCTGATCGACGGCATCGAGGCTGCCGATCCCTATTATGGCGAATATGATTTCGGCACGCTGATCGCCGACCCCAATGCCCGCATCGAAGTGCTGCGCGGCCAGCAGAGCTCGCTCTACGGCTCGGACGCGATCGGCGGCGTGATCAACTACATCACCCTGACCGGCGCCGAGGCTCCGGGCTTCAGCGTTCGCGCCGAGGGCGGCTCGTTCGGCACGGTGAGTGCCGCCACGCGCATGGCCGGCAACTCGGATACGTTCGACTATGCGGTCTCGGGCACCTGGTATCACACCAAGGGCTACCCCACCGCGCGCGGCGGCAGCCGTGACATCAGCTCGGACAATGTCGGCACCAGCGCCAAGGTGAACTGGAAGCCGAGCGACAATTTCAAGCTGACCGGCGTGCTGCGCTACAGCTACACCAACGCCGAGAGCAACGACAGCGACGCCGATCCGACGAGCCCCACCTTCGGCTACACCGTCGACACGCCGGGCACGCGCTTCTCGAACGATGCCTTTTACGGTCTGCTCTCGGCCGAGCTGACTGCGCTCGACGGCCGCTGGACCAACACGCTCACCGGCCAGTTCAGCGACACCACGCGCACCGGCCTCACGACCTTCGGCGTGAGCTATGGCGACAAGGGCCAGCGCTACAAGGGCTCGTTCGTGTCGAGCTTCCGCTTCGGCACCGACGCGATCAGCCACCGCATCACCGGCGCGGTCGACTGGGAGCGCGAGCAGTTCCGCAACACCACGCCGTCGAGCGGTTCGCCCTATGATGCCTTCACCGGCAAGCGCACCACCGACAATCTCGGCCTGGTCGGCCAGTATGAGCTGACCGCGGGCGCCTTCACCGGCGGCGCCTCGATCCGCTACGACGACAACAACCGCTTCGCGGACACGACCACCTGGCGCGTCCAGGCCGGCTATCGGCTGCCGACCGACACGCGGATCCATGCCGCCTATGGCACCGGCGTGAAGAACCCGGGCTATTACGAGCTCTATGGCTATTCGGACGGCAAATATATCGGCAACCCGAACCTGAAGCCGGAGAAGTCGGAAGGCTGGGAAGCCGGGATCGACCAGAGCTTCCTGGGCGGCGCCGCCACCATCGGGGCGACCTGGTTCGATTCGACGCTGAAGGACGAGATCTACACCGCCTATCCGGCGCCGCTCTATGTCGCCACGCCGGCGAACCGCGCGACCGAATCCAAGCAGCACGGCGTCGAAGTGTTCGCCAATGTCCGGCCGATCCGCCAGATCCGCCTCGACGCGGCTTACACCCACCTCACTGCCAAGGAAGACGGCGTGACCGAGGTGCGCCGTCCGGGCGACATCGCCAGCTTCAACGCGACGCTGTTCAGCAAGGACGAGCGCTTTTCGGGCACGCTGACGGTGCGCTATAACGGCCGCATCGACGACGTCGCCTATATCGACCCGAGCTACATCCCGGTGCGGGTCTCGCTCAAGCCGTACACGCTGGTGAACCTCAACGCGCAATATGAAGTGCGCAAGGGCGTGTCGGTGTTCGGCCGGGTCGAGAACCTGTTCGACGCGAAGTACGAGGAAGTGTTCAGCTTCGCGACGCCGGGCGTCGCCGGCTATGGCGGCGTGCGCGTCGCTTTCTAAGGGGTGCCGATGCCAGCTGCTTCGCGCCGCCGGGTCCTACCGGCGGCGCGGGGCGGATTGCTTCGCGCCGGCGGATTTTCGTCGCGCTGTAGCGGTGCCCGCGAGCATGGCGGACGCGCGACGCTGAACCTGAAGTTCTAATCGCGCGGCAGCCGCTGCCCGGCCCTGCGCCGGGCAGCGGCTCCGGCTTCAGGCGAAGATCGCTTCCAGCTCGGCCGGGGCGATGCCTTCCTTGAGCTTGCGCAGCTCGACATAGATGCTGGCGACCAGGGTCACCATGATCATGCTGCGCAGCGCGGCAACGGCTGCGCCGATCAGCGCGACCAGCACGGCATTGCCGGTAAGCGTCACTGCCGAGACCACGAAGCCGACCGGGATGCTCAGCACCCAGAGCAGCACGACCATGATCAGCACGGTGAGGAAGATGCGCCAGCGCGAGCCGCTGGTCAGCTCCACGCTGCGGCCGAATGCTTCGAAGATGCCGATCTTCTCCTGCACATAGGCAGGCGTGACGACCGACCAGACCAGCCACAGGATCACGCCCGGCACCACCAGCAACATGAAGCCGACGAACAACGCGATGCCTTCGATCAGGCCGATCGCGATCATCGGCAGCAGCAGCGTGAGCCCCACCATCAGGCACGGGACGAACTGCGGCTTCTCGCCGGCCAGGCTCATCACCGTGGCACGAGTCAGCGCCGATTGCAGGATCGCACCGGTGACCATCGAGACGATGACGCTCACGCCGATCGCGCTCCAGTAGCCGCTGCTGAAGAAATAGCTTCCGTCGGCCAGGTTGCCGGTCATGTCGATCTGCGTCGCCTGCCAATATTCGAGTATGAAGGCGGGCAGGCCGGCAAGCACCAGCGACAGTCCGAAAAACAGCAGGAAATTCGATCCCATCGCCTCGAACGCGCGCGAAATCACCGCGCCGATCTCGAAGCGCGCTTCACCCAGTCCAGTCTCAGCCATGTTTTCCCTCTTTCGTCATGTGCATCGACGCGGGCGAAGAGCTGAACAAAAACGGTTCCAAAGTCCAGCGTTGCGCGGCTTTCCTCGCGCCGGTTGTTCCGGTAGCAATTGAGGCGTGGGGGATTCGACGTGACCGTTCGGGCATCGACTGCGCAGTCCGTCGCCAAGGCGCACGAGGCATTGCGCGCGCGCACCGACATCCAGTTCGAGATGGCGGCCGCAAAGCCGCCCGAAGTGCCGCAATGGATGCGCTGGCTCGGCAAGCAGCTATCGCACGTCGCGCCCTATGCGCCGACGATCTTCTGGATCTGCGTGGCCGTCGGGGCCGCGATCATCCTCTACCTCATCGTCAGCACGATCATCCGCAACCTGCCGTCTCGTGACGCCGAGGCCGAGGCCGCGCCCGATGCCGCCGCCTGGCGCCCGACCGAGAAGGTCGCGCGCGCCCTGCTCGCCGATGCCGAGGCGCTGGCCGCGCGGGGCGACTATGCCGCGGCGGTGCACCTGCTGCTCCATCGCAGCCTGGAGGACATCCAGCGCAATCGGCCGCGGCTGCTCCGCCCTGCCCTTACCAGCCGCGAGATCGCCGGGGCCGAGTGGATGCCCGCGATCGTCCGCCGGGCCTTTGCCGCGATGGCCGCCCCGGTCGAGCGCAGCCTGTTCGGCGGACGCAGCCTGGCGCAGGCCGATTGGGAAGAGGCACGCGCCGCCTATGGCGAGTTCGCCCTTCCCGGGGCCTGGAAATGAGCGCCGAGACCGGCACCGCGCCCTTTGCGATGCGCACCGTGCTGGTGATGGCGGTGCTCGGCACTGTCGCCTTCCTCGCCTTCCTGCTGCTCGGTGCCTATGGCGAGGATCTGCAACCGGCACAGCGCCCGGGCAATCACGCGCTCGCCACTTCGGCGGTGGGCTTTGCCGGTGCGGCCGAGCTGGTGCGCCAGGTGCAGGGATCGGTGCAGATGGTCCGCCGCGAGGGCGATCTCGGCACCCGGAGCGTGCTCGTCGTCACCCTGTCCCCCGGAACCGATCCCGACGCGATCGACAAGCTGCTGAAGCACCGCGCCGAGCTGCCGACGATCCTGGTGCTGCCGAAATGGCTGACCACGCCGCGGCGCGACAAGCCCGCCTGGGTGAGTTCGTTCGGCACGATGCCGACCGAAATGGCGGAGCGGCAGATCGCCAAGCTCACCAAGGCCAGGATCAGCGAGACTCCCGGCGGCCTGCGCACGATATCGGGCGAGGGGCTCGATCCCGTATATGTGGATACCCCGGACGACGACGTCGAGCCGATCCTCACCGATGCGAACGGCAAGCTGCTCGCCGCGCGGATGGGCGAACGGCCGCTGATCCTCGTCGCCGATCCGGATCTTCTGGACAATCAGGGACTGAAGACGCTGGCCGCTGCCGAGCGGGCGATGCAGCTGTTCGGCGCGTTCGACGACTGGCCCGTCGCCTTCGACCTGACCCTGCACGGCTTCACCCAGAGCCCCAATCTGCTCAAGCTCGCCTTCGAGGCGCCCTTCCTGCCGCTCACGCTCTGCCTGATCGTCGCCGCGCTGCTCGCCGGCTGGCATGCGATGCTGCGCTTCGGCCCGGCGCTGCATGAGGCGCGTGGCATTGCCTTCGGCAAGCGGATGATCGCGGAGAATGGTGCGGCACTGCTCCGCCTTGCCGGGCGGCGGCATCGTACCGGCGACCGCTATGCCGCGCTGATCCGCGAGGCTGCGGCAAGCGCCACCGGCGCCCCCGCCAACCTGCCGCCCGAGGCGCTCGACGCCTATCTCGATCGGCTCGACAAGAACGGCGAGCCTTTCACTGCCATGGCCGCCCGCGCGGATCATGCCCAGGACACGCGGGCGCTGCTCGATGCCGCCCGCGCCCTCTATCAATGGAAAAGGACCGTCACGCGTGAACATTGAGGAAGTGAAGGCGCTGGGCGACACGATCCGCGCCGAGGTGGGCAAGGCCGTGGTGGGGCTGGACGAGGCGGTCGAGCTGATGCTCGTCGCGCTGTTCGCCTCGGGGCACATCCTGCTCGAAGGTCCGCCGGGCACCGCCAAGACCTTCCTGGCCCAGTGCTTCGCGCGCGCCGCCGGGCTCGATTATGGCCGCATCCAGTTCACCCCCGATCTGCTGCCCGGCGACATTCTCGGCTCCAACCTGTTCAACTTCCAGACGAGCCAGTTCACCCTCACCCGCGGCCCGATCTTCACCGAGCTGCTGCTCGCCGACGAGATCAATCGCACCCCGCCCAAGACGCAGGCGGCGCTGCTCGAGGCAATGCAGGAGCGCACCGTCACGATCGACGGGATCGACCACAAGCTCTCCGATCGGTTCATGGTCGTCGCCACGCAGAACCCGATCGAGAGCCAGGGCGTCTATCCGCTGCCCGAGGCGCAGCTCGATCGCTTCCTGTTCAAGTTCGAGGTCGGCTATCCCGACCTCGAGCAGGAGCGGAAGATCGTCATGCAGCAGGGCAGCCGCTTCGGCATGCCCCGCCCGGACGAATGGGGTGTGAACCGGGTCGCCGATCATGCGACGATCAGCGCCGCCGCCGATGCGGTGGCGGGCGCGCGGCTCGCCGGCGAGGTGGTCGACTATGTCGTCCGCCTGATCCGCGCGACGCGGGCGACCGGCGATCTGCAGACCGGTGCCAGCCCCCGTGCCGCCGCCACGCTCGCCGCCGCCGCCCGCGCGCATGCCGCGCTCGACGGGCGCGATTTCGTGCTGCCCGACGATGTGAAGAAGCTCGCGCCTGCCGCGCTGCGCCACCGCGTCATCCTGTCGCCCGCGGCCGAGATCGACGGGCGCAGCGCCGATGCGATCATCGCCGGGCTGGTCGAGCAGGTCGAGGCGCCGCGTTGATCCGACCCAGCCTTCGCTGCGTGCTGCTGATGGCCGCGGGAGCGCCGCCGGCGCTGCTCGTCGGCGTCTTTGCGCCGCAGCTATGGTTTTTGGGACTGATCTGGGTGCCGGTGGTGCTGGCCTTTGCCGCGATCGACCTGTTCCTGGCGCCCGCCGGGCCGAAGCTGCATGCCGAATGCCCGGGCGCGATCGAGATCGGCGCGCCGCTGATCGTCGAGGTGACGGTTGCGGGTAAGCCGGTCGACGGGCTGGAGCTTGCCGTCGCCACCGGCCCCAGGCTCGAGCCGATGGCCGATGGCCGGGTCACGCTCAAGGCCGGCGAAAGCCGGGCCGCGATCGCCTTCCTGCCGGTGCGTCGCGGCACCGATGCGGTGCAGGCACTGTGGAGCCGCTGGACCGGTCCGTTCGGCCTGATCTGGCGCCAGCGCACCGACATGCTGAACCGCAGCGTGCTGATCACGCCCGATATCCGCCCGGTCCGCCAGTCCGCGCATTTGCTGCTGCGCGACGCCCAGGTCGGCGACATGGCGCGGGTCGATCGCGGCGAAGGCAGCGAGTTCGAGGCGCTGAGCGAGTGGCAGTCGGGCATGGAACGCCGCACGATCGACTGGAACCACAGCGCCCGCCACCTCAAGCTGCTTGCACGCGAGAACCGGATCGAGCGCAACAACCAGATCGTCTTCGCGATCGATACCGGCCGGGTGATGTGCGAGCCGATCGACGGCTTGCCCCGTGTCGATCGGGCGATCAGCGCGGCATTGCTCGGTGCCTATGCCGGCCTCAAGCTCGGCGACCGGGTCTCGCTGTTCGGCTTCGATTCACAGCCCCGCGTCGCTTCGGGCGCGGTTTCGGGCACGCGCGCCTTTCCGCTGATGCAGCGCCTGGCCGGTCAGCTCGACTATTCGACAGCCGAGACCAATTACACGCTGGGACTCGCCACGCTGGCGGGCGACCTGACCCGGCGCTCGCTGATCATGATCTTCACCGAGTTCACCGATCCCACCGGGGCAGAGCTGATGATCCGGGCGGCCATCAATTTGCTGCGCGGACATCTCGTACTGTTCGTGATCCTAGCCGATGCCGAGCTTGAAGAGCTTGCCGCGGCCGAGCCGGTGGCGATCGACGACGTCTCGCGCGCGGTGATCGCCGCGTCGATGCTGCGCGAGCGGCGGATCGTGATGTCGCGACTGCGCCATGCCGGCATCCATGTGCTCGAAGCTCCGCACCGCGAAGTCGGCCCCGCGCTGGTACGTCAGTATCTCGACTTCAAGCGGAGGAACCTGCTGTGAGCCGCGGCGCCTCCGGACACTTCGCCAGCGCGCGCTTTCGCGAGGCCCGCGCGATCGACTGGGCCGAGCTCGAACAGCGCGTCATCCAGATCGAGCGCGGCCGGGCGAACACGCTTTCGGACGAAGACCTGCTCGAGCTGCCGGTGCTCTATCGTACGGCCCTCTCCTCGCTCTCGGTGGCGCGCGAGACGTCGCTCGATGCAGATCTGGTCGGTTATCTCGAGGCGCTCTGCGCCCGCGCCTATTTCGTGCTGTACGGGGTGCAGCCACCGCTTCGCCGGCGCATCGCCGCCTTTGTCGGCGCGAGCTGGCCGCTGGCGCTGCGCAGCCTGTGGCGCGAGACGCTGATCGCGGTGCTGATGATGCTGCTCGGCGCGATCGCGGCCTATTACCTCGTCGCCAGCGATCCGGCCTGGTACCACTCGATCATCCCCGGCGACCTTGCCGGCGGGCGCGGGCCGCAATCGAGCGCGGAGGAGCTGCGCAAGACGCTCTACGACGGCGGCGGCGACAACATGCTCGGCGCCTTCGCCACCTATCTGTTCACGCATAATGCACAGGTCGCGCTGATGTGCTTCGCGCTCGGCTTCGCCTTCGGCGTGCCGACGCTGCTGCTGCTCGTCTATCAGGGTGCCGTGCTAGGCGCATTCTTCAGCGTGTTCGCCTCCAAGGGGCTCGGACTACCGCTCGCCGCCTGGCTGACGATCCACGGCACCACCGAGATGTTCGCCATCGCGATCGCCGGCGCCGCCGGGCTGCGCATCGGCATGGCAGTCGCTTTTCCGGGCAAGCAGGCGCGCACCGCGGCAACGCGCGAGGCGGGCCGCACCGCCACCTTCGCGATGATCGGCGTGGTGCTGATGCTCGCGGTCGCAGGGCTGCTCGAAGGCGTCGGGCGGCAGGTTATCCAGTCCGACGTGATCCGCGTCGCGATCGGCGGCATCGCCCTCGTCCTCTGGCTCTCCTATTTCTACGCGATGCCGGTGCGTGCGGCGGACGTCGATGACTGAGGCGCGCACCCTGCCTAGCCGGCGGACCGACAAGAACGCCAACCGCCGCACCTTCGTCACGCCCGAAGGCGTCGATTTGAAGCTCGACATCGCCAGCGTGAGCGAGCGCGCCGGCGCGGTGATGCTCGACATCATCTTCATCGTGCTGACGCTGGTGGCCTTCACCCTCCTCCTGCTGTTCACCCTCTCCGGTAGCGGCCCGGCGCTGGGCCAGATACTCGCGATGCTCTGGCTGCTCGGCTTCTTCGCGCTTCGGAACGGCTATTTCGCCTTTTTCGAGCTGGGGCCGCGCGCCGCGACTCCCGGCAAGCGGATCATGAAGCTGCGCGTGATCTCGCGGAACGGCTCGCGGCTTCGCGGCCACCAGGTGATCGCGCGCAATGCGATGCGCGAGCTGGAACTGTTCCTGCCGCTGGCCTTCGCCGCCTCGCAGAGCGCGCAGGGGCTGGGCAGTTTCGCAACCGGACTGTTCGGCCTGATCTGGACGGGGCTGTTCGCGCTGTTCCCGCTGTTCAATCGCGACCGGCTGCGGGTCGGCGACCTGATCGCCGGCACATGGGTGGTACGGGTGCCGAAGCGCAGCCTGAGCCACAGCGTTGCAACCAGCGTGGCGCCCGAGCATGCCCGCTACACCTTCAGCGACGCGCAACTGGCCGTCTATGGCGAGTTCGAGCTGCAGAAGCTCGAGGAAGTGATCCGACGGAACGAGGAATATTCGATGATCGTCGTCGCCCGGACGATCCGGGAGCGGATCGGCATCATCGGCGTGGAAGGCGACGAATATGCATTTCTCGAAGCCTATTACACCGCGCTGTGCCAGCGGCTCGAGCGCGGCATGCTGTTCGGCAAGCGCAAGAAGGACAAATATCAGCGCTAGGTGGCGAAGAGCTGCCCGAGATCGCGGAAGGCCTTGAACTCCAGCGCATTGCCGGCGGGGTCGTAGAAGAACATCGTCGCCTGCTCGCCGGGCTTGCCGACGAAGCGGATGTGCGGCTCGATCACGAACGCAGTGCCGGCAGCGCGCAGCCGCTCGGCCAGCGCCTCCCATTCCTCCCAGCCCAGCACCAGCCCGAAATGCGGGACGGGTACCGCGTCGCCATCGACGGCGTTGCGCGCCTTCACCCCCGCCCCATCGGCCTTGTGGACGACGAGTTGATGCCCGCGAAAATCGAAGTCGATCCAGTGGCCCGGATCCTCGCGCCCCTGCGGGCAGCCAAGCGTGCCGCCATAAAAGGCGCGCGCCGCCTCGATGTCGTCGACGGGGATGGCCAGATGGAAGAGCGGCGTGGTCATGGCGCCGGCATAGGAAATGTGGAAGGCTGGAGCCAGAGAAACGCGGGAGGGATCGCATGAAACTGGTTCGCTACGGCAATGCAGGCGCCGAACGACCGGGCCTAATCGACGGCGACGGGCAGCTGCGTGACCTTTCGGGGTTGGTGACGGACATCGACGGCAGCGACGAGATCATCGCCCGCATCGCTGCGGCCGATCCCGCGACATTGCCGATCGTCGAGGGCCAGCCCCGGCTCGGCCCCTGCGTGGCACGGCCGGGCAAGTTCCTGTGCATCGGCCTCAACTATGCCGATCATGCCGCCGAGACCGGTCAGCAGCTACCCAGCGAACCGGTGATCTTCAGCAAGGCCACGAGCGCGCTTTCGGGTCCGCACGACCCGATCCTGCGCCCGCGCGGATCGACCAAGATGGATTGGGAAGTCGAGCTGGGCATCGTGATCGGCCGCGAGTGTCGCTATGTGACCGAGGCGGAGGGCTGGGCGGCGATCTCAGGCTATTTCGTCTGCCACGATCTCTCCGAACGCGAATTCCAGAACGAGCGCGGCGGCACCTGGGACAAGGGCAAGGGCTGCGACACGTTCGGGCCGATCGGGCCGTGGCTGGTCACCCCCGACGAGATCGTCGACACCGATGCGCTCGGCATGTGGCTCGAAGTGAACGGCAAGCGCTATCAGGACGGCTCGACCGCGACGATGGTGTTCAAGCCGGGCTTCCTCGTCTCGTACATCAGCCAGTTCATGAGCCTGCAGCCCGGCGACATCGTCTCGACCGGCACGCCGCCCGGCGTCGGCATGGCGCAGAAGCCGGTGCCGGTGTTCCTTCAGCCGGGCGACGAGGTCCGGCTGGGGATCGACGGGCTGGGTGAGCAGCGCCAGATCGTCCGGCAGGCCTAGCCCGATGCCGAAGGAAACCGGTTTCCTCGGCGCCGCCGCGCTCCTATATCGTGCGACATGATCCCCGCCCTGTTCCGTATCGATCCCCAGGACAGCACCGCCACGGCGCTGCGCGACCTCGAAGCCGGCGAGGAAGCGCTGGGCGTGACGCTCGCCGAGCCGGTGGCGAAGGGGCACAAGGTGGCGGTGAAGCCGATCGCGGCGGGCGAGCCGGTGCTCAAGTTCGGCTTCCCGATCGGCGTGGCGACCCGCGCGATCCAGCCCGGCGAGCATGTCCACACCCACAATGTGTCGACTGCGCTCAAGGGCAGCGGCGACTATGCCTTCGTCCCTTCCGAACCTGCCGAGGTAGCATTCGAGGGGCCGGGCTTTCTCGGCTATCGGCGCGCCAATGGCCGGGTGGGCACGCGCAACGAGATTTGGGTGATCCCCACCGTGGGCTGCGTCGCCCGCACTGCGCAGAAGATCGCCGAGCGCGCCGACAGGCTGCACGCAGGCAAGATCGACGGGGTTCACGCCTTCCCCCACCCGTTCGGCTGCTCGCAGCTCGGCGACGACCTGCAGGGCACCCGTGCAATCCTCTCCGCCCTGGCCAATCATCCCAATGCCGGCGGCGTGCTGATCGTCGGGCTGGGCTGCGAGAACAACCAGATCAAGGGCATGCTGGAGGGCATCGACCACCCCAATCTGCGCACGCTCGGCGCACAGATGGCGAGCGACGAAGTCGAGGAAGGGCTGGCGCTGATCGAGGAGTTGGTCGAGGGCGCCCGGGCGACGCGCACCCCTGCCCCGCTCTCCGAGCTGGTGCTGGGCGTGAAGTGCGGCGGATCGGACGGCTTTTCGGGCCTGACCGCCAATCCACTGGTCGGACGCATGGCCGACGCGGTGACCCGGGCGGGCGGCACTGCGATCCTCACCGAGATTCCCGAAATCTTCGGCGCCGAACAGCTGCTGATGGCGCGCGCGCAAGACGAGGCGGTGTTCGACGGGATCGTCCACCTGGTGAACGACTTCAAAGACTATTTCGTCCGGCACGGCGAGCCGGTCTCCGAGAACCCGTCCCCCGGCAACATCGCCGGCGGGATCACCACGCTGGAGGAAAAATCGCTCGGCGCGGTGCAGAAGGCCGGCCATGCGACCGTGACCGACGTGATCCCCTATGGCGGGCGCGTCCGCCGTAAGGGGCTGACCCTGCTCGAGGCGCCGGGCAACGACGCAGTCTCCTCGACGGCGCTGGCCGCGGCGGGGGCAACCGCGATCCTGTTCACCACCGGCCGCGGCACGCCGCTGGGCTTCCCGGTGCCGACGATCAAGATCGCCTCGAACAGCGACCTGGCGACACGCAAGCCGGGCTGGATCGACTTCGATGCAGGCCAGGTGCTCGATCAAGGCATGGAGCCCGCCGCCGACGCGCTGCTCGACACGATCGCCGCGATCGCATCGGGCAAGGAAACTGCCGCCGAACGCAATGGCGAGCGCGAAATCGCGATCTGGAAGCGCGGCGTCACCCTCTGACAGCGGCAATAAAGACAAAGATCTGAACGGCCCTGTTTCGAAACGAGCGAGTCACGACTGTGATCCCCGTTCATTTCTGTTAACCATATCGTTCGCGACTCAGGGGGGATGGCGTGGCGATTATTCTGGCTTCGATCGGCAATATGGCGGCGGGTGCGACGAATGCTTCGGTCGCCCACGCCAGCACCGTCGCCCAGCCGCTCACTGCCGACGCGATCTACTGGCCGGCCTGGATCCTGGTCGGCGGCGTGTTGATCGCGCTGCTGATCGTGATCGGCGTGCTCGGCTCGATCAAGGCAGCGCTGACCGCCAAGCCCAAGAAGCGCGACGAAGACTTCACGCGGATGGTCTGCAAGCAGGTGTGGAAGCACACAGACGTGATCAAGGGGACCTTCCACGAGCGGCTGCGCCAGCCGCAGAGCGACGTGGTCACCCTGCGCGTGCTGCTGCGCCTGCTCCGCGAGGACCTGGCCGCGCCGGTTGGATTCATCGAGCGGATGCGGGGGCATGCCCCGGCGGACTGGCCCAGCTACGAACTGTTCGCCGCCTTCGACAATTGGGCGGGCAAGGTCAGCGCGATCGAATCGCAGCTGGCCGACATGCAGCAGATGCTGAGCTATCCAGCGGTACGCGAGCCGGTGGACACGCATCGCGACCAGATGCTCGTCCATTACTACACCACCGAGCAGGCGCCGCTCGGCTACAGCATCGGCCAAGTCATCACCTGTGCCATCGCGATCTGCGCGGAGGGCGAGCCCATCCTGGAGAAGGCGCAAAGCGGCGGCTTCTGGCCCTCCAGCGGTCATGACAATCACAACAGCCATTCGAGCTGCCCTGCCTGCGACGGCGCGCCGCATACCGCCTGGGTGAGCAACGATCCCCGCCTTATCCTGATCGTGCCGCCGGCAGCGCCGGCCAAGAGGGACAAGAAGGAAGAGCCGAAGCATCAGGCCTGCTTCTGCGTGGTTCCCCAGGCCTGCCACTGCGTTCCCGCCAGCTGCGCCTGCATCTGCAGCTGCAAATCGGCCAAGCCCGAAGCGGCGGCACATCATTAATTGTTACGGGCGCGGCCAATCCTTGCTGCACTGCGGTAAACCGGAGGGCGGCGGCATTGAAGCGTTAACCCTCGTCCCGTAAGCTTGGCCCCGGGGCTTATCGGGGTGGGGTTGATGACCGAATTTCTTGTCTTCGCCTATGCGATGCTGGCGATGTTCGTGATCATGTCGATGCAGCGCAACCAGCGCGAGCAGCGCGCCAATTCGCAGATGGTCACGATGGTCGGCTGGGGCCTGTTCTCGCTGTCATCGACGCTGGCGGTGCTGCTCGGTGCCGTTGCGCTGGCGCTGGCACTCGGCGCCAATATCCCCCTTCCCCCGGAGCTGAACGCGCCGCTATTCTGAGCGGATGCCGCTCTATGAATTTGCGGGGCATCGCCCCCGGATCGCCGACACCGCCTGGATCGCGCCGAGCGCCGATCTGATCGGTGACGTCCAGCTCGCCGAACTCGCCTCGGTGTGGTTTCGCGCCGTGATCCGGGCCGACAATACCCCGATCCTGATCGGCGCGCGCTCGAACATCCAGGACGGCGCGATGCTCCACAGCGACCCCGGCGCCCCCTGCACCGTGGGCGAGGACGTAACCGTGGGCCATCACGCGATCCTGCATGGCTGCACGATCGGCAATCGCACACTGATCGGCATGGGCGCGACGATCCTCAACCGCGCGGTGATCGGCGAGGATTGCCTGGTTGGCGCCGGCGCGCTGGTGACCGAAGGCAAGACCTTCCCGGCGGGTCATTTGATCGTCGGCAGCCCTGCCAAGGCGATCCGTCCGCTCGACGACATGCAGAAGGCGATGCTCAAGGCCAGCGCCACGCTCTACGCCGCCAAGCAGCGCGAATATGTTGCGGACCTGAAACAAGTCGGCTGATCGGCCGTCACATTGCCGGACTAGCCTGGGCCCCTTCGAGTCGAGAGGTCGCAATGGGTTTGTTCGATTGGCTGACGCGCCGCCGCAAGGCTTCGGTTCCTGCACCCGCCCCCGCCGAACCGCCTGCGCCTGCCTCCGAGCCCGATCTCGAAGGCCAGTGGCGAACCGGCGTGGAGGCCGACACGGTCTGGTCGATCGACCCGGACGGCACGCGGCGCGCGGCGCCGATCGACGCGCTGGCCGCGATCGCGATCGAGACCAGCGACTATGGCCCCGACGGGCGCGGTGCCTGGTGGCTCTTCTACGGGCTCGATGAGGACATCGCCTTCACCCTGCCGCTGGGCGCGCGCGGCGAAGGCGGAATGGTCGAGCACCTCGCCGCGCTGCCGGGCTTCCGCCACCACACCTATGCCGCCGCAGTGCGCTCGCCCGAGGTCGACACCTTCGTGATCTGGCAGCGGCAGCTCGACTAGTTGTCGCGCCGCTTGGTGACCTCATAACCGGCCTGACGCAGCGCCATCACTGCGGCGAGCGCCTGATAATGGCTCTCCTGTCCTTCGTCATAGAGCTTGCCGCTCTGGAGCGCAGCGGCGCGGATCGCGTCGCGGACGATGACGTAGATTTCGTTGGTGACCATGGCGCTCCCCGGACTGGTGACCCGGCGGAAATGGGGCCGCACCGGCGCCGCTTCAATGCGGGAAGGCGATTCGGCCCGAGCCGGGCCTATCGCTGCATTGCAGCAAGTCCGCGCTTCCGTAACGTCGCCAGCGCCGGGCTGGACTGGCGTTGGGTTTCGCTACAAAACCGATCCATGGCATTGCCTTCGCTCTTCGATCGCCTGCGGCTCCCGGTCATCGGCTCGCCGCTGTTCATCATCTCCGTGCCCGAGCTGGTCATCGCCCAGTGCAAGGCGGGCATCGTCGGCTCCTTCCCCGCGCTCAATGCGCGGCCGGACACCAGGCTCGACGAATGGCTGCACCAGATCACCGAGGAGCTGGCCGCCTGGGACCGCGACAACCCCGAGACGCCGGCCGCGCCCTTCGCGGTCAACCAGATCGTCCATCGCTCGAACCCGCGGCTCGAGCATGACGTGACGGTGTGCGCCAAGTGGAAGGTGCCGATCGTGATCACCTCGCTCGGCGCGCGGCCCGAGCTCAACGACGCGGTGCACGGCTGGGGCGGCATCACGCTGCACGACGTGATCGACAATCGCTTCGCCCACAAGGCAGTGGAAAAGGGCGCCGACGGGCTGATCCTGGTCGCCACCGGCGCCGGCGGCCATGCCGGGCGGCTGAGCCCCTTTGCACTTGTCCAGGAAGTGCGCGAATGGTTCGACGGGCCGGTGATCCTGTCGGGCGCGATCGCCAATGGCCGATCGGTGCTGGCCGCACAGGCGATGGGCGCCGACCTCGCCTATATCGGCTCGCCGTTCATTGCGACGGACGAGGCCAATGCCCAGCCCGAGTACAAGCAGGGCATCGTCGAGGGCACGGCGGAGGATATCGTCTATTCGAACCTCTTCACCGGCGTGCACGGCAATTATCTGAAGGCGTCGATCGTCAATGCCGGGCTCGATCCGGAGAACCTGCCGGTCAGCGATCCCAGCGCGATGAACTTCGGCGGGGCCAAGGCCTGGAAGGACATCTGGGGATCGGGCCAAGGCATCGGTGCGGTCCATGCGGTCGAGCCGGCAGCGGTGAAGATCGAGCGGATGAAGGCGGAATATGCCGCGGCCAAGGCGGCGCTCTGCAAATAGCCGTCCTCCCGGCGGAAGCCGGTATTGCCTGTGGATCAGGACGCGCCATCGCCTGAGATCCCGGCTTTCGCCGGGATGACGGTCCATGCGATTTGATCAGAAGGCGGCGGCGAGGCGGTCCATCATCGAGCGCGCCGGGCTCTGGACCACGACCTGCTCTTCCAGCGATTCGTCGAGCCGCGCCACGCGGCGATAGAGATCGATGCTGGTATGGATGATCGACACCGCATGCTCGGGCATCGCGCTCAGCAGCGCGTCCTCGGTCTCCGGGCCATCTCCCAGCCGGCGCGACGGCGAAAGCGCGTCGCCGGGGGTTAGCTCGCCGGCATCGACCGCCCGCTGGGTGAGCAGCCAGGCGATGATGTGCATCAGCCGCGTGGTCACCTTGAGCGATTCGCAGGAAAAAGCGACGCGGTTCAGCGCTTCCAGCGCCTCGCGCTCGTCACGCCCCAGCTCGTCGAAATAGGCGCGAGCCTCATCGGCGAGCAACATCGCCTCGACATAGAGCGAGTCGATCAGCCTGCGATGGATCGTTGAAGTGCCCTGTTTCCCCATGAACCCGACGCTGCCACAGCCTTCATGGTAACGAAATGCTTAATTTCGCAGGAATTACGTCCCGTTACGGATCAGGCGATTATGTCGGGGATAAGTTGATCTTCCAGCATCGCGATCTCGTCGCGCAGCATCAGCTTGCGCTTCTTGAGCCGGGCGACCTGGAGCTGGTCGGCAGTGCCGGTGGCCAGCAGCGCTCCGATCGCCGCATCGAGGTCCCGATGCTCGGATCGCACCGCCTCGAGCCGCCGCACAATCTCTCTTTCGTCCATCGCGAACGCCCCCGGTACCCGAACCTCCCTGCACCACCCCGGGAAGCTCCGCAACGGATCATCGCGCGATTTCCGCACACTGTCGATTAGGGCCCGGTTAGCCGCGATTCTCCCGCGACAAAGCTGTGGAAAAGTGATCTACTCTCAGGTTCCGGCCACCGATGAAGGAGACTGCTTCGATGCAGAACGCGCATTTCTCGGCACTTTCGGCCAAGCACAACGTGCTCGACCAGCGAATCGCCGCCGAATCGCAAAGGCCCCTGCCGGACCAGATGGTCCTGGCGTCCCTGAAGAAGCAGAAGCTTCGTATCAAGGAAGAGATGGCGCGCTGATCGCGCCGCGCGAAAAGGGGTGTGGCGATGCCGCACCCCGACGGCGCGATATCTGAAAATCAGTCTTGGAAGGCGGCTCAGCGCCGGGTGAGGATCGGCTTCACGAAGCTCGGCGTGTGCGTGCCCTTGCCCACCGGCTTGCGGGCGAGCATCGGGTCGATCGACGAATCGAATGCGATGCCGACGCGACCATCGGTCGCCCAGGCGATCCGGCCGCTCACCCAGCCCACGCCGCGCACTTCGACCTCGACATGCGAACCGCGATCGATCGGCTGGGCATATTCGGCCATCAGTCCACCCGAGGAGAGGTTGCGGACCCGCACCTGCTCGTCCGGGCGCCCCGCGACGCGAAACTGCGCGGCCAGCATCAGGCTGTCGCGCGAGTCGGTGCGCTGGCTGGCGAAATCGTCCGCCGAAAGCGCGTTCAACGGGTCAAAGGAGAACTGGTCCATCGTGTCGCTCGAAACCAAGGGGGTTACGCGCGCAGAATAGACCAGCAAACCTTGTCGAAAGCGTAAACAAGAGCCGAAAATGTGCCCACGCCCTTGTCCGGAAGCGACACAAAAAAGGAGGCTTCCGCCTCCCGCTATTCGTCTCGCGATACCTTCTCGTTGCGCTCGTGACGCTCCTGCGCCTCGACAGTCATCGTCGCGATCGGCCGGGCTTCCAGGCGACCGAGACTGATCGGCTCACCGGTTACCTCGCAATAGCCATATTCACCGTCCTCGATCCGGCGCAGCGCGGCGTCGATCTTCGAGATCAGCTTGCGCTGGCGATCACGGGTTCGCAGCTCGATGGACCAGTCGGTCTCGCTCGAAGCGCGATCGGTGAGATCCGCCTCGCGCAACGTATCGGTCTGCAGCTGATTGAGCGTCCCCGCGGCCTCGCGAAAGATGTCGTCCTTCCACGCGTTCAGCTTGTTGCGGAAATATTCCAGCTGGCGCGGGTTCATGAAGGGTTCGTCGTTGCTCGGCCGATAGCCATCGTCGCCGTCATTGGCGGCGGGAGGAACGCGTTTACCCGGTTCGTCGAAGCGATCCAAAACAGTAGCCATCCCCACTCTCCACTCCGGTCCCCGTCAGGCCCGAGCCGCACGGTGACCGTTTGCCCTGCGCGGCCTATACTTACGCGCGAGGGCGTTAACAAGCGGCGCGTTGCTTTAATCCACAGGCGTAATGTCCCGTAAATGGGGGGAAATTAGCGCGGGCTGAACCGCGGGCGCCAGGACCCATGAAAATTAACCGACAATCTTCACGAACGGCGCATCAAGAACAGGTGCTTTCGTACCGAAGTTGAACATTAACCTTCGCAACAGAAATCCCCGGCGCAAAAATCGACCGATAATATGGTTAACGAACTCTTACGCCGTTGCACTTAATAGTTTGTTTTGCACTTTTCCTGCATTGACGGGCGTGAAGCTGCTGACGGTCCCGTGGGGAGCGGCACGCCAGCAACAGGAAGAGTGGGAACAATGTCGGTTCGCATGGCCTTGGCCAAACTGTGCGCCTGCACCTGCGGAGGCGCGGTGATCGGCGGCGGTGGCGTATATGTCACCGAACGCATTCATCAGCCACGCGTGGTGAAGCAGGTCACCGTCGCAAAGAAGCGGGTCGTGAAGCGCACTGTCGCCCGACCCGTGAAGCGAGTCGTGAAGCGCACCGTCACCACGACGACCCAGGGCGGCCAGCCCCAGGTCGTCGTCGTCACCGCGCAGGGCGCGCCGATCCCGACGCCCCCTTCCTATGGCGAGATGCCGGTGGTCTCTTCGAGCAGCAGCGGCTCGTCCTCCTCTTCGGGCGGCGTGATCGGCGGCTCGGGCGGCGGCGGCTTCATGGGCGGCTTCTTCGCCGGCGGCTTCTTCGGCGGATCGAGCACCTCGGGCAGCTCGAGCGGCTCTAGCGGCATCAACATCGAGATATCGTCGTCCAACTCGTCCTCGTCGGGCGGTTCGACCTCCACCTCCACCGGCGGCTCGTCGACTTCCACCTCGACCGGCGGCTCGTCGACCTCGACGTCGTCGGGCGAGATCAGTTCGACCTCGTCGACCTCGACCTCAAGCGGCGAAGTCAGCTCCACTTCCTCCTCGAGCGGCGATGTCTCGTCCTCGTCGAGTGGTGACGTGTCTTCGTCCACCTCGACCTCGTCGAGCGGTGACGTGTCGACTTCGACCAGTTCCTCGACCAGCTCGAGCGGTGATGTCTCGACCTCGTCGTCGAACAGCTCCTCGACCAGCTCGTCCAACTCGTCGTCGACCTCTTCCTCGTCGAACGGATCGAGCAGCCACTGGAGCAATTCGAGCGGCTGGAGTTCGAGCGGCTGGCATCACGGATCGAGCAGCCATGGCAGCAGCAGCTGCGGGCGTGGCTGCGGCGGCAGCGGCTCTGGCGGCCCTGCGCCGGTCCCTGCCCCGCCGATGATCCTGCTGTTCGGCGGCGCCGCGGCGGCGCTGGTCGCCCGCAAGCGCTTCTCGAAGAAGAAGTCGGACGACACGACCGGCGCCGAGTAAACGCCATCCCGGCATACGCCGGGATGACAGCGTGAAGCCTATTCCGCCTTCAGCAACGCCTGCTCGATCTCCGGAACCGGATGACCGGTCAGGTCCTTGGCGAGCTCGCCGGCGAGCCGGTCGCTGACTTCCTTGTGGTAATGCTTGCGCAGCTCGCCCAGCGTCCTGGGCGGGGCGACGATGATCAGCGTCTCGAATTCGTTGCGCAGCGCACGATCCCTGAGCAGCGCGGCCGCATCAGCGGCGAAGCGGTCCTCCTCAAGCTGGTGGAAGTCGGTTTCCTCGAAGGCGCTGCGCCGCGACCCCACGCTCTGAAAGGAGCGTCCGGGCGAATCGGTCGCCTGATCGGTGTTGGCCGGGTTTTCCTGCTCGTCCTTGTGCTCGACCAGCAGGTTCGGATGCACGGCGTCGCCCTCGTTGCGCAGCATCAGCAGCTTGCGCCCGTCCGCGACCATCACGACTGCATCATGCGGAACCTGCATCTCACTTCTCCTTGCTTTGGTTGTCCTCCCTAAACGCCGCCGCGCGCGGCAGGGTTGCGCAGCGGCGGGCGCGCAGTCATACGCCCGGCCATGCACGATATCCGCGCCATCCGTGAGAATCCCGCAGCCTTCGACGCCGGCCTCGCCCGCCGCGGGCTGGAACCCCAGGCTGCCGAGCTGGTCGCGCTCGACGAGAAGCGCCGGGCGCTGGTCACCGAGGTCCAGGCCGGGCTCGCCCGCCGCAACGAGGCCTCGAAGGCAATCGGCGCGGCCAAGGCGGCGAAGGACGAAGCGACCGCAGCCGCACTGATGGCCGAGGTGGCAGGCCTCAAGGAAACGCTCCCGGCGCTCGAAGCGGCGGAGAAGGCCGCGGGCGAGGCACTCGACGCCCGGCTCGCGAGCCTGCCCAACCTGCCCTACGCCGACGTGCCCGAGGGCGCCGACGAGGAAGACAACGCACTGATGGCGACCGTCGGCGAGCCGACCAGGCTTGCCTTTGCGGCGAAGGAGCATGACGCGATCGGCCCGGCGATCGGGCTCGACTTCGAGACCGGTGCGCTGCTTTCCGGCGCACGCTTCACGCTGGTGCGCGGCGCCGCCGCGAAGCTGCACCGCGCGCTCGGCCAGTTCATGCTCGACACGCTCGAGGGCCAGGGCTTCGAGCAGACCATCCCGCCGCTGCTGGTGCGCGACGAGGCAGTGTTCGGCACCGGCCAGCTCCCGAAGTTCGCCGAAGACCTGTTCAAGACCACCGACGGCCGCTGGCTGATCCCTACCGCCGAGGTCTCGCTCACCAACATCGTCCGCGAGAAGATCCTCGCCGAGGAGGAGCTGCCGCTGCGCTTCACTGCGCTCACCGCCTGCTTCCGCTCCGAAGCGGGCGCGGCGGGCCGCGACACGCGCGGCTTCATCCGCCAGCACCAGTTCGAGAAGGTCGAGATGGTCTCGATCACCACGCCCGAGCAGAGCGAGGCGGAGCACGAGCGCATGACCCAATGCGCCGAGGGCATCCTCACCGCGCTCGGCCTGCCCTTCCGGCGGATGAAGCTGTGCACCGGCGACATGGGCTTCACCGCCGCGCGCACCTATGACCTCGAAGTGTGGCTGCCCGGCCAAGCCCGCTACCGCGAGATCTCGTCCTGCTCGACCTGCGGCGACTTCCAGGCGCGCCGGATGAACGCGCGCTTCCGCCCGGCCGGCGAAAAGATCACGCGCTTCGTCCACACGCTCAACGGATCGGGGCTGGCGGTGGGCCGCACGCTCGTCGCGGTGCTGGAAAACTATCAGCAGGAAGACGGATCGGTGGCGATCCCCGAGGTGCTGAAGCCCTATCTCAAGGGCCTGAACCGGCTGGAACCGTCAAACTAGGCACCTCCGTATCCAGACGTACCTGACGCGCGGGGAAATGCGCGTTATGAGTGCGGCACGATATGGTTAACACGGGGGTGGTGATGAAGGCAGCAAAGCGGATGGCGCCTATGGCGCTGCTGTTGCTCGCTGCCTGCATTCCGCAGTCCGGCGGCGCATATCAGGATACCGGCTATCGCCCGGCGCCGCAGCAGTCGCCGCGCCAGGATCGCTACCCCCAGGCACCGCAGGAGCGCTGGGAGCGCCCGGCGCTCGGCAACGAGCAGGACGTGCGCCGCCTGCCCGCGCCGCCGCCCGCCTGGCAATCGCGCAAGGTATCGGCCGACGCCCGTTCCATCGCCGGGCGTACCTATGTCGTCCAGCCGGGCGACTCGCTGCGCTCGATCTCGGCGAAGACCGGCGCGGGATCGGAAGCGATCGCACGGGCCAACGACATCCCCCCGCCCTTCGTGATCCGCGTCGGCCAGAAGCTGACCATCCCGGGCGGGCGCTATCACCTGGTCCGCGATGGCGAGACCGGCATCGCGATTGCCGTCGCCTATGGCGTCACCTGGTCGCGGATCATCGCGGTCAACGAGCTCGAAGAGCCCTATATCCTGCGCACCGGCCAGCGGCTGCTGATCCCGGACGACGCGGCGCCTTCGGGCCGGCCGGAGACCATCGAGCAGCGCGCGGCGCGTTTCCATCTCGACCTGGGCGTCGACGACATCGTCACTGGCGGCCAGCCCGCCATCGCCGAAAAGGCCAAGCCGGCGCAGCCGACCGCTTCCTCGGCCCGCGTGCTCTCGCCGACGACGCCGGTAGCGGCGCCTGCCCGACTCGCCGGTGGCTTCCAATGGCCGCTCAAGGGCAATGTGGTGAAGCGCTTCGGCCCGGGGGCTTCCGGCGAGCGCAACGACGGCATCAAGATCGCCGCGCCGCTCGACACGCCGGTGCTGGCATCGGCGGACGGCGTCGTCGCCTATGTCGGCTCGGACATTCCCGCGTTGGGCGGGCTGGTGATCCTGCGACACGGCGATGGCTGGACGACCGTCTATGGCCATGCCGGCCAGTTGCTGGTGCAGCGCGGCCAGGCAGTGAAGAAGGGCCAGATGATCGCGCTCTCGGGCAATTCGGGCTTTGCCGACCGGCCCGAGCTGCACTTCGAGATTCGCCAGGGCCGCAATCCGGTCGACCCGCTGCCGCGACTGCCGGCGCGCTGATCCCGCTGGCTGTTCCCCGGCGAACGCTGGGGCCCAGGATTTCTCTGCCGACTCGCTTGTGACTCTGTTCCCCGGCGTTCGCCGGGGAACAGGATGTGTTCAATCGGGGAGACTCTCCCGCGCCTCGTCGCATTCCTCACAACCCTCTTCGGGGTCGTGGAGGAAGATTAGCGGGTTCTCGCGCACCTTTTTCGCCGCGATCCGCACCAGAGCCTCTGCATCCATCAGCCGCGCCTCGGCGTGGCCGACCATGCCCGTGGCGATCAACCCTTCGGCGGCGAGCCAGTCCTCGACAAGCTCGAACTTCGCGCAGCAGCTGTCATTCTCGCCGTAATGGACCTCCCGGCCTTCGGCATCGATGTAGTGGAAATCGCTGCGATAGGGCGCGCCGCCGAGCAGCTCGGCGAGGTGGAGCATGGTGTTGGCGTGATGCGTAACGCCAAGCAGCAGCACCTGGCCACCGAGTTCGCGGATCCGGTCGATCGCGCTGCCCGGCGCCGCGGGCGGCAGCACTAACGGTCCCCCGGTGATCCAGGCCGCTTGCGGGCCCCACGCGGAAACCGCATCGAAATGCGGGCTGCGCATCACGCCCGGCATCCGCCAGAACAGGTCGGCGACAATACCCAGGTCGTCGCGATTGTCGGTCGTGGTCGGATCGAAGGGGCGATCATCGTCGCCGGTTGCCGAGGGCATGGCGAGCGTGCCCTCCGGCCCCAGCGCCGCGCATAACGCCGCGATCAGCCCCTCGGGCCCGCCCTCCACCGGGCGGACGCTCCGGAAGCTGGTATGGACGAGCAGCACCCCACCTTCGCGCACGCCCAGCGCGCGGAGCTGCTCGATCAGGCGCGTTTTCGGAATCATCTCCATCTTGACGTGCATGCCATCCCGGCCAAGGTCGCGCCATGCCCGTCGACCTCACTGCCCGTGCCCTGCCGATCCTGATGCTGATCGCCTCGAACGTCTTCATGACGATCGCGTGGTATGGCCATCTGCGCTTCAAGGCCGTGCCGCTGGCGCTGGTGATCCTCACCAGCTGGCTGATTGCACTGCCCGAATATCTGATCGCCGTGCCGGCCAATCGCTGGGGCAGCGCGGTCTATTCGGCGGCACAGCTCAAGGCGATGCAGGAAGTGATCACCCTGAGCGTCTTCGTCATCTTCTCGGCACTTTATCTGGGACAGAAGGTCACCCTCAACCACCTGATCGGCTTCGCACTGATCGCGGCGGGCGCCTGGTTCATCTTCCGCCCCCAAGCCTGAGCCGGGCTAGACGAGCAGCCCGAAGATCGCGCCCATCACCAGATAGGTGACGATCCAGTAGCCAGCGTCGATCAGGAACAGCGACCGCGGCAGGCGCGAGAACAGGTAGTTCACCCCCACCGAGGTGGCGATGAAACCGACGCCGATGATCCCGGCGATCACGAGCGAATGGTGGAAACCGATCTGCGCGTCATAGGTGTTGTAGAGGTGATCGAGCATGAAGGCGGCGATCAGGTTGAGCACGAAAGTAGTGCCGAAGATCATCGGCATGTTCGCACCCTTCGCCGCCTCCTCGGGATCGATCGCCCGCGCCTTCATCCATGCCTTGCCGAACAGCGGGCCGTACCAGATCCCGCCTACCACGAACCCGGCCACCGCAGCGGCCAGGATCGCCAGCCAGTGGATTTGCATCTTCCCCTCCCATTTATCTGCAGGGAGGCGAAGATACGCCCGAATGCGGGCCTTGCCTAGAAGCGGCGTTCGAGCAGCACCAGCGTCGAATCGCCCTCCACCGGCCGCGCGATAAAGCCCATCTCGCGCTCCAGCGCGATCGCCTGGTGGTTCTCGCGGCTCTCGATCGAGAGCAGGTATTTCACCCCCCGCCGCGCCGCCTCGCCAGTGATATAGTCGAGCAGCGACCAGCCGATCCCCTGTCCCTTGCGGTCCGAGCGGATCGAGATCGCCACCTCGGCCATCACCATCGGCTTGTCGCAGGCAAGCACCGCGCTCGCTACCAGCTCGCCATCGGCAAAGGCCAGGAAGCTGTCGGTCTGCCAGTGATCGACCTGGGTCATCGCCGCGATCTGCTCGTTCGAAAGCTGATCGCAGGCAGTCAGGAAACGGAAGCGGCGATCGTCGCTCGATACGCTCTCGAACAACTGGCGCAGCGCTGCCTCGTCCCCGGGCATGGCCGGGCGAACCTCGATCGCAAGGCCCGAGCGGGTGGTGAGAGTGATGGGGTCCGCAAGCTCCGCAGACATGGAAATGCCCTTCTATTGCCCATGCCGCGCCGGTGCTGCGCGGCCGTACCCTGCCTGTACCGCTTTGCCCGCGCACGCCTTGTCGGCGGTCAAACTCACCCCCGGGAAAGCCCCGGCCTAGCTTTTTCGCCGAAAATCCCTATGTGGCGCGCCAATCATGGCAACTAAACTTCCCGAGGCGCCCCGCGTGGGCATGGTGTCGCTCGGCTGTCCCAAGAACCTGGTCGACAGCGAGCGGATCCTCACCAAGCTCCGCTCAGACGGCTATGCGATGTCGCCCGACTATGCCGGCGCCGACGTCGTGCTGGTCAACACCTGTGGCTTTCTCGATTCCGCCAAGGAAGAATCGCTCGAGGCGATCGGCGAGGCGATCGCCGAGAATGGCCGCGTTATCGTCACTGGCTGCATGGGCAAGGAAGCCGAGACGATCCGCGCGCGCTTCCCGAACGTGCTCGCGGTCACCGGTGCGCATCAGTACGAGGAAGTGGTCGGCGCGGTGCATGATGCGGCGCCGATGCCGCCTTCGCCCTTCGTCAATCTGGTGCCCGATGCCGGGCTCAAGCTCACGCCGCGTCACTACAGCTATCTGAAGATTTCCGAGGGCTGCAACCACCGCTGCTCCTTCTGCATCATCCCGGCGCTGCGCGGCGACCTGGTCAGCCGCCGCCCCGACGCGATCCTGCGAGAGGCGGAGAAGCTGGTCGAGGCCGGCACCAAGGAGCTGCTGGTCATCAGCCAGGACACCTCGGCGTACGGCGTGGACATCCGCAAGCAGCCGCGCCCGTGGAAGGGCGGCGAAGTGATCCCGCACATGACCGATCTCGCCCGCGAGCTCGGCAAGATCGCGCCTTGGGTGCGGCTCCATTATGTCTATCCCTATCCGCATGTCGACCAAGTCATCCCGCTGATGGCCGAGGGGCTGATCCTCCCCTATCTCGACATCCCGTTCCAGCATGCCAGCCCGTCGGTCCTGCGCACGATGAAGCGCCCGGCCAACGAGGCCAAGGTGCTCGAGAGGCTGAAGAACTGGCGCGCGATCGCCCCGGACCTGACGATCCGCTCGACCTTCGTGGTCGGCTTCCCCGGCGAGACCGAGGAGGATTTCCAGTATCTGCTCGACTGGCTCGACGAAGCGCAACTCGACCGCGTCGGCGCGTTTCGCTTCGAGCCGGTCGAAGGCGCGGCCGCCAACGACCTGCCCGGCGCAGTGCCTGAAGAGGTCAAGGAGGAACGCTACGCCCGGATCATGGAAAAGACCGCGGCGATCAGTGCGGCCAAGCTCCAGGCCAAGGTCGGCCGCACGCTCGAAGTGATCATCGACGAAGTCGGCGACGAAGGCGGTGCCACCGGCCGCAGCCAGGCCGACGCGCCGGAAATCGACGGCGAGGTGTTCCTGCGCGACGCCGGCCATCTGAGCCAGGGCGACATCGTCATGGTCGAGATCGAGGACGCCGACGAGCACGACCTGTACGGCGTGCCGCTTGACGCGGTCTGAGCGGCGCGGCGATCAGAGTTCGTCCTTGGGCTGACTCGAGCTCGAGCTCGAACTCGACGGAGCCCAGTCGAAGGTGATTTTGTTGATGTTCGGCTTGGCCGAATTGTAATCCACCTCATGGTTGTACGAATAAACGTGCACCGACAGGCTGTAGGTGTCGTTCGTCTCGTCGGTGAAGGTGAAGTTCAGCGCATTGTTCCAGAAGTGAAGATCGGTGATCACGTTGGCGGCATAGCTGTAGATGCAGCAGTTGCCGGTCAGCGTGATATCCTTGACGTTCTGGTTGGTGATCGCATTGATGTTGTTCATGAATACCTGAACCCCGCCCTGGTTCAGCGCCAATAGCCCGCCCGACAGGGTCGTCGTGCCGTTCGACGTGCCGATCGCGAACACCGTCGTGTAGCTGTAGCAGCCACTCGTGCCGACCCGCACATTCCGGCTCGGCGTCGTGCCGCCGCTCACCATCGGCGTTAGATTGGCGGAGATTTGCTGGTCTGAGATCGATCCCGACTGGATGATGCTCTTCAACGACGACGTCAGGCTGAGCACGCCGCCCTCGTCCAGTCCGCTCGCATAGGCCAGGAACGAGCCGACATTGGGCTGAAAATGCCCGCTGCAGGTGTCCATGTACACGATCTTGCCGTTGATCACGTCAAGCTCGCCCGCAGCGATCACCTGGTTGACGTTGTTGGTGTTGCCGTTGATCGCACCGGCGATCTGCGCATGGTTGATGAAGTTGCCGCTGCCGATATTGCTGTATTGCGCGTTGCTGTTCAGCTGCAGCGGCGATTTCCCGCACGACCGCACCACGCGCATATGGTCCGGGTCGCTGGCCAGGACGACGTAGAAGGTCGTATAGACCGCGGCCCATCGAAGATTGGGAATGATGCAGCCCGAGCCAGCCACGGGGGACCATTGCGGCGAGCTGGTGGTCCATTGTGGCAGGTAGGAATTGAAGGTGACACCGTTGCTGTCCACCAGTTTCCCGTTGGATATGTGCAGGGTGTAGATCGGCAGCGGGTTGGCGACCTGTGTGCCATAGGCGCCCTTCGACGAGAATTGCTGGATCGAAATGGGCTGGCTGGCGGCGTATGCTTCGGCGTGAAGCAGCAAGCTCGCAGCGGCCACACCAATAATTCGCGCGACATGGGCGAGCGCCCTGACGAAACCAAAATCAGGCATGGCAATATTTCCCCCGATTTGAAGGTGCGGCTAAGCCCATTCGTACTTCAAAGCACCAGTGTCATAGCATCATTCACTTGCCCACCAGCCCGACTAACGCCGCCATTACCGAGGTAAGTCAGGGATTATCGGCGACCAATTCGCCCATTTCGGAGATACAGCCATATCCGACGGGCAAGGGCGCACGCTGATTTGGAAACATCTCGTGGGATGACGGGCAGTCCATGCTGCCCTAAGCTCCGCGCAATCTTTCCGGAGGCCCGATGTTCCGTTCCGCCCTTGCCGCCGCACTCCTGATCGCCACCCCCGCCGCCGCGCAGCAGCTCACCGCTGACGAAACCGCCAAGGTCGACAGCATCGTCGCCGACGCCCTGAAATCCTCTGGCGTGCCCTCCGCTTCGGTTGCGATCGTGCGCGACGGCAAGATCGTCTTCGCCAGGGCCTATGGCGACCAGGGGCCAGGCATGAAGGCGACCAGCCCCGCGGCGAAGTACCAGATCGCGTCGATCTCCAAGCAGTTCACCGCCGCAGCGATCCTGCTGCTCGAGGATGCGGGAAAGCTGAGCCTCGACGACAAGGTGTCGAAATGGGTCCCGGACATCACCGACGCCGACAAGATCACCATCCGCCAGCTGCTCAGCCACACTGCCGGAATCCAGGATTACTGGCCGCAGGACTATGACTTCGCCGCGATGGAGAAGCCGGTCACCCCTCAGGAGATCCTCGATCGCTGGGCGAAAAAGCCGCTCGATTTCCAGCCGGGCACGGCGTGGCAATACTCGAACACCGGCTATGTCGTCGCCGGCATGATTATCGAGAAGGCTTCGGGAATGAAGCTGCTCGACTATCTCAAGGCGAAGATCTTCAAGCCGCTCCGCATCGACGCGATGGATCAGGACTATGCGGTTGGGAAGGGCTTCCCCCAGGGCAACCACCGCTTCGCGCTCGGTCCTGTTCGGCCCGCAAGGCCGGCCGCGCATGGCTGGCTGTGGGCAGCGGGCGAGCTCGCCATGTCGGCCAGCGACCTGGCCAAGTGGGACATCGCCCGGATCGACCGCAAGATCCTGAGCCCCGAGGACTGGGAGACGCAGGAGACCCCGGTGCGCCTCGCCGATGACAGCTATACCAGCTACGGCCTCGGCGTTTCGGTCGGCTACCGCAACGGAGATCGCAGCGTCGAGCATGGCGGCGAAGCGGTCGGCTTCCTCTCGGACAATTACGTGATCCCGGCCAAGCGCTTCGCGGTGGTGGCGCTGGTCAATGCCGATTTCGGCGGGGCGCAGGACGCGATCACCGGCGGCATCACCGATCTGCTGATTCCCCAGGGCCCGCCCCCGCCCGTCGCGGTGAGCATCGACCAGGCCCGCGACGCGCTGGCCAGGCGCGTGTTCGACCAGCTGCGCGGGGGCAAGCTCGATCGCACCAAGCTGACCGAGAACGCCGCCTATTATTTCACGCCTCAGGCGACCGAAGACTATCACACCAGCCTCGCCCCGCTCGGCGATCCGGTGGGTTTCACTGCGCTCGGCAAGCCGCGACTGCGCGGCGGCTTCGTCAACCGCAACTATTCGATCACCTATGCCAATGGGCAGAAGCTGATCGCCATCACCTATGCCGAGCCCGGCTATTACGGGAAGTTCGAGCAGTTCCTGATCCAGCCGAGGGATTGATGCGCCTGATTGCCCTAGCCGCCGCCGCTCTGTTCAGCGCCACCCCGCCCGACGCGGTAACGGTGCGCCCGGTGGATCCGATCACGGTGCAGGACGACGACTTCGCCCGACACCGCGATCCGGCGGAATGGAAGGGGCTGGCGGTCACCGCGCACGAGTTCCGCGAGGAACGTGCGCCGTGGCGGTTGTGGCGGATCGCCAATGTACATCACCCCAGGGGCCCGTTGTTCTTCGTGCCGCACGATAATGAGAATGCCGGGTTCGAGGCGGGGCTCGCCGCGGTGAAGAAATATGGCGGGGTACTGATCGCAGTCGATGCCGGCATCTCGCCGGGCAATGACGGGGTTCGGTACAACCGGGCAGTCGATTATGGCCGTCCGATCGACCCCAACCGCAACTTCGACACCGCCCTGCCCGGCTATGCGCACAACATCCTTGCCGATCTGGCCAAGGGCGCCTGGCCGATCATCGCGCTCCATACCAATGCCAAGGGCTTCGACACCGGCGATTCCCGATGCAACAAGGGCGATCCGCAGGGTAGCGGCGTGATCTCGATCCGCTTCTGCGACGACACGCTGATCCCCAGCCCGTCGGTCTCCCGGGTCTATCCGTTCGACGACGACGACACTGTCGCCTTCGCCACCTTCCTCGCCCGCAACCAGCCGAGCGACGCCTTTTGCCGCGACGCGATGGTGCAGGCGGACTTCAACGTCGTTCAGGAACGCGTGGTGGCGAGCGACGGGTCGCTCTCCAACTACGCGGTGCTGCACGGCCTCAGCTATCTCAACTTCGAGACGCTCGACCGGGGGCTGGACCCGGCCGAGCTCGCCTTGGCCCGCGACCGCCTGAGCTTCATGATCGACCGCGCGCTGGCGATGTGTGCGCCGAAGGTGAAGGCGGTCCAATGATCCGTCATGCCGGCGCAAGCCGGGATCTCGTGCGGCTCTTTTCCCGCCATCGCCTGAGATCCCGGCTTTCGCCGGGATGACGGTTGTCTTCAGGGTGACGATTACTGGCCGATCCCGTCGAGCACCTTAACTGCCTCGGCCGGCAGCTTCAGGTCGCGCACCGCCAGGTTCTCGCGCAGATGACCGAGCGACGAGGTGCCCGGGATCAGCAGGATGTTGGGCGAACGCTGGAGCAGCCAGGCGAGCGCGACCTGCATCGGCGTGGCGCCCAGCCCCTTCGCCACCTCGTCGAGCGTGCCCGACTGGATCGGCGAGAAGCCGCCGAGCGGGAAGAAGGGCACATAGGCGATCCCCGCCTCGGCCAGGCTGTCGACCAGCGCCTCATCCTCGCGGTGGGCGAGATTATACTGGTTCTGCACGCAGACGATGTCGACGATGCCGCGCGCCTCTTCCACCTGCGTGGCCGTGACATTGCTCAGGCCGATATGCCGGATCAGCCCCTGGCGCTGGAGGTCGGCGAGCGCATGGACCTGTGCGGCGATCGAACCTTCGCTGGGGGCGTGGACATCGCCCATGATCCGCATGTTGACGACGTCCATCGCCTCGAGCCCCAGGTTGTGCAGATTGTCCTCCAGCCCGCGCTTGAGATCGTCCGCGCCCTGCGCCGGCAGCCAGGAAGCGTCGTCGCCCCGCACCGCGCCCAGCTTGGTGACGATCACCAGGTCATCGGGATAGGGGTGCAGCGCCTCCTTGATGATCTGGTTGGTGACGTGCGGGCCGTAAAAGTCGCTGGTGTCGATATGGTCGACGCCCGAGGCGATCGCCTCGCGCAGCACCACGATCGCCTGGTCGCGATCACGTGGCGGGCCGAAGACGCCGGGCCCGGCGAGCTGCATCGCGCCATAGCCGACGCGGTTCACGGTGCGGTCGCCCAGCTTGTAGGTCATCGGATAGTCGGTCATCGCTGTTCTCCGGTTGGAAGCACAACGCCCATCTAGGCCTTGCGGCCTTGCGCGATAATCAGGCACAATCCGTACAGGCTGTGCGGAATTTCGAACAATGGATCTCGACCTTGGCGAGCTGAACGCCTTTCTCTCCGTCGCCCGCGCCGGCGGCTTCCGCGACGCCGCACGCGCGACCGGGGCGAGCGCCTCGGGGCTGAGCGAAGCGGTACGGCGGCTGGAAGCGCGGCTGGGGGTCCGCCTGCTCAACCGCACCACCCGCAGCGTCGCGCCTACCGAAGCGGGGGCGCGGCTGATCGAGCGGCTCGGCCCGGCGCTGGGAGAGGTCGAGGCCGCACTCGACGTGGTCAACATCTTCCGAGACCGGCCTGCGGGCACGCTCAAGCTCAACGTGCCGATCAGCGCGGCGCGACTGGTGCTGCCCGCGATCCTGCCCGGGTTTCTCGCCACCTATCCCGACATCCAGGTCGAGATCGTCGCGCAGGACAGTTTCGTCGACCTGCTTGCCACCGGCTGCGACGCGGGCATCCGCTATGACGAGCGGCTGGCACAGGACATGATCGCGGTGCCGATCGGCCCGCGCATCCAGCGCTTCGCCCTCGGCGCCGCACCTGCTTATGTCGCGGCGCACGGCGCACCGGAGCATCCGCGCGACTTGCTCGGCCATCGCTGCCTGCGCGGCCGCTTCGAGAGCGGGCGGCTGATCCCCTGGGAGTTCGAGCGCGACGGGGAGACCATCGTGGTCGAGCCGAGCGGCCCGCTGATCGTCGGCGTCGGCACCGCGATCGACTTGCTTCACGAGGCCGCCATGGCGGGTACCGGGATCATCGCGCTGTTCGAGGACTGGCTGCGCCCGAGCTTCGACAAGGGAACGCTGGTGCCGGTGCTGGAGGAGTGGTGGGAAAGCTTCCCGGGGCCGTTCCTCTATTATCCCGGGCGGCGCCTGGTGCCGGCGCCGCTCCGGGCGTTTATCGATTATGTGAAGGGGCATCCACAATAACCGTCATCCCGGCGAAAGCCGGGATCTCAGGCGGAAGCGCGGGGAAAGAGCCGCACGAGATCCCGGCTTTCGCCGGGATGACGGTTTCCTGTCAAGGCAAAGCGTACGCCACCACCTCGTCGCCCACCGGCGTCTCCATGAAATGGTGCCCGCCGGCATAGATGACGAGATACTGCTTGCCGCCCGCCTCATAGGTGATCGGCGTGGCCTGGCCGCCGGCGGGGAGCACCGCCTTCCACAAGGTCTTGCCGGTCTTGAGGTCGATCGCGCGGATCAGGTTGTCGGTCGCGGCCGCCACGAAGATCAGCCCGCCGGCGGTGACCACCGAGCCGCCATTGTTCGGCGTGCCGATCGACACCGGCAGCATCGAGGGAATGCCGAACGGGCCGTTGGTGCGCGCCTCGCCGAACGGACGGTCCCAGATCGTCTTGCCCGTGGCCATGTCGATCGCGCGGATCCCGCCATAGGGCGGCTGCTTGCAGAGCAGCCCGGTGAACGGCATCCGCCAGCCGGCATTGACGTTGATCGCATAGGGCGTGTTGGCCTGGGGATCGCCCGCGCCTTCCGCGCCGCCGATCTTGCCACGCGCCTGGTCGCGCGGTGCCCAGCCGAGCTTGTCGGCCTCGGCGCGCGGGACGAGCCGGACATAGTTGGGCATGTCGTTATAGTTGGCGACGATCACCCCGCGCTGCGGATCGACCGCGATGCCGCCCCAATCGGTGCCGCCATTATAGCCGGGATATTCGATCGAGTGACGGCTCGCCTCGGGCGGGGTGAAGAAGCCCTTGTAGCTCGCCCGGCGGAACTGGATCCGGCAGAGCATCTGGTCGATCGGCGACATGCCCCACATGTCGCGCTCGGTCAGGTCGGGCTTGCGCAACGTATGCCAGAGCGAGACGCGCTGGGTGGCGGCGCGCTGCTGCGGCTCGACGCCGCCGCCGGGAGCCTTCATCTCGCCCACGGGGGTGAGCGGCTGGCCGGTGCGGCGATCGAGGATGTAGATGTCGCCCTGCTTGGACGGCAGCACCAGCGCCGGCGCGCCCTTATAGTCGACCAAAGTCGCCTGCGCGCCGAAGTCATAGTCCCACACGTCATTGCGGACCGCCTGGAACCGCCATTTCGGCTTGCCGGTGGTCACGTCGAGCGCGACCAGCGAGGTGGCGTAGAAATTCTCCTCCGGCCGGCGCTCGGACGAGTAATAGTCGGCCGCGGCATTGCCCATCGGCAGATAGACCAGGCCCAGCTGCTCGTCGCCCGACGCCAGCGTCCACATGTTCGGCGTGCCGCGCGCCCATTCCTTGCCGGCGGGCGGCATGCCGCTCCAGCTCGGGTTCATCATGTCCCAGGCCCAGCGCAGCTTGCCGGTGACGACGTCGAAGCCCTGGATCACCCCCGAAGGCGCCCAGCGATCCTGCCCGTCGAGCACCTGGTGCCCGGTGACCAGCACGCCGCGTACCAGCGTGGGCGGCGAGTTGATCGAGACGAAGCCGTCCGGAACCTTGCCCATGCCCTGCTTGGCATCGATCTGGCCATTGGTGCCAAAATCGGCGCACGGTTTGCCGTTCTTCGCATCGACCGCGATCAGCCGCGCGTCGAGCGTGCCTTCGATGATGCGCGTGCTACAGGCCTGATCGGCCGGCGCGTTCGGCACCTGATAATAGACCACGCCGCGGCAGGCCGCGGTGTACGGGATCGCGCTGTCCGGCACCTTGGGATCGTAGCGCCACTTCTCCATGCCGGTGGAGGCATCGAGCGAAATCATGATGTTCTTCGGCGTGCAGACATAAAGGCTGTCGCCGATCTTCAACGGCGTGTTCTCGGCGCCATAGGTGCTCTTGATCATCGCCGAGCTGGGCAGGTCGCCGGTATGCGTCAGCCACACCTGCTTGAGCTTGGATACGTTGGCCGGGGTGATCTGGACCAGCGGCGAATAGCGGCGCGCGCTGGTGGTGCCGCCATAGACGGGCCAGTCGGCGCCGGTCTGCTGGCCGGAGGGATCCATCATTCCGCTGGTGCCCGGCGATGGCAGCCCGGCAAGCACCGGGTTGGGCATGCCGGCGGCGGCGGCCCAGAAGTTGATCACGGTGAGCACGATCGTGACGGCGACTCCGCCGAGCGCCAGCCGCCATTTGCCGGGAGAGAAGGTCAGCGTCGGCAGCACCAGAATCACGGCGATGGCGAGGACCACCGGAGCAATGACCCGAGGGACTTGTGCCCACGGGTTGGCGCCGGATTCCCACCAGGCCCAGAGAACGCTGGCAATGACGATGGCGAGGTAGAGCCAGCCGCCGGTCATGCGGCCGCGGATCAGCAGCACGCCCGACCAGAGCATCAGCGCGCCGGTGACGACATAGTAGAGCGAGCCGCCGAGCACCGCGAGCCAGGCGCCGCCGATCGCCAGCACCAGCCCGATCAGCGCGATCACCCCGCCGACGATCATTGCGGCGATGCTGCGCCGGGGCGGCGCTTCCTCCACCGGCTCGAGATAGGGGATGCGCTCCCCTTCATAGCGGGTGTCGGTCATCGGTTTCTCCCGGGAGGTACGTGAACCTCCGGAAAACCGGTTGCGAAACGATACTGTTCCATCATGAACGAAAATTCATGTTCGCCTTGGGGGCTAGCCCTCGCCGCGCCCATTACCTAGATCAAGGCACATGCCTGATCCCAACACGCTCGTTCAGCCCGACAAGGGCCAGTCCGCCCGCACCATCCACGTGATCGACGCCAAGGGCTTCGATGCCTGGCTATCCGCCCAGCCGCCGCGCCACCGCACTGCCGCCGCCGCGCAGAAGCTTGCTCCCACGCCCTATGCCAGCGCGATCCTGCCCGGCGACGGCGCCGAGGACTGGTCGGTGGTCACCGTCGTCGCGCATGCCGATCGCCTCTCGCCCTGGTGCCTCGCCAAGCTCGCCGAGACGCTGCCCGAGGGCAGCTACCGCCTCGACGGCGCCGAGCCGGGCAAGGCGCTGCACGGCTGGCTCGCCGCCCAGTACAAGTTCGACGCCTACAAGAAGGACGAGAAGGCGCCCACAGGCCCGCGCGTGCTGCTGACCAGCGATCCGGCACGGATCCAGGAAGCGGTGCGCATGGCCAACGCGACCTACAAGCTGCGCGACCGGATCAACACCGGCGCCAACGACATGGGCCCGGCCGATCTCGAGGCCGCCGCCGCCGATCTGGTCAAGGCCTATGGCGGCCAGCTGACCGTGGTGAAGGGCGACGAGGTCGAGAAGGGCTATGGCCTGCTCTGGGCGGTCGGCAAGGCCGCCGGCAAGGGCCGCGAGCCACGCCTGATCGAGATCGAGTGGGGCAACCCGGATCATCCGAAGATCGCCATCATCGGCAAAGGCGTCTGCTTCGATTCGGGCGGCCTCGACATCAAGCCGGCCAGCGGCATGCGGCTGATGAAGAAGGACATGGGCGGCGCCGCGCACGCGCTCGCCACTGCCGAGCTGATCATGTCGTCGCGCCTGCCGGTGCGGCTGCACATGCTCGTCCCCGCAGTCGAGAACTCGATCAACGGCGAAGCGACGCGCCCGGGCGACATCATGCGCTCGCGCAAGGGCATCACCGTCGAGAACAGCAACACCGACGCCGAGGGCCGCCTGATCCTCGCCGATGCGCTGACCAAGGCCGAGGAAAAGGGCCCCGAGCTGGTGATCGACTATGCGACGCTCACCGGCGCCGCCCGCGTCGCGCTGGGTGCCGACCTGCAGGCGCTGTTCGCCAATGACGATACGCTTGCCAGCGAGCTGATGGCCGCGGCCGAGACCGAGGCGGATCCGATGTGGCGCCTGCCGCTCTACGATCCGTACAAGGAGATGCTGAAGTCAGACGTGGCCGACATGGTCAACGCGGCCGAGGCACCCTTCGGCGGCGCGCTTACCGCCGCGCTGTTCCTCAAGGAGTTCGTGCCGGAGAAGGCGCAGTGGGCGCATCTCGACATCTTCTGCTGGAACGGCAGCCACAAGCCGGGCCGCCCCAAGGGCGCCGAGGCAGTGAGCCTGCGCGCCGTGTGGAAGGTGCTGAAGGACCGGTACACAAAGTAGATCATTTCAGCAGCCCATCCACGCGTCACCCCGGCACAAGGCCGGGGTGACGAGATGGCTAAGACGAATTGATCGTTAGCGCCTAGGCGGCGCTGGCGTTCCGCACCGCCACGATGTCCATCGCACACATCGGGTGCCCATACAGGAAGCCCTGCCCCATCGCGCAGCCGAGCTGGGCAAGCGTCTCCGCGGTGGCGGCGCTCTCGATGCCCTCCGCTACCACCGGCAGGCCGAGCGTGTTGGCCAGCGTGACGATTGCCAGCACCAGCCGCATCGCCTGCGGGTCGCGCCCCATCGCCGCGACGAACGACCGGTCGATCTTGAGCCGGTCGAACGGCAGCATCTGAAGATGCTGGAGCGAGGAATAGCCGGTGCCGAAATCGTCGAGCGCCAGCTGGATGCCCTGGTTGCGCAGCGATGCGATCGCCTGCTGCGCGCTCTCGGCATCGACGATCAGCGCATTCTCTGTGATCTCGACGGTGAGGCGCTGCGCGGGGAAGCGTTCACGCACCAGCACCGCCAGCAGCTTCTGGCTGAACCAGGGATCCTTGAGCTGAGTCGGCGAGACGTTGATCGAGATCGGCACCTTCCAGTCGCGCGTCTCGCGGCAGGCGCGGCGCAGCAGGCGGAGCATCAGCGCGTCGATCAGCCCGCATTCCTCAGCGATCGGAATGAACTGCTCAGGGCCGATCGCATCGCCCTCCGCCCGCGCCCAACGGGCAAGCAGCTCATAGCCGACCACCTCGCCGCTCTTCAGGCAAACGATCGGCTGATAGTGCGGGATGAAGGCATCGCTTCCCATCGCCTCGCGCATTTCGCGCTCGATCTCGGCGCGGCGGCGGATCTCGGCATCGAGCATCGGCTCGAACGCGCAATGCTGGCTGCGCCCCGAATGCTTCGCCTTGTAGAGCGCGATGTCGGCGCGGCGCATGAGCGTGTCGAGATCGAGCGCGTCGTGCGGATAGAGCGAGATGCCCACGCTGGCGCCGATATGGTGGACCAGGTCCAGGCTGGCGAACGGGCGCAGCATCGCGTTGACGATGGCGTGCGCGGCGCGGCGCGCGGCATCGCCGTCGCCATCGATGATCACCGCGAACTCGTCGCCGCCCAGCCGGTAGCTGGTGCCCTGCTCGCCGACGACGCTGTTGAGCCGCGCCGCGACGTCGCGCAGCAGCTGGTCGCCAGCGGGATGGCCGTGCACGTCGTTGATCGACTTGAACCGGTCGAGATCGATGATCAGCAGCCCGAGCGGCACGCTGCCGCCCGCCGGATCAGTGCGCTGCTCCAGCGCCTCGGCCAGCGCGCGGCGATTGGGCAGGCCGGTGAGCGGATCGTGATAGGCGAGCTCGTGCGCCCGCTGCTCGGCGCCTTTCGCCCGCTCCTGCTCGGCCGCCATGTGCGTGCGCGAGGCGAGCATCTCGACAAAGCCGGCATGGCTGGTGCGCATCATCCGCAGCACCACGATCGCCACCAGCAGGATATTGATGCCGAGCCCACGCAGGAACCAGTCGCCCGAGAAGAGGAGGCAGAGCGTGACCGGCATCGCGCCGAACACCACCACCGCCTGCCCGGCGCGCGGCACCGATTGCAGGCAGTAGCAGCAGCTGATCGCGCCGATGAAGATGTAGAGCGCGATGCAGGCTCGCCGCACCAGGTCGCCCTCTGCATAGAGTAGCAGCCCCCAGCCGCCGAAGCCGAGGCTGAGCAGCGCCGCGACGACGATCGTGCCGCGCAGATAGCGAGGTATCGATTCGGGTCTTGGCGTGAAACCGCGCCGCGCCACCCAGAAGGCGGCACGCACCGCCGAGAGCACGGCAAGCAGCGTCGGCATGCCGAGGCTCCACCAAGGGCTCACCGTGTCATAGGCGGCGAAGGCAAGGAACGCCGCATCGGCGAACATCATCGCATACATCAGCGGCACCTGCTGGCGGAGCGCAGCGAACTGCTCGAGCAGAATCGCCTGATTCCACTCGCCATCCTCTCGCCGGTCAGGAAGCGTCAGCCTCAGCATATTCATATATAGGAAGGCGGGTGACGACCGCGGGCGAAGATTACGCAATTTCAGTAGATTGGCGCGCGAACCGCCGCACACCCTTCCCCGCGCGCGCCGCGCTCTGCTAGGCACGCACCATGGCGGCCAAGCATCCCAACCTGACCCTCACCGCCTGCATCCTCGCATCGAGCCTGGCGTTCATCGACGGATCGGTGACCAATGTCGCACTGCCGGCGATCGGCGCCGACCTGCACGCCACCCCGGCCGAGCTGCAATGGACGATCAATGCGTACATGCTCCCGCTCTCCGCGCTGCTGCTGATCGGCGGCGCGGCGGGAGATAGGTTCGGCCGGCGCCTGTTGCTGGTGATCGGCATCGCGATCTTCACCCTCGCCTCGATCGCCTGCGCAGTGGCAGCAGACCTGACGCTGCTGCTCGCGGCGCGCGCAGCGCAGGGGATCGGCGCGGCGATCCTGCTGCCCAACAGCCTGGCGACCCTGGGTCACGCTTTCACCGGCGAGGCGCGCGGCAAGGCGATCGGCACCTGGGCCGGCGTCGGCGCGATCGCCGGCGCAGTGGGACCGCCGCTCGGCGGCTGGCTGGTCGACGCGATCGGCTGGCGCGCGATCTTCTACGTCAACGTGCCCGTCGCGCTTGCCGCGATCGGCATCGCGCTCCTCTATGTCGAGGAAAGCGCCGAGGGCGATCTGCCGCTCGACTTGCCCGGCGCGCTCACCGCGACGCTGGCGCTGGGTGCTCTCACCTGGGCGCTCACGATCTGGTCGAGCCATCACGCAATTGACGCGGCGGTGACGATCGGGCTCGCCGCCGGCCTGGCAGCAATCGGCCTGTTCCTGTGGATCGAGCATCACCGCGGCAACCGGGCGATGATGCCGGTGGCGATGTTCGGCTCGCGCGCTTTCGCCGGGCTCACACTGCTCACCTTCCTGCTCTACGGCGCGCTGGGCGGCGTGCTGTTGCTCCTGCCCTATGTACTGATCGAGGCGGGCGGCTATTCGGCGCTCCATGCCGGGTTCGCGCTGCTGCCGATGCCGCTCGGCATGGGCATCGCCAGCCGGATCATGGGCAAGGTCACCGCACGGATCGGGCCGCGCTGGCCGCTGACGATCGGGCCGCTGATCGTCGCGATCGGCTTCGCGCTGCTGCTGCGCGTCGACGAAGGCGCGCCCTATTGGAGCTCGGTCTTCCCCGGCGCGCTCGTCATCGCGATCGGCATGGCCAGCGTCGCCGCGCCGCTCACCACCGCAGTGCTCGCCTCGGTCGATGACCGGCACACCGGCACCGCATCGGGCTTCAACAGCGCGATCGCGCGCACCGGCGGGCTGATCGCCACCGCGATCGCCGGCGCGGTGATCGCGGCCGCCGGCGAGGGGCTGGTCAGCGCCTTCCACATCGGCGCGCTGGTCGGCGCCGCCGCTGCCGCGCTTTCGGGCGCGACGGCGTTTCTCACGCTTGGGAAAAATTCGGCCTGAACCTAGCTGCTCCCCGGCGAAAGCGTCGGATCAGGAAACCGACGCCGCCCCCTCGATGATCGGCACGAACTTCTCGGCGGTAAGGCTCGCGCCGCCGACGAGCGCGCCGTCGACATTGTCGAGCGCCAGGATCTGCGCCGCGTTGGCGCCGGTCACCGATCCGCCATAGAGGATGCGAATCCCATCCGCCTTTTCCTCGCCGATCATCATGCGCAGCTTGGCGCGGATGATCGCGTGCATCGATGCGATCTCTTCGGGCGTCGGCGTCTTGCCGGTGCCGATCGCCCAGCGCGGCTCATAGGCAAGCGTAAGCCAGCTCGGATCGGCATCGTCGGGCAACGACTTCTCGATCTGGGACTGGACGATGCGCTCGGCGCGGCCGGCGGCGCGCTCGGCCTCGAGCTCGCCGCAGCACAGGATTACCTGGAGGCCGTGCCGGTGCGCGGCGGCGGCCTTCATATAGGCGTCATGGCTGGTTTCGTGCTGGTCGCCGCGCCGCTCGCTATGGCCGACGATGGTCAGGGTCGCCCCCTCCTCGACCAGCATCGGCGCCGAGACGCAGCCGGTATGCGCGCCCTTGTCGGCCTCGTGCAGGTCCTGCGCGCCGATCGGCAGCGCTCCTGCCACCTGCGCCGCCGGATGGATCAGCGTATAGGGCACGCACAGCGCCGCATCGACCGACGGGTTCGCCGCCGCCGCCGCCGCGATCGCCTCGATCTCCGGCAGCTGCGCGCGCAGCCCGTGCATTTTCCAGTTTCCGGCCACCAGCTTGCGCCGCATCACCCCAACCTCCGCTTTTGTCTGTTTCGGTCGCGGATAGCAGGCGCGCGCGTTCGCACAAGCTTGATGGCCGCGATGGAGCGCCCTAAAGCAGCCCCAAATCCTTCCAACGATCGGCAGTTCATGCTCAGCTTCTTCCGCAATTTCACCAAGTCGCGCTACGGCCTGATCGCGGTGTTCCTCTTCCTCGGCCTGATCGCGATCGCCTTCGCGGCAGGCGACGTGACCGGCATCCGCAACATGGGCAGCGGCGCATCGAGCAGCACGCTCGCCACCGTCGGCGGCCAGAAGATCAGCGATGCCGATGTGAAGGACCGGATCGAGCGCTTCCTGCGCAACGCCCAGCGCGGTGGCCAGAACGTGACGATGGAGCAGTTCCTCGCGCAGGGCGGCCTCGAGATCGCGATCGACGAGATGATCAACTCCGCCGCGCTGGTGGAATTCGCCCAGAAGAACGGCATGCAGGTGTCGAAGAAGCTGATCGATACCGATATCGCCAGCAACTCGGCCTTTGCCGGCATCGACGGCAAGTTCGATCAGAAGGCGTTCGAGAAGCTGCTCGCCGACAACCGCATCGCCCCCGCCACCTATCGCGAGAGCCTGACGCAGGAGCGCTACGGCAACTGGCTGGTCAACCGCGCCACGATCGGCAGCGAGATCCCGGACGGCGTGGTCGCTCCCTATGCATCGCTGCTGCTCGAGCGCCGCACCGGCCTGGTCGGCCTGATCAACACCGCCCAGATGGATCCGGGCGGCGATCCGGACGACAAGACGCTCAACGCCTATTATGTGAGCCACCGCGCCCGCTACCTCGTCCCGCAGCGCCGCGTCGTTCGCTTTGCGACGATCCTGCCCGAGACGATCCGCGCCCAGCAGACCGCGACCGAGGCCGAGATCAGCGACGCCTTCGCCAAGGCCGGCAAGCGCTATGCGGCGACCGAGAAGCGCAATGTGCGCCAGCTCGTCGTGCTCGACCAGGCGACCGCCAACAAGATCGCGGGCGAAGTGAAGGGCGGCAAGTCGCTGGCCGACGCCGCCAAGGCCGCCGGGCTGGAGCCGACCAACTTCGAAGGCATCGAAAAGCCCGAGCTGACGCGCCAGACCAGCGCTGCCGTTGCCGACGCCGCCTTCGCTGCGGCGCAGGGCGCCGCGATCCCGCCGGTCAAGTCGTCGCTCGGCTGGCACATCGTCGTGGTCGAGAAGGTCGAGAAGATCGCCGCCAAGTCGCTCGCCCAGGCGCATGACGAGCTCGCCAGCGAGATCACCCAGCGCAAGACCGCGCAGGCGCTGGCCGATATCCGCCAGAAGATCGAGGACGGCATCGGCGACGGCAAGAACTTCGCCGAGCTGCTCGCCGACGCCAAGCTGGCGCCGCAGGTCACCCCGGCGCTCACCGCCCAGGGCACCGATCCGGACAACGAAGCCTATAAGCCCGATCCCGCGATGACGGCGATCATGCGCGGCGGCTTCGCGATGGAGAACCCGGACGACGATCCCCAGCTCGTCCAGGTCTCGCAGGAAGGCGGCTTCGCGATCGTGAAGCTCGATCGCATCGTCGCCGCCGCGCCGCGCCCGCTCGCTACCGTGCGCGACAAGGTCAAGACCGACTATCTGGTCGACAAGGCGCTGGAAAAGGCCAAGGCGGCCGCGCTGAAGGTGATCGCCGCGATGGACAAGGGCGTGCCGATGGCCAAGGCCTTCGCCGATGCCGGCGCCAAGGGTCCGCCGGCCAAGCCGTTCGATTTCCAGCGCAAGGACATCGCGGACAAGGAACAGTTCATCAAGATGGCCTTCAGCATGCAGCCCAAGAAGGCCCGCATGCTCGAGGCGCCCGATCGCAAGGGCTATTACATCGTGTTCCTCGACATGGCGGAGCCGCATGACGCCTCGGGCGATCCGATGGCGATGGCCGGCATGCGCAGCGCGCTGCAGCAGCAGGTGGGCGCCGAATATGCCCGCCAGTTCATCCGTGCGGTCCGCGGCGAAGTGAAGATCACGCGCAACGAGGCGGCGATCGCCCGCCTGCGCGCCGACCTGACCCGCCAGGGCGTCCGTTAAGGACGTGCCGCAGGGCATCGAGGGGATCGAAGCCGCCCGCGCGGCGCTGGCCGCCGGGCGGCCTGCGCTGCTCTGGCGGCGCCAGATCGCGGATACCGAAACGCCGGTCGCCGCCGCGCTCAAGCTGATCGAGCCGGGCCGCGGCGACTTCCTGCTCGAATCGGTCGAGGGCGGCTCCGTGCGCGGGCGCCACAGCCTGATCGGCCTGGCGCCGGACCTGGTGTTTCGCGCCACCGGCAACGAAGCCGCGATCAACGCCGAGTGGCTCACCGATCGCGATGCCTTCAAGCCCTGCGCCGAACCCGCGCTCGATGCGCTGCGCAGCCTCGCCGCGCGCTGCCGCACAGAGGTGCCCGCCGAACTGCCCCGAGCGCTCGCCTGCCTGGTCGGCTATTTCAGCTACGAGACGGTCGGGCTGGTCGAGAAGCTGCCGCGCCCGCCCGAGAACCCGATCGGCGTGCCCGACATGATGTTCGTGCGTCCCACGGTGGTGCTGGTGTTCGACCGGCTCGCCGACGCGCTGTTCCTCGTTGCGCCGGTCTGGCCCGACGGCGATGTCGACCTTTCGGCCGAGCGGATCGAAGCGGTGGCCGCCCAGCTCGCCAGCGCCGCCCTGCCCGCTCCGGTGCGCGCCGAGCCCGAGGACGTGCAGCTAACCCCGGTGCTGCGCCCCGGCCGCTATGGCGAGATGGTCGCCGCCGCCAAGGAGTACATCTCCGCCGGCGACATCTTCCAGGTCGTGCTCGCCCAGCGCTTCACCACGCCGTTCGCGCTGCCGCCCTTCGAGCTCTACCGGGCGCTGCGGCGGATCAACCCCTCGCCCTTCCTCTATCATCTCGACCTGCCGGGCTTCGCGCTGACGGGCTCTTCCCCCGAGATCCTGGTGCGGGTGCGCGACAACGAGGTGACGATCCGCCCGATCGCCGGCACCCGTCCGCGCGGCAAGACCGCGGCCGAGGATGAGGAAAACCGCACCAGCCTGCTCGCCGATCCCAAGGAATGCGCCGAGCATCTGATGCTGCTCGATCTCGGCCGCAACGATGTCGGCCGCGTGGCGGAAGCGGGCAGCGTGAAGGTGACCGACAGCTACACGGTCGAGTTCTACAGCCACGTCATGCACATCGTCTCGAACGTGGTTGGCAAGCTGGCGCCGGGCAAGGACGCGCTCGACGCGCTGTTCGCCGGCTTCCCGGCGGGCACGGTGAGCGGCGCGCCCAAGGTGCGCGCCTGCGAGATCATCGCCGAGCTCGAGCAGGAGACGCGCGGGCCCTATGCCGGCGGCGTCGGCTATTTCTCGCCCGACGGATCGATGGACAGCTGCATCGTGCTGCGCACCGCGCTGGTGAAGGATGGCGTGATGCACGTTCAGGCCGGCGCCGGCATCGTCGCGGATTCGGACCCGGCCTATGAGCAGCGCGAATGCGAAGCCAAGGCCGGCGCGCTTTTCGCCGCCGCGCGCGAAGCGGTGCGGCAGGCCGGCGAAGCGGGCTTCGGGCAGTAGTTCCCTAAAATCCTCCCCGAGCTTGTCTCGGGGAGGGGGACCATTCGCGCAGCGAATGGTGGAGGGGCCGACGGCGAAGCCGGCGGACTATGTCCGCCGCCCCTCCACCGCCTTCGGCGGTCCCCCTCCCCCAGCAAGCTGGGGGAGGAATTGATCACCTCAAGGAACCTGCGAAGCCTTGGCCTTCTGGTCGAGGCGCTCCTGATACCATTGGCGGATCATCGCGCGGGTGCAGCCGGTCTGGCCCCCGGTGCCGACGGGCGAGCAGCTGTTGGGCAGGCCGGCGCGGTTGACCTCTTCCACCGTCTCCACGCGATTGGTCCAGGCCTGGGAAGCAGCGTCTTCCTTGGGCTGGTTCCGGAACTGCTTGGGGATGCGATAGGGCGATTCGCCGGCATTGGCGCACACCACGATCTCTTCCTCGCTCTGCGGCTTGGGGCATTCCTCCTGCCCGTAGAGCAGGATCGAGCGCACGCGCTTGGGCGGGCCGCTGCTGGCATCCTGGGACTGCTTGCTGTCCTGCGCCATGGCAGGGCCGGCGAGCAGCGCGGCGGCAACGAGCAAACGAACGATCATGAACACTCCTTCTGGCGTAACAACGCCCCTCTTGGCCCGAGGTGCCGCCGCACTGTGGCAAGCCCAAGGCACGCATGCGGCTTGCCTCGCCGTCATTTCCTCCTAAGTGGCAGGCATGATCCGGCCGATCGCCGCTGCCGGCGCCTTCCTGATGCTCGCCGCCTGTTCCTCCCGCGGGGGGATCGACGCGGCGTGCCAGGACCTCAGCTTCGAAGGCACGCGCTTCACCGTGTGCCGCGCCGACCCGCAGAAGCATGACCTGCTTCTGGTCGACAAGGGCATGGATGGCCGCCCGATGCGCGATTTTACCGGGATCGAGCCGCGCCTGGGCGATCGCTTCCCGCGCATCGCCTTTGCCATGAACGCCGGCATGTTCGACGCCACCGGCCTGCCGATCGGCTATTATGTCGAGGACGGTGCCGAGCAGAAGCCGCTCAACCGCCGCCCGGGCCCCGGCAATTTCCATATGCAGCCGAACGGCGTGTTCTGGGGCGATGCCAAGGGCTGGCACGTCGCCACCACCGACGATTTCGCGGCGAACAAGCCCGATCACGTCCGCTTCGCCACCCAATCGGGGCCGATGCTGCTGATCGACGGCAAGCTCCATCCCAAGCTCGCCGACAACGGCACCTCGCTCACCGTGCGCAACGCGGTGGGCGTGGGGCTCAACGGCAGTGCATGGTTCGCGATCAGCAACGAGCCGGTGTCGTTCGGCCGCTTCGCCCGGCTGTTTCGCGACCGGCTCGCCGCGCCCGACGCACTCTATCTCGACGGGGCCGTCTCACGGCTGTGGGACCCGGTCTCGAAGCGGCTCGACGGCGGCACGCCGATCGGGCCGATGGTGGTGGCGCTGCAGCGTTAAGCGCTCTCCCTCCGGCCTCTCATTCCCTCGCTCCCACCGTCATTCCCGCGCAGGCGGGAATCCATTGTCGCTGAACGTTGTTGGACTCACTTCGGCCAGCCCGAATGGATCCCCGCCTGCGCGGGGATGACGGGAGGGAACGCGCCCGCTAAGGCATCCCCATGATCCTCGTCATCGACAATTACGACAGCTTCACCTGGAACCTGGTCCATTACCTGATGGAGCTGGGCACCGAAGTGCAGGTGGTGCGCAACGATGCGCTCACCGCCCGTGACGCCGTCGCCAGCAACGCCCAGGCCTTCCTGATCTCGCCGGGCCCGTGCACGCCCAACGAGGCAGGCATCAGCCTCGACATCGTCGCCGCCTGCGCCGACCTGAAGAAGCCGCTGCTCGGCGTCTGCCTCGGCCATCAGGCGATCGGCCAGCATTTCGGCGGATCGGTGGTGCGCGGCGGGCTGATGCACGGCAAGACCAGCCCGGTGAGCCATGACGGCACCGGCCTGTTCACCGGCCTGCCCTCACCCTTCACCGCCACGCGCTACCATTCGCTGATCGTCACCGACATTCCCGACGATCTGGTGGTGAACGCCACCGCCGACGACGCGCACGTGATGGGCTTCCGCCACCGCGAGCTGCCGATCCACGGCGTCCAGTTCCACCCCGAAAGCATCGCCACCGAGCATGGCCATGCGATGCTGGCGAACTTCCTCAAGCTGGCGGGAATCGAGGCGCACGCGCTCGCCTGAACCTGCAAATCTTTGCGACAATTTCGCCCGTGCGGTGACATAGCCGCGCGACCTGGCGCTGCCATTCCCTCCATCATGGCCCGATCCCCGGGCAGATGGAGAGTGCAATGAACCACAAGCTGCAGCTGGTCGGCGCGACGCTCGCCGGCGTGCTGGTCACGGTGGCAGCGGGCGGCATCGCCTTCGCAAGCATGGGCCGCGGGCCGATGGGCCCCTTCGCCCGCGCCGATGCCAATGGCGACGGGACGATCACCCGCGCCGAATGGGTCGCGGCGGCCAATGCCCGTTTCGACCGGTTCGACACCAACAAGGACGGCAAGCTGATCGTCGGCGAGATTCCGCCCGCCCCGCCGCGCGGCCATGGCCGTCACCACGGCCCGCGCGGGTTCGATGCGCCGGAGGAGGATGCGGCGCCGGTCCAGCCCGGCAATGCTAACTGACCTTCTCCTCCGTCACCCTGAACTTGTTTCAGGGTCCAACGCACCACGGAGGCTATCGCCGGTGGAGAATTGGATGCTGAAACAAGTTCAGCATGACGGCAGAAGGTAGCTCATCCGTCAGTAGGGTTTGACGCAGGGCAGCACCGCGCTAGCCTCGCGCGATGAGCTTCTTCGAGAGCCTCGTCGCGCTGCTGGCTCTGGCGGTCCTGCTTCTGCAGGTCTCGCGGCGGACGCCCATTCCCTATCCGACCATGCTCGCCGCCGCCGGGGTGATCGTCGCGACCATCCCAGGCTCACCCGATATCGCGCTCGATGGCCATACCGCGATGGCGCTGTTCATCGCGCCGGTATTGCTCGACGCCGCCTTCGACTTCCCTCTCGCCGCGATCCGCCGGCTGTGGCGCCCGCTCGTCGCACTCGCCGTGGTAGCGGTGCTGCTCACCACCGCGGTGGTCGCCTGGATCGGCTGGGCCTTTGCCGGCCTGCCGATCGCCGCCGCCATCGCGCTGGGCGCGATCGTTGCGCCGCCCGATGCCGCGGCGGCCACCACGGTGCTGCAATCCGCCGCGCTGCCACGCCGCACGGTCCAGGTGCTCACCGGCGAGAGCCTGCTCAACGACGCGACCGCGCTCCTCCTGTTCGGCGCCGCGATCGCGGTGCAGAGCAATGGCGGGATCGACGCGATGGTCGCCACGCGGCTTACCTTTGCGGTGCCCGGCGGCATCGTGCTCGGCCTGTTCTGCGGCTGGCTGATGGGCAAGCTGATGCCCTTTGTCCGCGGCTCGTTCGGCGGCAATCTGTTCGAATTCGTCAACACCTTCATCGCCTGGATCCTCGCCGAGCGGCTTGGCCTGTCCGCCGTGCTTTGCGTGGTCACCTGCGCGATGTACGTCGCCAACTCGCCCGCGGTGCCGATCAGCGCACGCAACCGCGTCCAGTCCTTCGCGGTCTGGGGCGTGGCGGTGTTCGTGCTCAACGTCGTCGCCTTCCTGCTGATGGGCATGCAGGCGCGCCAGATCGTCGCCGCGATGAGCCCCGAGCGCCTGCGCGAGGCGGCGGGCTTTGCGGGGCTGGTGGTGCTGGGCGTGATCCTCACCCGCATGGCCTGGTCGCTGACCTATAATCTGCTCGTCCGCACCTTCCCGATGATCCGCGGCAACCTGCCCGCGCCCACGCTCGCCCAAAGCGTGGTGGTGGGCTGGTGCGGGATGCGCGGGCTGGTGACCCTCGCCACCGCGATGGCGCTGCCGCACAACTTCCCCCAGCGCGACCTGATCATGCTCTCCGCCTTCGCCGTGGTGCTGGCCACCTTGGTGCTGCAGGGCCTTACGCTCGCGCCGCTGATCCGGCTGCTCGGCCTCGCCGGCAAGGGCGATGGCGAGGAACTGCTCAACAAGGCCCGGCACAAGCTTGCGGAAGCTGCGCTCGCGGTGCTGGAGGGCGAAGACGGCAAGGTCGCCGAGGAAACGCGCCGCCAGTTCGAGATCGACCGCAACGGCGCCGACGCGATCTGCCCCGAGTTCGACGCCCGCCAGCGCCTCCAGCTCGCCGCCGTCGCCGCCCAGCGCGAGAAGCTCGACCATCTGCGCGACAGCGACGTGATCGGCCAGGACCTGTACGAGCAGCTCCAGGAAGAGCTCGACTGGCGCGACCTCGCGATCAGCCCCGAGGGGCGCACGCTGATCGAACAGGGCTAAAGCAGGATTTGCTCGACTTCGCATGATGCGAAGCGCGATAGAGCGCGCGTGACCACCTTTACCCTCCTCCCCGATCCCGCATCGCCGCTCGCCCGCGAGTCCGCCGCCCAGGCCTTTGCCGACATTCTCGACGGTAACGTGCCCGAGCCCGAGATCGAGCGCTTCCTGATCGCGCTTTCGGAGCGCGGCGAGACCAGCGTCGAGATCGCCGAGGCGGCGCGCGCGATGCGCAACCGGGTGATCCCGATCACCGCGCCCGAAGGCGCGATCGATGTGTGCGGCACCGGCGGCGACGGGCACCACACGCTCAACGTCTCGACCGCCGTCAGCCTGGTCGTCGCCGCCGCCGGTGTGCCGGTCGCCAAGCACGGCAACCGCGCCGCCTCGTCCAAGTCGGGCGCCGCGGACACGCTCGAGGCGCTTGGCCTCGATCTCGACCGCGCCGGCGCCCGTGCGCAGGAATCGCTGCACGAGCTCGGCATCGCCTTCCTCTTCGCCCAGGCGCACCACCCCTCGCTCGCCCGGATCGGCCCGCTGCGCCGCCGGATCGGCCGCCGCACCATCTTCAACCTGATGGGCCCGCTGGCGAACCCTGCCCATGTCCGCCGCCAGCTGATCGGCATCGCCCGGCCGGACTATGCACCGATCTATGCCGAAGCGCTTCAGCAGCTCGGCGTCGACAGCGCCGCAATCGTCTCGGGCGAGGAAGGTCTGGACGAGCTTTCCACCGAACATGCCAGCGTGGTGGTGAGCATCGGCAGCTCGGGCCTGCCGTCGCGGATCACGCCCGAGGATGCCGGCCTGCCCCGCCACCCGCTCGCCGCGATCCGCGGTGGCGGCCCGGAGTACAACGCGCTCGCGCTGCGCCGCCTGCTCGAAGGCGAGCCCGGCCCCTATCGCGATGCCGTGCTGCTCAACGCCGCCGCCGCCTTCGTCATCGCCGGCGAGGCCAGCGACTTGCGCGAAGGTGCCGAGGAAGCTGCCGAGACGATCGACAAGGGCCTTGCCAAGGCGCTGCTCGACTGCTGGATCGCCTTCTGATGTCCACGATCCTCGATACCATTATCGCCACCAAGCACGACGAAGTCGCCACGCGCCGCAAGGCAGTGCCGGTGGCGGACCTGCACGGCATGGCGCTCACCCGCACGCCACCGCGCGGCTTCAAGGCAGCGCTCGACGCCAGGGCCGCGGCGGGGGGCTATGGCCTGATCGCCGAGATCAAGAAAGCCAGCCCGTCCAGGGGGCTAATCCGCGCCGATTTCGATCCGCCGGCGCATGCCCGCGCCTATCAGGCCGGCGGCGCCGCCTGCCTCTCGGTGCTGACCGACCAGGAATATTTCCAGGGGCATGAGGACTATCTGATCGCCGCCCGCGCCGCCTGCGACCTGCCGGTGATCCGCAAGGACTTCATGGTCGATCCCTGGCAGGCGCTCGAATCGCGCGCGATCGGGGCCGACGCGATCCTGATCATCGTCGCCGCGCTCGAGGACGGCCAGATGGCCGAGATCGAGGAGTCGGCGATGAGCCTGGGCATGGACGTGCTGGTCGAGGTACACGATGCCCAGGAACTCGAGCGCGCGCTCAAGCTCAGGTCACGCCTGATCGGGGTGAACAACCGCAATCTCAAGACCTTCGAAGTCGATGTGCAGAAGACCTATGAGCTGGTCAGCCATGCTCCGAAGGACTGCACCTTCGTCGCGGAAAGCGGGCTCAACAGCCGCGCCGATCTCGACGCGATGGCCGCGCACGACATCCGCTGCTTCCTGGTCGGCGAGTCCCTCATGCGCCAAGCCGATGTCGAGGCGGCGACCCGGGCGTTGGTGGGTGAATAGGGAAACGATCTTCTCCCTCTCCCCTCCGGGGAGAGGGCCGGGGAGAGGGGAAGTGCGACGCACTCTCCATTACTGCCCCTCTCCCTCCCGCCGACTTCGTCGGCTCCTTCCCTCTCCCCGACGGGGAGAGGGGGAATGACGAACCTCACCCACCTCGACGAGGCCGGCGCCGCGCGCATGGTCGATGTCGCGGGCAAGGCCGTCACCGCGCGCGAGGCGGTCGCCAGCGGCCGGATAACCATGTCGGCAGAGGCGGCCGCGGCGATCCGCGCCGGCGCCGTAAAGAAGGGCGACGTGCTCGCCACCGCGCGCATCGCCGGGATCATGGCCGCCAAGCGCACCGCCGAACTGATCCCGCTCTGCCACCCGCTGCCGCTGACCAGGGTCGCTGTCGATCTCGCGCCCGACGAGACCGGCGTGACGGTCACCGCCACCGCCGCCACCGAGGCGCAGACCGGTGTCGAGATGGAAGCGCTCACCGCAGTCTCCACCGCACTGCTCACGCTCTACGACATGGCCAAGGCGCTCGATAAGGCGATGGTGATCGGCGAGATCCGGCTGCTTTCCAAGAAGGGCGGCAAATCGGGCGACTGGGCGGCCCCCTAACCGTCATCCCCGCGCAGGCGGAGATCCAGAGCCACAAGCGAGACTGCGGAAAATCCTGGATCCCCGCCTGCGCGGAGATGACGGGAAAATGCGTGACAACATCAGCGCGTCGATATACTTAGCCTAAAACCTAACTATTAGAGGACGCCATGCCCCTCCAGCTCTTCGGCCACCCCTTCTCTTCCTACACCTGGAAGGCGCTGATCGCCTTTTACGAGAACGGCATCCCCTTCACCTTCCGCAACCTCGAGGAGCCGGGTGCCGCGGAGGAGCTGGAAGCCCGCTGGCCGCTCAAGCTGTTCCCGGTCCTGGCCGAGGATGACCGCACCGTCGTCGAGGCGACCGCGGTGATCGAATATCTCCACGTCCATCATCCCGGCCCGGTCCCGCTGATCCCCGCCGATGCCGATCTCGCCGTACAGGTGCGGATGCTCGACCGGATCTTCGACAATTACGTGATGGGTGCGATGCAGGTGCCCGTGGCCGACGCGCTGCGCCCCGAGGAACGGCGCGATCCCGCCGGCATCGACGAGGCCAAGGCGCGGCTCGACAAGATCTATGCCTGGCTCGATGCGCATCTCGCGGGCCGCAAATGGGCGGTGGGCAGCCGCTTCTCGCTCGCCGATTGCGCCGCCGCCCCGTCGCTCTTCTACGCCGATTGGGTGCATCGCATTCCGGAGCAATACGCGAACCTGCGCGCCTATCGCGCCCGGCTGCTCGCCCGGCCCTCGGTGTCGCGCTGCGTCGAGGAAGCGCGACCCTATCGCGGCTATTTCCCCCTCGGCGCGCCCGACCGCGACTGATCGTTTCAGGGGTGCATTAGGGATTCCGCAACCCTGCGGATTAACCCCGCCTTCAGACCCTGAGCCGCACTATCCGCACGGGCGCCGGGGCGGGAAAAATCAGTTATGCGACAGGGACTTGCGTCCTCCACCATTTTCAGCCTCTCGGCCGAACCGCCGGCAGCGCACGCGCTGTCCGAACCCGCCGAACATGCTGCCTTCGACGCCGCCACACTGGTCGGCGCGAGCAGCCGCCTCGCCTGCACGATCCGCAAGCTGAGCGCAGCCGGCGCGATGCTCCAGCTCGACGGCGAAGTGGTCGAAAGCGAAGCGCTGCACCTCGAGCTCGCCCACGGCCAGTCGCTGCCGGGCCGGATCGGCTGGACCGAACAGGGCTCGGCCGGCTTCCTGTTCGACGCACCGATCGACGTGATCGGCACGATCGCCCGCAACCTCGCCGCCCTGCCCGCCGAGCGCCGCAGCGTGCCGCGCGTCGAGCTGCACCAGACGATCTGCGTGCGCCGCGGCAACCAGGTGGAATTCACCCGCAGCCGCAACCTCTCCCAGGGCGGCTGCGGCTTCGAGACCGACATCGCGCTCCAGGTCGGCGATGCGGTCCAGATCAATTTCGACGGCCTGCGCCCGCTCGACGGCGTGGTGAAATGGTCGCAGGGCAACCTCGCCGGCGTCTCGTTCGACGAGGACATCCCCTGGCAGATGCTGATGCCCTGGCTGCGCCAGGTGCAGCAGACGCCGCCGCACCACACGCGCATGGCGATGATGAACGAGCCCAACGGCCTGATCCCGGACAAGCAGGCGATCCGCCTCGACGCGCCGGCGCGGGTGCGCGAGGGCGTGCGCTGGTGGAACGTCAAGCTGCGCGCGATCACGCCGCAGATGGTCGAGTTCGAGACGAGCGCCCCCTTCGCCACAGGTGCGCAGCTGTGGATCTCGCTGCCGCATATCGGCGGCGGCCCGGCCTCGGTGATCGAGAGCGACGAGCGCAACCGCTATCTCTGCGAGTTCCGCCTGCCGCTCAAGCCGCGCGACCTGGGGCTGATCGCCAACCCGCACTGAGCGGATGATGACCTCATAGTTCGTCATGCTGAACTTGTTTCAGCATCCAATTTCCCACGAGCGATATCGCTTGAGGCGCGTTGGACCCTGAAACAAGTTCAGGGTGACGGTGGAATGGGGATGGCTTAGTCCCGCTAAATGCCCGCCCTCCTTCCCGTCGCCGAAGCCCAGCAACACCTGTTCGCCCTGGCCACGCCGCTGCCGGAGGAGCTCCGCCCGCTAGCCCAGGCCGCCGGCTACTACGCCGCGCGCAACGTCGCCGCGCTGCGCACCCAGCCCGCCTCCGATCTCTCCTCGATGGACGGCTATGCGATCCGCTTCGCCGACTTGCCCGGCCCGTGGCAGGTGATCGGCGAAAGCGCTGCCGGCCGCGGCTTCGCGGGCGAGGTCGCCCCCGGCCAGGCCGTGCGCATCTTCACCGGCGCGCCGCTGCCCCCCGGCGCGGACACCGTGTTGATCCAGGAAGAAGCCGAGCGCGACGGCGCACGCCTCACCCTCACCGGCGAAGGCCCGCTCCGCCTGGGCGGCAGCGTGCGCCCGCGGGGGCTCGACTTCGCCGAAGGAGAGATGATCATCGCCGCGGGCACGCGCATCACTCCCGCCCGCCTGGCGCTGGCGGCGATCGCCGGCCATACCGAACTCCCCGTCCGCCGGAGGGTCCGCGTCGCCCTGCTCTCGACCGGCGACGAGCTGGCGCCGCCCGGCGCGCCGCTCGGCCCGGACCAGATTCCCGAGACCAACCGGCTGCTGCTCGCCGCGCTGCTCGCGGACCTGCCGGTGGAACTGATCGATCTCGGCATCCTGCCCGATGATCGCGCCGCGCTCGAAGCGGCGTTCCGCGCGCTCGACTGCGACCTGCTCGTCACCACCGGCGGTGCCTCGGTCGGCGATCACGATCTGGTCCGGCCTGCGCTCGAGGCAGCGGGCGCGGACATCGATTTCTGGAAGGTTGCGGTCCGCCCCGGCAAGCCGATGATGGCGGGCCGGCTGGGCGATGCCCTCGTGCTGGGGCTGCCGGGCAATCCGGTCTCCGCCTTCGTCACCGCCACGCTGTTCGTCCGCCCGCTGATCGCGCGACTGGCCGGCGCCGCCGACCCGCTGCCCAGGCCGCGCATCGTCCCGCTCGGCGAGGCACTCCCCGCCACCGGCCCACGCGCCGACTATCTCCGCGCCGAGCTGATCGACGGGCGCGCGCATGCCGCGACGATCCAGGACAGCTCGATGCTGCGTACGCTGGCGCGCGCCACCTGCCTGATCGTGCGCCCGGCAGGGGCTCCGGAGGCGAAAACGGGCGACTCGGCAGAAATCCTCGACATCGCTTGACAAGCGCGCGGAACATTGCATAAACGTTCGCAGTCTGTTCCACGCCAGGAGAAACGGGATGCTCACGCGCAAGCAGCACGAGCTCATCTGCTTCATTGCCGACCGGCTTGCCGAGACCGGCGTGTCGCCTTCGTTCGAGGAAATGAAGGAAGCGCTCGATCTCAAGTCGAAGTCGGGCGTGCATCGTCTGATTTCCGCGCTGGAGGAACGCGAGTTCATCCGCCGCCTGCCCAACCGCGCCCGCGCGCTCGAAGTGCTGCGCATGCCGGAGCGCGGCGAGGCCAAGAAGGGCGCAGGCGCCAAGGTCACGGCGCCCGTGGCATCAACTTCGTCAACTTCCGCACCCGCGACGCTGCCTGCGCCGGCCAATGACGTGATCGAGATTCCGCTGCACGGCCGTATCGCGGCGGGCACGCCGATCGAGGCGCTCCAGGATTCGGCGACCCTCCCCGTCCCCGCAGCCCTTCTGGGCTCGGGCGAGCATTATGCGCTCGAAGTGGCAGGCGACTCGATGGTCGAGGCCGGCATTCTCGACGGCGACTATGCGCTGATCCGCCGCACCGAGACGGCACGCGACGGCGAAATCGTCGTGGCGCTGATCGATGACAATGAGGCGACGCTGAAGTATTTCCGCAAGGAAGGCGCGATGATCCGGCTCGATCCGGCGAACCGCGACTACAACCCCCAGCGCTACCGCCCCGACCAGGTCCGCGTGCAGGGCCGCCTCGCGGGTCTGCTGCGGAAATACTGATCGTTCAGGCCAGGAACTCGGTCCAGCCGACCTTCCCGTCTCCGTTGCGGTCGAGTTCCTGGAACGGCGCCAGATCGGGCTGATCTCCGCGGAAGCTGAAGATCTTCCAGGCGGTGGCATATTCGCTGGGCGTCAGGCTACCGTCGCGATTGGTATCGAGTTCGTCGAAGCCGGCGCGCAGCATCTTGAGGCGATGCGCGGCATATTCGGCAAAGCTCACCTTGCCGTCGCCGTTCGCATCGGTGCCGGCGAAGCTGAAATCCGCGACGCCGATGACGAAGGGCCGCAGGCCGCGCGGGTGCGGGATTGACGCATCGCGCAGCGGCAGCGCCAGCACATGATGCGCGCCGCATTCCCGGCCGGACGGCTGCGGCCGAGCGCCATATTCGTCGGGAGTCAGCAGCCCGTCATGGTTGCGATCGGCCACCGCGAAGCTGGGCCGAAAATCCGGTGCGGCGGTCACGGCGAAGGGCATGGCCAACGCCAGCGCGCCGAGCATCGCCCCCGCAGCGGCCGGACGGAACCAGCGCCGCGCCGCCGATGGGGCGGCTGGCGGCGGCACTTCTCCGGCCAGTTGCGCCTCGATGAAGCCGCGCACCACGTCGCTGGCGGTGCGCCCTTCGGCCCGGCATCGCTCCATGAAGATGCGCTTCACCGCATGCGGCAGACGCACCTCGATCGTGTCGCTCTTTTTCGGGGTCCTGATCATGGCAAAAGCAAAGCTCCAACCTTCCACCGACGCTAGTGATTTCGTGTCCGGACAGCGGCGTTTCCGGGTTCGGGCACATAAGGCGGTTGCACCTTGTCCGGATGCAGCCAGGGATGCTGGCCGGCGCCCCGCACCATCGTCACCCGGCCGCTGGCAAAGGCGATCGCCACGCCCCCGGTTCGCGCCAGCGCCGGCCGGTCGAGCTTGAGCCAGCGCGGCGTGCAGCCCGCGGGCAGGCGGCGGTCGCTGATCATCACGTCGACGCTGCGGCACAGCGCCACGAACTCCGCCCAGGGCAAGGTATAGCCGCTTCGCGTCGCCGCCACGCGCCAGATCCGATCGCCGGCGCGATGCTCGATCAGGCAGGCGTCCGGGCTGCAGCGCGCGCCCGGCTGCTCCGACAGCAGGACCGGCTCCATGTCGCTGCCGCCGGTCTCGGCCAGCATGTCGCGGGTATAATCCCCCGCCCGGTCGCGCAGCAGCGCCATGCTGCCATCGGCCATGCGGATCGCCAGGTGCCGGCCGTCGCCGGTGACGATCAGGTCCGGTGCGGGCGTGGCGAGCATCCAGCCAAGGCCCAGCGCCAGCGGCAGCGCGCCCGCCCAGCGCATGCCGGTACGCCACAGGGCCAGCCAAAGCCCGCCGGCGACCATCAGGGCGAATGCGCCGCCCGGCATGGTCGGAAAGGCGGCAACCGCGCCGGGCGCCGCGGCGGTGGTGCGTGCGATCCAGAGGAGCAGCGCCAGCGCCCGCTCGGTCAGCCACCAGGCCGGCGCGCCGAGGCCCGCCATGTCGAGCAGCAGCGCCAGTGCCTCGAGCGGCATGATCACGAAGGTCGTCAGCGGGATAGCGACGATATTGGCCAGCGCGCCGTAAATGCCCGCCTGGTGGAAATGGAACAGCCCGATCGGCATCAGCGCCAGCTCCACCGCGACGCCGGTGAGCAACAGCGAGCCCAGCCCCCGCGACCATGCCGCAAGCCGGCTCTCCTCGCGCTTGCCGAACCAGCGCTCCATCCGCGGGCTCTCGTGCAGCGCCACGATGGCGGTCACTGCCGCGAAACTGAGCTGGAAGCTCGCGCCCGCCAGCGCCTCGGGCCAGAGCAGCAGCACGAGCACGGCGCCCGCGGCGACCAGCCTGAGCGTGATCGCCTCGCGCCCCAGGCTGAGCGCCAGCAGCACCAGCAGCGCGGCGACACAGGAGCGGATCGTCGGCACCTCGGCCCCGGTGAGCCAGGTATAGCCGATCGCGGCAAGCGCCCCCGCCCCGGCCGCGACCAATGGCAGCCGCCAGCGCAGCGCCAGGGTAGGACTGAGTGCGAGCAGCTTGAGCACGAGCAGCATCGCCGCGGCCGTCACCGCCGTCACGTGCAGTCCGCTCACCGAGAGAAGATGGGCAAGGCCCGAACGCTGCATCGCCTCGACATCGTCGGTGGCAATGGCGCCTTGGTCACCGGTGGCAAGCGCGCTGGCGATACCGCCCGCGCTGCCGTCGATGCGCGCCTGGATGTGCGCCGAAAGCGCGGCGCGCAGGTCCGCCGCCGGCGCAGTGGCCGGCGTGACGACTTCCACTGGCGCGAAACCCTTGCCGGTTGCTCCGAGCCCCGCGAACCAGGCCGAGCGGGCGAAATCATAGCCGCCCGGCACCGAAGCCTCGGCGGGCGGCATCAGCCGGGCACGCAGCTTCACCACCGCATCGCGCGCCAGCCCGGCGGGCACGTCCTCGATCGGCAAGTTCACCCGTACGCGCGGCGGCAAGTCGCGGCGCCCCGGCAACAGCGTCACGCGTACGATCTCGCGCGCCGGCAGCCGCTCGACCCGCACGACGCGCGCCGTCATCTCCACCACAGCAGGTCGGGCCAGCACCGGCGCTGCGACACGCTCCGCCCGCCACCAGATCAGCGCGCAACCCGCGGCCATGGCGAGCCCGCCGATCAGCAGCCCCCGCCCCAATCGCCCGGGCAGCGCGAGCCCGAGCAGCGCCACCGCACCGCTCGCCAGCAGGAATCCGGTCCAGCGCGGGGCATCGGGCAGCAGGAACCAGGCCGTGATCCCCGCGCCCAGCGCTACCGGGATCCAGAGCGGCAGTTGCGCCCGCTCCGCTTCGAGCCGTTGCTCGATCGCCGCCGCGATCTGGCGAAATACCGCCCCCGCTCCCATTTGAAGGGAGGAAGACCCCGTGCTAGGGGCGCCCTCGGCGGCTGAATGGGCCATCGAAAATCTAGTCTGGGAGCAAGCGCGGTTGGGCGCAACATCTGATACGGGCGCGAAACAGGTCGTCACGCGGTTCGCGCCGTCGCCTACGGGTTTCCTTCACATCGGCGGCGCGCGAACCGCGCTGTTCAACCTGCTGTTCGCCCGCCATCACGGCGGCAAGTTCCTGCTGCGCATCGAGGATACCGATCGCGCGCGCTCGACCGAACCGGCGATCGCCGCGATCCTCGACGGGATGCGCTGGCTGAACCTCGATTGGGACGGCGACGAGGTCTATCAGTTCTCGCGTGCCGAGCGGCATGCCGAAGTCGCGCGCGCGATGCTCGCCAATGGTCACGCCTACAAATGCTTCGCCACCGCCGAAGAACTCGAGGCGATGCGCGCCGAGCAGAAGGCGAACAAGCAGCCGCTGCGCTATGACGGCCGCTGGCGCGATCGCGACGAGAGCGAAGCCCCCGCGGGCGCGCCCTATGTCATCCGCCTCAAGGCGCCGCGCGAAGGCGCGGTGACGATCGAGGACCATGTCCAGGGCGCGGTGACCGTCAACAACAGCGAGCTTGACGATCTCGTCCTGCTCCGCTCGGACGGTACGCCGACCTACATGCTCGCAGTGGTGGTCGACGATCACGACATGGGCGTGACGCATGTCATCCGCGGCGACGATCACCTGAACAACGCGTTCCGTCAGCTGCCGATCTATCGCGCGATGGGCTGGGAAGAGCCGGAATACGCGCACATTCCGCTGATCTTCAATCCGGACGGCACCAAGATGTCGAAGCGGAAGAACGCGGTGGCGGTCGACGAATATCGCGACCAGCTCGGCATCCTGCCGGAGGCGCTGTCCAACTATCTCCTCCGCCTCGGCTGGGGGCATGGCGACGACGAGATCATCAGCCGCGAGCAGGCGATCGCGTGGTTCGAGCTGGCCGGAGTCGGCCGCAGCCCGTCGCGCTTCGACCTCAAGAAGTTGGAGAGCCTCAACGGCCATTATATCCGCGCCGCCGACGACGATCGCCTGGCCGATCTGGTCGCCGCGCGACTCGGTTTCGAAATTTCGGAATCGCAGCGCGATCTTCTGCGCCGCAGCATGGCCGCACTGAAGCCGCGCGCCGCGAATCTCCTCGAATTGGCGGAAGGCGCAGCCTTCCTGTTTCGCACTCGCCCACTGGAATTGGACGAGGACGCAAAGCCTCTGCTAGAGGGCGACGCGCGAGCCCTTCTCGCTCAGCTGCACACCGCGCTTGACGGCGTGGAAAGCTGGGATACGGAGGCGCTCGAAGCGGCGGTACGCACCGTCGCGGAAGATGCGGGTGTCAAGCTCGGTGCGACTGCGCAGCCTCTGCGCGCCGCGCTCACCGGGCGCCGGACGTCCCCGGGCATCTTCGACGTCCTGGCGCTGCTGGGACGCGAGGAGAGCCTGGCCCGTATCGCAGACCAGATGACCGTGCCGGCCTGATCCCAGGTTTGGCCCAGACTAAGGACGAACGTTATGAGCGACACCGCGAAGCTGCAGGTTCCGGGGAAGGATGTTGAGTATCCGGTCCTGTCGGGCAGCGTCGGACCGGATGTCATCGACATCCGCAAGCTCTACGGCCAGACCGGCATGTTCACCTATGACCCCGGCTTCACGTCGACGGCGTCGTGCGAATCGGGCCTGACCTATATCGACGGCGACCAGGGCGTGCTGCTCCACCGCGGCTATCCGATCGGCCAGCTCGCCGAGCAGTCGAGCTTCATGGAAGTCAGCTACCTGTTGCTGAACGGCGAGCTGCCGAACCAGGAAGAGCTCACCAAGTTCGAGAACACGATCACCCGCCACACGATGCTGCACGAGCAGCTCGCGACCTTCTATCGCGGCTTCCGTCGCGATGCGCACCCGATGGCGGTGATGTGCGGCGTCGCCGGCGCGCTCTCGGCCTTCTACCACGACTCGACCGACATCACCGATCCGAAGCAGCGCATGATCGCGTCGCATCGCCTGATCGCGAAGATGCCGACGATCGCGGCGATGGCCTACAAGTATTCGGTCGGCCAGCCCTTCCTCTATCCGGACAACTCGCTGAGCTACACCGGCAACTTCCTGCGCATGACCTTCGGCGTGCCGGCGGAGGAGTATGAGGTGAACCCGGTGGTGGAGAAGGCGCTCGACCGCATCTTCATCCTCCATGCCGATCACGAGCAGAACGCCTCGACCTCGACCGTGCGCCTCGCCGGTTCGTCGGGCGCCAACCCGTTCGCCTGCATCGCGGCCGGCATCGCCTGCCTGTGGGGCCCGGCGCATGGCGGCGCCAACGAGGCGGCGCTCAACATGCTGCGCGAGATCGGCCGTCCGGAGCGCATCCCCGAGTACATCGCGCGCGCCAAGGACAAGAACGATCCGTTCCGCCTGATGGGCTTCGGCCACCGCGTCTATAAGAACTACGATCCGCGCGCGACCGTGATGCAGAAGACCGTGCGCGAGGTGTTCGAAGCGCTCAAGGTCAACGATCCGGTCTTCGAGGTCGCCCTCCAGCTCGAGGAAATGGCGCTCAGCGATCCGTACTTCATCGAGAAGAAGCTGTTCCCGAACGTCGACTTCTATTCGGGCGTCATCCTCTCGGCGATCGGCTTCCCGACCACGATGTTCACCGCACTCTTCGCGCTGGCCCGCACCGTGGGCTGGGTCGCGCAGTGGAACGAGATGATCTCGGATCCCGAGCAGAAGATCGGCCGCCCGCGCCAGCTCTACACCGGCCCGGTGCAGCGCGACTACGTGCCGGTCGGCAAGCGCTAACGAGCCGTCACCCCGGCGAACGCCGGGATGACGAAATCAGGATAACGCCGTCCCTGCCTTCGCGGGGGCGGCGTTTTCGGTTAACCATCACGCGACCTCGCTCACGGAGTCGCAGAATGCGCCAGAACATCCTGATCCTCATCGGCATCCTGGGCGTGATCGCCGGGCTGGTGTTCATGCTCCAGGGGCTCGGGGTGCTGCGCGCGCCCGTCTCCAGCCCGATGATCGGCAGCCAGGCCTGGGTGATCCGCGGCGCGATCATCGCTGCGCTCAGCGCGATCCTGATCGGCGGCGTCCGGCTCGTCCCCACGCGGGCCGAACGCAAGGCGACGAAGCGCGCAGCCGAACGCGATTAACCTTAACCTCAGCGTACAACCCGGTTCAGCAACGCGACTCGATCGCGCCCCTATCGTTCTGCTCATGCGGGAAGAGAGGAATGGAGAGTTACGATGAACCTTGCCAAGCTGATCGCCGCGGCCGCCCTGGCCACCGTTGGCGTCGCGAGCGCTGCCACCCCGGCGGCGGCCGCACCGGTTCCCACCACCAGCGTGATCGCGCTGGCTGCCGCGGCCCCTGCCGCACAGGACTGGCGCTATCGCGACCGTCATGACCGGTACGACCGCCATCATCGCTATGATCGCGGCCGCTACTACAACCGTGGCCGCTATCATCGGCCGCATCGCTATTGCCGCACCGAATGGCGCCATCACCGCCGCGTGACGGTCTGCTATCGTCGCTAAGCGACAGGCCTGAGGAGGCCGATGGGGCGTCCGCCGGAAATGGCGGGCGCCCTTGTTGCTGCTATTGCTGCCGGATCGGCAGGCTGAACACGAAGCGGGCGCCCTGCCCCGGTGCGCTGTCCACCACCAGGTCACCGCCCATCGCGCGGGCCAGGCGGCGGGCGATGTAGAGGCCCAAGCCCGATCCGCCCGGCTCGGTCGGGTCGACGCGGCCGAACTTCTCGAAGATCTTGTCCTGATCGGCATGGGCGATGCCCTTGCCCTGGTCGGCGACGATCACATGGCCGCGCGCCTCGTCGCGCTCGATCCGGATCCACACCATCGCGCCCGGCGGCGAATAGCGCACCGCATTGCCGATCAGGTTGACCAGCACCTGCAGCGCGCGGCGGAACTCGCCATGGACGGGCAGCCCCTCGTCCATCGCCGGGCGATCGATCCGCACCTCGGCCTGGGCCGCGCGCACGGCGAGCAGCCCGGCGGCGCGGCGCGCGACATCGGCCAGGTCGATCGCCTCGTCGGCGGTATCGAAATCGTCGCGCTCGATCGCCTGGAGGTCGACCAGATCGTCGACCAGCCCGAGCAGGTGGCGCCCGGCATTGGCGATGTCGCTCGCATATTCGGCATAGTCGGGCTTGAGCGGCCCCTCGGTCTGTGCGCTGATCGAATCGGCGTTGGCGATGATCTTGCCGAGTGGCCCGCGCAGGGCGCGATCGAGCCGCTGGCTGAACGAATCGGGGAAGCCGCCGAACGGCACCGCAGCCGCGGGCACCGGCGCATCTACCTTGGGCGCGGCGGGCACCGCCTGATCGAGCATGTGCGCAGCGCCGACAAAGCCGGCGAAGCGCCCGCCCGGATCGGTGCGCGGCGTCGCGGCAAGGCGGACCATCCGGCCCGTCCCGCGCAATTCGGCCTTCTGCCCGTCGAACCGCCCCTGGGCGGCGACGGCAGTGAGGATCGGCAGCTCGCCGCTCTCGTCCTGCTCGAGGCGGAACAGCCGGGTCAGCGGCTGTCCGAGCATCGCCGAGCTGTCGAAGCCGTAGCGAGCGCCGGCCTCGATCGAGAGGAAGGTGATGCGCAGCGACGCATCGGTTTCCCACAGCCAGTCTGCCGCGGAACGGAAGAAGTCCCCGTCGCGCTCGGGCTCGCTCGCCGGCGCGCGCCAGCCCGGCCGCAGCCGCCAGCCGCTGACCTCGAGGCGGACGCCGCCCTGATCGGGCTCGGCACGGACCCACAGCTCCAGGTCGTCCTCGCCGTCGGCGGCGATCACGTTGCGCGAGATGGCGATGCCCAGCCGCTGGGCAAGGCGCGCCAGCGTGGCGATCTGCGGCACCGCGAGCGGGGTGCCGATCGTGCCGCCCGCGCGCATGTTCAGTTCGAACAGCCGCGCTTCGGCATCGAGCAGCCGGCCTTCGGCATCGAGCCGGCCGATCGCCAGGGGCAAGGAGGGGTCGATCACGTTCACTTCGCGCCGCCCCGCTGGAGGGCGATCAGCGCGGCGCGATAATCGGGATCGAGCTTGAGCGGTGCCAGCGCGGCACGCGCCTCGGCGGGCGGGATCGCGGCGATGGTGTCGAGCGTATCGGCGAACTTCTCGAGATCGCGGCGCGGATCGGCTTCGCTCAGCGCATAACCGATCTGGGCAACGCCCTCGCGGCCGATCTCCAGCGCGCGCAGCGCCAGCCACAGCCGCTCGCCGGCCGGATCGAGCACCAGGTCGCGGGCGAGCGCATAGGGTACGCCCAGCGCATGGCCGAGCAGCGCAATGAACAGCACGATCCGCCGATCGCCCAGCGCCTCGGCGAACATGCCGGCCAGTTCGCCCGGCTGGGCATCGATCGCGGCGGCGAAGCGCATGGCGGCGGCCTCGAGCCGGTCACCCTCGTCATAGGCCGAGAGGCTGCGCTGGGCAGCGTCGCACAGCGCCTGGTCGAGCGCCTCGCGGCTGCCTTCCACACGTTCGCGAAGGGCGGCCGCGGTCCACCACACCAGCTTGTGATGCAGCTCGGCGGGCAGCTCGGTCTGGTACTGTCCCGTATCGGGACTTGTCCTGCGCCGGCTTTCGGCGATCAGCACCGCCATCGCGCTCGCGGCGACCACACGATCGGGATGCTGGACGAATCGGTTGATCAGGCTGGGGCGCTCGGGATCGTCCGGCGCGCTCATCGGCAGCGCCGCGCCCAGCATCTCCTGGCGGACGCGGGCGATCAGCTCCGCCATCAGCTCGCCGTCGCGCAGCAGGCCCGAATGCCACAGCCGGATGAGCACCGAAGTGCCCGGCTCGATCAGCGCCGCGACCAGCGCCGATTCGCCGCGCCCGGTGAGCAGACGCACCGCATGCTCGCGGATTTCGCCCTCCACCGTCTCCACAAGGCTGCGCAACAGCGCGGCCAGGCCTGCGCGGCTATGCTCGTCGAGCCGTGCCTCCTCGGGCAGAAAGAAATCTTCGACGGCGACCATCAGACCCTTATAGGCGCGCAGCTCCGCAGCCGCCGCACGTGCAAGCAGCTCCCGGGCGCTGACGGCCAGGCCATCGCGCATGTCGACGGGATTATCCGACATCGACCCCAAGCTAACGGAAATGTCCTTAAGACGAGACTAAGCTTTTTCGCGCGTGCTCTCAACTGCTGCCGCGAGGGTTGCGAAGGAATATATCGCAACTGCAGCAAGGCCGATCGTCGCGAACCCGGCCAGGGCAAAGGGCGCCAAAACAAGCAGATGCGCCGAGGGGCTGGCCCACCAGCGCTTCGGCCGCGCGGGCACGCGCTCGACGAGCAGTTGCGCAGCTGCGGCAATCAGCGCGAGCACCGGCGGCGTGGTGCTCAGCGTCGCGGCATATTCGGCCCAGCCCATCAGGAGCGCGATCAGGCCAAACAGCGCGAAGATCGCCCATTCGAGCAGCTGCGCCCGCCTTTCCTCGCCGCGGAGAACCGCCATCGCCGCACCGGTGGCCAGTGTCGCGGTGCCGATCAGCGCGACGACGGCGCCCGCCCCTTCCCAGCGCATCGCGGTGAGGACCAGCGCCGCAGCCGAAACCACGCCGCCAGCGATGCTCACTGCCCAGCCGGGCACGTTGCGGCCCACCAGCTCGGGCAGCACGATGCGGGCTGCGCGGGTGAACACCCAGCGGTCCGCCCAGTCGGTGCGGCGCTCGGTCAGCGCGGCGAGCACGCCGGTGTTGCGCGCGGCCAGCCCTTCGACGCTGCGCTCCACCGCATGGCCGCCCTTCAGCCAGCCCGCGGTGAGCGGCACATGCTCCGCACCCGATTGCGCGGCAACGCGCAGCAGTGCCGACTGGAAGTCGTAATCCTCGGGCATCTGGGCGATCTGGCCGAGCTGGTCGAGCGTGATCCGCGCCACCCCTGCCCAGCTGTCGCGCATGTCGAGCCGCTCGATCGCGGCGGGCGAAGTCGGATCGTCGGTGACGAGCAGCGCTTCGCCGCCCGCCTTCGCCATCTTGTCCATCACCGGATCGGTGGTGACCAGGCCGTCGGCCATCACCAGCACCTGCGCGCCCGGAGTGATCTTCTCGGCGGCTTCCTCAGCCGATCGAACGATCTCGATCCGGGGATGCCGCTTGGCCGCACGGTTGACCGCGGTCAGCAGCGCCGGCGTCATCTTGCCGACTGCGACCAGCACCTGCTCCGCGCCGGCGCCAAACAGCAGCCGCGCCTGATATTCGAGCAGCGTCATCCCGCCGAACGGCAATGTCGCCATCAGCGTACCCGGGCGGCCTTCCGCCTCCTCGACAGCAAATATGAGCCCCGCGAGCATGTGGCGGTGGTTAGGCGGTTCAGACACGACAAGCAAATCCGCTTCCTTTCGTCATCCCCGCGACGGCGGGGATCCATTGGCACTGCAGGAAGAATGGATTCCCGCCTTCGCGGGAATGACGGTTAGTAGATCAGATGCCCGGCACGGGACTCGATCCACGCCGCCTCGTCCGGCGCGGTGCGCGCCTCGAGGTCACCCGGCGCGGCGGCGGCATCGTCGACCCATTCGCGCAGGTCGGTGCCGCCGTTGATCACGTCGATCGCCAGCTTGTCGAACACATATTCGTACGGGAAATCGCGCCACAGCGGGTAGTCGCCGTAAAGGTTGCGGATCGCCTTGAAGCCCAAAGCCTGGAGCCGCCACGGCTTGAAGGCTTGATGATCATAGCCCGCCCCCTCGGCATGGATGAACACGCCCGAGCACAGCGCGCCCACATGCTTGTGGAAGGTCGGCTGGAACCAGATGTCGCGCAACGTGCAGCCCGCGGTCCATTCAGGGGCCAGGCGGTGCATCTCGGCGATCACCTGCTTCGCATCGATGTCGGGCGCGCCGAACAGCTCGAGCGGCCGCGTGGTGCCGCGCCCTTCGGAGAGCAGAGTCCCCTCCAGCATCACCGTCCCGGCATAGGCGCGCGCCATGTTGACGTTGGCGGCATTGGGGCTCGGGTTGATCCAGGGGCGCTCTGGCGGCCAGCCGAAGCCGGGCGCCGCATCGGGCTGCCAGCCTTCCATCGCGATTACCCGGTAATCGACGTCCAGCCCGAACTGCGCGATGAACCAGTGCCCCATCTCGCCCAGGGTCATGCCGTGGCGCATCGGCATCGGCCCCGCGCCGACAAAGCTCTCCCAGCCCGGCAGCAGGGTCGTGCCTTCCACCGGGCGCCCGGCGGGATTGGGGCGATCGAGCACCCACACGCTCTTGCCGTGCTGGGCGGCGGCCTCGAGCACATAGAGCAGGGTGGTGACGAAGGTGTAGATGCGGCAGCCAACGTCCTGCAGGTCGATCAGCATCACGTCGAACGTGCCCATCGACTGGCCGGTCGGCCGGCGGACCTCGCCATAGAGGCTGAACACCGGCATCCCATAGGTGGGATCGGTATAGTCCGGCGATTCCATCATATTGTCCTGCAGGTCGCCGCGCACGCCGTGCTGCGGGCCGAACACCGCCGATACGTTGAGCCCGCTCGCCACCAGCGCATCGAGCGAGTGCGTCAGGTCCGCCGTCACCGAGGCCGGATGCGCGAGCAGCGCCACGCGCTTGCCTTCCAGGGGTTTGCGAAGCTCAGGGTCGGCGAGCAGCCGGTCGATGCCGAATTTCATGTGCCGCTGGGTGCCGGGAAGCGGGGCGCGACGCAAGCCGGATCGTCGCGCCGCCTCGTCGGTTGAGCCTGTGAAACCGTGGGAGCATGACATGATCCGATCCGTTCTGATGGGCCTAGCAGCCGGCGCACGCGCCATCACCCCGCTCGCCGTGGTAGCGAACGCGGCACGCACCGGGCGGCTTCCTGCCGGCAATGCCGCGCCCCGCTTCCTGGCCCATCCGCTGATCTCGCTCGGCACCACGGCACTCGCCGCCTATGAACTGGTCGGCGACAAGCAGCGCAGCGCGCCCGATCGCATCATCACCCCGGCGGTCCTCGTGCGCAGCTGGAACGCCGCCTTTGCCGGCATGGTGATGGCGCCGCGCAACCACCGCTTCGCCGCCGGGGTCGTCGCCGGCGCCACCGCCGCTCTCGCCTCCTATGCCAGCTATGCGCTGCGGATGCGGGCGATGAACGGCAAGCACCAGGTCGCGACGGGGCTGGTCGAGGATGCGCTGACCCTGTCTGCCGCGACGGCCGCCGCGATCGCGCCCTTCCCGGATCGCCTCACCCATTTCACGACGCCCGCCACCCCGGGACACAGCGCTCCGGCCTGATCGCGTCAGCCGAGCGCCGGCAGATCGACCACGAAACCGGCATCGGCGTGGAAATCGGGCGCGCCCTCGCCATGCGCGGCGGACCAATAGGATTTGCGCCCGCGCTTCTCCTCGATCACCGCGGTGATCGCCAGCCGCCAGGGCCCGTCGAGCGGCAGCTCCACTTCCGCCGCCAGCACGCCGCCGTCCTTCCACACGGCATGCGGGTTGGTCACCTTGGCGTCCGCCATGCCCTGGCGATAGCCGGTGAAGCCATAGGCCGCCCAATCGCCCGACGGCGCGAAGTTGAGCTCGTAATAGCTCTCCCCCTCGCCGCGCACGAACGCTTCGAAGCAGGTGGTCTTCCACAATTCGTCGCGCCGCTCCGGCTGCTCCGCGGCAGGCGGAATCACCAGCTTCTTGAGCGGGCCGAACACGAAATAGCGCAGCCCCAGCAGATGCGGGGCAAACCGGGTCACCTTCACCTCGATGCGATCGATCGCGCTCGGGAAGTCGGGATGCGGCACAAGCGGAACGCGAAGGAGCATGCTTTGACCTGGCGGTTTGTACGCGCGCGAAGATGCGTTACGGGCCCGGCGTGTCCAGTCCTTTCTACCAGCGCCGTAGCGGCGTCTTCCTGATCGCCACATTGTGCTGCCTGCTGTGGGGCAGCGCCTATCCGGCGATCAAGACCGGCTATGTCCTGTTCGGCATCGGCCGGGCGGACACCGCCGCGCAGCTGCTGTTCGCGGGCTATCGCTTTGCGCTGGCAGGCATTTTCCTGATCGCGGCGGCAGCGGCCCTGCGCAGGCCGGTGCTGGCGCTCAACCGCCGGCAATGGGGCCAGGTCGCCCTGCTCGGCCTCACCCAGACCGCCGTGCAATATGTCTTCTTCTATGTCGGCCTCGCCCATGCGACCGGGGTCAAATCCTCGATCATGAACGGCACCGGCGTGTTCTTCAGCGTGGTGCTCGCGCATTTCCTCTATGCCGACGACCGGCTGACCGGCCGCAAGGCGCTCGGCTGCCTGATCGGCTTTCTCGGCGTGGTGGTGGTCAACCTCGGCGGCGCCAAGGGCCATTTCGACTTCGATTTCCGCCTGATCGGCGAAGGCTTCGTGATCCTCGCCGCCTTCGTCCTCGCCGCCGCATCGATCTACGGCAAGCGGCTGTCACGCGACCTGGATCCGCTGGTGATGACCGGCTGGCAGCTCCTGATCGGCGGGCTGCTGCTCACCGGCACCGGCCTCGCCGGCGGCGGGCAGCTGGCAGCCGCTACCCCGCCCTCCGCCGCGCTGCTGCTCTATCTCGCGCTGCTATCCTCGGTCGCCTTCGCGCTGTGGAGCCTGCTGCTCAAGCATAACCCCGTCGGGCTGATCGCCGCCTTCAACTTCCTGATCCCGGTGTTCGGCGTCGCCCTCTCGGCGCTCTTCCTCGGCGAATCGATCCTGCGCTGGAGCTATCTCGCCGCGCTGCTGCTCGTCTGCGCCGGCATCTGGATGGTGACGCGCCCCTCCGCCTCGGCTATGCGGCCCGAACCATGACCGAATTCACGTCCGATCTGCTCCGCCTGCTCTCCACCCGCGGCTATATCCACCAGGTGACCGACCCGGAGGGCCTCGACGCGCTCGCCGCCAAGCAGATCGTGCCCGGCTATATCGGCTTCGATCCGACGGCGCCGTCGCTGCACGTCGGCAGCCTCGTCCAGATCATGCTCCTGCGCCGCCTGCAGCAGGCCGGCCACAAGCCGATCGTCCTGATGGGCGGCGGCACCGGCAAGGTCGGCGATCCCTCGTTCAAGGACGAGGCGCGCAAGCTGATGACGGTCGATACGATCAATGCCAACATCGCCTCGATCAAGACCGTGTTCGAGAATTTCCTCACCTTCGGTGACGGCCCCACCGACGCGGTGATGCTCGACAATGCCGAATGGCTCGACGCGCTCGAATATCTCCCCTTCCTGCGCGACTATGGCCAGCATTTCTCGGTCAACCGGATGCTCAGCTTCGATTCGGTCAAGCTGCGCCTCGAGCGCGAGCAGTCGCTGAGTTTCCTCGAGTTCAACTACATGATCCTCCAGGCCTATGACTTCCTGGAGCTGTCGCGCCGTGCCGGCTGCCGCGTCCAGATGGGCGGCTCGGACCAGTGGGGCAACATCGTCAACGGCATCGAGCTGTCGCGCCGCGTCGACGGCACCGAAGTCTATGGCGTCACCACCCCGCTGATCACCACGGCGGACGGCGGCAAGATGGGCAAGACCATGTCGGGCGCCGTCTGGCTCAACGCCGATCAGCTGCCCCACTTCGATTACTGGCAGTTCTGGCGCAACACCGATGATCGCGACGTCGGCCGCTTCCTGCGCCTGTTCACCGATCTGCCGCTCGACGAGATCGCCCGCCTCGAAGCGCTCGAAGGCGCCGAGATCAACGAGGCCAAGAAGATCCTCGCCAACGAGGCCACCGCGATGTGCCGCGGCCGCGCCGCTGCCGAGGAAGCCGCCGACACCGCGCGCAAGGTGTTCGAGGAAGGCTCGGCCGGCGGCTCGCTCCCGACCTTCGCGGTCGAGGGCGGCAGCATCACGGTGGCGGATGCGCTGGTCGCGCTCGGCCTCTGCCCGTCCAAGGGCGAGGCCCGCCGCAAGGTGGCCGAAGGTGCGATCCGGATCGACGATCAGGTGGTGAGCGATCCGATGCAGGCCATTTCGGTCACGCAACAAGTCAAGCTCAGCTTCGGCAAGAAGAAGCACGGCCTGCTGGTTTCTGCGTAAATTTCCGGATTGTCTGATAAGTTGATGTTAAGCAGCTTCGTTGCAACAGGATTCACGCGGTAGCGTTATCACCGCATACGTACCTCAAGCGTTTCATGAGGCCGTGCGTGAGTTTTGGATCGAATCTGGCTTATTCGGATCCCCGTCGGGAAGGGCGTGAAGACGTCTATTACCGCGCACGCGCATTCGGCCCGGACGCAAAGCAGCTCGGCTTCATCATCGTCAACATCTCGCCGCACGGCCTGATGGCCCGCTGCGACGACCCGCTCGAGACCGGCGACCGCATCCGCGTGGCGCTCCCCCATGCCGGCACCGTGGTCGCCGAAGTCCGCTGGGCCCTGGGCGGCCGCCTCGGCTGCCAGTTCGAACGCGCGATCGACCTGGCAAGCTATTACGAGCTGATCTCGACGATGGTGAAGGCGAAGTAGAGCCGGTTTCGGCAGTTAGTGCCTCAATGGGATGTGCGAATTTATCAGCAGGTTATTGGTATCAACGCCTTTCGCTTGAAGGGCGTCAAACATACGAGTGAATACAACGTAGGGATGAGCGGTCGGCCCTATGATAACCCGGCTAAGTATCTCGGGTAGCGTTGCCCCAACAAATCCTTCGTCAGGATAATTCTGGAAAAAGAGCTTGTGGATGTTTTGCGGGATGCCACCTAGCGTGCAAGTGGCAGGGGCAATCCGATCCGGTTGCGTCGGGTTAAGCCCGGGCTGATAGACGACCCGCCACTCGCGCTCCTCACGAAAGCCCGGGTGCTTTGTAGCAACACAGGCATGTCTGAACACCTGCTCCATGTTCTCGCTAATCAAACTCCTGCCGTCATGGGCCAGCTGAGCAGCTTCTATCTCGCGCAGTAGGTCGCCTTCATCGACGAGTTTAGCCGCGATCTCATCCATGTGATCGGCAAACCCCTCAGAGAAAGCGTACATGACGGGGATGGAAACTGCCGAAATCGCGTTCGTAGGCGAGAGGATAGGACCATTGTTGAAAACCAGAGCCGCGCCGGTTCTCTGCCCATAAGCTCTCCACATCGACAATCTACCAAACTCGTCTTCCGACGGATCATGCTCTGAAACCGAAATCAGGAAGGTGTTGTTAAGTAGATTGAATACGTTGGAATCGAAGGCCGTAACGAGGGCATCTACCCCTTGAGGATTGATCGCTGCGATTGCCTGCCTGAGGGTTTCGCCCCGCTCAGTTTGCCAATATGCCCGTAGACAGCCGAGGCCGTGCTGTATCTCCGAGAAGTCGTTCATGAGAGTGGCATTGCGGAGCCACATTGAGTTATTCTCGATAATCGAGATTGCGGCATCACAACTGGTGTAGTGAACAAACCTCTGTCCAGTATTCCGGGCTTCTGCGATTTTACGAGCGGCGTACGGCTGGAATACAGGTCCCAGCCGCTGGATCAGCTCCTCTTCATTCATCTCTGCAAGCGCCATTCCGCCCCTTCCTAGCCTGCCGAGAGGCAATCATCGAATTGCAAAATCTCTTTATGAAACAGGGTCTTCGTCACCCCGCCCTAAGCAAACTAACCGCCGCATCCCGCTCGAACAGATACAGCGCCACCCGCGCCGCCTCGCCGCGCGGCGTGTTCAGCCTCCGGTCCTGGTCCTCGAGCAGCCGCGCATCCCCATTCGCCGCCGCGATCAGCGTCGCCAGGCTCTCGGGCGTTGCCAGCCGGAAGGTCTGCTCGCCCGATTGGCGGGTGCCGAGGATCTCGCCCGCGCCGCGCAGTTCCAGGTCGCGCTCGGCGATCAGGAAGCCGTCGGTGGTGTCGCGCATCAGCGCCAGCCGCGCGCGCGACGTCTCACTCAATTTCTCCCCACGCAGCAGGATGCAGTGCGACTGCCCGCCGCCCCGCCCCACGCGCCCGCGCAGCTGGTGGAGCTGTGCGAGGCCGAACCGGTCCGCCGCCTCGATCACGATCAGCGTGGCGTTGGGCACGTCGACGCCGACTTCGATCACTGTCGTCGCCACCAGCACACCCAGCTCGCCACTGGCAAAGCGCGCCATCACCGCGTCCTTCTCCGGCCCCTTCATCCGACCATGGACCAGCCCGACCTTGGCGCCGAATTTCGCGGTCAGCGTCGCGGCGCGATGCTCGGCGGCGGCAAGGTCGGTCTTCTCGCTCTCCTCGACCAGCGGGCACACCCAATAGGCCTGCTTGCCCGCCTCCAGATGCCGCCCCAGCCCGGCGACCACGGCGTCCAACTTGTCCTCGGCGATCACCGTCGTCTGGATCGGCTGGCGGCCCGGCGGCATCTCGTCGAGCCGGCTCACGTCCATCTCGCCGTGCGAGGCGAGCTGGAGCGTGCGCGGGATCGGCGTGGCGGTCATGACGAGGAGATGCGGCGGCACCTGCGCCTTGGCCTGGAGCATCAGCCGCTCGGCCACGCCGAAGCGGTGCTGCTCGTCGACCACCACCAGCCCGAGGTCGCGATAGGTCACGCCCTGCTGGAAGATCGCATGCGTGCCGACCAATATGTCGATCTCGCCCGCCGCGAGTCCCATCAGCGTCGCCTCGCGGGCCTTGCCCTTGTCGCGCCCGGTGAGGATCGCGATCCGCACGTCGAGCCCGGCGAGCATCCGCGAGAGATTCTCGTAATGCTGGCGCGCCAGAATCTCGGTGGGCGCCAGCATCGCGCCCTGCGCGCCGGCCTCGGCGGCGATCAGCAGCGCCATCGTCGCCACCAGCGTCTTGCCCGCGCCGACATCGCCCTGGAGCAGTCGGAGCATCGGCTGGCTCTGCGCCATATCGCCTTCGATCTCGCCGATCGTCCGCGTTTGGGCGCCGGTGGGCGTGTAGGGGAGCTGGAGCTTGTCGCGCAGCCGCCCGTCGCCCTGCAGCGAACGCCCGCGCTTGGCCCGCGCCTCGCCGCGCACCAGCATCAGCGCGAGCTGGTTGGCGAAGACTTCGTCATAGGCGAGCCGCTCGCGCGCCTTGGCGTCGGCGGGATCGGCGTGGATGCGCGCCAGCGCTTCCTTCCAGCCCGGCCATTGGTGGCGGTCCTTCAGGCTCGGCTCGATCCATTCGGGCAGGTCGGGGGCGCGCTCGATCGCCTGGGCGGCCAGCGCCGCGATCCGCTTCGAGGTGATGCCTTCGGAGCAGGGATAGATCGCCTCGCGCCCGCCGCCATCGGCCTCTTCGGGCACGGCGACCTCGGGGTGGACGATCTGGAGCTCCTGGCCGTACTGGTCGAGCCGGCCGGAGACCCAGCGCTTCTCGTTGAGCGGCAGCAGCTTCTTGGCCCAGCCCGAATTGCCGCCGAAGAAGACGAGGCTGACGAAGTTGCCGTGCGCGTCCACCGCCTGCACGCGGGCGGGCGAGCGGGCGCTGCCGCCGAAGCGGTAATTGGCCGCGGTCAGCTCGATCGCGATGACCCGGCCGACATCGGAGGCCATGAGTTCGTCGCGCGGGATCCGGTCGATGAAGCCGGTGGGGAGATGGAAGGCGACGTCGACGACGCGCGCCAGCCCGAGCCGCTCGAGCGGCTTGGCGAGCGCCGCGCCAATGCCCTTGAGCGCGGTGACTTCGGCGAAGAGCGGGTTGAGCATATCGGGCCGCATCCAGCCCGAACTAGCCCCTGCTCCGGCGCGCCGCTAGAGGGTGCGCAGCGGTTCGGGGGCGAAGCTGCGCGCGGGCGCCACGGCCTGGCCGGCGGCCTCGATCGCGGCATGGACCTCGCTGACCGACGAGCCGACCACCACTTCATGCGCACCGTCGAAGGAAAGCACGCCGACATCGTCGCCGGCCATGTTGATCGTCGAGACGGTGCGCACCGACTCGATGTTCACCAGCATCGGATCGCCGTTGATCGATTTCAGCATCACGAAACGCATTTTTGGCCGACCTCTACGCAGACTGTCTTCCATCATAGGAAGATTGCGGGCGCAGCGGATGTGTTCGCGCGATTAAGTTGTGGGCTGGCTTTCCGGCGCCCGGCGACCTATCTGGAGCGCACATTTTCCCTCCGCCGACTGCGCATTTTCGCGCTGCCGGCCAATTGCCGTTGAGGACCCGAATGGACCGCGAAATCCGTCTCAAGCGCCTGCGCTTCCGCGCCTGGCACCGCGGCGTGAAGGAGGCCGATCTGCTGATCGGCGGCTTTTTCGACAAGCACGGCGCCGGCTGGAGCGAGACCGAGATGGACCTGTTCGAGGAACTGCTCGAGGAGCAGGACGTCGACATCATGGCCTGGGCGATGGGCGTCGCGCCCGTGCCGCCGCGCTATGCCGGAACCGTGATGACTGCCCTCAAGGCGCTGAACTACGTGCCGATTTCCAGATAACTCCCTCTCCCCTACGGGGAGAGGGCCGGGGAGAGGGGAAGTGCGGCGCACTCTCCTCTCCTGCCCCTCTCCCAACCCTCTCCCCGATGGGGAGAGGGCTTTAGCTGAGCCAAGATGCCCGACCTCAAGACCATCCTCTCCGCCCAAAAGCCCCTCACCCTGTCGGGCGCCCCCGCCGGCTTCCTTCCCTGGATGCTCGCCGATCTGGCGCGCACCGGGCGGATGGCGGTGTTCGTCGCGCCCGACGAGGCGGCGATGCGCGCGGTGGCCGGGACCGCGCCCTATTTCGCGCCCGAGCTCGAGGTCCTGAGCTTCCCCGCCTGGGACTGCCTTCCCTATGACCGCGCCAGCCCCACGCTGCGCGTCATGGCCGAGCGGCTCGCCACGCTGCACGCGCTCCAGGCGCCCGGCGACAAGCCGCGCCTGCTGGTCACCACGGTCAACGCCGCCACCCAGCGCACCCTCACGCCCTTCCGCATCCGCCAGCTCGTCGCCCGGCTGGCGCCGAACGAGCGGATCAGCCTCAACCGGCTCTCCACCCTGCTCCAGGCCAACGGCTATGTCCGCGTCGACACGGTCAACGATGCCGGCGAGTTCGCGGTGCGCGGCGGCCTGGTCGATCTGTTCCCAAGTGGCGCCGAGCAGGCGCTGCGTCTCGATTTCTTTGGAGACGAGATCGAATCCGTCCGCACCTTCGATCCCGCCGACCAGCGCACCACCGGCCGGATCGACGGCTTCACCCTGCTCCCCGCCTCCGAAGCGCTGCTCGACGAGGAGTCGGTCAAGCGCTTCCGCACCCGGTATCGTGAGAAGTTCGGCGCCACCGCCACCGGCGATCCGCTCTACCAGGCGATCAGCGACGGCCGCCGCCTCGCCGGCATGGAGCATTGGCTGCCCTTGTTCGAGGATCGCCTCGAAACGCTGTTCGAACATCTCCCCGACGACGCGATCCTGATCCGCGACGCGGGCGATGCCGGCGCCGCCGAGGCCCGCTTCGAGGCGATCGCGGACTATCAGTCGAACCGCGTCCGTGCCCAGTCGGCCGATCCGGGCAGCTATCGCCCGCTCGCCGCCGATGCGCTCTATCTGGTGGCGAGCGAGTGGGAGAAGCGGCTGGCCGACTGGCCCGCCCACACCGCCACGCCCTTCCACGAGCCCGAAAGCGCAACGGTGCTCGACTTCAACGTCGATGGCCCGCGCGACTTCGCACCCGAGCGCGCGGCGAACACCAACGTCTATGAAGCCGTGGTCGAGCACATCGCCAAGTTCCGCAAGGCGGGCAAGAAGCCGATCCTCGCCAGCTATTCGGGCGGTGCGCGCGAGCGGCTGACCGGGTTGCTCGCCGATCACGGGCTCAAGACCGCGCGCAAGGCGGAGAGCTGGCACGAGGCCATGGGCATCGCCGACAGCGCCGTCGCGATGATCGTGCTGCCGCTCGATCACGGCTTCTCCGCGCCCGACGTCGCCGTGCTCACAGAGCAGGACATGCTCGGCGATCGCCTGGTCCGCCGCGCCAAGCGCCGCAAGTCGACCGACGCGTTCCTCAACGAACTGGCGACGCTCTCGCCGGGCGACCTGGTCGTCCATGTCGATCACGGCATCGGCCGGTACGAGGGGCTCACCCAGATTCCGGTGCAGAAGGCGCCGCACGACTGCGTCGCGCTCAGCTATGCCGGTGGCGACAAGCTCTACGTCCCCGTCGAGAATCTCGAGGTCCTGAGCCGCTACGGCGCGGGCGAGGAAGGTGCCGCGCTCGACCGGCTGGGCGGCGAGGCGTGGCAGCGGCGCAAGAGCCGGATGAAGGAGCGGATCCGCGAGATCGCGGGCGAGCTCATCGCCACCGCGGCCAAGCGCGCCACTCGCCCCGCCGAAATCGCCGAGCCCGATGCGGGCGGCTACCCCGCCTTTGTCGATCGCTTCCCCTATGAGGAAACCGACGATCAGGACCGCGCGATCGGCGACGTGCTCGAGGATCTCGCCGCGGGCCGCCCGATGGACCGGCTCATCGTCGGCGATGTCGGCTTCGGCAAGACCGAGGTCGCGCTGCGTGCCGCCTTCGTCGCGGCGATGGCCGGGATGCAGGTCGCGGTGGTCTGCCCGACCACCCTGCTCGCCCGCCAGCACTTCAACAACTTCACCCAGCGTTTCGAAGGGTTCCCGATCAAGGTCGGCCGCCTCTCGCGCCTCGTCGGCGCCGCCGAGATGAAGGCAACGAAGGACGGCGCCGCCGACGGCACGATCGACATCGTCGTCGGCACGCATGCGGTCCTCGCCAAGGGCGTCGAGTTCAAGCGCCTCGGCCTCGTCATCGTCGACGAGGAACAGCGCTTCGGCGTCACCCACAAGGAGCGGCTCAAGGCGATGAAGGCGGACGTCCATGTCCTCACCCTCACCGCCACCCCGATCCCGCGCACCCTCCAGATGGCGATGTCGGGCCTGCGCGAGCTGAGCGTGATCCAGACCCCGCCGGTCGATCGCCTCGCGGTGCGCACCTATGTGATGCCCTGGGACCCGGTCGTCCTGCGCGAGGCTCTCCTTCGGGAACATTATCGCGGCGGCCAGGCCTATTTCGTTACGCCGCGCATCTCGGACTTGCCCGAGATCGAGGAGTTCCTCCGCAACGACGTGCCCGAGATCTCCTATGTCGTCGCGCACGGCCAGATGACGCCGACCGAGGTCGAGGAGCGGATGTCCGCCTTCTACGATCGCAAATACGACCTGCTCGTCTCGACGACGATCATCGAGTCCGGCATCGACATCCCTTCGGCCAACACGCTGATCATCAACCGGGCGGACAAGTTCGGCCTCGCCCAGCTCTACCAGCTGCGCGGCCGCGTCGGGCGCTCCAAGACCCGCGCCTATGCCTATATGACCACGCCGGCTCAGCGGCTGATGACCGATGCGGCGGAGAAGCGGCTCAAGGTGCTGTCCGATCTCGAATCGCTCGGCGCCGGCTTCCAGCTCGCGTCGCACGACCTCGACATCCGCGGTGCCGGCAATCTGCTGGGCGACGAGCAGTCGGGCCACATCAAGGAAGTCGGCTACGAACTCTACCAGTCGATGCTCGAGGAAGCGATCCTCGACGCCAAGGCTGGCGGCCTGCGCGACGAGCGCCCGCGCGACCTGTCGCCCCAGATCACCGTCGATGCGCCGATCATGATCCCGGAGGACTATGTCCCCGATCTCGACCTGCGCATGGGCCTCTATCGCCGCCTCAACGAAGTTGAGGACCGCCGCGGCATCGAAGCCTTCGCCGCCGAGCTGATCGACCGGTTCGGCAAGCTGCCCGAGGCGACCGAGAATCTGATCACCCTGATCGAGGCCAAGCTCAACGCCAAGAAGGCGTGCATCGCCAAGCTGGATGTCGGCCCCAAGGGGGCGCTGGTCAGCTTCCACGACGACAAGTTCCCGAACGTCGAAGGGCTGCTCGCCTATGTCGACAAGCTGGAAGGCACCGCGAAGCTTCGCCCGGACATGAAGCTGGTGATCACCCGCGCCTGGGCCACGCCACAGGCCCGGCTGAACGGCGCGCTCCAGCTCTCCCGCGGGCTTGCCAAGGCAGCGGGCTGAGATAGCAGGCTCCGAATTGAACCAGGCTGTATCGACATTCACCGATTTCTGTTCCCCGGCGAACGCCGGGGTCCAGTCTCGGCGCAGCCGGTTGGGCGCGCGTACCTCACGAACGAAATTGCAACTGGACCCCGACTTTCGCCGGGGAGCAACGGGCTCAGGCTGCCCGCCCCCGGATTTCGGGGTTAACGGCGTCCCCGGTATTTTTGCGTAATTGCCGAAAAAGCGATCGGGTTCAGGATATCCGCAGAAATGTTCCTGATCGGCGTGATGCCCATGGTCGCAGTGCGTAGAGGAGCACGGGCGATCTTGAGTCGTCCCGGGCGTTTTTGCATCACCGATCTGGCGCCATTTCCTGTTGTAATAACAAGAGCAAGGCTGCGTATCTGGCCGTGACGGATGTTGTGGAAATGGGCGGGACTCTCAAGGGGTCTGCGCGCGGGGAGCAGCGCTTGGATCAGCCGGATAGTTTCGAGCAGCGCCGGCTGTTGACCGAAGCGATGGCGCGCCTGTCGCGTGCCGGCTCGATCGAGGAGATCATCGACATCCTGCGCGTATGCGCGCGTACGATCGCGCGCGCCGACGGCATCACCGTTATCCGCCGCCAGGGCAACCGCGTCGCCTATATCGCCGAGGATGCACTGACGCCGCTCTGGGCCGGGGCGGACTTCCCGATCGAGAATTGCATCTCCGGGCTCGCCATCCTCGAAGCGCGGCCGATTCACATCCCCGACATCTATGACGATCCGCGCGTGCCGATCGACGCCTATGAACCCACCTTCGTGCGCAGCATGGCGATGTATCCGATCGGGTTGATGGGACCCAGCATGGCGATGGGCGCCTATTGGGCGAAGTCGGGGACGATCGATCCCGGCGCCTCCGCGCTGCTCGCCAGCCTGGCGCGCTATGCCGGGGTCACGCTCGGCCGCGTCACCGAAGGCCGGGGCGCCGATCCGGCCTAGCTCCCCTGCCCATCATCCGCGCACCCTTCTCGTCATCCCGCGCGCCCCTCGTCATCCCGCGCCCCTGTCTTCATCCCCGCGAAGGCGGGGATCCAGGGTGGTTCGGGATAGCAAAGCAATCGAGCTGAATAGCGGCCGGAGCCACGCGCGCTTGCCGAGCGCGTTTCCACATTTGGCTCTGGATCCCCGCCTTCGCGGGGATGACGGAGATTTGTTCGCAAAGCCCTAAAGCTCCAGCCGTGCCTCGATCTCGTCTTCGAGTTCCTCGATCGTGAACTTCTCGCGCTGCATGTCGAAACCGCCATGCACCGTCTCGACCGTCCAGTTGCCGCTCGCCTGGGTGCCCTGATCGTCCAGGCTGCCTTCGTAGAAGACGGCATGCTTCCAGCGGCCGTGATACTGCTTCACGAACTGAATCTGCGAGCCGTTTCGCCGCCCGGCGACCGTGGCGCGGCGCACCCCGCCGCCTTCGTCCGGCTCGCTGATGCTGCCGGAAAAGACACCCCCCGCTTCTTCGAACATCGCGATGAAGCCGCTGTCCTGCCTGCCGGAGGCACTGACATAGCGGCCATACCACACGCCGCTCACGTCACGCGGGTCGCTCATGCGCGGCTCACCAGCTGGGCAAGCGCCGGCACGTCGACCGGCGCCGAGCAGAGGAAGCCCTGGAAATACTGGCAGCCTTCCTTGGCCAGCAGGTCGAGCTGCTCGGTCGTCTCCACGCCTTCGGCGACCACGGACAGGCCGAGCGAGCGCGCCATGTCGATCACCCCGCGCACCACCACGCGGTCGCGGTGCGATCCGGTGATGTCCTGCGAAAGCTTCTTGTCGATCTTCAGATAGTCGAGCGGCAGCGCCTTCAGATAGGCAAGGCTCGAATAGCCGGTGCCGAAATCGTCGATCGCCACCCGGCAGCCCGCGGCGCGCAGCATGGTGAGCAGCCGCGCGGCCTCGCCCAGATCCGACATGATGCCGCTCTCGGTGATCTCCACCGTCAGCCGGGTGCGGGGGAAGTTGCTCGTGTCGATCCGGCCGAGCAGCGCGTCGACAAAGCCCGGTCGGGCAACATCCGCCGCAGTGACGTTGATCGAGAGCCGGAGCTTGCTGAGGGACATCGGCCAGTTGGACGCGGCCGCCAGCGCACGGCGCTGCACATGATCGGACAAGGTCGCATCGAGCCCGGCGCGCTCGGCCGCGGCGAACAGCGTCTCGGCACCCAGCTCGCCGAACTCGGGATGGTTCCAGCGCGCCAGCGCCTCGACGCCGATGATCTGCCCGGTCGCGATCGACACCTGCGGCTGGAACAGCACGCCGATCTCGCTGCGTTCCAGCGCCCGGTGCAGGCTGTCGACCAGCACGTCGACTGGCGGCGCACCCTTTTCGAGCGGCACGTCGCCCAGCAGCGCCTCGCTCGCCCGGCGGAGCAGCCCCGCGGCATTGTCCCCCGGCTGGCTCGCCCCCGTCACCAGTCGTGCGCCGAGCGGCGCGATGTCGCCGCCCGCGACGAAGGGCCGCGCCAGCGCATCTTCCAGGCGGGCCGCCGCGGTGGCGATCTTCGCGGCGTCGGCGTCGTCACTGGCGACCAGGAATTCCGATCCACCGATCCGCGCGATGATCGCCCCCTTGCCCAGCAGGTCCCGCGCCACTTCGCCGACGCGGCGCGAGACGCTGCGCAGCAGCTCGTCGCCCGCGGCCCGGCCATAGGCGGTGTTCACGGTCTCGAATCGCGTCAGCCCGATCAGCACGATCCCGATCGCGCCGCCCTCGGCCAGCCGCCGGTCGATCCAGCGGCGCGCGCTTGGCCCGTCGCGCGCGCCGGTCAGCGCGTCGCGCACCGCGGCATTGGCGTCGGGCGCGACGCCCAGCGCCTCGACGAGTGCATGGAGGCGGTTGGTCTGCGCATCATATTGCAGATGCTGCACCACCCGTCCCACCCCGGTCAGGTCGTGGGCGAAGGCAGTCGACGGCGTCTCGGCATTGAGCCGGCGCAGCGCGCTGCGCGCCAGCCCGCGATCCGCCGAATCGAGCCGGGCGAAAAAGGCCCGCGTGCCCGGCGCCTCGGGCAAGCCGAGCAGGCCGGCCAGCGCCGGGGTGAGCTGCAGCGATCGCATCGCCGGATCGAAGCGCCAGCCCAGCGGCTCGGGCGGCCCCTTCTCCTGCCCGTTCCAGCCGGCCAGCCGCTCGACATGGCGCTGGGCGAAGCGGATCGCATGCGCCATCGCCGCGGAGGACATCGGGCTCGACAGGAAATGCGTCGCGCCTGCGTCGAAGAAATGGCGCATGTGCACCGTGTCGCTCTGCGAGACGAGGATCAGCATCGCCGCGCCATGTCCCTCGATCGTCGGGCCCAGCACCTTGGCGGCGTCCATTCCCTCGGAAAGCGCGCCGCGCGCGTCGATCACCGCGACTGCGGCACCGCTCGCCAGGAAGCGCCGTTCGAGCGCATCCGAACGCCGCGCCGCCACCACGCGCCAGCCGCCGCCCGCTGCCGCCGCCGCGACTTCGTCGCGCTGGCGAAAGCTGAGGACGAACACCGGAGCCGCGTCTGCATTCGCGCTGTTGGTGCTTTCGATGACTGTGAAATCTTCAGACATTCCGCCCTCGATAACGCGAACGCTTGCCCACCGCTATCATCATGCGTAACTCGTCCCACATGGCAGCCGCGCCCGCCTTGATCGACGCCCATGGCCGCGCGATCCACTATTTGCGCATTTCGGTCACGGATCGCTGCGACCTGCGCTGCCGCTACTGCATGTCCGAGACGATGACGTTCCTGCCGCGTGCCGCGCTGCTCAGCCTCGACGAGCTGGCGCTGATCGCCGACCGCTTCGTTGCGCGCGGGGTGCGCAAGATCCGCCTCACCGGCGGCGAGCCGCTGGTGCGCAGCGACACGCTGGACCTCATCCGCCGTATCGCGCGCCATCTGGGCGGCGGGCTCGACGAGATCACCCTCACCACCAACGGCACGCGCCTTGCCGAGCATGCCGCGGCGCTGCGCGAGGCCGGGGTGCGCCGCGTCAATGTCAGCCTCGACAGCCGCGATCCCGAGAGGTTCCGCCACATCACTCGCCATGGCGATGTGGCGAAGGTGCTGGCCGGTATCGAAGCCGCGCAGGCGGCCGGGCTGGCGGTGAAGCTCAACATGGTCGCGCTCAAGGGCCTGAACGAGGCCGAAATCGCCCCGATGCTCGCCTGGGCAGCCTCGCAGGGCATGGACCTCACCCTGATCGAGACGATGCCGCTTGGCGATGTGGACGAAAATCGTGAAGATCGCTTCCTTCCGCTCACCGGCGTGCTCGCCGATCTCAAGCAAAGTTTTGATCTGATTCCCGACACGCACCGCACCGGCGGCCCCGCGCGCTACTGGCGCGTCGCCGGCACCGCGACGCGGCTGGGCCTGATCACGCCGCTCAGCGCCAATTTCTGCGACGGATGCAACCGTGTCCGCCTCGCTACCGATGGAAAGCTCTATATGTGCCTCGGCCATGACGAGGGTGTCGATCTGAAGACAGCCTTGCGCGTCGACGGGCCCACCGGCCTCGACCAGGCGATCGACGGTGCGCTGGCGATCAAGCCCGCACGCCACGCCTTCCGCATTGCCACCGGCGCCGCGCCTGCTACGCGCCGCCATATGAGCGTAACCGGCGGATGAGTCAGCTGCGCGCGCTCGTCGCCTCGCCAACCGAACCCGCCCAGCTTGCCGCCGAGGAGCTGCGCGCGGCGTATGACTGGGTGTCTGTCGATCAGGCAGATTCGATCGTCGCGTTGGGCGGCGACGGCTTCATGCTCCAGACGCTGCACATGCTGCTGGAGAATCGCCGCAACATTCCCGTGTTCGGAATGAACCTCGGCACGATCGGCTTCCTGATGAACGACTGGCGTCGCGAAGGGCTCGACGAGCGGCTCGCCCGTGCCAAGCCGTTCAAGGTGAGCCCGCTCAAGATGAATGCGGTCAATGCGGTGGGGGAACGCTTCGAGCTGCCGGCGATCAACGAAGTCTCGTTTCTGCGCGAAACCCGCCAGACCGCGAAGCTGGAGATCACAGTCAACGATCGCATCGTGCTGCCCGAGCTTGTGTGTGACGGGATGCTCATCGCGACCCCCGCCGGCTCCACCGCCTATAACCTCTCGGTGCAGGGCCCGATCCTGCCGCTCGGTTCGGCGATGCTGGCGATGACGCCGATCAGCCCGTTCCGTCCGCGACGGTGGCGCGGCGCGATCCTGCCCGACAAGGCACGCATCGCGATTCGCGTGCTCGAGGCCGACAAGCGCCCGGTCAGCGCGGTGGCGGACCAGCGCGAAGTGCGCGACGTCGCGCGGGTCGATATCGAAATCGACCATCACCGCGACCTCACCTTGCTCTTCGATCCAGAGCATGCGCTGGACGATCGCATAACGATGGAACAATTCGTCGCCTGACCCCTTGCAATTCCAGAAAACCCGCTGCATAGGGCCGCCTCCGCCGCGGCACAGCCCAGCGGAGAGATGGTGATCCCTGATAGCTCAGCGGTAGAGCTCTCGACTGTTAATCGAGCGGCCGTAGGTTCGAATCCTACTCAGGGAGCCACCACAAACTACTGAAATCCTTGGATTTACCCGTGTGGAGACACCCGTTCTCCTACGCCTGCGCCGCCGCGCGCGCTTGCCCCTTTCCCAACATCGCGTAACGAAAAGCCCCGCCCGAGGGGGGTCGGGCGGGGCTCGAGGGTCCGGGGGGACGGACCGCTCTTGGGGGGCAACCTTTAGAAGCGTTCCTCGCCCTTCGGCAGCGCGAGGACGAACACGGCGCCTTCGCCGGGCTCGGACGGCTCGATGGTCAGCGTGCCGCGATGCGCGTCGACGATCGTCTGCGAGATCGCCAGGCCGAGACCGGTGCCATCCACCTTGGTGCTGACCATCGGCTCGAACAGATGCTCGCGAATTTCGGGCGGCACGCCCGGCCCGGTGTCGGCGACCCGAATGCGGATGCGCGCGCCCTCGCTCCAGCCCGAAATCGCGATCCGGCGCACCTTGCTGTCCGACATCGCCTGGGCAGCGTTGAGCAGCAGATTGGAAAGCACCATCTCGAGCTGGATGCGGTCACCGAGCACGCAGGTCGCGCCCGGCTCGAATGCGCGGACCACTTCGACATTGCCGAGGCACGACAGCCGGGCGCTTACCGCGTCGAGCATCTCGACCAGGCACTCCGGTTGCGCGTCGATCCGGCCCGTCTTCACGAAAGACCGCATGCGCAGCACGATGTCCGACGCGCGTGCGGTCTGTGCCGCGGCATCCTCGATGAAGCCGAGCAACTGTTCCAGCCCGTGGATGCGTTGGCGGATAACGGCGGCGCAGCCCTGCATATAGTTGCTCGCCGCAGTCAGCGGCTGGCTCAGCTCGTGCGCCATCGCCGCGGCCATCGCGCTCATTGCGGTCAGGCGCGCGCGCGCGGCCGAGTCGCTGGGGGCGCAATCGTCCATTTCGATCACTTCGAGCTTCAACGAACCCGAATCACTTACAATCGACAGCGGCTGCGCAACTTCCTGCCCGCTACGCCTGGCAACCGAAACGCCTTCGAACCCCATTAAATTTTCTCCGTGCCCCCGCCCCCCTGCCCAAGGAAACCGGTGTCTGGAGCGACCCTTAGGGCTCCGCGAAGGAAACTGCTTTGCAATTCACGCCATCTACTTGGCAGTTGGCGTCAACCTACATAAGCTTCGGAATGTCCCGGATGCATTCCGGGCATGGGGAGGGCCCTGCATGACCTCGGGACGTGCAGCGATATTGATGAACTACGTAACGGTCGCCTTGGAAGTCGGGCTCGATCCGTATCGAATTCTTGCTGACACTGGTGTAAATCCTTCGCAGTTGCGAAATCCGGAAGAGCGATTGCCTCGTGGTGCAATCGCATCGATCCTCGAACGTTCGGCGATGGAGGCCAATTGCCCGCAATTCGCGATGCTGATTGCGGAGCGGAGGGATCTCTCCGCAATGGGCCCGGTAAGTCTCGTGCTGCAGCAGCAGGAGACGCTGGAAGATGCGATCCGCACGCTGATCCGCTACCAGCACCTGCTCAGCGACCTGCTGACCTTCACCCTCGAAATGCATGGCGACATGGGGCTGGTACGCACCCAGATCGTCAGCAACATCGATTTCGTGCCGCGCCAGGCGCATGAGGCGGTCGGGGCGATCCTCTCGCGCGCCTTCACCGAGATTGCCGGCGAGGCATGGAGGCCGGAATGCGTGCATTTCATGCACGCAGCACCGCGGTCGCTCGAGGTACATCATCGGGTGCTTGGTTGCCCGGTGATGTTCGGCAGCGACCTGAACGGCGTCGCCTATAGCCGTGCGACGCTCCAGGCGCGCAACCCCGGCTACCGGTCAAACCTGGCGGCCTATGCCAACAGCTATTTCGAGACGCTGCTGCCCTCGGCGCCGCTGCTCAGCCAGGTCGATCGCACCCGTCGCGCGCTCTATGTGCTGCTCCCTTCGGGCCACGGCTCGATAGACAATGTCGCCCGGCATCTCGGCATCGCGTCGCGCACGCTCCAGAGGAAGCTGGAATCGGAAGGCACCGGGTTCAGCGCAGTGCTCAACAGCGTGCGCCGCGAACTGGTCGTGCGTCACCTGCTCAACAGCGTTCATTCGCTCGCCTCGATCGGCGAGATGCTCGGCTACACCTCGCCCGCGGCATTCACGCGCTGGTTCAACTCCGAGTTCGGCATCTCACCCAGCGCCTGGCGGCGCTCCGCGCATGACGATCCGGGCTTCGCGCCGCCTTCCGCATCGAGCGGTCCCTCCCCGATCGAAGCCAGCGGCTTCCTCTCACGGCCGGCATGGCCGATGTGAGGGCCCGCGCCGCATCCTGAGACCAGGCCGGTCTTGCGACTCCTCCCCGCGCCTGCGATGCTTCGTCGATGACCGACCTCGACGCCTTCATCACCGGCCTGCCCAAGGCCGAGCTGCATCTTCATATCGAAGGCAGCCTGGAACCCGAACAGATGTTCGCCTTTGCCCAGCGCAACGGGGTCGCCATCCCCTTCGCCTCGGTCGACGAAGTGCGGGCAGCCTATGAATTCTCCAATCTCCAGGACTTTCTCGACATCTATTATGCCGGCGCCGACGTGCTGCGCACCGAGGAGGATTTCCGCGACCTCGCCCTCGCCTATTTCGAGCGCGTCGCGAAAGACGGCGTCGTCCATGCCGAAATCTTCTTCGATCCGCAGACGCACACGCACCGCGGCATTCCCTTCGGCGTGGTCGCCAACGGCCTGCTCGCCGGCATGGGCGAGGCCGAGGAACGGCTGGGCATCACTTCGAAGCTGATCCTCTGTTTCCTGCGCCATCTCGATGAGGAAGACGCCTTCAAGACGCTGACCCAGGCGCAGCCCTGGATAGACCGGATCGCGGGCGTCGGCCTCGATTCATCCGAAGTCGGCCACCCGCCTTCCAAGTTCGAGCGCGTCTTCGCTGCGGCCGCGGCGATGGGCCTCAAGCGCGTCGCCCATGCCGGCGAGGAAGGTCCGCCCGCCTATGTCGAGGAAGCACTCGACCTGCTGCAGGTCGATCGGCTCGATCATGGCAATCGCAGCCTCGAGGATCCGGCACTGGTCGCCCGCCTTGCCCGCTCGTCGATGACGCTCACCGTTTGCCCGCTTTCCAACGTGAAGCTGTGCAACGTCGCCTCGGTCGACGTGCATCCGATCGACCGGATGCTGGAACTCGGCCTGCGCGCCACCGTAAATTCCGACGACCCGGCCTATTTCGGCGGCTATGTCGCCGACAATTTCCGCGCGATCGCCCAGGGCCGCACGCTCAGCAAGCGTGACCTGGTGACGCTGGCGCGAAATTCGTTTCTTGGCTCGTTCCTTCCCGACGACGCGGTTGCCGCGCATCTCGCCCGGATCGACGCCTATGCAGAGGCCAACGCATGAGCATCATCTTCACCCACTTCACCCATGACGAGATGGTGATCGGCATCCACGCCATCGCCGAAGCCTGCGAGGCGTGGACGCCCACCCTGCTCGTCGGGGTCGGCCGCGGCGGGCTGACGCCGGCGGTATTCCTGTCGCACCGGATGGGGCTGCCACTGGTCTCGATCGACTATTCGACCAAGATCGCCCAGTTCGGCGAGGAATTGGTGTCGGTGCTCGCCCGGCGCACCCGCGACGGCGACCGGCTGCTCTTCGTCGAGGACATCAACGACAGCGGCCGCACGATCGGCGAGATCCGCGCAGCGCTCGCCGACGAAGGCGCCATTGCCAGCCGCGTCAAGTTCGCCGTGCTGCTCGACAATGTCCGCTCCTCGCAGGAAGTCGACTATCGCGCGCGCACGATCGACCGCTCGGTCGACAAGGACTGGTTCGTCTTCCCATGGGAGGCGATGGCGCCGCGCGACACGCTGGCTGCCGAGGCGATGGAGGTTCCTGAACGCCTTGCATGAAATCGCGTTCATTCACCCACGGTCAATCGCGCTTATGCCACGCTCCGCCGCGGACACATCCCTGCCGGCGCGCGTTCGTTCCGTCATAGCAGTGCCCAATATTCTAAGTTCGGAGGAACCATGTTGAGAACTCCCAAGCGCCCCCGGTTCGCAGCGCTTGCTCTCGTCCTCGCCGGCAGCATCCCGCTGTCGGCCTGTATGACGGCAACGCCCTATCAGCCTGCAACCGGCTCCGGCAGCGCCCGCGCCGGCTATTCGGACCAGCAGATCGAGGGCAACCGCTTCCGCGTCAGCTTTGCCGGCAACAGCCTCACCGCCCGCGAGACGGTCGAGCGCTACCTGCTCTATCGCGCTGCCGAGCTCACGCTCCAGCAGGGCTTCGACTATTTCGTGCTGTCCGATCGCGACACCGAGAAGAAGACGGACATCGTCAGCACGCCCAGCGCCTGGGGCTCCGGCCCCTGGGGCTATTGGAGCCCGTCCTGGCGCTTCTATCGCGGCCCGCGCTGGGGCTGGCGCAGCTGGGACCCCTTCTATGACGATCCCTTCTGGCGCGACCGCGACTGGGACTACCGCACCGTCACCCAATATGAGGCTATGGCCGAAGTGGTGATGGGCAAGGGCCCGAAGCCGAATGACAATGTCCGCGCCTTCGACGCGCACGAAGTCGTCGCCCGCCTCGGCCCTTCGATCCAGATGCCGGCGCCGAAGTAAGCGCAAGCAAAACTCCCCTCCCGCTTGCGGGAGGGGTCGGGGGAGGGCTTGTGGCGCCTCCCCTTTTCATTGCCTGAATTCCTCCCCGAGCTTGTCTCGGGGAGGGGGACCGCCGGCCGCAGGCCGGTGGTGGAGGGGCGGATACGAAAAGACCGGCGCAATGCGCCGGCCCCTCCACCAGCTTCGCTGGTCCCCCTCCCCCAGACAAGCTGGGGGAGGAATTGGGTGCCTTACGCCACCTGGCCGTGGCAGTGCTTGTACTTGCGGCCCGAGCCGCACGGGCACGGCGCGTTGCGGCTGACCAGCCCTTCCCACTGCGCCGGATCGGTGCCGAGATCCTCGGCCGACGGCTGGGGAATGCCCATCTGCGGCAGACGGGTGGTCACGAGGCCCGCAGCACCACCATCATAGTCGTAGCTGTCGTCCTCGCCGGTCAGCGGGTCGATATGCGTGGTCAGGAAGTCGGGCAGCTGCGGCAGCTCGGGCGCCGGCTCCATGCGGAACTGGGCGAAAGCGAGCGTTCGGGTCACGTCCTCGCGAATCTGGCCGAGCATGCGCTCGAACATTGCGAAGGCCTCGTGCTTGTACTCGTTGATCGGCGTCTTCTGCGCATAGGCGCGCAGATGGACGACCTGGCGGAGCGCATCGAGCATCGCGAGATGCTCCTTCCAGTGATGGTCGAGATTCTGCAGCAGGATCGACTTCTCGATCTGGCTCCAGGTCTCGGGCTCGAGATCGGCGGCCTTGGCCTCGACCAGCTTGTCCGCCATCTCGCGGACGCGCTCCTCGACGATCTCCGGCTCGATCTGCGCCTCGTCCTTGATCCACTGATCAACCGGCACGTCCAGGTTGAGCGTGCCGACCAGCTTCTCCTTCAGCTCGTCGAGCTTCCACTGTTCGGGATACGAGCCGTGCGGGCAATATTCGCCGATGATGGCGTTCACCGTCTCGGCGCGCATGTCGGTGACGACATCGCCCACCGTATCGGCATCCATGATGTCCGCGCGCTGCTCGTAGATGACCTTGCGCTGGTCGTTCATCACGTCGTCATACTCGACGACCTGCTTGCGGATGTCGTAGTTGCGCGCCTCGACCTTGCGCTGCGCGGTCTCGATCGCCTTGGACAGCCACTTTGAGCCGATCGCCTCGCCATCCTCGATGTTGTTGCGCATCATCTTGGCGAACAGCGTGTTCGAGCCGAAGATACGCAGCAGATCGTCGTCGAGCGACAGGTAGAAGCGGCTGAGGCCCGGGTCGCCCTGGCGGCCCGAACGGCCGCGCAGCTGGTTGTCGATGCGGCGGCTCTCGTGGCGCTCGGTGCCGAGCACGAACAGACCGCCGGCTTCCTTCACCTTCTGCTTCTCGGCTTCGATCTCGGCCTTGATCTGCTGGGTCGCGGCTTCCTTGGCAGGGCCTTCCTCCATCTCGGAAAGCTCGTCATGGACGCGGAACTCGAGGTTGCCGCCGAGCTGGATGTCGGTGCCGCGGCCGGCCATGTTGGTGGCGATCGTCACGGCGCCCAGGCGGCCTGCCTGCGCCACGATATGCGCTTCGCTCTCGTGGTGGCGCGCGTTCAGCACGTTATGCTCGACGCCTTCCTTGTTGAGGAACTCGGAGAGCATTTCGGACTTCTCGATCGAGACGGTGCCGACCAGAACCGGCTGCCCCTTGGCGGCATGCAGTTTGATCTTCTTGGCGATCGCCGCGAACTTTTCCTCGAGCGTCTTGTAGAACTCGTCTTCCTCGTCGACGCGCTGCACCGGCAGGTTGGTCGGGATGGTGACGACGTTCATCTTGTAGATGTCGAAGAATTCCGGCGCCTCGGTCGCAGCCGTGCCGGTCATGCCGCCCAGCTTGGGGTACATGCGGAAATAGTTCTGGAAGGTGATCGAGGCGAGCGTCTGGTTCTCCGGCTCGATGTTGACGCCTTCCTTGGCTTCCACTGCCTGGTGCAGGCCGTCCGACCAGCGGCGGCCGTCCATCATGCGGCCGGTGAACTCGTCGATGATGACGACCTTGTCGTCCTTCACGATGTAGTCGATGTCGCGCTTGAACATCACGTTCGCGCGCAGCGCCTGGTTCAGGTGGTGGACGACCTGGGTGTTCTCGAAATCGTAGAGATTGGCGCCCTGGAGCAGCCCTGCGGCTTCGAGCATGCGCTCGACCTTTTCGGTGCCGTCCTCGGTCAGCACGATGGTGCGCTGCTTCTCGTCCATCTCGTAATCGTCTTTGACGAGCTGCTTCACGACCACATCGACGCCCATGTAGAGCTCGGACTTGTCGTCGGTCGGGCCCGAGATGATCAGCGGGGTGCGTGCCTCGTCGATCAGGATCGAGTCGACTTCGTCGACGATCGCGAAGTTGAACGGGCGCTGCGTCATCGAGGCGCGCTCGTACTTCATGTTGTCGCGCAGATAGTCGAAGCCGAACTCGTTGTTGGTGCCGTAGGTTATGTCCGCGGCATAGGCCTCGCGGCGCTGGTGATCCGACAGGTTCGGGATGATCACGCCGGTGGTCAGCCCGAGGAAGCGATAGACGCGGCCCATCCACTCCGCGTCACGCGAGGCGAGATAGTCGTTGACGGTGACGACGTGCACGCCGTCGCCAGGCAGCGCGTTGAGATAGGTCGCCAGCGTGGCGACCAGCGTCTTGCCCTCGCCGGTACGCATCTCGGCGATCTCGCCGCGGTGGAGCACGATGCCGCCGACCATCTGCACATCGTAATGGCGCTGGCCGAGCACGCGCTTGGCCGCCTCGCGCACCGTGGCGAAGGCTTCGGGAAGCAGCGCGTCGAGCTTCTCGCCATTGGCGAGACGCTCGCGGAACTTCACGGTTTGGCTCGAAAGCTCCTCGTCGCTCATCGCCGCGATCGAAGGTTCGAATCCATTGATCTTGTTCACGATGCCGCCCAGCGACTTCACATAGCGATCGTTCGAGGAACCGAGCAGGGTCTTGGCAATGCCGCCGAACATGGATTTTCCAGTCTAAATCTAGGGTGGTCGGACGGGCGCGCCACCAGGGTCGGCGCCCGTTTGGATGCTGAAACGGAAAAAGCGGCCGCTAGGGTTCAGCGGGCCGCGAAAAAGCTCATTCGAGCCGGCGCTCGAACGGCAGATGCAGCGCCACGATGGGCTGCTGAAGGGCAGAGAGCGGAAGGGCCTTTTCGGGCCGGAGCAGCGGCACGGCCACCGCAGGCGCCGCGCGCCGGGCAGGAAGCACCGCCGCCTGGGCTGCCTGCGCCGCCTGGACCACCGCCACGCCCTGCACCTGCCGCATCCCGCCGCGATCGGCCTGACCGACGCCGGTCAGGCTCGCGAGGAAGGCAGTCAGGAGAAGCAGCAGTTCCAAAAACGAAGCTCGCAAATGCCCTAGGCGCCCCAGAACGCGGGGACGTGCTTCGGCGACATAGTAATTCCGATCGGCTTCGTCCAATCGAAAGCGAATTTTCCGCCTGTCACAGGGCGGTGCGGGCCCGCGCGCAGGGCGCCCGGGCCCGCGCAGATCACTTGCCCGGCGCACCGCCGGTGACGAATTCCACGGCAGCCGAGCGCGATGCCGGCGCCTTGCCACCCTCGACCGGCAGCTTGATCGTCTGCACCTGCTGGCAGGCAACCTTGTCGATGCCCGGGCTGCCGCTCGACTGCTCGAGCGTGCAGGCCGTGACTGCGCCCTTCTTGTCGAAATCGAGATGGACGATCGGCGCCGAGGTGTAGCTGGCGGGCAGCTTCTGCACGGTGATCGTCATGATCGGAGCGGAAGCGGACTGGCCGGCCAGCGCCAGCAGGGTTGCGAGAATCATGGAAAGCCTTTCAAGTCAGAAGCGACCTGCATCCTTGGTATCATCGGCGCGAAGGAAGTCCACGCATCGCGCAGGTTAGCGCGCCGGACCGCTGCAACGGGGCGGCAAGAGCACCGCCATGGCCGCCGAAAGCAATTGATCTTTCCCCCCGCTTGCCCGAAGCGGTCGCCAGCTTAGCAACAGGTCCGCCCATGTCCATCGAACGCTCCCCGCTCGCGCTGCCCTTCCCCGCCATTCCAGCGATTTCCGGCGTCACCACCCGCGTGGCGCGGGCGCGCTACAAGAACTGGGACCGCTGCGACCTGACCTTCATCGAGCTGGCGCCGGGCACCACGGTGGCGGGCGTGCTGACCAACAGCAAATGCCCCTCGCCCGAGGTGGAATGGTGCCGCAAGGCGCTGCCGCTCGGCCAGGCGCGTGCGCTGGTGGTCAATGCCGGCAACTCGAACGCGTTCACCGGCAATCGCGGCCGCGCCGCGGTGGAGGCGATCGCCGCCCGCGCCGCCGCGCATCTGAACTGCCAGCCGTCGGACGTGTTCGTCTCCTCGACCGGGGTGATCGGCGTGCCGCTGCCGATCGACAAGGCCGAAGCGGGCCTCGACGCCGCCTTCACCGCCGAGCCGTGCAGCTGGGAAGACGCCGCCGCGACGATCATGACCACCGATACCTTCACCAAGGGCGCGACCGCGCAGGCGGTGATCGGCGGCAAGACGGTCAACCTGATCGGCATCATCAAGGGATCGGGCATGATCGCCCCGGACATGGCGACGATGCTCGGCTTCCTCTTCACCGATGCCGCGGTCGATCCCGGCTTCCTGCAGGCAGCACTGAGCGACGCCAACGGCAGGACCTTTTCGTGCATCACCGTCGACGGCGACACCTCGACCAGCGACACCGTGCTCGCCTTCGCCACCGGCGCCGCGGGCAATGCTACGATCGCCAGCGACGAGGACGACGGCGCCGACGCCTTCCGCGCCGCACTGCAGGACGTCTGCCACCAGCTCGCCCAGCTCGTCGTGCGCGACGGCGAAGGCGCGCAAAAGCTGATCGAGATCACCGTGGAAGGCGCCGAGAGCGACGCAAGCGCGCATCGCATCGCCATGTCGATCGCCAATTCGCCGCTGGTGAAGACCGCGATCGCCGGCGAGGACGCCAATTGGGGCCGTGTCGTCATGGCCGTGGGCAAGGCCGGCGAACCCGCCGAGCGCGACAGACTCGCCATCCGCTTCGGCGCCACCCAGGTGGCGCGCGACGGGCTGGCGGTGGAAGGCTATGACGAGGCCCCGGTCGCCGCGCATCTCAAGGGCCGCGAGATCGAGGTCGGGGTCGAGCTGGGCCTGGGCGAAGGCCGCGCCACCGTGTGGACCTGCGACCTGACCCACGGGTACATCTCGATCAACGCCGACTACCGGAGCTGAGATTGGTGCAGCCGGGCATGGAGGGCGGCTGCCTTTGCGGTGGCATCCGCTACCGGCTGGCTTCCGAACCCACCGACGCGGGCTGGTGCCATTGTCGTACGTGCCAGCTGAACTCGGGTAGTCCGGCCATGGCCTTCGCCACTGTGCCAGTCGCGGATTTCGTACTGCTGGCGGGCGCAGACCTAGTCGGCAGCGTCGCCTCCAGCGAGACCGGTGAGCGCCGCTTCTGCACGCACTGCGGAACGCCGCTGCTGATGCAGGACAAGGGCGCCACCACGGTGGATTTCAGCCTGGCGACGCTGGATGAGCCCGGCCGCGTGCGGCCGGGCTTCCACATCTTCTACGAGAGCCGGATCGGCTGGGCGGAGGCCGGCGACGACCTGCCGCGCCACCCCCGCTCGCGCCGGGAATCAGGCAGCGCTTAGAGCGCGCTCTCCAGCCACTTCTTGATGCCATTCTTGGGCATCGCGCCGACCTGGGTGGCGGCGGGCTGGCCGTCCTTGAACAGAATCATCGTGGGGATGCCGCGCACGCCGTACTTGGTGGGAGCATCGGGGTTCTCGTCGATGTCGATCTTGATGATCTGCACCTGATCGGCCAGCTCCTCGGCCAGCTCCTCGAGCGCGGGAGCGATCATCTTGCACGGCCCGCACCATTCCGCCCAGAAATCGACGAGGACGGGCTTGCCGGCCTCGAGCACGTCTGCGGAAAAGCTGGCGTCGGTGGTCGCCTTGGTGGCCATGGGTAGAACTCCTGATACGATGTTGGGGCTAATCTATGATGCGACCTCGCCGGGTCAAGCGCGCGAGCCCAAGCTTTGCTCCATCGGCAACAAGCCGGGCTTGTGCGCAGCGAGCAAATCCGGGGGCAGCAGGTGGAGGACGGGGCCTGCCGCATAGAGCAGCCCCGCCTCGACCGTACGCCCAGGGAAGATGACCGCCAGCGCGGCGGCATAGGCGGCCATCTGGCGGAGATGATAGGGCGGGATCGCCTCGAGGCTGGCCGGCGCGCGGCGGCCGGTCTTGAAGTCGATCACCCGGACATGGCTGTCGGTCACCACCAGCCTATCGACCGTGCCCGAGACGACCAGCCCCTCGCCCACCACCGCGGCGATCGGCGCCTCGCCGAGCGAATCGGGGCCGAACAGCGCGGAAAAGCGCGAGTCCTCGGTCACCGCCAGCGCGGCGCCGGACAGCTCGGCGCGAAGGGCGGGGTCGGCCACGCCCCCTGCCCCGGCCAGCCAGCGCTCGGCGGCGGCAGGGCGATCGGCGGGGCTAACCGACGGCAATCGCTCGAAAAGCGCGTGGAGGAGCCGGCCGCGCTCGGCAGCGGCGCGCATCGCCGGGGTGGGAGGCGGATCGGCAACGGCATCGTCACCCAGCGACGAGGGCGCGAGGGGGCGCGGCGGACTGGCTTCCTCGGGCGCCGGGCGCCGGGCCCAGCCGGGCAGGACCGCAACCTCGGCCGTGATCTCGGCAGGGCGCGGCCTCGACGCCACCGGCGGCTGGGGGTTCAAGCCCCTGAATTCGCGCACTTCTCCCTCGGGCACGCCGAGCGCGTCGAGCGCGGCGGCACTGGCGGCGTACCAGCTCTTCGCCGGGGGCATGCCCTTGGCCATGGGGCCTAAAGCCCCAGCGACGACCAGTTTTTCCTCGGCGCGGGTGGCGGCGACGTAGAACAGACGCCAATGCTCGCTAAGTTCGCGCGCATCGGCTGCTTCGATGACGTCGGCCAGGGCACCCCGCTCAGAGGACCGGGGCCGGAAGATCGGCAGCTTTCCGGACGCTTCAGACACTTCCCAACCCAGAAAGTCGCGCGGGGAACGTGTGGGGTCGACCGTGGCATCGGCGAGGATGACCAGGGGCGCCTGCAGCCCCTTGGCGCCGTGCGCCGTCATCACCCGCACCGCCCCTTGCGGCTGGGCGGCATCGCGGACGATCTCGACATCGCCGCGATCGAACCAGTCGAGGAAGCGCTGCAACGACGGCGTCGCGGTCTTCTCGAAGTTGAGCGTCGCGTTGAGCAGCTCCTCGATCGGATCGCGCGCCTCCTCCCCCAGCCGGCGGAGCAGCTTGCGGCGGCCATCGAGCGGCCCGGAGAGAATTTCCTCGAGGAAGCGATAGGGTGTCGCGATATCGGCACGGGCAAGCAGCGCGTAGAGCGGCGCCAGCCGCTCCTCCGGCTGGGTCCGCCGCAGGTGCCGCCAGAGCCCGCCAACATCGCGGACCGCAGCGTCCAGTAGCTCCTGCTGGCTCCACCCGATCAGCGGCGAGACCAGCAGTGAAGCAAGCGACAGATCGTCCTCGGGCTGAAGCGCGAAGCGGATCGCGGCGAGCAGGTCCTGCACCGCCAGCGGCGCGTTCAGCCGCAGGCGATCGACGCCCGCCACCGGCACGCCCTCGGCATACAAGCGGGCGACGATCAACGATGCCAGTTCGCCGCGGCGCTTGACCAGGATCATCACATCCTCGGGCGCAAGCATGCGGCCCTTGCTCTCCAGCGGGAGCGTGCCGATCCAGCCCTTGATCGCCTTGGCGATGTCGCCGGCAAGCTTGCGAGTGGCATCGCTAACCCATTCCTCTTCGTCCGCCTCGCTGCCGCCTTCGGTGACCGGCGGCCAGAGCGTTACGCTGCCCGGGCCGGGCACTTCGCTGGCATGCTCCTCGCGGTCCGAAAGCTCGCCCATGCCCGGCAGCGGCAAGACGCCGAGCGCGGCGTCGACGAACTCGAGCACCGGGCGAGTCGAGCGGAAGCTGTGGGTGAGCGACAACTCCTCGACCTCACGCGGCTCGGGCTTGCCCTCGTCGAATTCGTAATCGGGATCGGCCTCGACCCTGGACAAGCGGAGGAAGCGTTCGAACGCGGCACGGAAGAAGATCGGATCGGTGCCCTGGAAGCCGAAAATCGCCTGCTTGTAGTCGCCGACGGTGAACAGCGTGCGCATCGTCGTGGCTCGAACGCCCTCGCCGACGAAGAACTCGTCGGCGATCGCGGCGACGATCTGCCATTGCTGCGGATTGGTATCCTGCGCCTCGTCGATCAGGACATGCTCGGTCGCCTGATCGAGCTTGTAGCGCACCCACTCGCCCATGCCGGGCTCGGCGAGCAGCGCAACGGTGCGGTGGATCAGATCGTTGAAATCGACCGCGCCGAGGCGGCGCTTGGCCTGGGCATAGGTCTTGGCATAGACGCGGCCTGCCTCAAGCCCGCGGGCTAGCAGATCGGCGTATGCGGCCTGGGTCTTCATGCCGAGCAGCTGCGAGCAACTCTCGAACAGGCGCATCGCATAATCGGCATAGGCCGGCTCCTGCGGCGCCTGGCCCTTGCCGAAGGAGCGCGGCTCGCCCTTGGCGGTGGCCCAGATACCGTGGAGATCCGCGAGGCCGGCGGCGCGGGCTTCGGGGCTCCTCGACAGCCAGGCGGCGGCGATATCGGCGCGCTCCAGGCCCCTGCCCGTGCCCCAATCGGCGTTCATGATCGTCAGCGCGCGCAAGCTTCCGAGATCGAACTGATCGTCGGCGCAGCGGCGGGTGATCTCGGCGTCGATGTCTCCCAGAGGAAGCCCGAGCGCTTCGCGCAGATAGGGCTGGATCAGCAGCGGAAGCTGGGACAGCGACTCCCTTTCCCTGGCACAGGCCTTGAGGAAATCCTCGGCCTTGCCCTCCCCCAGCCGCAGCGACAGCGCGCCGACTGCATCCACGACCCAATCCCGATGTTCGCGCTCGGCATCGACGAGCATCTCGGCGAGCGCTTCGCGGGCCAGCACGGCCTCTTCGCGCTGGTCGAGCGGGCGGAAGCCGGGAACGAGGCCCGCTTCCATCGGGAAGGCGGCGAGCAGCGACTGGCAGAAGCTGTGGATCGTCTGGATGCGGATGCCGCCACCGGGCGCATCGAGCACCTTGGCGAAGAGCTGGCGGGCCTTGCCGATCATCTGCTCTGTCGCAGTCTCGCCCAGCGAAGCGAGGTCGGCACGCAGGCTACTTTCGTCGATTCGCACCCATCTAGCGAGGCGGCTGGTGACGCGTTCCGACATCTCAGCCGCGCCTGCTTTGGTGAAGGTGAGGCAAAGGATCGCGCCAGGGTCGGTGCCGTGCAGCAGCAACCGCCAGACCCGTGCAGCCAAGACCTGCGTCTTGCCGGTGCCTGCGGACGCAGACAGCCAGATATGGCGCTCCGGGTCGCTCGCTCGGCTCTGGTTACCCTTCAGGGGATGGAGCTGACGGACTTCAGACATTTTCTAGTTCCGTCATCCCCGCGAAGGCGGGGATCCAGAGCCAAGCAGTACTGGACGGGCAGAGTAACCCTGGATCCCCGCCTTCGCGGGAATGACGGTTGTAGGATTGAGGTGCTGCTGTTCCCCGGCGAACGCCGGGCCCCACGGCCACAAGCGAGCCGGCAGAAAAACCCTGGGCCCCGGCTTTCGCCGGGGAACAGTGAAGAAGTCGGTGATCGAGCCCAGCCTTTCCCCGGCGCAGGCCGGGGCCCAGACTTGAAAGTCGCGCGCCCTGGCGCGCCTTCGCCGCGCACGCCGAGACTGGCCCCCGGCCTTCGCCGGGGTAAAAGAAGGACAACGGCGCGGGGGCGCGCGCTCCCTTCACGGCGAGCCGAACCTCACTCACGGCCATACCATTCGTCGAGCCGCATCAGCTGGTCGTATTCGGCGTAGGGCGCATATTCGGGGTGGAGCTTGGCGGTGAAGGGTTCGTCGCCCGTCAGCCACATCCGCACCGCCTCGCCGAAATGGTGCGCGGCAAGGTCGACGAATTCCTCCGCCGGGATCGGCTCCTTCTTCTTCGGATCGACGGGACTGTCGACATAGCCGAAGCCGCCGGTGCGCGGGGAGCGGGCGAGCGACCAATATTCGAAGGCGCGGGCCATGCCGTCGATATCCTTGAACCCGCCCCGCTCGGCGATCAGCCCGAGCAGGCCCAATTGCAGGCTGAACCCGGCGCGGACGGCGCGGGTGCTGGGGGGCTGGCCGGTCTTGTAGTCGATGATCGCGAGGCTGCCATCGGGCAGGCGATCGATGCGATCGAACTTGCCGCGCAGCTTGACGCCCTCGAACTCCACGTCGCCGTCGAGCTCGACCGCGAGCACCTTGCGATCCGGGTTCTCGGCGATCTGGCGGGCAATCCAGTCGATCGCTTCCATCAGGCGCGGCTGCCAGAGCGCGCGCATCATCGGATGGGTGCGCTCGTCGACCAGCATCGCCTCGGCCCGGGCGCGGAGCCTGGCCGGATCGCAATTATCGAGTTCAAACCATTTCTGAAGAACATCGTGTACCGCCGTGCCGCGCCACGCCGCGCTGGGATCGGCATCGACCGGATCGAGCGGTGCAAGCTTGAGCATGCGGCGCGCGTAAAAGGCATAGGGATCGGCCTTGAGGCGATCGACTTCGGTGACCGAGATCGCCTTGGGGCGCGCTTCCACCGGAGGCCTTGGCGCAGGTTGTTTGGCGTATTCATGGACGCCAGGATTGTCGATTGCGCGAACCCAGGCGGCAAGATCGGGCGCGCGATCGAGGCCACCGGACAAGGCTTCGAGGCGGAGCCAGAAGCGCGAGGCGATCGTAGGCGCGGTGGCGTCGCGCCGGGCGCGGGTGAGTAGCACTTCGGGGGCACCGAGCGCGCCGGCCAGATCGTGCGCGGCAAGGCCGATGCGGCGTTCGAGGCCGGGCAGATCGAGCTCGGCGCGGATGCGCGGGGCGAGCCAAGGATCGGGTGCGGGCAGCGCCGGCCAGACGCCTTCGTTGAGCCCGGAGAGGATCATCAGGTCGGCGGTCTGGAGGCGGGCTTCGAGCTGGCCGAGAATGGCGAGGCGCGGATGACCGCCCTGGGGCGGGCGCACCGCGATGCCGTCCATCAGCGTGCGCAGCATCGGGGCAAGCGTGTCCGGATCGGCGCGCTGGGGGCCGTCCGCGGCTTCGCGTTCGAGATCGTCGAGCAGGGTCGCGGCGGCACGGCCCTCGGCGCGGCTCCACAGCGCGTCTCCGCCAAGCGCTTGGGCGGCTTCGCGCAACGCGGCGAGGAGCTGTGGGATCGGCTGGGTGCCGGCGGCGAAGGCGGCTTCGAGCGGGACGAGCAGCGCCTTCGCCTCGGGCCACCAGGCTTGTGCCGCCTTGCGCAGCGGCCCGTCCCTGCCCTCCTGCTCCGCCAGATGGCGGTCGATGCCGGCGAGATCGGGCGCCGGCCGGGGCCCGCGCAGCGCGCGATCGAGCAGGCGGGCGCCATCGAGCCACAGGGTGCGCGCCTCGGGCATCACCAGCGGGTGCTTGAGCAGCGTCAGCAGCGGCAGCGGGGCGAAGCGCTGGGCGGCGGCATCGGCGAGCGCGAGCAGCAAGGTGCCGGGCGGCAGGATCGACAGCGGCTGGCCGGCGGAATCGTCCACGGCGATGCCCCAGCGGGCGCAGTGGGCGGCGACGCGGCGGGCGAGCGCGCGATCGGGGGTGACGAGGGCCGCGGTGCGCTCGGGAGTTTCCAGCACCTGGCGGAGCGCCAGCGCGATGGCCTGGGCTTCCTCCGCGGGCGTGGCGACTTCGAGGACGCGGACGCCGCCCAGCCGGCGCTCCTGCTCGGGGAGCGTGGTCCAGCCATGGGTGAGTTCGGGCGGCTGCATCGCCGAGGCGATCGCCTTGCTGCGCGAAGGCGCCGCGTCATGCTCGCTGGCGAACATCCAGGGATCGAACTCGTCGCGGTGGACGCCCATCCGCTCGAGCAGCAATTTCAGGTGGAATTGCGGGTGGGTCTCGAGGTTGCGCTTGCGGCGGCCGGTGGCCGGATCGGGCGCGTGGGGACCGAGCATGTCCCATTCGGCCTCGCTGATCGAGATTGCGAGATCGGGGAGGACGACCATGCCCTGGGGCAGCTCGGCGACGACGCGCTGGAGCCGGGCGATGGCGGGCGCGCTGGCGGTGATGCCGGCGGCGCAGACGAAACCCTGGGGCGGAGCTGCCCGCCAGCGCTTCGCCACCTTGTCGATCAGCCGGCGGCGGCGATCGGCGAGATCGATGCGGCCGAGCCGGGCGAGCTCCGCCGGCCAGCGATCGAGGACGATGCGGAAGAGCTGGAGCGACTTGTCCCAATGGCCCTGTAGTTCGCCTTCGAGTTGCAGATCGGCGAGCCGGCGCGGCGGCACCTCCTCGATGAGCAGCTGGTCGAGCGTCTCGGCAAGGTCGCCGGCGAGGCGGACGGCTTCGGCGGCATCGTGGCGGGGCTCGGCCTGCTGGATGAGGCGAGCGAGGATGAGCTGGCGCTGGAGCGGCGAGACCGCGGGGGGCACGGGGTCCGGGTCGGCGGCGGCATCGAACACCGCTTCGTCCAGCTCGGGATCGCCGACCGCGACGAGGCGCGGCAAGAGCAGGCCGCCGCCGCTGGCGCGGACGAACGCGTCCTGGATCGCCTTCTTGGCGCGGTTGTTGGGGAGGAGGACGAGGCCGCGGGCTAGGCCCATCGGGTCGGCCCCAAAGCGCCGGATCAGCCCGTTCGCCAGCGCATCGGCAAAGGCGCGGTGCGGGGGGATGGTGTAGAGGTGGAGGGCGTCGGGCATGGGTCGCATGAGACTTAGCCGTAATCGTCATCCCGGCGAAAGCCGGGATCTCATGCGGCTCTTTTCGCGCCTTCGCCTGAGATCCCGGCTTTCGCCGGGATGACGGATTTGGTTCACACCGTCGCCAGTATCTCTTCGGCCTCTTTCACCGCGCCGGGGGTGCCGACGTCGAACCACAGGCCCTGATGGACCACGCCCCAGAGCCGGCCGGCTTCCATCGCGCGGGTCCAGAACAGGTTGGTCGAGAACGGGCCCTCGGGCCAGTCGCGGATCACGCGCGGGTGGATGATCTGGGCGCCGGCATAGACGAAGGGCGCGAGGCGGCCGGGCTTGCGGCGCTCGGTGATGCGGCCGAGCGGATCGAGGCGGAAATCGCCCTGCCCCTTGTGGCTATAGGCGCGCGCAAGCGGGACGAGCAGGAGGAGCGCGTCCATCTTGTCGTCGTCCCAGGCGGCGGCGAGCGCATGGAGCGAGGTGATCGGGCCGTCGACCCAGAGCGTGTCGCTGTTCACCGTGAAGAAGGGCTTGTCGCCGAGCATCGCGCGGGCCTGGACGATGCCGCCGCCGGTCTCCATCAGCTGGGCGCGCTCGTCGGAGATCAGCACGTCGATATCGCCGGCGCGGGCCTTGAGATGCGCCTCGACCTGGTCGGCGAGATAATGAACGTTGACCACCGCGCGCTTGATCCCCGCCTCGCGCAGATGATCCATGGTGTGGTCGAGCAGCGTCCTGCCCGCCACCTCGACCAGCGGCTTGGGCCGGGTGACGGTGAGCGGGCGCATGCGCTTGCCGAGGCCGGCGGCCATCACCATCGCGGTCTCGGGCATGGCGACGTCCGGATTCGGGCGCAGCGAATAGGTGGCGGCGGGTTTCATGCCCCGGTCTCAGGCCTTGGTCAGCGCGAGCGGGTCGCCGCGCAGATCGAGCGGGACATTGGCCTCGAACCAGTCGGCGACGGGCTTCAAGGCGGGGTGCTGGAGGTCGCGGTTGAGATAGGTCCAGACGCGCGGGCACAGGCCGGGGTAGCGCGGCTTGCCGTCGCGCACCCAGAGCCGGGTGAAGATGCCGACGATCTTGGCGTTCCGCTGGGCGCCGAGCACGTGATAGGCCACGTCGAACGCGTCGCCGGCACCGGTGATACGCTTGTAGCGATCGAGCATCGCGGTCTCGAGGCTTTCGGGCACGTCGCGGCGGGCGTCCTGCAGCAGCGAGACGAGGTCATAGGCGGGATGGCCCGCCAGGGCGTCCTGGAAGTCGAGCAGGCCCAGGGTCTCCGCGCTACCGTCGATCAGCATGATGTTCTCGACATGATAGTCGCGCAGCACCGTGACAGGCGTGTGACCCGCCAGCACGGGAGCAAGGACCTGGTCCCAGGCGGCGCGGTAGCCGTCAAGATCGACCTCGAGGCCGACCGCGGGGCAATACCATTCGGGCAGCAGATCGGCCTCGCGGTGATATTCGGCAAGGCTGTAGGGCTTGAGGATGTCCGCGGCGGGATGCTCGGCGAGGCGGATGAGCAGGTCGATCGCCTCTTCGTAGAGGCGCAGCTCGCTCTCCGGCGCGGCGTCGACGGTCTCGCGCATGCGGGCGTCGCCGAAGTCCTGGATCAGCACCAGCCCCTCGGCGAGGTCCTCGTGGAGGATCTCGGGCGCGGCGAAGCCGTGGCTGGTCAGCCAGCGCGCGATGTCGATGAAGGGGCGCGGATCCTCGTGCGGCGGCGGCGCGTCCATCAGGATCGCGGTGCGGTCATGCTCGACCACGCGGAAATAGCGGCGGAACGAGGCATCGCCGGCGAGCGGACGAATCTCGGCGCCGCCCCAACCGGCGGCAACGAGGAAGTCGGGCGCCGCGGCGGGCGGATTCATGTCAGGAACCATCGGTCCTTCCATGCCGCCGGGACTTTGGCTGTCAAGGCGCGCGCGCCGTCCGGTGCCACATCCAGGGACAACCACAGCGCATCGTGCCACGCCGCATCCCCCAGCCGCTCGGGCCATTCGACGACGAGCAGCGAATCGATCCGGGCATCGTCGAGGCCCAGTTCCTCGGCCTCGGACGGATCGTCGAGCCGGTAGAGGTCGACATGGAGGACCGGGAAGCGCACCTCGGGCGGATCATAGGGCTGGACGATCGCGAAGCTGGGCGACGGCGCCTCACCCTCCAGCCCGAGCGCGGCGAGCAGCCCGCGGGCGATGCTGGTCTTGCCCGCGCCGAGCGGGCCGGACAGCGCGATCACGTCGCCCGGGCGGGCGAGTTCGGCGAGGCGGCGGCCGAGTTCGAGCGAGGCTTCGGGGCCGACCAGGATCATGCGCGCGGCAGCTCGACGGTGATCAGCGTGCCCTCGCCCGGCTCGGAGATCAGCTCGATGCGGCCGCGATGCGCCTCGACGAACTGCCTGGCGATCGGAAGCCCCAGCCCCAGCGTGCGCTCCGAGCCGCGGGCATTGCCGAACTGGGCGAAGCGATCGAACGCGTTCGCCGCCGCCTCGCGGCTCATGCCCGGGCCATTGTCCGACACGATGACGCGGGCGACGCGGCCATTGCCGTCGAGATGGAGCAGCACCCTGCCCTGTTCGGGCGTCGCCGCCACGGCGTGGCGCAGGAGATGCTCGATCACCTGGCGGATGCGGCGGGCATCACCGGTGATCGTGCCCGCGCTGCCGGCATTCTCGACCACCAGCTCGATCTGCTTGGCCTTGGCGAGCGGCGCGACCGCCTCGGCGGCGTTCTGCGCGGCGATCTCGATATCGACCGGCGCCCTTTCCAGCGGCGCGCCTTCGCTCTGGGTGAGGTCGAGCACTTCGTCGATCATCGTGCCGAGCCGCTCGACCGAAACGAGGATCGCCTCCGAATATTCCGTGCCGCTGTCGCTCAGCGGGCCGGCCAGGCCGCTGTGCAGCATCTCGGCAAAGCCCTTGATCGAGGTGAGCGGGGTGCGCAGCTCGTAGCTCATATTGGCGAGGAACGAGGTCTTGACCCGGTCCGCCGCCTCCAGCGCCTCGTTGCGGGCGCTGAGCGCGCGCTCGGCGCGGTGATGATCGGTGGTGTCGAGCATCGTCACCAGCGCGTTGCCGTCGGGCAGCGGCACCGCGGTGATGTCGAAATGCCGGCCATTGGCCAGCGCGATGCTCGACCCGCGCGACTGGCGGTCCTGCGCGGCGATGCGGATGAGATCGCCGATGATGTCGGCGCGCGACGCCTTGGCGAGCTTCGGCCCGGCGGCGCGGACGAGCTGCTGGACCTGGGGGTGCCCGTCGAGGAAACTCTCCTCGAAGTCCCAGACCTGGCGGAACTTGCGGTTCCACAGCTGGAGCCGCCCCTTGCCGAACACCGCGACGGCTTCGGCCAGGCTCTCCAGCGTGGCGGTGCGCACCTGCTGCATCTCGCCATGCTCGCGCTGCAGCTCGAACTGCTGGGTACGGTCCTCGAACAGCAGGAGCAGCCCGCCCTCGGGCAGCGGCTGGGCGACGACGCGGAGATGGGTCTGGCCCAGGCTCCAATTCTCCTCGATCGCATCGGCCGCGACGAACCATTCGCGCCGCTCCGCCTTCCAGGCCGGATAGTCACGCACTTCGGGCAGGCGATTGGCCTCGCGCATGCGATCGAGCACGCGATCGAATTCGGGGCGATCGGCCAGCCACTCGTTCTTGACCGCGAACATGCGGCGGAAGGGCTGGTTCGAGAAGATCAGGCTGCGATCGGCGCCGAACTGCGCCACGCCCGCCGAGATGCGATCGAGCATCGCACGCTGCGCCGCGGCGAAGCGCTTGAGGCCGCCCCGCGCCTGCTCGAGCTCCTCGATGTCGACGGCGAAGCCGGCGACGCCGCCGGTGGGCAATGGCATGTCGTGCAGGCGCAGCATCCGGCGCTTGCCGTCGATCGTCGCGGGCATGGCGGCGGTCTGCGGCTCGCCGGTGTCGCGCGCGATCGCGGCATTGGCGAGCGGCCCGCCCATGCCGACACCCTCGACCAGCTCGAGCCCGCGCTCGACCACGTCCTCAGCATCCTTGCCCTCGACTGCCTCGACATAGGCCGAGTTGACCATGAGCAGCCTGAGGTCGCCGCCGCGATACCACATCGGCATCGGTGCAGCCTCGATCAGCGCGGTGAGCGCGTCGAAGGCGGCGCGCAGGCGCGTGGCCTCGCGCTGGAGGCGGTTGAGCTCTGCCTGGCTCTCGGTGGCGTCGAGGAACCAGAGCACGACGCCGCCGGGCGCGTTGACCTGTTGCGGCGCGCGTTCGCCGATCACCAGCAGCGCGCGTTCGGATCCGCGCGCGCGGACGGAAAGGCTGAACGGCTTGCCTGCCTTTTGCGCGGCGGCGACGTGGACGCCGAGCGCATCGGCGTCCTCGGCGAGCAGCCCGGCATCCTTCGTGCTCAGATCCGCCAGCTCGCGCGGCAATTCCTTGAAGCCGAGCCAGTCGCCGAGCCGACGCGGCAGCTCGATCCGGCCATCCGCGCGCACCAGCATCGCCTGGGCCGGCGAGCCACTGACAAGCGCGGCGAGCCGGACATTGGCTTCGGCGATGGCGGCAGCCTCTGCACGGGCGCGCAGCCCGACGAACAGCGCCCAGACGCCGCCCAGCACGAGCAGCGCCAGCACGGCGCCCGCGATCACCGCAGCCGATTGGGGAATGATGATCAAGCCGCGCTCCCGCGGCCCAGCCTTGCAGTCATTTTCTTCCCTTAGGCAAAGCCGTGCCGCTCGGGAAGCCGAATGCGGCGGCTTCGATTAGCCGCAACACATCAGAAACATATCATTCAAATTGACGCCGCGTTAAGGGAATTTCGCGCGCAAAAAGGCGATAAATACCGCCATTTCAGACAATTGTGTTGCTCGACCGCCACATGGGGGCGACAACTCTGTTGCTCATTTGTGACCTGCTTGAAACATGGGTTCAGCGGGTTCTACCCTGCGGCGCAGCAGAGCCATAAAAAAACAAGGCTCGGGCAAACATGGGGACCATCATGAAGAAACTGAATTTGCTGGCGTCGACGACGCTGGGTTCGGCGGCAATGGCCACGCTGGCATTTGTCGCTACGCCCGCTTTCGCGCAGGAAACCCCCGCGCCTGACCAGACTGCGACGACCGTGCCCGCCACCGTGCCGGAAACGCAGCAGGCCACCCCCGCCGAGGATACCGGCGGCATCGTGGTGACCGGCTCGCGCATCCGCCGCTCGACCTTCAACAGCCCCTCGCCGATCGCCGTGATCGATCCCGAGCAGGCCGAGAAGCGCGGCGTGATCGACACGGCCGAAATGCTGATGTCGAGCCCGATCGCCTCGGGCTCCTCGCAGGTCACCAGCGCGATCTCGTCGAACTTCGTCACCGATGGCGGCCCCGGCGCCTCGACCATCTCGCTGCGCGGCCTGGGCGCGAACCGTACGCTGGTTCTGCTCAACGGCCGCCGCGCGGGTCCGGCCGGCACCCGCGGCGCAGTTTCCGCGTTCGACCTCAACGTGCTGCCGCAGTCGATCATCCAGCAGGTGCAGATCGAAAAGGACGGCGCTTCGTCGGTCTATGGTTCGGACGCGGTTGCCGGCGTGGTCAACCTGCTCACCAAGACCAAGACCGAGGGCCTGGAGCTGAACGCGTTCGGCTCGGCCACCGAAGGCGGCGGCGGCGACCAGTATCGCATCAGCGGCGCCTGGGGCACCGAATGGGGCGGCTCGATGGGCGGCCACGTGATGTTCGCGGCCGACTATTACAAGCAGACCGAGCTGGCCGCGGGCGACCGCGACTATCTGAGCTGCCCCGAGGACTATGTCTATAACAGCGCCAACCAGCGCACCGACCTCGTCAACCCGGTCACCGGCAAGCCGCGCTGCTCGCAGCTGAGCTGGGGCCAGGTCTATCTGTACAGCTACAACGCCGCCGGCACCGCGCTGGTCGGCTCCGGCCGCGGCGGCTTCTCCTATCCGGGCGAGAATCTGGGCAACTATGTGCCCAACCTGCGCCCGTCGCTCGCCGCCACCGGCTTCGGCGTGCCGGGCAATTTCTACCAGATGGGCTATGACCCCGCTTCGGGCTCGATCGACCATCTCTACAGCCCGATCTATGGCCAGGACACGGTGATCCCGGAGACGAAGCGCCTGACCTTCTACGGCGACGCCTCGATCCACCTGGGCGAGCATGTCGAAGCCTATGCCGAAGGCCTGTGGAACCGCCGCGAGTCCAAGCAGAACGGCTCGCGCCAGTTCTGGAACTACATGTACACCGAGGATTGGGGCGGCCCGGCCACCGGCTTCACCGGCAACGGCTTCATCAGCCCGACTCCGATCACCGATCACTTCGATTCGAGCCAGCGCGTCGATTACTGGCGCGCCGTGGGCGGCCTGCGCGGCGACTTCGGCTCGTTCCTGAAGGGTTGGACCTGGGACGGCTACGTCCAGTACAGCAAGTCGGTCGGCACCTACACCCAGGACCAGATCTACCAGGACGCGATCGACCAGCAGAGCTGGCGCTTCGACGCCTGCCAGCCGGGCGAAGTGACGGCGGTGCGCGGCGCGCCCTGCGTCGACGTGCGCTGGACCGATCCGGAGTTCCTCGCGGGTGCTCCCAACGCTGCCGAGCGCGCCTATCTGTTCGGCGTCGACACCGGCAAGACCGTGTACAAGCAGCTCGCTGCCGAGTTCAGCGTCACCGGCCCGATCGTCACGCTGCCCGCAGGTGACCTGGCCGTCGCCGCGGGCGTCGCCTGGCGCCGGGATTCGATCAATGACCGTCCGGGCGACATCGTCTGCGGCGAAGTCGTCGGCGATCCCTATGGCTGCGAGAACAACGCCTGGGGCGTCACCACCTCCGGCGTGACGGCAGGTCACAACATCACCGAGGAAGCCTTTGGTGAAATCGATCTGCCGCTGATCCACAACACGTCCTTCATCCAGGCGCTCAACCTGTCCGCTTCGGGCCGCTACACCCAGTTCAAAGCGACGAGAGCGTCCGATGGTGCGACGGCGACCGACAAGAACAACTGGACCTACAAGGTCGGCGCCAACTGGCAGGTGAACGACTTCCTGCGCTTCCGCGGGTCGTGGGGCACCAGCTATCGCGCACCGGCACTGTTCGAGCAGTTCCTGGCCGACCAGTCGGCCTTCGTCGCTCGCCGCTCGGTCGACCCGTGCATCAACCTGGGCCTGAACCCCTCGCCGAACGCCATCCTGGTGGCGAACTGCGCGGCCGATGGCATGGGCCTGAACTTCACGGGCGGCAACAACTCGAGCGTCGAGATCGTCTCGGGCGGCGGCCTGGGCGTGGTGAAGGCGGAAACCTCCACCGCGAAGACCGCCAGCGTGATCCTGACCCCGAAGTTCGGCTTCCTGCCGAGCACGCGGATCAACCTCGCCGTCGATTACTTCAACATCGAGGTGAAGGGCGAGATCAGCAAGCTGGGCGGCTCGGCGATCGTCAGCGGTTGCTACCTGTCGAACTTCTTCCCGGGCGACCCGCTGTGCGGCCAGTTCGACCGTGATCCGACCACCCACGCGATCACCCAGATCCGTGACCAGTACATCAACATCAACTCGCAGAAGAACGAGGGCATCGACGTCACCGCGAACATCTCGCAGGACCTCGGCAACCTCGGCAAGCTGTCGGTTACGGCGGAGATGACCTGGCAGACGGTCGATTATGTCGCGCTCTACGAGGGCACTCGCCAGAACTATAATGGCGAGGACGGCGAGCCGATGTGGACCGGCGCGTTCAATGCTTCGTGGGAGAAGGGCAGCTTCTCGATCTACTACGGGCTGAACGTTGTCGGCGGCACTTCGGACGTGGGCGACTGGCTGGAGGACAATCCCGCCACCAACGGCAGCCTCTGCACCACCAGCGCGCTCTATCCGGGCGGCTATTGCGAGAAGCTGCGGGCGAAGCCGACCTTCTACCACAGCCTCTCGATCACCAAGGAGCTGCCGCACCTGCAGATCACGCTCGGTGTGACCAACCTGTTCAACACCAAGCCGCCGCGGGTCTCGATCTACGGCAATGGCGAGATCACGACGCTCGGCCAGAGCGTGTTCTCGTCGCAGTACGACATGCTGGGTCGCCGCGGCTTCCTCAGCGTGAAGGGCCGCTTCTGATCGTCGGCCCGGGGCTTCCGCGCGGAAGCCCCGGGCTTGCGGACAAGCGTATCGAACGGCAAACCGGCGGCAGTCACGTCGCCGGTTTGTCTTTTTTTGGCCGTGTGATTGCAGGGAAACCGAATGCTACAGCCGATCGTCCGGATGAAGCCCGACACGCTCAACCAGGAGAATCTCCGCTTCGAGCAGGCGCCGCTGCGCCAGGGCGTGTTCCTCAACAGCGTGCCCAAGAGCGGCAGCCACCTGCTGCGCAACATCATGCGGATGTTCGTGCCGGTGGAGCAGCAATATCATGCGCAGTTCATCCAATGGGCCATTCTCGGCCAGCACCTCGCCGCCTTCGACCGCAACAAGCCGCAGCTGAGCTGGGGGCACCTGTTCTTCGCCGACGATTCGGCGATGGAGCTGGCGCGCACCCGCAAGATCCTGCTGGTACGCGACCCCTATAGCTGGGTGCTGGCGCGGGCGCGCTTCTTCCTGTCGGAGGAGTTCAGAGGCAATATCGACCGGCTCAAGCAGGGCGAGCTGACCGTCAACGAGCTGCTCAACCTGATGATCTTCGGCATCTACCAGAAGGCGCCGCCGATGGTGGACGTATTCACCCACAATGCCGTCGCCTGGCTGGGCACCGGCGCCTATCTGGTGCGCTACGAGGACCTGGTGGCGCAGCTCAAGAACCTCGAGAGCCGCGAAGCCGAGTTCTTCTTCGCCAACCTGCTCGACGCCTGCGGGATCGAGATGCCGGGCGACTGGCGCGAGCGGGTGCGCACCGGCTCGGACCGCAAGCAGAGCGGCACCGCGCGCGAGAACCTGACCGCGGGGGTCGAGATCGAGTTCCCCGACGAGCTGCCCGAGATGCAGAAGCGGCTGGTCGACTTCGCCGTGCCGGGGGTGCGGGAGATTTTGGGGTATCGGTAAGCCGCCCCTGCCCCGCGCCTTCGCCTGAGATCCCGGATTTCGCCGGAAGGACGGAAACGGAAAGGGCCGCGCTTCCCGAGGGAGGCGCGGCCCTTTCTGTTTGGGTTCGTCGATCGCTTAGTAGCGATAGTGATCCGGCTTGAACGGGCCTTCGACCGAGACGCCGATGTAATCTGCCTGCTTCTGGCTGAGCTTGGTGAGCTTCACGCCCAGCTTCTCCAGGTGCAGCGCCGCGACCTTCTCGTCGAGGTGCTTCGGCAGGACATAGACTTCGTTCTTGTACTTGTCCGAACCGGTCCACAGCTCGATCTGGGCGAGGACCTGGTTGGTGAAGGACGACGACATCACGAACGACGGGTGGCCGGTCGCGTTGCCGAGGTTCACCAGGCGGCCCTTCGACAGCACGATGATCTTCTTGCCGTCCGGGAACTCGACTTCGTCGACCTGCGGCTTGATCTCGGTCCACTTCATGTTGGCGAGGCCGGCGATCTCGATCTCGCTGTCGAAGTGGCCGATGTTCGAGACGATCGCCATGTTCTTCATCGCGCGCATGTGATCGACGGTGAGCACGGCTTCGTTGCCGGTGGCGGTGACGAAGATGTCGGCGCGGGTGGCAGCCTCTTCCATCGTCACGACTTCATAGCCTTCCATCGCCGCCTGGAGCGCGCAGATCGGATCGACTTCGGTGACCAGAACGCGGGCGCCGCCGTTGCGGAGCGACGCAGCCGAACCCTTGCCGACGTCACCGAAGCCGGCGACGCAGGCAACCTTGCCGGCGAGCATCACGTCGGTGGCGCGACGGATCGCGTCGACCAGCGATTCCTTGCAGCCATAGAGGTTGTCGAACTTCGACTTGGTGACGCTGTCGTTGACGTTGATCGCCGGGAACGGGAGCTTGCCCTTCTTCGACAGCTCGTACAGGCGGTGGACGCCCGTGGTGGTCTCTTCCGAGACGCCCTTGATCGTCGCGACGGTCTTGGTCAGGTAGCCCGGACGCTCGGCGAGGAAGCGCTTCAGCGTGGCGACGAAGATCTCTTCCTCTTCGTTCGACGGGGTGAACAGCTCCTCACCCGCCTCGACGCGCGCGCCCCACAGCGCGAACATGGTGGCGTCGCCGCCGTCGTCGAGGATCATGTTGCAGGTCTGGTCCTGGCCCCAGTCGAAGATACGGATGACGTAATCCCAATATTCTTCGAGCGTCTCACCCTTCACGGCGAAGACGGGGATGCCGGCCTCGGCGATGGCGGCCGCGGCGTGATCCTGGGTCGAGTAGATGTTGCAGGTCGCCCAGCGCAGCTCGGCGCCGAGTTCCTTCAGCGTCTCGATCAGCACGGCGGTCTGGATCGTCATGTGCAGCGAACCGGTGATGCGCGCGCCCTTGAGCGGCTTCGAGGCGCCGAACTCCTGGCGCAGCGCCATCAGGCCGGGCATTTCGGTCTCGGCGATCTCGATCTCCTTGCGGCCAAAGGCGGCAAGCGAGAGGTCCTTGATGACGTAATCCTTGTCGAGCACGGTAGCCACGAGCTGTCTCCAGATGTGAATCGTTTACGCGCCGGGAATCGCCGGCTGCGGATGGGGGCGCACTACAGGCTTCGACCGGCGCGCGCAACCCGGATATAAAGATATCTTTATATGTCGCTTGACGCCGCGCTCCGATGCGCGGATGCTTAGGGAGTCGAGGTTCTTCCGGCTTGCCCGGAAGCTAAGACGGGAAGCCGGTGCGAAACCGGCGCTGCCCCCGCAACTGTAAGCGGCGAGCGGCGATCCAGCCATGTCACTGGGGCCTGACCGCCCTGGGAAGACGGATCGTCCGCGCTGACCCGTGAGCCAGGAGACCTGCCTCCGACGCGATAACGTCCACCGGCGGGGTGCCCGGTCTGGCCGCTTGCATGCCGCGGCCGGGCCATCCGTCCGTTCGCGGCCCGTATGCGTGTCCATGCCGGTCTCCCCCGTCCTTCATCGGGGTATGAAGACCATGACCGTAACTGTTGCCACGCTCGGCTTTCCGCGGATCGGTCCGCGGCGCGAGCTTAAATTCGCGCTCGAGAAGTTCTGGAGCGGCAAGTCCACCGAGACCGAACTGCAGGAAGCCGCGCAGGGCCTGCGCGCCGCCGCCTGGGCCCGCCAGGCCGCGCTGGGCGCCGACTGGCTGCCGAGCAACGACTTCTCCTTCTACGACCATGTGCTCGACACCAGCCTGATGCTGGGCGCGATCCCGGAGCGCTACGACGTCGCCGCCGGCACCGCCGACCTGGCGACCTATTTCGCGATGGCGCGCGGCACCACGCGCGAGACCACGAGCTGCGCGCACAGCCATGGCCACACCGCGCAGGAAATGACCAAGTGGTTCGACACCAACTACCACTATATGGTCCCCGAGCTGGCGGCGGGGCAGAAGCTCGCCCTCTCCTCCTCCAAGATCGTCGACGAATATCGCGAGGCCAAGGCGCTGGGCTATGAGACGCGCCCGGTGCTGCTCGGCCCGGTCACCTGGCTGAGCCTGGCCAAGGGCCGCGACGTCGATCCGTTCGACTATCTCGACGAAGTGCTGGGCCTCTATTCGGCGGTGCTCACCCAGCTCCAGCATGCCGGCGCCGAATGGGTGCAGATCGACGAGCCGATCCTGACGACCGATCTCAACGAGCGCCAGCGCGCGGCGATCACCCGCGCCTATGCCAAGCTGCCGCGGCTGGGCCTGAACATCCTGCTCGCCACCTATTTCGGCGGGCTCGAGGATAATCTGACGCTGGCGGTGAACCTGCCAGTGGCCGGCCTGCACGTCGACCTGGTTCGCGCGCCCGATCAGCTCGACAAGGTGCTGGTGGCAGCGCCGAGGAAGCTGCTGCTCTCGCTCGGCGTGATCGACGGCCGCAACATCTGGCGCGCCGACCTGGAGAAGATCCTCGACCGGATCGAGCCGATCGCCGCGACGCGCGACCTGATCCTCGCGCCGTCCTGCTCGCTGCTCCATGTCCCGGTGGACCTCGCGCTGGAGACCAAGCTCGACGACGAGATCAAGCAGTGGCTCGCCTTCGCCGTGCAGAAGGTCGACGAACTGGTGACGTTGAAGGACGCACTCAACGCCGGGCGCGAAGCGGTCGCCGATAAGCTTGCCGCGTCCACGGCTGCCGCCGCGGCACGCAAGATCTCGCCGCGCATCCACGATCCGCTGGTCGCCGCGCGCACCGCTTCGGTGACGCTGGCGATGCGCGAACGCAAGTCGCCCTATGCCGCGCGCGCCGCGGTGCAGGCCGAGATGCTCGACCTGCCGCCCTTCCCCACCACCACGATCGGCTCGTTCCCGCAGACCGCCGAGGTGCGCCATGCCCGCGCCGAGCATAATCGCGGCAACCTGTCCGACGAGGCCTACACCCGGTTCCTGCGCGAGGAGACTGCGCGCACGGTGCGCTGGCAGGAGGAAGCCGGGATCGACATGCTCGTGCACGGCGAGTTCGAGCGCAACGACATGGTCCAGTATTTCGGCGAGCAGCTCGCCGGCTTCGCCTTCACGGTGAACGGCTGGGTCCAGTCCTATGGCTCGCGCTGCGTGCGCCCACCGATCCTGTTCGGCGACGTCTCGCGGCCCAGGCCGATGACCGTCGATTGGTGGCGCTATGCCCAGAGCCTGACGACCAAGCCGATGAAGGGGATGCTCACCGGGCCGGTGACGATCCTCAACTGGAGCTTCGTGCGCGACGACCAGCCGCGTTCGGCATCGTGCCAGCAGATTGCGCTGGCGATCCGCGACGAAGTGGTCGACCTGGAAGCGGCCGGCTGCAAGGCGATCCAGATCGACGAGGCAGCGCTGCGCGAGGGCCTGCCGCTGCGCAAGCGCGACTGGGCTGCCTATCTCGACTGGGCAGTGGACGCGTTCCGCCTCTCGGCGGCGGGCGTGGCGGATGCGACGCAGATCCACACGCACATGTGCTATTCGGAGTTCAACGACATCCTGCCGGCGATCGGCGCGATGGACACCGACGTGATCTCGATCGAGACCGCGCGCTCGCAGATGGAGCTGCTCGAGGGCTTTGCCGCCTATCGCTATCCCAGCGCGATCGGGCCGGGCGTGTACGACATCCACGCGCCGCGCGTGCCGGGTGTCGACGAGATGGTGAAGCTGATGCAGCTCGCCCAGGCGCATCTGGCGCCCGAGCAGTTGTGGGTAAACCCCGATTGCGGGCTCAAGACCCGGAAATGGGAAGAGGTGAAGCCGGCGATCGACGCGATGGTCGCGGCGGCGCGCCAGTTGCGCGTCCGCGTGGCGGAGCCGGCGTGATGGCGGGTGTCGTCCGCCTCATCGACATGGTGTTCCCGGGCGACACCAACCACCACGGCACGCTGTTCGGCGGCGTGGCGCTCGCGCACATGGACAAGGTGGCGTTCCTCGCCGCCTCGCGCCATGGCCGGGCGCCCTTCGTCACCGCCGCCTCCGAACGGATCGACTTCGCCGCCCCGGCGCTGAAGGGCGAACTGATCGAGGCGACGGGCAAGGTGGTCCGCGTCGGCACCCGCTCGCTCGATGTCGAGGTCGAGCTGGTCGCCGAGGCGCTGCTGAGCGGGGAGCGGCGTCTTTGTACGCGTGGCCGCTTCACGCTGGTGGCGCGCGAGGGTGGGCCGCTGCCCGCCCTCGCGTTGCCGGAGCCGGACCCCGAGGGTGTGCTGGTGATGGCCGACATGGTGTTCCCGCCCCAGACCAACCATTACGGCACGCTGTTCGGCGGCGAGGCGTTGCGGATGCTGGGCAAGGCGGCCTTCATCGCTTCCTCCCGCGACACGCGGAAAGTGATGGTGATGGCCGCATCCGAGCGCGTCGACTTCACCACGCCGATCCAGGAAGGCGAGATGATCGAGCTGGCGGCGCGCGTGGCGATGCGCGGCAACCGCTCGCAGCGCGTACGGGTGGAGTTGTGGGCAGAGGAACTGCTCAGCGGTGAAAGACGGCGCGCGGCATCGGCGGAATTCGTGATGGTTGCGACGGCTTCGGCGGAGAACTAGACAGCGGCAGGTGCGGAGCTTTGGTACCCCATGTTTCGGCCCGTGACGAAAGGATCGGGCCGAAGCAGGATTGCATCGTCCTCACCCCCAACCGCGAGTTTTCCCATGCTCAAGCTCGTAGCGTCCGCGTTGCTCCTGTCGCTCGCCCCCACCCTGCCCGCCGCGGCGCAGGACAGCGCGGGCATCATTCCCGAGCACGGCAATCCCGAAGCCGATGCCAAGAGCTGGATCACGCTGATCCGCAATTCGCCCGAGCGGGTGAAGACCAATTGCTGGAAGCTCGGCTGCATGGTGATCATCAACGAGACCGCCGGCTATGATGTGATCGGCTTCTACGTCGATTCCGCGAGCCCGGGCAAAAGCCCGCGCTGGAGCGAGAACCAGCTGCCCGACGCGCTGGAGCCGGCCAAGGCGACGCTGCGCTTCAAGACCGGCGGCAAGAACATGTGCAACCTGCCGGTGCGCTTCGTGCTGCGCCACCGCGAGACGCGCGAGAAGCTGGACGTGAACACCACGGGCAGCTTCTGCAGCTCGCCGCACGAGGACACGCTGATGCGCATCAAGCTGGAAGGCGGCGGCAAAGTGTATGTGCGCGGCGACGACGAGGCGCCGCCGGCCGACACGACGCATTGAGCGCGGCTCAGGCGGTGCCCGCGCTGTTCGCCAGCAGGCGGGGATCGATTCCCGCGCCGGCAAAGGCGACTGCCCAGCGATCCCCGGCATCGACTTCGTAGATCAGATCGGGCGTGCCATCGGTGTTGAACCAGCCGTGGCGCGCCATCTCGCCGTCGAGCTGGCCCTCGCCCCAGCCGGCATAGCCAAGCGCGACGAGATATTTGGACGGGCCGGTGCCCGCCGCGATCGCGCGCAGCACATCGACCGTGCCCGACAGCGCCCAGCGGCCGCCGACATCGATCGTGTCCTGCCCGCCCCAATCGGGCGAGTGGAGGACGAAACCGCGCCGCGGCTCGACCGGGCCGCCGAAATGCACCGGATGATCGGGCGCGACGCCGGGATCGATCTCGAACTGCCTGAGCAGGTCGTGGAAGCTCAGCCCCTCGATCGTGTCGCCGATGCCGATGCCCAGCGCGCCTTCCACGTCGTGCGCGCACATCGCGATCACCGCATGCTCGAAGCGGGGATCGCCGATGCCCGGCATGGCGAGAAGGAACTGGCCGGTGAGGAAGCGCGTCGAGTCCATCACCGATCAACGTAGCCGCACCGTTTCGGCTCCGCCACGCTTGAAAATCGCCGTGCACAAGCCGATTGGGACAGCGACTCGTTTCCCGAGTTTCCGAGGAGAGAAGAATGACCATCCAGGTTGGCGACCGCATCCCCAGCGTCAATTTCGTCAAGGTGACCGAGGGCGGCCCCGAGCAGATCAGCTCGGACGATTATTTCGCCGGCCGGAAGGTGGCGCTCTTCTCGGTGCCGGGTGCCTTCACCCCCACCTGCTCGGCCAAGCACCTGCCGGGCTTTGTCGAGAAGGCCGACGAGATCAAGGCGAAGGGCGTGGACGAAATCGCCTGCACCGCGGTCAACGACGCGTTCGTGATGGGCGCCTGGGGCAAGGCCAGCGGCGTCGAGGGCAAGGTGACGATGCTCGCCGACGGCAATGGCGACTTCCCCAAGGCGCTGGGCCTGACCATGGACGGATCGAAGTTCGGCATGGGCACGCGCGGCCAGCGCTTCTCGATGCTGGTCAACGACGGCGTGATCGAGCAGCTCAATGTCGAGGCGCCGGGCCAGTTCGAAGTGAGCTCGGCCGAATATCTGCTCGGCAAGCTGTGAGCTGAACGCGCCGGAAACACGGAGGCGTAACGGAACCGGGAGAGGCTCGCCGGAGTTGATTCGGCGAGCTTTTCAGAAAGGGACCGTCATGGCCGAGACTGACACCGCGACTGCAAACAGCACCCCCACCACGCTCGAGGAAGCAACCGAACAGGCGAAGAGCTTCCTCGCCCAGGCGCAGGAAGCGATCGGCGACGCGGTCGATGCCACCGTCACCGCAGTGAAGGAGCATCCGATCGCTGCAGCCGGCATCGCCGCCGGCGTGGCCGCCGCGGTAGGCGGCGCCGCCTATGCCGCCACGCAGCTGGGCGGCGAGAAGGAACCGGCGCCCAAGGCCAAGAAGTAAGCCGGATTTCTCCCTCCCCTTCGGGGAGGGACGGCAGCGGGCCGGGGCTTTGCCTCGGCCCCTGGTCTTGCCAGAGTCATTTTTGGCGCTTAGCCCTGAAAGATGACTCAAGCTTCCGATATCGTCGCAGACCTCGAGCGCCTCTACACCGCCTCGGTCAATCGCCTCAAAGCCGCACTCGACCGCTATATTGCCGACGGCACGCCGCCGGCGCCCGAAGACCGCACCGACGGCAGCTTCGCCTATCCCGAGCTGCGGTTGACCTATCGTGGCAGCAACGACCGCAACCGTCCCACCCCGCCGCGCTCGTTCGGCCGGCTGGTCGAGGAAGGCGAGTATCGCATCACCGTTACCAAGCCCGCGATGTTCGCGCGCTACCTCGTCGAGCAGCTGACGCTGCTGATGGAGGATTATGACGTCGAGGTGCATGCCGTCACCGGGCGGCAGGAAATCCCCTTCCCCTATGTGCTCGAGCCGAGCCATATCGCGGCGATGGACCAGATCTCGGTCACCGAGCTGGGCCGGCACTTCCCGGCGACCGAGCTGGCGCATATCGGCGACGAGATCGCCGACGGGCTGTGGATGTCGAGCGACGACACGCGCCCGCTGGCGCTGTTCGACGGGCTGCGCACCGATTTCTCGCTGGCGCGGCTGCGCCACTATACCGGCACCCCGGTCGAGCATTTCCAGCAATATATCCTGTTCACCAACTATCACCGCTATGTCGACGAGTTCGTCCGCTGGGCGATCGACCAGCTCGGGGAAGGCAGCCGCTTCACCAGCGTATCCGGCGCGGGCGGCATCCTGGTGGAAGCCGGCGACGATACCGACCGGCTGCTCAACGACAGCTCGGCGTGGCGGCGGCACCAGATGCCGGCCTATCACCTGATGGCCGAGGACGGATCGGGCATAACGCTGGTCAATATCGGCGTCGGCCCGTCCAACGCCAAGACGATCACCGATCACCTCGCGGTGCTGCGTCCCGAGGCGTGGATCATGATCGGGCATTGCGGCGGCCTGCGCCCCAGCCAGCGGATCGGCGACTATGTGCTCGCCCACGCCTATCTGCGCGACGATCACATCATGGACGATGTGCTGCCGCCCGAAATCCCGATCCCGGCGATCGCCGAAGTCCAGCTCGCACTCGCCCGCGCCGCCGGCACCATCTCCGGCCAGTCGGGCGACGAGCTCAAGCAGCGACTGCGCACCGGCACGATCGTCACCACCGACGACCGCAACTGGGAGCTGCGCTACTCGCAATCGGCGCTGCGCTTCTCGCTGAGCCGTGCGGTCGGCATCGACATGGAAAGCGCGACGCTGGCGGCGCAGGGATACCGGTTCCGCGTTCCCTATGGCACGTTGCTCTGCGTCTCGGACAAGCCGCTGCACGGCGAGCTCAAGCTGCCGGGCCAGGCCAATCTGTTCTACGAGCGGGCGATCGCCGAGCATCTCAAGATCGGCATCGAGACCTGCGAGGAGCTGCGCCGCGAAGGCGCCAAGCTGCATTCGCGCAAGCTGCGCGCGTTCAACGAGCCGCCGTTCAGATAAGGAGACGCACCATGGTCGATCCCGAGGAACAGCCCGAAGCCGAGGCGCCGCACGCGCACCAGCCCGACGGCACCGACAGCTCGGCGGAATGGGACGCGCAGATCGCCGACGAGAGCATGATCCCGGACAGCGATCCGCCGCAGGATTGATCCGCCATCCCGACGAGCGCCAGGATGGCGGCACCGTTTACCGGCTGAGCTGGAACTCCACCGCGAGATTGGCGGTGACGGTAACGCTGTCCGAGGCACCTGCCGGCTTGGGGGCGAACATCGAGATCAGCTCGAGGAAGAAGCTCATCGAGCCGGCGACCATGTCCTGCTTCTCGCTGATCCGGGCGATCGCGGCGCGGCGCAGGCCCAGCGTCTCGGCATAGCCGGCCGCCTCGCCGCGCGCCTTGGCAATGGCGTCCGCCTTGGCCCGGCGCGTGGGCCCGGCATAATCGTCGAGCAGGCCAATGACCTCGTCGGCCATCTTGCCGCCATTGGCCTCGACCGTCGGCTTGGCCGCCAGCGCGCCCGCGCGGGTGGGCGCATCGAACATCAGCGTCTCGCTAGCGGTCGATTGCGACTTCTCGTTCTCGTCGCCCAGATCGAGCGAGAAGCTCGTCTTGCCGCGCCCGGCAAAGGCCGAGAACAGGCTGGCGAGCGAATTGCCGTTGCCTGCGCCTTCGAGCGGCTTGCCCTCGCGAATGCCCTGGACGGTCAGCGCCTGGATCAGCTTGGCGCGGTTCGCCGCCAGCGCCACCTCGGCCGCCTTCTCGTTCGCGCCCTTGCCGGTGACCGTCACCGAAAAGCGGAAGCGGTTGGCGGGCACCTTGACCTGGCCGGTGGCGACGATCTCCACCGTCACCGGCCCTTCGACCGGGGCGGACTGGGCCATGGCCGCCTGCGGCAGCGCAACGACAGCGAATGCGAGCGCGTATCTGAGCATGTTGGAAATCCCCTCCATTCAAAGAAATAGGGGCGAGCCTGCGGCCCGCCCCTTCAAGGATCACCAGCCCTGGGGCTGGCCCTTGTTCTGCTGATCGAGCCAATTCTTCAGCGGCGCGAAATATTCGGCCATCGCCTTGCCCGAGATCTCGCGCGTGCCGGTGAATTCCTGCAGCGCGTCCGGCCAGGGCTTGGAGGCGCCCATCGCCAGCATTTTGTCGAGCTTCGCGCCCACTTCCTTGTTGCCGTAGAAGGAACAGCGGTGGAGCGGCCCCTTCCAGCCGGCCTGGTCGCACGCCGCTTTGTAGAACTGGAACTGGAGCACCCGTGCCAGGAAGTAGCGGGTATAGGGCGTGGTCGCCGGGATGTGGAACTTGGCGCCCGGATCGAACTTGCTCTCGTCGCGCGCCACCGGCGGTACGATGCCCTGATATTGCAGGCGCAGCTTGTCCCAGCCTGCCTGATAGCCGTTCGCCGGGATCTGGCCCGAGAATACGCCCCAGCGCCATTTGTCGACGAGCAGGCCGAAGGGCAGGAACGCCACCTTGTCCATCGCCTGGCGCAGCAGCAGGCCGGTGTCCTTGTCCGCGCTCGGCACCTGGCCCTTGTCGAGCAGACCGATCTGGACGAGGTAATCGGGCGTGATCGACAGCGCGACGAAATCGCCGATCGCTTCGTGGAAGCCGTCGTTCGCGCCATCGAGATAGAGATAGGACTGCTTGTTGTAGGCGCGCTGATAATAGTTGTGGCCGAGCTCGTGATGGATGGTCACGAAGTCATCGGCATTGACCTTGATGCACATCTTGATGCGCAGATCGTCGACATTGTCGATGTCCCAGGCCGAGGCATGGCAGACGACCTCGCGATCGGCGGGCTTCACGAACTGCGAGCGCTGCCAGAAGCTCTCAGGCAGCGGCGCGAAGCCGAGCGACGAGTAGAAGCCCTCGCCCGCCTTGACCATCTTGAGATGGTCATAGCCCTTGGCCTTGAGCAGCTCGCCCACGTCATAGCCGACATTGCCGGCACCGGCGGGTGCCACGATGTCGTAGATGTTGCCCCATTCCTGCGCCCACATGTTGCCGAGCAGATCGGCGCGGATCGGGCCGGTCTTGGCCTGGACGGCATCGCCATATTTCTCGTTGAGCTTGCGGCGCACATAGGTGTGGAGCGCAACGTAGAGCGGCTTGAGGTCGCTCCAGACCTTGTCGGTCATCGCCGCGAAGGCATCCGGATCCATGTCGTAGCCCGAACGCCACATCGCGCCGACATCGGCATAGCCCAGGCCCTTGGCGCCTTCATTGGCGATGCCGACCAGCTTGGCATAGTCGGGGCGCATCGGCGCGCCGACATTGTCGTTCCAGCTGACCCACATCTCCTTGAGCTTGGCGGGATCGCGGACCTCGCCCATCGCCGCTTCGATATCGCTGCCGTTGATCGGCTTGCCGTCGAGCGTGCCCTTGCCGGCGCCGTACATGCCGGTGATCTTGGCCGAGAGGCCGGCAAGCTCGTCGGCCGCGCCCGCGCGCACCGGAGCGGGCAGCACGATCTTGTTGCGCAGCATGCCGAGCTTGCGGCTGGTGTCGTAGTCGAGGCCCTGGACATTGGCGAACTTGGCGGCGCCAAGCGCAAGATCGACCTGAAGCTTGGTGAGCGTCGCGCCCTCGCGCGCGGTCATCGCTTCGGTGTCCTGGGTGATGAAGGTGTTGTACACCCAATCGGCGCGGGCAGCGATCACCCCCTGGGCGAACAGCTTCGCCTCGGCATCGGCGACGAACGCCTTGGCCTCGGCAGCGGTGGGAGTTGCGGACTGGCTGGTATCGCCGTCGCGGTCGCGTGCGCCGAGCGGCGCCGAGGCGAGCAGCGAGGCCAGCGCGAGCATCGAAATGCCGGTGCGGATCATGTGAAGATTTCCCCTGGGACTTTCTGGATGGCGGAACGATGCGCGCGCCCCGCCAGCCGGTCAAGCCGCCAGGAAATCGGCGATGGCGTCGCCCAGCTCCGGACGCGTCACCGCGCTCATATGGTTGCCGGGAATCTCGCGATAGGTCCCGTTCGGGATCAGGTCCGCCACCTCGTGCGCCTGGCCATTGTCGAAATCCTCGACTCCGGAAACGACCAAAGTCGGCTGCGCGATCGCGGCGATCGCGTCGCGCGGGGTGTCGACGAAGGTGTCGAGGATGCGGAGCAGCGCCTCGGGATCGCCCTTGGTGGTCTTGAGGAACGCCTCGGTCAGCCATTCGGGCGTACCGCGCTCGAAACTGCCGAGATTGGTGAGCACGCGGTGGAAATAGCGGCCGCGGCCCTGCGTATGGGTGAGCCCGTCGAGCCCCATGCCGGCGAGCACCACGCGGCGCGGCGCAGCGCCGTTGGCGAGCATCCGCACGATCGTGCGCGCGCCGAGCGAATAGCCGCCCAGATCATAATCGGCGAGGCCGAGATGGGCGATCAGCGCGAGCCCGTCCTGCATCAGCACATCGCGCGGATAGGATGCGGGATCGTGCGGCTTGGCGCTCTGCCCATGCCCACGCAGGTCGGGCATGATGACTCGCAGGCCCTTCGTCGCCAGCTTGGCGGCGTGGCCATATTTGATCCAGTTGACCTCGGCGGTGGAGAAATAGCCGTGGATCAGCACCACGGGGCGCGCGCCCTCGTTCCCCGGCCCCATCTCGGTCCAGGCCAGCTCGACGCCGTCGAAGCTTTGGAAGCGGTGCGTTTCAGTCGGGAAGCTTGCCAACTTTGTCCATCCAGCGTTTGACGACGTTCGGGTTCTCGTCGGTTCGGTATCGCGTGAGCCCGGTGGTGTCGAGCCACTGTTCGTGCATGCTCTCCACCCCGAAATGATGGACTGGACGGAAGCGATCGGGGGCATCGAAGCTGCCCACCGTCAGGTCCATATTCTCGCTGTCGGGGAATTCGAAGGTGAGCGGCGTGCCGCACTGGTAGCAGAAGCCGCGCCGCGCGATCGGCGAGGAGGCATAGCGCTCGGGCTCGCGTTCCCAGCGGACATCGGCCTTCTTCACGTTCTTGAACGCGATCGAGACGCCGCCGGTGGCGCGCTGGCACATCCGGCAATGACAGAGATAGGCTTCGTCATCGTGCACCGTCGCCGTGTAGCGCACCCGCCCGCACTGACAGCCGCCACGCATTTCCTCCGCCATGGTTCCAACTCCTGCAATTGCTGCATCGCAAAAAACAATCAGGTTGCCGATTGAAATCTATAAGCGTGCTTATTATGTGCGCCGCATGACCGAGAGTCTGGGCTTTCTTCTCAGCGATACCTCGCGCCTGTTGCGCCGCCGTTTCGACGAGCGCGCGCGTACCAGCGGCGCGAGTGTGGCGCAGTGGCGGGTGCTCAAGATCCTCTACCGCCACCCCGGCCTCAACCAGGGCCAGCTGGCGGAGCATCTCGAAGTCGAGCCGATCACCGCCTGCCGGATGATCGACCGGATGGAGGAAGCCGGCTTCGTCGAGCGCCGACGCGATCCCGCCGATCGCCGCGCCTGGCGGATCCACCTGACCGACAAGGCCAGCCCGGTGCTCGAAGAGCTGCAGGAGCTGGCCGCGGAATTGATCGAAGAAGCGCTCCAGGGGTTAAACTCCGAACAGCGTGACGCACTGATGGATGCGCTCCAGGCGCTCCGCAACAACCTGACCAACGTTCAAGAGGGCAAAGAGGCCGCACATGGCTGACGCAGATCCCAAGATCGAAACGTCCGAAGAGACCAAGATCACCATCCCGACCGAAGGCACCACCGTGCCCGAGGCGCCCGAGGCTCCGGCCAAGCCGAAGCGCAACCTGCTGCGCCCGCTGCTGATGTTCGGCGTGCCCGCGCTGCTGCTGGCGATCGTCGGCTATTTCTACCTGACGGGCGGCAACAGCGTCTCGACCGACAATGCCTATGTCCAGCAGGACAAGAGCTCGGTCTCGACCGATGTCGGCGGCCGCATCGTCGAGGTGGGCGTGAAGGAGAACCAGGCGGTCAAGGCCGGCGACCTGCTCTTCCGCATCGATCCGGAGCCCTACAAGATCGCCGTCGCCCAGGCACAGGCCGCGATCGCCGCGGCGCAGGTGCAGCTCAATACCGACCAGGTGAGCTTCCAGGGCAAGGGCGCCGACATCCAGGCGGCGCAGGACGCGATCCAGAACGCCCAGGAGAATTACGACCGCCAGAACGCGCTGATGAAGCAGGGCTTCACCACCCGCGCGAACTTCCAGTCCGCCCAGCACGCGCTCGAACAGGCCCGCGCCCAGTTGCAGAACGCGCAGGCCAGCGCCAACGAGGCGCGCGCCAAGATCGCCACCGGCGCCGCCGTGCCGGGCGAGAACCCGCAGATCGCCGCGGCCCGCGTGCAGCTGAGCAAGGCGCTGCTCGACCTACAGCGCACCACCGTGGTCGCCCCGGTCGACGGCATCGTCAGCCAGACCAAGAGCCTGCAGGTGGGCCAGCAGATGATCACCGGCCTTGCCGCCGTGACGATCGTCTCCAGCAAGCCGGCCTGGATCGACGCGAACTTCAAGGAGACCGATCTCAACAAGATGCGGGTCGGCCAGTGCGCGATCGTCAGCTTCGATGCCTATCCGGGCCTGGAGCTGAAAGGCCATGTCGAGTCGCTCGGTGCCGGCACCGGCTCGGAATTCTCGGTGCTCCCCGCGCAGAACGCCAACGGCAACTGGGTGAAGGTCACCCAGCGCGTGCCGGTGCGCATCGCGATCGACGACAAGAGCCCCCGCGCGCTGATCGCCGGCCTCTCGGCCGACGTGAAGGTCGTGTTCAAGGGAGCCTGCAACTGAAATGGCGACGGCAGCCCCCGGCCGCGCCACCAGGGCGGGTGAGGCGTCCCCCTCTACGCCTCCCCGCCCGCAAGCTGGCGGCGCCGCTCTCCCGGTAAAGTACAAGGGCCTGCTGACCCTCGGCGTCATGATGGCGACGATCATGCAGATCCTCGACACGACGATCGCCAACGTCGCGATCCCGCACATGCAGGCGTCGCTCGGCGCCACGCGCGACACGATCAACTGGGTGCTGACGAGCTACATCGTCGCCTCGGCGATCGCGATCCCTATCACCGGCTGGCTTTCGGACCGGATCGGCTCGCGCAACCTGTTCCTGATCTCCACCGTCGGCTTCATCGTCGCCTCCGCGCTGTGCGGCGCGGCGCAGACGCTCGAGGAGATGGTGCTGTTCCGGCTGCTCCAGGGCGTCTCGGCGGCGTTCCTCAACCCGCTCAGCCAGACGGTGATGCTCGACATCAACGCGCCCAAGGACCAGGGCAAGGCGATGTCGATCTGGGGCATGGGCATCATGGTCGGCCCGATCATGGGCCCGCTGATCGGCGGCTATCTGACCGACAATTTCGACTGGCGCTGGGTGTTCTACGTCAACCTGCCGGTGGGCGTGATCTGCTTCGCGATCCTGTGGTGGCTCCTCCCCTCACGCCCGATCCGCAAGCGCCAGTTCGACGTGTTCGGCTTCACCCTGCTCGCCATCGGCATCGGCTCGCTCCAGCTGATGCTCGACCGCGGCCAGGATCAGGACTGGTTCTCCTCGACCGAGATCTGGATCGAAATGCTGTTCTCGGTGATCGCGCTGTGGATGTTCGTCGTCCATCTGTTCACCGGCAAGAACCCGATGTTCGAGCGCGAGCTGTGGAAGCATCGCAACCTCGTCACCGGCATCTTCTTCATGATGGTGATCGGCCTGGTGATGATGGCGACGATGGCGCTGCTGCCGCCGATGCTGCAGAACATCTACGGCTATTCGGTGTTCGACACCGGCCTGCTGCTGATGCCGCGCGGCGTGGGCGTGGTGCTGACCATGTTCGTCGGCGCGCAGCTGATCCAGCGCGGCTGGCTCGATCCGCGCTGGTCGGTGGGAATCGGCCTGGCAATCGCCGCAGTATCGCTGTGGGAAATGTCGGGCTGGACGATCGAGATGGGCAGCACGCCCTTCATCATCTCGGGCTTCATCCAGGGCCTGGGCCTGGGCCTGGTGTTCATGCCGCTGAACGGCCTGGCCTTTGCCGGCCTGCCCCCGCATTTCCGCACCGAAGGCTCGAGCCTGCTCAACCTGACCCGCAACATCGGCGCATCGGTGGGCATCTCCGCGGTCAGCGCGATCCTGGCGCAGAACATCCAGCGCAGCCACCAGTATCTGGGCGAGCACGTCACCGCGACGACGATGAACGGCATCGCCTCGATCATCCCGGGCCTGGGCCAGCAGGGCGCGCTGGTCACCGGGCTGATCGATGCGGAAGTGAACCGGCAGGCGGCGATGATCGCCTATCTCAACGACTTCTGGCTGATGGCGATCGTGACCGCGGTCAGCGTGCCGCTGGTGGTGCTGCTGCAGAAGCCGGGCGCGCCGATGAAGAACGATCCGTCGGCGGCGGGGCACTGAGCCCCGCCTCGTGCGGGATATGTCCAGCTTCGTCGCGGATCGGGCGCCCTTCGCAGCCCCATGCTGCCCTTCGCCCCTTTCCGCCCGGTATCTGGCCGGGTTCGACGGAAAGGAATGCGATCGATGCTTCGCCTGCTCCTGCTGGGAACCGCGCTGAGCGCCCTGACCATGACCGCGGCATCCGCGCAGACCCTGTCGCAGGTCGGCGACCAGGCAGCGAAGGACGTAGCGAAGAACCGGCGCGAGGCGGCGGAAACGCTCGACAAGGGCGTGCGCGGACAACTGGATGCCAAGCAGATCCGCGGGCTTTCGGAGCCGGGATCGCCCGCGGACATCGTCGCCAAGATGGGTGTCGACCCCAACTCCGAGCAGGGCCAGGCCTATATCACCGTGCTGGAGGCCCAGCGCGCCAGCCTGGGCACCGCGCCGGACATCGACATGAAGTGCATGCCGGGGGCGGTGAACAACGATAGCGGCATGGCGCAGGGCGAGGTGTTCATCCAGCAGTATCTGGCAGCGCTTTCGGCCGGCAACGCGCAGGGGATCAAGGACGCGGTGCGGCGGGGACAGGACAACACCGCGCTGATGAACCATGTTACCGCGAGCACGCCGGGTACCGACTGCGCGAGCAAGACGACCAAGACGAATACGGGCGAACGGCGAAGCGCAGGCGCGAAGGTCATCAACGTGCAGGGTGGCGCTGGGGCCGAAAAGAGTGATGCGATGATCCGCGCCGATGCGGAACGGCGCTTCGCAAAGGCAGAGCGCCTGCGAGAAGCATTGGTGCAGGACCCGGCAAATGAAGCAAAGCGCGAGGCGGTCAAGGCCGCGCTACGCGAGGCCAACGATTATTACATCGGCACGGGCCTGGGACCGGACGAATATGAGAAGCGCCTGGCTCAATTCATGGAAACCTCAAAGGCACTGGCCCTAGAGGAAGGTGAGCGTCGCCTCCAGGCCATCTGGCACCAATGGTCCGATCTAATCAGCGATCCCGCCAGCATGCCGAAGCAGGCCGCGCTGGAAGATGCGCTCTACCCAGTAGAGGACTATTACATCAAGTCGGGCCTCGGCGAAGAGGCTTTCCAGGAGAGAATGGAAAAATTCGCCGAAGATTCAGAAGACTACATCAACGAAGTTGCTGATAACCGCGTAAGATCCCTCACGGAAACCCTGGCCTCCATAGAAAGAGATCCGGACAATAAGGTTCTCAGAAACTATCTGATAGAACACCTCAACGAGACACAGGATTATTACGACGCAGCCGGGCTGGGCCAAAAATCGCTGGAAGATAAACTCGCCAAGTCGGGATTGTCCTCGTCAAAAATCGCTTCGGACGAAGGAAACCGTCTCCTCGAGGATTTGGACGACCTGCGATATGAGACGGTGATGCATCCGGAGAGGCAGGACAAGCAGGAAGCGTTGCAGGATGCGTTGGACAATCTACGCGGATACTATCTGACAAACAACCTTGGCGAAAAGGCATATCAAGACCGCATCGCCGAATATAAGGCAGAAAATCAAAGGCGTGTCGCCGAGCAAGGTGAAATACGCTTCAGCGTGGCCGAGCACATGCGCGAATATGCCCGAGAGCGCCCCAATGATGCGAATGCGCAGGCTATGGCAGCACAGTCGCTCAGCGATGCGCACAGCTATTATAGTCGAAGCAGTCTGGGCGAAGATGCTTATTTCGCGCGACTTGAACAGTTCCAGACTCCGTCCCAGACATCGGAGGCGATCGCGGATGCCACCTCCCCAAAGGACATGGGCCAGCGCACCCCTTAATTAGGCAAGGGCGCTGGGCCGACCGGACGGACCTTCATTCCCCTGCCCGCCTCGCCCCGCCGGAACGGCTGCAGCTTGACATAGGCAAGGCTGCGCCACGCCCATTCTAACGGGCCGCTGACGAAGTAGCGCATCCAGATATTGGCGAGGACCACCAGCACGACAATCCCGATCGTCGAGATCGCCGCCATCTGGGCCCAGCCGAACCGCCCCCACAGGTTGAAGCCCCAGGGCGCGAACAGAATGTACATCCCCGCGATCTGCTGGAGGAAATAGAGCGAGAAGGCCATGCGGCCCGGCGCCTTGAACACGCCGAGCAGAGCGGCGCCGGCGCGGCTCTTCACCGCGAGGTTCACCGCCGCCAGATGCCCCAGTCCGATCGCGATCCGCGCGAACTCGCCGGTGACCCACAGGCTGCGCGGGCCGGGCAGGAAACCGAGCGTCTCCGACAGGCCGACCGCCCGAGCGGTGAGCCCGAAGCCGTAGCCGGCGAGCAGCAGCCAGGCATAAAAGCGTGTGCTCCGCTGCCCCTGGATCACGCCCCATTTCCACAGCGCGACACCGATCAGCATCGTGCAGAAGGCCTCGAGCACGTCCCAGACCAGCCACAGGCTGGCGAGGTAGCTCCAATAGCTCCAGGCTTCCTTGGCATAGGGCAGCCAGCCGCCCTGATGCGCCTGGTGCTCGCGCGCGACCAGCACGGCATCGGGCTTGTGCGTAGCGAGCTTGCGCCACTCCGCTACCGCGGCAGGCTCGCCGGCCTCGACCCGCTGCACCAGCTCGGTGCGCGCGGCATATTCGCGGGCGCCATATTCGGGGATGCCGATGCCGGTGAGCACCGCCCAGCCCAGCCCGAGCGCCACCAGGGTCTTCGGGCCCAGCAGGCGGAACGGGAAGAGGAACAGCGCCGCCAGCGCATAGATGTGGAGGATGTCGCCCGGCCAGAGCAGCACGAACACGTCGAACAGTCCAAAGGCGAGCAGCCAGAGATTGCGGCGATAATAGAGATCGGCGACCGCCACCGGCCCGTCCGGCACCATCGCCTTGCGCACCAGCACCATCATCCCGGCGCCGAACAGGAATTCGAGCAGGCAGCGCTGGGTGCCGGCGAAGAACAGGTTGATCGCCGTCCAGGCAGCCTGGTCCGGCACCGTCCAGCCGATCAGGCGGACATCGGCCGAGAAGGTCCAGACGCTCGCCGCCATATAGGGCACGTTGATGTAGAAGATGCCGAGGATCGCGATCCCGCGCAGCATGTCGAGCACATCGATGCGCGCATTGCCGCGCACCGGCGCCAAATCGGCATTGCTGTTTTCGACCACGACGCGACCCACCCGAAAGAAGGGGCATCATTTAACGTGGATCAGTCAATTCCCGGTAAAGAGCGCTCCAGTCGCATGCGGATCGTCCATCGTCGCGCCATCTCGCCCGGTGCATCGATTCAGGATAGGATCGGGGCAAGGAAAGAGGGGATGAAGATGCGGTTCAAGTTGCTCGCCATGGTTTCTGCCGCGCTCGTGCTGGGCGCCGCGGCCCCGCCTCGCCCCGCCCCCATCGAGCAGCTCGACGTGGCGCTGCACGAACTGACCCCGGCCAGCGCGGAATTCACCGTCGCCACCATTCCGGACGGCGAGCGCGGCGTCTTTGCCCGGGCTCGGGCCGATCGCATCGAAGTCGATCCCGACGCGCTGGCGCTGGTCGAAGACAAGCAGAGCGCCCGCGCGCTCGCCGCGATGCTGCTCAGCTATTTTGCGATGCCCGATCCCGAGCGGCTGACCACCAGCCCCTCGCGCGTCGGCACCGTCGCCGCGGCGGCCGGCGTGATCCTGCTCGGCACCAAGGTGATCGATCCCACCGACAAGAAGGTTTATGGCAATGACGATCCGGGCCACCCGGCCCTGGAGCTCGGCTGGTTCCCGCCCTCGCGGGTGAACGCCGCGGACGGCGCCGTCCGTGCCTCGCGCATGGTGGCGATGCTCAACAAGGCCGGCGGCTGCTCCGGCCCGCTCGCCGACCTGCTGGGCGCCGCGGAGAAGCTCGGCAACCGCGAGGCGCTCGCGCTTTCGCGCCGCGTGCGCAAGGATCTAGGCAGCTCGATCTACCCGCCCGATTACAGCTGCGAGGGCTGACCGGCATTCCTTCGGCACAGCAGCTAAAGGCACCGGCTCGACCGCATTAGCGGTAAATCGGCCTATAATGATGGAAATTCCGCTTTTTCCGGCGCCGTCCTGGCGTGGCCAAACGAGATTTCCGATGCGCAACCGAATTGCCAACCTGCCCCTTGCCACCAAGACGACGATCATCACGATCTCCAGCCTGCTGATCCTGGCGCTCGCCACCTATGTGCTGAGCGACCGGGTGCTGACCGCCGATGCCGAGCGTATCGCCGCCGAGCGCCAGGAAACCAACATGCGCGTCGCCTGGAAGGTGCTGCGCGACGAAGGCGAATTCCGCGCCGACGGCACCGACCTCTATGTCGGCGAGCACAAGCTCAACGGCTGGGACAAGCCGGTCGATGAAATCAAGCAGCTGGTGGGCGGCACCGCGACGATCTTCGCCGGCGACACGCGCATCACCACTAACGTGCTGAAGCCCGATGGCAGTCGCGCCGTGGGCACCCCCCTCGCCCCCGGGCCCGCCAAGAACGCGGTGCTCGGCCAGGGCAAGCCCTATCGCGGCACCGCCGAGATCCTCGGCAAGCCCTTCTTCACCGCCTATGATCCGATCAAGGACGCCAGCGGCAAGGTGATCGGCGTGCTCTATGTCGGCATCCCGCGCTCGGACGTGCTCTCCGCAATCCAGTCGGTTCGCTCGTCGATGGCGATTACCGCGACGCTGATCACCCTGCTCGTCACCGCGATCGGCTTCCTGATCTGCCGCGCGATGTTCCGCCCGCTCGCCCAGATGACCAATGCGATGGAGCATCTCTCGGCCGGCGACACCGCCGTGACCGTGCCCGATCGCCGCAGCGAGGACGAGATCGGCAAGATGGCCCGCGCGCTCGAGCGCTTCCGCGTCGCCGCCAACGACAAGGCCGCGGCCGAAGCCAAGCAGCGTGCCGACGATATCGAACGCGAAAAGGCGATGGCGATGCTCGGCGGAGCGCTGGAGCGCGTGGCCGGGGGCGACCTCACCGCGGACGTCGGCCGCGACTTCCCGAACACCTATGCCGAGCTGGGCGGCAACTATAACGGCGCACTTTCGAGCCTGCGCTCGCTGATCGGCACCGTGCTGGACAGCACCGGCACGATCCAGACCGGCTCGGCCGAAATCGCCGCCGCCTCGGAGGATCTCGCACGCCGCACCGAAGGCAACGCCGCAAGCCTGGAAGAGACCTCGGCAGCCGTCACTCAGATGAACCAGCGCCTGCGTGCGACGGCAGATGCCGCCAGCCAGACCGTCACGCGTGCCGATGCGGCGATCGCGGTGGTCAGCTCGGGCCGCTCGACGGCGGACGAAGCCGTGCAGGCGATGGGCCGCGTGAGCGAAAGCGCCAAGGGCATCGACTCGGTCATCGAGGGCGTCGACAAGATCGCCTTCCAGACCCGCGTTCTCGCGATGAACGCCGCAGTGGAAGCCGGCCGCGCCGGCGAAGCAGGCCGTGGCTTCGCGGTGGTCGCCGACCTCGTCTCCGCGCTGGCGATGCGTGCCGAGGAAGAGGCCAAGCGCGCCCGCGACCAGCTCACCGTCACCCAGGCGGAAGTCGAGACTGCGCGCGGGGCGGTGGAGCGTGTCGACGGCTCGCTGTCGAACATCGTCGGCATGGTCGGCGAGGTGCACCAGCTGCTCGGCACGATCGCTTCGGACAACCGCGCCCAGTCGACTGCGGTCAGCGAGATCAGCACTGCTATCGGCGCAATGGATCAGGCCACCCAACAGAATGCCGCGATGGTCGAAGAGACGTCGGCAGCCGCGCGCGCACTCAGCGAGCAGGTGAGCCGTCTCGACACCCAGGCGAGCACCTTCAGGATCGATAATGGCGGACGCCGCCCGGCCGCCGCATCGGCGAGCCCGCGCAGCTTCTCGCCGCTGCCCAACACTCGCCCGGTACCGGCCAAGCCGGTCGGCGATGCGAAGGCATGGGCGAGCTTCTGACGGCGTAGCCCGAGCCGAAGAGCCGTCATCCCGGCGAAAGCCGGGATCTCAGGCAAAGACGCGGGACAAGAGCCGCACGAGATCCCGGCTTTCGCCGGGATGACGGAGGGGCGCCTGGAAACCGGACAAAAAAGGGGTGCGGTGGCGCGATGCCACCGCACCCTTTCCTTTTACGGTATCGGACTACGCCGCCTTCTTCAGGTGACGGCGACCGAGCAGCTCGGCGATCTGCACCGCGTTGAGCGCCGCGCCCTTGCGGAGATTGTCCGAGACACACCAGAGCGACAGGCCGTTCTCCACCGTCGAATCCTCGCGGACGCGGCTGATGAAGGTGGCGTATTCGCCGACGCACTCGATCGGCGTGACGTATCCGCCGTCCTCATGCTTGTCGACGAGCATCACACCGGGCGCCTCGCGCAGGATCTTCTTGGCCTGCTCGGCCGAGATTTCATCCTCGAACTCGATGTTGATCGCCTCCGAATGGCCGACGAACACCGGCACGCGCACGCAGGTGGCGGTGACCTTGATCTTGGGATCGAGGATCTTCTTGGTCTCCACGACCATCTTCCACTCTTCCTTGGTCGAGCCGTCTTCCAGGAAGCTGTCGATGTGCGGGATCACGTTGAAGGCGATCTGCTTGGTGAACTTCTTCGGCTCGGCCTGGTCGCCGACGAAGATGTTGCGCGACTGCTCGAACAGCTCGTCCATGCCCGCCTTGCCCGCGCCGGAAACCGACTGGTAGGTGGCGACGACGACGCGCTTGATCTTGGCGGCATCGTGGAGCGGCTTCAGCGCCACCACCATCTGCGCAGTCGAGCAGTTGGGGTTGGCGATGATGTTGCGCACCTTGTAGCCGTCGATCGCCTCCGGATTCACTTCCGGCACGATCAGCGGGATATCGGGGTCCATGCGGTAGAGCGACGCATTGTCGATCACCGTGCAGCCCGCCGCGGCGAACTTCGGCGCGTACTGCTTCGAGCCGTCCGAGCCGATCGCGAACAGCGCGATATCCCAACCTGTCGGGTCGAAATGCTCGATGTTCTGGACTTTGTAGGTTTTACCAGTCTCGCCGAAGTCGATAATATCGCCGGTCGAGCGCGACGAGGCCAGCACGGCCAGATCGTCGATCGGGAATTCCCGCTCGGCCAGGATGTTCAACATTTCGCGCCCGACATTGCCGGTGGCGCCTGCGACGACGACACGGTAGCCCATCACATACTCCAGGGTGGAAACTGGCGCCGCGCTACGCTTGTGCGGCGCCGCATGCAAGCAAGCGCTGCTTCTCGAGCGCGATTGCTGCGCTTTTGGACGATTTCGTCCAAGACAGGTTTCCCGCAACTTTGTTACCCTCGCTCGGACAGAGGCAGAGGGGGCCTGGGCGATGCGCCGGATTTTGCTGATCGTGCTGATGGGGCTGAGCCTCGGCAGCTGTGCCTTTCGGGGCGCGCTGAAGATGGACTGCGCCGATTTCGCAAGCTTCATCCACCCGATCGAGATGACGCCGCTCGAACGCCAGATCCGCGCGCTCGACCTGGAGACGCTGCCGCCTGCCGAACGCGAGCTGGCCAACCGGCTGGCCGCGGCGGAGATCGAGCGGCTGGAGCGCGATCCCGCCTTCCTCGCCGCCCCGCCCTCTCCCGAGCGCCCGGTACTGCTGCTCTCGGGCGGCGGCCAATGGGGCGCGTTCGGCGTCGGGCTGATGAACCAGCTGGTCGAGAACCGGCAATTCCCCGATTTCTCGGTAGTGACCGGGGTGAGCACCGGGGCGCTGCAATCGCTGTTCGTCGGCGCAGGGCTCGATCGCCAGGATGCCGAGGGCAAGGCGATCCGCGATGCGCTGGAGACTTCCTATTCGCCGCAGAAGGAAAGCGACATCGTCGATCGCGAGAGCATCCAGGCGCTCGCCGCGCTCAACGGCGCGCTGGCGAACCTGAAGCCGCTCAAGCGCCGCTTCGAGCAGCGCATCTGCCCGGCGATCTATGATCCCAAGTCGCCCGCCGGCCAGGCCGGGGTGTGCATCGTCAAGACGCTGCGCGACGCCAAGACGCGCAAGGTGCTGCTCGGCATGATCGAGGCCAATTCGGGCGAGTTCGGCTATGTCGATGTGCAGGAACTGCTCGCGCCCTATGGCGACAGCAAGAAGGAATTGGGCGAAGCGACCCAGTGCCTGGCGGGCGCGGCGATCGCATCGGCGGCGGTGCCGGTCTTCTACCAGCAGGTGCGGGTGGGCAAGAAGCCGCTGTACAAGACCTATTATGACGGCGGCGTGCGCCAGTCTGTATTCCTCGCGTCGGTCGCGGACGCGCAGCGCGTGGCGCGCGAGATCGTCCGCCGCAAGCGCGCCGAGCTGCTGGGCCGCGACGTGCCCGCGCCCGCACCGGGGCCGGGCGCCGATATCTATGTGATCCGGAACGGACCCACCGTGCTGCCGCCCGACCAGGTGGTGATGCCCGGCTATCCTTCTGAGATCGACGAGAAGGCCGATGCCCTGCGCGCCGCCCAGCGCGGCGAGGCGATCATGGTCAACCAGCTCGAGGTGACTTCGATCGCCGGGCTGCGGCTCAGCCGGCCGGGCGGCGCGATCTGGTTCGTCAGCGCCGACGGCTATCGCAACTACACCCCGACCTATGACAGCAAGATCACCTGCGGGCCGATCAAGGAAGCCCGGAAGAACAAGAACATGATGTTCATCCCCGACTTCATGCGCTGCATGATGGACTATGGCCGCAACCGAGCCACCGGCGGCGAACCGTGGATCGACCTGTGCCATTATGACGGCACCGAGACCCGGGCGGTCTGCCGCCGGCCCGACGGGACGATGCCCGCCGTGGTGGGAAGACGCTAGGCGAGCGCGGGCTCGGCGGGCAGCTGCTCCGCCGGGCCCGGGCGCTTGCGGAACGGCTGCCAGCGCACATAGGCGAGGCTGCGCCAGAGCCATTCGAGCGGCCCGGCGGCGAAGACGCGCAGCCAGAGATTGGCGAACACCACCTGCCCGGCGATGACGAGCAGCACCGTGCCGGCCATGTCCGACCAGCTCTGCCGGCCCCACAGGTTCGGCCCCCAGGGCGCGTAGAGGATGTAGATGCCGAGGATCTGCTGCATGAAGTAGAGCGAGAAGGCCATCCGCCCCGCCGCCTTGAACGGGTTGAGGATCGCGCGCCCGGCGGCGCCCTTCACTGCCAGGTTGATCAGCGCCACATGGCCGACAGAGACCGCCATGCGGGCGAACTCCTGCGTCATCCACAGGATCTTCGGCCCGGGCACATTCGACAGGAACTCGAAGCCCGCGACCACGCGCAGCGCCATGCCGGGAAGGTAGCAGGCGAGCATCAGCAGCAGGTAGAAGCGCGCGCTCCGCTGCCCCTGGATCACGCCCCATTTCCACAGCGCCATGCCGACCAGCATCATGCAGAAGGCCTCGGCAACGGTGCGCAGAAGTTCGGGCCAGACGAACATCAGGTAGAAGCCGATCTGCATCCCGGCATAGGCGAGGAAACTGCCGCTGTGCCCCTTGGCTTCCATCGCGGCGATGCCCTTGATCTCCTCGCCGCCGGTGCGCAGCTTCTCGACCTTCTTGCGCCACTCCTCGAGCGCCTTCTTCTCGGCGGCGGTAACCGGCTGGTGCGCGGCGATCTTCCGTTCGGCGACCTGCGCGCGCTCGACCAGATTGGTGCGCTCGACATAGCGCCAGGCGCCCGTGCCCGCAGTGTAGAGCGCAAAGCACATGCCGAGCAGGAGCAACCATTTGGCGGCTACCCGGCGGAAGGGGAAAAGCAGCAGCGCGGCCAGCGCATAGACGTGGAGGATGTCGCCGGCCCAGAGCAGGACGAAGATGTCGAAGACGCCGAAAGCGAGCAGCCAGAGGTTGCGGCGGATATAGAGATCGGCGACTGCGACCGGCCCGTCCGGCTGCATCGCCGCGCGCGCGAACACCATCAGCCCGGCGCCGAACAGCATCTCGAGCAGGCCGCGCTGCGTGCCTTCCAGCACCACCTGGATGCCCCACCAGCTCGCCTGGTCCAGCGGCCCCCAGCCGATCAGCCGCGGATCGAGGAACAGCTTGGACGTCTGCGCGCCCATGAAGGGGATGTTCATGAAGAAGATGCCGAGGATCGCCAGACCCCGCAGCATGTCCAGCACGTCGATCCGCGCCTTGCCCGTAACCGGCGCGAACGCCGCCCCCGTTTCACTTGTCATCCATCGTCCCCCTGCCGAAGCGAGGGGACGATAGGTCAGCAAGACATCTGCGTCGAGTCGCAGATACGCCGGGTTACTTCGCGCCCGTCTTGCGATCGAGGAAGTCGAGGATCGTGTTCCATAGATGGACGCTGATCCCCGGGCCGCCGACGCGGTGGGTGTGGCCGGGGTAGAACATCATCTCGAACGGCACTTCGGCCTTTTGCAGCGTCGCAGCCAGCGCGGTGCTGTTCTCGAACACCACATTATCGTCGGCCATGCCGTGGATCAGCAGCATCGGATCGGCGATCTTCGCCGCCTCGCCGATATTGTCCGACGCCGCATACGCCTCGGGCACCTTGGTCGGGTCGCCCATGTAGCGCTCGGTATAATGGGTGTCGTACAGCTCCCACTTGGTCACCGGCGCGCCGGCGACGCCCGCGGCGAACACGCCCGGCGCCTTTTCGAGCAGCTTCAGGGTCATGTAGCCGCCGTACGACCAGCCATAGGTGACGACCTTGTTCGCATCGACATAAGGCAAGGTCTTCAGATAGGTCGCGCCGGCGACCTGGTCCTCGACCTCGACCGAGCCCATCGCGTGCCAGATCTGGCTCTCGAAATCGACGCCGCGATTGGCCGAGCCGCGATTGTCGATCTGGAACCAGATATAGCCGCGCGAGACGAGATATTGCTGGAGCGCGCCGCCCCACGCCTTGCTGACCGTCTGCACGTGCGGGCCGCCATAATGCTGGAAGAACACCGGGTATTTCTTCCCGGGCTCCAGCTTGGGCGTGATCATCTCCCAGTGCAGTGTCGAGCCGTCGGCCGCCTTGACCGTGCCGAAGGTCCGCTCGCGATGCGCCGCGAGATAGGCGCTATAGGGATGATCCGCCGCGGTGACCGCGTTCTCGTTCACCCAGGCGATGCGCTTGCCGCTGGCGTCCGCCAGATAGGTCTGGGCGGGCTGGCCGGTGTTCGAGCGCTTGACGATCGCGCGGGTGCCCGAGGGATCCATCGTCGCCTCGTTCCACCAGCCGGCCTCGGTCAGGCGCGTGACGGCCCCGCCCTTCCGGTAGTCGACCGAGTAGAGGTGGCGTTCGAGCACGCCGTCCTTGTTGCCGAGGAAGAAGACGCGGCCCTTGGCCTCGTCGACGCCGACGACGTCGGGCGTCACTTCCCAGTCGCCCTTGGTGACCTGGGTGAACTTGCCCTTGGCGAAGTGATAGAGGTGGCCGTGGCCGTCGCGTTCGGACCACCAGAGCAGACTGCCGTCGCCGAGCGGGGTCAGCGCGGTCGACAGGTTGACCCAGCTCTTGGCGCGCGCCTTCTCGCTGAACAGTACGACCGACTTGCCCGTGGCCGGATCGACCTGGAGCAGATCGAGCACCGTCTGATCGCGGTTCTCGCGCTGGACGTAGAGCGTCTTGCCGTCCTTCGACCAATCGACCCGGGCGAGATAGATGTCCTTGTCGGCGCCCAGTTCGACGCCGACCTTGTGGTCCCCATTCGGGTCCATGACGTAGAGCTCGACACTGGCGTTGGGCGTGCCGGCCTTGGGATAGCGCTGCTGGAAGAGCTGGGTGCCCTCGGCGCCGATCGCGGCGCGGGTGACCACGCCCACCGGCGCCTCGTCGAAGCGCTCGACGGCGACATAGCGGTCGTTGGGCGCCCACCAATAGCCCTTGAACCGCGCCATTTCCTCCTGCGCGACGAACTCGGCCTCGCCCCAATGGACGGTGCCTTCGCCGTCATCGGTGATCGGCTTCGGATTGCCGTTCGCCAGACCCATCACCACCAGGTTCTGGTCCTGCACATAGGAGACATAGCCGCCGGCGGGACTGATCTCGGCATTGAGCTTGGGGCCGGCCTTGGCGGGCAGCTTCACCACGCTGCCATCGAGCCCGGCGCGGTAGAGCTCGCCATCGAGCGGCACGAGCACCGACTTGCCGTCGGGCGCCCAGTCATAGGCGACGATGCCCTTGGTGCCGGCGATGCGGGCGCGCTCGCGCTGCATCTTCTCGGCCTCCGACATCTCCGCGCCGGTGCCGAACTTCTTCGAATCGACCAGCATCCGCCATTCGCCGGTGCGCGTGTCCATCGCCCAGAGGTCGAACCGCTCCTTCTCGTCGGCGCGGTTGCGCAGCAGCGTGAGGAACTTGCCGTCGGGCGAGAGCTTGGCGGCGCGCGGCTGCGGGCCGTTCAGATCGGGGCTGGCGAAAACGCGCTCGAGCGTGAGGTCCTTCGTCTGCGCCACCGCATCCTTTGCCATCAGCGGCGCTCCCAGCATTGCAAGCCCAACCAAGTATTTCCGCATGGATTCCGATCTCCTTGGACCGGCGTTATTGCGGCGGACGGGCGTGCGGTAAAGCCCCTGTGCAGGGGTGAAATTTCACTAAGTTCGCGCTTATCGGACATAAAAACAGGCGCTCTTGTTCCTACTGTGTTCCCTGAGGCTATGGCAGGTTCAACGTGTGTAGGAAAGGCGGCGGCCAATGGGTTCCGTCCCCCGAGAGTCTCGACCTTGGTCCAGCCCTGGCGCGATCTTGCGACACCAGGGTGAAGCGCTGGCCGGCACCGAGTTCGAGATCGCCAGCTACGCCTAAACACCTGGCTAACCATCAATTTTCGGCAACCCGGATCGGTGCGCCGGGTTCTTCCCTGCAAGAAAGCTGCAAGGAGAACCCGCGTGTCCACCAATCATGACGTGTCGAAGCTCGATGACCTGATCGTCACCACGATCGACAGCGCGCGCGGCTATGAGCATTCGGCGAAGCACGCCGATGCCGGCCGCTTCCAGCAATTCTTCGCCGACATGGCCGAGGAGCGACGCCGCGTGGTCGAGGCGCTGTCGCAGAAGAGCCGCGAGCTGGGCGGCACCCCGGCCGAATATGGCTCGACCGCCGCGACGATCCACCGCCGGGTGGAGGACCTGCGCCGCGTGCTCGGCGGCGGCGACGGTGCCATCCTGAGCGAGATCGAGCGCGGCGAGGATTATCTGAAGGAAGAGTTCGACCGCGTGCTGAACGATGAGCGCATGTCCACCGGCGCGCTGGGCGTGGTCCGCGAATGCTACACCTCGGTGCTCAAGGGCCATGATACCACCAGGAAGCTGCGCGACCTGATGCAGGCCGCCGAATGATACGACAATTGCGATAGCCTCCTTTCCCCTGCATGTTCCCGCCCCGAAGGGGGAAAGAACATGCAGGACAGGCTGGTAGCGCGCTTGCTTAACACGCTGGTGCGGCTGCTTTTCGCGGGCGTGGCGCTGATCGCGGTAATCTCGACGCTGCGCTTCACCATCAACCGATGGGGTCATGGCTTTGCGCTGCAGGCCGTGACGATGACCGACCTGATCGCGATCATCTCCGCGGCGGTTGCGCTGCTGGCCTTCCTCGCCGCCTATTGGTTCAGCCGCCGCGCGCGCGAGGACGGGCTGCGGGTGGAGAAATCCACCGCCTATCTCAGCCTCGAAATGGCATCGAGCGAAGTGTTCAAATACGAGGCGGAGAAGGACGCGGAACTCAAGCCCTATCGCACCGTCTATGCCGCGCCTTCTGCCCGCAAGCGGCTGGGCGGCCGATCGAATGCCAAGATCGCCTACAACCTCTATTTCCAGACGCTCAACCTGTTCGAGGTGTGCGCGCGCTTCCGCCGCCAGTCGATCATCGAGCACCAGGTCTTCGCAAGCTGGGTGGCGTGGTTCTACGACACGCTCGACGACTGGTATTTCCGCGAGATGTGGTACGATCTGCGTTCCAACTATACCGACGATGTCCGCGACATTTTCGATCTTGGCACCGCGATCTTCGCCCGGCATGGCGAGGAAGCGCCGGCCGGCGACGATGCCGAAGCCGTCCTCGATGCAGCGCGCAAGGCCGAGTTCTATGCTGCCGTCGCCGCGCAGATGCAGTGCAGGGAGATTGCCGGTTGGCTGGACAAGACGGAAAAGCGGGCGATCGCACCCCCGCCGCTGAAGGGGCCGATCGGCCATTGGCTGATCTCGATTGGGCTGATGACCCCGCCACCGCCGAAGCGGTCGCCCGCTTCTTCGCCCGGACCATCGGCGACGACCCCCGCTACATAAGCCATGGCGAGATCCAGTGCGGGCTGAGCGACGACGGCCTGCACTGGCATCCCGAGCTCGAGGCGCGCTTCCGCGAGGACATGCGCGATATCGGCGAGGAGACCGGGCTGCTCGTCGCGCGTGCGGCGGACGGCGAGATCGCCGGCGCGGCGATCGTGGAATGGACAGTGACCCGGCGCGTGCGCTTCGCGACGCTGGCCGATCTCTCGGTCGCGCCGGGGCAGCGCTCGACCGGACTGGGCGCACACATGCTCGCCGCGATCGAATGCGAGGCGCGCCGCCGCGGCATGGCGTGGATCTTCCTCGAAAGCGGCAAGGACAATCTGCGCGCGCACGGCTTCTTCGAGCGGCACGGCTTCAAGGAGCTGTCGCACGTATTCGCGCGCCGGCTCTGATCGCGCCGGCTCAGCGCAGACGAAGCTCCCCCTTGTCCAGCCGCGCCAGCCGCCGGAGCACGGCCTGGAGCACCGGCTGGATTTCGGGAAGTTCGCCGCATCGCACCGAAGGCTCGTTGAACGACATCACGGCATGGCGCTCGCTGACCAGGCCGATGGCACCGATGTGCAGATCCTCGAAATTCTCGGCGAAGACGCTCCTGGGATTGTTCGCGGTCTTCCGCGCAGTGCCGTCGATCTGCGCCGACAAATAGAGCGCATAGACCGCGCGCTTCACTGCGTCGCGCTCGCCCTGCTCGCTTGGATCATAGGGGTCTGCCGGCGTCCGGAATTGCCCCGGCCATGCCGCCTGCACATCCGAAGGCGGCGCGAACCAGGCGCGCTCGGACGCGTTGTTGTTGTATATCCGGTAGAGCAGCGCGCCGCAGAACAGCGGCCGGAACGAGGCAGCGCGGCGCATATAGCCCGCATCGCGCCCGGGCCAGCCGGGGATTTCGGAGACGGGAATTACGTCATCGGCTGCGATCGCGCCCGCGCCGCTTGTCCCGGCCGTACCACCACCGGCGGCAGCGCGAACGCCTCCCCCGAATATCGGCGCCATGCTCGGGAGTTCGGCGCAGCGCAGGTTGGGCTCTTTCATCGCTTCTTCGAGCAGCGCCTGGTCTGGCAACTTTTCCAGCAATTCCCCCCGCGCTATGGTGTGGCTGACGCGATAGCTGGCGGTTTCCTTATACGCTTTCGACCTCACGAAGACCTTGCCCGCGTCGAACGTATCGAAGGAAGCCTTGGCGTAGAGACGCCGAAGCGCGGCATCAGCGGGAGACAGGCCGGGGATACCGCTTGCCTTGTCCCAGTTCGCGGTCAGCGGCCCGTCTTCGGGAATGGGGATATGGCCAAACCGCAGTTCACCGATCGCGTGCGCCAGGGCACTGCAAACGAGATAGCGATAGCTGTTCGCCTGATAGAGATAGCCGAACATCGGCGATGGCATCCACTCCGCCTTCAGGCGAGGCGAAGCCGGCTTGCGGTTATCCGGGGTTGGCGCAGCCAATCGCGCGCGCAGCTGCTCGGCGATGCCACGAGCAGCGGGTTCTTCCATGCAGCGAGCCAAGGGACTGTTCAGCGCGTCCCACAGCTTGCCGGCCTTGAGGAACCGCTGACCATTGGCCACCGCATTATTGCGAGCATCCGCATAGGATCGAACCGGTCCATCCTCGCCCTGCTCGGCCAAGGCCCAGGCGCGCTCGGCGAAAACCCTGCCCACGGCATTGTAGGCGTCGCGCTCGCGCTCGTCTTCAGGGGTGAGACGCGCCTCTCCCCAGCCTACATAGCCATAGCCGATACGCCCCCGCCATTTCGGACTCGGGCCCTCGGGCGATTTGAAATATTTGTCGGTCACCACATCGAACATGGCCGCGCAGCGCAGGTTTCGGGCCAGCTCGGGCGGTTGCCAATATTCGTTGGTCTGATCGATGTTCCAGATATTGGGATCGACCCAACCCTGGGCATGGGCCACGGCATCAAGGCCGATCGTCATGCCGACGACCAGAACCGCGCCGATCCATTTCCTGCCGAAGCCCATATCGCACCTCCGCCCGTTTCGCGGGATGCTCGGCTACCGGCGCGACCGGGCTCAACGACGATGCGACGAAGACGGAGATGGCGCGGACGGAGAGGCCGCCGCCCCACGAAAAAGGGCGCGGTGACCATCGCCACCGCGCCCTTTTCTGTTCCGTGGAAGCCGAAGCTTACTCGGCGGCCTCGACCTCGGTCGGGCGCACGTCGCGGCGCTCGGCGATACGCGCCGACTTGCCGGTGCGGCCACGCAGATAATAGAGCTTCGCGCGACGCACGACACCGCGGCGAACCACTTCGATGCTGTCGATGTTCGGCGAATAGAGCGGGAAGACGCGCTCGACGCCCTCACCGAACGAAATCTTGCGGACGGTGAAGCTCGAGCCCATGCCCTTGTTGGCACGGGCGATGCACACGCCTTCGTAGTTCTGCACGCGGGTGCGCTCGCCTTCGACGACCTTCACGCCGACCTTGAGGGTGTCGCCCGGGCGGAATTCCGGAATCTTCTTCGCCTCGTTGAACTTGGCGATCTGCTCGGCTTCGAGCGTCTGGATCAGGTTCATTTCTTGTCGTCCTGTTTACGTCGCCGCGCGCCAGAGGGAGACTGGATCCGAGCGCCCTCATGGCGCTCCCAAAGATCCGGTCTCCGTGACCGTGTATCGATCTCGGCACGCTGGCGTCGCCAGGCCTCGATCTTCGCATGATCCCCCGATCGCAGCACTTCGGGGATCGTGCGCCCTTCCCATTCAACAGGTCGGGTATATTGCGGATATTCGAGCAGCCCCGTTTCGAAGCTCTCGTCCATGCCGCTGGAAGGCGCGCCCATTACTCCGGGAATGAGGCGAATGCAAGCGTCGAGAAGCGTCAGCGCCGCCATCTCGCCACCGGAGAGGATATAGTCACCGATCGAGACCTGCTCGATCTCGCGCGCCTCGAACAGCCGTTCGTCCATTCCCTCGAAGCGGCCGCAGATCACCACGGCGCCGGCCCCCTCGGCGAGCTGGCGGACGCGGTCCTGGGTCAGCGGCTTGCCGCGCGGAGTCATGGCAAGGATCGGGCGGCCGGGTGCAACGCTGTCGAGCGCGGAAGCGAGGACATCGGCGCGCATCACCATTCCGGCCCCGCCCCCGGCCGGCGTATCGTCGACCGAGCGGTGCTTGTCGGTGGCGAAGTCGCGGATCTGGACGGCCTCCATGCTCCACAACCCCTCGCGCAACCCGCGCCCGGCAAGCGATATGCCGAGCGGGCCGGGAAACATTTCCGGGTAAAGCGTTAGGACGGTTGCGGCGAAAGGCATGGGAGCCTTTCCCCCCAAGGAGGCCGGTTGGCAAGTGGACGATTGCATCATCATCGGCGCGGGGCCCGCCGGGCTGACCGCCGCGATCTATCTGGCGCGGTTCCATCTGGGTATCCGGATGTTCGATTGCGGATCGAGCCGGGCCGCACTGATCCCCTGCACGCGCAACCATGCCGGCTATCCCGAAGGGATTTCGGGCAAGGAACTGCTGAGGCGGATGCTGGAGCAGGCCGAGAAATATGGCGCGGTGCGCGAGGCGGCGGAAGTGACCGGACTGCGCGTGCTGGAGGAGGGATTCGGAGTGCGGGTGGGCGCGCGCGAACATGCCGCACGGACGGTGCTGCTCGCCACTGGTGTGGTGAACAACCGGCCGGATATGCCGAAGGACCTGCATGACGCGGCGCTTGCCCGGGGGCTGATCCGCTATTGCCCGATCTGCGACGGTTATGAAGTGACCGACCGGCGCATCGGCGTGATCGGCACGGGCAGCCACGGCATGGCCGAGGCGCTGTTCCTGCGCGGCTACAGCGCCGACGTGACGCTGATCGCGCCCGAGGCGCATGCGCTGTCCGAAGAAGAGGCGGCAGCGCTCGACGAGGCCGGGATCGCCCGGATCGAGGGGCCGTGCGGCGGCTATGCGATCGAAGGCGAGCGGATCGCGCTCGACACCGCCGAGGGACGCATGGACTTCGACACGCTCTATCCGGCGCTGGGATCGAAAATCCGATCGGGGCTGGCGATCCAGGTGGGCGCGAAGGCGGACGAGAAGGGCTGCCTGGAGGTGGACGACCACCAGCGCACCAGCGTCCCCGGACTGTTCGCCGCCGGGGACGTCGCGCGCGGGCTCGACCAGATCAGCCACGCGATGGGCGAGGCCGGCGTCGCCGCCACGACCATCCGCAACTTGCTGGCCGAGCAGAAGCCGATCCGGCGCTAGGGCGGCATTTTGGATATTCGGTTCCCCGGCGAAAGCCGGGGCCCAGTATCGAAGCATTTGGTGAGGCTATCGAACCCCACGAAAGATGGCGCAACTGGGCCCCGGCTTTCGCCGGGGAACAGCTTTGCTATCGTTGTCTTAGCTGCCGCAGCCGCCGCAGCCGCCACCACCTCCGCCGCCGCCGCCGCAGCCTCCCCCGCCGTCACCGCTGCTCCCGCCATCGCTGCCCGAACTGGCGGTGCGCATCTGGTGGAAGCCGCCCCAATCGGAGCCGACCAGCACCGCAGTGCCGAACAGCGCGACGCCGAGATCGGTCTCCCCGCCCGCCGGGGCGCGGCGGAGCCGTTCGGAACGCTCTCGCGCGTCGGCCAGCGCGTCCCGGCCCGCCCGGGTCCTGCGATCGAGCGCAACGAAGCGGATCAGCGCGAGGATCGCGGTGACCACCAGAAGCGCCGTCAGGAAGCCCACCGGCCTGCCCCGCGCCTCGCCGATCAGCAGCTTGGCGGTGCCGAAGCCGAGCAGCAGGAGATAGGGCAGCGTCTGGAAGAAGCGCATCTGCAGCGCCTCGCCGCCGGACATCAGCAGATCGCCGTCGACCAGCCGCGCGCGGACGGTGCCGCCATGCTTGCCGACCGCCGCGGCGACCTTGCCCCAACTCGAGCCGCCGGGCAGCGCCAGCACGCTGCGCTCGGCCGGAGTGCCGATGCCGAACGTTCCCGGCGTGAAGCGGCTCTTGCCGTCCATCGCCAGCTGGTTGGCGGCGAGCAGCCGGGCGGTGACCGTCTCGGCGAGGCGGGTGCCGCCACCGGCGAGATAGGCCAGGTCATCGGTGTCGATGCGGCGCGGGGTGCGGCCCTCGGGCCTGAGCCAGCGCGGAATGAGGAAACCGGCGATGATGGTGAGAACCAGCAGGACGCCATAGAGTTGGAGAAACGGCCCGCCGGTGAGATCGAAGGGCGACATACAATCCTAGCTCCTCAGAAAGGCCCAGAGGGCCAGAGCGGAAAGCGCCGCGAACGCCACGAGCAGCGCGATCCGCACGGCCCCGAGGGGCACGATGATGGCATCGCGCGGATGCACGCGACGCGCCTTGTGGTCCTGGGTCAGGCGCCGCCCCGCGTCGGGCCACAGATCCGCGGGCGGCGTGCCGAAGACGTGCTCGTAGCTGCGCAGCGTCTCGGCATATTGGGTGAAGTAGCGATGCCCCTCCGCGCGCCCGCCGGCCGTGGGGCCGTGATGGAGCGGGCGGCCGAGCACCTGGGGGCAGAAGCGCTCCCAATAATCGCGGGTATAGGTGAGGTGCAGGTGCCAGGCCTGGTCGACCTGGTCCGACGGGGTGACCGGGTGGTCCGCGGTCACCGCGAGGAAGCAGAAGCGGCGATATTCTTCGATCACCCGATCGGCGGTGGCGCGGCTCCAGCCATTCTCGCGCGCCAGCCGCTCGGCAAAGGAGAGCGCCGCGTCCTCGGGACCGATGGTGTAACGGGAAAGCGCCGTCCAGACCGGGTGGTCGGTAGGAGTTCGAGACAGACCGGGGGCCTTGCTCATCTAAATTCCCACTAACATAGGGGATTTAAATTGTCAAGGTTTGGCCGCCGGCACCGGCGTGAACTTGAGCGCCTGGATCGTCACCGGCGTGGTCGGCGCGAGCAGCACGGTGCCGTCGAGCATGCCCTTGTCGCATTGCCAGCGGAAGGCGCTGGACAGGTGGCCGGTGGGGTGCGGCGGCTCGCCCTTGCCGGTGCAGGCGCCGAGCTGGGCGCGGAGCGCGGCGAGGTCACCGCGCCAGTCTTCGGCCGAGCGATCGAGCAGGAAGTTCATCGCCAGTGCCTTTTCGGCGACCGTCACGTCGCCCGCCGCATAGATGGCGCGGGCGGTGTCGAGCGCGGCGGCGACGTCGGCGCTGACCGGCGTATCGGCGAAATGGAGCGCGCCCGCCTTGTCGAGCGCGAACATCGCGTCCCAGGCAGTGGCCGCGGCGCCGGTATAGGTTCGGTTGGTGAAGACGAAGATCCCCACCCCCGCCTCAGGCACCAGCAGCATGTGCGAGCCGTAGCCGGGATAGCCGCCGCCATGGTGGAGCATCATCCCCAGCTCGCAATCCTGCGAGACGCGCAGGCCCTTGCCATAGGCAGTGCCCTGCATGCAGCCGGTCTTGGCGGTGGCGCCGTAGCGCGGGGTCATCCGCACGAAGTTGAGCCCCTGCGCCAGCTCGCGCACCGTGGCCCGCTTCACCGGGCCGGTATCGGGACCGTCGCGCGGCGGCCAGGCGGAGAGCAGAAATGCGATCCATTTGGCATAGTCGTTGGCGCTGACCTGCAGCCCGCCCATCGGGCCGAAGGCGCCATTGGCCATAGTCGGCTCTTCCTGCCACCCGCCCTTGTCGAACCGGTAACCGATAGCGCGCCGCTCGATCGGCCATTCGGAGACTTCGAAGCCGCTCGAATTCATGCCCAGCGGCTTGAGGATCGTCCGCTCGACATAGGCGCGATAGGGCATGCCGGAGACGTTCGCGACGATGTGGCCGAGCAGCGCATAGCCGAAGTTGGAATATTCATGCGCGGTATCGGGCACGCGGCTGAACGGCACGCCGGCCTGGAGCAGCCGGGTGAACTCCGCCTCGGGCATCGGCGTCTGGCGATCGCCCCAGGGATCATCGGTGACGAAGCCGGCGACGTGCGACAGCAGATCGCGGATGCGGATCCGCGGGCTGTCGCTGGTCGGATATTTCCAGCCGCGCATCTCGGGCACGTATTTCTCGGCATAGTCGTCGAGCGAGAGCTTGCCGGCATCGCGCAGCGACAGGATCGACAGCGCCGTGAAGGCCTTGGTCATCGAGGCGATGCGGAACAGCGTATCGGGCGTTACCGGGCGCTTGTTCGCCACGTCCTGTACGCCGAAGCCGCGGACATGGACGAGGCGACCTTCGGCGACCACGCCATAGACCAGGCCGGGTGTCGGCGTGTCGCGCTGGAACGCCTCGAACTGGCGGTCGAGCGCGGTGAATTGCGGCTCGAGCGCCGCCGCTTTGGTCTGGGCGAGCGCGGGCGCGGTGCCGCAGAGGAAGGCGGCGAGGACCGCCGTGCCGAACCGGATCATGCAAAGCCCTTCAATAGCGGTCGGCATCGACCTGGGTGACGTCATAGGTGAAGTTGGCTGCGTTATAGGGCAGCATCCCGGCGTTCCAGCTGGTCCAGGAATCGCGCAGCTGGGCGAAGCGGGCGGGATCGTCGGCCGAGCGGTCGGCGCGCTCGCGGGCATCGGCGGCGAGATCGAACAGATGCTCCTTCCCGCCCAGCCGGAGATATTTCCAGTCGCCGTCGCGCACCGCCGCCTGGTCGCCCGCCTTGTGGCGCCAGAACAGCTTGCGGGCGTGCGGCGGCGCGGCACCGATAAGGACGGGCAGCAGGTTCTCGCCGTCCGAGGGATAGGCCGGATCGGGCGCCCCGCCCGCCGCCGCCAGCAGCGTCGGCAGGAAATCCATCGACACCATCACCTGGGGCGAGGTGGTGGCGGGCGCGATCCTGCCCGGCCAGCGGACGATCAGCGGCACGCGCAGCCCGCCTTCGAGCAGCTCGCCCTTCACCCCGGTGAACGGCCACATCTCCGAGAAGCGCTCGCCGCCATTGTCGCTGGTGAACACCACGATCGTGTCGTTGGCGAGGTTGAGCGCATCGAGCGTCGCCAGCAGCTTGCCGATATTCTGGTCGAGATTGACGACGATCTTGGCAAAGGCATCGAGATTGCCGCGGTTGCGATCGAGCGCGTCGCTCCACAGCAGGGCGCCGGCAGTGTCGCCCGGCGCGGTCCAGGGCGCGTGCGGGGCGTTGAAATGCATGCTGAGGAAGAACGGCCCCCAGCCGCCGGCGATCCAGCGCACCGCTTCGTCGGCCAGCACATCGGTGAGATAGCCGTTCCAGGCGACCGGGCTGCCGTTCGCGATCAGATCGTCGGGCATCGGATGGCTGGCGGGCAGCGGGTAATAGCTCGTGCCGCCGCCGGTATAGCCGTAGAAATGGTCATAGCCGTAATTGGTCGGCGCCGCCGCGGGGGCGCCGCCGATATGCCATTTGCCGATCAGCGCGGTGCGATAGCCGCGCGCCTTGAGCAGCGAGGCGATGGTCGGATGGCCGGCGGGCAGCATGTCGGTGGGCTTGGGCGCGGTGATCGGCTCTTCCAGCCCGACCACGAGGCGTTGCTGATAGCGACCGGTGGCGAGCCCGATGCGCGTGGCGGAGCAGACGCAGCTATTGGCATAGCCCTGGGTCAGCCGCACGCCCTGCGCGGCCAGCGTATCGAGATAGGGCGTCACATAGTCGCGCCGCCCGTAGCAGCTGAGGTCGGCATAGCCGAGGTCGTCGGCGAGGATGAACAGGATGTTGGGCGGCTGGGCCGCCTTCGCATCCGAGCAGCCGGCCAGCGCGGGCAGCGTGGCCGCCAGTCCCAGCCCCGCGGCGCTCCGCAGCAAGTCCCGTCTCGTCGCGACGATTCCCATAGCCTGCCCCCTCAAGCCGATGCGGGGGCGATCCTATGCCGTGGAGGGGGCCGGCGTCTATGGTGCCCGTACGATGTTCCCCGGCGGAAGCCGGGGCCCAGGATCACAAGCTACGGAGCAGAGAAACCCTGGGCCCCGGCTTTCGCCGGGGAACGGGCCCTGGATCAACCCCGCCTACCCCATCCGCCCGGTGGCGAGCGCGATCGCCCAGTCGGGACGGCCCTCCGCCTCGGCCTTTCGCGCGGCGGCGAGGTGGTCATAGGCGACGACGTGGAGCGTGATCCTGTCGTCGTCGATCACCGCATAGCGGGCCAGCGGATCGCCATTCTCGACGCGATAGGGACGCGGGTGATCGTCGTCATAGGCCTGGAGGCCGACGCTCCCCGGATTGAGCACGCGGCGGCCATCGGGAAGTCCGATCAGGCGCGGAACATGGGTGTGCCCGCACAGGATCCGCCGAGCGCCCTGCCCCGCCAGCCGGGCGGCAAGCTCTTCGGCATTGGCGATGCGCAGCCAGTCGCCTTCCAGCGTGTCGGTCAGCGGCGTCACGTCGCTCATGGGCGTGCCATGGCAGAGGAACATGCCGTCCAGCGCCAGCGTGGCGGGCAAGCCGGCGATCCAGGCCAGCGCAGCAGGCCCGAGCGCGGCCCGGGTGAAGGCATCCGAAGCGTTGATCCGCTCGGGCGCATCGGTCAGCACCTGGCGCTCGTGATTGCCGGCGATGCTCGGCCAGTCGCGCGCCATCAGCCAGGCGGCGGTCTCGGCGGGCCAGAGCGGGCCGGACAGGATGTCACCCAGGTTGAGGAAGCGCGTGCAGCCCCGCGCCTCGGCATCGGCGACGACTGCGATCAGGGCCGGCAGATTGCCGTGGATATCGGAAAGGACGGCGGTCTTCGTCATTCGACGAAGGCGGCGCTCACCACGAGCCGGTCGGCATCCCATTCGGGCACCGCGGCGGGGGTCATCGGCACCATGAAGCGCTTGGCCTTGCCGTTCTCGTCGGCCGGGCGCTCGATCTCGAGCACGTCGCCCGCGCCGAAATTGTCGATCGCGACGACCTTGCCCAGCGCCTCGCCCGCATCGGAGACGGCAGCGAGGCCCAGCAGGTCGACATGATAATATTCGCCCTCGCCGAGCGGGGGCAGCGCCGCGCGCGGAACACGCAGTTCGGTCCCGCGCAGGGCCTCCGCGGCGTTGCGGTCGGCCACCTCGGCGAAGCGCGCGATCGTGCCGTTCGGCCCACCGCGCACCGATTTGAGCGTAAGCGCACCGCCATTGAACTCGCGGTGCACCGACAGGTCCTCGGCAAAGACCTTGAGGCGGACCTCGCCCGTCACGCCGTGCGCGCCAATGACGACGGCAAGCGTGACGGGAGAATCGCTGGACAAAGCTTACGCCTCGGCCGGCGGGGTCTCTTCGGCGGTCGCTTCGGCGACCTGCTCGGCTTCCGCGGTCGGCTCTTCGGTCGCGGCTTCGACTTCCGCGGCGATCACGGCCTCGGCTTCCTCGTTCGAGCCCTCGGCCGGGGCTTCCTCGGCGGCCGGCGCGGCGGCGGCAGCGGCTTCGGCGGCCTTCGCCTCGGCGGCGGCTTCCTCGGCGGCCTTCAGCTTCTCGGCACGCTCCTCGGCGCGCTCGACGGCCTTCTCGCCCGGCTTGCCCTTGTTCGGGTTGTTCTTGGCGGTGCGCTCCTTGAGGCCGGCGGCGTCGAGGAAGCGGGCAACGCGGTCGGTCGGCTGCGCGCCGACGCCCAGCCAGTAGGTGGCGCGATCGCTGTCGAGGGTGACGCGCTTGGCGTCATCCTTGGCGAGGAGCGGGTTGTAGGTGCCGATCTTCTCGATGAACTTGCCGTCGCGGGGCGAACGGGCGTCGGCAACGACGATGCGGTAGTAGGGACGCTTCTTCGAGCCGCCGCGCGACAGACGCAGGGAAATAGCCATTACAATCTTCCTTCTTCGTATTCGTCACCCGGCGCGAACCGGGATCTCGTGGTTGTCGTGGTACTCTTGCCGCCTGAGACCCCGGCTTCCGCCGGGGTGACGGCTATTTCTTCTTCAAAAAATTCTCGAAACCGGGCGGGAGCTGCGGCGCGCCCGGGCCGCCAAGGCCGGGGAGCCCGCCGGCGCCGCCGGGGCCGCCCAGCTTGCCCATCATGTCGCCCAGCTCGGCGCCGCCCAGCGCGTTGCCGATGCCGCCCATGCCGCCGCCGGGACCGCCCTTGCCGAGCATGCCGACCAGGCCCTTCAGGCCGCCCATCTTCTTGAGCCGCTTCATCGCGGTCTGCATCTCGAGGTGCATCTTGAGCAGCTTGTTGACGTCCTGCACCGTGGTGCCCGAGCCCTTGGCGATGCGGATCTTGCGCTTGGCGTTGATCAGATCGGGCTTGGCGCGCTCCTTGGGCGTCATCGAAGTGATCATCGCGTCCATGCGGATCAGCACCTTGTCGCCACCGACCTGATCGACCGCGGCCTGCGCCTTCTTCATGCCCGGCATCATGCCGGCGAGCGCGCCGAGGCCGCCCATGCGGCGCATCTGGGCAAGCTGGCCGCGCAGGTCGTTCATGTCGAACTGGCCCTTGGCGAGCCGCGCCGCCATGCGCTCGGCATCTTCCTCCTGGATCGCCTGCGCCGCCTTCTCGACGAGGCTGACGACGTCGCCCATGCCGAGGATGCGGCCGGCGACGCGCTTGGGGTGGAAGGGCTCGAGCGCATCGAGCTTCTCGCCCATGCCGGCAAACTTGATCGGTTTGCCGGTGACCGCGCGCATCGACAGCGCCGCGCCGCCACGGGCATCGCCGTCCATGCGGGTGAGGATCACGCCGGTGAGCGGCACCTGCTCGGAGAAGCTGGTGGCGACGTTGACGGCATCCTGGCCGGTGAGCGAGTCGACAACGAGCAGGATCTCGTTCGGCGTAGCGATGTCCGCCACTGCCTTCATCTCGTCCATCAGCGCCTGGTCGACATGGAGTCGGCCGGCGGTGTCGAGCATCAGCACGTCGAAGCCCTGGAGCTTGGCGGCGTTGAGCGCGCGCTTGGCGATCTCGACCGGCTGCTGGCCGGCGACGATCGGCAGCGTCTGCACCTCGGTCTGGGTGCCGAGTACCGCGAGCTGCTCCTGCGCGGCCGGACGATTGACGTCCAGCGACGCCATCATCACCTTCTTGCCTTGGCCCTTGAGCAGCTTCGAGAGCTTGGCGGTAGTGGTCGTCTTGCCCGAGCCCTGGAGGCCGACGAGCATGATCACGGCGGGCGGGGTGACGGCGATCTCGAGCTCGGCCGTGTCCGGGCCGAGCATGTCCACGAGCGCGTCGTGGACGATCTTCACCACCTGCTGGCCCGGGGTGATCGAGCGGAGCACTTCGTGGCCCACCGCCTGCTCGGTCACCTTCTCGACGAAGTCGCGCGCCACCGGAAGCGCGACATCGGCTTCCAGCAGGGCAATCCGCACTTCGCGCATCGCGGTGCGGACATCGGCGTCGGTCAGCGCGCCACGACCACGCAGGCGCTCGAATACGCCACCCAGCCGTTCGCTCAGACTTTCGAACATGGACCAAGACACTCCAAATCAGGACCGCGAATCGCCAAACGCAAAACACGCCGGCGGACGAAACCTCGTCGGCCGGCGTCACCCCTGGGGGTGGCAAATGTCTCGCGTTCAAAGAGAACGGTCGCGGCGGCCCCTAGCCCAGAGAGGCATAGGAAGCAAGTAGATAGGACTATTCCTCCCCGAGCTCGCCTGGGGAGGAATGCAAGGCGAAAGAAATATTGCACGAACGTGTCGGCAGCTTAACCCGTTCTATACCGTGCGCATGAGAAACGACCCCGATCATAGTTGGGGATCGTTGCCGGCATGTCGCTGGACCACGAAGAACAAGCCGTATCGCAAAGCGCCGCGCGCCCGGGCCTGCTCTCGGGCGCGATCAGCGTGTCCGCGATCCTGCTCTTTGTCGGCACGGGCAGCGCGGTGCTCTCCAAGACGCTGCAATATTATTTCGAGGGCGGTGCGCCGGCAGACCGCACGCTGGTGATCGCGCTGCTGCTCAACGTCGCGCTGATCCTGTTCGGCTGGCGCCGCCACAGCGCGCTGAGCCTGGAAGTGCAGGTCCGCGCCGCCGCGGAGGAGCGCGCCCAGCAGCTGGCGAATCGCGATCCGCTGACCGGCTTCCTCAACCGCCGCAGCCTGGCCGAGGAAGGCGCCGCGATGTTCGTGCGGGCCCAGCGCCGCCGCAAGGCGATGGCGATGCTGATGCTCGACCTCGATCACTTCAAGACGATCAACGACATGCACGGCCATGCCGTGGGCGACGCGCTGCTGCGCGCGGTGGCGAGCGAAGTCGCGCACGTCATGCCGCCGATCGCGCTGACCGCGCGGCTGGGCGGCGACGAATTCGCCTGCGGCTTCCTGTTCGACCCGAGCGAGCCTGCGGTGGTGGAGCGCATCGCCGAGCGGCTGGTGAGCCGCATGGCCCAGCCCTTCGAGGCCGAAGGGCTGCGGCTGCATATCAGCTGCTCGCTGGGCATCGCGCGCTCGGACTTCGACTGCGCCAGCATCGACGCGCTGATGCGCTCGGCCGACATCGCGATGTATGCGGCGAAGAAATCGGGCCGCAACCGCTATGCCTGGTTCGATCATTCGATGGAGCGCGAGCTCCAGATCCGCAACGAGCTGGAGAACGGCCTGCGCACCGCGATCCCGCGCGGCGAGATCGTCCCCTATTTCGAGCAGCAGGTCGATCTGAGCACCAACCGGCTGCACGGCTTCGAGGTGCTGGCGCGCTGGGAACATCCGCAGCGCGGGCTGATCAGCCCGGAACTGTTCATCCCGATCGCGGAGGAGACCGGCATGATCGCCGATCTCTCGCTGTCGATCATGCGCCAGGCGTTCATCGCCGCGCGTGACTGGGACCCGTCGCTGAGCCTGTCGATCAATATCTCGCCCTGGCAGCTGCGCGACGCCTGGCTGGCGCAGAAGATCATCAAGGTGCTGGCCGAGACCGGCTTCCCGGCAAGCCGGCTCGAGGTGGAGATCACCGAAAGCTCGCTGTTCGATAACCTGGCGCTCGCCCAGTCGATCGTCGGCAGCCTGAAGAACCAGGGCGCGCGGCTGGCGCTCGACGATTTCGGCACCGGCTATTCGTCGCTGGCGCATCTGCGCGCGCTGCCGTTCGACCGGATCAAGATCGACAAGAGCTTCGTCATGTCGCTCAATTCAAGCGCCGACTCGGCCGCGATCGTCAATGCGATCATCAGCCTGGGCGAGAGCCTGAACCTGCCGATCACCGCCGAGGGCGTGGAAGACGCTGCGATCGAGGAGCGGCTGCGCACCGCCGGCTGCGCCAAGGCGCAGGGCTGGCTCTATGGCAAGCCGCTCTCGGTGAGCGGCGTGCGGCGCCTGCTCGCCGAGCGGCGGCTGATCCTGACCGGCTCGGGCACGCAGAGCGGGCCCGAAGCGGCCGAGGGCGATCGGCGGCTGGCGGGGTAACAACTGCGCTTAATTCGTCATGCTGAACTTGTTTCAGCATCCAAGGCACCGCACGGGATATCCTTGGTAGCGAGTTGGACCCTGAAACAAGTTCAGGGTGACGGTTGGTATTTGGGGGGAGTTGAGCCTACCACCCCGCCCCTTCCTGCTTCAGGAATTCCAGCTCCTCGGGCGTCGACTCCCGCCCCAGCGCGGCGTTGCGGCTGGGGAAGCGGCCGAAGCGTTCGATCACCTCGGCATGCTTCACCGCGAAATCTAGAATATAGTCGTCCCCCAGCGTGCCGAACTTCTCGACGCTCAGCTTCTGCATCGCCCGATCCTCGGCGTGCTCGAGCGGCAGATAGAGGAACTGGCGCTCCTCCAGCGTCATCGCCACTTCCCAGCCGCGCTCGATCGCTTCCAGCGCGAGGCCAAGCGCCAACGGATCGGCGGCATAGGCCTGCCCGCTGTCGCGGTGGAGGTTGCGGCTGAACTGGTCGAGCAGCAGGATCGCGGCGAGCAGCGTCTCGGGATCGTCGCGCCAGCCTTCGGCCTCCGATCGCAGCACGTGGTCGCGCAAGGCGCCGAAACGCGTGCGGATCTCCGCGTCGAGCGTGTCCGAGCGCTTGAAATGCTGCTCGGACGTAAGCGCGAACCAGAAGCCGAGCACCTCGCGGGCCTTCGCGTGGACATCCAGGGTCGCTGCGCCTAGATCACCGGTCAAATGTCATCCCCTCACGTCATCAGTCTGGGCTGCCGGCTCAACCTTGCCGAGAGCGAAACGATCCGTGCGCTGTTGTCGGATCGGGACATGGTCGTGATCAACAGCTGCGCGGTGACCAACGAAGCGGTCAAGCAGACGCGCCAGGCAATCCGCCGCGCCAGGCGCGAACGGCCGGGTGCCGAGCTGGTGGTGACCGGCTGCGCGGCGCAGATCGATCCCACCGCCTTCGCGGCGATGCCCGAGGTCGACCGGGTGATCGGCAATGCCGAGAAATTGCAGGCGAGCGCCTGGGCCTCGCCCGAGCCGGTGGTGGTGCAGGACATCATGGGCGTCCGCGAAACCGCGCCGCACCTTGCGGCGAGTTTCTCGACGCATGCCCGCGCCTTCGTCGAAGTGCAGAATGGCTGCGATCATCGCTGCACCTTCTGCGCGATCCCCTATGGTCGGGGAAACAGCCGCTCGGTCCCCGCCGGCGCGGTGATCGACCGCGTGGCGCAGCTCGCCGAGAGCCATGCCGAGGTGGTGCTGACCGGCGTCGACCTGACCAGCTATGGGCCCGATCTGCCCGGCGCGCCGAGCCTGGGGCAGCTGGTCGAGCGCATCCTGGCACATGTGCCAAGGCTCCGGCGCCTGCGGCTTTCCTCGCTCGACGGGATCGAAGTCGACGACCGCCTGTTTGCGCTGCTCACCGGGGAGCCGCGCCTGATGCCGCACGTCCATCTCTCGCTTCAGGCGGGGGACGACATGATCCTGAAGCGCATGAAGCGCCGCCACAGCCGCGCCCAGTCGGTCGCGCTGGTCGAGCGGCTGCGCGCGGCGCGGCCGGAGATCGCGATCGGCGCCGACCTGATCGCCGGCTTCCCGACCGAGGACGAGGCGATGTTCGCCAACACGCTCGCCCTGATCGCGGATTGCGGCATCGTCCATGCCCACATCTTCCCCTACTCGCCCCGTTCGGGCACGCCGGCAGCGCGGATGCCGCAGGTGCCGCCCGCGATCGTGAAGGACCGCGCCGCCCGGTTGCGCGCCGAGGCCGGCCGGGTGCGGGACAATTGGCTGCAAAGCCTGGTAGGCAGCACGCAGCAAGTGCTGGTAGAGCGCCCGGGTGATCGCGGGCATGCCGGCAATTTCGCCGAGGTACGGTTTTCCGCCCAGGAGATTGGTTCAATCGTGCAAGTTCAGATTACCGGCGTGGAGAGCAACACGCTCACCGCCACCCTCCCCCGTCATTCCCGCGAAGGCGGGAATCCATTCTCGCTGCAGGGTATAATGGATCCCCGCCTTCGCGGGGATGACGAAGGAGAAAGCATGTGAGCAGCTGGCACGAGAAGCTGCTCGGCGGCTTCCGCAAGACGTCCGACCGGCTGATCGGCAACCTCGCCGGGCTGGGCCTGGCGCGGCTCGACGATGCGACGCTCGACGAGATCGAGGAGGCGCTGATCGCCTCCGACCTGGGCCCCGCCACCGCGGCGCGCGTGCGCCAGCGGCTGGCCGAGGGCCAGTATGAGCGCAACATGGAGGAGCTGGGCATCCGCCTGGTCGTCGCCGACGAAGTCGCCAAGGCACTCGAGCCCGTCGCCAAGAAGCTGGAGATCGAGGCGTTCCCGCGCCCGCAGGTGATCCTGGTCATCGGCGTCAACGGTTCGGGCAAGACCACGACGATCGCCAAGCTGGCCAATCTGCTGATGGAACAGGATTATGCGGTGATGCTCGCGGCGGGCGACACCTTCCGCGCCGCCGCGATCGGCCAGCTCAGGACCTGGGCCGAGCGGATCGGCGTGCCGATCGTCACCGGTCCCGAAGGCGGCGATGCTGCGGGCATCGTGTTCGAGGCAGTGAAGAAGGCGACCGAGATCGGCACCGACGTGCTGATCGTCGACACCGCCGGGCGGCTGCAGAACAAGACTGAGCTGATGGACGAGCTCGCCAAGATCCGCCGCGTGCTCGGCCGGCTCAATCCGGCAGCACCGCACGACGTGGTGCTCGTGCTCGACGCCACCACCGGCCAGAACGCGCTCAACCAGATCGAGGTGTTCAAGGAAGTCGCCGGCGTCACCGGGCTGGTGATGACCAAGCTCGACGGCACCGCGCGCGGCGGCGTGCTGGTGGCGGCAGCGGAGAAATACGGCCTGCCGATCCACGCGATCGGCGTGGGCGAGAAGGTCGACGATCTGCGCCCGTTCAACGCGCAGGAAGTGGCACGCATCATCGCGGGCGTGGAGGAGCTTACCAATGGCTGAGAAGAAGGCCGCCTCGCCCGGCGTGCGCATGCTGATCGATTACGGGCCGCTCGCGGTGTTCTTCGCGGTCAACTCGCTCGCGCACGGCCCGGTGCTGGCGCGCGTCTTCGCCGCGACGATCGCCTTCATGATCGCGATGACCGGCGCGATCGCGCTGAGCTGGTGGAAGACCCGCCATGTCTCGCCGATGCTGTGGATCACCGCCGCCTTCGTGCTGCTGTTCGGCGGGCTGACGCTCTATTTCCACGACCAGACCTTCATCCAGATCAAGCCGACGATCATCTATGCGATGTTCGCGACTGTGCTCGGCTATGGCCTGATCGCCGACAAGCCGCTGCTCCAGACGCTGCTCGAACAGGCCTATCCGGGGCTTTCGGCCAAGGGCTGGCGGCTGCTGACGATCAACTGGACGATCTTCTTCGCGGTCGCGGCGGTCGCCAACGAGGCCGTGCGCCACGTCGTCAGCTGGGACCAGTGGGTGCTGTTCAAGACGTGGATCATGATCCCGGTCACGCTCGTCTTCGCGATGCTCAACATCCCGATGCTGCTCAAGCACGGCCTGCAGCTGGAGACGCCCGAGGAGGCGCCGATCCCGCCGCAGGAGTAGTTTGGCGGTGTCGAGCAACCTCTATCGCGCGGTGCGCGCCGCCAACTGGCTGCGGCGCCAGATCCGCTCCAATTCGCTGTGGTTCCTCGGGCTGTCGCTGCTCGTCGGCGCCGGTGCGGGCCTGAGCGCCATCGCGTTGGGCCAGCTCGCGCGCGGCACCCAGCGGCTGCTGTTCGGCCTGCCCCAGGGCGAGCATCTGAGCGCCGTCGAAACCATCGAGCCCTGGCGGCTGATCGCGCTGCCCGTGGGCGGCGCGCTGCTCGGGCTGGTGCTGTGGCTGCTGCGCCGGCGCACCCCGGTCGATATCGTCGAGGCCAATGCGCTGCATGGCGGCCGCATCCCGGCGCGCGACACCGCGACCGTGGTGGGCACCACGCTGCTTTCCAACGCCTTTGGTGCCTCGGTAGGGCTCGAGGCGGCCTATGCCCAGGCGGGCGGCGGACTCGCCTCGCTGCTCGGCCAGAAGGTCAAGCTTCGCCGCAGCGACCTGCGCACGCTGATGGCGGCGGGTGCCGGCGCCGCGGTGAGTGCCGCGTTCGGCGCGCCGCTTACCGGCGCCTTCTACGCCTTCGAAGTGGTGCTCGGCGCCTATACCCCCGTAACCGTCGCCCCGGTGATGCTCGCCGCACTCGGCGCCGCCGTGGTCGCGCGCGGCATGGGGATGACGCCCTATGTGATCGCTGCCGGCGGCATGCATCCGATCGGCACCGCGGACTATGTGCTCTACGGCATCCTCGGCCTGATCTGCGCGCTGACCGGCATCGTGCTGATGCGGACGGTGTCGCTGGTCGAGCGCGCGGTGCACCGCTCGAAACTGCCGATGCACTGGGCACCGCTGGTCGGCGGGCTGCTGCTCATCCCCTTCGGCCTGATCACGCCGCAGGCGCTGTCGGGCGGGCACGGCGCGCTCAACCTCAACCTCGCCGCCGAAGTGACGATCGCCGGGCTGGCGCTGACGATCCTGCTCAAGCTGCTCGCCTCCTCGCTGTCGCTCGGCTTCGGTTTTCGCGGCGGCCTGTTCTTCGCCTCGCTGTTCCTCGGCTCGCTGGTCGGGCGGCTCTACCAGGTGGTGCTGGCGCAGGTGCCGCACCTGCATGTGCTGGCGCCCGACGATGCCACTGTCGTGGGCATGGCCGCATTGGCGGTGGCGGTGGTCGGCGGGCCAATGACGATGTCGCTGCTCGTGCTCGAAGTGACGCATGACTTCAGCATCACCGGCGTCGCGGTGGCCGCAACGCTGATCTCCTCGACCGTGTCGCGCGCGATCTTCGGCTATAACTTCTCGACCTGGCGCCTGCACCTGCGCGGCGAGACGCTGCGCAGCGGCCGCGACGTCGGCTGGATGCGCGCGTTGACCGCCAAGCAGATGATGCGCCGCGACGTGTCCCGGCTCGCCGCCGATGCCAGCGTCTCGGCATTCCGCGATCGCTTCCCGCTCGGCTCGACCACCCGCGTGGTGCTGCTCGACGTGAAGGGCCGCTATGCCGGCATCGTCGAGACCGCGGCGGCCTGGGCGCCCGACGTGGCGCCGGTGGCGGAGATCGGCTCGCTCGGCCGGCTCGGCCATGCCCGGCTCGCGCCCGAGATGGGGATCGGCGAAGTGCTGGAGACGTTCGACCGGGTCGCCGCCGACGACCTGGCGGTGGTTGCGCCCGACGGCGCCGTACTCGGGCTGATCACCGAGCGGCATGCCAGGCGCCGCTATGCCGAGGAGCTGGAGCGTTCGCAGCGGGAGCTGTACGGCGAGGCTTGATCGCTGCCCTCCATCCGTCATCCCCGCGAAGGCGGGGATCCACTCAGTACCGTCAGCGCCAATGGATCCCCGCCTTCGCGGGGATGACGAAAGAGTATTATTTCCGGGCGCCGCTGCGCTTGGCGATCACGTCGCTGCGCAGCGCCTCGCGCCGGGCGAACAGCTCGGCCTCCTCGGAGGGGCTGAGCCCGCCGGCGGCATAGCGCTCCTCCAGCGTATCGATCTGAAATGCCTCGCGCTTGAGCTGCTTCGCCTCGCGCCGGGTCAGCTGGCCACTCGAACGACCATCGCGAATGTCGCTGCGGATCCTGGCGGTCTCGGCGGCGCTCTGGTCGCGCCCCATCGAACTGCCCGAAGGCCCCCGCATGGTCGGCCCGCCCCATATCTGCGCGGAAGCCGGCACGGCAGCGAGCAGCAGGGGTGCAAGGAGCAGATAACGGCGCATCACGTTTTTCCCCGAAGAAGTGTGCGCCGAAGGTTGCCTCGGCCGGTTGAACCTCGGCTTAATGCGGCCCGAACCGGAGCCGTTCCCCGGCGAAAGCCGGGGCCCAGGGCCACGAGCGACACGGCAGAGAAACCCTGGGCCCCGGCTTTCGCCGGGGAACAGCAGAAGCTCTACCCGGACAATGAAAGGGGCGCCCGGTTGCCCGGACGCTCCTTTGCAGATCCGATCGCGAAGGATCAGCTGTCCTGGTCGGCGCGGCTGATGCCGTTGCCGTCGAGGTTCTGGGAGACGAAGTCCCAGTTGATGATGTTCGCAGTGATCGTCTCGAGATACTTCGGACGCAGGTTGCGATAGTCGATGTAGTAGGCGTGCTCCCACACGTCGATCGTGAGCAGCGGCTTCATGCCCTCATAGACCACCGGGGTGTCGGCGTCGTGCAGCGAGGTGACCTTGAGCTGGTCGCCGTCGAGCACCAGCCAGCCCCAGCCGTTCGAGAAATGGTTGGTCGATTCCGCGATCAGCTTCTTCACCAGCTCGTCGGTCGAGCCGTATTGCGCGGTGATCATCTCGGCGAGCTTGCCGCTCGGCGCGGTCTTCTCGCCGGTCAGGCCTTGCCAGAAGAAGCTGTGGTTCCAGATCTGTGCCGAGTTGTTGAACAGGCCCTTGTCGGCGGTGCTCTTCGCATGCGCGATCACTTCGCTGAGCTTGCGGCCCTCCAGGCCCTTTTCGGCGATGAAGCCATTGGTCTTGTCGACATAGGCCTTGTGATGCTTGCCGTGGTGAAACTCGAGCGTCTCGGCCGACATGTGCGGCGCCAGCGCGTCCTTGTCGAAGGGAAGCGGGGGAAGTTCGAAGGCCATTGGTCTCTCCAGGGTTCACCAGGGGGTTCACCCGGGCAACGAACCGCCGGGCGATGCGGTCCCTCCCCTAGCGCGCAAAAATCCCCGCTGTCGCGGAAAAATCGTTGCACCCGGCAAATGAAAATTCCGATCGCGGGCAATTGGCAGAATTACTATTGCGAATGATAGGCAATAGCTTGGATTTACACGGCTTTCGAGGCTGCTGTTGCGACTTTTCTTCCGTCATCCCCGCGAAGGCGGGGATCCATTGGCACCATCAGTATTGAATGGATTCCCGCCTTCGCGGGAATGACGAACGCGGCAGGCGCCGAGCCCTAGCCCCCCGCCTGCAGCAACTCATGCCGCTTCAAGGCATGGCGAAGCTGGTCATAGGTAAGCCCCAGCGCTTCCGCCGTGGCGCGCTGGTTGAAGCGGTGATCGGCAAGCGAACGCTGGAGCAGCTCCTTCTCGAAGCGCGCCACCCGGCCCTTGAAATCGGTCGTCCCGGAAAGCGTCGCCGGCTGCTCCTCGAGCGCCATCGGCGCCGCGCTGGCGACGGCGGCCGGCATGGACTGACTCGAGGCGCTGCCCTGCATCGGGCGCATCCGCCAGGGCGACTGGAAGGGATCGATCTCGATCGCATCGATCGGCCCGTCCTGCTCCCAGCGATAGACCGCGCGCTCGACAACGTTGCGCAACTCGCGGACATTGCCGGGCCAGTCGTAATTGGTGAGGATATCAAGCGCGTGCGGCCCCCAGCCCGGCCAGTCGACCCAGCCGATCTCGCTAGCCATGCGACGGCCATAGAATTCGGCGAGCACCTCGACGTCGCCGCCGCGGTGGCGCAGCGGCGGCAGGGTGACGACCTCGAAGCTCAGCCGGTCGAGCAGGTCGGCGCGGAACGTCCCCTTCTCGACCCGCTCGGGCAGATGCTCGTTGGTCGCCGCGACGATGCGCACATCCACGGTAACCGGCCGCGACGAGCCGATCCGGGTGACCTCGCCATATTCCACCGCGCGCAGCAGTCGTTCCTGCGCACCCATCGACAGCGTGCCGAGCTCGTCGAGGAACAAAGTGCCGCGATGCGCTTCCTCGAAGCGCCCCACCCGCGCCTTGGTCGCGCCGGTGAAGGCGCCGGCCTCGTGGCCGAACAGCTCGGCCTCGATCAGCGTCTCGGGCAGCGCCGCGCAGTTCATCGTGACGAGCGGCTGGTCCCAGCGCGGGGACAGGCGATGGAGGCGCTCGGCGACCAGCTCCTTGCCGGTGCCGCGCTCGCCGATCACCAGCACCGGGCGATCGAGCGCGGCGGCGCGGCTGGCGCGTTCCAGCGCGTCGAGAAAGGCCGAGGATTCGCCGATGACCTGGGTTATGCGCTCCATGCCAAATCCTTGGTGTATTTTCCCAACAGTTGGCAAGTAAAATCCGCCAGCTGAACGCCTTGTGAACGGCAAAAACGGCAGATTTCTGCGGTTTTCACAAATTGGCACGCCCCCTGCAATGCATTGGGCAAGCCCACTGACGGGCCAATCGAAACGCCAAGGTTCAGGACGAACACAATGAACGCCAACGCCAACAACGCCGCCTACTACCGCAACGCCTTCTTCGCAGTGGCCTTTTCGGTCGCGGCAGGCCTGGTCTTCATGGCCGGCGCGGTTGGTCCGGCGGTCCTCGCCTGACAACAGGGTCCCCCGCTCGCTTCCCCTCGCGAGCGGCACACCTGACGGGAGGGGTCACCCCCTAGGCCCCTCCCGGCAGGAAACAAAACGAAGGAGTAACGACGAAATGGGTATCTTCTCGCGAACCCGGGACATCATCGCCGCCAACGTCACCGATCTGCTCGACAAGGCGGAGGACCCGGCGAAGATGGTCCGCATGATCATCCTCGAGATGGAAGAGACTCTGGTCGAGGTCCGCGCTTCTGCTGCCCGCACGATTGCGGACCAGAAGGAGATGCGCCGCCACATCGCCAAGCTCGAGAAGCTCCAGGAGAGCTGGACCGAGAAGGCCGAGCTGGCGCTCTCGAAGGGCCGCGAGGACCTGGCCAAGGCCGCGCTGGTCGAGAAGCAGAAGGCCGCCGACATGTGCGAGCAGCTTTCGGAGGAGATTTCGGTGCTCGACGAGGCCCTGAAGGCTTCGGAAGAGGACATCAACAAGCTCCAGACCAAGCTGCGCGAGGCGCGTGCCCGCCAGAACTCGATCGTCACCCGCATGGAAAGCGCCAACAACCGGGTGCGCCTGCGCGAGATGACCAATGGCAGCCGCATGCAGGACGCCTTCTCGCGCTTCGACGTGCTCGAGCGCCGGGTCGACCTGGCCGAGGGCCGCGCCGATGCGGCTGGCCTGGGCGGCGCGCCCAAGACGCTCGACGAGGAAATCGCCGAACTCCGCTCGTCGGAGAAGGTCGATGCCGAACTCGAGGCGCTGAAGGCCCGCCTGGCAAAGGGAGCCTAAGCCATGGAGGAAGTCTTTCTGCCGATCATGATCGTCGGGATGCTCTTCATCGGGCTCCCCTGGGTGATCATGCACTACATCACGAAGTGGAAGCAGTCGGCGACGATCACGGGCGAGGATGAGAAGCTGCTCGACGAGCTGCACTACACAGCCCGCCAGCTCGAAGAGCGCCTGCTCACGATCGAGCGGATCATCGCCGCCGACAACCCCGACTTCCGGCCCCTGCGTGGCGACCGCCCCGAGGAGAGCCCCTACGATATCTCGCGGAGGAACTGATCATGTCGAGCCGTACCAAATTCTATCTCGACAAGGCCAACGGCAAGTGGCTGGGCGTCTGCTCGGGGCTTGCGGACTATACCGGCATCGACGCCATCTGGCTCCGCCTCGGCTTCGTGCTGCTGTCCTTCGGGATCTTCCCGATCAACCTGGTCGCCTATGTGCTGATCGCCTGGATGGCGCCGAACAAGCCCTACGGCCTCTACCAGGGCCCGGAAGAAGCGAAGTTCTGGCAGGGCGTCCGCTCCAACCCGAGCCGCACCACCGCCGAGGTCCGCTCCAAGTTCCGCGACATCGACCGCCGCATGGCCGATATCGAGATGTATTATACGAGCCGCAACACGCGCCTCGCCGACGAGATCGACAGCCTGCGCTGAGGCGCAGGCGGTCAAAAGGGGAAGAGACATGGATCCGACGCCGATCATACTGGGAATGGTTGCAGGCAGCATGGGAACGCTGGCCATCCAGTCCCTCGCGCAGCGGAAGGTGAAGCGGGCACTGGCAGATGCCGCCCGCACCGCCCCGGAAGCCCGGGAGCAGGGCCTCCAGCGTCGCGAAACGCTCGATATGCACAACCGCCTCGCCGTGCTGGAGGAGATCGTCACCGATCAGCCGCGCCGGCTTGAGGCAGAGATCGACAGCCTGCGCTGAACGCCGGGCAGTCAACAGGAGGAAGACATGAGGGAGTTTGGTTGGCTGGTTCCGGTTCTGATCGTCGCCGCGGTGATGGCGAGCCGGGCCTTCCAGACCTGGGTCCGCGCAAAGCACGGCTATCCGGTCGAGGACGAGAATTGCAGCGGCCGCAGCTACCGCGGACAGCGGGGCGGCAGCGACCTGGAGGCCGAGCGCAAGATCGCCCTGCTCTCCACCGAGAATGAGCGGCTGACCGGCCAGATCTCGCGGCTCGAGGAGCGGATCGCAGTGCTCGAGCGGATCGCCACCGATCCCGCCGAGCGAGTGGCCCGCGAAATCGACAGCCTGCGCTGAGGAGCGAGACGATGAGCTTTCCCTTCGCAGCCTTTGCCCCCGTCGCCCTGATCATCGGTGCGCTCGCGGTGGCAGGCTGGGTGTTCACCACCTGGCTCCGCATCAAGCACGGCTATCCGCTGGATGGCGCCTGGGGCCAGGCAGTCTATCCGAAGAACGACGACGCGGCGATGGAGCGGATCAAGCTCCTGAGCCAGGAGAATGCCCAGCTCCGTGCGGAACTGGGGTCGATCAAGGACCGGCTCGCCAATGTCGAGCGGATCGTGACCGACAGCTCGCACAGCCTCGATCGCGAGATCGAAGCCCTGCGCAGCCCGCGCAACTGAGGAGACACGATCATGATCAGCCCCCTGCTCATCCCCATCCTGGGCATCTGCTGCGGACTGCTCGCCATCTTCGGCGGCGTGTTCCTCAAGCCCTGGCTCGCGCTGCAGCAGCGCAAGATGGAGCTGGAAGCGCAGATGGTCGCCGAAAAGGCTGCCCAATATGCCGCCCAGACCGAGCGGCTGGAGCAGCGGGTCCGGGTGCTGGAGCGGATCGTGACCGACAAGGGCCTCGACCTCTCCGACGAGATCGAACGACTGCGGGACGAGAACCCGCTGAACTGAAGACCCATCGCGGCGCCCAAGATCGCCGCCAGTAAAGAGGAAGTCCAACATGATTGCGATTGTGATGGTCGCAGTGCTGACGGCACTGTGCGGGGGAGCTATGTACCTCGCGGAAATGCGTGATCGCCCCGTCCGCCGCGCCGAGCGGCTCGCCCGGGCCGCCCAGCAGAACTGATCCGCCCAGCGTGTTTGAAGGAGGTGTGGAATGAACCCGTTCGAGATGGTTTTCGCGATTATCGTGATCGTCACGATCGGCAGCGTGCTCAAGGCGCGCTACGGCATCCACAAGGACAAGGACGGCAACGAGGTCTATCGCGGCGGCGCCGCGGATAGCGTCTCCGCCGCCGAGAATGCCCGCCTCAAGGACGAGATCCGCGCTCTCAAGGAGCGCGTCCAGGTCCTCGAGCGCGTGGTTACCGACACCGAAGGCAGCGTCCGCCTCGATCGCGAGATCGAATCGCTGCGCGACAAGAACTGACGTCAGACCAAGGGAGGCACGACGTGACCCAGGATCCGACCATGTATCTCACGCTCGCCGTTTCCGGCCTCGCCGGGCTCGGCATGATCACCACCGCCGGGCTTTCGGGCTGGCGCGGCTGGCTCGCCCTCAAGCGCCAGGAGCTGAACGCGCTGCACGCGCCGGATGCCGCTCCGGTGGGCGCCCCGACCGCAGGCTCGCGGATCGAGATCGCCGACCTCAAGGAGCGCATTCGCAAGCTCGAAGCGATCGCGGCCGGGGTGGATTTGTAAGGAGCCGTCGCTTTCCATCCCGTCATCCCCGCGCAGGCGGGGATCCAGGGTAACAAGCGACGTCGCTCTTGGCGCTGGATCCCCGCCTGCGCGGGGATGACGGAAGACAGAGCGGGGCTAGGCGAGCGGCGCAGGACCGCTATAGCGCCACCCATGACCAGCCTCGCCGACCTGCAGGACGAATATGCGTTCCTCGAAGCCGATGACCGCTATCGCCTGTTGATCGATCTGGGCCGCGGGCTGGAAGACATGCCCGAAGCGCTCAAGACCGACGCTACCCTGGTCCGCGGCTGCTCGGCCGCGGTGTGGGTCTATCCCACCCGTCTCGACGACGGTCGGCTGCATTTCCTGGCCGATTCCAACGCGGCGATCACCAAGGGAATCATCGCGCTGGTGCTGCTGACGGTGCAGGACAAGGCCCCGGCCGAGATCCTGGACGCAGACATCGAAGGCGCCCTCGCCCCGTTCGACCTGAAGAACCAGCTCAGCTCGAACCGGACGCAGGGCATCCCGAACATGATCGCGCTGGTGCGCGAGACGGCGCAGCGCTACGCGGACTGAAATCCGCTTGGCAGGCTGAGCGGATCGCCTATCCTCCCCGCAAAAGGGGGAAGGGTTCCATGACCATGGTTCGCGGCTTGTCCTTCATGCTGGCGCTCGCCGCGCTAGCGCCGGCTGCTCAGGCGCAGCAGGCATCGCCCACCGCCCCCCTTCCCCCCGGCCTGGTTGCACCGCGGCTCGAACGCTTCGCCAGCGAGGCCGAGCTGCGCACCTATCTGCGCCGCGTGCAGCGCGAGGCCAAGCTGCGCGATCTGTGGGCCGGGCTGTTCCAGCCGTTCCGCGTCGCCCAGAACGTGCCGCAGGACGTGCCCTGCACCGATCCGAAGCTCTGCCCGCCGGATACCGCCAACGATTCGGTCGTCGTCACCGGCTCACGCATCACGTCCAAGCCGGCGACGATCACCAATGTCCAGGAAGCCGGGGTCGACGAAGGCGACATCGTCAAGCAGATCGGCCGCTTCCTGCTGGTGCTGCAGGACGGGCGCATCTTCTCGATCGATACCGGCGGCAACGGCCTCAAGCTGGTCGACCGCGCCAATGTCTATCGCGATGCCAGCGACGACATGTGGTATGACGAGATGCTGGTCGCGGGGAACCAGGTCCTCATCACCGGCTATTCCTATCGCGAGGACGCGACCGAGCTTTCGGTCTTCCGCCTTGGCCCGAGCGGCAAGCTGGAGCGCCGCGGCACCTTCCTGCTCTCGTCCGACGACTATTACGACACCAGCAACTATGCGACCCGGCTCGTGGGCGACAGCCTGGTCGTCTATTCGCCGCTCGACCTGTCCGACGTCGATCCGGACAAGAAGTTCGACTGGCCGCTGATCCGCCGCTGGGTGCCCGAGAAGGAGCGTGACGACAGCAAGATGCCCGGCCGCCACCTGTTCGATGCGCGCAGCATCTACAAGCCGGTGCAGCCCACGCTCCAGCCGACCGTGCATACCGTCTCGGTCTGCCCGCTCGGCCCCGTCGCCAGGGGTGGCGACCTCGCCTGCCGCGCCACCGCGGTGATGGGCCCGCCCCAGCGCGAATTCTATGTGACGCCGAGCGACGTCTATCTGTGGGTGACGCCCGGCTGGAACGAATATGACACCTATGGCTGGGCGAAGGGCGGCAAGTGCGGCACCTGGGGCCGCAAGGGCCCGTCGGAGGGGCATCCGGCGATGGCCTTCCGCCTGCCGGTGAACGGCGCCCCGCCCACCGCGATGGCCGCGGCGGGCCTGCCGAGCGACCAGTTCTCCTTCGATGTGAGCGGCGGCCGGCTGCGTGCGCTGCTCCGCTTCGTCCCGATCGCCTGCGACGAGAGGGATGCCGATCGCGACCGGCGCAGCCTGGTCAAGCCGCTCAAGCTGCTCGACGTGCCGCTCTCCGCCTTCGGCAACACGCCCGGCCGGGCCCCGCGCCGCGCCTATCGCTACGCGCCTTCGGTGGGCAGCAACTATATCGAGAACCGCTTCACCGATAAGTACGTCGTCTATGCCGGCCGCCAGAGCTGGCACGTCCGGCCGCCCGAGAAGGACGAAGTGCCGGGCAGCGCCACCGTGGTCGCGCTGCCGCTGCGCGGCGGCAGCCCGACCACGCTCAGCGTGCCGCACAATCTCAACCGGCTCGAGCGGATGGGCGACGACATGATGCTCGACGGCTATCGCGACCAGAAGGGCCTGAGCGTCAGCGTGCTCGACCTGTCGCGCACGCCGCATCTCACCGTGCCGGTGCTGCTTGCCGACCGGTTCGAGAGCGAGGGCCGCAGCCATGCGTTCAACGCGATGATCGGGCCCAAGGGCGATGGGCTGTTCGGCCTGCCCACCGTTGCGCGCGGCGACGACGACAATTGGTGGTGGCGCAGCGAAGCCTCGGACGTGAGCTTCCTCGCCGTCGACACCCGGCGCCAGGCCCGCCGCATCGGCGAGCTGGAATCGACCAAGGGCGATGCGGCGGTCGACGAGAGCTACAAATGCGAAGTCTCGTGCATCGACTGGTACGGCAACACCCGCCCGATCTTCACCGACGGGCGGATCTTCGCGCTGTCGGGCACCGAGCTGATCGAAGGCACGGTGACCGGCGACCGGATTCGCGAGATCCGCCGGCTCAACCTGTCGCGCCCGGTGGACGGCAAATAGCGGCTAGCGGTCGCGGCCGAGCCCGAGTTCGTCCGCGACACCGTCGAGATCGGCGCCCTTGGGCACGATCAGCCATTCCCTCGGCCCGCCGGCGTCGATCACCGTCACCGCGCCGCGCGGGCAGATGCCCATGCACTTCACCTCGACGATCCCCGCCTCGGCCTTGCGACCCTTCTTGAGGCCCAGATGCTTGCGCAGCGCCTTGGCGAGCGGGGTGCGGCCCTTCGGCCCGAAACCGCCGTCCAGCTTCTTCGAGCATTTGGCGCAGACCAGGATCGTATGGTCCCAGTTGGAGCGGACGCGGAGCTTCAATCGCCCTTCCAGGTGCGCCGCTCCTCGGCGGCCTTGAGCACGTCATAGGCGGCCTGGATCGCCTGGAAGCGCTTGGCCGCCTCGGCGTCGTTCTGGTTCACGTCCGGATGGTTTACCTTGGCGAGCCGGCGATAGCTCATGCGCACCGTTTCGAAATCGGCATCGACTTCAAGCTCGAGCACTTCGAGCGCCTTCATCTCGTCGCGCGAGCGGCTGCCGTCGCCCGGCCCTGCCCAACCATTGTACTTCGCCTCGGCGAAACCCGATGCGTCGCGCCGCTCGTCCGCCTCGCGCTGGGCTGCCTCCTCGGCGGTGAGGCCGGCGAAATAGTCCCAGTTGCGGTTGTACTCGGCTGCATGGGTCTCGCAGAAATACCAGCGCTCGCGGCTGTTCGGCGATTTCGGCGCGGGCCGGTCGCCCGGCTGGTCGCAGCCATGGCGATCACACATCCGCACCTGCACCGCCTCGCGCTCGGCGCCATAGGCGCGCCAGCGCGGGAAGCCCCAGTCGGTCGAGCGTGTCGATCTAGCCATGCCGTCCAGATAGCCACTCGGCCCGCAGGTGCAAGCGCGGGGATGCCCGCTTCTGTCCCGGAAAAAAATGCCAGAGGGTCTATAAGCCGGGTTCTGTCCTCGCCTTTCGGCGATGTGCGACCATTCCTCTACGCGACGGATTGCTCCGCCGCTCCAGCAACCAACCCGGGCGACGGGCCGGAACCAGGCCCATATGCCGCCCCTATTCGGTCTTGCTCCCGGTGGGGTTTACCATGCCGCTTCCGTTACCGGTCGCGCGGTGCGCTCTTGCCGCACCCTTTCACCCTTGCTGGTCCCGAAGGACTTAGCGGTCTGCTCTCTGTGGCACTTTCCCTGGGGTCGCCCCCGCCGGGCATTACCCGGCACCGTGTTTCCGTGGAGCCCGGACTTTCCTCGCGTGCTTGCGCACCCGCGGCCGCCCGACCCTCTGGCGGGGACCGCTCTAGCGCGCCCACGCGCCGGCGCAAGGGCTCAGGAGGAGCCGTCCTCGCCATCGACGGTGCGCATCGCGGTGCCCCAGGCCATCACCTCCACCTTCCAGGTGACGTTGAGGCCCGATGCCAGCGCGATCCGCCGATAGTCCGATCCCATCCCCGCCACACCGTCCGCGCCGCGCACCTTGGCGACCCGGTCGACGGCCTCGGTCGCCTCCTGCACCGTGGGGATATTGACCGACGAGGGCATTTCGCCCTTCGCATCGGCGCGCGCCACGCCGGACAGATAGGCCTGCACCGGCCCCAGGGAGATCGAGATATTGGTCAAAGCGGACTGCCTCCGCTTCCTATATTCCATCCTATACTTGCATAAGCCTGCACGGGAATAGTGCACGGAGCCGTAACTAAATCCCGCTCACTCGTCCCCCTGCGGCTTGGGCAGCAGCAGCGCGAGCAACAGGCAGCGGCATTCCATGTCGATCTCGCCGTCGATCAGCTCGGGGCGGAAGCGGCGCTGGAAGGCGGTGACTGCGGCGGTCTCGTCGGTAACGTCATAGCCGAAGCGCTCGAGCGCCATGATGAAGCCTGCATCGGGCCAGCCCGGATCCATCAGGTTCTTGGTCGGCCGCGGCAGCGCCAGGCGCAGCCGGGCGAGCGCATGCCAGTTGAACAACTCGCCAGGATCCTGCTTGCGCGCCGGCGCCACGTCCGAATGGCCGACGACATTGCCGCGGGTGATGCCGTAGCGCTCCTTGATCTCGGCCACGAGCGGGATCAGCGTGCCCATCTGCTCGGCGGGAAACGGGCGATAGCCATGCTCATGGCCGGGATTGACGATCTCGATACCGATCGAGGCCGAATTGACGTCGGTGATCTCGCGCCAGTGCGAGCGACCGGCATGCCAGGCGCGCTTGTCCTCGCGCACCAGCCGGTGGATCGTGCCGTCCTCGTCGACCAGATAATGGGCGGAGACCTTGGCCTCGGGATCGCGCAGCCGCTCGAGCGCCGCCTCGGCGCTTTCCATGCCGGTGTAATGGAGCACGATCATCGTGACGGGCAGCGCCCGATCGTCGAAATTGGGCGAAGGCGCGTCGATGAAGTGCAGGCCGTGATGCATCGCAATCGAGGCTAGCCCCGGTCCGCCGCCCGGATCAACCCGCTGCGCGCATCGCCCCCGGCGCATTCACGCCGCGATAGAAGCCGCGATAGGTCTCGCAGGGCGTGAAATGATCGGTCAGCCCGATCACCGTCTCGCCCGCGCCCAGCGCCAGCAGTCCGCCCGGTCGCATCGCCGATGCCAGCGTATCGAACACCTGGCGGCGCACCACCGGCGAGAAATACAGCATCACGTTGCGGCACAGGATGATGTCGAAGGCCCCGGCCGGCGCCGCATCCTGCGTGAGGTTGTGCTGGCGGAACTGCAGCTTGCGGACGAGTTCGGGCTTGGCGACCCAATCGGCGCCCACCGTGTCGAACCAGGTCATCATCCGGCGCACCGGCAGGCCGCGCTGGATCTCGAACTGCGAGAAGCGGCCGCTGCGCGCGCGGGCGAGCGCGGCGGGCGAGACGTCGGTCGCCACGATCTCGGGATCGGGCATGCCGCGCTCGGAGAACAGCATGGCCAGGCTCAGCGGCTCCTGCCCGGTCGAGCAGCCGGCCGACCAGATGCGCAGCCGCCGATGACCGGCCTGTTCCTGCATCGCCTGGGCGGCATCTGCGATCATGTCGAGCACCGCGGCATCGCGGAAGAAGCTCGTTTCCTGGTTGAGAAGCGCATCGACCACCAAGTCCGCCAACTCCCCCGTCCGCGCCGTGATGAGCTTGGCAACAAGCTCATCCAGGCTGGCCAGACCCCGCTCGCGCAGGATCGGCTTGAGCGCCGTCTCGATCCGCCAGGTACGGTTCGCTGCGATCTGCTGGCCCGCGCGCTGTTCGAGCAGCGCGGCGAGCATGTTCATCGCACCCGAAGAAGCCATCGGCGCGCTCCCGGGCGGGATCATGCGGCGCCTCCGCGGCGGGCGATCAGCCTGCCGATCTCGTCGGGCGGCATCACCGCGCTGGCACGGCCGGCATTGGCGACGGCGCCGGGCATGCCCCACACCACCGAGGTGCCGCGGTCCTGCACCAGCACGCGGGCGCCGCAATCGACCAGATCCTTGGCGCCTTCGCAGCCGTCGCGGCCCATGCCGCTCAGCACCACGCCGAGTGCGCGGTTGCCGAACACCTCGGCGACGCTCTCGAACATCGGATCGACCGAGGGCATGCAGCCGCTCGAGGCCTTTTCGTGCGTCAGCCGGATCGCCGCGCCGTCGGACATGCGGACGACGCGCATATGGGCATCACCCGGCGCCACGATGATCCGGCCGGGCCGGATGCGCATGCGATCGGTCGCGACTTCGCAGGGCCGCCCGCCGAGCACGGCGAGCTGGGTGGCGAAATAGCTCATGAAGCTGGGCGGCAGATGCTGGGTGACGAGGATCGGCACCTGGAAGCTCGCCGGGATCGCGCGCAGCAGCTGGCTCAGCGCATGGATGCCGCCGGTCGAGGCGCCGATCGCGACCAGCTCGAAATCGTCGGGGGTTGCGACCGGGCCGTGCGGATGCTGGACCTCGTTATGGCCGTGCGTCTCGATAAGCTTGCTCAGCCGCTCCTCGAGCACTTCGGCGAAGCGGCCGCCGAACGCGCCGATACCGGGCTTGACCAGCGTGTCCGCCGCGCCCAGCGCGAGCGCCTGGACGCTCACTGCCGCGCCCTGCTCCGCCGAGGACGAGACGATCAGCACCTTGGCGCCGCGCCCCGCGGCGATCATGTCGGGCAGCGCCGTCAGCCCGTCGATGCCGGGCATTTCGATGTCGAGCAGGATGATATCTACCGAATGGTTCTTGAGATAGTCGAGCGCCGCGCGAACGTCGCTATAGGCGGCGGCGACGCGGAACCGCCGCGTGCCTTCCACCATGCGCCCGAGCACCGACCGCGCGACGACCGAATCGTCGACGATGAGCACCTGCGCCGGCCCGGCGGTGGTGCCGCCGAACCCGGGTTCCGCAAGAGATGCGTGCGCCACATGTGGCTCCTGATTTGCGCCGCTTAGGCGACGCCGACGATCTGCAGCTTGCTTTCCAGCGTCTCGCGGTCGAACGGCTTCATGACATATTCGTCGGCGCCGGCTTCGATGGCGGCGCGGATATAGGCCATGCCGTTCTCGGTGGTGCAGAACACCACCTTCGGGCGCTGCGGGAGGCCCGAATCCTTGAGCGCGCGCAGGAAGTCCATGCCGCTCATCACGGGCATGTTCCAGTCCAGCAGGATCACGTCCGGCGGGGTCTGCAGGCAGGAGTCGAGCGCCTCGCGGCCGTCACCAGCCTCGCGCACTTCGAAGTCGAGCGTCTCCAGGATGTGCCGGGCGACCTTCCGGATCACCTTGGAGTCATCGACAACCAGACAAGTCTTCATTTTCCCCTGTTCCCCGCTTTCAGGTGTCTAGGTAGGAGTGGACAGTGCACGAAAGGCGTAAGCGCCACGTTAATCGCCCCGATCAATTCGCCATCGCGGTGCCGGGGACCAGGCTGGCGAGGTCGATCGCCAGGATCGGCTCCCCGTCCCGCTCCACGATTCCGCGCCCGGCTTCGCGCCAGGCGGGATCGAGCGCCACACCGCTGGCCAGCGGCAGCAGCTCGAACGGCGCCACATCGTCCAGCGCATCTACGAGCATCGCATAGTGATGCCCCTCGACATGGGTGATCACGGCGCGGCGGGCGGCGCTGCCGCCCTCCATGCCGAGCGCAGACTGTGTATCGACCACCGTCACCACGCGGCTGCGCAGCGCGGCGAGCCCGCGGACATGCGTCGAGGCGCAGGGCACCGCGGTGACCTCGCCGATATCGACCACCGATTCCACCTGCTCGGAATCGATCGCGACGGCGCGGCCGGCGATCTGGGCGATGAGATAGAGATGCGACATCAGCGGCCTGCCTTGCCCGAAACGCGGGCCTCGAGTGCGGAGAGCAGCCCCGCCCTGTCATATCTATAGACGCTGTCGTCGCCCGAACCGCCTGCCGCGCGCTTTCTGCGCAGGCGAACGACCGGTGCGGCCTCGCCGCCAGTGGGAGTCTCGTCGGAGGAAAGCACCACTGCCGGGGTCTCGCCGGCCGCCAGCTTGAGCGCGACGCGATAGCCCGAGGCTTCGAGCAACGGCTTCACGAACGAAGCCATCCAGCCGTCATTGTCGCCGGCGATCAGGCAGAGCGGCGGGCTGTCCTCGACTTCGCGCTCGGCATGCTCGTCGAACACCCAGAGCATGTCGACCAGCTCGATCTGCTCGCCATCGACCAGCACCACGCCGGCAATCGGCCCCGGCTCCCGCGCCGGCGCAATCTCTTCGGGCAGCACGACGATGTCGGCCGCCTCGTCGATCGCATAGGAAACTTCGTTGGTGCCGTCCTTCAGGCGCAGCACGTTGATCCGCTCCAGCCCGTCCAGGTCGCCATGCGCGGCGAGCGGCAGGATGCGGTCGTCGATGGTCACGCGGAAGCGCCCCGCGGCGAAGCGCACCGCGCCGGCATCGACCTGCTCGACCCGATCGACCGCCGCCAGCGGCACCGCGCGGCGCACGCCGTCGAGATCGCGGAACAGCAGCGCCGGCAGGCCGTGCGCTTCCTCGATTTCCTCTTCTTCCTCGAAGATCTGCTCGCCGCGCGCGAAGTCCAGCCCGGCGACCTTGGCCATGCCGGCGCAATCGAGCAGCAGCATCGGCAGCCCTGAATCGGGCAGCGTCTGGCCGGCATAGAGGCCGGTCGACATGACGGCGGGCGACGCCGGCTTGATCACCAGCTCCTCATTGTCGAGCACCGTGTCGACGGCGAGCGCATAGCTGCCTTCGCTCACGCTGACGATGGCGAGCATCTGCCCGCCGTCCTCGTGCGAGGCGTTGGCCGAGAGGCCGAGCATCTTCGCCAGATGGATCAGCGGCATGCGGCGCTCGCGGACGGTTGCGACGGGCGAGCCGCCGATCTCGTCGACGCGGATCGCCTCGCCGCGCTCGGTGACGATCTCCTCGATCGACTGGCGCGGGATCGCGAAGCGCTGGCCGCCCACGCCGACCACGATCGTCGAGATGATCGAGAGCGTCAGCGGCACATGGATGGCGATGCGCAGGCCCTTGCCCGGCGCGCTGTCCAGCTCGATGCGCCCGCCGATCTGCTCGATCGAGGAGCGGACGATGTCCATGCCGACGCCGCGGCCGGAAATCTCGCTCACCGCATCCTTGGACGATAGACCCGGCTCGAACACCAGGTCGAGCCTGGCGCGAGCGGAAAGCTTGCGCAGCTGCGCCTCGTCGCGGCCATGGGCGACGAGCTTGGCGATCAGCCGCTCGGTATCGATGCCGCGGCCGTCGTCCGCGATCTCGATGATGATCTGGTTGCCCGACTGGCGCGCCGAGACCGACAGCCGGCCATTCTCGCGCTTGCCCTGCGCGCGGCGATCGCCCGGCGCCTCGATGCCATGGTCGATCGAGTTGCGGATGATGTGGACCAGCGGGTCGCGCATCACTTCGATCATCTCGCGGTCGAGCTCGACGTCCGAGCCCTCGACCTGGAGCATCACCGACTTGCCCAGCCCCGCCGCCGTGTCGCGCACCATGCGCGGCAGCGCCGAGAACAGCGCGTCGATCTTCTGCATGCGCGTGCGCGTCACCGTGTCGCGCATCTCGCCGACGGTGAGCGACAGACGTTCAAGCGCGGCCTCGATCGTGGGATCGACCTCGCCCTGGCGCAGGCGCCGGGCCAGCTCGTTGCGGGCGAGCACCATGTCCGACATGCCCGACATCATCCGGTCGAGCAGGTCGACGTTCAGCCGCACGCTGCGCGCCGGGGCGCGGGTGCCGACCGGCCCGGTGGCCGCGGAAATCTCTTCGGCGCCTTCGGCCAGCGCCGCGATCAGCAGCTCGTCACCGCTATCGTCGAGCCCGGTGCCCGATTCGATCGCTTCCACCAGCTCGCCGATCCGGTCGACCACGGCGAGCACCGCGTTGACCAGCGCGCGATCGGGCGCGCGATTGCCTTCGCGCACCTGGGCAAGCACGTCCTCGGCGGCATGGCTCAGCCGGCCGAGGCGCGGCAGGTCTAGAAAGCCGCAGCTGCCCTTCACGGTATGGACGAAGCGGAAGATCGCATCGAGCCGGGCGCGATCCTCGGGATGCGCTTCCCACGCGACGATTTCGCCCGAAAGCGCTTCGAGCGTCTCTCGCGTTTCGGCGATGAATTCCTGCAGCAGGTCGTCCATGGGGCCCCGGATAAGCAAATTTGCCGGGCCGTTCTGCGCGCGCGGTGGTTAAAAGGGCGTTAGTGCCTCACACTTCCCCGCTTCCCTTCCGTAACGATCTGCGCTAACGGCCCTCCCGCTATGAAGACCAACATGCCCCTTAGCCTGCGTGAAGCAGTCGGTACCCGCAACGGGTAACGAGACGGGGCGCTGCACCCGTCGGGGTGCAGCTTGGTTGGGCACAAGCAAAATACCGCGAGACGCGCGGGCACTCCTGAAAAGCAGCACACCACAGGAGTGAGCCATGAACCAGTATAGCATTCACGAGACCCAGGGAGCGCCCCTCAAGCTGTGGGACAGCGCCGGCCCGTTCGAGGCCGGTGCTATGCAGCAGCTCCGCAACGTCGCCGCCCTGCCCTTCGTCTTCCACCATGTCGCCGGCATGCCCGATGTCCATTGGGGCAAGGGCGCGACCGTCGGCTCGGTGATCGCCACCAGGGCGGCGATCGTGCCGGCCGCGGTGGGCGTCGACATCGGCTGCGGGATGATGGCGGTGCGCACCTCGCTCACCGCCGGCGACCTGCCCGACAATCTCGCCGCGATCCGCGCCGAGATCGAGCGGGCCGTGCCCAAGGGAATGGAAAGCAGCCAGTCTGCCAACCACGCCCGGGGCGGCTGGTCGATCACGCCCAATTCGGTCGCCCGCGCCTGGTACGACAAGTTCGAGGCGCGCTGGCGCGCGATCGTCGCCAAGCATCCCAAGGTCGATGGCAAGACCAGCGACCAGCTGGGATCGATGGGCGGCGGCAACCACTTCATCGAGGTCTGTCTCGACGAGGAGGACCGGGTGTGGGTGATGCTCCACTCGGGCTCGCGCGGCACGGGCAACCGGATCGGCACCTATTTCATCGATGCGGCCAAGGAAGCGATCGCGCGCGAGCGGCTCGACTTCCACATGGCCGATCGCGACCTGGCGTTCCTGGGCGAAGGCTCGCAGCTCTTCGACGACTATATCGAAGCGATGCACTTCGCGCAGGACTACGCCATGGTGAACCGCGAGCTGATGATGATCCGGGTGCTCGAGGCGCTGCGCAGCCATGTGCGGGGCTTCAAGACCGACAAGCAGGCGATCAACTGCCACCACAACTATGCCACGCGGGAAATGCATTTCGGCGAGCATGTGTGGGTCACCCGCAAGGGCGCGGTCAGCGCGCGGGCGGGCGAGCTGGGGATCATCCCCGGCTCGATGGGCACGGGCAGCTTCATCGTCGAGGGACTGGGCAACGAACAGTCCTTCTGCTCCTGCTCGCACGGCGCCGGCCGGGTGATGTCGCGCGGCGAGGCCAAGCGGCGGATCACGCTCGACCAGCATGTCGCGGCGATGCGGGGCATCGAGGCGCGGGTGGACGAAGGGGTGCTGGACGAGAGCCCGGCCGCCTACAAGGACATCGGCGCGGTGATGGACGCGCAGCAGGACCTGGTGGCGATCCGCCACCGGCTCTGCCAGATCGTCAACATCAAGGGGTGATGGGAGGGCCGGCGCAGGCATTGCGCCGGCCCTTTCGGCGTCGCTTGCCTCCAGAGCCTGCAAAATGGAAACTACCGCGATGGACGGCACCCGCGCGTACAGGAAGTCGGTCGGCGTGCTCGGCGCCAATTTCGAGCAATCGCCCGCCTATCGCGAGCTGGTGCCGTTGCGCATTCCGGCGGGCTGGACGATCGGCTGGAACAACCTCCACCGCGACAAGCGCATCGAGGATGGCGATTTCGGCGGCTCCAGCGTCTTCTACGCCAGCAACCGGAACCAGCGCTTCTTCCTCGACGTCGAGTTCCGGCCCGAGCACGATCCCGAGGGCCGCTTCTACCTGAGCGTCGAATATCTGCCCTGGCCGCGGGACGCGCGCGGGCGGCGGCTGAAGGAGGCGCCGGTCGCGCCCGATGCCAGCATCCAGCTGATGCACCGGGCCGAGATTGCCACCTATGCCGAGCTGATCGAGCAGCTCGAAACCTGGATCGCGCGCTGCACCGTCTGGACGGTCGAGGGGAATTAGCGGCTGGGCCGCCCCGCCTGCGCTTCCGGCGCATAGCTCGCGTCGAGCAGCGCCGTGCCGAGGTCGCCGAGCTTCTGATAGTCGTAGCTGGCATTGGTGAAGACGATCACCGTATGCCCGTCGGCGAGCACGCGGCGCGCCAGCATGCGGAAGCCACCGTTCGAACCGTCCTCCCACGCCGCCTCGCGCTCCTTGCCGCCGATCTTCTCGGTCCGCACCCGGCCGCCCAGCGCATAATGCTGGTCGGGCATCAGCACCGTCATCAGCGCCTTGCGCGAGGCCGGGCTGAGCAGCTTGCCGTCGAGCACCGCGTTCATCAGCTTCATCAGCTCGGGCGCGCTGGTGTAATAGCCGCCGGCCATCGCCATGAAGCCGGGCACCGGATTGGGCTTGCGCACCGGCTCGGGCACCAGCCCGGCATAGCCAAGCGCCATCCCCTTCACCGCGCCCGAATCCCCGCCATAGACGCCGCTGTCCTTCAGCCCGAGCGGCTTGACCAGCAGCTGGTCGACCAGCGCGGCATAGGGCTTGCCGCTGACGCGCTCGACCACGGCCTTCGCGATCAGCCAGTTGGAATGCGAATAGTCCCAGGCGGTGCCCGGCTCGAACGCCAGGTCGCCGCTGGCGTAGCGCCGCACCGCTTCCATCTGCTCCAGCTCCACGCCACGCATCGCCGGGTCCTTGCGCACCGCCAGGATGTCGTTGGGCACGCCGCTCGAATGGCTCATCAGCCGCTTGAGCGTAAGCCTGGCGCCGGTATCTGCACGATATTCGGGGAGATAGCGGGTGATCGGCGCGTCGAGATCGAGCTTGCCCTGGTCGACCAGCTTGAGGATCACGATCGAAGCGATCCACTTGGATACCGATCCGGTCTCGAACCGTGTGTTCGCCCGCATCGGCACGCCGTTGGCGACATCCGCCCGGCCCACCCCCTCGACGAAGGTGACGTGATCGCCCGTGCCGACCAGCGCGACGCCGTTGAAGCCTTCGCTGGCATCGACCAGGTCGTGATAGGCCGGACTGCCCTGGGATTGCGCCGCGCAGGGCGCCGCCATTCCGAACGCCACCATCGCCGCCGCGATCTTCAAGCCACGCATACGCCACTCCCTTGCTCCCGAGACAGCAGGTGTGACACGGCGACGTGTATTATTCAACCATAACAGTCAGCATCATCGCCGCTCCGGCGCGCGCTCCAGCTTCGTCCGGTCAAAGGGCAATCGTGCCCGCAGGAAGCCTGCCGCCTCGCGCCAGGCCACCCGGCTCGTCCCGCCGCAGGTATAGGGGCCGATCTCGTACGGATCGAACTCGAAGACCATTGCATCCGGCATCGGCAGGAACTTGGTGCGCGCGAGGTCGGGCAGCTCGCAACCCTGCTGGTCGAAATGCTGCAGCACCAGCGCCCGCAACCGGGGATTGGCGACATCGGCGAATATCTCGGCATTGCGCAGGGGCCGGCCGAGCGGCACCGACCAGAGCATCACGCGCGAGACGAAGTTCGGATGCGGGCCGCCGAAATAGGTGGAGGCGCCCAGCCGTGTGACGATCAGGTCGGGCGAGGCCGCGACCAGCTCGACCTCGACATCGACCTGTCCGGGCCCTTCCCAGCTGGCGAAGCCCCGGGGTTCGCCGGGGAATGCCAGCGCCTCGCCTTCGCGCAGCCAGGCCTGCATCGCCCGATTCCACCCGCGCTCGCTCGCATTGGCCGGCCGGGCGATCTGCACCAGCCTGCGGTTCAAGCGAAGCTCGGGAGGCAAATTGCCGTCGTCGGACGGGCCGGACCGTTTGCGGCGGACGCTTCGCGAAACGGTGAAGCTGCGCCCGCCGAGAAGCTGGCGCTCGGTGCCGACAGCCGGCGCCGGCTGGTGTATCGACAGGGGTGCCGGCGCGGCCAGGGCCAGCAGGAACGCCAGCCCGAGCATCATGCCACCCGGAACGACGCCCCGAACAGCAGCACATCGGCATCGGGCGGGCTCACCTGGAGCACGCCGCCGCCCTGCGTAACCAGCGCATGGACGAGATAGGCCGCCGCCGCGCGCGGGGTGATCGGCAGGTCGTCCTTGCCGCCGGCCAGCGCGCTGCGCAGCTCGGGATCGAGCACGATGCGCGGGCCGTCGGCGCGCACCACGATCTCGATCTGGCCGTCAACGATCTCGGCGCCGATATCGAGCTGGCCGCCGCGGATCAGCGCGTCGCCGCCGATCAGCGACAGGTTCATCAGCACCTTGATCGCCTGCTTGGGGAGCACCGGGTCCTCGACCATCCAGCCGACATTGACGCGGTGGTTCTCGCCGAACAGCCCTTCGATCGCCGCCTGCGCCTCGCGCGTGTCGACGGTCTCGCCGAAGCCGCCCGCCGCGCCGAACGCCAGCCGGAAGAACTTCAGCTTGTTGGCGCTCGCCTTGGCGCTCTCGTTGAGCAGCTCGAGGCAGCGCGCCCGCATCTCGGGATCATGTTCATCGGCGAGCAGCTCGAGCCCGTTGTTGAGCGCCCCCACCGGGCTCAGCAAATCGTGGCAGAGCCGCGAGCAGAGCAGGCTGGCGAAGTCGGTCGGGCTGATGTTCAAGGTGCAGGCTCCCCGCAAGGTCGAGCCTCTTTGGCGCACCCCGCCCGCGGCTGCAAGCGCGGCCCTTTGCGGATGCATCCAATAACGATAGCATCGGTGGAAAAGATGGAGGGGATGATGCGCAAGGCCTTGCTGCCTGCCCTGCTGCTTGCCGCCACCGGCCTGGCCCTGCCCGCCCCGGCGCAGGAACGGCCCGCCGCCACCACGACTTTCCGGATCGACAAGGCGCGCATCGACCGCGCGCTGGCCGACATGGTCGCCAGCGGCCGCGCAACCGGGGTCTCCGCGCTGGTGTGGAAGGACGGGCGCGAAGTCTATTTCGGCACCACCGGCCTTGCCGATCGCGAAGCCAACCGCCCGTTCCGGCGCGACACGCTCGTCCAGATCTATTCGATGACCAAGCCGGTCACCGGCGTCGCGCTGATGCAGCTATGGGAGCAGGGCAAGTTCGGGCTCGACGATCCCCTGTCGCGCTACCTCCCCGAATTCGCGACGATGCTGGTGCAGGACGGCACCGATGCCGCCGGGCAGCCGGTCTGGCGCCCGTCGAAGCGCCCGGTGACGATCCGCGACGTGCTGCGTCACACTGCCGGCTTTGCGTACGGGGATGGCCCAAGCGCGGCGGAAAAGGCCTTTGCCGCCGCCGATCCGCTCGGCCTCGATCACGATCTGGCAGAGTTCGGCCACCGTCTCGCCCATCTGCCGCTATTGTTCGAGCCGGGCAGCGAATGGCGGTACAGTTCGGCGGTGGACGTGCAGGCGCTGCTCGTCGAGCGACTCTCCGGCCAGAAGTTCGAGGACTATGTGCGCCGGCACGTCCTCGATCCGCTCGGCATCAAGGAAGCCGGCTGGACCCAGCCGATCGAGCGGCTCGATCGCTTCGCCGCCACCTATGTCCTCGGTGCCGACAAGCAACTCGTCCGCGAGGCCGATGCGATCACCCGCGCGCGCAACTTCCCCAGGCCGGCGATGACGATGGGCGGCGCCGGCATCGTCGCGCCCATCGACGATTACATGCGATTTGCCCGGATGCTGCTCGGCCAGGGCAGCCTGGACGGCGTGCGCATCCTCAAGCCGTCAACCGTGCGGCTGATGGCGACCAACCAGCTTGATCCGCGGATCACCGAGAAGAGCTGGCTGCCCGGCAAGGGCAATGTTGGCTTCGGCATGGATTTCGCGGTGCGCATCGGCCGGCCGCTCACTTCCGAGGAGAATCGCGGCGCGCTGGGCGAGTTCTTCTGGGACGGTGCGGCATCGACCCTGTTCTGGGTCGATCCCGCGAACCGACTGGCCGCAGTTTTCTTCGTCCAGACCAAGCCCTTCCAGGCGACCCTCCACCGCGACTTTCGCCGGGCGGTCTATGGCGACGCCTATCTGGGCCCGGCGGGCGACTAGACTACCTTGCGCCCGGTGAAGAGCTGGATCAGGCCGATCACCACGGCGACGACCAGCAGGAGGTGGATGAGGCCTGCGCCAATGTGGAAGGTGAAGCCCAGCAACCACAGGATCAGCAGGATGACGACGATCGTCCAAAGCATCGCAACGCGCTCCGTTTCAGTGTTTCCCCATCAACGGGTTGCGCCACCGAAACGTTCCAACCTATTCGGCCTGCGGTTTTTTCCTGATTACGTCGCCATGGTGCATTCCTGCTACAATGTGCAAATGCGGGTGCGACCCGTCTCCTGGGACCATCGATGACGCGCAGTGCAGTGACCATGCAGGATGAGGCGATTCCCGGCTCCGGCTGGGTGGGTCTCGGCGCGTCCAGCCTGCCGCAATGGCTGACCGGCATCGGCTGCCTGATCCTGTCGCTCCCCTTTATCGGCTGGATGCTCGACGTGCCGGTGCTGCGCGGCTTCGGCGATCCCGGCTATGCGGTCGCGCCGCTGAGCGCGATCAACGGCTGCCTCATCACGCTCTCCGGCTTCCTCGCGGTAAGCGGGCGCCCGCGGCTCGCCCGCATCGCCATCGCGCCTGCGGTGCTGCTGCTCAGCCTGATCGTGCTCGAATATCTGACCGGCGCCGTCGCCGTGGAGCGCTGGTTCTTCTTCGAGGACGTCCAGCGCCTCGGCGTGCGCAACAACGGGCTCAGCCCCGGGGGCACCGTCGCGGTCGCCGCGATCGGCGCGCTCGCCGCGGTTGCCATCACCTTCGAGCGCAAGATCCACCGCGTGATCGCGATCATCCTGTCGAGCGCCTCGATCGCTCTCACCCTGCTCGCCACCACCGCGCTGATCGCCGAGTCCGGCGGCACCTCTCCTGCCTTTCTCGGCCGCTCCGCCGTGTCGAGCGCGGTGGCGCTGCTCCCGGCCGCCGGCGTGATCCTCTACGCGATGCGTCGCCGCGACGGTGAACAGGGCTGGCACCTGCTGGTTCGCCTCGCCCCGGCGATCATCATCCTGCCCGCCATCCCCTCCCTGATGGGCTTCGCCGCCTACCAGATGCACCTGCTCGGCTACAGCGCGGCACAATTCCTGGTGCTGGCCGGCAACGTGCTGATCCTTGCCTGGGTGCTGATGCGCGCCATCCGCCACGCCGATGGCCAGGCCAGGGCGCTCGCCATTCGCGAGGCCAAGCTCAGCGCGGTGCTCGCGATGGTGCCCGACGCAGTCATGCTGATCGAGGAGAACGGCACGATCGTCGAATTCAGTGCCGCCGCCGAGCGGCTCTGGGGCTATCGGGCAGAGGAAGTGCTCGGCAAACCGGTGACCATGCTTGCGCCCGAGGAGCATGCGGAGCGCTACCAGGGCGAGCTCGCCGCGCTGGGCGGGCGCGAGCCCAATCCGTGGAGCGCCGAGCCGCTGAGCGCCGTCGGCCGGCGCAGCGACGGCTCGCTCTTCCCGCTGGAGGCACGCGCCGGCCGGGTGCAGGCCGATGACGTGCGCTGCCTCACGCTGTTCGTCCGCGACATGTCGATGCAGTTCGGCGCCGAGGATCAGGTCGCCCAGCTCAATGCCGAGCTGGCCCATCTCGCGCGCCAGAGCGCGATGGGCGAAGCCGCAGCCGATCTTGCGCACGAGCTCAACCAGCCGCTCACTGCCGCCGCCAATTATCTCTCCGCCGCGACGATGCTCGCCCGCAACACCGGTGCCGAGGGCCCGGGCACCGAGCTGGTCGGCAATGCCCGCGAGCAGGTGATGCATGCCGGCGACATCATCCGCCGCCTGCGCAGCTTCACCGAGCGCAACGATACCGAACGCAGCGTCGAGCCGCTCCAGCCGATGATCGAGGATGCCGCGCGCCTCGTGCTGGTCGGCTCCAGCCGCCTCGCCGCGCAGTTCGACTATGACGTAGAGCCCGCCGGGCTCAGCGTCTTCGTCGACCGGGTTCAGGTGCAGCAGGTATTGGTCAACCTGATGCGCAACGCCGTGGAGGCGCTGCGCGACAGCGGCCAGCCCGCGCCGCGCATCTGGATCACTGCCCGCCCCACCGAGGATGCGATGGTCGAGATACGCTGCCGCGACAACGGCCCCGGCCTGCCGCCCGAGACGCTGGCGCAGCTGTTCCAGCGCTTCTCCGCCAATGGCAGCAGCGACGGCATGGGCATCGGCCTGTCGATCTCCAAGCGCATCGTCGAGCTGCATGGCGGCGTCTTCTCCGCCAGCAACGCCCCCCAGGGCGGCGCCGAATTCGTCTTCACCCTGCCGACGCTCGAGAACGCCGAAATCGGCGCCGCCTAGGCGCCGCTGGGGGCGGCGCCACACCCGACAAGTTGCGACAATTTCGCCTCCGGCACGAGAAATCCACGCGACACTCGGCGCCTAATTCTTCCTCATCCAGACATCACCTGGAGCGGAGAAAAGGCATGATGAAACTGAAATTCGCCGCGCTGCTCGCAGCCAGCGCACTCACCTTCGGCACCGGCGCCGCAATCGCCGCCCCGCAGGATCGCACCCCGCCCAAGGCCGAGAAGGCCGAAGGCCCGCGCCACAACCCGATCGACCTCAACAAGGACGGCGTCGTCACCAAGGACGAGTGGATGAAGGCCGCCGCAGCGCGCTTCGAGAAGTTCGACGTGAGCAAGGACGGCAAGCTGTCGCGCGAGGAGATCCGCTTCGGCCGCTTCGAGGAGATGCGCAAGCATCACGGCCGCGGCCATCGCGGCCCGGGCGGCCCCGGTGGCTGGCAGCACGGTCCCCATGGCGGCCCGCAGGGCGGTCCCGGCGCCGAAGGCCCGCGCGGCCCGGGTGGCCCCGGCCACCGCATGGGCCCGCCGCCGCCCCCGCCGGCCGACGCTCCGGCGCCCGCCGCACCGGCCGGCAACTGAGGCGGATCGTCACGGGACGGTTCACAAAGCTGTTCCCCGGCGAAAGCCGGGGCCCAGTTTCGGCGCAAGAAGTCAGGCGCGTGAACCTCTCGAACGACATTGCAGCTGGGCCCCGGCTTTCGCCGGGGAACTGGTACTGGCAATCTCGCCTGCCCTAGCCCTCGATCTCGACCGGATCGAAGCGCCCGTGGAGCGAACCCCGCTCCACGGCGCGCCAGGCGGTCACCTGGTCTCCCCCGACGATGACCCAGAGTTTTCCGTCGGGGGCGGCCATCGCCGCATCGGTGATCGAGGGCGTCGGGTCGCCGCTCGGATGCGAGTGCCAATAGCCCAGGATCCGCGGCCCGCCCGCACGCTCTGCGCGCAGTGCCGCGAACAATGCAACGGGATCGATCTCAAAATGCCGATCCGGCGCTTCGTGAACATTTTCAACAGCTTGGAAGCCGGTTACCGCGTCTTCGGTTCCGAACAGCAATCCGCACGCCTCGCGCGCGCCGGAAACCGCGGAAATCTCGCGAATACCGATCAGTACAGAACTTGAAATCGTGAACCGCATCCCCATCTACGATAAAACATGAATCAGGGGGTTTCCATCATCGAAGCACGTATCGCGGACGCAGCCGATGGCTGGCGTCTGGATCGTGCGCTCGCCGACGCCGTGCCGACCATGTCGCGCGAACGGCTGAAGGTGCTGATCGCGTCCGGTGCCGTGACCGGCCCGCAGGGCCTGGTTCGCGATCCGGCGAAGAAGGCCACCGGTGGCGCGCTGTTCAGCGTCGCGGTGCCGGACCCCAAGCCGGCGCACAACGAGGCGCAGGAAATCCCGCTCAACATCGTCTATGAAGACGAGCATCTGATCGTGATCGACAAGCAGGCCGGGCTGGTCGTCCACCCGGCGGCAGGCAATCTCGACGGGACCTTGGTCAACGCGCTGCTCCACCATTGCCACGGTTCGCTTTCGGGCATCGGCGGCGAGGCGCGGCCGGGGATCGTCCACCGGATCGACAAGGATACATCGGGCCTGATGGTGGCCGCCAAGCACGACCGCGCGCATGTCGGCCTGGCTACGCAGTTCAAGGCCCATTCAATCGACCGGCGCTACAAGGCGATCGTCAGCGGCAAGCCGCGCACGCTCCAGGGCATAGTCGATGCCCCGCTCGCGCGCTCGCCGCACAATCGCAAGAAGGTCGCGATCGTGAACAACGGCAAGCGCGCGGTCACGCATTGGCGTGTACTTCGTGAACTTTCGGATGCCGCGCTGGTCGAGTGCAAGCTCGAGACCGGACGTACCCATCAGGTGCGGGTGCATATGGCCTCTTTGGGTCATCCGCTCGTCGGCGATCCGGTCTATGGCAGTGTTCGCAAGTCCCACCGTCAACTTCTGGAAACCTTGAATTTCCGGCGGCAGGCCTTGCACGCGGCGCATCTGGGGTTCATTCACCCCATCAATAGTACCGCTTTGGCGTTCGAAAGCGAAATCCCTGCGGATATGCAGGAACTGTTCGATAATCTCATCGTATGAATTTTCGGCGGCGCTTCGCCTTCGGGGAAGCGCGCCTAGTGAAAGGGAGAAGTGATCATGGCAAGCGGAAGCAACGTCCCGGCGACGATCCCCGCGCTTGGCGGTGAGCAGAGCCTCAACCGCTATCTGGCCGAGATCAAGAAGTTTCCGATCCTGAGCCCCGAGCAGGAGTTCATGCTCGCCAAGCGCTTCCAGGAGCATGGCGACACCGATGCCGCGGCCCAGCTGGTCACCTCGCACCTGCGTCTCGTGGCGAAGATCGCCATGGGCTATCGCGGCTATGGCCTGCCCGTCTCCGAGCTGATCTCGGAGGGCAATATCGGCCTGATGCAGGGCGTGAAGAAGTTCGAGCCCGATCGGGGCTTCCGCCTGGCGACCTACGCCATGTGGTGGATCCGTGCCTCGATCCAGGAATTCATCCTCCGCTCGTGGAGCCTCGTGAAGATGGGCACCACGGCCGCGCAGAAGAAGCTGTTCTTCAACCTGCGCCGGATGAAAGCCAAGCTCGACGCGTTCGAGGATGGCGATCTCAGCCCCGAGCATGTCGCCAAGATCGCCACCGATCTCGGCGTCACCGAGGAGGAAGTCACCTCGATGAACCGCCGCATGGCGATGGGCGGCGACACGTCGCTCAACGTGCCGATGCGCGAGGATGGCGAGGGCCAGTGGCAGGACTGGCTGGCCGATGAGGACCAGCTCCAGGACGAGCGCGTCGCCGAGGCGCAGGAAGCCACCGTCCGCCACGAGATGCTCGTGTCGGCGATGGAGGACCTCAACGAGCGCGAGCGCCACATCCTCACCGAGCGTCGCCTCACCGACGATCCCAAGACCCTCGAGGAGCTCTCGCAGGTCTATGACGTCAGCCGCGAGCGCGTCCGCCAGATCGAGGTGCGCGCGTTCGAGAAGCTGCAAAAGGCGATGATGCGCATCGCAGGTGAAAAGCGGCTCCTCACCGCCTAAGACGCCTGCATGAGTGACAGTGATCGGAACGACGAGGAGGCCCCGCGCCTCCCGGAAGCGCCGGCGGACATCCCGCCGGCGCCTTCCGATTCCGCGCCCCGCCCGCGCGACTGGACGCCGCGTGCGACCACGGCGCAGCAGCCCGACCTCGGCCAGCCGCCGATGCCGGACTTGCGCCCGCTCGGCGAAGAGCCCGATCCTTTCGCTTCTTCCCAAGCTTCTCCCCGACGAAGGCCGGGGCCCAGCCCTGAATCAGACTCAAGCGCGGCAGCGCTTATTCCAGACTCCAAGTCTGGGCCCCGGCCTTCGCCGGGGAAAGAAGAGGTTGCACCTAAGCCTCGGAAGCCTCTTTGGCGCCGGTTGGCTTTCCTGCTGCTCAAGGCGATCCTGCTCTTCCTCGCCGTCTCGATCGGCATGGTGGTGATCTACAAGTTCGTCCCGCCCCCGATCACCTGGACGCAGATCGGCGACGTCGTCTCCGGCCACGGCGTCACCAAGCGCTGGATGTCGATCGACCGGATCGATCCCGACATGCCGCGCGCCGCGATCGCCGCCGAGGACGCGCGCTTCTGCTCGCATCACGGCTTCGACTTCACTGCGATCGAGCAGGCCTATGCCCGCAATGCCACCGGCAAGAAGAAGATCCGCGGCGGCTCGACGATCAGCCAGCAGACCGCCAAGAACGTCTTCCTGTTCCAGGGCGGCGGCTATGCCCGCAAGGCGCTGGAAGCCTATTTCACCGTGCTGATCGAGAATATCTGGGGCAAGCGCCGGATCATGGAAGTCTATCTCAACGTCGCGGAGACGGGGATCGGCACCTATGGCGTCAACGCCGGCGCGATGCGCTATTTCAAGCACGACGCCTCGCAGATGAGCCCGCGCGAGGCCGCCCAGATCGCCGCGGTGCTGCCGCTGCCCAAGAAGCGCGCCGCCATCGATCCGCGCGGCTTCACCCGCCGCTACGGCAATGCGATCACCGCGCGCATCGGCACGGTGCGCGGCGACGGGCTCGACGCCTGCCTGCGCTGACGCCGCCGATCCCGCATCGCCGCCGCGCCGGCTATCACGAAAGCGGCGGACAGCTCTGTTCGATGAACTGGGCGCCGATCGGATCGCCCGCCGCCAGGAAGACCGAGACGCCGCCGCTGTCGCGAATGACATAGGCCTTGCCGTTGCGCCAACCCAGGACATCCTGTTCGGGAACTGCAAAGCAGGGCGCGCCCAGCCGCTCGCGCAGCACCCGGTCGGCATCACCCCGACGCGACTTGCTCGCGATGGCGAGCCGCACCAGCAGTGCACGCCGGTCCCGCGCATCGATCCGCACCGAAGCGCCGTCGCCGATGTTCCTGCCGAGCCACAGCTCGGTCACGGTCACCGGCGGGCGGCAGGTCGCCGTGGTCGCGTCGCGCGGCTCGCACGGAACGAGCGGCCCCACCGGCCGGCCGAGCGCGATACCCGTGTCGCCGGCGAAGCGCCCCAGCACGTGCAGCGGATCGGCAGTGCCGCCATCGCCCGGCACCCAGCTGAACGGCGCCCGCGCCACGCGCATGCCGGCGCCGGGGTTGAAGAAGCCGCGAGTCCGATAGACCTCACAGGCCCGCGCATCGAGCGAGGCATAGCCGCTGCTCGACACGACCTCGCATTTGCTCACCCGGCCTTCGGGAGAGACTTCCAGGCGCATCACCACGCGGCCGCCCAGCGAATGGTCGATCGCCCAACGCGGATAGTCGCTGTCGGTGGCACCCAGCGGCGCTAGCAGACGCAACGGCTCGGCCTGTTGCGCCATTGCCGCCTGTCCGGCGCACGACGCCGCGGCTGCCGCCAATCCCCAAATCAGACGTTTCATGCTTCCCCCGGAACTGCCGGGGAAAGCTTCACCGATCGATGATCATGATTCAAGCCGGCGCGGGTTACTGGATCTTCTTGGCCGCATCCTGCGCCGCGTCGCCCACGTCCTTGGCGGCGCCGCCGACGTCCTTCGCCGCCTGCGTCACCGCATCGGTCTTGGCGTTCTCGCGGTTGTTCTGGTTGAACAGATAGACGGCGCCGATCACCACGGCGATCAGCAGCACCAGCCCGATGATCAGGCCGCCGCCACCGCCGCTGCGCTCCACCACCACCGTGCTGCCACCCGTCTCGGTGACGCGCTCTGCGGTCACACCGTCGGTACGCTCGGTTACGCGTTCCACCATTGCATCCTCCTCGAACTCCTGCGGCGGAAACCGAGAAGGCGTTGCAATGGTTCCGGAAATCAGAAGGGCAGCTTGAAGCCCGGCGGCAGCGGCAGCCCGCTGGTCATCTTGGCCATCGCTTCCTGCGAAGCGGCATCGGCCTTGGCGCGGGCATCGTTGAACGCCGCGGCGAGCAGGTCCTCGAGCATGCCCTTCTCGGCCGGATTCATCAGCGAATCGTCGATGTGCAGCCCGATGATCCGGCCCTTGGCCGACGCCTGGACCTTGACCAGCCCGCCGCCGGCAGCACCTTCGACCTCGATCTTGTCGAGATCGGCCTGCGCCTTGGTCAGCTCGGCCTGGACGTTCTGCGCCATGGCCATCATCTTTTCGAGATCCATACTAACTTCCTGTCTTGGACCAGCCGATCAGCTCGGCATCGGGAAAGGCTTCCATCGCCGCGGCGACCATCGGCGAGGCGAGCACGGCGTCGCGCTCGGCCTGCTCGCTGGCGGCCTGCTCCTCGCGCAATGTCATCCCTTCCGCAGGAACGTCAACGCACTGGAGCTTCCAATTGGTGCCGGTGAACTCCTTGAGCGCGGCACCCAGCTCCTTGATGAAATCATAGGGCAGCGGCCGCGCCGCGGCGAACTCGACCTCGGTACCCTCGAAACGCACCGGGCGCAGATAATCGCGCACCTGCGTCGCGAGCTGGTAGCGCTTCTTCTCCTCGAGGAAATCGGCGAGCTGGCCCAGGCTGGTCGGCATCGCCGAACCATTGGGTCCGGGCGCGGCGGCAGGTGCCCCGCCCGAGATCGTCACGCTGCCGCTGGCAATCTGCCGCGCCAGCTCGCCCGGATCGGGGAGCTGCGAGGCATGGATCACGCGCAGCAGCGCCATCTCCGCCGCCTCGATCGGCAGCACTGCCCTCGCGACTTCGTCATGCCCGCGCAGCACGAGCTGCCACAGCCGATGCAGCGCCGGGAAGCTCAGCCCCGCCGCCCAGCGCTCGAGCGACTTCAGCTCCTCGGCCGACTGGCCCGAATTGGCGTCGGTCCCCAGCTTGGCGAGCGTGACGGCGTGGACCGTCTCGAGCAAGGTGCGCAGCACTGCCTGCGGATCGACGCCCAGATCGTACTGCCCGCGCAGCGAGGCGAGGGCGCCCGGCGCATTCCCTTCGAGCAGCAGCCCGAACAGCGTGCGGATCGCGCCGCGATCGGACAGGCCGAGCATCTGGCGCACCGCCTCGGCCTTCACGCCCTCGCCTTCCAGGCCCGCATGCGCGATCGCCTGGTCGAGGATCGACAGCCCGTCGCGCGCCGATCCCTCGGCGGCGCGGGCGATCAGCGCCAGCGCCTCCGGCTCCGCCTCGAAGCCCTCCGCCTGCGAGACCTTGGCGAAATGCTCGGCGAGCAGCTCGGCCGGGATGCGGCGCAGGTCGAAGCGCTGGCAGCGCGACAGCACCGTCACCGGCACCTTGTTCACCTCGGTCGTGGCGAACAGGAACTTCACATGCGCCGGCGGCTCCTCGAGCGTCTTGAGCAGCGCATTGAACGCGCTCTTCGACAGCATATGGACTTCGTCGATGATGTAGATCTTGTAGCGCGCCGAGACCGCCGAATAGCGCGACGCCTCGATGATCTCGCGGACATCGTCGACGCCGGTATGGCTGGCGGCGTCCATCTCGATCACGTCGATGTGGCGGCCTTCGGCGATTGCCCGACACGGCTCGCAGATGCCGCAGGGATCGATCGTCGGCCCGCCCTGCCCGTCCGGCCCGATGCAGTTGAGCGCCTTGGCGATCAGCCGCGCCGTGGAGGTCTTGCCGACCCCGCGGACGCCGGTGAGCAGGAAGGCATGCGCCAGCCGGTCACGCTTGATCGCGTTGCCCAGCGTGGTGACCATCGCATCCTGGCCGATCAGCTCGGAAAAGGTCTGCGGCCGGTATTTGCGCGCCAGCACCCGATAGGCGCTGTCGCGCGGCTGCGGGGGTTCGTCGAGGCCAAGCAGGGAATCGGACATGCCGCCTGTTCCTAGCGTGTTCTCGCCGCCGCGTCCAAGACGCAGCGTGCCGCCAGGGCCCGAAATAACGCTGTCGATTGTGCTGAGGTGGGAGCCGGAACGACCCGCAGCGAAATCGTTGTGGCTGCTTCGTTCCCGATCTGACCAGGTTGGCGACGACTACGTCCGCCCGACTCCCGGCCGGCCATATGGGGAAAGTCCGTCGGTTAGGCAAGACGATAAGGCGAAAGGGGGCGGGAACCTTCCCGTGTTCCCGCCCCCTTCAACCTTTGGCGCCAGTCTTAGCGGTAGTAGCGCACCTTGCGGCACGAACGATAGCGATGGCCATGGCGCCAGCTGGTCTTGCACACCGTGCGATAATAGACGCGCTTGCGCACATGCGGGCGGTGGTGCTGGATTTCGGCCTTGGCGACGATCGCCGGGGCAGCCGGGGCCGCGACGGCGCCCGCGGCCGGAATGGCCAGGGCGGCGGCGGCAGCGGCCGCGAGGGTCGGAAGCAGCTTCATGTTTCTCTCTCCTGCTGGCAGGGACAATCCCTACGGGGGCGGAAACCGGAACGATCGTTTCGGTTCCATGCACGATCCTGAAACGCGGCGGATTGCGCGAGGCTGAATGTCTGGCGCGTTGCTGGAATGTGTAAGCGCTGCCGACAGGCTCCGGCGCTGCGGGAATCCGGATCGATTGCCCGCCCGGCTCAGCGCCCCTGCATGTCGCGGTGCCCGCCCGGCATCCGCACCACCAGCCCGTCCAGCTCGGGCGTCAGCAATATCTGGCAGGCGAGCCGGCTGGTGCGCACCGCGCCCAGCGCCAGGTCGAGTATGTCCTCCTCTTCCTCCGCCGCGCGCGGCAGCCGGGCGAAATGCTCGGGATCGACGATCACATGGCAGGTCGAGCAGGCCATCTGCCCCTCGCACGTGCCTTCGAGCGGCTGGCCGTCGTTCTGCGCGACTTCGAGCAGGCGCAGCCCGGTCTCGGCCTCCACTTCGTGCCGGCCATGGCCGTCGGCGCTGACGAAGGTGATGCGGATCATGCGGCGCGGCTCTGGGCGCGGGCGGCGGCGACGATCCGGTCGATCGCGTGGAGCAGCTCGTCCTCGCTGGTGTAGCGGCCGAAGCCGATGCGGATGCTCGATCGTGCCTCGGCGGTGGAGAGCCCGATCGCCTCCAGCACATGGCTGGGCCGCCCCGATCCGCTGGCACAGGCCGATCCCGCGGAAAAGGCAATGTCGCGCAGGTCGCTCATCAGCCGGGCAACATCGAGCCCGTCATGGCGCAGGTTGAGATTGCCGGGATAGCGGTCCTCCTGCGATCCGTTGAGCGTCCAGTCGCCCGCAATCCGGTTCAGCGCGGCGCGATAGAGCTGCTCGGCATGCGCGTGATCGATCCCGAAGCGCTGCTTGGCGATCCGCGCCGCCGCGCCGAACCCGGCGCACAGCGCCGGCGACAGCGTGCCCGATCGCCCCGCGGGCTCCTGCCCGCCGCCGTGCAGCAGCGGCTCGAGCGTCACGCCGTCGCGGATCCACAGCGCGCCCGCGCCCTTGGGCCCGTGGATCTTGTGGGCGGAAACCGCGATCAGGTCGCAGCCATCGGGGATCCGCACCCGGCCATAGCCCTGCACCGCGTCGCACAGGAACAGCGCGCCCGCCTGGTGGGCAAGGTGCGCCAGTTCCTCGATCGGCTGGATCACCCCGATCTCGTTGTTGACCAGCATCACCGCGACCAGCCCGACACCCGGCTTGATCGCCTCGCGCGCCGCCGCCAGGTCGACCAGCCCCTCCGGCCCGACCGGCAGCACGGTCACGTCCCTGCCCCTGCGCCGCTCCGCCTCGACCGTGTCGAGCACCGCGGCATGCTCGGTGGCGATCGTCACGATCCCGCCGGTGCTGCCCTTGATCGCCCAGTTGAGCGCCTCGGTCGCGCCGCTGGTGAAGCTCACCGTCCCGCCCGGCGGCAGCAGCCCGGCTACGTCGTCGCGCGCCACTTCCACGGCAGCCTTGGCGGCACGCCCCGGGGCATGCGCCGAGTGCGGATTGGCGAAATTGCCCTCCAGCAGCGGCAGCATCGCGGCCAGCGCCTCGGGAGCGAGCGGCGTGGTCGCCTGATAGTCGAGATAGATCATGCGGCCCTGGTTCTGGCCTCGATCGCGATCTGACGCCAGAGCGTCGTGAAGGCATCCACCTCCGCTTCGCTGGTACCCCGCCCGAAGCTGACCCGCACCACTTCGCGCAGCGCCGGTTCTTCCCAGCCCATCGCGCTCAGCACATGGCTCGGCCGCATGCTGCCCGAGGAGCAGGCGCTGCCCGCCGAGACGGAGATGCCGGCCATGTCGAAGCGGATCAGCTGCGCCGCGGAAGAGACGCCCGGCATCCGATATGCCCCGATCAGCGGGCTGCGCGCGGTGCCCGCGCCCACCACTTCGGCGCCCTCCGCCGAAATCGCCGCCTCGAGCCGGGTGCGCAGCGCGAACATCGGCTCGAGATCCTCGGCCACCGACACCGCCGCGGCATAGCCCAGCGCGCCGGGCAGGTTCTCCGTGCCTGCGCGATAGCCCTTTTCCTGCCCGCCCATCGGCAGCAGCGTGCCGAAGTCGCGCACCAGCAGCGCGCCGATCCCCGGCGGCCCGCCGCGCTTGTGCGCCGACACCGCGACCAGATCGGCATGGCGCAGCACCGCAGCCGAGGCGCGCGCCGGCATCTGCGCCGCATCGACCAGCAATATCCCGCCCGCCGCGTGCACGATCTCCGCGATCGCCTCGATCGGCTGGATCACGCCGGTCTCGCTGTTGGTCCGCTGGACGCCGACCAGCGCACGCGGTCCTTCGGCCAGCGCCGCCCGGAGCGCGTCGAGGTTCAGCACCCCGTTGCCGTCCACCGGCAGCACCTGCGCGCCCTCGGCATGGCGCAGCACCGAATCATGCTCGACGGCGCTGATCAGCCGCCGCTCGGCCATCGATCGGGTCAGCGCCAGATGCAGCGATTCGCTGGCGCCGCTGGTGAAGATCAGTTCGTGCGCCCAGCCATAGGCTGCCGCGACGTCGCTGCGCGCCTTTTCCAGCGCGGCGCGGGCGGCTCGCCCCTCGCCATGCGGCGAGCTGGGATTGGCCCAATGGCGCATCCCCGTTTCCACCGCTGCCAGCGCTTCGGGCAGCATCGGTGTGGTTGCGGCATGGTCGAGATAGATCCGGTCTGGCAAGCTGCTCTCGTAATGTTTGCGCAAAAGCGCGCGCTGCCTATATAGCGCCCAACTCACCGCGCTCCACAGCGCGCCTCCAGTTCAACAGGGAAAAGCCTTGCCCGAAGTCATCTTTCCCGGCCCCGAAGGCCGCCTCGAAGGCCGTTTTGCTCCCGCGCCCAAGCCGCGCGCGCCGGTCGCCATGATCCTCCACCCGCATCCCAATGCGGGCGGCACGATGAACAACCGCATCGTCCAGGAACTCTACAAGACCTTCCAGCGCCGCGGCTTCGCGACGCTCCGCTTCAATTTCCGCGGCGTCGGCAAGAGCCAGGGCACGTTCGACAACGGCATCGGCGAACTGTCCGACGCCGCCTCGGCGCTCGACTGGGTGCAGAGCTTCCATCCGGAAGCGAGCAGCACCTGGGTAGCGGGCTTCGGCTTCGGCGCCTGGATCGGCATGCAGCTGCTGATGCGCCGTCCGGAAATCCGCGGCTTCATTTCGGTCGCTCCGCCGGCCAACATGTTCGACTTCACCTTCCTCGCGCCCTGCCCGTCCTCGGGCATCATCATCCAGGGCGAGCAGGATGAAGTGGTGACGCCGGGCGCCGTCCAGAAGCTGGTCGACAAGCTGCGCACCCAGAAGCACATCACCATCCACCACGACACCATCCCGGGCGCGAACCATTTCTTCGAGAACGAGATGGACGACCTGATGAAGAGCGTGGACCGCTATCTCGACATGCGGCTCGATCCCAACTCGCCGATCCGCTGAGATCGCACGGGCGCGGGGCTCAGCGCCGCGCCCGGCACCGCGCGAGCGCCAGCGCGAAGACGCAGCCTGCTGCCACCGCGCCGATCGCATACCAGGGCAATATCGCCGGATCGAAGCGCGCGCCTGTCAGCCCGATGCCGAAGCCGCGCGAATAGCCGGCCGGGATCAGCGCCAGGCTGAGCGCCATCGCCGCCAGCCCGCCCAGCGCGGCCCAAAGCGCAAGCGGCCCCACCCGCACCCGCGTCGCCAGCCAGAAGCACAGCATCAGCAAGCCGCCGAGCAGCAGCTTGGCGAAGGGGCCGACATCGTCCGCTACCTTCCAGCTATGCCCCGGCAACCCTTCCAGCCCGCGCCGCTCGAACGCGATCAAAAGGCTCGGCAGGAACACGGCCGTAACCCAGCCGAACAGCCAGGCCGGGCCGCTGCATCTTAGGCCAGTCAGCCGCATGCCGCGCGGCCAGCTAGAGCGCGGCGGATGCGAAGCCCAGCACGACGGCCCCGCAACTCAGCACAACATCCCGCGGGCCATGCAGATCGCCTGCTTCGTCGCCTGGCGGCGAGCCTGCTCTTCCTTGAGTGCCTGGGCCGTTTCCTGGTCCTTGGCCTGGCGCGCTTCCCAGCTCTCCTGGGTCATGCAGGTGCGCTTGAGCATGATCGATCCAGTCGCGACGGACGAGCGACAGACCATCTTCTTCTTCGGATCCTTCTCGCCCTTCACGACGATCGCATCTTCGGGCTTATCCTGAACCGCGGCAGTCGCCGGCACGTCCTGCCCGATGAGCGCCGTCGCTGGCGAGGCCAGCGAAACCGCCAATAGCGAAAGCAAATGCCAACCCATGCACCCCCCCTTTGAATAGCGGGCGACAGGCTGTCAGCTACGTGCCGCCGAGTCAAATCGCGGCGCGCGGCAGATCAAGCCTGTTTGAGGTTCTTCGCCCCGCCCGCCAGGATCGCCGCGGTGGCCTCGTGCGCGCCGCGATAGGCTTCCTGGAACTCGGCGCTCCAATATTTCAGCTGGTCGAGCGGGATCGGATCGCCGGTGACGGCGCAGACGACATGGGTGCCCGGGCGGATCACGTCGAAATCGGACGCGTCGTAATGGAGTTCGGCGAGAAGCGACATGGCGCCCATTTAGGCGCTCATATCGCCACGTCCAATCCTCAGCGCGCCGTCACAGCGTCGATGAAGCGATCGACCACCGCTGTCGCCGGATAGCCGGGATCGCCAAGCTCGCGATTGATCTGCATATGGCCGCGCAGCCCGCGCCCTTCGAATCCCTGCACCTTCACCCGCGCCCCCGCCGCCGTCAGCGCACGGCCCAGCGCTTCGGACTGGCGCGTGCCGTCGTCGCGCTGCACATGCAGGATCAGGAAGTCCCGTGCATTGGGTGCGGCGGCCTGCAGCGTCGGCGACAGTGCCCGCTGGCGCGTCGGTTCGCTGCCGAACGCCGCTTGATAGGTCTTGCCCATCACGCGCGGCCCTTCGCGCATCTGCTTGGGCACGTCATAGGCTGCGCCGTCGAGCAGCACCACGCCGGCAAGCTTGTCCACGCCCCAGCCGGCCTTTTGCAGATAGCCCGGATCGGTCGCGATCAGCGCCGCCAGGTGCGCGCCGGCGCTGTGCCCCATCACCACGATGCGGCGCGGGTCGACGCCAAGCTCGCGCGCATGGCCGACGATCCAGCCCAGCGCATCGGCGACGTCCTGCGCCTGCTGCTCCACCGTGGCATCGGGGACGAGGCGATAATTGACGCTCGCGAACGCATAGCCCTTGCCGGTGAAGTGGCTGATCTTCTCCGCGCCGGTGGCATTGTCCTTGTCGCCACGCTTCCAGCCGCCGCCATGGATGAAGACGACCAGCGGCGCATCGCCCCGGTTCGCCTTGTAGAAATCGAGCTTCTGGAGCTGCGCCGAGCCATAGGCGATCTCGCGCGCCGCCGGCTGGGCCAGCGCCGGGGTGGCGGCAGCCAGGAAGAAGGAAAGCAATAGCAGCAGCTTGCGCATCGAAAACACCTCATCGAACCCATGCAACACGGATCGGCAGGATGCCGCCGTCCGCCTGCATAACGCGGGACGCGGCGAAACCCTTCGCGGGCAAACGCGCGGAGGCACTACACCTCAGGCGTGGAGGATCAGCAGATTGCCCAGGATCACCAGCGCGCAGATCCACATCAGGATCGCCTTGGTCCGGTCCTGCTTCAGCTGCTTCCACCCGCCCCAGACGAGCACGCCGATCGCGATGACCGCGATGCTGAGCCACAGCGGTTGCAGAGCGGGATCGAACATCAGCGCAGCAGCAGCCAGATGCCCAGGCCGATCAGCGCGAACACGCCGCCGAACAGCGCGATCATCCTGGGGTCGCGGCGATAGATCATCAGCAATACGCCGTAGATGATGTAGCCGAGCGCGCGGGCGCCGATGCTCATCACGTTTGCGATCACGCTGCCGAAGCGGCTGGCCACGGGCTTAGTCTTTCCCGGAAAGGACTTGGGCATAGGCATCGGGATCCGCATTGCCTCCCGAAAGCACCACGAGCAAGCCCGGCTTCACATCCACCTTGCCGGCGAGCAGCGCCGCCAGCGCCACGGCGCCGCCCGGCTCCACCACCACGCGCAGCTTTGCGGCCGCCCAGCGCTGCGCCGCGCGGATCTCCGCCTCGCTCACCGCCAGCCCGGTGGCGCCGCGCCGCGACAGCACGTCGAAGGTTAGCGGCGAGACGCGCAGCGTCTGCAGCGCGTCGCACGCGGTGGGTGGCGGGTTGTCGCCCACCGGCTCGATCCAGCCTGCCTCCAGGCTGCGCGTCATGTCGTCCCAGCCCTCGGGCTCGACCACGGTGATCTCGGCATCGGGCAGCGCCAGCGCCAGCCCGGCGGCCAGCCCGCCGCCGCCGCACGGCACCAGCACGTTCACGGGATCGGGCAGCCTCGCCTCGACGATCTGGGTCATCGCCTCGATCCCGGCACTGCCCTGCCCCTCGATGATCCAGGGATCGTCGAAGCTCGGCACCAGCGTCGCGCCGCGGGCATGGGCGAGATGCGCGGCGATCTTCTCGCGGCTCTCGGCCATGCGGTCGTAGTCGACCACCTCGGCGCCCATCGCCAGCGTCGCCTCGCGCTTCACCCTGGGCGCATCGGCCGGCATCACGATGACGGCGGGCATCCCCAGCCGCTTCGCCGCCCAGGCGATCCCCTGGGCATGGTTTCCGGAGGAAAAGGCGACCACGCCGCGCTCGCGCGCAACGCCGTCCAGCGCGGTCAGCCGATGCCAGGCGCCGCGGATCTTGAACGCGCCGATCGGCTGCAGGCACTCGGCCTTGAAGCACACCGGCACCCCGCGGATTTCGTGAACGAACAAAGGGGTTTGCGGCAATATACCGGCGATCTTGGCGGCGGCGTCCCGCACCCCGGCGCGCGTCGGCTGTCGCACAATCGTCACAGTTCACCCCCGCGGTAGATTTCCGGACAGCGAATCACTTTACACCCCGATCCAACGTCCTTATGTGCCGCTCTCCCGCTGCCCCATGGGACTTCCAACCGCAAGGCAGCTTTTGTCAACGATCGCCGTAAGGCACTTGGAGGTCCCTTGAGTTGCACCAGCATCATTGCGCGCTGGGGTTAGCACCCCTTTCGACCGCCGGCAGCAACGTCACCGGCATCGACATCGCCAAGCAGGGTCCGGTCCAGCCGGTCACGCTCGTCCGTCCGCACGCCGCGGCTCGGGCTGCCCAGTTCTTCGTCGAGAAGTTCCCGGGCAAGGCCATGTATGCGGTGAAGGCGAACCCCTCGCCCGAGCTGCTGCAGATCCTGTGGGACAACGGCATCACCAGCTATGACGTGGCGTCGATCGGCGAAGTTCGCCTGGTCGCGCGCACGCTGCCCGAAGCCACGCTCTGCTTCATGCACCCGGTCAAGGCCGAGGAAGCGATCGAAGAGGCGTACTTCACCCACGGCGTCCGCACCTTCTCGCTCGACAGCCTCGAGGAGCTGGAGAAGATCGTCCGCGCCACCAGCCGCGACGGCGTGCCCGCGAGCGACCTGACGCTCTGCGTGCGCCTGCGCGTCTCGTCGGAGCATTCGAAGCTGAGCCTCGCGTCGAAGTTCGGCGCCGGCCCGGGCGAAGCCGCCAAGCTGCTGTTCGAGACCCGCCAGGTCGCCGACGCGCTGGGCATCTGCTTCCATGTCGGATCGCAGGCGATGTCGCCGGACGCCTATTCGAACGCGATGGAGCGCGTGCGCGCCGCGATCATCGAATCGGCGGTCACCGTGGACGTCATCGACGTCGGCGGCGGCTTCCCCTCGGTCTATCCGGGCATGACCCCGCCGCCGCTCGAAGCCTATTTCGAGACGATCCACCGCGCGTTCGAGAGCCTGCCGATCTCCTATTCGGCCGAACTCTGGGCCGAGCCGGGCCGTGCGCTGTGCGCCGAGTACAGCTCGATCGTGGTGCGCGTGGAGCGTCGCCGCGGCGCCGAGCTGTACATCAACGACGGTGCCTATGGCGCGCTGTTCGACGCCGCGCATATCGACTGGAAATTCCCGGTCGAGCTGCTGCGCGAGCCCGAATCGAACGCCAAGGACGTCGAGTTCAGCTTCTACGGCCCGACCTGCGACGATCTCGATCACATGAAGGGCCCGTTCCTTCTGCCGGCGGACACCCGTGCGGGCGACTATTTCGAGATCGGCATGCTCGGCGCCTATGGCTCGGCGATGCGCACCGCGTTCAACGGCTTCGGCACCGACGCGACCGTTATCGTGGCCGACGAACCGATGGCCTCGATGTATGTCGAGCTTTCGGAACGCCAGCCGGCCTGGAACGTCGTCAAGCTGTAACGTCCAAGGACTTTATGTTCGTCATCCCCGCGCAGGCGGGGATCCATTCCGGCTGATGGCGGTGAGACTCGCTGCGTTTGGCGAAAATGGATCCCCGCCTGCGCGGGGATGACGGATGGTTTTTTGGGGTCTAAGGGACCCCGCAACCGGGTTTCCGCGTCCCCTTAACGACGACGGCCATTGCGCATGGGAGAACCCCCAGTGACCGACACCAACACGCTCAACAAGCAGGCGAGCGCCAACGCCCCGATCAACGACACCCGCAAGGCGGAGCTGCTGTCGAAGCAGGTCAAGCACATCGACATCAAGTCGTTCGACGCGCGCCCGATCGTCGATGCTATGGCCGACATGAGCTTCACCAGCCGCGACCTCGGCCGCGCCACCAAGATCTACAACGAGATGCTGGCCGACAAGGACTGCACCGTGGTCCTGGTGATCGCGGGCTCGACCTCGGCCGGCGGCTGCATGGACCTCTATGCCGAGCTGGTGCGCAACAACATGGTCGACGTGATCGTCGCCACCGGCGCCACCATCGTCGACATGGATTTCTTCGAGGGCCTTGGCCACAAGCACTATCAGGCGCTCGAAATCCCCGACGACGACACGCTGCGCTCGCTCTACATCGACCGCATCTACGACACCTACATCGACGAGGAGCAGCTCCAGGACTGCGACCACACGATCAACGTGATCGCGGAATCGCTCGAGCCCAAGCCCTATTCGTCGCGCGCCTTCATCCGCGAGATGGGCAAGTATCTCGTCGAGCACGGCAAGAAGGACAACAGCCTCGTCAAGCTCGCCTATGAGCATGACGTGCCGATCTTCTGCCCGGCGTTCGTCGACTCGTCGGCCGGCTTCGGCCTGGTCAAGCACCAGGTGGACGCCGCCAAGGAAGGCCGCCCCTACATGGTGCTCGACGCCATCGCCGACTTCCGCGAGCTGACCGAGATCAAGATCCAGGCGGGCACCACCGGCCTGCTGATGATCGGCGGCGGCGTGCCGAAGAACTTCATCCAGGACACCGTCGTCTGCGCCGAGATCCTCGGCCATGAGGACGTGGAAGTGCACAAATATGCGGTGCAGATCACCGTCGCCGACGTGCGCGACGGCGCCTGCTCGTCCTCGACCCTCCAGGAGGCGGCGTCGTGGGGCAAGGTCAACACCGGCATCGAGCAGATGGTGTTCGCGGAAGCGGGCTCGGTCATGCCGCTGCTGGCGTCGGACGCCTATCACCGCGGCCACTGGCGCGAGCGCGTCAAGCGCGGCTGGGCGAAGCTGTTCGCCTGATCGCCTGACGATCGCAAGCAAACAGGGCGGCCGGGACATCCCCGGCCGCCCTTTTTCTTTTGCCCCGTCAGGGCCGCGCCGTGGGGCTCGGGCTGGGCGTCGGCGCCGGTCGTGCCGGCAGGCGTCGGAGCACCGTCGGCGTGGGCGCGGGCGCAGGCGTCGCGCTGGGGCTCGGCGACGGCGCGGGGCGCGGCGGCAAGCCGCGGACCACCGGCGCAGGCGTCGGCCGTCCCGTCGGCGCCGGTGTCGGTCGCGTGCCCGGCTGCTGGACGCCGCCGAACTTCTTGAAGTTCTCGCGCGCCACCGAGTCCTCCACCGCCTTCTGGAACTTCGGCCCGTAGAGCTTGCTCGCCTGCCCCTGCACGTTGAGCGACGAGGAGCCCGGCTGCTGCGCCTGCAGCGTCTTCGCCGTAGCCGACATCTCCGCTGCCAGCGCCTTCACTTCCTGCACGCATTGCGAATCCCGGCATTTGGGCGTCCAGCTGCCGATCGCCAGCTGCGCCCAGCCGTCAGAGGCGTCGGCGGTGATCGCCTTGTTCGTCGCCGCGAAGCGCGCCTTCGATTCCTTGATCAGCGACACCGCATTCTTCAGCGCCTCGGCATAGAGCGGCTGGGCGATCTGCTCATAGGTCGCCTTGGGCGTCTTCTCGTGCCGCTGCTTGATCGACAGGCTGATGCCCAGCCCGACGATCTTCATCCCCATCCGGCATTTGTCGTCCAGGCAGCGCGCGCTCCAGAACGGCACGAACTCCTTGTGCCAGCGCTCGGGCAACACCCGGAAACGCGAGGCTTCGGTGATCGCGTAGATGTCGAACCAGAGCGGCGGATAGGCCGTGGTCTTGTCCGCGACCCAGCCCGGGTTATCGAGCGGGTATTTCTGGAAGGCGATCCAGAATTGCGAGATCGCCTTGTTGAGCGCCAGGTTGATCTCGGTCTGGCACTGCGGGTCGCCGCTCGCGCAGCGTGGGCGGTATTCGGTGTCCGCCGCCTTCTTCACCGCGGCCACCCATTTGTCCGCCTCGAGCTTGTTGGCGGCCATCGCCTTGGCCTTCTTGGCGTCCTCCGCCGCGCGCGTGGTGAACCAGTCGGGCGAGCCCGGCGCATGCTGCATGATGTGCCCGTCGTTGCACTCCACCCAGTATGGCTTGTCCGGGCTCTTGCTGACGTCGTAGATCATCCGCAGGATGCCGCCGTACGGCTTGCAATAGTCGAGCCCCTTGTTGATCGCATTGGGCGGCGGCGGGCTCGGGCAGCTGCCGCCGAGCAGCTCCTTGGCGCCGCAATAGATCGCCTTGCCGGTGTTGTAGGCCCAGCCCAGCGTGTCCTTGGCCAGCTCGATCACTGCCTCGGCGATGGCGACGAGCACCGCCATCAAGGTCGAGCAGACGCCGGTCGCCAGGATGCTCAGCCCCGGCACCTTGCCGAGCAGCCCGTCGCTGAGCGCGCTGTCGATCAGCTTGCACGCCACGCCCGAGCCCACGCCCAGCGTCACCAGCCCCTGCACCGCGCCGACCACGTCGCCGCCCGCCAGCGCGTCATACACCGCGACCAGGCTGTTCACCGTCGCGGTGAACACCATCTGCAGGTCCTTCTCGGCCTTCAGGTTGGTATCGAACGCGAACAGGCAGATCGTGTCGATCTCGCCGAAATAGGGCACGGTCTGCTTGAGCTGGTCGTTGATCGCTTCCTGCGCCTGCTGGCTCGCCGCATTCGCCGCTTCCTCGGCGTAGCTCTGCGCCGCCGCCAGCACCGCATTGGTATCCTGCTTGCCCACGCCGTTGCTCACCGTGTCGGCGGCCTTGCCGAACACCGTGCCGATCAGCGTCACCGGCGTGCGGCACATCTTCAGCGTGAAGCTCGAACTCGCCTTGCGCGCGATCTTCACCGCCGCGATCAGCGCGAAGAACGGATAGTCCTGCGCCGCCGCATGGCCATAGACGCTTGCCGCCTCCTCGGGATGCGCGATCGCGAAGCGCGCCAGCTCGACCACGTCGGCGGGCAGCACCCCCTTCACCACGCCCACCACCCGCTCCCACCAGCCCGGCCCGTTGACCATCGGCCGGAACTTGAGCGCCAGCTCGTCGGGCACCATCGAGAACGAGGAATGCGGCATCAACGCTGTGCCGATCGGCCCGCGACGCACCTCGGCGGCCCCCGCCGGTATCGGCGCCAGGGCCATCGAGGCCACTACCAGCAACCCCGTCCACGCGCGCACCACCCACCCGATCGCCGCCAGCAGCATCAGCCTGTCCCCCCATTTCGGACGCTACGGAATCTGTCCCGCTCCGAGAAAAGAGACTATACAGTCTTCTATGCGCCCGCAAGCTGCAACATCGGGGCATCAATCCGGTTGCAGTCATGTGGTTGACGCCGCAGTGAGTATCTAATGCCCCGTCTGACCGAAGCGACCGCCGCCAAACGCCGCCTGCACATTTTGAACGCCGCAGCGCGCTGCCTGTTCGAGCGTGGCCTGCTCGCCACCTCGGTCGACGATGTCTGCGCCGTCGCAGGGATCAGCAAGGGTGCCTTCTACAGCCACTTTCCGAGCAAGGAGGCGCTGATCCATGCAGTGACCGACATGCTCTCGGCCGAGCTCGGCCCGCTCGACGACAGCAGCGTCGCCGGGCTGGCGGAATCGATCTTCTCGCGCCAGATCGCCCCCGCCCTGCCCCCGTCCAATGCCCGATTCGGCATCGAGATCACCGCCGCCAGCGCCGGCGACTCCGGGCTGCGCGATCGCAACACCGCCAATCTCGAACGATTGCGCCACGCCGTTGAAGCCGCGGTGTGCAGCCTGATCGCCGCGGGCCACGCGCGCGCCGATGCCGATGCCGAGGCCATCGGCTGGATCGTCCAGGCGCATGTGATGGGCGTGCTCTGCCGCAACGCCGTCTGGCCCGCGCAGGACGAAGCGGCGCTCGCCCGCGCGACTCACCTGCTGCTCGACAGCCTGCTCGCCCCGGCCTAGTTGCGTTTCCGAAAGGTTTCCGGCAGCTTCCCCGCGACGCCGCAGTGGGAGGGGCTGCAATGCATAGCGAGATCCTGGCGCCCGTGGTGGCGCTCGTCGCCTGGACGCTGGTCATGCTGTTCTGGATGCTGACGCTCCGCATGCCGGCGATGCGCAAGGCCGGCGTCGATCTGGGCAAGCTGGTCGGCGCCAAGGGCAGCGATGCCGACAGGATCCTGCCGCCCCAGGCGCAGTGGAAGGCGCACAACTACAACCACCTCCACGAGCAACCGACGCTGTTCTACGCGGTCGCGCTGGTGCTGGCGCTTACCGGCCAGGGCCAGGGCCCCGCGCTCTGGCTCGCCTGGGCCTATGTGCTGCTCCGCATCGCGCACAGCCTGGTGCAGGCGACCTTCAACAAGGTCGCGGTGCGCTTCCTGTTCTTCCTGCTATCGACGCTGGTGCTGGCGGTGATGACCGTTCTTGCGGCAGTGGCAGTGTTGCCGGATGCAGCACCCCGCTCCGCGATCGAGACAGTGGCAAACGCGACACTCGTCAACGAGTGAATCCAATCGTTCCCCGGCGAAAGCCGGGGCCCAGGGCCACAGGCGACACGGCGGAGAAACCCTGGGCCCCGGCTTTCGCCGGGGAACAGAGAAGGGGAAATCCCCCTAGCCGAACAGCCGCGTCAGGCTCCGCTCGAGCATCAGCAACTGCCACAGCGTGCGGCCATGCTCGGCGCGCCCCGCCTTGTGGTCCGCCGCCAGCTTCTCGATTGCGGAGAGGTCGAACCAGCCCGTGCTCGCCAGCAGTTTCGAGCGCCCCAGCGCCGCTGCTTCGTCGGCCAGCGCCTTGCGGAACCAGGCGCTGATCGGCGTGACGAACCCCATTTTCGGCCGGTACAGTACGTCCTTCGGCAGATAGGGCTCCAGCGCTTTCTTCATCAGCCACTTGCCCTGTCCCGCCTTGATGCGGAGCGACAGCGGCAGCGTCGCCATGAACTGGACCAGCCGATAGTCGAGCAGCGGCTCGCGCGCCTCCAGGCTCACCGCCATGCTGGCGCGGTCGACCTTGGTGAGGATGTCACCCGGCAGCCAGTGCTTGATATCGGCATATTGGGCGCGGTCGAGCCCGTCGCGCGCCGGGGCCTGGCGCATCGTGTCGGTATAGCGCTGCTCGGCATTGTGCCCGGCCAGCGCCTTCTTCATCGCATCGCTGTAAAGCGCGTTCCGGAGCGCGGGCCCGGTGACGCCCACGGCTTTGGGATAGGCGAACTCGCCGCCCTCGGCCATCGCCAGCAGCGTCGTCTTGGCGCGGAACGGGCGCGGTGCCCAGTCGGCCTTGGGATAGAGCCGCCCCAGCGTGCCGAACACGCGCTCGCGCAGCTCCTGCGGCATCAGGCCGCGCATCCGCTCCTCGGCGGCGAAGAACTTGTAGCGGCGATAACCCGCCAGCGCCTCGTCCGCCCCGTCGCCCGACAGCGCCACCGTCACGCTCTCGCGCGCCAGCTCGCACACCCGGTAGGTCGGCAGTGCCGAGGCATCGGCAAAGGGCTCGTCGAACGCGCCCACCAGCGTGTCGATCAGCGCGAAATCGTCCGCCGCCACCTTGCGCGTCTGGTGCGCGGTGGCGAAGCGCTCGGCGACCATCTGCGCATAGCCGGTCTCGTCATGATCGGCCTCGTCGAAGCCGATCGTGCAGGTCTTCACCGCAGCCTTGCTCGCCTCGGCCATCAGCGCGACCACCGCCGAGCTGTCGACGCCTCCGGAGAGAAACGCACCCAGCGGCACATCGGCGATCATCCGCGCACGCACCGCGCCGCGCATCAGGTCGATCAGCTCGGCCTCGAGGTCCTTGGCCTTGCCGGTCGCGCGCTTCGAGAAATCGATGTCCCACCAGCGCTGCGGCTGCGGCACCGGCTTGCCGCGCTCGAGCAACAGGAAATGCCCGGCGGGCAGCTTCTTCACGCCGCTCAGGATGGAAGTGTCGTCGGGCACATAGCCGAGCCCGAGATAGTCCTCGACCGCCCGGAAGTCCGGCGTGCGGCGGAACAGCGGGTGGGCGAGCAAGCCCTTGAGCTCCGAGGCGAAGGCCACTGCCCCATCGGAAAGCTCGGCATAATGGAGCGGCTTCACCCCGAAGCGGTCGCGCGCGAGGAACAGGCTCTGGCTGCTCGCGTCATAGAGCGCGAAGGCGAACATGCCGTTCAGCCGGTCGAGCATCCGCGGGCCCCAGGCGCGCCAGCCGTGCAGCAGCACCTCGGTGTCGCTATCTGTCGTGAAGCGCGCGCCCTTGGCTTCCAGCTCGGCGCGGACCTCCTGGAAATTGTAGATCTCGCCATTGTAGGTGACGACCACGCCCTGGTCCGGCGTTGCCATCGGCTGCACGCCGCCTTCCAGGTCGATGATCGCCAGCCGGCGATGCCCGAGCCCCACCCCGGCGGTCGCCCACACCCCCGAACCGTCAGGCCCGCGATGCACCAGCGCATCGGTCATCTGCACGATGCGCGCCGGATCCACCGGCTTGGGGATGGCGGGATAGTAAAGGCCGGCGATGCCGCACATTCAGGCTAGATCCCCCAGATAACCAACCGTCACCCCGGCCTTGTGCCGGGGTCCACTAAGCCTCTCGCTGTGTGCGAGAGCCTCTTGTCCGTTCCTTGCCTCCCGGTGGACCCCGGCACAAGGCCGGGGTGACGAAGTAGCGTGCGGGAAAGTCAGCGCGCACCCGTCATGCGATCAGCCAGCCCCTCGACGGGACCAAGCGCCCCCAGGAAATCCTGGATCGCCGCATGCGCGCCGTTCTCATTGCCCTGCTCGGCCGAGAGCAGCACCGCCGCCGCAGCCTGGTTGCCGCCGAGCAGCTTGGCCTTGAGCGTCTCCAGCTTCACCCGCTTCTCGCTGCCGGTCAGCACGCCGCCGATCCGGTACCAGGTAACCGTCTCGCGCTCGACGCGCCCCGGACCGGTCATCCGCAGCGCCGCGCCGCGGCGGACGGGCCCGAGGTCCTCGATCTTCACCCAGCGGTCATTCTCGCGGATCGCGCCGATGCCGAAGCCGACCAGCTCGAGCCCTTCATGCTGCGTCGCATAGACCGCCACCGCGAGATCGACCGTGCGCCCGCCGTCATCGGCATAGCGGCCGATCAGCATATGGTCGGCGCCCGGGAAATTGGGCGACCAGGCCGCGCGCGTGCTCGAAGGCACCCGGTGCCAGCCCGGCACTTCCGGCAACGCGATCTGCGCCGGCAGCTTCGCGGCGCGCGCGTCGTTGAGGCTCGACCAGCCCAAGAACAGGCTCGCCACCAGCAGCACCAGCGCGCCCGAAATCGGCGCGTCGATGCGCTTCAGCGGCACGGCCTGCAGCTTCGCAGGATCGAACCAGCGCGCATCGGGATCGCGGTCGAACCATTTCCAGCCGATCGCCAGCACCGCGGCCATCACGATCGCGAAGAACACCCAGCCATAGACGATATGGTCGAAGCCGGTCGCCGCCTCCACCGAGGTCCACCAGGCGGCATAGATCGTCCCGAAGGCGCGCAGGCCGTTGGCGAGCACCGGTACCACGATCGCCGCGACCATGAACGCCGCCCGCTTGCGCCACGAGACGTAGCAGACATTGGCAACGAGCACGCCGAATGCGATCATCGCGATCACGAACTTGGCGCCCGAACAGGCCTCTGCCACTTCGAAATAGCCGTTGGAAGTGGTGATCAGCACCCCGTCGACGCTCGCCGGCACCCCGAAGGCATGGAGCATCGGCATGATCATCGTGATCGTGATGTCCTGCAGCGGCCCTTCCAGGAAGTCGCCGAACGGCACCAGAAAGGCCATGTAGCAGAGTGGAAACAGCAGCGCCCGGGCGACGTTCGGCCCCAGCACGCTCACCACCGCCCCCTGCAGCATCAGCACGAGGCCAGCATGGCGGAACAGCGCGACGCCCGCGGCATCGCCCACCATCCAGCCGAGCCCGCCGCACGCGACGATCGCGAGGCCGGGCCACCAGCCCTGCGGCGGCACCTCGGCAAGCTCCACCCGGCGCTGCCACACCAGCCAGGCGATCACCGGCGCGATGAACAGGCAATGCCCGAAGGTGGTGTTGGTCCAGTAGATCGTCGCCAGGTCGGCGGTGTCGCGGTGGAAGATGGCGAGCAGCGCCACCCACACGCCCGCCAAAATCGCGGCATGCCGCTGCCAGCGGGAGTCGAAGGCGGTGGCCTTCGGCGCGGCACTCGCTGCCGGGATCGCGACATCGACCATTGCAATATCCCCCGTCATCCCCGCGCAGGCGGGGATCCATTGGCACGAAGGGCAGCGAGACTCACCGCGACCGGCCAGGATGGATCCCCGCCTTCGCGGGGATGACGAATGGAGTGGCCCATCGGACAGCGCATCACGCCGCGCGCCGCGGCTTCTTCGGCACGTCGGTCACGCGCGCGACGCGCTCTTCCTTGGCCGGGCGCAGCGGCTGGCCGAGTACTTCGCCGAGCGGGCTCAGCCGCGCTTCCCAGCTGTAGCGGTCGATCACGCGCTGGCGGGCGGAGTCGCCCAGCTCGGCGGCCTTGCGCCGGTTCGACAGCAGCCGCGTCACATGCTCGGCCATCTCGCCCACGGTCGCGCCGACCAGGATCGTGCCGCCATGGTCGATGCCTGTCGCAGCGGCTTCGCTCGCCACCACAGGCCGCGCCATCGCCATGCCCTCGAGCACCTTGTTCTGGATGCCGCGCGCCAGCTTGAGCGGCGCCACTACCACTGCGGCCTGGGCCAGCCAGCCGCGCACATCGGGCACTTCGCCGATCACCGCGACGCCGGGGTGCTTGCCCAGCGCCTTGACTGCATCGGTCGGGTTGCGGCCGACGATGATGAAGCGCGCGTCGGGGTGCGCCAGCCGAACATGCGGCAGGATCGTCTCGACGAACCAGGTCACGCCCTCGATGTTCGGGCGATAGTCCATCTGGCCGGTGAAGACGATCGTCGATCCCATCACATCGACGCGCTTGAAAGTCGCCGAGGGATCGAAATAGTCGGTGTCGATGCCGTTCTCGATCACCTGGACGCGGTCGGCGCCGGTGCGCTGGCGGAACAGCTCCGCCTCGGCCTCGCTGACGAACAGGTTCGCGTCGGCCCGCTGCGCGATCGCCTTTTCGTGCGCGAGCAGCAGCCGTGCCTCGCGGCCGAGCATCCAGCCCATCGGCCCCTTCGAGCTCTTGGCATAGGCCGCGAACTTCGCCGAATCCATGTCGACAAAGTCCATGATCACGCGCTGGCGCGGCCTGGGCGGCAGATATTGCGCCATCTGGCTGGAGAAGACGTAGATCGTATCGATCCGGTGGCGCTGGAGGATGTTGTCCACTGCCTGGCGCAGCGCGTCGTTGTCGAACGCGGTGAGCGACACCGGCCGGTGCTGCATCAGCGCCTGGAAGCCCGCCACCGCCTGGCTCTTGGCGCGCCACACGATCGAGCGGTTGCCCGTATATTTGGTCAGCCCGCCCTTCTGCTTCAGGTCGGCGGGATCGTCGGCGAACGCGATCAGGTGGACGCGCTGCTTGCCCGACAGATATTTCAGGATGTGGAAGCCGCGGATCTTGTCGCCCCGATCGGGCGGATAGGGCACGCGGTGCGCCAGGAACAGGATGTCGCCCATCAGCCGAGCCCCTTCGCGATCAGCGGGCCGGCGCGGTTGGCGATCCACAGCGGCAGCTTGCTCCAGACGCGGACCTGCAGCGAATATTTCGGGTTCACCGGGCTCGCGTCACGCGGCTTGGCGCCCTCGGCGATGCGATCATAATAGCTCAGCGGCTTCGGCTCGAAGCCCCAATTCTTCTTGAACGCGGCCGGCCCGGTGCCGGTCTTGGAGCGGCCGAAGTCGAAGCGGCGGCACCCTTTCTCGCGAGCGTGGCGCATCAGCTCGAAATACATGCGGTCATTGGCGCGCAGGCCGCGCGCCGCGCGCGTGCCGCCACCCCAATAGGGATAGACCGTTCCCTTCCAGTACAGGCTCAATACGCTCGACACTGCCACCCCGCCATGGCGGACTATAAGCACGTCCGCCGAATTGCCAAATTCCCGCAAAACCTCGGAAAAAAGGCTGCGCGGGAATACCGGCGTGCCGAGATTGCGGACCGACTCGGCATAGACGGCATAATGGGCGGCGATGTCGTCCGGATTACATCCGATCGAGATCTGCAGGTCGTTCTCCAGCGCCTTGCGCACCTCGGCGCGCTGCTTGCGCGGGATGGCGAGCAGCTCGGCATCGTCGTCCGCCGCCAGGTCGCGCACAAAGCCCAGATAGCGCGTGTCGTCCACGCTCCATTCGGGGCCCGGCAGCGGGCCGCCGCGCACTTCCATCACCGGGCATTTGAGCGCCTGCGCCATCGCCCAGCCATGCTCGGCCATCTGCGAGACGATGCGCGGATCATGCGTCAGGATGCCGCCGCCCACGCCGAACCCGGCCGAGGCGAGCACCTTGCCGAAGATCGGCGAGCGGATCTCGGTGAGCGGCATCACGCCGGTCAGGTTGCCGCCGGCATCCTCGGCGACCAGATAATGGCTCTTCTGCCCGCAGCCCCGCGCCACCGCGACGCTCCAGGCGGGCAGATGGAAGGGCGTGCCCTCGGGATGATCGTGGACGAACGCGCCGATCCGCGCCCGCTCGATCTCGTCGGCCAGGTTGGCGACGCGCAGCGCGATCGGCTTGGCGAGCAACGGCGCGTTCACTTCGCCTTCTCCGTCTTCAGCCGTGCCGCCTCGCGCGCGGCGATTTCGTCCATCCGGCCCCATTGATGCCCTGCGATCAGCGTTTCGAGCTTGCCCGCCATCGCGCCCAACCGGCTGTAATGGCGCAGCTTCGACTTGAACGGCGCATCCTGCACGCGCGGCTGGCCCGGGTCGATCTCCCAGGGATGAAAGTAGAAGATCGCGGGACGAGCCGCGTCGTTGGCCGCGCGCACCGCGCGATAGGTCACTTCGCCGGGCAGCAGCCGGAAGAAGCCGCCGCCGGTGGTCACCTCGCGTCCGAAGAAGCTTGCCAGCGTGATCGGGATCTCGATCAGGTCGGCGCCCGGCACCGGCCAGAAGGCGGCGCGCGGCGCATCGTGCCAGCCATAATGGTCATGCTTCACCGGCGCGACGCTCGAGGAATAGGCATAGCCTTCCTCGGCCAGCACCTCGTGCGCCCAGGGCGTGCGGCGGTCGATCGAGAAGCTCGGCGCCCGGTATCCGGTCACCTTCTGCCCGCTGGCATCCTCCAGCGCCTTGCGCGCCCGGCCGATATCGGCGCGGAATTCCTCGGCCCCCAGCGTGAAGACACGGGCATGGTCCCAGCCGTGGCTGGCGACTTCGTGCCCGGCCTCGGCGATGCGGCGGATCAGCGCGGGATAGCGTTCCGCCACCCAGCCCAGGGTGAAGAAGGTCGCCTTCACTCCGCCGGCGTCGAACAGCGCCAGCACCTTGTCGGTATTCGCCTCGACGCGGTGCTCGAGCCCGTCCCAGTCCTCGCGGCGGATCGTGTTCTCGAAGGCGCCGACCTGGAACCAGTCCTCGACATCGACGGAGAGGGCGTTGACGACCATGAGCTCAGCGCCTCCCACAGCGCATCCCGTTCCCCTGCGAAAGCAGGGGCCCGGGGCGGCCGGCGACGCCCTTCATAACCCTGCCCCCTGCTTTCGCAGGGGAACAAGGAAAGAAGAGTCCAAAGACATCAGGCCGCGTTCCCGCGGACCGCGGACAGGTCGGGGCGACGGCCATTGCCTTCGCCCTGCTCCACCCAGTCGACCAGCAGCCCCAGCACGCGGCGCAGCGCCTCGTCCTGGTCGCGCACCTGCGCTTCCAGCTCGGCGATGCGCTGCTGCACCGGATCGCCCGCAGGCACCTCGGCAGCGGCGGCGCGCAGCGGCACCGGATTCACCGGCTGCGGCGGCGGCACGGGCGCGCCCATCGGCATCGGCGCGACATCGGTCAGCTCATAGGGCTCGGCCGCCGGCTGCGGCGCGGGCGGCGCCACCGGCGCGGGCGCCGGTGTCGGGCGATAGGCCGAGAGCGGGGTGTCGTCGTTCAGATCGGCGATCACCATCGCCAGCTCCTGCGCGCCGAACGTCTCCAGCTCCTCGACCGCACCGAACAGCAGCACGCGGCTGGCGAGCTGGTTGACGCGGCGCGGCGATCCGCCCGACCAGCGATGGATCGCGGCCACCGCGTCGTTGGTGAAGCGCGGCTTGCCCCGCCAGCCGACACACGACAGGCGATGGATCAGATAGGGCTCGACTTCGTCCGCCTGCATCGGCTCGAGATGGTGCATCGCGATCACGCGCTGGCGCAACTGCTCCAGCCGCGGATCGGACAGGGTGAGCCGGAACTCGGGCTGGCCGAGCAGGAAGATCTGGAGCAGCGGATAGCCGCCCGCCTGGAAGTTGGAGAGCATGCGCAGCTCCTCCAGGCTCTCGATCGGCAGCGACTGGGCCTCGTCGACGACGACGAGGGTGCGGCGGCCGGTACGCGCCACCGTGTGCAGCCCACGCTCGATCGCACCCAGCATCTCGGCCTTGTTCAGGCTGGCGCTGTCGATCCCCAGGCCCTGGCAGACCAGCCGCAGCAGGTCCTCGGGGCGCAGCTGGGTCGAGACGATCTTGATCACGTTCAGCCGCTCGCGATCGATCTCGCCGAGCAGGTGTCCCATCAGCGTGGTCTTGCCCACGCCGGGGTCGCCGGTGATCACCACGAAGCCTTCGCCCTGGCTCAGCCCATAGCCGAGATAGGCCATCGCCTTGCGGTGCGTGGCGGTGTCGAACCAGAATTTCGGATCGGGGGTCAGCTGGAAGGGCCGGCCGGTCAATCCGTATTGGTCGTCGTACATGGTCTCGTCTCGACGCTTAGAAGCCGTAGCGCAGGCCCAGCAGCGCCTGGGCGCTGGCCGAGCTTTCGCCATCTCGTTCGAACCCGAAGATGCCCGTCGAAAGCGTGGCACCGAGTCGTCCGAAGCGGTGGGTATAGGCAGCATTCGCTCCCCAACCGTAAATGCCGTCGCTCCCCGCCAGGTCGCTATCGTAATAGCTGCCGATCACGCTGCCCTGGAGCGAGCCGTTGGGGCCCACATTGGTGGAAGCGAAGATCTGGCCATAGATGGTCGTGTCGCTGGTGCCGTTGGTGGTGAAGCCGCTGCCGCCGGCCGGCGCGATGAAGTCGCGCTTCGCCCAGCCGCCGCCGATGCCGATGCGGGTGCCGCCGCGGCCGGCCACCGCCACGCCGGTCACGCCGCGGCCGCGATAGGCCGAGGTGGTGGCGGAAGCGAGGATGCCGGTCATGCAGCCGCCGGTCGCAGCGCCGGTGGTGCCATAGACGCAGCCCGAGAACTGGTTGCCGAACGGATCGGTGGTGCTCGCCAGGCTGGTCGGCAGCGTCGAGAGCTGGCCGTTGAGCTGCTGGCCGAAGGTCTGGACGGTGTCATAGACGCCGATCTGGATGCCGCTGCCCGGGCCCGCCTGATAGCTCAGCGAGCCGGTATAGCTCATCGAGCCGTAGCGGCGGCCGACACGTGCTTCGAAGAAGGTGCGGCGGCTGGGCTTCCAGATCACGCCGGCGTCCCAGAACACGCCTTCCAGGTTGTAGGCGATGCGGCGCGGCGAGTTGGGATCGGTGCGGAAGCGCCCTGCCCCGTCGAGCACCGGCTGGCCGCCGGTGTCGAGCAGCGCATCGCGCTGGGTGATCTTGATCTGCTCGTAGCCGACGCCGCCTGCGAGCGCGAGGCCGCGCAGCACCGGCAGCACCACGTCGCCGCGGCCCCACTTGCCTTCGAAGCGCTGGTCGAGCTGGCCGGCATTCTCGCGCGTGTACGACCCGCTGGCGGTGATGCCGACGGGCAGCACGGTGCCCGATTTCACGCCCACGCTGGCAGTCGCCACATGGACGGTCGAATCGTCATAATAGTCGAGCCGCGGCTGGCCGGCGGCGACGCCGGTCGTGCCGGGCGCTTCCACCTTGGTATAGCCGAAGCGATACGCGCCGTTGACGAACATCGGCCCCAGATGCGTTGCCAGGTTCGGCCCGACATAGCCCGAGAAGACCTGGGCCGAGTTGCTGAAATTGCCGACGTTGCTGGTCTGCAGGTCGCCGCGGATGTCCGATCGGGTGCGCGTCGCGATGCCGCCCGCCTCGATCGTGAAGCCCGGCGCCACCGCTGCCTTCACCGTGGCGAGGCCGCTGTGCGTGTGATCGTTGTTGAGCCGGTTCTGGTAATCGAACCGATGCTCGTAGCGATAGCTCACCTGCACCTCGACGCGGCGCGAATGCACCGCGGCGTCGATGCCCGCGCCTACCGTCGAATAGGTCAGCACGTCACCGCCGTTGAGATCCGCCGCGACCACCTGGCTCGCCTCGATATAGGGCGTCACCTGGACCCGCTGGGCCTGTGCCGGCGCCACCACCCCCGTGGCCACGCCTGCCAAGATAATCAGCCGCTTCACCGGCCTTCCTCCCCATATTCGTAATAGCTGCCGAAGCGCCGTCCACCGGGCTGGAACGACACGGAATTGAGCACGAGCTGGATATGCTCGCAGGCGTCGAGCGTGTTGACCGCGGCGCGCAGATCGCCCTCGCTGGTCTGGTCGGCGCGGACGACGAGCATCACCTGCCCCACGTGCAGCGCCAGCACCGACGCGGGCGATGCGGCGAGCGCAGGCGGCGAATCGAAGATCACGATGCGGCGCGGATTGGCGGTCGCCAGGCTGTCGATCACCGCCCGCGCGCGGTCGCTCGCCAGCAGCTCGGTGTCGCTGTTCGAGCGCGCGCCGGCCGGCAGCACCGAAAGCTGCGGCACGTCGGTGTCGATGATGCAGTCCTCGACGTTCGCCACCGAACCGGCCAGCACGTCGAGCAGGCCGGGGCCGCTCGGCAGGCCGAGGCGCGGCAGCACGTCGGGCTTGGGGAAATCGGCGTCGACCAGCAGGACTTCCACGTCCTTCTCGGTCGCCATCGAGAGCGCCAGGTTGATCGCGCAGAAGGTCTTGCCCTCGCTCGGCTGGGCCGAGCAGACCAGGATCATGCGCGCACGATCGGCGGCCTTGGCGGTATCCTTGGCGGCAACGGCGCGCGCGGTGAGCAGCAGCTGCCGCTTCACCATGCGGAATTCCTCGGCCAGCGGCGTGATCGCCGCGCCGGGCATCAGCATCCCGCCCTTTTCGAGTACCGCCCGGTCGAGCGGCGCCATCCGGCGGCCTGCACTTCGGGCAGTCGCGATCTGAGGGGCAGCAGCTTCTTCCAAAGCTTCTCCCCGGCGAAGGCCGGGGCCCAGACTTTCAGTCTGGGACGCTGAGGCTGGGCCCCGGCCTTCGCCGGGGAAAGACTCAGCCTGCGGCGCGGGCTGCGGCACAATCTCGGGTGCTGCCACCGGAGCGGGTGCGGGCGCCACCACCGGCGCTTCAACCTTGCGCTGCTTTGGCTTCGCCACCGGCGCACCCGGCGCGTCCTCGATCGGCGCCGGCGCATAGTGAAAGCTCGGCGCGGCGCGCTCGAGCAACGATCCCTTGAAGCGGCGGGGCGTGTGGTCGTTCATGTCAGGCCCCCATTCCGCGCTGCACGAACTCGACCCCGATCAGCCCGACATAGGCCGCGCACAATGCCGCCACGCCGCCCGCGAACAGCGTCAGCTTCTTGCGCCGCATCGCGGTCTGCGCCTGCGTCACCACTTCGCCGATCGATCCGATCACGGTCATCCCGCTCGCCTTTTCCAGCTTGGCGGCGGTCGCGAAGGTCGTGGTCAGCTTGCCCAGCGCGAACGCTGCGGCGACACCGGCGCCCAGCCCGGCGATCAGCACGCCGGTGAGCAGCAGCGGCCGGTTGGGCGAGCTCGGCCCGCGCGGCTGGGTCGGCGGATCGACCACGTTGAACTTGTCGGCATCGGCAACATTCTGCGCCTGGCTGGCGATCTTCATCTGCTCGCGCTGGGCAAGCAGCGTGTCGTACTGGCCCTTGAGCACCTGATACTGGCGCTCGATCTCGCCCTGCTCGGCCGCAACGCCCGGCGCCTCGGCCAGCTTGGCCTGGAGCAGGTTGAGGTCGCCTTCGATCTGCGCCTTGCGCTGGATCAGCGCGGCGACGGTCGCCTGCTTGTCCGCCCGCATCGACTGCAGCCCGATATAGACCGGGTTGGAAGCCCCCGCCGAAGCGCCGCTCACCACCGGCTCGCGCGCCGCCGCGGTCTGGGCCGCGCCCAGCTGCGCCTTCAGTGCGATCACGTCGGGGTGGCTGTCGGTATAGCCCTTGGCCCGCGCATCGGCGAGCTGGCCCTGGATCGCCGCGAGCCGCGCCCGCGCCGGCCCGGTCACCGCACCGCCGCCGCCACCCGCGACGTTCGCCGGGGTACCCGCCATCTGCGCGCTCACCACGTTGAGCGCCGACTGCGCCGCCGCCAGGTCGCCCTGGATCTGCGCCAGCTGCGTCCGCGCCGCCGATACGCGGTCGTCGATCGATCCGGTGCCCGGCAGCGAGCCGAGGAAGCGCGCCTGGAAGTCGGCACGCTTGGTGTCGGCGTCCTGCAGCTGCTTCTGCCGCTCGGCGAGCTGCTGGTCCATGAAGTCGAGCGACTGGCTCGACTGGTCGCGATTGTCGGAGAGGTTGGCCTCGACGAAGATGTCGATCAGCTTCTGCGCGATCTGGCGCGCCAGCTTGCCGCTCGGCGCGGTCACCGCGATCTCGAACAGATTGTCCTGCTGCGCGGTCAGCTTGATCGCCTTCTGCAGGCCCGCCACCCGGTCCGCCACGTCGCGGTCGGTCGAGACCGTCCGCGCCAGGTCGGTGCCGCGCACCACCTTCTCCAGGTTCACGGCAGACGTCAGCGTCTGGCGGATCCGGTCGAGGTCCTTCTGCTGGTTGAGCGCGGTCGTCCCGTCGGTCGGGATGATCTGGCGCAGCTGCACGAAGATGCGCGCGCGCGACTCATAGTTGTTGGGCATCTGCGAGACGACCAGCCAGCCCGCCAGGCAGATGCCCCAGGCCACGGCCAGCGCCACCCAGCGGCGTTGCCAGATCGCGTGCAGTGCGCCGCGCAGCTCGTCGTAGAGGCTTCCCACCGGCGCTACCTCAGAACATGCTCGTGGGGATGATGATCACGTCGCCCGGCTCGAGCTTGACGTTGGCCTTGATGTCGCCGTTCTTCAGCAGGTCGCCCAGCCGGACCTTGTACTCGGTCTGCTTGCCGGTCTGCCGGTCGTAGCGCACCAGCCGCGCACGGTTGCCCGCGGCGAACTCGCTGAGGCCGCCCACCGCGATCATCGCGTCGAGCACGGTCATGTTGGCGCGGTACGGGATCGAAGCCGGCTTCTCGGTCGCGCCGACGACGCGGACCTGCTGGCTGTACGTCCCGTTGAAATTCTCGACGATCACCGAGACGATCGGATCCTTGATATACTCGCTCAGCGCGTACTTCAGGTCGTCCGCCAGCATCGCCGGGGTCTTGCCCACCGCCGGCATGTCGCTGATCAGCGGCACGGTGATGCGGCCGTCGGGGCGCACCTGCACCTTGGCCGACAGCTCGGGGTTGCGCCACACGAACACCTGGAGCTGGTCCATCGGGCCGATGACATATTCCTCGCTCGGCACTTCGCGCTGCGGCGCCGCAGTCGCGGTCGGCAGCTCGGGGCGGCCACCGCCACCACCGCAGGCGGCCAGCGTCGCCGCCAGTCCGAGAGCCAGGAAAATCTTGCCAAAGCCGATGAAACGCATGCCGAGCTCCTTTTCCCGACGGGCACACGCGCCACCGACGTCTCGGCAGCAACCCGCACAGGATCAGGGTCAGCTATGGGCTTGAGAGGTAAATATCGGGTTAGGGGTCGCGCGCTTTATCCCGCAGGGGGAGCGTGTGCCGGGGCGGGACGGGCCTGGAAGTCGTCCCAGGCACCCTGCCGGGCCGTTCGCTAGCCCCCGTTCAACCGGGCATGCACCACATCCACCAGTTCTTTCACGTCCTGATGGGTGCCATTCTTGAAATAGATCCGCGTTCCTTCCGTCAGCGGGCCCATGGTGGCGCCCGAAGTCGGCACCGGCGTCACCTTGAATATCTCGGCGGTGTTCACCGAAACCGGCTCACCGTCAGGCCGCGTGAAAGCGACAAAAGCCATTTCACTTCTCCCCCGAATGTTGCGGGGAGACTAGGCTGCACGGATGTGCAGGCAATCGCGTTTCGGTCCAAATCGACGCAATCGAAGATACGGGCCGGCCGAACGGGCAGAGCACGCGCGAAAGCCGTTGATACCGGCTCAGACCACCATTTCCCCCACTGCCGGATGCCCCAGGAACGCGCTCGGGCTCGCGCTCGCGCCATAGGCGCCGGAAGCGAACACCGCGATCATATCGCCCACTTCGGCCCGCGGCAGCGCCACGCGGTCGGCCAGCCGGTCGAGCGGGGTGCACAGCGGCCCGACGATCGTCACCACCTCTTCCGCCGGATCCTGCATCCGGTGCGCCACCGCCACCGGATAGTTGCGCCGTACCACCGTGCCGAAATTGCCGGTCGCGGCGAGGTGATGGTTGAGCCCGCCCTCGACGATCAGGAAGGTCTCGCCCTGGCTTTCCTTCCGGTCGACCACCCGGGCGAGATACACCCCCGCCTCGCCCACCAGCCAGCGGCCCAGCTCGATCGCATAGTCGGTGTCGAGCATGCCGATGGCGCCTTCCAGCGCCGCGCCGATCGCCTCCACCGCCACCGGCGTGTCGCCCGGGAAATAGGGGATGCCCAGGCCGCCGCCCAGATTGACCAGCGGCGGCACCGCGCCGATCTCCTCGGCCAGCCGCGCCGCCAGCGCCACCGTCGCCGCCTGGGTGGCGATGATCGCCGGCGTGTCGAGCGACTGCGATCCAGCGAAGATATGCAGCCCGCGCCACTCCGCGCCCTCGCCGCGGATGCGCGCGACCAGCTCGGCAACGTGCGCCGTCTCGATCCCGAAGGGCGAGGCGCGCCCGCCCATCTTCATCCCCGATCCGCGCAGCTCGAAATCGGGGTTCACCCGCACCGCCAGCCGCGGCGTCAGGCCCAGCCTCCTGCCGATGGCGATCGCGCGCTGCGCTTCGGCGATCGATTCGAGGTTGAGCGTCACCCCTTCGCGGATCGCCGCTTCCAGCTCGGCGTCGCGCTTGCCGGGGCCGGCAAAGCTGATTGCCGGTGCCGCCATGACGCCAAGCGCCCGCGCCATCTCGCCCGCGGAGGCAACGTCCATCCCGTCGACCAGCGGCGCGATCCGTTCGAGCAGCGGCGGGAACGGGTTGGCCTTGATCGCATAATGCACGCCTATGCCCTTGGGCAGCGCCGCGCGCAGCCGCGCGATCCGGGCCTCTATGACTGAAAAATCATAGACATAGGCGGGTGTGTTCACATCCAGCCACGGCAACGCGTCCAGCCCGGCGAACTCGGGCGGGATCGGGCCGAAAGGCTTTGCGGTAACGGTCATATTGCCCCCTCCTCTCCGTCATCCCCGCGAAGGCGGGGAGCCATTGGCGCCGTCGGTATTGAATGGATCCCCGCCTTCGCGGGGATGACGGATGAGAGCGTCACCTCAGCGATCCCCGCAGCGCCGTCCGGTCCAGCTTGCCGTTCGCGTTCCTGGGCAGTTCCGTCCGCCAATCGTAGCGCGCGGGCTGCATGAAGCTCGGCAGCTCGCGCCGCAGGCGTTCGCGCAGGGCTTCCTCGCCGCTGCCGTCGCCGCGGGCGATCACCACGATCGCCTGGCCCAGCCGCGCGTCCGCCACGCCGAACGCCGCCGCCTCGCCGGTCTCGCCGCCCGCCAGCACCGCTTCCTCGATCTCGGTCGGGCTGATCCGGTTGCCCGCCGATTTGATCATCTCGTCGTCGCGGCCGACGAAGCGCAGCAGCCCGTCCTCGCCGCGCCGCACCGTGTCGCCCGACCAGACTGCCATGCCGCCACTTTCCGCATATGAAGGCGCCGGCCTGAAGCGCTGCGCAGTCCGCTCGGGGTCCTGCCAATAGCCTTGCGCCACCAGCGGCCCGGCATGGACCAGCTCGCCCTGCGCGGCCGGCGCCCCGTCCGGCCCCACCACCAGCACCTCGGCAAAGGGGATGGCGCGTCCGATCGAGTCCGGATGCGTATCGACCAGCGCGGGATCGAGATAGGTCGATCGGAAGGCCTCGGTCAGCCCGTACATCGGGTAGAGATCGGCCTCGGGGAAGCGCGTGCGCAGGTCGCGCACCATCTTCGGCGTAAGCGCCCCACCGGAGTTGGTTAGCCGCCTTAGTTTAGATGCGGTCTCAACTGGCCATTCGGCTTCGAGCAGCTGCACCCAGAGCGGCGGCACACCCGCCAGGCTGGTGATGCCGAAGCGCTCGACTGCCTTGATCACGTCGCGCGCGGTCAGATAGTCGAGGGGCACCACCCGGGCGCCGGCGGCCCAGGTCGAGAGCAACTGGTTCTGTCCGTAATCGAAGCTTAGCGGCAGCACGCCGAGCACATGATCTTCAGGTTTTATCTCAATATAATGCGCTACGCTTATGGCTCCCAGCCATAAATTGGCGTGGCTCAGCATCACCCCCTTGGGCTTGCCCGTCGATCCCGAGGTATAGAGGATCGCCGCCAGCGCATCGGTGCTAACTTCCGCGGGTGGAAGTGTCTGGTCGGCGGTGAGCGCAGTTTCGTCGACCACCCGGCACCCGTCGCGAACATCGCCAACTTCGAGGGACTGGAGGCGGGTGGTCTGGCTGACCAGCGCCGCCGCTCCCGAATCGGCCAGGATGTGCGCCACCTGGGCGCGCTTGAGCACCGGGTTGATCGGCACGTGCACCAGCCCGGCGCGCACCGCCGCCAGCGGCATCAGGCAGGCGGTCCGCGTCTTCGGCAGCCAGCTCGCCACCCGGTCGCCGGCCTTTAATCCCAATGCCTTGAGGGCGAAGGCCATCTGCCCGACCTCGGCTTCGAGCGCCGCATAGGTCAGCGTGCCGCCCTTGTCCGCCAGCGCCACGGCATCGGGGGCACCGCGCAGTGGCAGGTGGTCGAGAGGCCGGGGAACGGGGTCGAGTTCGATCACGGGACTACCCTTATACTTGGCAGCGCCCGCGCCAACCCTTACGGGGGCGAAAAAACCTCCTTAGGGGAAAAGCATTGCAGCCCGATGGGTCGCTCCAAGTCGAAGATACCGTGCGCGGCGTCCTCCGCGATGTTCTGGGCTTAAGTGCCGAGCGCGTCGCGGATTTCCGCGCGGACACCCCCTTGTTCGGCGCCCTGCCCGAGCTCGATTCGCTCGCGGTCGCGGGCGTGCTGACCGAGCTCGAGGACCGGCTCGGCATCCTGATCGAGGATGACGAGGTGGACGGCGAGATGCTCGAGAGCTTCGGCGCCCTCACCCGCTTCGCCGCCGGCAAGGCGCTCGGATGATCGACCATTACGACTGGGCCGGCGGGCGGGAGGCGATGCTTCGCTTCGGCCCCGCCACGGGCCCGGTCGTGGTCGCGGCGCTGCCGCTGTTCGAGGAGGCCAACCGCACCCGCGCCTTCGTCGTGACGATCCTGCGTCACCTCGCCGAGCGCGGCATCGTGGGCGTGTTGCCCGATCTGCCCGGCCAGGGCGAAAGCCTTGTACCGACGGCGGAAATCCGCCTCGCCAACCTGCGCGCCGCCTATGCCGCCGCGGCCCGCGCTGCCGGCGCCCCGGCCTTCGGCCTCGCCCTCCGCAGCGGCGCTTTGCTCGATGGTGGCGCGGTGCTCGCCGGCCGCTGGCACTTCGCCCCGCAATCGGGCCCGGAGCTGCTCCGGGAGCTCGGCCGCATCCGCCAGGCCGGCGGTGCGGAGGATTTCGGGGGCAATCTGCTGTCCGCCGATTTCCTCACCGAGCTCGACAATGCCGCGGTGGAACCCGGCTACACCGTCCGCGTCGACCGTGATCCCAAGGACGCCGATTTCCGCGTGGATGCCGCCCCGCTCTGGCGGCGAGCCGAGCCCGACAATGACGCCGCGCTCGCCGCGCTGCTCGCAGACGACATCGCCGCCTGGATGCGCACATGCGGCGCCTGATCGCCATCCCCTGCGCCGGCGAGACGCTGGCCGCCACCTTCGACGATGCGCCCGGCACCACCGGGCTGCTGATCGTCTCGGGGGGCAACGAGATCCGCATCGGCGCGCATCGCGGCATGGCGCTGCTCGCCCAGCGCGTCGCGGCGGCGGGCCATCCGGTGCTGCGTTTCGATCGCCGCGGCATCGGCGATTCGACGGGCGACAATGGGGGCTTCGAGACGAGCGCCGAAGACATCGCCGCCGCTGCCCGGGCCTTTCGTGAGACCGGTGTCGAGCGGATCGTCGCCTATGGCAATTGCGACGCCGCCACCGCGCTCGCCTTCTTCCATCCCCAGGCCGGAATCTACGCGCTGATCCTCGCCAATCCCTGGACGGTGGAGGAGGCGTACGAACTCCCCCCCGCCGCTGCAATTCGCTCGCACTATGCCGCCAAGCTGCGCGATCCGAAGGAATGGCTCCGCCTGCTCCGCGGGGGCGTGAACATCGCCAAGCTGGTCAAGGGGTTGCGCAAGGTCTCGCAGAAGCCACTTGAGATGCCGACTGGACTCACGGCCCGCCTCGCCGCGGCGCTAGGCGAAGCGCAGGTGCCGGTGACGATTCTGCTCGCCAGGGGAGACAATACCGCGATTGCCTTTGCCGATGCCTTCAAGGGCCCGCCGTTCGACGCGGCGCGCGGCAAGGTGAAGATCAAGCAGCTCGACAGCGACAGCCACAGCTTCGCCAGCGCCGCAGACAAGGACTGGCTATTCCAGCGGGTGGTCGAAGCCCTTTAGCTCCCCTCCCTTCCAGGGAGGGGAATGCACTCACTCCGCCGCGTGCTGGACCACCGTCTCGAAGTCCGCCTCGGCCAGGAAGCGCTCGGCGTCGAGCGCTGCCATGCAGCCCGTGCCGGCGGCGGTCACCGCCTGGCGGTAATGCTTGTCCATCACGTCGCCGCAGGCGAACACGCCGGGCACGCTGGTCTTGGTGGTGCCGGTCTCGACCTTGATATAGCCGTCATCGTCGAGGTCGATATGGCCGCGGAACAGCTCGGTCGACGGGTGATGGCCAATCGCGACGAAGCCGCCATCGACTTCGATCTGCGACAGCTCGCCGGTCTCCATGTCCTTCAGCTCGATCGCCACAAGGCCCTCGGGCTCGCCGCCGCCGATGAAGCGCTCGACCTTCTTGTTCCACAGCACGTTGATGCGGTCATTGGCGAACAGGCGCTGCTGCAGGATCTTCTCGGCGCGGAACGAATCGCGGCGGTGGATCACGGTCACGTCATGGCTGTGGTTGGTGAGGTAGAGCGCCTCTTCCACCGCGGTGTTGCCGCCGCCGATCACCGCGACCTTCTTGCCGCGGAAGAAGAAGCCGTCGCAGGTCGCGCAGGCACTCACGCCCTTGCCCTGGAGCAGCCGCTCCGAATCGAGGCCCAGCCACTTGGCCTGCGCGCCGGTGGCGATCACCAGCACGTCGCCCAGATAGACGGTGCCACTGTCGCCGACCATGCGGAACGGACGCTGGGTGACGTCGACCTCGACGATCGTGTCCCACATCATCTGCGCGCCGACATGCTCGGCCTGGGCCTGCATCTCCTGCATCAGCCACGGCCCCTGGATCACGTCGCGGAAGCCGGGATAATTCTCGACATCGGTGGTGGTCATCAGCTGGCCGCCGGGCTGGATGCCCTGCACCACGATCGGCGCCATGCCTGCACGCGCGCCATAGATGGCGGCGGTAAGGCCGGCGGGGCCGGAACCGAGGATCAGCATGCGAGTCGAATGGGTGGCGGTCATCATGGTTTCCGAATTGGCTGAGCCCCGCATCTAGGGGCTGGCAGAGGCAAGAGGCAACATGGGTAGTGTGCCACCGCCCGCAATGGCTGTGGACAACAGCTTTGGCTGGGGTGCCGAAAGCCCTGCTAGCCGCCCGCGACCTCGATCGATCCGATCGCGATCGTCTCGCCGGCGGCAGCACCCTCCACTTCGACCCGGGCGAACACCACCCCCAGATCGGCGAGATCGAGCCCCTGCGCCTCGCGGCGGATCACCTCGCCCACCGGCAGCTCGATCCGTGCCATGCCGTCCTCGCTGTGATGGCGCGCCGAGGATATCTGGAACGGTCCGATCGAGCCGAGCAGGCATTCAGGCAAGGTTCTGCCCTCGCCGTCCAGGTCGAGATAGAGGTCGTAGAAATAGCCGCCGAGCTGGCCCGCGCCGCTGAGCGAGATCTGATCGAGCACGATCGTCACTTCATCGGGCACGAAGCCGGCGTCACGCGCGCGCGCCAGCGGCTCGCGCTGGTAGCGGCTGCCGCCCAGCCAGATGCCGCGATAGGGCACCGGCGCGGGGGCCGCAGCGGCGGGCGCGGGCGGCGGCGCCATGGCCATGGGCGGCGGCGCCTCGACTGGAACCGGCTCGGGAACGGGCACGGGAGCCGGAACAGGAGCAGGAGCCGCATCGGCGGGCGGAGGCGGAATTTCCACCGGCCTCGGCGTGGGCCGGGGCGCCGGCTCGCCCTCGCGCGCCGGCAGCTTCAGGTCCGGGTAGCGATAGCCGAGGCCCGCCCCGTCGCTCGCCACCGCTCGGTCCAGCTCCACACCCTCGGCATAGTCGAAGCGGCCCGCCCAATAGGCATCGCCCGGCGGCGGCATCGTCCGCCCCTCGCCCGCCGCGGTCCAGGCGGCCCAGAGCCGGTCGACATTGGCGTGATGGACCCAGAAGATCACGTCCGAAGGCGAAAGCATCGTCGCCATCCGGCCGCCGACCAGATTGTGGACCTTGTTGTGGAAGGCCTCCACCTCCGCCTCGAAGCATTCGGCACTGGCGCCGCGCTGGAAGCCGGTGATCTGCGGCGCGAAGGCGGCGAAGCCCAGCGCCTTGCCCACTTCGCCGCCGATGCGTGGTTCGAACAGCGGGTTGGTCGCCGAATTGCCGCTGGTGAACTCGGCGGGAAGGTGCGGATCGGCGAAATAGTCCCAATAGGGCACCCGGAGCGTCGCGGAGCCGGATATCTCGCGCAGCTTCGCCTCGAACAGGTGGAGATACCCGCGGTGCCAGGCGAGGAAATAGGGCTTGCCGTGCGGGCAATGGTGCATGTGGACCATCGGCCAGAAGCCCCAGCTGTTCGGGCTCTCGGCATCGGGATTGGCCTTCATCCGACGCACCGCCTCGACGAAGCGCGGATAGTCGGGCGTACGGCGAAAGGCCGCCCAGGGCAGGCGCGGCTGGGTCGACGGTTCGAACGCCACGGCCGGTGCCGCGGCACCCGCAGCCAATAATGCTATGATATCGCGCCTGCTGAGCATGCCCCCTCCCCCGATTCGGCTCACCGCCATCATGACCGGCATGACGCCAAAGGCGAGTCCCTCACCCTCGAAGGAGTGATCGCGCTTCCCCCGTTCGTGATCGCGGGTTCCGCCGGTTCGGGCGACAAGGAGGCGCGCCCGTCCCTACTCCCGGCCGGGTGCAGGCGCAGCGCCTGCCCACTCCGCGCTGCGACCGGCGGGCACGCCAATCCCCAGCGCGGCGTGCCCGCCGACGGCGCCTCAGAAGCCCAGCGTGTAGAGATCGGCCTCGATACGGCCGCGATAGGCCGCGCCGAACAGCCGCAGATGCACGAGCAGCGGCCAGAGCCGGTAAAGCGGCTGGCGGCGCTGCCAGCCCTGTGGAAGCGCCAGCCGCTCGACGAACGCGGGCGACAGCAGGTCGAACAGGGTAAGCATCGCCGCATCAACCTCGCGGTCGCCATGATAGCAGGCCGGATCGATCAGCCCGGTCACCCGGCCGCCCGCGACCAGGATGTTGCCGCCCCACAGGTCGCCATGGAGCAGCGCGGGCGGCGGATCGCGCGGCAGCAGCTCGCCGCAACGGTCAGCCAGGGCGCCCAGCCGGCGGGCAAGGTTGAAATCGACATGCGGCAAATGGCAGCGCAAGCGGTTGTCCGCCCAGAATGCCGCCCAGTCCGCGTTCCAGTGATTGCCGATCGCGACCGGGCCGAAGGCATAGTCGCGGTTCCAGCCATAGCCCGGCCCCGGGGCGCCGTGGAGCAGCGCCAGCGCTTCGGCGAGCGATTCCCAGGCGACCGAGGGGCCGCTGGTCGATTCGAGCCGCTCCATCAGGACCAGCTCGTCTTCCGCGGCCAGCACCGCCGGCACCGGCGCCCGGGTGGCGGCGATGGCGCGCAGCATCTCGGCCTCGATATAGGCGCCCTTGCCCTGCTTGGCGATCACGCTGCGGCCGTCGGCAAGGTCGAGCGCCCAGACCATCGAGAGATCGGCGCCCGAAATCCGCCGGGACGAGCGCACGGGCGAGCCGAGCAGCAGCTCGGCACGTTGATGCAGGTCACTCATAGGGACGCATCCGATCCTGGTTCTCGCCGACGCGGCGAAGCCAGATGCAGGCGATCATGAACCCGCCACGGGGAACAAGCAATTGACAGATCGCGACAATTTGGCGGGGAAGGACGCTTGGGGCACCCACTGTCGAAGTGGTAGCGGAGGAGGGACTTGAACCCCCGACACGCGGATTATGATTCCGCTGCTCTAACCAACTGAGCTACTCCGCCCCAAAGCGGAGGGCGCCCAATAGGTCCCGCTTCGCCGCCCGTCAAGCGAACATGTGGCGGGAATGCGCTTCCCAGGGGCCGCCGCGATACTGCCAGCTCGCCAGCCCGGCGATTTCCACCTCGCGCGGGATGAAATCGCGTGACAGCGCGGCGAGCACCGCCTTGGCCAGGACCGGGCGCACCTTGTTCTGGATCGTGACGTGCGGGCGCCAGCGGCCGGCGTCCTGGGGCGTCAGCAGCCCGGCAAAGGCATCGACCAGCCCCTCGCGAATCGCCACCAGCTCCGGCGCTTCGATCCGGTAGGCGACGCCGCCGCCGAGCGACATCAGCCCGGTCACCCTGGCGCGCGGCGCGCGGATGCCGCGCGTCTCGACCGAGAGCCGATGCTTGAGCTCGTCCGCCACCGAAGGCGGCAGTTGGTGGAACAGCGTCAGGTGCGCGTCCACCACATTGCGCTCAGGCGGATAATGCTCCCGGCGCAGCGCGTTGAACCAGGCCTGGTCCTGCCGCCCCAGCAGCGCAGTGACGATGAGAGGCGCGGGCCTGGATTGATCCAAGCTCACCCGCCCAGCAAAGCTGCTCCCCGGCGCAAGCCGAGGTCCAGCGCCACGTGGGACGCAGCAGAGAAGTCCTGGGCCCCGGTTTTCGCCGGGGAACGGCTAATGCAGCGGCGGGTCAAATCTCGACCTGGCTGCCCAGCTCGACCACGCGGTTGGTGGGCAGGCGGAAGAACTCCATCGCGCTTTCCGCGTTGCGCAGCATCCAGGCGAACAGCTTCTCGCGCCAGATCATCATTCCCGGCCGCGACGACGGCAACAGCGTCTGCCGCGCCAGGAAGAAGCTGGTCTCCATCATCTTGAACTCGGCCCCGCACGCGCCGGCCTGCTTCAGTGCGGCCGGCACGTCCGCCTCCTGCATGAAGCCATAGGCCAGAATCATGCGGTGGAAGCCGCGGCCCAGATCGTCGACGATCATGCGATGCTCGTCAGGGACATAGGGCACGTCCTTGATCTTCACCGTCAGCAGGATCACGCGCTCGTGCAGCACCTTGTTGTGCTTGAGGTTGTGCAGCAGCGCGTGCGGCACGCCCTCGGGCGTCGACGTCATGAACACCGCGGTGCCCGGCACGCGGGTGGCCGTGCTCGCCGCCGAATCGATGAAGATCTTGATTGGCATCGCGCTCTCGCGCAGCCGGTTGATCATCAGCTGGCGGCCCTTCGACCAGGTGGTCAGCAGCGTGAACACCAGGAAGCCGATGAACAGCGGGAACCAGCCGCCATCGGGCACCTTGGTCAGGTTCGCGGCGAAATAGGCCAGATCGACGGTGAAAAAGATCGCCAGCAGCGGAATCGCATAGCGCTTCTTCCACTTCCACAGCGAGAACAGGACGACCGCCAGCAGGCAGTTGTCGATCAGCATCGCGCCGGTCACCGCGATGCCGTACGCCGCGGTGAGGTTCGACGACGTCTGGAACGCCAGCACCAGCAGGATCACCATGATCATCAGCGCCCAGTTGATGAGCGGGATGTAGATCTGGCCGGCGGTCGAGGCGCTGGTATGCTCGATGCGCAGGCGCGGCACGAAGCCGAGCTGGATTGCCTGCTGCGTCACCGAGAAGGCACCCGAGATCACCGCCTGCGAGGCGATGACGGCCGCCATCGTCGCCAGGATGACGAGCGGAAACTGCAGGACTTCGGGCGCCAGCATGTAGAAGGGGCTGCGCAGCGCGGCATGGCCCTCGCGCATCAGCAGCGCGCCCTGCCCCATATAGTTGAGAATCAGCGCCGGCAGCACGAACCACAGCCACGAGATGCGGATCGGCTTGCGGCCGAAATGGCCCATGTCGGCGTAGAGTGCCTCGGCACCCGTCACCGCGAGCACGACCGAGCCCAGCGCCAGGAAGCCCTTCACCGGGTCGGCGGCGAGGAACAGGAACGCGTGATGCGGCAGCAGCGCATGCAGGATCGTGGGGGTCTGGATCAGGCTCAGCGTGCCCAGCGTCGCGATCGTCAGGAAGTAGAACAGCATGATCGGCCCGAACAGCGTACCGACGCGCGAGGTGCCGGTCCGCTGGATCGAGAAGAGCAGCACCAGGATCACCACTGCGATCGGCAGCACGAGCCGGGAGAAGCCCGGCGCGGCAACGGCAAGGCCCTCGACCGCCGACAGCACCGACACCGCCGGCGTGATCATCGAGTCGCCGTAGAAGAGCGCGGTGGCGAATACGCCGAGCAGCACGATCCCCTGCGTCCAGCGCTTGGGGTTGCCGCTCGAGCGCGAGATCAGCGCGAGCAGCGCCAGGCTGCCGCCCTCGCCCTTGTTGTCGGCGCGCATGATGATCGTGACGTATTTCAGCGTCACCACCACCATCATCGACCAGAACATCAGGCTGATCACGCCCATGATGTGCATGGTGTCGAGCGTCAGCTTGTGGTGACCGTCAAAGGTTTCGCGGAACGCATAGAGCGGGCTGGTGCCGATATCGCCGAAGACGATGCCGATGGCGCCGATCGCCAGCTTCCACGTGGCGTCATGACTGTGGCCATGCGCCGCGTGCGCGTCATGTTCTGTCGGAGCCGTCTGCGCGGCCCCTTCTGGGATGGTATTCACGGGCGCGGATGTCGCGTCGGAAAGGAAACGGACCTGGTCATGCGACCTGCGTTCTCGATCTTCTAAGTGCGGGCGCGCCGTTAGCACGCGCAGCAAAGCCAATCAACGAATGTCGTTACGCAGGGGTGGACGCGCAAGGGGTGTGGAGAGTTCCGTCGCGCGAAATCAATATAGGGCCTGGGCAAATTCCCGGTGACCAACGCGCTGGTGAAGACGGATTTCGTGAGTATCGCGTGTCACATGGGGCGGGCCGAAGCCCGCCCCAATCAACTTAGCCCGTCTTAGAGCCCGTCGACGCTCTTGCTGACGAGCACGTTCACGGCGACGCGGCGGTTCATCGCCTTGCCTTCCTCGGTGTCATTCGGCGCCAGCGGATCGGCCTTGGCCATGCCCGTCGGCGTCAGCATGCGGTAGGGCTTCCAGCCGCACTGCTGCTGCAGATAGTTGATTACCTTGGCCGCGCGCTTCTCGCTCAGCACCTGGTTCAGGTCGTCGCTGCCGGTCGAGTCGGTATAGCCGACCACGAGCAGAAGCGCGTTCTCCTGCTGGTCGGCTGCGGTCGCCGCGGAGCAGAGCTGCGCCTTGTCCTCCGGCGAGATATCGGCGCGGCCCACATCGAAGTGCACGTTGGTGGTGCTCTTGATGTTGTACTTGTCGATGTCGCCCATGCGGCCGCGCAGGGCCTCCGTGGCCGCCGCCTGCTCATCGAAGCGCTGCGACGTGCCGCTCGCGATCATCGTCGCGGTGCGCAGGTCGCTCTTCTTCAGGCTGATCTGGCTAGCGTAGAGTTCGCCGCCCGCCTGCATCGTCTTCACCGTGACCGGCAGACCGTTGAGCAGCGCGTTCGATGCCAGCTTGCCGCCACCGAAGAGGCCGCTGCTCGACTTGATCCGCGTCGCATCGGTGACCGCGATGATCGTGCTGGCGCCGTCGGCGGTGCCGATCTTGATCCGGTCGCCGTTGCGCGCGACGATGACGCCCTTGATCTCAGGCCCCGGGGTCATCTCGGACGGCGCCGGGCCATTCACGACGATATTCGAGTCGGGCGCAGACTGCTGATCCTGCGCGAACGCGCCAGGCGCCGCCGAAACGGCAAGCATTACAGCCAGAAGGCGAACCCCTGATTTCTTGGAAATGGTACGCATTGGAGGACACTCCTCTTAAAAACTGGCCCCCGCCGGTTCCACAGGGGTGTTCGGCAGAAGCTGTCCGACGGATGAACGGTTCCGCCGGGATCACGTGCCGAGCGGGTGGTTCGAGCGGATCGTGCGACGAACCGATGGTTGGTTAGGAGTGGCGCGCTGGGTGGCCGCCGCCGAACAGCGCCTCCGCTTCGCTGCGCGTCGGTACCGCGCGCAGCACGAAGCTCGAGTTGATCGTCACCACGCCGGGCAAACGCCCCAGATGTTCGCGGTGCAGCCGTTCATAATCGTCGAGGTCGCGCGCCAGGATCTTCAGCCGGTAATCCTGCCCGCCCGATACCAGCGCGCATTCCACCACACCGTCGATCTGCGCCACCGCGGCCTCGAACCGCGCCAGATCTTCCTCGATCTGGGTGCCCAGCGTGATGTCGACCAGCGCCGTGATCCGGAAACCCAGCCGCCGATGCCCAAGCCGCGCGCCATAGCCTTGGACATGGCCCGATGCCTCCAGCGCCTGGATGCGGCGGGTACAAGCCGATTGCGACAATCCTACCTGAGTCGCGATCGCGCTCACGGGCGCGCGGGCATCGGCAGCGAGTAGCTTGAGAATGGATGCATCGATTTTGTCCATGCTGCATGGATAGCCGAAAACATCGCCCCAAACAGCAATTTTATGCGCAAACCTTCGCCCAATGTCATATCTTTGCAGGGATTTGCTGCGATCCATGCTATATCGTGCGCGCCGACACCGCTTTTCACGGAGAGGCTCCCATGCGCATCGGCGTTCCCAAGGAAATCAAGAACCACGAATATCGTGTCGGCCTGACGCCGGCCTCGGTCGCCGAGCTGGTCCATGCCGGCCATGAAGTGCTGGTCGAAACCAAGGCCGGCAGCGGCATCGATTTCGACGATTCGGCCTATACCGCCGTCGGCGCCAAGATCGCGCCGGACGCCGCCGCCGTGTTCGCCGGCTCGGACATGATCGTGAAGGTCAAGGAGCCGCAACCGCAGGAAATCGCGATGCTCGAGCCGCGCCACCTGCTCTTCACCTATCTCCACCTCGCCGCCGACAAGCCGCAGGCCGAGGGCCTGATGAAGTCGGGCGCGACCTGCATCGCCTATGAGACGGTGACGTCGAATTCGGGCGCCCTGCCCCTGCTCAAGCCGATGAGCGAAGTCGCCGGCCGCATGTCGATCCAGGTGGCGTCGCATTATCTCGAGAAGGAACAGGGCGGTCGCGGCGAGCTGCTCGGCGGCGTGCCGGGCGTCGCGCCGTGCAAGGTCGCGATCCTTGGCGGCGGCGTCTCGGGCATCAACGCCGCGCAGATGGCCACCGGCCAGCGCGCCGACGTGACGATCTACGACATCAGCAACGAGCGGCTGGCCGAGCTCGACATGCATTTCGGCAGCCAGATCAAGACCGCCTATGCCTCCAAGGCCGCGATCGCCGAGGCGGTTAGGACCTCGCAGGTCGTGATCGGCGCGGTGCTCGTGCCGGGTGCCGCGGCGCCCAAGCTCGTCACCCGCGAAATGCTCAAGACGATGATGCGCGGCTCGGTGCTGGTCGACATCGCGATCGACCAGGGCGGCTGCTTCGAGACGAGCAAGGCGACCACCCACGACAACCCGGTCTATGAAGTCGACGGCGTGATCCACTATTGCGTCGCCAACATGCCGGGCGCCGTCGCCCGCACCTCTGCCTTCGCGCTCAACAACGCGACGCTGCCCTTCGTGCTCAAGCTGGCCAACCTCGGTGCCGAGGGCGCGATGAAGGCCGACAAGCACCTCGCCAACGGCCTCAACGTCTATAAGGGCAAGATCGCGTTCAAGGCCGTCGCTGACGATCTCGACCTGCCCTACGAAGCCTGGGCGGGCTGAGCCCTTACTTCCCCTCCCGCGCGGCGGGAGGGGAAGCCTGCCCTTGCTGCTGCGCCAGGAACATCTCCAGTGCGATCAGCCGCAGCTCCAGCTCGCGGCGATAGGTTGCGGTGGGCGGCGTGAGCTCCACGGCCTTCTTCCACCAGGGCAGCGCGTCGGCGTAGCGATTGGCGCGGACCAGCGCGAGGCCGTAGAAGAAATGCGGCCCCGGATGCCCGGGGCTCAGCGCCAGCGCCTTGTCGAAGGCGAGTTGAGCGGCCGGCGATACCTGGTTGCCGTCATGCTCGGCCAGCGCCGTGCCGAAACCGGTCCACAGCGCCACGTCCTCCGGGACCTTGCGCACCGCACCCTGCCACACGCCCACCACCATCTCGGGATTGCCCGTCCGCACCATGCCGTCGGCAAGGTTGGCGTAGCTCCAGGCATAGGTGCCGTACTTGCCGAACATCGCATCGCGCAGGTCGATCAGCCCCTGATCGATCTCGGCCTTCTGCGTGTTCGGCTTCACCGGATGGCCGGGAAGCGCCGGGCTGCCCTGCCAGGTATAGCCCGCCGCACCCAGCATCACCGCAGTGGCGGGCACGCTCCACAGCTTGACCGGATAGCGCAGCACCGCCAGCGCGAGCAGCGCGACGAGCGCCAGCGCGGCGAACATCGCCCAGCCCATCATGCGGCCTCCTTCCGGAACAGCCGCCGCGCCAGCAACAGGCCGATGGCGAGCAGCAGCAGCGGCGCGATCCACAGCGGCGCGGTCACCCAGCTCAGCGGCGGATCATAGGTGACATAGTCGCCGTAGCGCTGGACCAGATAGCGCCGGATCGCCCCGGGCTTCTCGCCCCGCGCGATCCGCTCGCGCACCAGCGCGCGCATGTCGCCCGCCATCTCGGCATCGCTGTCGGCGATCGACTGGCCCTGGCAGACCAGGCAGCGCAGCGTCTCCATCAGCGCCTTGGCCTCGGACTCCTGCGCCGGGTCCGGAAGCTGCGAATAGGCAAGCGCCGCCGGCGGGCGATTGGAATCGGCAAGCGCCGGGCTCGCCAGCAGCGCCAGAAGGATGGCCAGCCGCTTCACTTCGCCGCCTCCAGCTTGCGCATGATCCCGGGAATATCGTCAGCGCGGATGTCTCCGATATGCTGCTCGACGATCTTGCCCTTGCCGTCGATCAGGAAGGTCTCGGGCACCCCCGACGAGCCGAGCGCGATCTGCGCCTTGCCGGTCGGGTCGTCGCCGATCCGCGCATAGGGATCGCCGTTCCGCGCGAGGAAGGCCTGCACCGCCTCGGGCGTATCTCGAATGGCGATGGCGTCGATCTCCACGCCGGCCTGTTTGAGCTTCATCAGCTGCGGCGCCTCGGCGATGCAGGGAATGCACCAGCTGCCGAACACGTTGAGCAGCCGCGGCTTGCCCGCGAAATCCGCGCTCGAGACGCCCGGCTTACCCGGCAGCAGCGGCTTCAGCGCGAGCGAAGGCAGCGGCTTGCCGACCATCGCCGAATGGATCGTCCGGTCGGCCGGCTTGATCAGCCCGCCCGCGACCAGCGCGAACACCAGCGCGAACAGCACCAGCGGCGCCCATACTGCCACGCGCCTCACAGATCGTTCTCCGCATCGCGCCGTTCGCGCCGCACCCGGCCGATCAGCGAGAGCAACCCGCCCAGCGCAACCAGCGCGCCACCCAGCCAGATCAGCGTGACGAAGGGCTTCCACCACAGCCGCAGCTGCCAGCGCCCCCGCCCGTCGCCCTGACCGACCACGGTATAGAGCTGGCCGTCCAGCTCGGTGGCGATCGCCGCCTCGTTGGTGTTGGTCGGCGGGTTGGCGAAGAAGCGCTGCTGCGGGAACAGGTCGATCGGCGCCGCGCCGGTGCGGGTCGCCTTGAGATGCGCCTCGACTGCCGACCAGTTGGGGCCGATCGCCGGCCGCACCTCGAGCAGCTCGACGCGATAGGGGCCGACAGTGACGTTCTGCCCCACCGATATCGCCGCCAGCCGTTCGGACTTGAAGGCGCTGTCCGCCGCCATGCCGGCGACGCTCACTGCGATGCCGAGATGCGCCACCACCATGCCCCAGATATGGAGCGGGGTGCGGCGCAGGTTGCGGCGGACCAGCGGGATCACACTCGCCACCGCCAGCCCGGCGGCGAGCGCCAGGCTCAGCACCGCCAGCCAATGCTCGGTACCGGCCAGCGCGAAGACCAGGGCGAAGGTGCCCGCCGCCGCCGCCACCGGCACGAGCAGCTTGCCGAGCAGCGCGTTCCACTGGTCGCGCCGCCATTTGAGCAGCGGCCCGCACGCCGTCGCGGCGACCAGCGCCAGCCCGACCGGAACTGCCGCCTTCTCGAAGAAGGGCGCGCCGATCGAGAGCTGCACCCCGGCCGCCTGCGCCACCAGCGGATAGAGCGTGCCGATGAACACCACGCCCAGGATCACGCTGAGCAGCAGGTTGTTGAGCACCAGCGCGCCTTCGCGGCTCAGCAGCTCGAACGTCGCGCCCTGCTTCACCGTACCGATCCGCGCCCCGAACAGCGCCAGCGCGCCGCCGATGTACAGGCCGAGCAGCGCGAGGATGAAGCCGCCGCGGGTCGGGTCGACGGCAAAGGCATGGACGCTCACCAATATGCCCGAGCGCACCAGGAAGGTGCCGATCATCGACATCGAGAAGGCGACCACCGCGAGCATCACCGTCCAGGCGCGCAGCCCGTCACGCGTGGCGAGCACGCTCACCGAATGGAGCAGCGCAGTCGCCGCCAGCCAGGGCATCAGCGAGGCATTCTCGACCGGGTCCCAGAACCACCAGCCGCCCCAGCCCAGCTCGTAATAGGCCCAATAGCTGCCCGCGGTGATGCCGATGGTCAGGAAGATCCAGGCAGCCAGCACCCAGGGCCGCATCGCCCGGGCAAAGGCGGGCCCGACGTCCCGCATCAGCAACGCGCCCACTGCGAAGCTGAACGCGACCGAGAGGCCGACATAGCCGAGATAGAGCGTCGGCGGATGGAAGGCCAAGCCCGGGTCCTGCAGCAGCGGATTGAGCCCGCGCCCGTCGAGCGGCGCCGGATCGATGCGGACGAACGGGTTGGAGGCAAAGGCGAGGAAGGCGTAGAAGCCGAGCGCGATCGCCGCCTGCGCGCCCAAGGTGGCGGCAAGCGTGCCCTGCGGCAGCCGCTTCTCGAAGATCGCGACTCCAGCCCCGGACACCGCCAGAACGGTGACCCAGAGCAGCATCGAGCCTTCATGATTTCCCCAGGCGCCGGCGATCTTGTAGATCAGCGGCTTGAGCGAATGGCTGTTCTCGACGACCAGTAGCACCGACATGTCCGACCGGACGAACAGCGTGATCAGCAGCCCGAAGGCGGCAAGCGCTAGCAGGCCCTGGACGATCGCGACACGGCGTAGCCCCGTCATCACCATCGCCGCGCCCTTCCGGTCGGCACCGCGCGCGGCGCCCCAGGCAAGCATCACCTGGACGAGCGCGAAACCCGTCGCGAGCCACAGGGCGGCGAGACCGGCTTCGGCGATCACTGCTCTAGCGTCTTCGTCTCGTGCATGTTGCCCGCGGCCTGGGGCGGCATGTAGCGCTCGTCATGCTTGGCCAGGATATTGTCGGCGACGAAGCTGCCGTCGGGCTGGAACTTGCCTTCGGCAACCACGCCCGATCCTTCCTTGAACAGGTCCGGCGTCACGCCCCGGAACGCGACCGGCACCGTCGCCTGGCCATCGGTCACGATGAAGCGGATCGAAACGCCATCGGCGGCGCGGACGATCGAGCCCTTCTCCACCATGCCGCCCAGCCGCACATGCCGGTCGAGCGGCAGCGGCTTCCCCTTCACGTCGCCGGGGGCGTAGAAGAACGCCGCCTGGTCCTTGAGCGCCGACATCGCCAGCGCGGAGGCGCCCAAGATCGCGCCCAGCGCGAGCAGCGCCAGCGTCAGCCGCTGATGCTTGGCCTTCATTCGCGCCCGCTCCGCAGCGCTTCGGCCGCCGCCTCGGCCCGGCGCATCGCGGCATAGCTGAGCGCGGCCAGCCCGCCGGTGCCGATCAGCACGAGCAGATAGGCAGCGGTGATGAACGGCCAGTGGTTCATGCGGTCGCCATCCGGCGCAGCCGCGCCTCGACCTTCTGCGCCGCCAGGATCGCGCGCATCCGCATCAGCACCACGCCCGCGAAGATCAGCGTGAAGCCGGGCAGCGTGAAGAACAATGGCCACAGCATCGACGGGGCGATCTTGCCGGCCATCACGCTCTGGCCCTGGTGCAGCGTGTTCCACCAGACCACCGAATAATGGACGATCGGCAACAGCGCGCTGCCCGCAACGCCGAACAGCGCCGGCACCCGTCCGTCGCCCGATCGGTCGGCATCGGCGCGGTCGAGCGCGATCCAGGCAATATAGATGAAGAACAGCAGCAGCATCGAGGTCAGCCGCCCGTCCCATTCCCACCAGGTGCCCCAGGTCGGGCGGCCCCAGATCGAGCCGGTGAGCAGGCAGAGCGCCGCGAAGGTCGCGCCCGCCGGGGCGATCGCCCGCGCCGCGATGCTCGCCAGCGGGTGCCGCCACACCAGATAGCTCAGGCAGGCGATCGCCAGCCCGCTCCAGCCGCCCATCCCCAGCCAGGCGCTGGGCACATGGATGTAAAGGATGCGCGCGCTTTCCTTCTGCACTGCGTCGGGCGGTGTCATCGTCAGCCCGGCCCAACAGCCGAACGCCACCAGCGCCGCGCCGAGCCAGAACAGGATCGGCGTCAGCGGCCGCGCAATCTTCAGGAAGCGCGCGGGATTGGCAAAGGCATGCAAGGCAGGCACCCGCGATGACTAGCGGGGTTCCGAAACGGAATCCATGGCCGGATTGGCCCGATTTGCCGGCGTCTCAGTGGCTCGCCGGGCAGCGCCGCATCACGAAGCTCGGATAGTCCCGCACGCGCGCCGTCATGCCGTGCAGGCTGTCCGGGGTGCCCTGGCCGACCAGCTTGATGCTGTCGCCATCGACCTTGAACACCATCGCCACGTCCGCGCTGCCGCGCGGCGCGATCGATCCGGGCGCAAGCGCGCTGTCGGTCTCCACCACGAACATCACACGCGACGAATCCTCGCGAACGATGCGCCGCACCGGAAGCTGGTTCACCGACCGCCCTTCGCTGACGAACTCGATCGAATCGCGGGAGAACTGGAGATAGGTATCGCCGCATTCGCCCAGCGTTCGCGCCCAGCGATAGCCGACGATCTCGCCTGAACCGCCGCCATAGCCTTGCCCGCAGCCGGCCAGCGCCAGGACGGCGAGCATGGGAGGAACGATGCGCATGCCCTTATAATAGGCCGCCCGGCGTTTCGCGGGGCAGAATGGCGAGAGTTAATGCAGCGCCGCCCCCAGGTGCCCCAGCTTGTCGGGGTTGCGGGTAACGTAGATGCCGGTGATCTTGCCGCCCTCGATCGCCAGCGCGGTGGTCTGAAGAACGCCGTCCGGCTCGATGCTGACGAAGCCCGGCAGACCGTTGATCATGCCGTAGCGTAAGATCCGCGACGGCTCCTTGACGAAGAAGCGGGCGAGCGAGGTGTAGAGCTTGATCATGTTGTCGATGCCGTGGATCGGGCGCAGGCCGGCATGGACCTTGCCGCCGCCATCCGACCAGGTCGCGACATCGTCGGCCAGCAGGCTGCGAAAGGCCGTCATGTCGCCGCTGCGCGACGCGGCGAAGAAGGCCGCCGCGATCTCCAGCCCCTTCTCCTTCGGCATGTCATAGCGCGGGCGGGCGGCACGAACATGGGTGCGCGCCCGGCTGGCGAGCTGGCGCGCGGCGGCCGGATCGCGGCCGATCGTCTCGCCCACCTCGTCGAAGCTCACGCCGAACACGTCATGAAGCAGAAAGGCCGCCCGCTCGAGCGGCGAGAGGCGTTCGAGCGCCATCATCAGCGGCAGCGTGACGTCCTCCACTTCATCTGCTTCCTCGACCACCGGTTCGGGCAGCCACGGGCCGACATAGGTCTCGCGCCGCGCCCGGGCGGACTTGAGCTGATCGAGGCACAGCCGCGTCACCACGCGGCGCAGGAACGCCTCGGGCTCGCGAATCTGGTCGCGATCGGTGTCGAGCCAGCGCAGGAACGCGTCCTGCACCACGTCTTCGGCGTCCGCGACCGAGCCGAGCATGCGATAGGCGATGCGCGCCAGCCGCGGACGCAGCGGATCGAAACTCGCCGCCGCGTCCGCGCCGGTCATGCTGCCGCCACCGCGGGCTTGGCCTCGTAGAAGAGGTTGAACGCCACGGCGAGGCGGTTCCAGCCATTGATCACGTTGATCGCGAGCGTGAGCTGCACTTGCTCCTCCTCGTTGAACTCGAACGCGAGTTCCTCATACAGCGCCTGCGGCGCCCGCGCCGTGGATACCAGAGTCATCGCATCGGTCCACGCCAGCGCGGCGCGCTCGCGCGGCGTGTAGCAGGGCGCTTCCTGCCACGCGCTGAGCAGATAGATGCGCTGCTCGGTCTCGCCGGCCTTGCGCGCGTCGGCAGTATGCATGTTCAGGCAGTTGGCGCAGCCGTTGATCTGCGAGGAACGGATCTTCACCAGCTCGAGCAGACCTGGCTCCAGCTTCGGGGCGACCTTGAGCGAAGCTTCGTACCACGCCTTCATCTCGGCGGGAGCGGCGGCGAACAGGTCGAGGCGGGGTGTCATCATGCATCTCCTTGGTTGGATACATGCATGACGAGATGGCCGCGCGGGATGTGACATGGGGGTGCGATTTTTCATCACCCCTACCCTCTTTTTATCGTCATCCCCGCGCTTTTTATCGTCATCCCCGCGCAGGCGGGGATCCAGAGCCAAGCAGTCCGTCGCTCCGTTACTCTGGATCCCCGCCTGCGCGGGGATGACGGAATGGAGATTACTTCCCCTGCGGCCCCGCGAACGGATCGGTCACGCCCGGCTGGGTCGGGATCGGCAGGCGCGGCAGCGGCTCCCTGGCATTGGCCGCATCGAGCAGGAATGCCGCCAGGACGATCGCCCCCTGGCGCATGTCCGCCGCCTTCAGATGATCGAAGGTGTCGAGCTGGGTGTGGTGCACCCGCGTCTCGTAGTCGAGCGGGTCCTGGATGAACTGGAAGGCGGGAATGCCCACGGCCTGCATGAATTGATGGTCAGTGCCCTCGGTCTTCTGGATCGCCACGGTCGAGGCGCCCATCGAGGCGAAGGGGGCGAGCCACTCCTTGAAGATCGGCACCACAGCCATGTTGTTCTCGGCATAGACGCCGCGGATCTTCCCAGATCCGTTGTCGAGGTTGAAATAGGCGACCAGGTCCTTGTGCCCCGGCAGCGGCGTGATCGGGAAGCGCGTCGCCCAGCTGTAGTAGAATTCGTCGGCGCTGGGCTGGTGATCCCAGGCCGGGCGCTTGGCGAGATGCTGCTCGATATAGGCGATCGAGCCGTAGAGGCTCTGTTCCTCGCCGGCCCATAGCGCGAACCGGATCGTGCGCTTCGGCTTGATCCCGCTCGCGGCGATGATCCGCGCCGCTTCCATCACCATCGCGCTGCCCGCGCCATTGTCGGCGGCGCCGTCGCCTGCCACCCAGCTGTCGAGATGCGCGCCGGCCATCACATAGCCGGCCTTGGGATCGCTGCCCTTGATATCGGCGATGACGTTATAGGCTTGCGGGTCGCTGTCGTCGAAATGGACGTTGCTGTCGATCTCCAGCGTCGGCGCCTTGCCGGTCCAGGCGAGCCGCACCAGCCGGCGATAGTCCTCTGCCGCCATCTCGACGCCGGGGACCTTGGGGGTCTCGCCGACATGGTGGAGATAGCCTTCGCCATGCACCAGCTTGCCGTCGCTGCGCGAGCGCGAGACATAGGCGGTCGCGCCTTCCTCGGCGAGGAATTTGGCGAGCTGCCCCTCGAACTTGGCGCGGGCCAGCGACTGGTCGAGCTTGCCCGGATCCCAGGTCGGTTCCTCATAAACGTCGAGCTTGGCGAGGTCCTCGTCACTCAGCCGCTGGAAATCGGGCTCCTTCGGCTCCGATCCGGTGCCCGGTGCCGAGACCAGGACGATCTTGCCGGCGAGCTTGCCCTTCCACTGGGCGAAGTCGCCCGCGCTGCGCATCGGCGCGACGATCACCGGTGCGGTCACCGGTCCGCTGGTGGCGGGCGTCCAGGCGATCGGGATCGCGGTAAGCTGCACCGGACGCGGCGCAACCATGCGCACGCTCGACTTCTCGATCCACCAGCCCCTGCCGAATTCGAAGCCTTCCTTGTGGACGTTGGTCAGCCCCCAGCCCTTGAACTTCTCCTGCGTCCAGGCCTCCGCCTCGCGCATCGCAGGCGAATTGGTCATGCGCGGGCCGATCACATCGGCGAGATATTCGGCGGTGGTCATCACCTCCGAATGGCTGGTCCCCTGATCCACGAGGATGCCGACGGTGGCGGGATCGATCGACTGCGCCGCTGCCGGCGCGATGGAAAGGAAGGCGGCGGTGGCGAGGAGGAAGGTGCGCATGGGGCTCCGGGGGAGTGAGGATGCGCGAGGCTATTGGGGGCGTATGTCTGGCGCAAGTCCGCGGCCTACAGACGGTATTCATGCGCATATACCTGTTCCCCGGCGAAAGCCGGGGCCCAGGGTTTCTCTGCCGTGTCGCTTGTGCCTCTGGGCCCCGGCTTTCGCCGGGGAACAGTTCACTCCAACCGATCAGCCCCGGCCGATCAGCCGCTGGGCGATGCGGTCAGCGACTTCGCTTTGCGGATCGCCGGTACGGGCGCTCTCGTCCCACACTTCGATCAGGCGATCGGGAATCTTCTCCACGCGCGCCATCACCTCTGCCATGTTGCCCTGCCCGAGATATTCGAGCCCGACATTGATGATCCCGCCCGCGTTGATCACGTAATCGGGCGCATAGAGGATGCCGCGATCGTGCAGGCGCTGGCCGTCCGCGCGCGTGGCAAGCTGGTTGTTCGCGCCGCCGGCGACCACGGTGGTCCTCAGCGCCGCGATCGACTGTTCGGTGAAGATCGCGCCCAGCGCATTGGGGCTGAGCACGTCGGTTTCGAGACCCAGGATCTCGGACGCATCGACCGCCTCGCCGCCCAGTTCCGCCGCCAGCGCCTTGGCGCGATCGGCATTGACGTCGGCGAGCGTGAGCTTCGCGCCGTCCTTGGCGAGCAGACGGGCAACGCCGCCGCCGACCGAGCCGACGCCCTGGATCGCGACGCGCACGCCGGCCATCGAATCGGCACCCAAGCCACGCTTCGCCGCCGCCTTCACGCCCAGATAGACGCCGCGCGCAGTGATCGGGCCGGGATCGCCGCCGGCGCCACCTTCGGCCACGGGTAGGCCCGAGACATGCTTGGTCTGGGTCGCGACGACCTTCATCCGCTCCTCGGACATGCCGACATCCTCGGCAGTCACATAGCGGCCGTCGAGCGAAGCAACGGCGCGGCCGAACGCCTCGAGCTGCGCGGTGGTCACGGTCGCGCCCGGCTGGCTTGCCAGGATCACGCCCTTGCCGCCACCGAGCGGCAGGTTCGCCATCGCATTCTTGTAGCTCATGCCGCGCGACAGGCGCAGCGCGTCGGTGATCGCGGCGCGGTGATCGGCATAGTGCCAGAAGCGCACGCCGCCGGCCGCCGGGCCGAGCTTGGTCGAATGGACTGCGATGATTGCGCTCAGCCCCGATTCGCGGTCGCTGAACAGATGGACGCCCTCATGGTCGTCGAAATCGGGGAAACCCCAGTCGGTGATCACGCGCTACATTCCTGCGGAGGTGCCGCACGTCTGTGTGCCGCGCGCGGTCACTAGGGGGAGAAATGGGGCGGATGACGGGACTTGAACCCGCGACCCTCGGTACCACAAACCGATGCTCTAACCAACTGAGCTACAACCGCCGTGAAGAAGGCGCGCTTAGCGGGGGCCGATGCGAAGCGCAAGATAGTTGCGCCAGAAATATTGGCGCTTATCCGCGTGAAATTCGCACAGCCTCGTCGGGCGTGGTCATCCCCTCCCGGACCAGCGCCCGGGCTGCGGACCCAAGATTGGGCGCGCGCAGGAAGGCGTGGCGCGCCAGGATCGCCTCGTCACCGCCGTCGTTGATCAGCCTGCGGATCGCGCCGTCCGCCACGATCGCCTCGAACACCCCGGTCATGCCGGCAAAGCCCGTACCCTCGCAGCTCTCGCAGCCGACCGGCGCGAAGACGATCGCGCCCGAATCGAAGCCGAGCAGCGCCGAGACCGACCCCTGGGCCTGCACCGGTCGCCGGCAATCCGGGCACAGCCGGCGGACCAGGCGCTGGGCGAGCACCGCGGCAACGTTGGACGCCAGGCGGAAGGGCTCCACGCGCCAGTCGCGCATCTGGCGGATCGCCGAGACACTGTCGGGCGCGTCGATCCCGGCAATGACGAGATGCCCCGCCTCCGCCGCCTCGGCCGCGGCCCCGGCAGCCTCGCGCCCCTCCAGGACATCGAGCGCGATCACGTCGGGATCCTGCTCCAGCGTGGCGCGGATCGCGGCGGCGCCGGCGAGACCTTCGATCCGTGTTGCCCCCTCCACCGGCAAGGTATCGATCGTCGCGATGTGGCGCGGCGAACCGGCGAAGTGCCGGAGCAAGGTGGCGATGCTGGTGCTGCGGCCCGATCCGGCCGGGCCGGCGACCAGCACCAGCCCCCCGCGGCGCAGCGCCGGCAGTAGCGCGTCGACCTGCTCGCGGCGCATCCCGATGGCTTCGAGGGCCCGCTCGCGCCGCTCTCCGCCATCGAGGCGGAGCACGATGCGCTCACCGCCTTCATGCACCAGCAGCGAGGCGCCCGCGGCGTCGCGGAAGCCGGCCGCCAGCGCGGCATCGGCATGATAATGGCGCGGCTCGGTGAGCTGGCCGGCGATGCGCATGCGGACCACCGTGGCGCCGGGCCCGATCTCGAGATGGATGTGCGAGGCCCGGCGGCGGCGGGCCTCGGCGATCAGCGCGTTGGCCGGCGCCTCGGCCCGGGCGCCGGAAAACAGCGGGGATTGCGGTGCTTCCGCCACGGGCGCCAGCGTTTCAGCTTCCACGTCCATTGGATCCCCTTTTGCGGATCGCCATCAGCTAGGCACGTCATGTGACACGCCGCTTGCGCTTTTGTGACGGTTTCGCGTCACGCTGGCGCCGGGCCGGGGCTTTTGGCACATAGCCGCAATGCACAGTGCCGCTTCGCCTCTCATCAATCTCGGCTCGGGGCTTCCGTCCGAACCCATCGTCGATCACATCCTGCAATGGCCCGGCGTGCAGCGCGTCCCGCACCCGAAGATCCAGATGTTCATCGCCAAGAACTTCCTGGAGCCCGAGCTGTGCGAGCTGCTGCGGATCAAGGTGGATGCCGAACGGCGCCCCTCCACGATCGCCGACGCCAATGACGATTACGCCTTCCGCACCAGCGAGACCTGCGACTTCAGTTCGCAGGATCCGGTTGTGATGGAGCTGAAGCGGCGGATGACCGCCTTTACCGGCCTCGACCCCACGCATGGCGAGCCTATGCAGGGCCAGCGCTACGACATCGGCCAGGAGTTCAAGGCGCACACCGACTATTTCGAGCCGCAGGGCCGCGACTATCAGAAATATTGCGGAGTCGCCGGTCAGCGCACCTGGACGGTGATGCTCTATCTGAACGATGTCGAGGCCGGCGGCGCGACGCGGTTCAAGGCAGTCGACAAGATCGTGCGCCCCGAAACCGGCAAGGTGCTCGCCTGGAACAACCTCCGCCCCGACGGCACGCCCAACCCCAGCACCATCCACCACGCGATGCCGGTGCGCGGCGGGATGAAGTACGTCGTCACGCAATGGTATCGCGAGAAGCCCTGGGGCTGGTGATCGCGCGCTACCGCTGATGCTCTCGCCGGGGCCCTACACGAAAAGAAAAGGGCGGCGCCGCGCGTGCGGGCCGCCCTTCCCTGTTCCGGCTGGCGATCTCAGAAGGTGGTCGAGAGCGACAGGTTCAGCGTCGTGCCGGGGCTGTAACGGTTGTAGATCACCGTGTTCGTCCCGTTCGACTGGGTTTCCTTGTACTTCCGGTTCGTGATGTTGCGCGCTTCGAACTTCACGTCGAACTGCTGGCCCGCAACCGTCACGCCCTGGCGCGCGACGAAGTCCAGGTTGAAGCCCGGATATTCGAACACATCGGGCTGGCCCGAATTCGCCAGGCCGCGGCTGGTGACGCGCTTGCTGGCATAGGAGAGGATGAAGGTCTGCTGCGAGAGCGAGGCCTTGTCCTCCAGGCCGAACTGGAAGTTGACCAGATGGTCCGACTGGCCGGTGAGCGGCGCGCCGTCGCGGAAGAAGTCGGACGCCTTGGTCGAGGCGGCGCCATAGACCGAGACCGGATCGTCGGCTTCCACCTTCAGCTTCGACTTGGTGTAGGTATAGTTGGCGATCGCGATCAGGCTGCGCTGGCCGAGCACCTGCCACTTCTTGCTGAGCTCCACTTCGCCACCGTAGAGATCGGCCTTGGGCGCGTTGGCGAAGCTGGTCACGAACGTGTCGCCCGTGATGTAGGCCTCGATCGGATTGTCGATCCGCTTGTAGAAGCCGGCCACGGTGAAGCGCTGTTCCGGCGCGATGTACCATTCGTACCGGGCCTCCAGGTTGAGCAGCTCGCTGTCCTTGAGCAGCGGGTTGCCGCGATACTGGCGGTTGGTGTCCGGATCGAAATAGAACTGGAAGATCAGCTCGCGGAACTGCGGCCGCGCGATCGTCTTGGAGGCGTTCAGGCGAACCTGCATGCCCGGCTGGAACTGCCAGGTCGCCGTGGCCGAGGGCAGCCAATAGTCATTGTCCAGGCTGGTCGCGGCGGTGCTGCCGCCGGGCGTGCTGAACACTGCGATCGGGACCACAGTTTCCTTGGCCGTCTCGTAGCGGATGCCCGCATCGAGCGAGATTTCCGAAGTGATCTGCCAGTTCTCGCGGAAATAGCCGGCATGGTTGACCAGCTCGGCATGGAAGGCCGGCGCACCTTCGTTCGTCTCGACCAGCGCGATGTTGTAATAGTCGATGATCGCCGAGCCGAGCAGCAGATCGGGGCGCAGCATGCCCACCGCGGTCGGGAAGGTGCTGGGCGCGTTGAACTGGAAGTCACGACGCGAGCTGTCACGCTTCTGGTTCAGATAGGCATAGCCGACCGAGAGGCTGAGCGCCGGATCGAGCTTCCAGGTGAAGTCGCCGCCCGCCGAGTAGAGATCCTCGTTCAGGTCCGAATAGCTGACGGTGGCGTCGCCGCTGTTGCCGTTGAGGCGATTGACGAAATAGGCGCCGTAGAGATCGGCGGCGGCGTTGGTGCGGACATATTCATAGGTGAATTCGTCCGGCGCCTTGCGCTTCGAATTGGCATAGCCGGCGCGCAGATCGAGGCTGAACTCGGGGCTCAGCTTGAACTCGCCGACCATCTGGGTGTCGATCAGCTGGCGCTCGTACCAGGCGGTGTCCTGCTGCATGAAGTCAGTCACGGTGTTGCCGTGCCGCTTGCCGATGCCGATGCGTGCGCGCTTCAGCGTGTCGTGGACATAGAGGTTGGTCCAGCGGATCTTGTTGTCGCCGAACTCGAGGCCCAGCCCGAGAAGCGCGTTGGTGACGATGCGATTGTCGGTGGAGACACGCTCGAAATTATTCTCCAGATCCGACAGATCGGAGTTCAGCGAGTTCTGCTGGATCGCGTCGCGCGTCGTCCACTTGTTCGAATAGCCGCCGGTGGCGATCAGGCCGAGGCGGACGTCGTCGCTGATATCCCAGGTGTCGCCGCCCGACAAAGTGAGCGACCAGTTCGGGCCGATATGCTTCTGCTTCTGGACGAGCGAGTTGTTGGCATTGGCCAGCTGGCCGCCGATCGCCTGGGTATCGACGGTGCCCGAGCTGATGCGCGCGCCGCTGGCGAAATAGGCCGCCAGCGCCGGGGGCAGATCGCGCGTGCCGTCGTCATAACCGGTCCAGTCCTTGCCGCCGCCCGCATAGACATAGCCGAAATGGCCCGTCGTCACGAGATTGGCACCGACGCCGCCGCTGACCGTCAGGAAGCCTTCCTTGGGCAGCGAATTGGTCGTGAGGTTGATCACGCCGCCGCCGAACTCGCCCGGATAATTGGCCGAGTAGCTCTTCTGGACGAGCGACGAGGAGACCACGTTGGTCGGGAAGAGATCGAGCGGGACGACGCGCTTCAGCGGCTCGGGGCTGGGCAGCGGCGAACCGTTGAGCAGCGCGAGCGAGTAGCGATCGCCGAGGCCGCGGACATAGACATAGCCGTTGCCGACGACCGACAGGCCGGTGACGCGGCTGAGCGCGCCGGCGATGTCGCCCTCGCCGGTGCGCGCGATGTCCGCGCTGGAAAGCACCGAGACGACCTGCGGCATGTCGCGCACGACATTGGTGCGGCGGCCGGTGACGACGATCTCGCCGGGCACCGAAACGTCGGGCGCCGCTTCCTGGGCGTCCTGGGCAGCCGGTTCGGCAGCCTGGTCCTGGGGTTCAGCAGTGGTGCCGGCGGCGGGCGCCCCGGCCGAATCCGGCGTGGTCGCCTGCGCCCAGGCGATCGACGGCGCGACGAGCGCGGAAGTAAGTAGCAACAGGCGGGCGAGCCCCATCGGCTTCGTCATGTGAAACCCCCAATTCAAATCCTGAGAGGGGCGGAGCGTCGCCGCATGGCCACGCTCCGCCCCCGGTTCAGTCAAGCAAGGCTCAGTTCGTCGGGATCGACGTGCAGCTGCGGCTCGTCGAGGTGGTCGTGTCGAACGGTGCGTAGCTCGAATTGCAGGTCCAGCCCTTGTACCAGCTGTCGTTCGCGTCCTTGACCGCGCCGATATAGGTCGTCGTGTCGAAGAACGTGTTCAGCGTCTTGGCATCGAAGGCAGTCACGGCCGTCTCGGTCGCGCCGTTGATGAACAGGCTGGTCAGCGACGGCGTATAGGCGTCGTTGTTGGCGTTCGAGCCCGAGCCGAAGGCCGTCGCGGCCTGCGCCGCGGTGTACGAACCCGAGCCGAGATACTTGGTCGCGTTGCACTGCATCACCACCGCACGGGCGAACAGCGTGGCGGGCGTGGCGCCCGAGCCGTTCAGGCGGAGGCACTCGTTGTTCGGCGAGACGATGATGCCGTTGACGAGCGAGGTGTCCGAGTTGCCGCGCAGCAGGAGCGAGCCGAGGTCGTTGGCTTCGTTGTTGCTGCTGACCTGCGACTGGACGGCGGTGAAGTTCACCACCGCGGTCTTCTGGCGCGGCAGATCGGTCTCGAGGCCGTTGCTGTCGATTTCCATCAGCGCGTCGCCCTGGCCCGGACGCTGCAGCAGCAGGACGTACTGGAAGAAGCCCTGCAGGCCGGTGTCGATGTCGAGGCTGTCGTCGTCGGCGCCGGTGGCGATATAGTGCTTGAAGCGCACGGTGCCGCCGAAGAACTCGGCGCCGTCGTCCGAGCTGTTGTGGCTCTGGATATATTCGAGCGTGGTGCCCGAGCCGACGCCTTCGGTGGTGAGCGCCTGGAGCTCCTTGTCCGCGCCGAGCACATAGCCCGAATAGCGGATCTGGACGTACTTCATGCTGCCGGCGTTATAGGTGTCGTCGGCGCCGCCGAAGATCGCCTTGTCGGCGGCACCCTCGGTGTCGCGCTCGCAGGTGCCGGCCGCGGTCGAGCCGTAGTTGCAGTCGGTGACCTTGGCGCGGCCAAGCAGCACCACGCCGCCCCACTGGCCGAACGACGCGTCGGTGTTGAGGCCGAGGATGTTGTCGCGGCTGGTGAAGACGACCGGTGCGGTGGCGGTGCCGTTGGCGGCGATCTTGTTGCCGCGGTTGACGGCGAGCCACGAGGTGCCGGTGCCGCCGAACACGATCACGCCCGGATCGATCGTCAGCGTCACGTTGGTGTCGGCGGTCAGCTGGCCGCCGGTGAGGGTGAAGCCGTTGGCCGCGGTGCAGCCCACGGTGGTGCTGGTGAGCGGCGCGCCGGCGGTCGGCGCGGTGAAGCCGCTGTCGCAGCCAACGTCGACGCGGCCGCGCATTTCATAGACCAGGCCGGCGACCTTCGGGAGCTGGACGCTCTTCGCAATGATCGACGGCAGCGTGCAGACGCGCCAGCTGCCGGTCGGGCCGGTGATCACGCCATTGTCGGTCAGGCCCTTCGGGTCGGCGATCGTCGGGCAGCCGGTGGCGGCAGTGACGAGCGTGGAGGTCGGCGTCGGCGTGGGCGTCGGGGTCGGCGCCGGCGGATTGTTGATGATGACGTTGCCGCCGGTGCCCGGCGAGGCGATGTCGTTCGCACCATCGCAAGCAGCGAGCGCGCCGCATGCCATGGTGGTCATCATAAGAAGGCTGACGCGTTTGAAGCTGGCCATAGGATCTCCGTTCCGGCGGACGCCGGGATTGCATCGAATTACGGTGCGGGATCGACTCGGCTGTTCCCCCGTCGGCCGCAAAAGCGGCGCTAGGCGGGGGTTGTTACGCGTTGGCGCGGTTTTGGAGACACTTTCGAGACTGTCACATGACGCTATTGTTACAGCGCCAGCGTACGTCCCCGAAATGGTTCACCGATCGGTGAAGATGTTGCCTGATTGCATCACGAGGCGGACATTTTCGAGCGCCGCCATGTCGGCGAGCGGATCGCCGGCGACAGCGACCAGGTCGGCGATTCGACCGGGGGCGATCGATCCGAGCCGATCCGCCATGCCAAGGATCGCAGCGTTGCCCGCGGTCGCGGTCCACAATGCATCGGCCGGCGCCATGCCCCAGCCGGCCATCAGTTCGATCTCGCGGGCATTGGCGCCGTGGGCGAATACGCCGGTGTCGCCGCCGACGCACATCGTCACGCCGGACTTGAGCGCCGCGGCATAGCTCGCCCGCTTCACCGCGATTGCCTTGGGCTCGGGCGCGGCGCCGTTCCAGCCGCCATAGCGCGTGATCGCATCGGTGGCGGCGAGCGTGGGGCAGAAGGCAGCGCCATGCGCCTTCATCAGCGCGAAGACGTCCGCCGTCGCCTCGTTGCCATGCTCGATCGTGTCGGCGCCGGCCAGGATCGCGCGACGCATCCCCTCGGGCGTGCTGGAATGAACCGCGACCTTGCGCCCGGCATCATGCGCGGCGGCGATCCCCGCCTTGAGCTCTTCCAGGCTGAAGGTCGCGCGGCTCGGCTCGCCCGGTCCCCAGCGATAATCGGCATAGAGCTTCACCCAGTCCGCACCGTGCGCGATCTGGCGGCGAACCGCGGCGACCACGCCGTCGCCGCTCACCTCTTCGGCACCCTGCGGCACGTCATAGGCATAGCCCTTGGGCCCATAGGCGCCGGTGGCGACCAGCGCGCGGCTGGCGATCAGCAGGCGCGGGCCCGGCACGATGCCCTGCTGGATCGCCGCCTTGAGTCCGGCATCGGCCTCCCCCGCCCCTTCGGTGCCGAGATCGCGCACGGTGGTGAAGCCCGCCGCCAGCGTCGCACGGGCGTGCGCGACGGCACGCGCGGTACGGAGCGCCAGCGGCTCCTTCATCACCTGATCGTTCCAGCTGGTCTCGTTGTACGGGTGGAGGAAGAGGTGGACGTGCAGGTCGATCAGCCCCGGCATCAGCGTGGTACCGGGCAGCGCCAGCGTCTCGGCGCCGGCGGGCGCAGTCACGTCCGGCCCCACCGCGACGATCTTGCCGTCGGCGACCAGCACCTTCCAGCCGGGGTGCATCGCCCGATCGGTGGCGGTGAAGACGCGGTCGGGGACGAGAAGAACCGGCGCCTTTTGCGCGAGGGCCGCACCGGGGAGCAGGCTGACGACAAGGGCGAGGAGCACGCGGAGTTTGATCATCGCACGAGAGTGGCAAAGGTCGGCACGTCGCGCCATCTCCTTATTCTCCGTCATCCCGGCGAAAGCCGGGATCTCAGGCGAAGGCGCGGGACAAGAGCCGCGCGAGGTCCCGGCTTTCGCCGGGATGACGATTAGAAGGCGGCCGTCATCGCCACGCCGCCGGCAACCAGCACCACGCCGAGCAGCTGCCGCGCGCTCAGCTTCTCGCGGAACAGCCGGTGCCCCGCCGCGGCGGCCATCGGCATCTCGATCACCCCCAGCGCGCGCACCGCAGCGGCGGGGGCAAGATGCAGCGCAAGGAACCAGCCCGAGGAAGCAAGCGCGCCGAACAGCCCTGCCCCCAGCGACTGGCGCCAGCCCTTCACCACCGCGACCAGCGCGGCGCGGTCGCGGATCGCCAGGTACAGCCCCAGTCCCGCCGCCTGCACCGCCTGGACGATCGCGACGCCCGCGACTGCCGCAAACCAGGGATGATGCGGCTCGAGGCGCAGCCCGGCATGGCGAAAGGCGTTGAGCGCGAAACCGAACAGCAGGCCGGAAAGCACGCCATAGGTGACGCCAAGCACCGGATGATGCGCGCCTTCGATCTTCTTCGGCCAGACCAAGGCGGCGAGCCCCAGCGTCGTCACCGCGACGCCCACCCAGCCCAGCAAGGAGAGATTGTCGCCGAACACCACCAGCCCGACGGTGGCGGCGAGCGGCACCGAACTCTGCTGAAGCGCGGTGCCCACGGCGAAGCCGGCATGGTGCATGGCGAGCAGCAGCGCGGCAGTGGCGATCACCTGTGCCAGCGCCCCGGTGAGCGCGGGCCACCAGAACGGCCAGCCGAACTGCGGATCGAGATGCGGGCTGAGCGCGAATGCGACTGCGGTGAACAACAGCGAGAAAGGCAGGCCGAACAGGAAGCGCACCAGCGTGGCGCCCCAGGGGCCGGTGTTCGACATCATGCCCCGCTGGAGCGCGTTGCGGCCCACCTGAAACCCGGCCGCCGCCACCGTCGCCACTGCCCAGAGCACGCGCTAACTCCCACCCACCCGTCGATTCGGCCGGCCATACCCCCTTCCGCCATCCCCGCGAAGGCGGGATTGGCGATGATTGGATGGGGTCTGGCGCAACGAGCCATCAATCCAGCTAATGGCTCATCCGAGAAATGGTGGTTTGCGCGTGGCGTGCGTGACGGGCCATCTCGCGGGGCACGCAATCAGGGACATGCCCGATGAAGCCGATCCACCTCGCCGCCCTCGCCCTCGTCACCACCGCGATCACCACTGCCGCAACGCAGCAGCAGGACGATCCGCTCACGCGTCCGATCGCGCCCGAGGCTGCCGCCAAGTGGATCGGGCCCCAGGCGCCGATCCGCGTCCATGGCAACACCTATCTGGTCGGCTTCCAGGGCATGAACGTCGCGCTGATCGACACCGGCAAGGGGCTGATCCTGATCGACGGCGCGGTGCCGCAATCGGTGCGCGACGTCGAGGCCAACCTCCGCAAGCTCGGCTTTCGCATCCAGGACGTGAAGCTGATCCTCAGCACCGAGCCGCATTTCGATCATGCCGGCGGGCTCGCCGCGCTGGCGCACGACAGCGGCGCCACCGTGCTGGCCGGCAGCTGGGCCGTGCCGGTGCTGAAGCAGGGAAAGAGCACGCCCGACGATCCCCAGGCGGCATGGCTGGAGCCCTTCCCTGCCGTTTCCCAGGTGCGGGCGGTGAAGGATGGCGCGGCGATCCGGCTGGGCAGCGTCACCGTCACCGCCCGCGCCACGCCGGGTCATACGCCGGGAAGCATGAGCTGGACCTGGCAGAGCTGCGAGGGCCGCGCCTGCAAGGCGATCGTGTTCGGATCGAGCCTCAACCCCGTCGCCGCCGACGGCTATCGCTTCACCCGCCATCCGGAAGTGGTGGCCAGTTTCCGCACCAGCCAGGCGAAGATGCGAGCGATGCCCTGCGACATCCTGTTCAGCGCGCACCCCGACAATTCGGGTGGCCCGGAGAAATATGCGCGCTTCGCCCGGGGCGTGCGGCCCAACCCCTATCTCGATCCCGGCGCCTGCCGCGCCTATGCGGACCGCTCGGCCGGCGCGCTGGCGAAGCGGCTGGCAGACGAGAAAGCGGGCAAGGCCAGATAGCTCAATCGCGCCCGTGCGCGGCGCGGAACAGTGCAGCCGACAGCAGCCAGGGCAGCGTGAAGGCGCCGATCAGCGCCGCGGTGCGCGGATCGTAGGTGAGCGCGGGGATCACGGTGGCAGCCTGCACCAGCGCCGTCGCCGCCATCGCCCAGGCCATGCCGACCGGCTGGAAGCGCGCGAGGAAGCCGCCGAGGATCGCCACCGCGATCACGCCGCCGAACAGCAGGTTGAGCGGATTGCCCGCGTCGCCGATCATGCCGACGGCGAGGTTGACCCAGACGGTGAGAAAGGCCGTGAACAGCGCCAGCGCGACGGCGGCGCGATAGGCCCCGCTGGCACGCGCGCGGATCGCCAGCTCGAAGACCAGGCCGGTGCCGCCGATCAGCAGCGCGGCAAGGACGAAGTCGGCAGGCCCCCAGCGGACCTCGTGGGTGAGCTGCATCGCGATCGCCGGCAGCATCAGCAGCCCCGCCGCCGCGCTCCATGCCGCGATCCGCAGCTTGTTGCTGGTCCCGGGTTCGTCGATCACCTGTGCCGCCATGCCTGCCTCCGTGGTTGGTGTGGGCGGTGTGCGCTTTCGCGGCAGATCGATCCAACCAGGCTTCGGAGGAATCGGCGTGCAGAGGATGTGCAGGCGCCGGTCCTTTCAGTTCCCCGGCGAAAGCCGGGGCCCAGGGTAACAAAGCGATACGGCAGAGAAACCCTGGGCCCCGGCCTGCGCCGGGGCACAGCTAGGGAGAGGCCGTCAGATCACCAGATGCGCACGCGCTTGTCCGGCGCGACATATTGCTTCTGGCTCGCGTCGATCTTCCACGCGGCATACCAGGCATCGACGTTGCGCAGCGGATTGACCGCGCGGATCTGGCCCGGCGAATGCGGGTCGCTGACCAGTTGCTGGCGCAGTGCCTCGGTGCGGAACAGCGTGCGCCACACCTGGCCCCAGCCCAGGAAGAAGCGCTGGTCGCCGGTATAGCCGTCGATCACCTTGGCCTTCTTGCCGCCGAGCGACTGGTGATAGGCGTCGAGCGAGATCAGCACGCCGCCGAGATCGCCGATATTCTCGCCCATCGAGGCGCGGCCGTTGATGTGGACACCGGGCAGCCCGTCGAAGGTATAGGCCTCATACTGTGCGCCGAGGATCGAGGCCTGGGCCTCGAACTTGGCGGCGTCCTCGGTGGTCCACCAGTCGCGCAGCACGCCATTGCCGTCGGACTTGCGGCCCTGGTCGTCGAAGCCGTGGCTGATCTCGTGCCCGATCACGCCGCCGATGCCGCCATAGTTGACCGCGTCGTCGGCCTGCGGATCGAAGAAGGGCGGCTGCAGGATCGCGGCCGGGAAGACGATCTCGTTCTTCACCGAGTTGTAATAGGCGTTCACCGTCTGCGGGGTCATGCCCCACTCGGCCTTGTCGACCTGCCCGCCCAGCCGGTTGCGGCGATAGTCCCATTCGAAACGGCCCGAGCGCTCGGCATTGCCCACCAGGTCGCCCGGTTTCACTTCAAACGCCGAATAATCGCGCCACTTGTCGGGATAGCCTATCTTGACACTGAATCCCTTGAGCTTGTCCTGAGCCTGCGCCTTGGTCGCCGGGCTCATCCAGGCGAGGTTGTTGATCCGCCCGGCGAGCGCTACGCGCAGGTTGCCGACCAGCGTGTCCATTTTCGCCTTGGAGGCCGGCGGGAAATAGAGCGCGACATAGTCGCGGCCCACACCCTCGCCGATGCCGCGCTCGACGAATGCCACGCCCCGCTTCCAGCGGTCGCGCTGCTGCGGCTGGCCGTTGAGGAACTTCGAGCGGAACTCGAACTGCGCATCGACGAAGCGCTTCGACAGCAACGGCGCGATGTCGTCGGCGGTGCGGAAGGCTTCCCAGGCCTTGAGCGTCTCGAGATCGGTGTCGGCGAAGACCTGGGCGATCGCCGGGATCGCCGTATTCTGCGCGACGATCACCCGATCGGCCTTGGTTAGGCCCGCCGCCGCCCAGAAGCCGTCCCAGCCGAAGCCCGGCGCCGCAGCCTTCAGCTCGGCGATGCCGGTCGGGTTGTAGGTCTTGTCGCGGTCGCGGCTCTGCGCGCGGGTCCAGTGCGCCTTGGCGATCCGGGCCTCCATCGCGACAACTTTCGCCGCCATCGCATCGGCATCGGCCCAGCCGGCCATGCCGAGCAGCTGCGCGACATATTGCTGATAGCGCGCGACCTGCGGAGCGAACTTGGCATCGAGATAGAGGTCACGGTCGCCCAGCCCGAGGCCGGACTGGCGCAGGTACAGCGCATAAACGTCCGGGTTCTTGGCGTCGTCGTTGACGCCGACGCCGAAAAAGCTGCCGCCGAAGCCGCCGACCGATGCGCCCATCAGCTTCGCCATATCGTCCTTGCTCGCCGCAGCCTTGATCGGCGCCAGGCGGTCGAGCAGCGGCTGGGCGTCGAGCTTTTCGGCCAGCGCCTCGTCCATGAAACCCGAGTAGAGGATCGCCGCCTTCATCCGGTCGGGATGCGCGGTGTCGCCGGCGCTATAGCCCGAAATCAGGCTACGCATGCGGGCCTCGGAAAGCTCGCGCAACACCGCGAAGGCGCCATAGGAAGAACGGTCGGCCGGGATCGTCGTGCGGTCGACCCAGGCGCCGTTGACGAAGCGGAACCAGTCGTCGCCGGGCTTCACGCGCTTGTCCATGCCGGTCAGGTCGAAGCCCCAGGCGCCGTAGCGGGTGGCGCCTGCATCGGCGACGGCGACAGGCTCGGCCGATTGCTGGCTGAAGCCGATCGCAGGCACGACGATCGCGGCCATGGCGGTGGCGAGCAGCAGAGTTTTCTTCAATTCAGGTCCCCCCAAATGGTGACGTCAGGCGCGTCTGATCAACGGTGTGTCACGGCACTCTGGCCCGCGCAATATCGTTGCGCGCCCCGGCAATATTGCCACCCCAGCCTGGAGCTATGCGCTAGCGCCCTGAAACCAAAAAGCCCGCCGGTCACGCGGGACCGACGGGCTTTTGAAATGGTGGGCGCGGTAGGGATTGAACCTACGACCCCACCCGTGTGAAGGGTGTGCTCTACCACTGAGCTACGCGCCCATTTGGCCATTCGGCCGAAACGGGAAGCGGGCCTTTAGGCGGCGCAGACCATGCTGTCCAGCCCCAAAACCCGCTTTTCCGACGCGGTTAGTTGACCGCGTCCTTCAGGCCCTTGCCTGCCTTGAACTTGGGCTGGTTCGACGCCTTGATCGTCATCGGCTCGCGCGTGCGCGGGTTGCGGCCCGTCGACGCCTTGCGCTTGCTGACCGAGAAGGTGCCAAAGCCGACCAAGCGAACCTCATCGCCCTTCTTGAGCGCAGCCTGGATCGCGTCGAACACGGCCTCAACCGCCTTGCTCGCATCGCCCTTGCCCAGACCTGAGGTATCGGCGACCTGACCGATCAGCTCTTGCTTGTTCATCTCGTGACTTTCCCCCTCATGAAGTACGCACAAATACGCGAGTCGTGCCTGCAGGCCGAGCGATCAAGTCAGCACGGCGGCGCCGCCGCTGTCAAAGCGTTTCGACCCGCTTTTCCCTCCAAATGACGAAAAGGTTACGGTAGCTGAACGGTTAGGGATGCGCCGCCATCAATGATGGACGGCGTCTCCCATGCCCGCGGCGCCCGCCGGCGGTTGCGCCGCCAGCTCGTCCGCCTCGCTCCAGTCGATCGGCGCGAGCGGCTCGGTGAGCGCCAGGCGCAACACCTCGTCGACATGCTTCACCGCCACGATCTCCAGCCCGTCCCGGATGTTCTGCGGGATCTCGGCCAGGTCCTTCTGGTTCTCCTCGGGGATCAGCACCGTCTTGATCCCGCCGCGCAGCGCGGCGAGCAGCTTCTCCTTGAGGCCGCCGATCGGCAGCACCCGCCCACGAAGAGTCACTTCGCCGGTCATCGCGATGTCCTTGCGAACCGCCACGCCGGTGAGCGTCGAGACGATCGCCGTGACCAGGCCGATGCCCGCCGACGGGCCGTCCTTGGGCACAGCGCCCTCCGGCAGGTGGACGTGGATGTCCTTGCGCTGGAGCAGGTTCGGCTTGATCCCATAGGCGGGCGAGCGCGCCTTGACGAAGCTGAACGCGGCCTCGACCGATTCCTTCATCACGTCGCCCAGCTTGCCGGTCGTCTTGATCATACCCTTGCCGGGCACGGTGACGCTCTCGATGGTCAGCAGCTCGCCGCCCACCTCGGTCCAAGCGAGGCCGGTGACCGCGCCGATCTGGTTCTCTTCCTCGCTGAGGCCGTGGCGATACTTCTGCACGCCGGCGAACTCGGAGAGGTTGTCGGGCGTGATCGTCACACTCTCGGCCTTGCCTTCCAGGATCTTGCGCAGCGCCTTGCGGGCGAGCTTGGCGATCTCGCGCTCCAGCGTACGCACGCCCGCCTCGCGGGTGTACTTCTGGATCAGCGCGCGCAGGCCCTCGTCGGTGAGGACGAACTCGCCGTCCTTCAACCCGTGCGCCTCGATCTGCTTCTCGATCAGATGGCCCTTGGCGATCTCGACCTTCTCGTCCTCGGTATAGCCTTCGAGCCGGATGATCTCCATGCGGTCGAGCAGCGGCTGGGGCAGGTTCAGCGAGTTCGCCGTGGTGACGAACATCACGTCCGAAAGATCGATGTCGATCTCCAGATAGTGGTCGTTGAACTTGTTGTTCTGCTCGGGATCGAGCACCTCGAGCAGCGCCGAGGCGGGATCGCCGCGGAAATCCTGGCCGAGCTTGTCGATCTCGTCGAGCAGGAACAGCGGGTTGCTGGTCCCGGTCTTCTTGAGGTTCGACACGATCTTGCCCGGCAGCGAGCCGATATAGGTGCGGCGGTGGCCGCGAATTTCTGCTTCATCGCGCACACCGCCAAGCGACTGACGGACAAATTCGCGCCCGGTCGCCTTGGCGATGCTCTTGCCCAGCGAGGTCTTGCCGACGCCCGGCGGGCCGACGAGGCACAGGATCGGCCCCTTCAGCTTGTTGGTGCGCGCCTGGACCGCGAGATACTCGATGATCCGGTCCTTGACCTTCTCCAGCCCATAATGGTCCGCATCGAGGATCTTCTCGGCCTCGACCAGGTCCTTCTTGAGCTTCGACTTCTTGCCCCAAGGCAGGCCCAGCAACACGTCGAGATAGTTGCGCACCACCGTCGCCTCGGCGCTCATCGGCGCCATGGTCTTGAGCTTCTTGAGTTCCGACTGGGCCTTGGTCCGCGCTTCCTTCGAGAGCTTGAGCGTGGCGATCTTCTGGGTCAGCTCGGCGATCTCGTCGCCATCGCCTTCCTCGCCCTCATTGCCCAGCTCGCGCTGGATCGCCTTGAGCTGCTCGTTGAGGTAATATTCGCGCTGCGTCTTCTCCATCTGGCGCTTCACGCGGCTGCGAATCTTCTTCTCGACCTGCAGCACGCCCAGCTCGCCCTCCATGAAGGCGAACACCATCTCGAGGCGCTTCATCGGATTGGTCTCGACCAGCAGCGACTGCTTGTCCGACACCTTCACCGCGATGTTGGCGGCAACCGCGTCGGCCAGGCGCGAGGCATCCTCGAGCTCGGCGAGCTGCACCGCAGTCTCAGCCGGCAGCTTGCGGTTGAGCTTGGCGTAATTCTCGAACTGATCGACCACCGAGCGCATCAGCGCCTGGATCTCGTTGCCTTCGACCGCTTCGTCCTCGATCGGGGTGACAGTGGCGGTCAGATAGGCGCCGCTCTCGTCCATCGTGGCGAGCGCGCCGCGCTCCTTGCCTGCGACGAGCACACGTACCGTGCCGTCAGGCAGCTTGAGCAGCTGCAGGACCTCGGCGGAAACGCCGGTGTCGTACAGGTCCTCGCGGCCGGGATCATCCTCGGCCGGATCGAGCTGCGCGACGAGGAAGATCTCCTTGTCGTCGGCCATCGCCGCTTCGAGCGCCGCAACCGACTTGTCGCGGCCGACGAACAGCGGCACGATCATGTGCGGAAAGACGACGATGTCGCGAAGGGGTAGAACGGGGTAGGACTGCTTCATGGATACTCCTGAGCCCGCACAGGGCTCCTTACCTCCATTATATGGTGGCCGCGGAGCCGGCATCAATCGGCGAACACTCTTAGGCTGTGGAGTGTTGCTTCCCATTGCGGCACGGGCAAGCATTTTTGCGCCCATCCAGGGCGTGAAAGCGCTCGAATGGGACGCGCTTGGCGAGATCCCCACCGAGCGCGGCATCATGCGCCGGACATTCAGAACCCGAGTCGAACCCTTTGTCCGCGCACGCTCGACAAGCTGGCTCGAGGGCGAAGCGCCGGCCAGTGCCCGCATGACGATCATCGAACCCGACGGCGCCTGGCGGGAGGTTCAGGGCACGCGCGAGGCGCTGCCTACGCAGCGTGCCGCGCATGAACGCGCGCAATATGGGCTGTACGGCTATCTGCTCGAGCTGCAACGCACTGACGGCATCGGCGCGGGGCCAACGGAAATCCGCCATCCCGGCCTGCCGCCCATCTCGTTCCTTCGTGACGCCAACGGGCGCCCGATCAGCGCGACCTATGTCGTTCCCGACCACGCCAGCGACGGCGTGATCGATCAACGCATCGATTTCGAAGGCGAAGTGGCCGATCAGGGCATAACATGGCCGAAACGGATCACGCTCCGGCTTGCCAAAGGAGCGCCGGGCCAGTTCAACTTCCGCAACACCATCGACAATTTCACCGTCATCCGCGCCTGAAGGAGGCTCCCATCCGCACCCATCTGCTTCTCGCCGCATCGGCCCTGTCGCTCGCCGCGCTGCCTGCCGCCGCGCAGACGATCAAGCCCGGCGAGCCGGCGATCACCGCCACCACGCAGGAATCGGGAGGCCCGATCGCCCCCGAGCGCGCGGCGCTGCATCTGGACCATGCCGATCTCGCGATCGAGGTATTCCCCGACAAGCAGCGCATCGAAGGCACCGGCACGCTGACCATCACCAGCGCCATCGCCCAGAAGACCTTGCAGATCGATCTCGACAAGAACCTGCCGATCAGCGCGGTCAGCGTCGACGGCAAGGCACTGACCGCGAAGGACTGGTCCAATCCCGAAGGCCGGCTAACCGTCACCCTGCCCCGCCCGATCAAGGCCGGCGGCAAGGCGGTGGTGAAGATCGTCTATGGCGGCACGCCGCACGTCGCGGTGCGAGCGCCCTGGGATGACGGCATGGTCTGGGCCAAGACGCCGGGGCCGGACCGGCTGCCCTGGATCGCCTCGACGGCCGAAGGCTATGGCTGCGACCTGTTCTGGCCCTGCCTCGACTTCCCGAAGGGCGAGCCCGACAGCGTCGACCTGCACATCACCGTGCCCAAGGGGCTGAAGGCGGCCGGCAACGGCAAGCTGATCAGCACGCAGGAACTGCCCGATGGCCGCTCGGTGTGGAACTGGTCGGCGCGCAGCCCCAATCCCTATTCGGTGACGCTCCAGATCGCGCCCTACAAGCTGATCCAGGCGGACTATAAGAGCCGCTTCGGCAACACGATCCCGATGCAATATTGGTATCTGCCCGGCCGCGACGACAAGGCGAAGAAGCTGTTCGCCGAATTCGCGCCGACGCTCGATTTCTACGAGAGCGTGATCGGGCCCTATCCCTGGGGCGATGAGAAGGTGGGCGTCGCCGAGACGCCGCATCTCGGCATGGAGCACCAGACGATCAACGCGTATGGCAACAACTACAAGCAATACCCGTCGGGCTTCGACGAGATCTTCCAGCACGAGCTGGGCCATGAGTGGTTCGGCAACCAGCTCTCGGCCGGCAACTGGGACGATTACTGGCTGCACGAGGGCTTCGCCCAGTACATGCAGCCGCTCTACGGCCGCTGGCGCGAGGGCGAGGCGCGCTATGCGATCATGATGGAGGATTTCCGCCTTTCGATCACCAACCATGCGCCGATCGTCTCCGGGCAGATCCGCACCGAGGAGCAGGTCTATGAGGAGGAAAATGGCGGACCCGGCCAGGACATCTACGTCAAGGGCGCCTGGATTCTCCACACGCTGCGCAACCTGATCGGCGACGCCAAGTTCTTCGATGCCACCCGCCTGCTCGTCTATGGCCGCGCCGATCCCAAGCCGGGCAACTTCATGCCGCGCTTCGCGAGCACGCCCGATTTCATCAAGGACGTGAACCAGGTGACGGGCAAGGACCTGCAATGGTTCTTCGACGTCTATCTCTATCAGGCGAAGCTGCCCGAGCTGGTTCAGGAGCGCCAGGGCGACACGCTGACGCTGCGCTGGCGGGTGGAGAACGACAAGCCCTTCCCGCTGCCGGTCGAGGTCTCGGTCGACGGCAAGGTGAAGACGGTGGAGATGCCGGGCGGCACCGCCACGCTGACGGTGCCTGCGGGCGCGCACGTGATCGTCGATCCCGATGCGCGCATCCTCAAATATTCAGCCGCCGTCGAAGCCTATCAGCGCTACGCCTATCGGAGGTGAGAATGATCGGACTGATCCATCCCGAGCCCACCAGCATCTATGCCGTCGCTGCGCTGTTCGGCAGCCTGTTCCTCTGGGCCGCGGCGCTGCTTATCGCCAAGCGCCGCCGCGGTCCGGCGGGGAGCGAAGTCACCCAGGGGCGCGATTCCGCCTCGATGCGCGGCGTCGCAGTGCAGGCGCTCGGCTTTCTGGTGGTTGGCTTCGGGCCGCTCAACCTGGTGCTCGGCGCGCCGGACGGGCGGGCGATCGCCGAGGTGATCGTGGTGCTCGCGCTGATCGCCGGCGTGATCGCACTGTTCATGGCCTCGTCGCGCGCAATGGGCCGCAACTGGGCGATCGTCGCGCGCACCCGCGACGACCACCAGCTCGTCACCTGGGGGCCGTTCGCGGTGATCCGCAACCCGATCTATGTCGCGCTGTTCGTCTGGATCCTGGTGATGGCGCTGGCGCTCGGCCATTGGCGCGCGCTGATCCTCGGTGTGCCGCTCTACTGGATCGGCACCTGGATGCGCGTTGCCCGCGAGGAGAAGCTCCTCCGCGCGCAGTTCGGCGCCGCCTATGACGCCTATGCCGCGCGCGTGAAGCGCTTCATCCCCGGACTTGTCTAGTTGCCCCGATAGAAGCGCCGCGCCGGCGGGATCTGGTTCACCGGGCAATAGCGATAGTTGAAATAGCCGTCGCTGAGGCCGGTCGGCCCGGTGGCGCGCAGGGTGACGCTCGATACGGTGCGGTCGGTCGCCCGGGCGCCCATCGGATCGGGGCAGCTTTTCTTGAGCGTAGAGACGCCCTGCCCCGTGCGCGTGGCCGACAGGACCTTGCAGGCGCTGGTGCCATCGCTGAAATCGGTATCGCTCAGATAGCCATAGACCGAGACCGAGGAACCGCGCGCGGCGTCCTCGCAGCTGGTGCGCGCGACATAATAGCCCTTGGGAAGCGGCAGCAGGCGCGAGGCGGCGGCGCCCGCCCCCGCTGGCGGCGCAGGTGGGGCCGGCGGCGCGACCGGACGCAGGGGCACGGCGACGGTGCGGATCGGAGTGATCTTGCCGCGCCGGTCGATCTCGGCGAGCCGGTCGATCCGCTGCCCGTTCCAGCCGACATAGAAGGTCTTGGCGGCGCCCATGCCGGGGCCGGCATAGACCATCACGGCCACGTCGCGGCCCTGATATTTCACATAGCGAATGCCCTCGGCCGCGACGTCGAACCCGGCATCAACATAGCCGCGCGGGGTCGAGACGAAGAAGGTGTAGCCCGGAATCTGCGGGCCTTCGAGGCTCCAGGTCGCGTCGTTGCCGCACTGCATGCCGGCGCGCGTCACCACATAATCGGGCTTGCCGTCGCCGTTGAAATCGGCGGTGTCGTAGAAGTTCGGCGAAGCGACGAAGCGACCGCTGCCGCTCGACACGCAATCGGCGCGCTGCTCGGCGACCCAGGCGGTGACTTCCCTGGGCAGCGGCGCCTTCTGCGCCGGCCGTCCCTGCTGCGCGGCGACGACGCCCGACACCGCTAGCCCAGCCACGAAAATACCTGCACCGATCACGCGCATTGCAGCCCCCCACACCGGTTTTCCGCGACGATAATGTGCCGCGGACCACCTGCGTCAATAGCGCCACGCACCGCATTGATATCGGGCAGAAAATAGCGAGGGCGGCGACGGAGCCCGTCTCGCTCCGCACCGCCCGCAGTCATGCGATTCCCAGACCGCTCAGTCGTCGATCATCCCACCGTCAGGCCGCAGCAGCTTCGCCAGCACATAGGCGAAGCCGATCTGCCACGGGGTGTAGATCTTGAGCAGCTGCAGCCAGTTGCCCGGGAACGCCTCGTTGCCCGCGAGTGTCGTCATGTAGAGATAGACGACCAGCGCGCCGATGCCCGCGAGCAGCGCGGTGCCGAACACCGCGAAGATTGCGCTCGGCGTGCCCGGCCGGCCGAGCCCGGTGATCATCACCAGCAGCAGCGAGAGCCCCGCCCCCACCCCGCCGCCGACGAGCCCCGGCAGCATCGGATGGGTGATCGCATTGACCTGGCCGGCGAGCTGCGCTCCCAGCCAGTGCGCAGCGGTGAAGCCGACCAGGAACACCGCGACCTTGAGCAGCAGCTTGTGCCCCCGCCCCGCCCAGACGAGCGGAACGGCGAATAACGGCGTGATCCAGATCGCACCATTAGCAACACCGGAAAGTACGAGGACGCAAAGTCCCACGGCGAACAACAGATGCCCCATGACAAGCCAAAGGAACGCCGCACCGGCAGCGGAGTCTAGCGCAAGATCGAAGGGCGAACGGAACTCGCGGGGATCTTCGTCCGCGAGGATTGCAGCATCAGACATCGGAACACTCCTCTATCCTGCCAATGGAGCGAGCGTGCGCCTCAACTTGATTCGCGTCAACAAAAGCCGATCTTGCAGTGCAGCGAAGTTCGCGCGACACTTCCGCCCCGGGGGAGGATCGCAAATGCACGACGCAACACTCTGGAATCCGGATCTGGCGCCGACCGGTCCGGCGCAGCGCAGCTGGGCCTGGTATCATTATGCCGCCTTGTGGATCGGCATGATCGTGGCGGTGCCCGCCTGGATGCTCGCCGCCGGGCTGATCGACCAGGGCATGTCCGCCACCCAGGCCGCGCTCACCGTCCTGCTCGGCAACCTGATCGTGCTCGTGCCGATGCTGCTGATCGGCCATGCCGGCGCCCGGCACGGCATCCCCTATGCGGTGCTCGTCCGCGCCTCGTTCGGCACCACCGGCGCGCGCCTTCCGGCGCTTGCCCGCGCGCTCGTCGCCTGCGGCTGGTACGGCATCCAGACCTGGATCGGCGGCGAGGCGCTGCTCACGCTGCTCGGCGTACTGATCGGCGCAGACCTGCGCGGCGGCCCGCTTCCCATGCTCGGCATCGGGATCGGCCAGCTCGTCGCGTTCCTCGTCTTCTGGTCGATCCAGCTCTTCTTCGTGCGCAAGGGCCTGCTCACCATCCGCCGGCTCGAGACCTGGACCGCGCCGGTGAAGATCCTGGTCTGCATCGCGCTGGTCTGGTGGGCGGTGCATGCCGCCGGCGGACTCGGCCCGATCCTCTCCGAGCCCTCCGAGTTCGTCCCCGGCATGCCGCGCGAGGGGCGGTTCTGGCAGACCTTCTGGCCGGCGCTGACCGCGATGATCGGCTATTGGGCGACGCTGGCGCTCAACATCCCCGATTTCACCCGCTTCGCGCGTTCGCAGCGCGACCAGATCATCGGCCAGTCGATCGGGCTGCCGCCGATGATGGGGCTGATCGCACTCGCCAGCGTCATCACCACCAGCGCGACCGTAGTGATCTATGGCCATGCGATCTGGGACCCGGTGGCGCTTTCCGGCCGGTTCGAGGGGCCGCTGGTGCTGCTCGGGCTGATCGTGATCAGCGTCGACACCATCTCGTGCAACATCGCCGCCAACCTGGTCTCCTCGGCCTATGACTTCTCGTCGATCTGGCCGGCGCGGATCAGCTATCGCACCGGCGGGATGATCACCGCGGGGATCGCGATCCTGATGATGCCGTGGAAGCTGCTCGCCTCCACCGGCGGCTATATCTTCGTCTGGCTGGCGGGCTATTCGGCGCTGCTCGGCCCGATCGCCGGCATCCTGATCGCCGATTACTGGCTGATCCGCCGCACCGCGCTGCAGGTAGAGGACCTCTACCGGCCCGACGGCGCCTATGCCTATCGCGGCGGCTGGAACCCGGCGGCGCTGATCGCTTTTGCCGCGGGCGTGCTGCCCAATCTGCCGGGCTTCCTCGCCGTCGCTGCGCCCAAGGCAATCACCGTCGGCCCGTTCTGGATGGCGATCTACACCTGGGCGTGGTTCGTCGGCCTTGCGATCGCGGGGGTCGCCTATCTCGGCCTGATGCGCGTCATCCCGCGGGGCGCCGCCCCAGCCACATGAGCCAGGCGAGGAAGAATGCCAGACATGCTTGCCATGGCAAATGCACGCACTCGAACCAGAAGACGAAGCGCGCCGATTTGAGCGGGTAATCGAGCGCGTTGGTGAATAGCAGGCCCTGCGCCATGCCGAGCGCGCCGAGCAGCGTCAGCGCACTGATGCCGAGCAGGATGATCGCGCGCGTGCCCGTGCCGAGCGGCGTGAGGCGCAACGGCACCAGCAGCATCAACGCCAGCGCGCCGCCCGCGCACCCGCCCACCGCTCCGGCACCTAGATCGCGGACATAGGCCTGGGGATCGGGCTCGAGCGAGAAGCTCAGCACCGCGTGCCGCCAGGCGAGATAGTTCGCCGCGACATGCGCCAGCGGCAGCGCCGCGCCGAAATAGATCAGCCGGGTGAACCAGCCGCGCTGGCGGGCGCTGGTGAAGAGATAGGGCAGCCCGAACAGCGGCGTCAGATAGAGGCTGGGCCCGATGACCGGGGCGAGGATGTCCTTCGGGTCGGGATAGAGCAGGATCGCGAAGGCCAGCGCCACTGCATAGACGACCGCGCCAACGAGCAGCCAGACGAACGCATGGCGGAACCGCACGTTGCGGCGCCGGGCATGCGCGTCCGTTCCCGTCAAAGCTGGCCCCCGATCCCCATCGGGCAGCATGATGCCAGAGGATGGCGGCGGAGCAAGCGCTCTCGCGCCTGACCGTCATCCCGGCGAAAGCCGGGATCCCAGGCGATCGCAGGACAGGTGCCGCACGAGATCCCGGCTTTCGCCGGGATGACGAAGGGGGTTGGGTCGCCGGTTGCGCCTGGCATCCAGAAAGCAGAAGGCCCTCCCCGCTCTCGCAGGAAGGGCCTTCCAAATTCCAGTCGAAGCTAGCGCGCTACGCTCAGCCCGCCTTTTCCTTCTTGGCATAGACGCGCACCGGCTCCTTGAAGCCGCCGACCACGTCCTTGTCGACCACGACCTCGTCCACCCCGTCCATCGACGGCAGGTCGAACATCGTGTCGAGCAGGATGCCTTCCAGGATCGAGCGGAGGCCACGCGCGCCGGTCTTGCGCTCGATCGCCTTCTTCGAGACGGCGGTGAGCGCGTCGTCGTTGAAGCCGAGCTTCACGCCCTCCATGTCGAACAGCTTCTGATACTGCTTCACGAGCGCGTTCTTCGGCTCGGTCAGGATCTTGATCAGCGCCTCGACATCGAGGTCCTCGAGCGTCGCGATCACCGGCAGGCGGCCGACGAACTCGGGAATCAGGCCGAACTTGAGCAGATCCTCGGGCTCGACCTGCTTGAGCATCTCGCCGGTCTTGCGCTCGTCCGGCGAGGCGACATGCGCGCCGAAGCCGATCGACTTGCCCTGGAGGCGATCACCGATGATCTTCTCGAGGCCCGAAAAGGCGCCGCCGCAGATGAACAGGATGTTGGTCGTGTCCACCTGCAGGAATTCCTGCTGCGGGTGCTTGCGGCCACCCTGCGGCGGCACCGAAGCCGTGGTGCCTTCCATCAGCTTGAGCAGCGCCTGCTGCACGCCCTCGCCCGACACGTCGCGGGTGATCGACGGGTTCTCGGCCTTGCGGCTGATCTTGTCGATCTCGTCGATATAGACGATGCCGCGCTGCGCCCGCTCGACGTTGTAGTCGGAAGCCTGGAGCAGCTTGAGGATGATGTTCTCCACGTCCTCGCCGACATAGCCGGCTTCGGTGAGCGTGGTGGCATCCGCCATGGTGAAGGGCACGTCGAGGATGCGCGCCAGCGTCTGTGCCAGCAGCGTCTTGCCGCAGCCGGTGGGGCCGACGAGCAGGATGTTCGACTTGCTGAGCTCCACGTCCGCGCCCTTGGCGCCGTGGTTGAGCCGCTTGTAGTGGTTGTGCACCGCCACCGAGAGCACGCGCTTGGCGCGCTTCTGGCCGATCACATAATCGTCGAGGACGTCGCAGATCTCCTGCGGCGTCGGCACGCCCCCGTCCTTCTTGCTGACGAGCGCGGACTTGGTCTCTTCACGAATGATGTCGTTGCAGAGCTCCACGCACTCGTCGCAGATGAACACGGTCGGGCCTGCGATGAGCTTGCGCACTTCGTGCTGCGACTTGCCGCAGAACGAGCAATAGAGCGTGCTCTTCGAGTCACCGCCGCTGAGCTTGGTCATTCAATCCATCCTTGGTGCGCTTTGCGCACATTACGCCACCCGCCATCCTACACGCGGGTGATACTCCGGCAAACCGGAATCTGGCTATTACGCCAGACTCCTTAAGCACCTACTGACGATCAGGCTGCCGTTGCCTCGCCGTCGGTCGGGGTCGGACGCTTCGCATAGACTTCGTCGACCAGGCCGAATGCCTTGGCCTCGTCGGCCTCGAGGAAGGTGTCGCGATCCATCGCACGCTCGATTTCCTCGAGCGGCTTGCCCGTGTACTTGACGTACAGGTCGTTCATCCGGCGCTTGATGCGCAGGATTTCCTTGGCCTGGATCTCGATGTCCGAAGCCATGCCCTGCGCGCCGCCCGAGGGCTGGTGGATCATGATGCGGGCGTTGGTGAGCGCCACGCGCATGCCCGGCTCGCCCGCGGCGAGCAGGAAGCTGCCCATCGACGCCGCCTGGCCGATGCAGACCGTGCCGACCTTGGGGCGGATGTACTGCATGGTGTCGTGGATCGCCATGCCGGCAGTCACCACGCCGCCCGGCGAGTTGATGTACATCCAGATGTCCTTCTTCGGATTCTCGGACTCGAGGAAGAGCAGCTGCGCGGTGATCGATGCCGCCATCTGGTCCTCGACGCCGCCGGTGACGAACACGATTCGCTCGCGGAGCAGGCGCGAATAGATGTCGAAGGCGCGCTCGCCGCGGCTCGACTGCTCGATGACAGTCGGGATCAGGTAGCCGGTGGTGGGATCGATGGTCATCTGACCGGAAAGCGGATGCATGGGAGATTTTCTCGTTATGAGTGTTTCGCGAACGCCAACATCGGCGCTTGACGAGCGGAGTTCAAGCCTTGGTTATGGTTAGGGCCTAACAGGCGGATCGGGGGAGGACGCGCGATCACCGGGGAGCAGGCAAGTCGGACGCTGGAGGCGACGCGCAGGATCGCGCTGTGGCTGGTGCTTGCCGGCCTGACGCTGCGCCTCGCCTGGCTGGTGCTGGTGCGCGCGCTGCTCTCCCCGCTCGACCTGGGCGAGGCGAGCCAGGCAGCAAGCGCCATGGCCCGAAACGGCACGCTCGCCGATGCCTTCGCCCCCGGCAGCGGCCCCACCGCGCACCTGATGCCCGCCACGGTGACGCTTGCCGCCGCCGTAGAGCGGGTCTTCGGCGATTCGGGCGCGGCGGCGCTGCTGCTCAGCATTTGGACGCTCGCCCTGCTCGCCGGCATCTGGCTGCTCGCCCGTGTGCTCTTCGCCAGTGCCGGATGGCGACCCCAGGCGCTGCTCGGCGGGCTCGCCCTGCTCTGCCTGCTGCCCGGCCATATCGTGCAGGAAGCCGCCGACTTCCGCGTCTGGGAAGGTGGACTGGCGACGCTGCTGGTGCTCGCCAATCTCTGGCTGATCGTCACGCTCGACAGGCGGGCGGAGATCGCCGCCCAGCCGCTGCTGCTCGGCGCCGCGCTCGCCGCCCTTACCTTCTTCGTCAGCCCCACCACCGGCCTGGCGGTCGATGCCTGCTGGGCGTGGCTGGCGCTGCGCCGCCTGCCGCTGCGCCGCGCTCTGGGTTTTGCCGCCGTCGCCGCCACCGCGCTGGCGCTCGTCCTCGCCCCCTGGATGCTGCGCAACGCGCAAGTGATGGGCAGCCCGATCCTGCTGCGCGACAATTTCGGGCTCGAAATCGCCATGGCCAATTATCCCGGCGCGCTCGATCCCGCCGATCCGCGCGCCGAAACGCTGGCGCGCGCCAAGGCGATCCACCCCTATCGCAACCCGGAAGTGCTCGCCCGGCTGCGCGCCGCCGGCGGCGAGGCCGCCTATTCGCAGGCGCTCGGCCGCGAGACCTGGGCCTGGGCCGCCGCCCATCCCGGCGACTTCACCCGGCTGGCGCTGCGCCACTACCGGCAATTCTACTTCCCCGATCGCTGGCAGGGCGCGCTCACCAACTGGGGTGCCTTCCCCACGCTCCGGATCGAGATGATCCGGCTGTTCGCCGCCTTCGGCCTGCTCGGCCTGGCGATCGGGCTCGTCCGGCGGAGGCGCCATTACGGGCTGTTCGCGCTCTACCTGGCGGTGGCGGGGTTGCCCTATGCGCTGGTGATGCCGATCCCGCGCTACGCCTATGGGATCTGGCCGCTGCTCGCCTTTCTCGCCGCGCAGCTCGCCGCCGACAGCTTCGCGACCTTGCAGCGGCGCGGGCGCACACCCATGATGGCGCAATGACTACGCACAATGTTCTGGTCACCGGCGGCTCGGGCTTCGTGGGCAGCCATGTCATCCTCCAGCTGCTGGCAGCGGGCCACCGCGTCCGCACCACCGTGCGCAACCCGGCGCGCGAGTCCGAGGTGCGCGCGACGCTGGAAAGGGCCGGCGCCGACACGCGCAACCTCAGCTTCGCCGTCGCCGATCTGGAAAAGGACGAAGGCTGGGCCGAAGCGGTGGCCGGCTGCACCCATGTCCAGCACGTCGCCTCCCCCTTTCCGCAGAGCCAGCCCGAGGACGAGCAGGAGCTGATCCGCCCCGCGGTGGAGGGCACGCTGCGGGTGCTGCGCGCCGCCCATGCCGCCGGCGTGAAGCGCGTCGTCGTCACCTCGAGCTTCGCCGCGATCGGCTATGGCCATGGCAATCGCACCGCCGACTATACCGAGGCCGACTGGACCGATGTGAACGGCCCCGCCGTCCAGCCCTATATGAAGTCCAAGACGCTGGCGGAACGCGCCGCCTGGGACTTCGTCGCGCGCGAAGGCGACGGGATGGAGCTGGCGGTGGTGAACCCGGTCGGTATCTTCGGCCCGGCGCTCAACGACGATCTCTCCACCTCGATCTGGCTGGTCAAGTCGATGATCGAAGGCAAGATGCCGGGGCTCCCCGATCTCTGGTTCGGCGTGGTCGATGTCCGCGATGTGGCAAGCCTGCAGGTCGAAGCGATGACGCACCCCGATGCCGCGGGCGAGCGCTTCCTCGCGGTTGCGGGCAAGGCGATGTCGATCCCGCAAATGGCCGATGTGCTGCGCCAGGGCCTGGGCCCGGCCGGCGCCCGCATCACGCGCCGCCGCGTGCCCAGCTGGCTGGTGCGCATCATGGCGCTGTTCAACCCGATGGCACGCGAGGCGGCGCCGCGGCTCGGCATCCAGTCCAACGCCAGCAACGAAAAGGCCCGCCGCCTGCTCGGCTGGGCGCCGCGCAGCAACGAGGAAGCGATCCTCGCCACTGCGAACAGCCTGATCGCGCTGGGGCTGGTGAAATAGCCGTCATCCCGGCGGAAGCCGGGATCTCGTGCGGCTCTTTTCCCGCCATCGCCTGAGATCCCGGCTTCCGCCGGGATGACGGTATTGGGTTATTTCAACGGCCCCGGCTGCGCCAGATAGGCCAGCCGCCGCATCTCGCGCCGGCCGCGCACCACCGTGTCGAGGATCAGCCCGGTGAACAGGTTGAGCGCGGCGAGCAGCATCAGGCCGGTCGCCAGGATCGCGGTCGGGAAGCGCGGCACCAGCCCGGTCTCGAACCAGGTCCACAGCAGCGGAATGCTCAGCCCCACCGCGATCGCGGCCAGCACCGTGGCGATCCAGCCGAAGAACAGCATCGGCCGCTCGATCCGGTAGAGCACGGCGATCGTCTTCAGGATGCGCCAGCCGTCGCGATAGGTGTTGAGCTTCGATTCCGAGCCTTCGAGCCGGGCGAAATAGCGCGTCTCCGCTTCCCCGACCGGCATCTTGAGCTCGAGCGCGTGCACGCTGATCTCGGTCTCGATCTCGAAGCCGGCGGAAAGCACCGGGAAGCTCTTCACGAAGCGGCGCGAGAAGACGCGGTAGCCCGAGAAGATGTCGGTGAAGCTGCGCCCGAACAGGCTGGCGAGGATGCCGGTCATCAGCCGGTTGCCGAGCACATGGCCGCGGCGATAGGCCTCCGCCGCCTCGTGGACGCGGGTGCCGACGATCATGTCGAGCCCCTCCTCCGCCACGCGCGCCACCATCGCCGGGGCCGCCTCGGGATCATAGGTCGCGTCGCCGTCGGCCATCACATAGATGTCGGCCTCGACATCGGCGAACATCCGGCGGACGACATTGCCCTTGCCCTGCATCCGCTCGGTACGGACCACCGCGCCCGCCGCGCGCGCAACCTCGGTCGTGCGGTCGCGGCTGTTGTTGTCATAGACGTAGATAGCCGCGTCCGGCAGCGCCTTGCGGAACCCCTCGATCGTCTGCGCGATCGCGGCTTCCTCGTTGTAGCAGGGCAGGATCACGGCGACTTTGGGCATGGTCATGCGCCAGCCATAGGGCCGATTTGGTTACGGTTCGATAGCAATTCGGCAGCGCCAAAAGCGAAAGGCCCCCGCTCCAGCGGGAGCGAGGGCCTTCGATTATCTCACGAAGGAGGAAAGCCTCAGTCGGCCTTCTTCTTCGCCGGTGCCTTCTTGGCGGGCTTGGCCTCGCCTTCGGCTTCGGCCTTCTTGGCCGGGGCCTTCTTGGCGGCCGGCTTCTTGGCCGGCTCGGCTTCCGCTGCCGGCTCTTCGGCCTTGTCGGCCTTCTTCGCCTTGGCGGCCGGCTTCTTCTCGGCCTTGGCCTCGTCCTTCGCCGCGTCGGCCTTCTTCGACTTGCGCGGCTTGTGGTTGTCGTGGTCGTGGGTGTGCGTGCCGGTGTCGAAGCCGTCATCGCTCTCGATCGCGGCTTCCAGCTCCTCGCGGGTCACTTCGCGGTCGCTGATCTCGGCCTTGTCGAACAGGAAGTCGACCACCTTGTCCTCGAACAGCGGCGCGCGCAGCTGGGCGGCGGCCATCGGCTCGTTGCGGACATACTGGTAGAAGCGCTCGCGATCGTTGGGCGAGTACTGCGCTGCCGCCTGGGCGATCAGCTGGTTCATCTCCTGCGACGAGACCTCGACGCCATTGGCGGTGCCGATTTCCGAGAGGAGCAGGCCCAGGCGCACGCGGCGCTCGGCGATCTTCACATAGTCGTCGCGCTCAGCTTCCAGCTCGGCCTTGGCCGCTGCCGGATCGGCCTCGTGCTCGGCTTCATGCTGGAGCTGGTGCCAGATCTGGTCGAACTCGGCCTCGACCATCGAGGGCGGAACCTCGAAGTCATGGCCGGCGGCGAGCTGGTCGAGCAGCTTGCGCTTCATATAGGTGCGGGTCAGCCCCCCCAGCTGCTGCTCGAGCTGGCCCTTGAGCAGGCCGGTGAGCTGCTCGAGGCTCTGCAGGCCCAGCGTCTTGGCGAAGTCGTCGTTGATCTCGGTCTCGCCGGCAGTCTTCACCGCGGTGATCTTGAGCGCGAACTGCGCCGGCTTGCCGGCCAGGTCGGCCACGCCATAATCGGCCGGGAACGTGACGTCGATCGTCTTCTCGTCGCCGACCTTTACGCCGACGAGCTGGTCCTCGAAGCCCGGGATCAGGCGGCCGGTGCCGATCTCGACCGACATGCCCTCGCCCGTGCCGCCGTCAAAGGCGACGCCATCGACGGTGCCGGCGAAGTCCATGGTCACCTGGTCGCCGGTCGCGGCCTTGTGCTTGGCGGCGGCGTCGGTCCAGGCCTTCTGCTGGCCGGCGAGCTGCTTGAGCTGCTCGTTGACCTCGTCGTCGCTCACGGGAACGGTCAGGCGCTCGAGCTTCAGCGCGTCGATCGACGGCGTCGGCACCTCGGGCAGCACTTCCAGCTCGACCTTGATCTCGGCGTCGCCGCCGGGCGCATATTCGCCTTCCAGGCTCACCGACGGCGACACGGCCGGGCGCAGCTTGTTGTCGGCGATCAGCTTCTGCACGCCTTCCTGGATCGAGCTGTTGAGCGCGTCCTGCGCGATCGCCTCGCCGTGCATCTTGCGGATCAGGTTGGTCGGCACCTTGCCGGGGCGGAAGCCCGGCATGCGGACCTGCGGGGCAACCCGCTTGACCTCGGCATCGACCTTCTTGTCGATGTCCTTGGCAGTGATCTTGAGCGTGTAGGCGCGCTTCAGGCCCTCGTTCAACGTCTCGACAGTCTGCATTTTTCTCAGGCTTCCAAAATCAGAAAAGGAGTCGCGGCGTCCGGTGGCGCGGGCAACGAGCGGCGATGCTGGTGCGGGCGAAGGGACTCGAACCCCCACACCTTTCGATACCAGAACCTAAATCTGGCGCGTCTACCAGTTCCGCCACGCCCGCACAGGGCACCGCCGGTCGGCGGGCTCTATAGCAGTCAGGGGTCTCATCGCAAGGGCGCAAGAAACTTCATCGCGACATGAAGCGTTGGTCAAGCGAAACAAGGAGACTGATCGTGCCCGTTGAGCCGCCTGTCCAGCCTACCGTGCCGCCCGCGGAACAGCCGCCGGTGCCGCAGCCCGGCCAGCCGGCGAGCCCCCCGCCCGAGCTCGAACCGCCCGTGCCGGATATCGACGTGCCTGCACCGCAGCCCGCGGTGCCCGGGGTCCCCAGCCCCGGCCAACCGATTGCCTGAACAAGGAGAGAGAGGATGAACGACCAGAATCGTGAAGACCCGCGCTCCGACCTCGAACAGATCGTCGAGGCGCGCGCCGACGCGGTGAAGCGCGGCGAAGGCGGCAGCGGTCATTCGCCGCTGGAAGACGCAGGCGTCTCGGACGGCGTCGGCGGCACCGCCGGCGACGTCAAGAATCAGGACGCGGACGCGCAGTAACCGCCGCCGCCCATGATCGACAAACATCTGAAGAAGCTCCGGCTGCGCTGCGAAATCGGCGTGTCCGAAGAGGAGGCCATGCGCGCCGCGTTGCTGGGTCCGTTCGACTACGGCCCGGAGCAGATCATCGTGCGTCGCGGCGAGCCGCTCAACACCTCGATCCTGCTGCTCGAGGGGCTGCTCGCGCGCTACAAGGACCTGAGCAACGGCCAGCGGCAGATCACGCATCTGCACACGCCGGGCGATTTCGCCGATCTCCACGGCTACACGCTCAAATATCTCGATCACAACCTGATGTCGCTCACCCCGGTGCGCATCGCGCGGATGCCGCACGCCAAGCTGGACATGATCACCGACCGCTTCCCGCATTTGACGCGCACCTTCTGGTTCTCGACCAACCTCGACGCGAGCATCCACCGCGAATGGGAAGTCTCGCTTGGCCGGCGCAACGCGATCGAGCGCGCGGCGCACCTGATGTGCGAGCTGCATTCGCGGCTGCTCGCAGTCGATTCGGCCGAGCCCAACCGCTTCCGCCTGCCGATCACCCAGACCCAGTTCGCCGAGTGCCTGGGCCTCACCGGCGTGCATGTTAACCGGGTGCTGCGCGAGCTGCGCGAGGCCGGACTCGCCGATTTCCGCAGCGGCGTGGTTACGATCCACGATCGCGCCGGGCTGGAGGCGCTGGCGGAGTTCGATCCGCTCTATCTCTATCTCGATCGGCAAAACCGATAGAGACATCGCGCCATTTCGGTACGCTTGTCCGATTGCCCTTCCTAAACCGCAGCCTATAGTCGCCACATCTCGATGCCTTCGGGGGCGGAAGGCACTGTTCAGAGTAGCGTATCCATCGTTCGTGGCCAAAGGCTGCGGGCTCCGTCTCCGTCGCCCTAGGGCACGGAGCAGGATGCGCCGACCATGCCGCACGTTCGAGATATGCTGCCTGGGCAAGCCCGCCCTCCCGCCGGAATCGCGATACGCAAATCCGATAAGGGGGAGGACTTGATGAAGACCTATATGATGCTCGCCGCCGCCGCACTCACTGCCGGCTTCGGCGGCACCGCCGCCGCGCAGGACGCCGCTGCGCCAGCCTGCGAGCTGCACGTGTTTCCGACGCTGGAAGGCCAGGCAATGACCACCGGCCTGCTCTCGGGCTTCGGCGTGATCGGCGCCGTCGCCGACGCCGCGAAGAACAAGAACCGCAATGTCAGCGAGGCGGAATATCTGAAGGAGGCACTCGGGCCGGGCTTCCAGGTCGACTCGCTCAAGACGATCGATCTGGTCAAAGAGCTGAAGCTGCCGCCGTCGCAGATCATCTACGAGACGCCGATCGCCGATCGCAAGATCACCACCAAGGCGACCAACCGGCTGAGCGCGTCGGCGGCGCCCTGCTATCTCGAGCTGCTCGTCACGCAGAACTTCTACACCAAGAAGGCGATCTACGGCCGCTCGCTCAACAACCGCTTCATCTTCAAGGATTTCCGCGGCGGCAAGGCGCAAGCCGAGCTGGTCAAGGGCCGCGGCGGCAACGGCCTGTCGCACTTCCCGGCCAAGACCGAGGAAGAGAAGCCGGCGGCGGCGCAGGACCTGCGCGAGGCGTTCGTGAAGAACTTCCTCGAATTCTCGAAGGGCGTCTCGGCCAAATAAGCCGGTTCCCATCCGGGCGGGGGCCGCGCACCGCTGGCCCCCGCCCCACTGCCTTGAGGAAACATCCATGCGCATGTTGCTCGGCCTGGGCGCCTTCGCCCTTTCGCTCGGCGCCGCGGGCGCCCTCCACGCATCCGCCGCGGACAAGGACCCGATCCTGCTGGCGGAAAAGGACCGCGGCGTGCCCGCCGGCCGCGCCGTCCGCCTGACGCTCGCGCAAAGCGAGATCGCCACCACGATCGACCTCGGCCGCATCGCCGGCAACGCCAATGGCGGCGGCCTGCTCGGCGCGCTCATCATCACTGCGATGGACGATCGCGCCAAGACGATGCGGCGCACCGCGATCGACAAGGCGGAAGGCACTGCCGCGCCGATCCGCCAGGCGCTCAACGGCTTCGACGTCGAGGGGCTGGCGGTTGCCGCCACGCGATCGGGCCTGGGCAAGCATGCCTGGTTCCAGGGCCAGCCGCTCGCCACCGCACACGACTCCACACCGACGCAGCGCACTGCCTATGCCGTGGCGTCGAGCGCCTCGCAGGCGGCGTTCGTCGACTATTGGTACGGCCTGTCGCCCGATTTCTCGCAAATTCGCGTGCTGGCCGACATCCGCATCGAGCGCGCGGGCAAGCGCAAGTCGGGCATCGAGCCGGTGCTGTTCCACCAGCGCGTGTGGAGCGTCGTCCAGCTCCGCGCCCGCTCCTATGATCCGCGCGCCAATGCGGCGCAGTGGAGCGAAGCCGATGGCAAGCGCGCCCGCGCCGGCCTCACCGCCGCCTTTGCCCGCTTCGAGGACCTGATCCCGCGCGCGCTGATACTCGGCCAGCAGGACGTCGCCGCCTATACCGCCAAGGGCCGGGAGAAGGCGTTCGGCGCCGATTTCTACGGGCCGCTGATCGCCCGTGATCCGGCCAATCGCGAAAGCCTGCTGCTCTGGTCGAACGGCCTCGTCCAGGTCCAGCCGGCCGACTAGTCTTGCCGCCGGTGGGCGGGGATGCGAGCATGCCGCCATGCGCATGCTCCGCCTCGCCCTTCCGCTGCTGCTGATCGCCCCGGCATCCGCCTTCGCCTGCTCGGTCCAGCAGGGCTATCACCTGCCCGGCAATGTCGAGCTGATCGAAAAGGCCGATCTGGTGGTGCTGGCGCGCGTCGAAGGCGACGGGCCGGATTTCACCGTGCGCCTGCGCCCCGAAAAGGCGCTCAAGGGCCGCATCCCGCGCCAGCCGCTCACCGCGCTCGGCTCCACCCAGGGGCGCGGGGAGCGCGCCTATCCGCAGGTGGTGACGCCGCTCGATCGCCCCCACCCCTCCGCGATGTGGGGCGCCTGTGTCCGCCAGGCCTATGGCGAAGGCGGGCTGGTCCTCGCGCTCTACAAGCATACCGACAAGGGCTATGTGCCGCTCGCCTATCCCTTTGCCCGCGGCATCGAGGATGTGCGCGCCGCCGACGATCTCTGGCCGCGTGCCGCCCGGCTCTACATCGCTGCCCTCGCCAGGCCCGACCCGAAGCGCGCACTCGCCGATCTGGCGGGCAAGCTCGGGGCGAAGGACGATGCCGATTCGCAGGCGATCGCCCGCGACATCCGCGCCTATCTGGAGCCGCCGAGCGATTGAGGCGCTATGGCTTGATCCTCCGCGCAGTGAGGATCTTCACCGGCGCCGCCGGCACCTCGCCCTTGAACGCGCCGCGGATCGAGGCGTCGGGCGAAACCGGCGCGTCGAAGATCTTCAGCACCACGTCCTGCCCCTCCACCACATGCGCGAAGGCGGCATAACCGAGATTGTCGCCGGGCTTGGCCGGATCGGCGTCCATCGAGGCGCTCTGGTCGCCCAGCATGATCGTGAACTCGCCCTGCGCGGTGCCGACGGCGCGGCGCGGGCTGGAGAGCGTGAAGTCGAGATGCTGGATCCCGGTCTGCGTCGTCGGCTCGTGCCTGATCGGCGGCAGCACCTTGGCCGGCGCGTTCTGCACGCCGAACTGCACGAAGCCATAATGATCGGCGACCTTCACCACCCGGTAGAAGCTCGCCCCATCGAGCCGCTTCTGGTCGACATAGCGCAGGAAGTTGTTGCCGGTGATCGGCGCGTGGACATTGTCCACCTCGACCGTGAACGCGCCCTGCGCCGTGGTGATCGTGACGCGCGGCAGGGCCGGGACAGGCACCGGCGCCGGCACGGTCTGGGCTAGCGCGGGTGCCGCCAGCAACGGCAGGAGCAAGGCAAGCATCGAACGGATCATCGGCATCTCCTTGCCGGCGATCCTAACGCGCCACCGGCGGGATGCCAGATCGGACTTCATAGCCGTACCGAAGCCATTGGTCGCATTTGCGCCCGCGCGAGTGCGGAATGCCGCAACATGGCCATCCCCCTGGAGATTGCCCCTTGCTGCTCCCCCTCCTTCTCGCGCTTGCCCCCGCCTGCACGCCCCTCCCCGGCCTCGATCCGCTGATCACGCCGGAGACGCAGTTCGTGCTGTTCGGCGAATATCACGGGACGGTGGAGATGCCCGGCGCGGTCGCCGATGCGCTGTGCAGCGCCGCTGCCACCGGCCGCCCGCTGATCCTGGGGATCGAGATGCATGCAGGCAACCAGTCCGCACTCGACACCTATCTGCGCAGCGACGGCAGCGACTCCGCTCGCACCGCGCTGCTCGAAGCGCCCGGCTGGCGCGAGGAAGGCGGCCGCACCACCGGCGCGATCCTCGACCTGATCGAGGCTAGCCGACGCCTCGCCAGATCGGGCCGGCAGGTGGAAATCCTCGCCTTCGATCCCGTCGAAGTGGTCACCGGCACGTCGATGGAGCGCGAGGCCGGGATGGCAGAGCGGCTGCGCGCAGCCGTCGCCCGCCGGCCGAACGGCCTTGCGATCGTGCTTACCGGGGTGGGCCATGCGAGCCGCGAGCCCTGGTCCTCCTACACGCCACCCTTCCCCGCGCTTGGCGGGCTGCTGCCAAGGGATCGCTCGCTGGTCCTTGCCTTTGCGCGCCCGGGCGGCAGCTATTGGGGCTGTGCCGCACCAGACGGCACGCGGGACGGTTGCAAGCCCTATGCGATGCCGGTGCGCGAGCCGGTGGCGCCGCGCGGCGTCCGCGCCGATCCCGGCCTGCGTGCGGGCTATGACGGCGTCTATTCGGCAGGCGCCCAATATACGCCGTCCCGGCCGGCGCGGGGTTAGCCCGCCAGCGCCTTCTTCAGCAGCTCGTTGACCACCGCCGGGTTGGCCTTGCCGGCCATCGCCTTCATCGTCTGGCCGACGAAGAAGCCGAACAGGGCTTCCTTGCCGCCGCGATACTGCTCGAGCTGGCCCGGATTCCTGGCGAGCACCTCGGCGATCACCGCCTCGATCGCGCCGGTGTCGCTGGTCTGCTTGAGCCCGCGCTCCTCGACGATCTTGCCCGCCGGGTCTCCGGTCTCGAGCATGATCTCGAACACCTGCTTGGCGAGCGGGCCCGAAAGCGTGCCGTCGGCGGCGAGCGCCAGCAGCTCGGCGCCCTGTTCGGGGCTCACCGGGCTCTCGTCCAGGTCCTTGCCCAGCTTGTTGAGCGCGCCGTACAGGTCCGACAGCAGCCAGTTGGCCGACGCGCGGGCGACTTCGTTCTCGCCCTTCTTCTGCACCCGCGCGCCCTCGGCGAGCAGCGCCTCGAACCAGCGCGCCGTGTCCGCATCGGCGGTCAGCGTCGCGGCGTTATAGGCCGAAAGCCCCAGCTCCTGCTCGTAGCGGCGGCGCTTGGCATCGGGCAGCTCGGGCAGGCTGGCGCGGCATTCCTCGAGGAACGCATCGTCCAGCTCGAGCGGCAGCAGGTCGGGATCGGGGAAATAGCGATAGTCGTGCGCGTCTTCCTTCGAGCGCATCGAGCGGGTCTCGCCCTTGTCCGGATCGAACAGGCGCGTTTCCTGGACGATCTTGCCGCCCGCCTCGATCACCTCGATCTGGCGGCGCGCCTCGATCTCCACCGTCTGCATGACGAAGCGGACCGAGTTGACGTTCTTGGTCTCGGTGCGCGTGCCGAATTCGGCGCCCGGCTTGCGAACCGAGACGTTCACGTCCGCACGCATCGAGCCCTGGTCCATGTTACCGTCGCACGAGCCGACATAGCGCAGGATCGCGCGCAGCTTGCTCAGATACGCGCCGGCTTCCTGCGGCGAGCGCATGTCGGGTTTCGACACGATCTCCATCAGCGCCACGCCGGCGCGGTTGAGATCGACATAGGAGCGCGTCGGATGCTGGTCGTGCATCAGCTTGCCGGCGTCCTGCTCGACATGGATGCGCTCGATGCCGATCGTCTTGACGTTCGCCTCGGGATCCTTGTCGTCCAGGCTGATGTCAATCTGCCCCTCGCCCACCAGCGGGTGGAAGAGCTGGCTGATCTGATAGCCCTGCGGCAGATCGGCGTAGAAGTAGTTCTTGCGGTCGAAGCGCGACCATTTGTTGATCACCGCGCCGATCGCCATGCCGGTGCGCACCGCCTGGCGGATGCACTCGCGGTTCGGCGTCGGCAGCATGCCCGGCATCGCCGCGTCGATCAGGCTGACCTGGCTGTTCGGCTCCGCGCCGAACGCGGTCGCCGCGCCCGAGAAGAGCTTGGCGTTGGAGGTGACCTGGGCGTGGACTTCGAGGCCGACAACGACCTCCCACTCGCCGGTTTCGCCCATGATACGATAGGTGGATTCAGCCATCTTTGTTCCCGGCCCTTCGCCGTTCGATCTCGTCCACAAGTGGCGTCCTGCGTGGACGCAACAAACTCACAAGCCAGTTCCATCGGACCAGCCGATCCTCCGCCTCGCGTTCGCGGCGGTGATAGCCAGTCTCCGGGAACTCGCTCATCTCACCACCATTGCTCCGGCCGCGCGACGAAGCCCGCGCGCTGCTCGATCGCTAGGCCCGCGTTCAGCACCCCCTGCTCGTCGAGCGGGCGGCCGATGATCTGCAGCCCCAGCGGCAGCCCGGCGGCATCCAGCCCGGCCGGCACGCTCATCGCCGGCAGGCCGGCAAGGCTCGACGGCACGGTGAACACGTCGTTGAGGTACATCGCCAGCGGATCGTCCGACTTCTCGCCGAGCGCGAAGGCAGCCGAAGGCGCGGTCGGCGTCAGCAGCAGGTCGCACATCGAGAAGGCATTGTCGAAATCCTGCGCGATCAGGCTGCGCACCTTCGATGCCTGGGTGAAATAGGCGTCGTAGAAGCCCGCCGACAGCACATAGGTGCCGATCAGGATGCGGCGCTTCACTTCATCGCCGAAACCGGCCGCACGCGTCGCCGCGTACATTTCCTGCAGGTTCTGGCCCTCGGCCAACTCGCGCAGGCCGTAGCGCACGCCGTCATAGCGGGCGAGGTTCGACGAAGCCTCGGCCGGCGCGATGATGTAATAGGCCGGCAGCGCATACTTGGTGTGCGGAAGACTCACTTCCACCACTTCGGCGCCGGCATCCTTCATCCAGGCGATGCCCGCTTCCCACAGCTTGGCGATTTCGGTCGGGATGCCGTCGATCAGGTATTCGGCGGGAATGCCGATCTTCTTGCCGCTCAGGTCGCCCGAAAGCGCCTGCTCCCAATTGGGCACCGGCAGGTTGAGCGAGGTCGAGTCCTTGGGATCAAAGCCCGCCATGTTCTCGAGCAGGATCGCGCAGTCGCGCACGTCGCGCGCCATCGGCCCGGCCTGGTCGAGGCTCGAGGCGAAGGCGACCACGCCGTAGCGCGAGCAGCGGCCATAGGTCGGCTTGATGCCGCTGATGCCGGTGAACGCCGCGGGCTGGCGGATCGAGCCGCCGGTGTCGGTGCCCGTCGCGCCCGGCACCAGCCGTGCGGAGATCGCCGCCGAGCTGCCGCCCGACGAACCGCCCGGCGCCAGCGGGGCATTGTCGCCGCCGCCGCGCCGCCAGGGCGAGATCACGTTGCCGAAATAGCTGGTCTCGTTCGACGAGCCCATCGCGAACTGGTCGAGGTTGAGCTTGCCGAGCATGCCCGCGCCGGCGTCCCACAGCTTCTGCGAGACAGTCGATTCATAGACCGGCTTGAAGCCTTCGAGCATGTGGCTGGCGGCGGTGGTCTGCACGCCCTTAGTGCAGAACAGGTCTTTCATGCCCAGCGGCACGCCGGACAGCGGCTTGAGCGGCTCGCCCTTGGCGATCGCCTCGTCGGCAGCACGGGCAGCGGTCAGCGCATGCTCCGGCGTCTCGACGATGAAGGCGTTGAGCGCCTTGCCCTTGCTCACCTGGACAATGAAGGCATCGGCCACTTCGCGCGCCGAGAACTTGCCGGTGCGCACGCCGTCGCGCAGCGCGGCAACGCCCAGATCGGTGATTTCGCTCACTTCACTTCTCCGTTCGCGCTGAGCTTGTCGAAGCGCCGTTCTTCCTTGGCGCCGACAGGAGAAGAAAAGGACAGCCCTTCGACAAGCTCAGGGCGAACGGGGTTGAAGGCGATGACCATTATTCGACCACCTTCGGCACGGTGAAGAAGCCGTGCTCGCCCTGCGGCGCGTTCTGCAGCACCGCGTCGCGCTGGGCGCCTTCGGTGACCACGTCTTCGCGCAGGCGCAGATGATTGGGGATCACGGCGGTCATCGGCTCGACCGACGAGGTATCGACCTCGCCGAGCTGCTCGATCCAGCCCAGGATGTTGTTGAGCTCGGGTGCGAGACGCTCGGCCTCGGCATCGCTGATCGCGATGCGGGCCAGGTTCGCCACCTTCTTCACGGTTGCGGTATCGACGGACATGGGAGGCGCCTAACAGGGGCGCCTCCCGCCTTCAAGCGCTGGCTTATTCGAACGGTGCGCCGACCGGCATGCCACCCAGGAAAACCTGCCTGCGCGGCACGGTGCGCACCTCGATCTTGCCTTCCTTGTACGCCGCGGCTGCCGCCGCCCGTTCCGCCGGCGTCAGCACGCCTGTATCCTGCGCCTCCGCCCAGCTTCCCTCCGACAGCACGTAGCGGTCGCCACCCAGGCACGGATAGGTGTTGGGCTTGGCATCGGCATTGTTTTCGGCGAAGCAGTGCCGGCCGAACACTACCGCCTCGTTCGCCGACAGCATCAGGACCGTGCACGGGCTTTCCGCATGGCAAAGATAGCTGGTGCTCAGCACATCGATCAGGCCCTGCGGAAACACCGCGCCCGCGGGCAGCATCCGCGCGTTACGCGCCACCGCATCTGCCGGATCGGGGCGTGCATCGGACCGGGCCAGATCCCAGCGGGTCTTGGCGCTCGCGGCCTTGACGGCCTCTGCGCGCACCGCCGCGTTGGACGAGCCGCGCAGCCGCGTAAGCGCGTCCCGGCCCGGCTTGCCGAAGTCGAACGCGAGCGCTGGCCAATCGAACTTGTCGGGAGCGATCTTCCCCGATTCAAGCCGCCCGACCTGGTCGCGCGTCGAGATCGCGTTGAAGCTGATCAGCGGCGTCGCCAGCACGAAGCCGAGCAGGCAGACCAGGCAGGCCAGCACCAGGTTCGCCGGGCGCACCTGCCGCGCCCAGCCGCGTCGGCGCAGCACCAGCGTGACGAAATAGGCCGCGCCCCAGCAGAGCGCGATGCCGACGAACACCACGCCCCACAGCCGTTCGGGCGTATAGCCATATTGGCCGATGCGCAGACCGGTCGCCACCGCGGCGAGCACCGCCAGCGGCAGGATCACCGCCGCCAGCACCATCGCGGCATAGCGCAACGCGGGATTGCGGCGCTCGTCGGCATCCTCGCGCCCGATCACCACATTGGTGAGGATCAGCGCGCCCGCCGCGCAGGCGAGCAGCAGCGGGGTGGTCGCCGATGTCGCGTCCCACAGCGCCTGCACGCCCGTGAAGGGCAGCGCGATCAGGAACAGCGCCAGCCCCACCGCCAACACCGGAGCCAGCACCGCGAGCACGATCGCCACCACGCGCTGAAGCGTGCGCACCACCACATCATGCTCGCGCAGCAGGCCCAGCGCCGATCCGAACGCCAGCCCGGTCATCGCCCGACCGAACCAGTCCTTGCCCAGCAGCTCGCGAACGAAGTCGATCCGGATCAGGTGGAACAGCTCGGAAAGCAGGACCGCCATCACCCAGACGATCGCCACGAACAGCCAGCTCGCGAACCACAGCACGATATTGGCCCAGACATGGTCGTGCACGCCTCTATAGGAGGGACGCAGCGTGTCCTCGTCGCGCGCCGCCTGGAACAGCGGTGCCGCGATCGCCAGCGCCAGCACCAGGCTCAACAGCCGCCACTCTTCGCCGGCACCCCAGCCGCCCGGCGCGCCGTTGCCCAGCATGATCAGATAGCCGAACAGGCCCATCACGCCGCCGAACAGCAGCGCCGCCCACCATAGCCGCCGCTCGATCGTGAAGCCGATCAGCGCCGCGCCCAGCGTCACGCCCAGCACCAGCGCCGCCTGCACCGTGCCCAGGCTGTTTTCATAGATCTGGCTCTTGCCCAGGATCAGGTGGACGACGATCCCCGTCGCCAGGCCCAATCCGGCCAGCAGCAGCGGCCGTGCCGCCCAGCGTTCCGGCGCCCCTTCGGCGCCGCGATCGATCTCTTCCATGCACGCTCTCCCTCTGGCGCGGATGCTTCCCGATCGCCGCCGCCCGGTAAAGTGGATTTCCGATGCAGAAGGGCTGCAATCTGCATGTACGGTTGCATCCGCGGCAATCGTGCCCGAAGGGAATGCGATTGCAACAAACCGGCTTTATGCTGCATTGCACAATGGAGAGTGGGGCTTGGCCCGTAAATTCCTCTACGGCATCGTAGGACTCATAGTGCTCGCAACAGCCGCCACCTTCGCATTCCGATTCTGGGGCATCGAGCTCCTCCGCCAGGCGATGGTGCCGAGCGCGAATGTGGTCCAGCTCTCCCCGCCGGGCGACTATTCCAAGGCCGACCTATGGCTCGCCCGTCCCGACAAGCCCGGCAACCCGGCGCTGTGGACGCCCGCTGGCTTCACGCCGGCCGAGAACCCGCCCGCCGCGGTGTTCTTCATCCACCCGACCTCGTTCCTCGATCGCTCAGCCTGGAACGCTCCTCTGAACGACGCCACCGCCAACAGCCGGGCGGAGCTGTTCCTGCGCGGCCAGGCCAGCGCGTTCAACGGCGCCGGGCTGGTCTGGGCGCCGCGCTATCGCCAGGCGACCTTCGGCGCCTTCCTCACTTCGAAGCAGCAGGCGCAACAGGCGCTCGACTTCGCCTATCGCGACGTGGCGGCGGCGTTCGACCAGTTCCTGAAGGAAGCCGGCAACCGCCCGATCATCCTGGCCGGCCACAGCCAGGGCGCGCTCCACCTCACTCGCCTGCTTGCGGAGCGCGTCGCGGGCACGCCGCTCGCGAAGCGCATCGTCGCGGCCTATGTCGTCGGCTGGCCCGTCTCGATCACCGCCGATCTGCCCAGGCTCGGCCTGCCCGCCTGCGCGGGGCCGGACGAGAGCGGCTGCATCCTCTCGTGGCAGAGCTTCTCGGATCCCGCCGATCCCTCGCTGATCCTCGATACCTTCGACCAGACCAACGGCTTCACCGGCCTGCCGCGCAAGGGCACGCCGATGGTCTGCACCAATCCGCTCACCGGCAAGCCCAACGACAGCGCCGGCGCGGAGGCCAATCTCGGCGGCCTGCTGCCGAGCAAAGACCTGACCAGCGCGGTGCTCAGCAAGAACCTGGTGCCGGCGCGCTGCGAGGGCCGCGGCTTCCTGATGATCGGCACCACCCCGCCCGACCTCGGCCCCTATGTGCTGCCGGGCAACAATTATCACGTGTTCGACTACAGCCTGTTCTGGGCCAATATCCGCGCCGATGCCGAGCGCCGGTTGAAGGCATTCTCCAAATAGCCCTCATCCCGCCCCACCCCCGTCATCCCGGCGAAAGTCGGGATCTCAGGAAAAGGCGCTGGGAAGGCACCGCACGAGATCCCGGCTTTCGCCGGGATGACGATTGGGGGTAGTGACGGGCGATGATCACCACCGCCTCCGCCGATTTCCGCGCTGCGCTCCCGAACGGCGGCCGCCTGATCGGCCTCGACGTCGGCACCAAGACGATCGGCACCGCGCTGTGCGACGCCGGCTGGAGCTTCGCCAGCCCGGCCGAACTGGTCCGCCGCACCAAATTCTCCAAGGACAAGGCCCAGCTCCAGGCGCTGATCGCCGCGCAGCAGGTGATGGGCCTGGTGATCGGCCTGCCCCTCAACCTCGACGGCACCGACAGCCCGCGCACCCAGTCCACCCGTGCCTTCGCCCGCAACATGGACGATCTCGGCATGCCGATCCTGCTGTGGGACGAGCGCTGGTCCACCGTCGCAGTCGAGCGCACGCTGATCGAGCAGGATTTCAGCCGCGCCCGCCGCGCCGAGATGATCGACAACATGGCCGCCGCGCACATCCTGCAAGCGGCGATCGACGCGCTGGTCAACGTCTAGCCACCGGCGGCCTTGCGCACCCGCCTGTCCCGGTCTAGGCGACGGCTTTAATGCAAGCCTCCGATCATCGCCCCGCTGCCCAGATACCGGGCCGCGCCGTCTTCCCGCACCGGCACCTCACCGGCATTGCGGGTCTTCAGCCCCATGAGATCATGTTCCTGCTCGACGAGGCCGAGCAGTGGATCGAGGCGAACCGCTCGCGCGCGCGCAGCGATCGCCGGCTCGAGGGCATCACCCAGATCAACGCCTTTTTCGAGAACAGCACCCGTACGCTCCTCTCCTTCGAGATCGCGGGCAAGCGGCTCGGCGCCGACGTGGTCAACATGCACGCCGCGCAAAGCTCGGTGAAGAAGGGCGAGACACTGATCGACACCGCGGTGACGCTCAATGCGATGCGCGCCGACGTGATCGTCATCCGCCACATGGCCTCAGGCGCGGTCCAACTGATCGCCGACAAGGTCGACTGCCCGGTGCTCAACGCCGGCGACGGCTGGCACGAGCACCCGACGCAGGCGCTGCTCGACGCACTGACGATCCGCCGCCGCCGCGGCAGCGTCGCCGGCCAGCGCGTGGTGATCTGCGGCGACCTGCTCCACAGCCGCGTCGCCCGCTCGAACATGCTGGCGCTGACCTCGCTGGGTGCAGAGGTCCGCGTCGTCGCCCCCTCCACCCTGATGCCCCCGGCGATCGAGGGGCTCTACGTCACCCCCTTCACCGATTTCGACGCCGCGCTCGAAGGCGCCGATGTCGTGATGATGCTGCGCGTCCAGAACGAGCGCATGGCCGGCGGCTTCATCCCGTCGACCCGCGAGTTCCACGCCCGCTACGGCCTCACCCCCGAACGCCTGGCCCGCGCCAGGGAAGACGCGCTGGTCATGCACCCCGGCCCGATGAACCGCGGCGTCGAGATCGACAGCTCGGTGGCGGACCATCCGGAGCGCAGCGCGATCACCGAGCAGGTCGAGATGGGCGTGGCGGTCCGCATGGCCTGCCTCGACGTCCTCACCAGAGCCGAGCGCGGCGTGGAGGGCTGGGCATGAGCTACCTCCCCCCCTTCACCGTCATCCCCGCAAAGGCGGGGATCCATTCAATACCGTCGGCGCCAATGGATCCCCGCCTTCGCGGGGATGACGAGGGAATGGATGCCGCAGGAGTAGTAGCGTGAGCACCGTGTTTGAAAACGTCCGCGTGCTCGGCGGCGCCACCGGCTTCGCGTTCGACGGCGAGACCATCCTTGCCGACGCCCCTGCCGGCGCCGAAAGCATCGACGGCCAAGGCCTCACCCTGGCCCCCGGCATCATCGATCTCGGCGTGTTCGCGGTCGATCGTGCCGCCTGCCGCGCCGGCGGCATCACCCGGGTCGGGCTGATGCCCGATCAGTCGCCGATCCTCGACGATCCCGGCATCATCCGCCGCGCCGCGCTGATGGGGAAGCCGGACTTGTGGGTCCACCCGCTGGCCGCCGCCACGCGTGGGCTCGAAGGCGCCGACCTCGCCGAGATGGCGATCAACGCCAGCGCCGGCGCCAAGGCCGTCGCCACCGGCCGCCGCTGGGTCTCCAGCGCAGGCGTGATGCGCAAGATCCTCGCCTATGCGAAGGATTGCGGCCTCACCGTCATCGCCCATGCCGAGGACAGCGGCCTCGCCGGTGAGGCGGTGGCGACCGAAGGCCTCACCGCCACGCTGCTCGGCCTCGCCGCCGCCCCCGCCATCGCCGAGGCGCTGGCGATCGCCCGCGACACGATGCTGGCCGAGGATACCGGCGCGCGCATCCACTTCCGCCAGGTCACCACCGCCGCCGGGCTCGACCTGGTCCGCCAGGCCAAGCGCCGCGGCGTGCAGGTCACCTGCGGCGTCACCCCGGCGCACTGGCTGCTGTCGGACATCGATCTGAACGACTACCGCACCTATGCCCGGCTTTCACCGCCCCTGCGCAGCGACGGCGATCGCCAGGCGGTCCGCGCCGCGCTCGCCGACGGCACGATCGACGTGATCGCCTCGGGCCATGATCCGCGCGGGCCCGAGGGCAAGCGCCTCCCCTTCGCCGATGCCGAGGAAGGCATGTCGGGCGCCGAAACGCTGCTCGCCTTGTCGCTCGGCCTGGTCCGCGACGGCACGCTGACGATCGAGCGCCTGTTCGAGCTGCTCGCCGCCAATCCGGCGCGCATCCTCGGCCTCGACGCTGGCAGCCTCGCCCCCGGCAAGCCCGCCGACTTCATCCTGTTCGCGCCCGACACCCCCTGGGCGATCGACAGCACGAAGATGAAGGCCCGCGCCGGCAACACCCCGTTCGACGGGCTCCCCGTCCAGGGCAAGGTCCACCGCGTCTTCAAAGGCGGCCGCGAGATCGAATAGGCCAAGGCCGCCGTCGCGGTGCCTCAAACCGTCATCCCGGCGAAAGCCGGGATCGCATGCGGCTCTTCCCCTGCGCACGCCATCGTCACCCCGGCCTTGTGCCGGGGTCCACCGGAAGACAAGTGACAGACAAGAGGCCCAAGCGCGGAGTGGGAGGCATAGTGGACCCCGGCACAAGGCCGGGGTGACGGGAAGAACGGAAAGCCGCGCCCTACTTCTTACTCTTTGCCGGCTTCGCCAAATTCGCCGCCACCGCCTCCAGCACCAGCGCCTTCAATGCCGCCGCGTCGATCGCTTCCCCTTCATGGATGTCGATCGCGCGCCGCACATTTCCGTCCAGGCTCGAATTGAACAGCCCGCTCGGATCCGCCAGCGATGCCCCCTTGGCGAAGGTGAGCTTCACTGCCGCCTTGTAGGTCTCGCCGGTGCAGATGATCCCGGCATGCTCCCACACCGGCACGCCGCGCCACTTCCACGTCTCCTCCACCTCGGGATCGGCTGCATGGATGATCGCGCGCACCCGGGCGAGCGTACTGCCGCGCCAGTCGTCCAGCGCCCCGATGCGGGCGTCGATCTGTTCGGCTGCGGTCTTGTCTTCGCTCATGCGTTCCTCGCCAGATAGGGCCGCGCGAACATGTAGAGCCCCGTCGGCAACAGCACCAGCAGCGGCACCACCGCCACCAGCCCGAGCCACTGCGCATTGCTCTTCAGGATCACCGCGACGATGTTCACGATCGCGGCGATGCTGAACACGAAACCGCTCCAGCGGTGGATCTGACGGATCATGGCCTGCCCTCTCAAATAACCATTGGGTTATGCATTCCCATAACCACCCGGTTATCGATGAGTCAATCCCGCCCCGCGTGCCGTTCCGCCATGTAGCGCCCCGGCGACGTGCCCAGTACCTTGCCGAACATCGTCACGAAGCTGGGCACGCTCTCATAGCCCAGGTCCCCCGCCACCTGCTGGATCGATGCGCCGCCGGCCAGCCATTTCACCGCCAGCATCACCGCCAGCTGCTGGCGCCAGCGCCCGAAGCTCATCCCCGTCTCGCGCACGATCGTCCGTGCCAGCGTCCGCGCACCCAGCCCGGCGCGCTTCGCCCACACCTCCAGCGTCGCCCGGTCGCTCGGCGCGGCGATCATCGCCTCGGCCATCCGCCGCAGCCGCGAATCGCTCGGCATCGGCAAGTGCAGGTCCTCCACCTGCGCCCGCGCCAGCTCGTCGAGCAGCACCGCGACCATCCGTCCGTTGGCGTCATTCTCCTCGTAGAGCACCGGCAGATGCGCGCAGCGGACGAGCAGCTCGCGCAGCAGCGGCGTCACCGAGATCGCACAGCAGGTCGCCGGCAGGTTCGCCGCCACTTCGGGCGCGACGAACGCATTATAGCCCTCGAGCACCCCCGATGCCTTGATGCTGTGCAGCGCATCGCCGGGTATCCACACCGCGCTGCGCGGCGGCACCAGCCACAGCCCGCCATCGACTTCGCAGGTCAGCGCGCCGCGATAGACGAGCAGCACCTGACCCTTGCGGTGCCGGTGCGGCTCCAGCTCGAACGCCCCGACATCCTTCATCGCCGCGCCATAGGTCACCACCGGCCGCGGCACCTCGTCGGGATCGAGCCAGTCCGCCTTGTCGGCCTTGCTGGTCAGGATCGGCATGACTTGTCCATTTTGAATAACATTCTGGCCAACCTTCGGAATGACGCCGTTATTGCGAGCGGTTATCAACTTTCCAGAGCCCGGTCGAGACTCTTCTCGCCCCTCGCGAAAGGACAGAACGTGACGACTTTGACCGACGGGCCCGTCGCCCGCCTGCTCGCAACGCTGCACGACGAAGCCACCGCCACCGACGAAGCCCATTTCCGCGCGATGATGGACAAGGTCGAGGCGCAGGACGGCAATATCGATGCGCTGGTCGAGACGATCCTGGCGGAGGAGCGCGCCGATCTGGGTGCGGTCTATCGCGAATATGCCAGCAATTTCCTTGCCGTCTCGCCGGTGTTCGGCCGCTTCCTCTATGCGATCGCCCGCGCCCGCGGCGCCACCCGCATCGTCGAGTTCGGCACCTCGATGGGCGTCTCGGCGATCTATCTCGCCGCGGCGATCCGCGACAATGGCGGCGGCAGGCTGATCGGCAGCGAGATCGAGCCGGCCAAGGCCGCGCGCGCCCGCGCCCATCTCGAGGCCGCCGGGCTCGCCGATCTGGTCGAGATCCGCGTCGGTGACGCCCGTGAGACGCTGGCCGATCCGGGCGGCACGGTCGATCTGATGCTCGTCGATGGCGCCTTCTCGCTCTACCTTCCCGTGCTCAGGCTGATCGAGCCGTTCCTCAGGCCCGGCGCGGTGATCCTCGGCGAGAACGCCTTCGACCCCGCCTATCTCGATTATGTCCGCAATCCCGCCAACGGCTATGTCTCGCAACCGCTTCCGGTGGACGAGGGCCGCGGCAACGAATTCACCGTGAGGACCCTGTGATGCTTGCTCCCGATTCCCCCGAGCGTCCCGCCCCCGCCGCCAAGGCGCCGGGCCGGATCGACCAGGCGCTGCGCCGCCTGCTGATGAAGCCCGCCGCGATCGTCGCGAATGAAGAGCTCAGCGATCGCTTCCGCCTGATCACGATCGAGGGCCCCGCGCTCGCCGGCGTCGCCTGGACTCCGGGGCAGAAGCTCCAGGTCGCGATGGGCTCGGCATTCATGACGCGTACCTACACGCCGATCGAGTGGAATAGCGTGGCCGGGCGCACCTGCATCCTCGGCTATGCGCATGGCGAGGGCCCGGGCAGCGCCTGGGTGCGCGATGCCCGCCCGGGCGACGCCTGCGACCTGTTCGGCCCGCGCGGCTCGCTCGACGCGGGTCGCCTGCCCGGCACGCTCGCGCTGTTCGGCGATGAGACGGCGATCGGCCTGGCCTATGCCCTTTCCCGCCAGGGCAGGCGCATCACCAGCCATTTCGAGGTCGAGGATTCGGGCGCGGTCTGCAAGGTCGCCGATCAGCTCGGCGTCGGCCGGATGGCCCTCTATCCCCGCCGGGCCGGAGAATCGCACGTCGCCGCGATGGAAGCCGCCCTTCCCGCGCTGATCGCCGCCGATGCCGGCTTCGTCCTCGCCGGCCGCGCCGGCATGGTCCAGCGCCTGCGCCACGCGCTCAAGGCGCTGGGCGTGCCATCCTCCCGGGTGATTACCAAGGCCTATTGGGCCCCAGGCAAGACCGGGCTGGATTGAGAGGGGATTGCCGGAAATTCCGTGCCGGCTGCATCGCCTCTGCAAGACTGTCGGATAGGACGCCTCGAATTGCTCGGTGGCATGCCATGGAACCCTGGGTCAGAGGATTGATCGCGCTCGCAGGTGCCTTCCTGGCATTCCCTCTCGGCTTTGTGCTGTGGATGGGCGGTCTCGCCCCCGATGAGATAGTCGCGGGCGCCTTCCTCATGTTCTTCCTGCAGTTCATGAGCCCGTATCAGCTTTGGCTGATACCATTGGGCGTCGGCGTGTTCGCCGGACTCCTCTGGAATCACTTCGCCGGGGCATCGAAGGCCAAGGACTGACACGAAAAAGGCCGGGGCGTCGCCACCCCGGCCTCTCCTATTTCCCGATGGGAGTGGGAAAACTGGTCAGCGCGAGGCCATGCGCGCGCGGCCGGGCTTGGCCCATTCGGCGAGCGCGTCGCCGGCGCCGGAGCGCACGAAGCAGGTCTGGCCGCTCGCCTTCACCTGGCGGCACAGCGCGTCGGCGCCGCTGCGGTCATAGCCGCCCACCGACAGGCGATAGAAATTGCCGGCCTTGGTCGAGACCTTGGCGCCGTACGGCGTCTGGCTGCCGAGCGCGGGCACGCGGTTGCCCATCCGGCCCCAGGCGTCGCGCGCGACGGCCGGGCTCACATAGGCGCCGAGCTGGACGTAGAAATTGCCCTTGGCCGGCTTTGCAGTGACGGCGGCGTTCTTCTCGAAGAGCTTGGGCGCACGCGCGCTCACCGAAGCGGTGGCCGCAGGCGCCGCGACTGCGCGGGTCGGAACCGACTGGACGATCTCGGCACGCGGGCCGAACACGACGCCGGCATTGGTGCCGGCAACCGGTGCAACCTCGGCGGACGCGACCTCGACAGGCGCTGCGGCCTCGACAGGCGCCTCGGCGACAACCGCCGCAGCACCCGCGGGCACGCCCGGCATATAGGTATCGACCGGATCCTGCGCCGGGGTCTGCACCGGCTGGGTCGCGGCCGCGGCGAGCATCACATTCTGCTGCGCCAGCGCCAGGCGCTGCGGCTGGCCGCCATCGGCCACCGGCGTCACGCCGAGCAGCGTCGCGACCTGGTCATAGGCGTTCACCGGGCGGGCGAAGCTCAGCCACTGCATCATGCGCGGGCCGAGCTGGTCCGGCGCGACGTCGACCGAGGCGACCTGCTTGGCTTCGGACCAGCGGCCTGAAAGCGCCAGCGCCAGCGCCAGGTTCTGGCGGGTCTTGGCGGTCGCGTCCTCGGCGCGGGCGGCCGGCTCGAGGATCTGCACCGCCGTGACGGGATCGCCGGCCAGCGCATAGGCCAGGCCGCGGTCGCTCGCCGGGATGGTGTCCTGATGGGTGTTCAGCATCTCGCGCGCGCCCGACCAGTCGCCGCCGGCGATCTTGGCGAGGACGAGGTTCAGCGCGACGCTGCCATTGCCCGGGTTGAGCGTCAGCGCGTCGCCGAGCGCCTGGTTCGCCGAGGCGAAGCGGCCCGCGAGCAGATAGGCCTGGCCGAGCAGCGCGCGATAGTCGCCATTCTGCGGGTCGTTCGCCACGGCCAGCTCGGCATGCGCCACCGCGTCGCCGGCCTTGCGCTTGGCGATCGCCTTGCGCGCCGCCGCCGCTTCCTGCGCCGCCTTCTTCGCGTTGGGCGCGTCGCTCGCGAACGCGGAGAGCACCAGGCCCTGCGTCGCGATGCCGGCCGCCAGCGTGCTTCCGGCGGCGAGCGCCGAAAGGCCGATCAGGAGCTTGCTACGGGTCTTCATTGCATCTTCCTCAGCGGTTCGTCCCGGGGCCGACCTGGCGCGCCAGCGCCTCGACCTCGGCGATCGATTCCAGAAAGGCGTCGAGCGCCTCGGTCACGAGCATCTGCGCCGAACGGTTGGTGACGGCGGATGCGAGGCGCAGTCGCAAATGCCGGTCATTGTCGAGGCGGAGCGTGAACGCCGCCTTGGATTTCTTTGCCACTTCGCGGGCGACCCGCTCGGCGGCGGCAGTGCCCAGCGCAGGCAGCTTGGTGGTGACGGGAGCGACGGCGGCGGGCACCACCGGCGCGGCGAGCGCCTGGGGCTCCGGCGTCAGGTGATGCTCGATCACGGCCTGGGGGGCCGGAACCGGCTCGCTCTGGCTCAGCCGCTCGTCCAGCTCCTCGATCTGGCGGAGCACCGGCGGCTTGGCCGTGGGATCGGGCGCGAACTGCTGGGCATAGGCATCCTCGCCCATGTCGTTCCAGCCCAGGTCCTCCTGGGCAGTCGCCGGGTTGAGGCCGACGAACCCCTGGGGGCGCATCGCCGGGCGCGCCTGCCCCTTGCGGGCGAGCAGGCTGGACGAGAGCGAGGCGGTAGGCTTGGGCGTGCCGAGCATCAGCTCACCACCCGGCGGCCAAAGCCGCCCGCCGGGCGCGCCGCGCCGAAGTGACTGACCGCGGTCGGCGCCGCGAACACGGTGCGGCGGAAGTTCTTCTCCAGCCGGTCGTTGATATAGGTCCACAGCGCCTCGACCTCGGCGGCCGAGCGGCCCTTGGGGTCGGTTTCCATCACGGTGCGGCCGTCGATCATCGAGGCGGCGAAATCGGTGCGGTGATGGAGCGTGATCGGCGCGACCGTGCCGTGCTGCGACAGCGCGACGGCGGCTTCGCTGGTGATCCGCGCCTTGGGCGTCGCGGCGTTGACCACGAAGATCAGCGGCTTGCCCGCGCGCTCGCACAGATCGACCGTGGCGCCCACGGCGCGCAGGTCGTGCGGGCTCGGGCGCGTCGGGATCACGATCAGCTCGGCCACCGCGATCACGCTCTGGATCGCCATGGTGATTGCCGGTGGCGTGTCGATCACGGCCAGCTTGAAGCCCTGCTGGCGCAGGATCTCGAGGTCCGAGGCCAGCCGCGCGACCGTGGTCTGCGCGAAGGCGGGAAGATCCGTCTCGCGCTCGTTCCACCAGTCGGCCAGCGACCCCTGCGGATCGATGTCGATCAGCACGACCGGGCCGCAGCCCGCCCGTTCCGCCTGCACGGCCAGATGCCCCGACAAGGTCGTCTTGCCGGATCCGCCCTTCTGCGATGCCATCGCCAGAACGCGCATGAACCCCCTCGAGATACTATTTACCCAAGGGTCGAATGCCACGGCGTCGTCTAAGAATGCGTTAACGGCGTTCCGCCCCGGGATTCTCCTGAGGGCGCACCCGGTAAGGATTTCTTTCCCCGACGATGGTAAACGGGCATTTATCCAATCTTGCGGGGGCGGGAGTCGGGTTCGAATGAAGGTCTTTGGTTACGTCGTTGCTGCCGGTGTCGCGCTTGCCGCGCTGCCCGCGCTTGCGCAGGAGAACCCGGTCAAGGCCGGCGTGGAGGCCTGGGAGCGCGGCGATTACAAGGGCGCCGTCGATCGCTGGCGCAGCCCTGCGATGAAGGGCGACAGCGACGCGCAGTTCAATCTCGGCCAGGCCTATAAGCTCGGCCGCGGCGTCCCCGCCGATCTCACCCAGGCCGAGCTCTGGTATGGCAAGGCCGCCGCCCAGGGCCATGAGCAGGCCGAGGCGAGCTACGCCCTCGCCCTCTTCGCCAATGGCAAGCGCGAGGCCGCCCAGCCCTGGCTCCAGCGTGCCGCCGGCCGCGGCGATCCGCGCGCCCAGTATGTGCTCGGCACGATGTATTTCAACGGCGACGTCGTCCAGAAGGACTGGATCCGCGCCTATGCGCTGGTCACCCGCTCCTCGCAATCGGGCCTGGCCGAAGCCTCGGGCGCGCTGTCGCAGATGGACAAATATATGAGCGTGCAGGACCGCCAGGCCGGCCTCACTCTCGCGCGCAAATATGAGGAAGAGGCCAACCGCCCGCCGCTGCCGGGCGCGATGCCGCCGGTCGCGGTGGCGAGCAGCCAGGCACCGGTCCGCACGCCGCCCGTCCGCACCCCGCCGCGCGCTACCTCGCCCGCGCCCGAGCCGGTCAGGGTCGCCGCATCGGCCCCCGCCGCGGCGATCCGCGACGGCGGCTGGCGCCTCCAGCTCGGCGCGTTCGGCGATCCCGCCAATGCCCGCAAGTTGTGGAGCCAGGTCGGCGGCCGCTTCCCCGGCCGCTCGGTCAGCTATGTGAAGGCGGGCAGCCTTACCAAGGTGCTGGTCGGCCCCTTCGCCAGCAAGGGCGAGGCCGCCGGCGCCTGCCGCGGGGTCAGCCCCTGCGTGCCGGTCAGCAACTAGCCGCAAAGCCAGACCGGCCGGTCATATCGCAGTTGCAACAAAATCCGGTTCATGGCGTTTCAGCGCCATGAACCGTATCCACGCGTACCTGCTCTTCGCCGCCCCCGTGCTGGCGCTGGCCCTCCCCGCCCATGCGCAGGACGAGGAGAACAAGCCGCCGCGGCGCTACCGCGTCGCGCTCGGCCCGCAATTCACCCCCAGCTATCCGGGCGAGGACAAGCTCCGCCTCAGCCCGCTGGTCGACGTCGCCGTCACGCGCGGCGACAATCCCTTTCCCTTCGAGGCGGCGGACGAGAGCTTCGCGGTGCCGATGATCGACAGCGGCCGCTTCGAGATGGGCCCCGCCGCCAATTTCCAGGGCGCGCGCCGCCGCAAGACCGCCGGCATCGCGATCGACGAGGTCGGCACCACGATCGAGCTCGGCGGCTATATGCAATATTGGCTGGCCAGGCCGCTGCGCGCCCGTGTCGAGCTGCGCCAGGGCGTCAACGGCCATGGCGGCCTGATCAGCAATGCCGGCTTCGACTATGTCGCGCGGAGCGGCGACAAATGGCTGTTCGCGATCGGCCCGCGCATCACCGTGACCGACAACAAGTATCGCCAGGCCTATTTCGACGTCACCCCCGCGGTCGCGGCGCGCACCGGCCTGCCGGTCTATCGCGCCGACGGCAGCTGGGTGCAGGCCTATGGCGCCACCGCCACTTCGACCTTCCAGCTCAGCAAGCGCTGGGGCGTCTATGCCTATGCCAAGTACGACCGCCTGACCGGCGACGGCGCCGACAGCCCGATCACCCGCACGATCGGCAGCCGCGACCAGTTCTCCGGCGGCGCCGCACTCAGCTTCACCTTCGGCAAGGGCGTGCGCTGAGGGGCCTCTTCTTCTTAGCCCTCTCCCGCTTTCGCGGGAGAGGGCTAAGAAGGTAGGACTAGGAAGTCACCCACTCCTTCGCCGGTATCTCCTGCGCATAGAGCAGCGCGGTCAGATCGCCATGGTCCACCCGCACCCCCGCCGCCGCGGCGACGATCGGCTTGGCGTGGTACGCCACGCCCAGCCCGGCCTCGCGGATCATCGCCAGGTCGTTGGCGCCGTCGCCCACCGCCAGCGTCTCGTGCGCCGCCAGCCCCAGCTCGGCGCGCACCGCCAGCAGCGTCTCGAGCTTGGTGTTGCTGTCGACGATCGGCTTCTCCACCGTCCCGTCGAGCATGCCATCGGCGATCACCAGCCGGTTGGCGATCATCCGGTGGAAGCCGATCTCACCCCCCACCGGCTCGGCGAAGCGGGTGAACCCGCCCGACACCAGCACGCAGGTTGCGCCGCGCGCGCGCATCGTCCGCACCAGCGCCTTCGCCCCGGGCATCAGCTTCACCCGCTCGGCCAGGCACTGCGCGATCGCGCTTTCCGAAAGTCCCTTGAGCAGCGCCACCCGCGCATCGAGCGCCGCGCCGAAATCCAGCTCGCCGCGCATCGCCCGCTCGGTCACGTCGGCGATCTGCGCCTTGATCCCGGCATAATCGGCCAGTTCGTCGATGCACTCGACGGTGATCATCGTCGAATCCATGTCGGCGATCAGCAGCGCCTTCGCCCGCCCCTCGGCCGGCTGCACCGCTACGTCGGTCGCCGCGAACGCCCCCTCAAGCGCGCCGCGCGCCGCATCGGGATGCATCGCGAACTCGAGGTCCGCCGCGCGCCCTTCGTCGATCCAGCGCCAGCTGCCCGGCGCGCATTGCACCGAAGCCAGCCGGTCGGCCGCTTCCGAAAGCTGCCCCGCGGTCAAACCGTCTGCTATAAGCGTCGCAATGAACACCTGCGTCCCCTTTGATACGGGATGGGCTCTCCCCCTTTCCGTTCGCCCTGAGCTTGTCGAAGGGCCGTCCTTCCTTCGCGGAAAGCAGGACGGTGCTTCGACAAGCTCGGCACGAACGGAGGCCTGGGCATGAGCGCCGAGCTCCCAATGGTGGCGCTCATCGCAGGGCCGACCGCGAGCGGCAAGTCCGCGCTCGCGCTCGCGCTCGCGGAAAAGCACAACGGCACCGTGATCAACGCGGATTCGATGCAGGTCTATGCCGATCTGCGCGTGCTCACCGCCCGCCCCACCGTCGACGAGGAGAAGCGCGCGCCGCACCGGCTGTTCGGGCATGTCGACGGGGCCGAGGCCTATTCCGCCGCGCGCTGGGCGGCCGAGGCCCGCGCTGCCATCCACGAAGCCCACAAGGACTCTCGGCTGCCGATCCTGGTCGGCGGCACCGGCATGTATCTGCGCACGCTGGTCGAGGGCATCGCACCGGTGCCCGAGATCGATTCCCTGATCCGTGCCGAGGTCCGCGCGCTGCCCGTCGCCGAGGCCCAGGCCGAGCTCGCCCGGCTCGATCCCGAGACCGCCGCCCGGCTCGGCCCCGCCGATACCACGCGCATCGCCCGGGCGCTCGAAGTCGTCCGCTCCACCGGCAAGCCGCTCGCCTATTGGCAGGCCGAGCGCCATGGCGGGATCGCGGGCGAAGTGCGCATCGCCGCAACCATCCTCCTCCCCGACAAGACCTGGCTGTCCGACCGGATCGACCGGCGTTTCCGCCACATGGTCAATGTCGCCAGGCCCGAGGTCGAGGCGCTGCTCGCCCGCACCGACGTGCCGAACGACGCACCGGTGCTCCGGGCAATCGGCGTGCGCGAGGTCGGGCTGGCGCTGGCGGGCGAAAGCAACCTCGACGAGGCGCATTTCGCCGGGTCGCTCGCCACCCGCCAATATGCCAAGCGGCAATATACCTGGTTCCGTCGCCAGCCGCCCCCGGAATGGGAACGAACAGACGAGACACAAACAAACAGACTCGCTGAGCAATTCGAAATAAAATTGCGATAAATACGCTTGACGCGAAGTTTTCGTGCGGCTAGCAGCGCCCTTCCGGCGGTGCCCTTACCGCAGTATTTGGAGGCCGATGTGACGACCGAGAAGAGTGGAGCAGACATCCTGATCGAGACGCTGAGCGATCTCGGTGTGGAAGTCGTGTTCGGCTATCCCGGCGGTGCCGTGCTTCCGATCTACGACGCGATCTTCAAGCAGGACCGCATCAAGCACATCCTCGTCCGCCACGAGCAGGCCGCCACCCACGCCGCGGAGGGCTATGCCCGCGCCACCGGCAAGCCGGGCGTCGTCCTCGTCACCTCGGGCCCGGGCGCGACCAACGCGGTCACCGGGATCACCGATGCGCTGATGGATTCGATTCCGATGGTCGTCATCACCGGCCAGGTCCCTACCGCGCTGATCGGCACCGATGCCTTCCAGGAAGCCGATACCGTCGGCATCACCCGCCACTGTTCGAAGCATAATTATCTGGTCAAGGATCCCGCCCGGCTCGAGCCGACGATCCGCGAGGCCTTCTATATCGCCACCTCGGGCCGCCCCGGCCCGGTCGTGATCGACATTCCCAAGGACGTCCAGGTCGCGACGGCGCGTCGCGGCGACAACGGCCCGATCTCGCACAAGACCTATCGCCCGCAGACCGAGCCCGATGCAGCACTGATCGAGAAGGCGGTCGACATGCTGGCCGCGGCCGAGCGCCCGATCTTCTATACCGGCGGCGGCATCATCAATTCCGGTCCCGAAGCGTCGCGCCTGCTGCGCGAGCTCGCCGAGATCACCGGCGCGCCGGTCACCTCGACGCTGATGGGCCTCGGCGCCTTCCCCGCTTCGGACGACAAGTGGCTGGGCATGCTGGGCATGCACGGCACCTATGAGGCGAACCTGGCGATGAACCAGGCCGATCTCATCATCGCTTTGGGTGCCCGCTTCGACGATCGCGTCACCGGCCGGCTCGATGCCTTTTCGCCGAACAGTGCAAAGATCCACGTCGATATTGACCGTTCGAGCATCAACAAGAACGTCCGCGTCGACCTGCCCATCGTGGCGGACGTCGGCTCGGCGATCCGGGCGATGATCGATGCGTATAAACTTCGGAAGCATCCGCGTCCGGACCTGTCGGAATGGTGGAGCCGCATCAACGGCTGGCGCCAGGTCGGCTGCCTCGAGTTCAAGGAAGCCGATCCCCAGGTCATCATGCCCCAGCGCGCCATCCGCGCGCTGTGGGAGGCGACGAAGGACAAGGCGCCGATCATCACCACCGAAGTCGGCCAGCACCAGATGTGGGCGGCCCAGCACTTCCATTTCGACGATCCCAACAAGTGGCTGACCTCGGGCGGCCTCGGCACGATGGGCTATGGCCTCCCCGCCGCGATCGGCGCCCAGCTCGGCAACCCCGATGCGCTGGTCATCGACATCGCCGGCGAAGCCTCGATCCAGATGAACATCCAGGAGCTGGCCACCGCGACCCAGTATCGGCTGCCGGTCAAGATCTTCATCCTCAACAACGAATATATGGGCATGGTCCGCCAGTGGCAGGAGCTGACCTACCAGTCGCGCTATTCGGAGAGCTACAGCGACGCGCTCCCGGATTTCGTAAGGCTGGCAGAGGCTTATGGCTGGAAGGGCATCCGCATCGACACTCGCGACCAGCTGGACAGCGGCATCGCCGAGATGCTCGCCTATGACGGGCCGGTGGTGGTCGATTGCCGCGTCGCCAAGCTCGCCAACTGCTTCCCGATGATCCCGTCGGGCGCCGCCCATACCGAAATGCTGCTCCAGTCGGCCGAAGTCTCGGGCGAAATGGACGACGAAGCCAAGGCGCTGGTCTGAACCCATGCACATCAAGGAAGAAGCAGTCGAGCGGCACACGCTCGCGGTCATCGTCGACAACGAGCCGGGCATCCTCGCCCGGATCGCCGGCCTGTTCACCGCGCGGGGCTACAACATCACCTCGCTCACCGTGTCCGAGATCAGCGACGACGACCTGATCAGCCGGATCACCATCGTCACCCACGCCTCGGCGCCGGTGATGGAGCAGATCATCGCCCAGCTCGAGCGGCTGGTGCCGGTCCACAAGGTGACCGACCTCACTGCCTTCGGCCCGCATGTCGAGCGCGAGCTGGCGCTGGTGAAGGTCGCCGGCACCGGCGATCACCGGATCGAGGCGCTGCGCCTCGCCGAAGTCTATCGCGCCCGGGTGGTCGATGCGACCACGAGCAGCTTCGTCTTCGAAGTGACGGGCGGCATCGAGAAGATCGACAAGTTCGTCGAGCTGATGCGCGATCTCGGCCTCGTAGAGGTCGCCCGCACCGGCATCGTCGCGATTGCGAGAGGGGCCGAGGCCGCCTGAAGGATCACAATAACTAACCGTCACCCTGAACTTGTTTCAGGGCCCAACCCTCCACGAGCGACACCGTCGCCAGTTGCGCGTTGGATGCTGAGACAAGTTCAGCATGACGATCACATTTCGGAAAGGGACTGGAATATCATGCGTGTCTATTACGATCGCGACGCCGATCTGAACCTGATCGCCGGCAAGAAGATCGCCATTCTCGGCTATGGCTCGCAGGGCCATGCCCATGCGCAGAACCTGCGCGACAGCGGCGTGAAGGAAGTCGCGATCGCGCTTCGCCCGGGTTCGGCCTCGGCCGCCAAGGCCGAAGGCGCCGGCTTCAAGGTGCTGCCGAACAAGGAAGCGGCCGCCTGGGCCGACATCCTGATGATCCTCGCGCCCGACGAGCATCAGGCCGCGATCTACGAGAACGACATCAAGGGCAATCTGCGCCCCGGTGCCGCGCTCGCCTTCGCCCACGGCCTCAACATCCATTTCGGCCTGATCGAGGCCCCGGCCGACATCGACGTGATCATGATCGCGCCCAAGGGCCCCGGCCACACCGTGCGCAGCGAATATGCCCGGGGCGGCGGCGTGCCCTGCCTGATCGCGATCCACCAGGACGCCTCGGGCAACGCGCATGACATCGCGCTCGCCTATGCCTCGGGCGTCGGCGGCGGCCGTTCGGGCATCATCGAGACCAATTTCCGCGAGGAATGCGAGACCGATCTGTTCGGCGAGCAGGCGGTGCTCTGCGGCGGCGCCACCGCGCTGGTCCAGGCCGGCTTCGAGACGCTGGTCGAGGCCGGCTACGCTCCGGAAATGGCCTATTTCGAGTGCCTCCACGAGCTCAAGCTCATCGTCGACCTGATGTATGAAGGCGGCATCGCCAACATGCGCTACTCGATCTCGAACACCGCCGAGTACGGCGACATCAAGACCGGCCCGCGCATCATCACCGAAGAGACCAAGAAGGAAATGAAGCGCGTCCTCGCCGACATCCAGTCGGGCCGCTTCGTGAAGGACTTCGTGCTCGACAACCGCGCCGGCCAGCCCGAGCTGAAGGCCAGCCGCATCGCCGCCAAGCGCCACCAGATCGAGCAGGTCGGCAGCGAGCTGCGCGCGATGATGCCGTGGATCGGTGCCAACAAGCTGGTCGACCAGACCAAGAACTAAGCGAATGGCGCGCGGCGCCGGGCCTCAATAGGGGCCCGGCGCCAGCCGCTGCGACAGCCACCAGATATTGCCCGCGGGATCGCGAAGCCCGCCCTGGCGATCGCCATAGACCCGGTCGCCCACTTCCGACTCCATCGTGCCGCCGGCCGCCAGGCCGCGCGCCATCGCCGCATCGGCGTCCTCGACATAGAGATAATAGGTGCCGCGCGTCGCCGTGCGCCCCTCCCCTGCCTCGCTCACCATGATTATGGTGTCGCCGAAGCGGACCTGGGCATTGGCCACCAGCCCGTCCGGGCGGTCGTGCACGCCAAGGATCTCGCCGCCCAGCCCATCGACCAGGAACGCGAGATAGGCGCGCGCACCCTCGACGAAGAGATAGGGGAATAGCCTGGTGAAGCCGGGCGGGACGTGCATCGCTGCCTCCATCGTGGCGACCCGCCAATTCTAGACCCACGCCCCCTGCCCGGCAATCGTGTCGCCATCGTCTGAGCTTGCGGCTCGACAGGCTTGGAAACCGGGCCTTTTCGGAAACGCTGGGTTGCCGGCTTCGGGATTTCGTCCGTGAGCCGCCCCCGCCACAACGCACGGACCTTCCCCCACAAGGAGTTCCCATGCGCGTCATCCTCGCCGTCGCCCTGCTCGCCGCAACCCCGCTCGCCGCCTTCGCCGCCCAGCAGGCCGCGGAGCTTCCCGGCCAGCCCGATCCCGCCCGCATCGCCGCCGGCACCTATGCCGTCGACGGCGGCCATACCCAGGTCAGCTACACCGTCGATCACTTCGGCTTCAGCAAGTTCACCGGCCAGGCCGGCGGCGCCACCGGCACGCTCGCCATCGATCCGAAGAAGCCCGCCGATGCCAGGCTCGACGTGACCATCCCCGCCTCGGGCATCGTCACCACGGTCAAGGCGCTCGACGAGCATCTCGGCACTGCCGACTTCTTCGACGCCGCCAAGTACCCGACCATCCGCTTCGTCTCGACCGGCGTGGCCGTCACCGGCACCACCGCCAAGATCACCGGCAACCTCACGCTGCACGGCGTCACCCGCCCGGTGGTGCTCGACACCAAATTCGTCGGCGCCGGCGAGAACCCGATGAGCAAGAAGCTCAACTTCGGCTTCGCCGCGACCACTACGATCAAGCGCAGCGACTTCGGCATGGACAAGTATGTCCCCTTCGTCTCCGACGAGGTCGCACTCGAGATCAACGCGGCCTTCGCCGCGCAATAAGCATGCCCTTTCCCCTCGCGCGCGTTCCCGGCAAAAGGACAGCACCTGCCGGACACGGCGCGAGGGGGAAACAGGATGAGTGACAGCGAGAGCGAAGGCCGTGGCGGCGTCAACCGGGTGGAGGCGTTCTCCGACGGCGTGATCGCGATCATCATCACGATCATGGTGCTCGAGATGAAGGCGCCCGAAGAGCATGGCCTCGCGCATCTGTGGGCGCTGTGGCCGGTCTTCACCGCCTATGTGCTCAGCTATGCCTATGTCGCGATCTACTGGGTGAACCACCACCGGATGTTCGCCCATGCCACGCGGATCACCAACGATCTGCTCTGGTCGAACATCGCCCTGCTCTTCACGCTCTCGCTGGTGCCCTTCGCCACCGCCTATCTGGGCGAGCAGCATTTCAGCCATGACGCGGCGCTCGTCTATATGTGCGTGATGATGCTGCCGAGCTTCGCCTATGTGTGGCTCCAGTCGGTGATCCGCCGCACCGGCCGCCAGGACGAGGCTGCGCAGGCCTATCACCACCGTACCTTGCGCAAGGGCGCCGTCGCCTCCGCCATCTATGCCGGCGGCATTGCCCTCACCTTCGCCTCGCCCTGGGCAGGCCTCGCCTGCGCGGCGCTGGTCGCCGTGCTGTGGTTCCTGCCGAAGAGCCCGATCGACGCACTGTTCGGGGATTAATTGCAGGAGGTTAGCCAGCCTTTCTCCCCGCCGAAGGCCGGGGCCCAGACTTGAAATCTAAGGCAGCGCAATGCGGTCATAGAGATCTTCCCAATCCGGGTTCAGTGTCTCGATCTCACGCAATTTCCAGAGCCGCTTCCAACCCTTCATCTGCTTCTCGCGAAGCCGTGCTGCTTCAAGGCTCTCGAACGCCAGATACCAGACGAGCAGCTTGCATCCGTATTTCTTGGTGAAGCCGTCTACGACGCCATTGCGATGCTCCCAAGCTCGCTTTGCGAGCTCGCTCGTTGCCCCAACGTAGAGCGTGCCGTTCCGCCCGCTGGCCATGATGTAGACGAAGCCCCTGAGTTCCACGTTTCAGACTCCAAGTCTGGGCCCCGGCCTTCGCCGGGGAAAATCGTGCGTCCACCCTAAGAACGAAAAAGGCGCCCCGGTTGCCCGGAGCGCCTGTTTCCCGGCCCGAGGGCTCGCGGATCAGAACCCGAAGCGCACCCGCGCGCCATAGAAGCGCGGATAGCCCGGATAGCCGTTATAGTTGCCGGTCTGCTCCGGCACGGCGAAGCCCGAGATGAAGTAGAAGGTGTTGGTGAGGTTCTCGACGAACACCTCGCCGCGAATCTTGCCATTGTTCGACTGCAGGCCGATCGCGCCGTTGACCAGCGCATAGCCCTCGTTGCGGATCGCCGTGTGGCCGGTCACCGGGTCGGGGTTGCTCGACGGGATGTCGACTTCGCTGTTGTAGCGGAAGTCGAGGTGGATCAGGCCCTTGAGCCCGCTCGAGACCTGCGGCTCCCAGGTCACCGCGCCGGTCACCGTGTGCTTCGGCTGGTTCTGGAACTGGCGGCCTTCCTGGCCCTGCAGCGGCGTGCCGGTGAAGTCGTTCGACTTGGCGTACTGCGCGTCGATATAGCTGTAGCCGAGCTGGAAGGTCAGGTCCTTGGACGGCCGGATCGTCGATTCGATCTCGACGCCCTTCGAGATGCTCTTGTCGACATTCTGGACGACGAAGTTGTTGCCCGAGAACACCAGCGACTGCAGGCCGTAGAAGTTCATGTAGAAGGCCGCGATGTTCAGCGAGAAGGCGCGGTTCGGGCTGAACTTGGTGCCGATTTCGAACGCGTCGTTGGTCTCCGCGCCGAAGCGCAGGTCGCTGCCCTGGGCGCCGTTGCCGCCGAGCAGCACCGAATCGAAGGTCGCCTGATCGAGATTGTAGCCGCCCGACTTATAGCCATGGTCATAGCTTCCATAGACCAGCAGCTTGTTCGACAGCTTGTAGGCCAGCTTCACGGTGCCGGTGATCTCGTCATCGGTGAAGCTGTCGCTGTAATTGCCGTTGAACTCGCTGTTGATCGCCGGGTTGCAGCTCAGCAGGAACAGGTTGTTGAAGATGCCGAGCTGGCGCAGCACATTGGCATAGGCGGTCGCCGCCGCGTTGCCCGCACGCACCTGGTTGAAGAAGGTACAGCTGCCGGTGTTGTTGTTGATCGAGGCGTTCAGCGCCTTGCGCTCGTGGTTCCAGCGCGCGCCCAGCGTCAGCGAGAAATTGTCGCTGATGTTGACGATGTTGTGGGTGAACAGCGCGAAGGCATCGGTCTTCACGCCGAACTGGTCGTTGTTGTTGCCCTGGCCCGCAGTGGCGCCGGGCAGCGGCGAGGCGGCAAGCGCGGCGAGGCCCGGGATTGCGGTCGACGGATAGCCCGGGATCACGCACAGGCTCGACGGCGCCGTGCCTGCCTGGGCGCGGAAGCAGCCGACCAGCGGCGCCAGCGTGGCGCCATAGACCGACTGCAGCGCAGCCAGGCTGTTCGGCACCGCCGGGTTCAGGAACACCGCGCCCGGCGTCGGCACCGAGGCGCCGAGCGAGCCGTAGAACTGGACCGACCCGCCGAAGGACGGGCCCGCCAGCGCGTTGAACACCGAGTCGACGTAGCGATTGCCGTCATTGCCGATCCGGACCGTGTCGGTCAGGTCATTCTGCTCGTGCAGGTAGAAACCGCCGACCAGCCAGTCGAGCACGCCGCCGAACGCCGAGCCCTGGAAGCGCACTTCCTGGGTGAAGTCCTTGAGCTGGGTCTTGTAGCCGTCGCGATAGGCGCGATCGATGCCCGAGAAGTCGATGTCCTGGCTACGCAGCGCGCGCCAGTCGCGATAGGCAGTGATCGAGGTGAGCTTGATGTCGCCCAGATCCCAGTTGAGCTCGCCCGAGATGCCCCAGTCCTTCACCTTCTCGCCATATTCGCGATTGGGTGAGACGGCCTGGATGCGGTCGCTGGGCGGGCCGGTATAGATGCCCACGCGGCCCTGCGAGGCGGCGATGCCGTTGATCACCTGCGCCATCGCGCCGCGGACGACCGAGACGGTGGCGCAGCACTGCTCGTCGGTCTGGGAATAGTCGGCGATCAGGCGGAAAGTCACGTCGCCCTTGTCGAGCAGCGCCTGGCCGCGCAGTGCCCAGCGGTCGACGTCGTTGAAGCGACGGTCGCTATTGGCGTCCTTGATATAGCCGTCGCGCTTCCGGTAGCTGCCGTCGAGGCGCAGCGCGAGCTCCTGGCTCACCGGGCCGGTGATCGCGCCGCGGATGCCATAGGCGTTGTAGTTGCCGTAGCTGCCCTCGACATAGCCATGCGTCTCGAACTGCGGCAGCGCGGTGTAGATGCTCAACGCGCCGGCGGAGGTGTTGCGGCCGAACAGCGTGCCCTGCGGGCCGCGCAGCACTTCGACGCGCTCCAGCTCGGGGAGCTCGGAGACCGCGACACCGGCGCGGGCGCGGAACACGCCGTCGATGAACACGCCGACCGCCGGCTCGAAGCCGGGATTGTCGCCGGCGGTGGTGATGCCGCGAAGATAGACGGTGGTGCCGGAAGCCGAAGACTGGCCGGTCGAGCTCTGGATCGACGGGGCAAGCTGCTCGAGGTCGCGGATATTGTCGACGCCCGAATTCTGCAGCTCGGCGGCGCCGATGGCGGTGATCGCGATCGGCACGTCCTGCACCGTCTCGTTACGGCGGGTCGCGGTGACGACGATCTCGTTGGCGGACTGATATTCCTGGTCTTCCGCGGCAGGTGCCGGGGTCGGCGTCGGTGCGGTCTGCTGCGCAAGGGCAGGCGTCGCCAGGAACAGCGTGACCGCAGTAGCCGCGAGCAGCTCGAACTTCTTCATCGGGTGATCCCCTCCTCTGGAGCGCCAGCCGGCTTGCTACCGGTCACGGCGTTGCATTAATCGCCAGCGAAACTAACGCTGCATTTTTCAGCCCGTCAACGGGGATAAGGGGCGGAACCCCACGGTTTCCGGCCATTTTCCCCGGGGTAGATACAGTATAGCCACACCCGGTTTCTGCCAGAAGTGCAGATGCCGTAGCGTAAAGCCCGGAAGCGGCGAGGAAGAGACTAAAATGGTGCATGATCACGACGGCCCCGAAGATGGCGACATCGTCGCTCCGTCGCCCAAGATTCCGGTTCCCAACGAAGTCTCCGAGGCGATCCGTACGCTGATCCGCTGGGCCGGCGATGATCCCGAGCGCGAAGGACTGCTCGATACGCCTGCCCGCGTCGCCCGCGCCTGGAAGGAATATTGCCAGGGCTATGACGAAGATCCTGCGCATCACCTCAACCGGGTGTTCGAGGAAGTCGGCGGCTATGACGATATCGTCCTGCTCAACGGCATCCCCTTCCAGTCGCACTGCGAGCATCACATGGCGCCGATCACCGGCAAGGCATCGATCGCCTATCTGCCCAAGGATCGGGTGGTTGGCATCTCGAAGCTCGCCCGCGTCCTCCACGGTTTCGCCAGCCGCCTCCAGGTGCAGGAGCGGCTCACGGCCCAGGTGGCGGACTGCATCTGGGAAAAGCTGCGTCCCCAGGGCGTCGCGGTGGTGATCGAGGCGACGCATGGCTGCATGACCGCGCGCGGCGTCCGCACCCCCGGCGTCGGCATGGTCACCAGCCGCATGATGGGCGTGTTCCGCGACGACGAGCGCAGCCGCCAGGAAGTGCTCAAGCTGATGGGTTATTGATGCGGGTTCTCGTCACCGGCGGCGCGCGTCGCATCGGCGCGGGCATCGCCCGGCGCCTGGCGCTGCGCGGCCACCAGGTGGCGATCCACCATCATCACAACATCGCCGATGAGGCCGGGGCGCTCCGCGCGCAGATCGCGGCGGAAGGCGGCACCGCCTGTGTGGTGAGCGGCGAGCTGGCCGACGCTGCCACCGCCCCCGCGCTGATCGAGGCGGCGCGCGAAGGGCTTGGCGGCCCGATCGAGGGGCTGGTCAACAACGCCTCGCAATTCGCCTGGGACGCGCTGCCGCTCACCGATTTCGCGCTGCTCGACCGCCACATGCGCGTCAATTGCGGCGCGCCCGTCGCGCTTGCCTCGGCGCTGGCGGCGCAGGACGACCTTGTTTCCGGCGCGGTGGTCAATCTGCTCGACCAGAAGCTCGCCAACCTCAACCCGGATTTCCTCACCTACACGCTGAGCAAGGCCGCGCTCGCCACCGCGACCGAGCTGCTCGCCCGCGGTCTTGCCCCGCGCATCCGCGTCAACGCCGTCTCGCCCGGCCTCACCCTCCCCAGCCTCGACCAGACAGCCGAGGAGTTCGCCGAGCATGCCCGGCAGAACCTGCTCCAGCGCCCGGTTGCGCTGGCGGACATCGCCGCTGCGGTCGAGATGCTGCTCGTCACGCCCAGCATCACCGGTCAGAACATCTTCGTCGATTGCGGCCAGCGCTTCCTGCAGCGCGAGGGTGACGTGATGTTCGAAGGCCGGGAGCGCCCGCATGGCTGAATACACGATCCTGCTCGACGGGCTCGAGGTGGTGATGGGCCTGGGCATCCACCCCGAGGAGCGCGCCGCCCCCCAGCGGGTGACGCTCCACGTCGCCATGACCTGCCGTTACGACACCCCGCCCGAGGACCGGATCGGCGCCGTCGTCGATTACGATTTCCTGCGAACCGGCATCCACAAGCTGGTGGAATCGCGCCATTTCGAGCTGCAGGAAACCCTGTGCGAACAGGTTGCCGCGCTGGCGCTGGAAGATGCTCGGGTGGTTCGCGTCACCGTCCGCTCGATGAAGCTCGACATCTACCCCGACGCGCGGATCGGCTGCGAGATCGTGCGCGAACGCTAGGCCGCGGCGCGCGGCGGCTCCTGCACCACCGGCATCATCCCCCAGGCGTGGAATATCGCCACCCGGTTCCGCCCCTCGCCCTTGGCGCGGTAGAGCGCGACGTCGGCGCGGATCAGCGCCTCGGCGGGCGGCTCGCCGGGCGCATAGTCGGCCACGCCGAAGCTCGCGCTCAGCCGGTGGTCGGGCGCCATCGCTTCGTGGGTGCAGTTGTGGAAATGCATGCGCAGCACCTCGGCGAGCCCGGCGGCGTCCGCCGCGCTGTTGCCGGGCAGGAACAACGCGAACTCCTCGCCGCCCAGCCGCCCCACCCGGAAGCCGGTCCCGGCCAGGATGTCCGCGAACTGGCGGATCACTTCGTCGCCGATATGATGGCCGTAGCGATCGTTGATCCGCTTGAACTTGTCGATGTCGCTGTAGATCACCGCGCCGCCGCGCAGCGGCTCGGCCCGCACCGCCGCCTCGAAGGTCTGGCGGTTGAGCACGCCGGTCAGATGGTCACGCTCGGAGCGCAGGCGATATTGCGCGATGACGCCGCCGATGATCTTGGCGAGCAGCAGGAAGATCGAAGGCGGGGTCAGCAGCGCCGAGACGAGCAGCAGGCTGCGCTCGAACATGCTCGGCATGATCGTCGCATAGGCGACATGCACGCCGAACAGCGCCGGATAGAGCGGGATGCGGACCAGGAACACGCCGGCGATCACTGCCAGGCAGAAGAGCAGCGCGCGATCGACCACACCCTTGGGCCGCCGCGCCAGGTGCAGGATCCCGTCGCCAAGCGCCAGCGCGCAGCCGAGCTGGAACGGAATGGTCATCACCACGAAGGGCGCGCCCACCGCGCGCAGCACCAGCGCGCAGCCGACCAGCGCCACGCTCGCCCCGATCAGCCGCCATTGCTGCCGGCCACCCACCGAGATGCGCACTGCCTGGCTGAAGCAGAGATAGGCTGGGGGAACGAGCAGCATCGCAGCGATCAGCTCGCTCTGCCCGTGCCGCGCCAGCGCGAGCACCAGCATCTCGGTGGTGCCGCAGAGCAGCGCCGCGACGATCCACGAGAAAGCGGACTCGTTGCGCATGCCGATCCGGATCGCACCAACGAGCAAGGCCAGCGTCGCGAAGACGCACGCATGCACTGCTGTCAGGCTGACGAACAATTACCCTACCCCCGAATGGCAAGTGTCTGGGCCGAAAGGCGTTAACACCAGCCTTATCGCCTGCCGATTTTCCCGATCCTGTGCACGGGCGCTGGACCTCGCGGCGAAGCGCGATATCACCGCGGGAAAGATCCTCAGGAGAGTCGCCATGGCAGAGCCGCGCACCAGCCTCGAACTACGCTCGACGATTTCGAGCGACGGCAAGCTCACCCTCGCCCTCGAGCCGGTGACGCTCGCTGCGCCCGGGCCGGACGAAGTGATCGTCCGGGTCGAGGCCTCGCCGATCAACCCTTCGGATCTCGGCCTGCTGCTCGGCCCCGCCGACCTGGCGACCCTGGCCGCCGGCGGCACGCCCGATCGCCCCACCCTCACCGCCGCCGTCTCGCCGGCTGGCCTGCGCGCGATGAAGGCGCGGCTCGATCAGTCGATGACCGTCGGCAACGAAGGTGCCGGCACCGTGGTGGAAGCCGGCGCCAATGTCGCCGGGCTGCTCGGCAAGAAGGTCGGCATGCTCGGCGGCTCGATGTACGCCCAGTATCGCAGGATCGCCGCGCGCGACGTCATTCCGCTGCCCGATCATGCCAGCGCCGCCGACGGCGCCTCGATGTTCGTCAATCCGCTGACTTCGCTCTCGATGGTCGAGACGCTCAGGATGGAGGGGCACAAGGCGCTGATCCACACCGCCGCCGCCTCGAACCTCGGCCAGATGCTCAACCGCATCTGCATCGCCGATGGCGTGCCGCTGGTGAACATCGTGCGCAGCGATGCGCAGGCCGCGATCCTGCGTGAGATCGGCGCGAAATACATTGTCGACAGCAGCGCCCCCGATTTTCGCGAGAAGCTCACCGATGCGATCGCCGAGACCGGCGCCACCCTCGCCTTCGACGCGATCGGCGGCGGGCGGATCGTCAACACGATCCTCCACGCGATGGAAGACGCGATCAACCGCACCGCCACCGCCTTTAGCCGCTATGGCTCGGCGACCTGGAAGCAGGTCTATGTCTATGGCATGCTCGATACGTCGCCGATGGAGCTCGATCGCGGCTATGGCCTGGCCTGGGGCGTCAGCGGCTTCCTGGTCACGCCCTTCCTGATGAAGCTCGGCATGGAAGGCGCGATGCGCCTGCGCGCCCGCGTCGCCGCCGAGCTGACCACCACCTTCGCCAGCCACTACAACAGGACGATCTCGCTCGCCCAGGCGCTCGATCCGGAAGTGGTCTCCGCCTATGCGAAGAAGGCGACCGGCGAGAAGTTCCTGATCGATCCCAGCCGCTGAGCCTCAGGGTGGGTCCATGATCGCCGCGGCGCGCCGGGTCGCCGGGCTCGGCACGCGGGTGCGCAACAGGCTGATGCACGCGGCGAGCGCAGCGGCGGCGGCCGCCCCGCCCAGCAGCGTCGCGCTCGATCCCAGCCCGAACGCGTGGAAGCCATAGGCGACCGCGGCGGCGCCGATGGTCTGGCCGAGCAGCCGCGCCGTGGCGAGCATGCCCCCGGCCGCGCCCGAGCGCTCCCGCGGCGCGGCGCCGATCATCGCGCGGTTGTTCGGCGACTGGAACAGTCCGAAGCCCGCGCCGCACAGCGCCATCCGCCAGACGATGTCGAATACCGAGGGGTGCTGGCCGAGCAGCGCCAGGGAGAGCAGCCCGCTCGCGAACAGCCCCAGCCCGATGCCGCCCAGCAGCCCGGCCGAATAGCGATCGGCCAGCCGCCCGGCGAACGGCGCGACGCAGCCGACCGCGAGCGGCCAGGGCGTCATCAGCAATCCCGACGCGACCACGCTGTACCCCAGCACCTTCTGCAGCAGGAACGGCATGGTGACGAAAGCGAGCATCTGCGCCGAGAAGGACGTGATCGAGGTCGCGATCGACAGTCCGAAGATCGGGATGCGCAGCAGGTCGATCGGCACCAGCGGCGCCGGCCGGCGCCATTCGCGCCGGACCAGCACGATGCCGAGCACCACGCCAAGGACCAGCAGCACGAGGCCCGAGGTCGCGCCTTCGCGGGCCAGCGATTCCCCGCCATAGATGATCCCGCCGAGCATGCCGGCGCTGAGCGCGGCGGCAACGAAGTCGGGCTTGCGGCCGTGCCCGGGAGCCTGCGGCAGATAGCGCCGGCCGATCAGGATCGCGGCGATGCCGAACGGCACGTTGATCGCGAACAGCCAGGGCCAGCTCGCCACGCTCAGGATCAGCGACGCGATCGTCGGCCCCGCCGCCGCCGAAGCGGACAGCACCATCGCGTTATAGCCCATGCCCCGTCCCAGCATCGCCGAGGGATAGGTCGCGCGGACCAGCGCCGCGTTCATGCTCATGATCCCGGCCGCGCCCATCCCCTGCACCACCCGCGCAGCGATCAGCATGTCCAGGCTGTGCGACAGCGCGCAGGCCAGCGAGCCGATAATGAACAGGCCGAGCGCGGGCAGATAGACCTTCGCATGCCCGATCCGGTCGCCCATCGCCGCCAGCGGCAGCAGCAGCACGGTTATGGCCAGCTGATAGGCGTTGATCACCCACACCGCGACTGCGGGGGGTGCGCCCAGCTGCCCGGCGATGGTCGGCAGCGCGATGTTGGCGATCGCGCCGTCGAGCACCGCCATGGTGATCGCCAGCCAGATCGCCGCCGCCGCGAAATAGCGGCGCGGCACCGGCAGGCCATCGTCTTCGTCCGCAAAGGGCGACGCGGCCGAAGGTTCATGCATGCAACAGGCTCCCGATAACGATCCCGCGCCCGTGATATGCCATCATGTCGCCCGGATTTCAGCCCGGCCGACATGATGGGAGCGGCTTCAGGCCCGGTTGGCCGCGCTGAGCACGGCGCGTACCGAGGCCGTCGCGATGTCGGCGTCGATGCCCACGCCGAACACGGTGCGCCCGTCCGCGGTGCGGCATTCGACATAGGCGGCTGCCTGCGCATCGGCACCATGGCCGATCGCATGCTCGCTATAGTCGACCACGTCGAGGTTCGGCCCGGTGGTGCCGGCAAGCGCGTCGATCACGCCCGAGATCAGGCCGTTGCCGCGCCCGGAGATCGACTGGGTCTCGCCGTCCACCGCGATGCGGCCGACGAACACGCGCTGCCCAGCCGCGCCGCTCTCTTCATAATCCTCGAGCACGAAGCGATCCTTCTCGCCCGGCAGATAGATCTGCTCGAAGCGGCCCCAGATGTCGGCGGCGTTGAGTTCGCGGCTGGTCTCGTCGGCCAGCGCCTGCACATGGCGCGAGAAATCGGCCTGCATGCGCTTGGGCAGCTTCAGGCCCTTGTCCTGCTCGAGCACCCAGGCGACGCCGCCCTTGCCCGATTGCGAGTTGACGCGGATCACCGCCTCGTAGTCGCGGCCCAGGTCCTTGGGGTCGATCGGCAGATAGGGCACGTCCCAGAAATCGTCGTTGCGCGCTTCCTGCGCCGCGAAGCCCTTCTTGATCGCGTCCTGGTGGCTGCCCGAAAAGGCAGTGAACACCAGATCGCCGGCATAGGGATGGCGCGGGTGGACGGGCAGCGCGTTGCAATATTCCACCGTCTGGATCACCTCGTCGATGTTCGAGAAATCCAGCTCCGGATCAACACCTTGCGTGTACATGTTGAGGGCGAGTGTCACCAGGTCGACATTGCCCGTACGCTCGCCGTTTCCGAACAGGCAGCCCTCGACGCGGTCGGCGCCGGCGAGCAGCCCCAGCTCCGACGCGGCGACGCCGGTGCCGCGGTCGTTGTGCGTGTGCAGGCTGATCACCACCGTCTCGCGGCTGCGGATGTTGCGGCAGAACCACTCGATCTGGTCGGCATAGATGTTCGGCGTTGCCGCCTCCACCGTCGCCGGCAGGTTGAGGATCAGCGGCTTGTCGGTGGTCGGCCGCAGGATGTCCATCACCGCCTCGCAGACCTCGATCGAGAAATCGAGCTCGGCGGTCGAGAAGGTCTCGGGGCTATATTCGAAATGCCAGTCGGTGTCGGGCTGCTTGGCGGCCTCGTCGCGCAGCACCTTGGCGCCGGCAACCGCGATCGCCTTGATCTCCTCGCGGCTCATGCCGAACACGATGCGGCGCCAGGCCGGCGAGACGGCATTGTAGAGGTGGACGATCGCCTTCTTCGCGCCCTTCAAGGACTGGAAACTGGTCTCGATCAGGTCCTGGCGCGACTGGGTGAGCACCTGGACGATCACGTCGTCGGGGATCTTGTCCTGCTGGACCAGGCCCGAGATGAAGTCGAATTCGGTGGCGCCTGCGCTCGGGAAGCCGACTTCGATTTCCTTCAGCCCCACCTTGCAGAGCAGCTCGAAGAAGCGGGTCTTCTTCTCGGCGTCCATCGGGTCGATCAGCGCCTGGTTGCCGTCGCGCATGTCGGTCGACAGCCAGCGGGGCGCCTTGGTGATGGTGCGGCTCGGCCATTGCCGGCCGGGCAGGTTCACCTGGGGAAAGGGACGGTATTTGGAACTGGGATCGCGCAACATGACAGCTCTCTCTCGGCTGGAGACTTCGGTTCGACGGTGAAGTTGCCCTTAGGGGCGTGCGCGTGCGCGTCCGGCCCCTAAGGGCGGATAAGTCGCAGACCAAGAAGCGCGCGGGTCGTCATGTTGGGCACCCCTTAGACGCGCCCGCGCAGGCTTGTCCACCTCAGTTCGCGTTGTCGGGTACCGAAGCTGCACTATTCGGCTCGATCACCGTCGTCTCGACATGGTCGGGCGTCGGCGTCGGCTCGGGCGTCTCGGTCGCCTTCGGGCTGGGCGTGGCGACGATTTCGGCCATCGGCGGCGGGTCGGAATAGTTGGTTCCCGTCGTACCGCTGCCGCCGCAACCCGCCAGAATCAGCAACCCGCCGACCACCACAACGCGCATCCCGCTCTCCCCATTTGCCGAGAAAATCCCTCTTAGCACGGCCTTTTCCCCTCTCCTACCGGCCGTTTAACCCCACTTATCCCCAAAATGTCGCTCTCAGAGGGCGTCTCGGCGCATCTGCTCTCTAGACAGACGCGATTTGGCACGATCAAAGGGTTGTCAGGTGAGGAGTAACGCCCTCACCACGGTACATCGTAGGCGTGACAGGCGGCGGAGGGTTCGCACAAGCCGCTAGCGCCCACGAAGGCATAGCCCCGTCCAAGGGCAGGAACAGGAGAAGACTTTATGGCCGAGACCAAAGCACGCGGCGGCATCGCCAAGCCGGTGACCCCTTCCGCAGAGCTGGCCAAGATCACGGGCTCTGCGCCGCTGCCGCGCAGCGAGATCGTTTCGAAGATGTGGGACTACATCAAGAAGAACAATCTCCAGAACCCGGCGAACAAGCGCGAGATCCTCGCGGACGCGACGCTCAAGCCGATCTTCGGCGCCGACAAGGTGACGATGTTCGAGATGAACAAGCACATCGCGAAGCACGTCAAGTAAGCCGGCCCGGGGCCCCGTGCCCCGCCGCTGAAAACGCGAAGGGCGGGTTCCCGATCGGGGCCCGCCCTTTTGCTTTGAGGAGATACCGATGGCCGAGAAGTTCGAGCGTCACCGCCAGCCCTGGCGCGCCGACGAGATCCAGAAGCTCCATACGCTCGCCAAGAAGGGCATGGCACTGCGGGCGATCGCAAAGGCGCTTACCCGCAGCGAGGAATCGGTGAAGGAGCGCGCCAAGCTCGACGGGCTCAGCATCGCCAAGCTTCACTGATACCAGTGTTCGGGCCGGGGCTGCTTCTCGGAGCGGATCTCGATGTGGAGGATGCGCCCGACATGGGCGCGGTCGCTGCCGGTCTCCTCGATATCGAAGAACAGCCCCCCGCCGGTTACGGTCACGCGCCGGATGCCGGGCCATTGCTGCGCCGGCATCGCCTTGACTGCGCCGGGCAGGCACGCCGCGATCCGCGTTGCCATCGTCTCGTAGGTGATCTCCGGCGGCAACAGGCTCCGGTGGCAGAAATAGCCCACCCCGCGCTGGCAGCTGTTCAGCAGTCGCGGCACGAACTTCGCCTGATAGAGGCTTTCGAACGGCTTCTCCTCGCCGGCCGCCGCCGAAAGGCGGCTGATGTCGGCGCAGAACGGATCGTCCTGGGCAACGGATGCGGCGAGCAGCGCCGCGACAATCGGGAAGTGCATCCCCTATTCTCCTTCCAGTTGTGCAACGATCCCGCACCACCGCTTGCCGCAGCCTGAACAACTGCTAGGCCCGCCGCAATGTATGACGCGATCATCTTGGGAGCCGGCGCCGCGGGGCTGATGTGCGCGCTCACCGCCGGCCAGCGCGGCAGGCGCGTGCTGCTGGTCGATCATGCCGATGCGCCGGGCAAGAAGATCCTGATCTCGGGCGGCGGGCGCTGCAACTTCACCAATATCGGCACCGCGCCGGATCGCTACCTCTCGCAGAACCCGCATTTCATGAAGTCCGCGCTCGGCCGCTACACCGCGCAGGATTTCCTCGACCTGGTCGAGCGCCACCGCATCGCCTGGCACGAGAAGACGCTCGGCCAGCTCTTCTGCGACGGCTCTGCCCGCCAGATCGTCGACATGCTGCTCGACGAGTGCGCGCGGGGCGGCGTCGAGATCTGGCTCGGCGATGCGCCCCGGGTCGAGCACGGCGATGCCCGTTTCCGCATCACCTGTGGCAAGCGCGTCGCCGAGGCCCCGGCGCTGGTGATCGCCACCGGCGGCCCCTCGATCCCCAAAATGGGCGCCACCGGCTTCGCCTATGAGCTTGCCCGCCAGTTCGGGCTCAAGGTGGTCGAGCCCCGCCCCGCCCTCGTCCCGCTCACCCTGAGCGGCGAGGAAGCGCTGTTCCGCGAGCTTTCCGGCGTCTCGACCGAAGTGACCGCGCGCGCCGGCAAGGCGGCGTTCCGCGAGGCGGCGCTGTTCACCCATCGCGGCCTTTCGGGCCCGGCGATCCTCCAGGTCTCGAGCTATTGGCGCCACGGCGAGAGCATCGCGATCGATTTCCTGCCCAATGCCGAGCCCGGCTGGCTGCTCGCCGCCAAGCGTGCCCGGCCCCGCGTCACGCTGCGCAAGCTGCTCGGCGAAGCCCTCCCCGATCGCCTGGCCGACGCGCTGGCCGAGAAGCTCGCCCTCCCCACCGAGCTCGCCAACACCCCCGACCGCAGGCTCGAGGATGCCGCCCGCGCCCTCGCCGACTGGCGCTTCGCGCCCAACGGCACCGAAGGCTATGCCAAGGCCGAAGTCACCGTCGGCGGGATCAGCACCGCCGAATTGAGCTCGCAGACCATGGAAGCGCGCAAGCTGCCCGGCCTCTACGCGATCGGCGAGGCGGTGGACGTCACCGGCTGGCTCGGCGGCTATAATTTCCAATGGGCATGGGCGAGCGGACGGGCCGCCGGACAGGCCGTATAGCGCCCGCGCATCGTCTCTAAAAAATTTGTAATGTTCGCGGTTTCCGTAGCGTAAAATGCGATATTTCGGTCCGAATTGACCCTATTCCTACCGTAGAACCCCGTATTGTAATTTACGTAATTTCGAATGTTTCCGCCGCGTGTCTTCTACAAAGGGGAAGCCGGTGCCGCTTCCTGCGTTGCCGTGCGTCCACACAGGCTTCACGGGGATGCATCTCGCTGGAGCCACGCAGGAGGATTCCTATGCATTGGTTCCAGGCCAAGGCCCCGATACGTCTCAAACTGCTCGTTGCCTTCAGCTCGCTGATGGGTGTCATGACGCTGGTCGCGCTCGTCGCGCTGCTCGCGCCCACGATGATCGCGCTGCCCGTGGTGGCGGTGCTGATCGCCGGCGCCGCGATCCAGTGCGTCCGCTTTCGCAGCGCGATCGCCGATCCCTATGTCGGCACCGTCGTCCGCATGGAGGGTCTCGCCGCCGGCGACCTCACCAGCGCGATCCAGTTCACCGACTATGAGGATTGCGTCGGCCGCATGACCAAGGCGATGCTCACCTTCCGGGACAACGCAGTCGAGCAGGCCAAGCAGGCCGAGGAACAGTCGGTCGCAGTGACGCTTCTCGGCACCAGCCTCGAGCGGCTGACCGCCGGCGACCTCACCGCCGATATCGGCACTGGCTTCCCCGCCGGCTATGCCGGTCTCAAGGCCAATTTCAACGAAGCGATGGTCAGCCTGCGCGGGCTGATCGGCTCGGTGATGGAATCGGCGGCGACGATCCAGACCGGCTCGGGCGAGATCGCCCAGGCCTCGGAAGACCTGGCCCGCCGCACCGAAGCCAATGCCGCGAGCCTGGAAGAGACCTCGGCCGCCGTCGCGCAGATGGATGGCCGTCTCAAGGCCACTGCCGAGGCTGCCAGCCGCACCGTCGAGCGCGCCGATGGCGCCATCGCCACGGTCGAAGGCGGCCGCTCGATCGCCGAAGAGGCGGTGCAGGCGATGACCCGCGTCAGCGATAGCGCCAAGGGCATCGACAGCGTGATCGAGGGCCTCGACAAGATCGCCTTCCAGACGCGCGTTCTCGCGATGAACGCCGCGGTGGAAGCCGGTCGCGCCGGCGAAGCAGGCCGCGGCTTCGCGGTCGTCGCGGACCTGGTCAGCGCGCTCGCCATGCGTGCCGAGGAGGAAGCCGGCCGCGCCCGCGATCAGCTGACCGCTACCCAGACCGACATCGTCGCGGCGGTGGAGATGGTGCAGAAGGTCGACGGCGCGCTCGCCAATATCTCGGGCGATGTCGGCGAGGTCCATGCGCTGCTCGGGCAGATGGCCGGCGACAACCAGGCCCAGGCGACTGCGATCACCCAGATCAGCGCCGCGATCGGCACGATGGACCAGTCGACCCAGCAGAATGCCGCAATGGTCGAGCAGACTTCGGCCGCCGCGCGCAACCTCACCGGCGAAGTCGCCGCGCTGGGCGAGCAGGCTGCGAAGTTCGACGTCGGCGCCGCCGCGCGCACCAATGTGCCGTCGCGCCCGCAAAAGCCGCGCGGCTATGTCTCGCCGGTCAAGCCGCTCGCCGCTGCCCGGCCGACGGCCAAGACCGTAGCCAGCGAGGAATGGGCCAGCTTCTGATCCCGGCCGGGGGGCGTCGCGATGCGGCGCCCCCACTCCGCTCGGCGGGGTTTGCGGCAGGCGCAGTCCCGGCCCTGAAACCTATTCCGCCGCCAGCCGTGCTGCCTGCGCGTCGCAAATGTCGGGCAACCGCACTTCGATCCAGTCGGCAAGCGCGCGGATATGCCCCGCCGCCTCGCGCCCGATCGGCGTCAGGCTGTATTCCACATGCGGCGGCACCACCGGATAGGCGATCCGCTCGACCAACCCGTCGCCCTCCAGCCATTGCAGTGTCTGCGCCAGCATCCGCTCGCTCACTCCGTCCACCTTGCGGCGCAGTTCGCTGAACCGGTGCGTGCCGCCCTCCAGCACGATCAGGATCAGCACCCCCCATTGGCTGGAGATGTGCTTCAGCACCTCGCGCGACGGGCAGTTGCGCTCGAGCAGCGCGCCTCGGCGCACGCGGGTCGAAAAGGGCTCGCCAGGGACGTTCGAAGTTTTTTCCATACTTACTTCAATGTATGTACTTACGAATAGTAAGCAAGGCCAATATCTGGGCGTCCGTCACCCATCAAGAGGAACGGACCCATGACCATCGCCATCACCGGAGCCACCGGCCAGCTCGGCCGCATCGTCATCGCCAAGCTCAAGGCCAGGCTGCCCGCCGGCCAGATCGTCGCGCTCGCCCGCAGCCCGGAAAGGGCGTCCGATCTCGGCGTCGCAGTCCGCGCCTTCGACTATGACGCGCCCGATGCCGCCGCGCTCGCCGGCATCGATACGCTGCTGCTGATCTCGGGCAGCGAAGTCGGCAAGCGCGTGCCGCAGCACCGGGCGGTAATCGCCGCCGCGAAGCAGGCCGGCGTCGCCCGCATCGCCTATACCAGCCTGCTGCGCGCCGACAGCAGCGCGCTCAGCCTCGCCACCGAGCATCTCGAAACCGAGCGCGCGCTCGCCGCCTCCGGCATCCCCCACACGATCCTGCGCAACGGCTGGTATATCGAAAATTATGCCAGCGGCGTGCAGGCCGCGCTCGCACACGGCGCGCTGATCGGTGCCGCCGGCGACGGCCGCATCGCCGCCGCCACTCGCGCCGACTATGCCGATGCCGCGGTGGCGGTGCTCACCGATACGGGGCATGACGGCAAGACCTATGAGCTGGCCGGCGACACCGCCTTTACCCTCGCCGATCTCGCCGCCGAGGTCTCGCGCCAGGCGGGCCGCACCATTCCCTATCGCAATCTCTCTGTCGCCGATTATGCCGCTGCGCTCGCCGGGGCCGGCCTCCCCGCCCCGGTCGCCGGGATGCTCGCCGGCTGGGACGCCGATATCGCCGACGGCGCGCTGTTCGACGACGGCCATGCGCTTTCGAAGCTGATCGGTCACCCGACCACCAGCCTCACCGACGGCGTGAAGGCGCTTCTGGCCTGAACCTCGGCTCCTTCCGCCACACCGGCTCGAAGCCGGGGTGGCGGACGGACTAGGGCATGTCCCGCATCGGCCCGTCCAGCGCGGGCATGATCCTGAAGATTCCGTCGGCGTTGAAGTCATGGCCATAGGGCTGCGGGATATAGAGCACGAAGTCGCCGCGCTTGCTGTCCGACAGGTACAGCACGGTGCGGGGAAGATCATGCGTCACCACCGGATAGCCGCACCATTTCCTCGCCGCCCAGTGGCGACAGCGGAGATCCCCACCGCCCGAACGTGCGGTCAGCATGACATGATCGGTCTTGCGGTCGAAGCTTCCCGCGAACGGCCAGAGCTGCCGGCCCGAATGCGTATAGACCACCACATAGTAGAGGCCCATTCTCGGGTCGACCGCCAGGCTCACCTGGTCAAGCTCCTGATCCCCATCGAGATCGACGGCGAACGCGGCGAGGCAATCCGCGCCTCTATGCCCGGTCGCACAACGCGGAGGTTCGGTCGCCGCGGCCTGGGCGAATGCCGGGAAGCACGCAAATAGTGCAGCAATACCAACGCCACTGCCGACGAAATGAAGACGGGATCCCATGACGTCGAGCCTGACATCGGCTCGCCCGGCCGGCAAGGATCACCTTTTCCATGGCAATGTAGGATTTCGTCTGATCTACCCTGTCGGATGCAGCCTCGAGCCGACTCCACCACCCCTTGCCGCGCCCCGCGCACGTGGGGCCAAGTCAACGGAGTCAATGTTTTCGCTGTAAGGAATTTACAGCTGGCAACCGAAAACCGCCGAAATCGGCCATTTAATTGCTCAACCTGCCGGTTGAACGACACAAAGCCACGTCCTGCGCGCGCAACCCTCTTTTCCCTTGCGGTAGCGCTCCCACGAGCCCATGTGCGGGGTCTCATGTCATTTGCTGAACTCCCTGCGCTTCTCGCCGAAGCGCTCGCATCGCGTGGCTATGCTGCGCCCACGGCCGTGCAGGCCGCCGTCATCGCCCCGGAAGCTGCCGGCCGCGATCTCATCGTCTCGGCCCAGACCGGCTCGGGCAAGACCGTCGCGTTCGGCCTGGCGATGCATCCCGAGCTGCTCGGCGAGGATGGCCGCGTCGTGCCCACCCGCGAGCCGCACGCGCTGATCATCGCCCCCACCCGCGAGCTTGCGCTCCAGGTCAGCCGCGAGCTGATCTGGCTCTACGGCCCCACCGGTGCGCGTATCGCGACCTGCGTCGGCGGCATGGACGCCTCGAAGGAGCGCCGGCAGCTCAACTTCGGCGCGCATATCGTCGTCGGTACTCCGGGCCGCCTGCGCGACCATCTCGAGCGTGGCGCGCTCGACCTTTCGGCGCTGCGTGCCATCGTCCTCGACGAGGCCGATGAGATGCTCGACATGGGCTTCCGCGACGATCTCGAGGCGATCCTCGACGCGACGCCGGAAACCCGCCGCACGCTGCTTTTCTCGGCGACGATGCCCAAGCCGATCGTGGCCCTGGCCAAGCGCTACCAGCAGGACGCGCTGCGCATCTCGACGGTCGGCGAGGACCGCGGGCATGGCGACATCAGCTACCAGGCGATGACCGTCGCCCCCTCGGATATCGAGCATGCGGTGATCAACCTGCTGCGCTTCCACGAGGCGGAGACGGCGATCCTGTTCTGCGCGACCCGTGACAATGTCCGCCACCTCCACGCCACGCTGGTCGAGCGCGGCTTCTCTGCCGTGGCGCTGTCGGGCGAGCATAGCCAGAACGAGCGCAACCACGCGCTCCAGGCGCTGCGCGACCAGCGCGCCCGCGTCTGCGTCGCCACCGACGTCGCCGCCCGCGGCATCGACCTGCCGACGCTCACGCTCGTCGTCCATGTCGAGCTGCCGCGCGATGCCGAGACGCTGCAGCACCGCTCGGGCCGCACCGGCCGCGCCGGCAAGAAGGGCACCGCGGTCCTGATCGTCCCCTATCAGCGCCGCCGCCGCGTCGAGATGATGCTCAAGGGTGCGCGCATCCCGGTCGAATGGGTCGACGTGCCCAGCGCCGAGGCGATCCGCGAGCAGGATCGCGAGCGGCTGATCACCACGCTGCTCACGCCCGTGGAGACCGACGAGGAAGACGCCGCCATCGCCGAGCGCCTGCTCGCCGAGCGCACTCCGGCAGAGATCGCCGCAGCGCTCGTCCGTGCGCACCGCGCTGCGCTACCTGCCCCGGAAGAGCTCAGCGAGCGCAGCCATTCGGACAAGCGCGAGGAGCGCCAGGCCGGGCAGCACCGCCCGGGCTTCGACGATGTCGTGTGGTTCCGCATGGACATCGGTCGCCGGCAAAATGCCGATCCGCGCTGGATCCTGCCGCTGATCTGCCGTCGTGGCCACATCACCAAGAACGAAGTCGGCGCGATCCGCATCGGGCCGAACGAGACTGCGTTCCAGATCCCGCGCGGGCTGGCCGGCAAGTTCATGGCCGCCGTGGCGCGCAGTGCCGAGGGTGAGGAGGACGTGCGCTTCGAGCAGTCCGATGCGCCGGTCCAGGGTGCCCGCCCGCAGCGCAATGGCCCTAACGGCCCCAACCGCCCGAACTACCAGGCCAAGCCGCACCGCAAGGGTCCGCCGCGGGGTCACGCGCCGCGGTGAGGGTCCTCGTCGACGCCGATGCCTGCCCGGTGAAGGACGAGGTCTATAAAGTGGCGTGGCGGCACGAGGTGCCGGTGGTGATCGTCAGCAATTCGTGGCTGCGCGTGCCCCAGCATCCGCTGGTCAGCCGCCAGGTAGTCAGCGACGGGTTCGACGCCGCCGATGACTGGATCGCCGAGGCGGCAGGCAGCGACACGGTGGTGATCACGGCCGACATCCTGCTGGCCGACCGCGCGCTCAAGGCGGGTGCCCGGGTGCTGGCGCCCAATGGCAAGCCGTTCACGATGAACTCCATCGGCGCGGCAATCGCCACCCGGGCGATCATGGCGGATCTGCGCGCCGGCGGCGACCAGATCGGCGGCCCCAGGCCCTTTTCGTCCGCGGATCGCTCGGCGTTCCTTCAGGCGCTCGACCGGGAATTGATCTCGCTCAAGCGGTCCCTTACGCAATATTAGGAGACGCTCGGCTAACTTCCCGCGATTACTGTGTGGGGTTTGCCGGGGACATGCTTAGACTGCCGCTGATTGCGCCGCGCCCGCCGCGGCTGAGCGAGATGAGTGACGAGCTGCGGGCATTGGAGGCCAGCGGCTATTTCAGCAATGGCGGTCCCATCGTCCGCGACATGGAAGGCCGCGCCGTCGCCGAGCTCTTCGGCGGCGAAGGCTTTGCCCTGGCCGTGTCCAACGCCACGCTGGGCCTGCTGCTCGCCATCAAGGAAGCCCGTACCGGCCGCCCCGGCCGCTATGCCCTCGTCCCCGCCTTCACCTTCGCCGCGACTGCCCATGCCGCGATCTGGGCCGGCCTGACCCCGATCCTGGTCGACAGCGATCCGCGAGACTGGACCGCCTCGGTTGCCGCCATGGAGGAAGCGCTTATCCGTCACGGCGCCGAAGTCGCCGTGATCGTGCCCTATGACACGTTCGGCTGCGGCATCGACCTGGCCGCCTATCAGGCACTTGCCGACCGCTACAATGTCGGCCTGGTCGTCGACGCCGCCGCGTCGCTCGGCAGCCTCGATGCCGCCGGCCGCGGCTTCGGCACCGGATCGCGCGCCACCTGCGTCTTCTCGATGCACGCGACCAAAACCTTCGCCACGGCCGAGGGCGGCTTGATCTACTCCGCGGACGAGAACCGTATCCAGGTGCTCCGCCGCATGCAGAATTTCGGCTTCGGCGCCCCGCGTACCGCCACCCAGGAAGGCATCAACGCCAAGCTGCCCGAGCTGCTCGGCCTGATGGCTCGCGCCAAGCTCGACGATATCGAAGCGGTAGCCGGTCACCGCGCCGCGCTCGACCGCGTCTATCGCGAGACGTTGGGGGATTCGGTCACCTTCCAGCACAGCCATGCCCGGCGCCAGGTCGCGCAGTTCATGCCGATGCTGCTGGCTGAAAGCGCCGATCGTACCGCGGTGATGGCCAGCCTCGCCGAGCAGGGCATCGGTTCGGGCCATTATTTCAGCCCGCATATCGGCGAGCAGCCCTATTTTCGCGAAACCTGCATCACCGGCACCACGCCGGTGGCAGACGACCTGTCGAAGCGGATGCTCTCGCTCCCGATCACCGACACGATGGACGCGCGCGACGTCGCCACCATCTGTGACGCGCTCCACGCCGCGCTGCGCAAGCCGCGGATCGTCGCGCCCGCGCCGCAGCCCAAAGTCCTTTCCACCGTCCTGATCGGCGGCGGCCCCGCGGGGGTCGCCTTCCTCATCTCGGCGAGCAAGAAGGGCAAGCTGCGCGAGCTGGCCGCCGGCCTCGCCGTGGTCGAGCGCGACGCCAGCCTCGGCGCCGGCCAGCTGGCCAACTACGCGATCACCTCGGACAGCACGGCCGAGACCTTCCTCAGCGCCGTGAAGGACAATCCCGAGCCCGGCATCGCCGCACTGATGGAGCATCCCGCGGCGAAGGAGATCGCCGGCTATATCGGCAAGCTCGGCGTACCGCTCCACCGCACCGGCGCGTTCCTCGAGGCGATGGGCCAGCGCGTCGGCGCCGTGGTCACCGAGGCGGGCGGCAGCGTCCTCACCCGCCACGAAGTACTCGATTCCCGCCGCACCGCAGCCGGGCTGTGGCAGACCCGGATCCGCGACCTCGCCACCGGCAAGGAGCGCGAGCTGCTCTCCGAGAACATCGTCGTCGCCACCGGCGGCTATCAGTCGGGAAGCGACATCGCCGCGGCCCCGGTCGCCGGCACGCCGCTGGCCGATCAGGTCGGCGATCGGCTGATGCTGTGCGACGACATGCTGCGCACCGGCGGCATGGAACGCCTGCGCGCGCGCATCGCCCACACCCGCGCGCCCCGGATCGCGATCATCGGCGCCTCCACGTCCGCGATCGCCTCGGCGGTCCTCCTGCTCAAGTCGGACATCCCGTTCGGCGCCGAGAGCCTTAGCCTGCTCCACCGCGAGGCGCTGCGCCCCTGGTATCCCTCGGCCGAAGCCGCGCATGCCGATGGCTTCACCGATTTCGGCCCCGACGACATCTGCTCGCTCTCGGGCTTCGTCTATCGCCTGGCCGGCTTCCGGCTCGAGGCGCGCGAACTGGTGCTGCGCATGCTCCGCGTCGGCGGCCGTACCCCCGATCCACGCGTACAGCTCCACCAGATCGCCGGCCCGGACCCCGAGACCAGCCGCATCCTCGCCGAGGCGGACGTGGTGGTCGCCGCGCTCGGCTATCGCCCCTACGCGCTCCCGCTGTTCGATGCCGAGGGCGAACGCATCGCACTGGCCGCGCATGCCCCGGGGCGCCCGCGCCTTGCCGACCAACTCTGCCGCGTCACCGATGCCGAAGGCCATCCGCTGCCCGGCGCCTATGGCATCGGCCTCGCCGCGGGTTTCGTGCCTGAGGGCCGTCTCGGCGGCGAGAAGAGCTTCAAGGGCAAGGCCAACGGGCTGTGGCAGTGGCAGAACGATGTCGGCCAGCTCATCGTCGACCAGCTGCTCGGCCACGCCGTGAGCCTCGCCGCATGAGCGCGCCGACGGTCAGCGTTATCATGCCGGCCTATAACGGCGCGGCGTGGATCGGCGCGACCATCGACAGCGTCCTCGCGCAGGACTTCACCGACTGGGAGCTGGTGATCGTCGACGATTGCTCGACCGACGACACCCGCGCCCTGCTAGCGAGGCTCACCGATCCGCGCATCACCGTGCTCCACGCCGAGCAGAATGGCGGCCCCGTCCTTGCCCGCAACCAGGCCTTTGCCGCGGCGCGCGGCCGCTACATTGCCGGGCTCGACCAGGACGACCTGTGCAAGCCCGGCCGCTTTGCCGCGCAGGTGGCGCATCTCGATGCCAATCCCGGCACCGTGCTCGTCGCCACCGCCGCCGAGCTGCTCGAGAACGGCCAGGTCACTCCCTGGCCCGGCGACCACGCGCTCACGCCCGCGGTGATCGACTGGCTGCTGCTCACCCAGAATCCGCTGGTCTGGTCCACCGTCATGTTCCGCGCCGACGCCGCCCGGCTGCTCTCGCCGTTCGAGCGGCCCCAGGTCCGCTATGCCGAGGATTTCGACCTCTATCACCGGCTCAGCCGCTTCGGGCAGATCGCCCGGCTCGACGAGGCCCAGCTTCTCTATCGCTGCCATCCCGGCGGCGCGTCGAAAAAGTTCGCCGAGATGATGGCCGCCAGCGCCGCGCGGGTGCTCGCCGAGCGCTATCTGCCGGTGTTCGGCGAAGACGAGGCCCAGGCCAACGCCGAACTCGTCGTCCGCTATTTCATGGCGCGCGAGCCGGTGCCCGATCTGCTGATCCTCGGCCAGCTCTCGCGCATCCTCGCCGCGCTCCATGCCGATCATGTCGCGCGCACGCCGCTCACGCCGCAGGAGCGGATCGAAGTCGATGGCGAGCATGCCCGGCTCTGGTGGCTCGTCGCCCGGCCGGCGCTGCGCCAGGGCGCGGTGACGCTGCGCCAGGCGATGGCCGTGCTGCCCGACAGCGTCCACCTGCCCGCCAACGACCCGGACCGTCTGATCTCGCCGCTGATCGGCCGGGTGCGGGCGATCGGCCGCGGGCTCGGCGTCGCGCTCTAGTTGCGCAGCATCCGGACCACGATTGCCGTCTGAACAATCGCCGGTGCGCCAATTCGCATTGGTGCGTGCCGCGCGAAGCGCCTAGGCGGGCGGCTTCCCTTCCGCCTGCCCAGGCCAGATGCTTTCGATCCTCCTCATCGTGCTGCCGATATTCGCGCTGATCGCCGCCGGCTGGGGCGCGCGGCGCACCGGCATGCTCGGGCCGCACGCCACCCGCGAGCTCAACCGCTTCGTCGTCTTTCTCGCGCTGCCGGCGCTGCTGTTCGACATCGTCGCCAAGGCGCGGTGGGGCGCGATCTGGCAGCCCGGCTTCATCGCCGCGTTCGGGCTGGGCGCGGGGATCGTGCTCGTGCTGACGGTGCTGCTGCGGCTGCGCGGCGGCCGGCACCTCGCCGATGCCGCGGTTGACGGGCTCAATGCCGGCTATGCCAATACCGCCTTTATCGGCTTCCCCCTGACCGCCGCCGTGCTCGGCCCCGCCGCGCAGACCCCCACGCTGATCGCCTCGATCCTCACCGTGTGCGTGCTGTTCGGCTTCGCGCTGCTGCTGATCGAGATCGGCATCCAGACCGAGCGCCATCCCGCACGGATGGCGGCCAGCGTCGCGCGCGCGCTCGGCACCAACCCGCTGCTCGTGGCCCCCGCGCTCGGCGCGCTTTTCCTCGCCTTCGGCATCCCGGTGCCCGAACCGGTGGACAAGTTCCTGACGCTGCTCGGCGGCGCCGCCTCGCCCTGCGCGCTGGTCGCGCTGGGCCTGTTCATCGCCGAGAAGCGCGACGGCGGCCCCGCCCCGGTAGGCACGGTGGCGCTGCTGGCCGCGATGAAGCTGCTGCTCCAGCCGCTGGTCACCTGGCTGCTGGCGACCCAGCTCTTCCACCTCGCGCCGCCGCTCGCTGCCGCTGCCGTGCTGCTCGCGGCGCTGCCGACCGGCACCGGCCCCTTCATGGTTGCGGAATTCTATGGCCGCGAGGCCGGCATCACCGCGCGCGTCGTGCTGGTCTCCACGCTCGCATCGCTGCTGACCATCACGCTGTACCTGGCGCTCGCCTGAGCCGCATATTCTTCGCTCGGTTCACCGCATTCGGCGGAACCGGGCCAGGACCGCGGCGTTCTCCCTCCCAGAAGCCAGCTCCGTGCCCTCCCCCCCCCCCCGGCACGGGCTGGCTTCCTCTATTTCGGGGTGGAAATGCCTGTCGACACGAAGGATGGACAACGGGGCGAGCACCCTCGCTCCGGCGCCCGGGCGCTGGTGGCGCAGAATCTGCGCGCCTGCTGGGAAGAGCCGGTCGATACCTTCATCACCGACAATATCCCGCTGCTCCTGACCCAGCTCTCGCGGATCCCCGCGGTCGACCCCGCCGGAGCGAAGCGGGATCGCGACGCCTGACGCGCCAGGACTGCGCCACGGCGAGCCCGCGCCGGCGATTTGCAATATTTGCAAGGGTCGCTCGTAAGGTTTGATGCCGCGCGATTGTCCGCCATAAGGCTGGCGATGACGAAGAAGACCGCCTCCACCAAGGAACGGCCCGCCAAGCCGGGCGCCCGGCTCACCATGCAGGACATCGCCCGCCTGGCCCAGGTTTCCACCCCCACCGTGTCGCGCGTCCTCAACGGCAGCCCGCTGGTGACCGAGGAAACGCGCGAACGGGTGATGGCGGTGGCGCAGGCGCATGGCTATGCGGTCAACCGCAACGCCGCCAAGCTGCGCCATACCCGCACCAACACTGTCGCGGTGATGCTCGATTTCGGCTCGCACCGGCATGGCGCGATCGGCGATCCCTTCATCTTCGAGCTGCTCGCCGGCGTGTCCGAGGCGCTGTCGATCCGCAATCAGGATCTCCTCCTCTCCCCGCCGGGGCTGGAGGACGTCCGCGCCTTCCGCGATTTCTACCAGGCGCGCGGCGCCGACGGGTTCATCGTGCTCGGCCAGGGCACGCGCGACGCGATGCTGCGCGAGCTCGGCCGCGCCGACGTGCCGCTGGTGGTATGGGGCGCCGTCGCGCCGGATGCGGGCTATTGTGCGATCGGCAGCGACAATTTCCTCGGCGGCGAGCTCGCCGGCCGCCACTTCCTGCATGCCGGACGCAAGCGCTGGCTGTTCGTCGGCGACATTCGCCACGAGGAGCTGCGCCTGCGCTACGAGGGCCTGTGCGCGATCGCCCAGGATCATGCCGACGTCACCGTCGATTTCCTGCCGATCGCCTCGATGGCGTTCAACGCCACCGCAGACACGGTGACCGCCTATCTCGCCGCCGGCCGCCAGCCCGATGCGGTCTTCGCCTTCTCCGACACGGCAGCGATGGCAGTGACGGGCGCGTTCAAGGAGCGCGGGCTCGCCGCACCGCGCGATTACTCGCTGGTCGGCTACAACAACATCCCGCCCGCGGCCCATTTCAGCCCGGCGATCACCACGATCAACCAGAAGACCGACGTGGCCGGCGCGCTGCTCGTCGAGAAGCTGATGCAGCAGGTCGATGGCGGCCGCGCCCGCTCGACGACGCTCCCTACCGAGATCGTCGTTCGCGATACCTGATCTCCGCCTGCATCGTCATCCCCGCGAAGGCGGGGATCCATTGCGGCTGACGGCGGTGAGTCCCACCAAACCCAGCGATAATAGATCCCCGCCTTCGCGGGGATTACGAAACCGGAACCCCTATCCCATCCTTTATCCTTGAAAACGATATCAAAGAGCCTGTAACGCAACTTTCCATAAGAGTTGGGGAGCGGGTGTTGGCTCGAGTACTGAACGGCGCGGACGATGGCGTGCTTTTCGCGGAGGATGGCTGGTCGCTCGAAGTGATCGGCGACGATCCGGCGCGCGAGGGCTGGGCCGCGACGATTCTCGCGCTCTCCAACGGTGCCATCGGGGTGCGCGGCGCCCTTGAGGAGCGCGCTCAGGCGACGACTTTCCTTGCCCATGCCTATGAACAGGCGCCGATTCATTATCACGAGAAGCTCAAGGGCTTCGCCGCCAGCTCCGATTCGCGCGTGCCGGTGGCCGAAGCGCTGGGGCTGGAAGTCCGCCTGGACGGCAAAGCAATCGATTTCACCTCACTGAAATCGGCGACTCGCCGCACGCTCGACTTGCGCACCGGCATCCTCGGCCGCGAAACGCTTTGGACGCTGGCGGACGGCCGCAGCCTGCGCATCCGCACCGAGCGGCTCGTGCCGCTGTGCGGCAACACGCTGCTGCTGCGCCGGCTCCAGGCCGAGATCGAAGGCGAAGCCGGCGTCACGCTTCATCCCCGCCTCGCCCCTGCCCCCAGTGCCGCCGGCCAGTCCGACGATCCGCGCATCGGCGTGAACCTCGCCTCGCGCGGCTTCGAGACCGAGCGGGCCGAGCCGGACTGCGTGGTCGAGCGCCTGCCCGGCAGCGGCATCGGCGTCGGCGCCGTCCAGCGCAGCCGCGACGAAGACGGCTGGCTGCTGGTCGCCACCGGCTATGCCGCCGGCCGCAACCCGTCCGATATCCTGGCCGAACAGGCCGCCGCGCTTGCCGATTCCGCGCTTGCCGCCGGCTTCGGTGCCGTCGCCGCCGCGCAGGCCGGGCTGCTCGAGACCTTCTGGGCCGCTGCCGATCTCGCCATCGCCGGCGAGCCGCGCCTCGCCGCGACGCTGCGCGCCAACCTCTTCCACCTCTTCGCTTCGGCGGGCCGCGACGGCCGCTCGAGCGCCGCCGCCAAGGGCCTGACCGGCGAAGGCTATGAGGGCCATTATTTCTGGGACACCGAAGCGTTCATGCTGCCGGTGCTCTCGGTGCTGGCGCCCGACATCGCCCGCGCGATGCTCGTCTATCGCGCCAACACGCTCGATGCGGCCTTCGCCAATGCCCGCGCGCTCGATCATCGCAAGGGCGCGCTCTTTGCCTGGCGCACGATCGAGGGCCGCGAATGCTCCGCCCATTATCCCAGCGGCTCGGCCCAGTATCACATCAACGCCGCGGTCGCCTTCGCGATCGGCGCCTATGTCGATGCCACCGGCGACGAGGATTTCCTGGTCGAGCATGGCGCGCGCATGCTGGTCGAGACCGCGCGGATCTGGCTGGCGCTGGGCGACTGGGCGGACGGCCAGTTCCATCTGCGCGGCGTGACCGGCCCGGACGAGTACACCGTGCTGGTCGACGATAATTGGTACACCAACCGGATGGCGCAAAAGCATCTGCGCCTCGCCGTCGCCGCCGCCGCCCGCGTCGCCGAGCTTGCACCCCAGGCCTGGGCCGGGCTCGCCGGCGAGATGGCGCTGGACGCCGCCGAGCTCGCCGAATTCACGCGTGCCGCTGATGCGATGCACCTGCCCTATGACGCGGCGCGCGATCTGGACGCGCAGGATGCCAGCTTCCTCGACAAGCCGCGCTGGGACGTGGCGGGCACGCCCGCCGCCGAGTTCCCGCTGCTGCTCCACTATCACCCGATGACGCTCTACCGGCATCAGGTCTCGAAGCAGGCCGATCTGGTGCTCGCCATGGTGCTGGGCGGCGAGGACGTCTCGCTCGAGCGCAAGCGCCGGGTGTTCGATCATTACGAGCCGATCACCACGCACGATTCCACCCTGTCCGCCTCCACCTTCGCGATCCTGGCGAACGAAGTCGGCCATGCCGATCAGGCGCTGAAGTTCTTCGGCGAGACCAGCCTGGTCGATATCGACGATCGCCACGGCAACACCGGCCACGGCGTGCATATGGCGGCGCTCGCCGGCTCGTGGCTGGCACTAGTCTGGGGGTTTGCGGGTTTGCGTCCCCATGGCCCGCAGCTCCGCTTCCGCCCCACCCGCCCGGCCGCCTGGGGCGGCTATGCCTTCGGCCTCAACTGGCGCGGCACGCTGGTCCGCGTCGAGGTGGCGGGCGATCAGGTCACCTATCGCGCCGTTTCGGGTCCGGCGATCGTGATCGGCCATCACGACCAGGAAATCCGCCTCGCCGCCGGCGAAAGCTGGATCGGGGCGCTGGCGGGATGCTGAAGGGCGTCGCCTTCGATCTCGACGGGGTGCTCACCGACACCGCCCGCGCGCATTATCGCGCGTGGAAAAAGCTCGCAGACACGCTTCATATCCCGTTCGACGAGGAAGCGAACGAATCCCTCAAGGGCGTCGACCGCATGGGCAGCCTTGCGCTGATCCTCGGCGACCGGTCCGGCTTCGGCGAAGCCGAGCGCCTGCGCCTCGCCGCGCAGAAGAACGACTGGTATCTCGAAGAGATCGCCCATTTCGGCCCGGGCGACCTGTTCCCGGGCGCCCGCGCGGCGCTCGAGCAGTGCCGCGCCGCCGGCCTCGGCATCGCGCTCGCCTCGGCCAGCCGCAACGCCCCGCTGCTGATCGCGCGGATGGAGGTCGCCGATCTGTTCGACACGGTGATCGATCCCGCCAGCCTTGCCGCCGGCAAGCCCGCGCCGGATATCTTCCTCGCCGCCGCCGATGCGTTGGGCGCCGCCCCTGCCGAGATGCTGGGTGTCGAGGACGCCCCTGCCGGCGTCGAGGCGATCCATGCCGCCGGCATGCGCGCGCTGGGCGTCGGCACGCGCGCTGCGCTGCCCGACGCGGACTGGATCATCCCGGCGATCGCCGATTTCGAATTGGCCGACTACGCGGCCTGACCACTCCCTCCCGTCAGCCCCTCCCCTTCACCCCGGGGATGACGGACTTGGTTCCCCGGCAAGGGCCCCGTATCGGGCCGCTTGTCTGGCCCGGCCCTCGCCGGGGAGCCATCTTCTTGGGTACCGCACAACTGTTCCCCGGCGAAAGCCGGGGCCCAGGGCCACAAGCGGCGTGGAAGAGAAACCCTGGCCCCCGGCTTTCGCCGGGGAACTGCCAGGGGAAATTCGTGCCTATTTCCGCGTCAGCCGCTCGAGCCGGACCAGCGCCAGAGCGATCAGGACGAGCGGCACCAGTACCAGGTAGAAGGCGGTCTGGCCCGAGAAGCGATCGAAGGTGAAGCCGGTGATGAACGATCCGATCGTGCCACCCAGCGCCGAGAAGATCACCATCAGCCCCACCATTGCCGCATGCCGCTCGCGCGGCAGCGCGCTCAGCACCACCGAGGATACGATCGGGTAGATCGGCGCCATGAACACGCCGATCAGCGGGAAGATGTACGCGGCGATCGGCGCGTCGAACCAGCCCATCTCCGCCCGGGGCTGCAGCCCCTGCGTCGTCGGCAGGGTGAGCAGCACCAGGGCCGCGATCAGGCCGAGGCAGCCGAGCAGCAGCTTGAGCCAGCCGAGCCGGGCGACCAGCCCGCTCGCGCTCAGCCTGCCCACCGCCAGCGCGGCGATGAAGATGCTCGATGCCTGCACGCTCATCGCGCCCGGCAAATGCAGCACCTGGTTGTTGAAGGTCGGCAGCCAGGTGCCGACGCCCTGCTCGATCAGCACGTAGAGGAAAATCGCAGTGAGGAAGGCGATGGTCGAGGGCAGCACGAGCAGCGCCAGCGCGTCGCGATAACCGGCGGTCTGCTCGCCCTGCCCCGCTTGCGCGGCGCTTTCGTCGAGATCGGCGAACCACCACAGGATCGCCGCCAGCACCGCCAGCACGGCGATCACCCGATAGACGCCCAGCCAGCCCTGCCCGCTCGTGTCCTGGCCGATGAACCAGCCGAACAGCCAGATGCCGGCCAGGATGCCGACCATGAAGACGCCTTCGATCAGCGACGTCAGGCTCGCGTGGCGGGCGGGATCGGGCCGGACGAGGCCGATCGAGGAATAGGTCGCCACCTTGGCGATGCCGAAGCACAGCCCGACGAGCACGAAGAACAGCTGCATCGCCCAGAAGCTGTTGGCGAAGCTGATCGCCACTGCGCCCACGGATACAGCGAGCATCACCCCGATCTGCGCGCGACGAAAGCCGAAGCGCGGCAAATGGGTCGCGAACAGAAAGGATGCGACGACCACCGAAAGGTCCTTGCACGCTTCCAGCGTCGCTGCCTGCGGCTTGGTCACGCCGTAATGCGCGATCGACTGGAGAATCACCGTGCCGACGCTGTTCATCAGCAGCCCGAGCAGGGCGTAGCTGGTGATCAGGGCGGGCACCGCCCAGGCTGCGCGCTTCATTCGGGTTCCTCTCCGTCTTTGTGGCGGCTAGCCAAGCAGATCATGCAATGCATTTCAACGCTTGCGTCAAACTGCCTCGAACGCTCCGTGGAGCACCTCGCCCCCGGCATCGACCCAAAGATCGAACATGCCGGGCTCGACGCGCCACTGGCCGTCCACCGCGACCAGCGCTAGTTCCTGGTACGGGATGGAAAGCGTCACCACCCGCGCCTCGCCCGGATCGAGCGTGGCGCGGGCATAGGCCTTCATCTGCCGCACGGGTCTGGTGCGGCTGGCGACACGGTCATGGATGTCGACACGAACGAACGCCTCACCCCGCCAGGTGCTGGTGTTGGCCACGGTGACGCGTATCTCCACCGCTTGCCCCGCCGCCACGCGGCCAGGCAGCTCCAGGCCAAAAAGCGTGAAGCGTGCATATCCCTGCCCGCTGCCGAACGGGAACAGCGCGCGATCCGGAGCGTCGCGCCAATGGCTGCGGCCGGGCTCCATCGGATCGGCATCGCCCGCCGGCCGGCCGGTGCTGCGCCGGTCGTATGACCAGGGCTGCTGCCCAGTGGCGAGCGGAAAGCTCACCGGCAAACGGCCGGTCGGCTCGCGCACGCCGAACAGCACATCGGCAACGGCGGAGCCGGTCTGCTCGCCCAGGAACCAGGTGCACAGGATCGCCGACGCATCGCGCACCGCGCCTTCCAGTGCCAGCGCCCGGCCATGGCGGAGGAGCACGACCACCGGCTTGCCCGTCGCCGCAACAGCCTCGGCCAGCGCCTGCTGCGCCGCCGGCACAGTGATATCTGTCCGGCTATTGCCCTCACCCGACATGTCGCCCGCCTCGCCGATCGCAAGCAGCACGACATCGGCCGCCTTCGCTGCCGCCACCGCACGCTCGACCCCATCCGCCAGCGGATCGTGGATCCCGCTCCCCGCCTCCACCGCGAGCGCCGACGGATCGGTGAGCAAGTCGCGAATCCCGGTGGCGAGATCGATGCCATCCTTCGCGTCGCCGGCGAAGGACCAAGGTCCATTTAGATTGGCCTTGTCCGTGCCGAACGGGCCTAGCAGCGCGATCTTCTTGCCCTTGCGCGGCAGGGGCAACAGCGCATCCCGGTTCCGCAGCAGTACGATCGAGCGTGTCGCTACCTCACGCGCCACTGCCTTGATCGCCGGGGTGGCGGTTCGCTTCTTCTCCGCTGCAACATCGAGCGACCGAAACGGATCGTCGAACAACCCCAGCGCCTCCTTGAGCGCCAGCACCCGCCGCACCGCCTCGTCAACCCGTGCCATCGGCACCTTGCCCGACGCGACCAGCGCCGGGAGATGCTTGTTGTAGAGCCCGCTCTGCATCGAGACGTCGATGCCCGCCAGGATCGCCAGCCGCGCCGCATCGGCTTCGTCCGCCGCCACGCCATGCGCGATCAGCTCGCGATCGGCATCATAGTCGGAGACGCAGACGCCAGCGAACTTGAGCTCGCCGCGCAGCACATCGGTGAGCAGCCAGCGATTGGCGGTGGCCGGCACGCCGTTGAAGTCGGTGAACGACGCGATCGTTGCCAGCGCGCCCACGCCGAAGCCAGCGGCGAAGGGCGGCAGATAGGTCTCGCGCAGCTCAGCCAGGCTCATGTCGACCGCCGCATATTCCATGCCGCCGCGCACCGCCGAATAGCCGGCGAAATGCTTGGGCGTGGCGAGCAGGCTATCGCCCCGGCGCAGGTCGCTGCCCTGGAAGCCGCGCACCCGCGCCGCCGCCAGCTGCCGGTTGAGCAACAGGTCTTCTCCGGCCCCTTCCGCCACGCGTCCCCAGCGCTGATCGCGCGCAACATCGACCACCGGCGCAAAGGTCCAGTGCAGCCCACCGGCGTTCGCCTCTTGCGCCACCGCCCGCGCCGCGCGCTCGGAAAGGTCTGGATCGAACGCCGCCGCCTCGGCTAGCGGGATCGGGAAGATCGTGCGGCAACCATGAATCACGTCCGCGGCGAAGATCAGCGGGATACCGAGCCGGCTCTTGAGCGCCGCCGCCTGCGCCTTGCGCGCACCTGCCACGCCATAGCCATTGAATAGCATGCCGACCCGCCCCGCACGGATCTCGGCGAGCAGCGTGTCGGCACCGCGCGGATCGACGACCGGATTGAACACCGCACCCACCGGCCGGATCTCGTCGTTGAAGCAGCTGAGCTGGCCCGCCTTTTCCTCGATAGTCATCCGCGCGATCAGCGCTTCGATCCGCGCCGATGCCGCCCATGCCGACCGCGGCAGCAAACCGAGCAGTGCAAGCTGGGCCGAACCCGCCATCAGGCTGCGCCGGCCGATTCGCCCGCCCGCTCCCGCGCTTTTCCGTGTCAAAATCTCTCTCCCGCATGACGAAGCCTTGCACGGAACCCCGCCGGAATCCGTTGGTTTGCGCATCTGTTGCACCGGCGCACCACTGGTTGGCAAATTCCGCGTGACAGTTGCAGAAAACGATTTCATTATGTCTGCGTCGCGACTAATCGAGCGGGATCAACCCGCCGGACAGTCCGGCATAAACTCGGTTGGGGAGGATATATGTTGCTTTCCGTTCGCGCTGGCGTTCGCGCCGCGCTGTTGGCCAGCGCCGCACTGCTGCCGCTCGCTGCCCAGGCCCAGACCACCAGCACCGACGCGGCTGCTCCCGCTGCGCAGGACGATGCTGCCGCCGATGAGGGCCAGATCGTCGTCACCGGCCAGACCACGCCGAACCGCCCGCTGATCACCGCCTCGGCCGACATCACGCTCGCCAATCGCGACCTGATCGACCAGAAGGCCCCGCGCTCGACCGCCGACATGCTCGAGATGGTCCCGGGCATCTTCGTCGAAGCGACCGCCGGCGCGGTGTCGAACAACTATTCGGTCCGCGGCCTCCAGGGCGGCGGCCAGCGCTTCGTGCAGCTCCAGGAGGACGGCATGCCGATCCTCTATGGCGGCGGCGGCGCCGACTTTTTCTTCGATCAGGACCTGACCATCGATCGCCTCGAAGCGGTCAAGGGCGGTTCGTCGGGCGTGCTCACCGTCAACGGCGCGGGCGCGACGATCAACTTCATCTCGAAGGCCGTGAACCACGAGCAGCCCGAGGGCGCCGTCCGCTTCACCGGCTACAACTACGGCCTCAAGCGCGCCGACGGCTATTATTCGCAGCCGATCACCGACAAGCTGGCCTTCAGCGTCGGCGGCTATATCCAGTCGAGCCCGGGCGTTCGCAAGAACACCAACGACTATGCTGGCTGGCGCCTGAAGGGCGCGCTTGAGTACAAGTTCGACGACGGCGGCTATGTGCGCCTGTCGGCGAAGGGCGGCGATATGAAGAACGCCTACTACGCCGACCAGCCCTATCGCTTCACCGATGGCGACCCGGCCGGCGTTCCCAGCCTCGACACGCAGTTCGGCAATGTCGGCGGCCGCGCCTTCTCGAACATCGCCGTGCCGGTTTCGACCTTCGCGCATTCGAGCGGCTACCGCGAATTCAACTATGACGACGGCATCGTCGCGAAGACCTGGCAGGCCCGCCTCGATTTCGAGAAGCCGGTTTCTGATTCGGTCACGCTGTTCGGCCATGGCCGCTATCTCGACTATAGCTACGACTTCAACGGCCTGTTCCCGGGCTCGGGCACCGGCAATGCCGGTCTGACCAGCGCGGTGAACTATCTGACGCCGGGCGCGGCCTCGCCGATCAACGATCTGCTGACGGCTGGCCAGGCCGCCTATCCGACCGCCACGCGCTTCGGCATCAAGAACCTGCGCACCGGCCAGGTGATCGGCTCGAACCAGACGGCCCTGCTCAACGCGCTGAACGGCAACGGCTTCCTGCAGCGCACCACGCTCAACCACGATGCCATCGATGCCTATGACTTCGGCTTCAACCTCGGCGGCCGCTGGAACTACGAAGGCAACGGGTTCACCAACTCGCTGACCGTCGGCGTGATGTACTACAACACCAAGCGCGACCAGGATCAGTCGGCGACCGCCAGCGTCGTCAACGACGTCCGCACCAACAGCGACGTCTATGACATCGTGGCGCTCAACGCCTCGAACCAAGTGATCGGCACGCTCTCTGACAACGGCCTGGTCTCGTACGGCGACTGGGGTGCCGGTATTCGCAGCCGGAAGGATTCGAGCGTCTCTCTGTACGTGAACGACGAATTCGCGATCGGCGACCTGCATCTCGACGCCGGCGTGCGCTGGGAGCAGGACAGCGCGACGGCTTGGGACGGAAACACCGCAGCGGTGAACCAGGCGGTTCCGGCCGGTACGGCAGGCGTCCTCACCACGGTCGGCTCGACCTGGGACGGCACCTACACCGTGCGCAAGGCGACCAAGAAGGCGGTGGCCTACACCTTCGGCGCGAACTACCTGATCACGCCGAACTTCTCGGTCTATGCCCGCTACGCCAACGGCTTCCAGATGAACAACGTCGATGCCATCACCGGCATCGAGCTGTACGAAGCCGGCGTGCGCGCCCAGATGGGCCGGATGTTCTCGGGCTCGGCGACGGTGTTCCGCACCAACTTCAAGAACCAGAACTACAACTTCGCCGATCCGGTGAACCCGTCGGTCCAGAGCAACATCAACGCCGATCTGCGTACCAACGGCGTCGAGCTCGACCTGAACTTCCGCCCGGTGCCGGCCTTCAGCATCGACTTCCAGGGCGTGTTCCAGGATCCGAAGCTGGTCAACCTGGCGATCAATGGCGCCAACCAGTCGGGCTTCGAGGGCAACCGCCCCGAGCGCACCCCGGCGCGCCTGTTCACGATCACGCCCAGCTTCAAGCTGCCGAACGGTCTCGGTGAGATCTATGGCCGCTACAAGTATATCGGCAAGATCTACGCCGATGCCGGCAACGGCGTGGCGCTGCCGAGCTACGGCGTGACCAGCGTGGGCGCCTCGTTCAACCTCAGCAAGCAGCTGCAGGTGAGCGTGAACGCGGACAACATCTTCAACGTCATCGGCCTGACCGAGGGTAACCCCCGCCAGGGCCAGACGCAGGCGATCACCGACGGCTATTTCTATGCCCGCGGCATCGTCGGCGCCACCTATGGCGGTTCGGTCACGTTCAAGTTCTGATAACCCGCAAGGGTCGCAATTGGGGGGCGCGGCAACTGAAAGGTTCGCCGCGCCCTTTCCACATCTGGACAGTCCCTCTCCCCATCGGGGAGAGGGAGGGAGCCGACAAAGTCGGCGGAAGGGAGAGGGGCAGTGGGAGCGGGTTGCGACTGCCCCTCTCCCTTCCCACCGCTTCGCGGCGGGCTCCTTCCCTCTCCCCGGTGGGGAGAGGGAGAATAGATATTCGCCAACGAGAAGGAGTAAGAGGATGCGAGGTTCGATGCGGTTGCTGCTGGCGAGCGGGCTGCTGCTCGCGGGCACGAGCACGGCAGCGCTGGCGCAGAAGCGCGCGACCAGGGCGCCCGAGCTGGCCTACAGCCTGACCGAGGGCCAGAACCTCAATGCATTCGTCCGCGACGGCAAGGTCGCGGCGCATCTGCTGCTGCGCAACGGCAGCGATCCGCGCATCCTCGTCGCCTTCCCCGCCGGCAACAGCGGCGTCGGCCTGTGGTTCAACGCCGTAGCCCGGCCCGCAACCTGGCGCCTCGATCAGGCGCCGCGGCCGGTCACCTTCGCCGATAGCAAAGGCCGCCCGCTCCACGGCATCGAGAGCATCGCGACGATCGACGCGCCCCGGCTGGCGCCCAAGCAGGCCGTGCTCTCCAACGTCCGCTTCCTGCGCGATTACCAGTCGGTCAGCCGCTTCCCCGCCGAAGTCGCCGCGCCGATGCGCACCGAAGGAAACCGCATCCTCTATGCCCGCGACCGCGTCGACGGCGCACCCGGCTACAGCCTCGAAATCCAGGTCCTTTCCGGGCGGATCGAAAAGGGCGAGATCGTCGCCGGCGCCGATGGCCGCATCCGCCTGCGCATCGTTGCCGCGACGGGCGACACGCCGCTCACCGGCCTGAGCAAGGCCGAGCTGCTCAACGCGAAGGCCGCCGCCGATCCCGCAGCGCGCAACGCCCTCGCCTTCCTGAGCTACCGCGAGAAGTTCCTCGCCGGCTCGTGGCGCTTCGATACCTATTTCGGCCGCGACACGCTGATGTCGGTTCGGCTGCTGATGCCGGCGCTGCGCGGCGCGGCAGTGGAAGCCGGCCTGGGCGCAGTGCTCGCCCGTCTCGACGACAAGGGCGATGTCGCGCACGAGGAAGGCCTATCCGAATTCGCGCTGGTCGATCACCAGCAGCACGGCCAGCCCGGCGGCGACACCCCGACACTCGATTATGCGATGATCGACGACGATTACATGCTCGCGCCGGTCGCCGCCGAATATCTGCTCAACCCGGCCAACCGCGCCGCTGCGCAGGGCTTCCTGGCCCGCGAAGTGCCGAGCGTCGCGCATCCCGGCATTGCCCAGCCGGCCGGCGCGCTGCTCGTCCGCAACCTGCGCTTCGTGCTCGAACATGCCGCGCCCTTCGCCGAGGATCCGCGCTGGAACAAGCTGCTCGCGATCCGCGCCGGCCGCCTGACCGGCGAATGGCGCGACAGCGAGGAAGGGCTCGGCCGCGGCCGCTACCCCTATGACGTCAATGCGATCCTGATCCCCGCCGCGCTGGAAGCGACCGACAAGCTGCTCCGCGCCGGCCTGCTCGATCGTTTCCTGACCCGCGTCGATCGCGCCGCGTTCGAGCGCGCCCATGCGATGGCCGCGACCTGGCGTGACCGGGCGCCGGGCCTGTTCGCCGTCGAGACCCCGGCCGCGGAAGCCGCTGCCAAGGTTCGCGACTATGCCGCCCGCGTCGGAGTGCCCGCCGCCCCGGCGCTCGCCGCGCTCAAGGGCCAGGCGCTGCGCTACCACGCGATCGCGCTCGACGATCACGGCCAGCCCGTGCCGATCATCAATTCGGACGAAGGCTTCGCACTGCTGTTCGGCCATCCCGATCCCGCCGATCTCCAGGCCTATGTCGGCGCGCTGGCGCGGCCGTTCCCGGCCGGCCTGATGACCGATATCGGCCTGCTCGTCGCCAATCCGGCGCTGGCCAGCACCGAAGTGCAGGACCGCTTCACGCCGGCCGCCTATCATGGCGCGGTGGTCTGGTCGTGGCAGCAGGCGCTGTTCGCCGCCGGGCTGGAACGCCAGCTCGCCCGCACCGACCTGCCCACCGCCACCCGTGCGGTGCTGAAGGCCGCGCAGACCAAATTGTGGCGCGCGATCCAGGCAACGCGGGCGACGCAGAGCTCCGAGCTCTGGTCCTGGGCGTTCGAGAATGGCCGCTACAAGGTCGTCGCCTTCGGCGCCGGCAAGGCGGATGTCGACGAGTCCAACGCCGCGCAGCTGTGGAGCACGGTCTATCTCGCGGTCCAGCCGCCCAAACCGGCCCCGGCGAAGAAGAAGAAGCGCTGAGCCGCATTCAACCGAACACCCCACTCGCCCGCCATTCCTCCCCGGTATGGCGGGCAAATTTTACTCGCTCCGTCATCCTAACCCACCGTCATCCCGGCGAAAGCCGGGATCTCAGGCGATGGCGCGGGGCAGGAGCCGCACGAGATCCCGGCTTTCGCCGGGATGACGGGTTTGGGGCGGGATGACGGGTTTGGGGCGGGATGACGGCTTGGGGCGGGATGACGGCTTGGGGCGGGATGACGCTATTGGGCCGCCAGGAACGCCGTGGCCGTCAGCCTGCCCGTCGCCGGATCGCTGTCCAGCGCTGCCCCCGGCGCGATCGCCCCGCTGTGGAGCAGCGCGCTGCGATAGATCACCGCGCGGTTGTAGCGCGCCTCGACATGCTGGATCCGCTCGAACAGCGCCGTGTCGTCGAACGGATAGGCAGCTTCCGGCGGATCGGCGCGCAGCTCGGCATTGAGCGTGGCGAGATAGCCGGGCGAACGCGCCGTATCGATCGTCTCGAAGCCCGTCGCGCGGTGGCGGAAGAAGGCGGTGCCGTCTCCGCCGTCCGAGAGATAATGGACCAGCGCGATCCGCCCCGGCTGCACCGCATCGACATGCGGCAGTCGCTGTTCGACGCCGAGCTCGGCCACCGGCGTCGTCACCATCGAGAAGCTCGCATCGAGCAGCTCGACACCCGCCACCTCAAGCACGTCGCGCAACACCGGCAGCAGCGCCGGGCGCACCCGGGCGAAATAGTCGGCGGGCAAGGCTGCGCGGATGCCGGGATAGTGATGCCGCCCCGCTTCGAACCGCGCCGCCAGCGCCGCCGCCCGGAGCGAATCCGGATCGGGATGGAAGCCGTCGACGATCGCGATCGGCTGCCCCTCCCGGCCGATCCGCCGCGCGACGATGTCGGGCCTGGTCACCCGCCCATCGCCGCCGCCAGCGCGGCATCGTGCAGCGGCAGCGTCGGCGCCGCGCGCTGGATCACCTCGGCGACCTGGCGGACCTGGGCGATGTTGGTCGCGCCATCGAGCACGTCAGCGAGCGGGTTGTAATCTTCTGCCACGATCTCCTGCCCGTTGAGCACGGCGAGCCAGCTCGCGTCGCGGAACAGCTCCTCGCTCGCCAGCATCAGCCGGCCCGAGCGGCGATACTGCTCTTCGCGCGCGACCAATGTCTCGGGCAGCGCCATCTCGCGCCGCTCGACCCAGAACGGGTCCGCCCGGCCGGGATTGGCGTGGTAGTGGAGGATCAGGAAGTCCTTGATATTGTCCATGTCGGCATTGAGCAGGCCATTGTACCGCTCGGCCAGCGCCGGATCCATGTCGCGGTCCGGGAACAGCGTCAGCAGCTTGGCGATGCCGCTCTGGATCAGGTGGATCGAGGTCGATTCCAGCGGCTCGAGGAAGCCCGAGGACAGTCCGATCGCCACGACATTGCCGATCCACGCCTTGCGCCGCGTGCCCGCCTTGAAGCGCAGCGTGCGCGGCTCGGCCAGCGGCTCGCCGTCGAGATTGGCGAGCAGCATCGCGGTCGCTTCATCCTCGCTCATGAAGCTGCTGGCGAAGACGTGGCCGTTGCCGATCCGGTGCTGGAGCGGGATGCGCCACTGCCACCCGGCCGGGCGCGCGGTGGAGCGGGTGAAGGGCGTGGTATGCTCGGTTCGCTCGCAGGGCACCGCCACGGCGCGGTCGCATGGCAGCCAGTGCGACCAGTCCTCGAACCCGCCCCCCATGATGCCGTCGATCAGCAGCGCGCGGAAACCCGAGCAATCGATGAACAGGTCGCCCTCGATCCGCTCTCCGCGCTGCGTGGTCAGCGCGGTGACCAGCCCGGTTTCGCCGTGCCGCTCGACATCCTGCAGCTTGCCTTCGATGCGCGTGACGCCCGCCGCCTCGGCAATGCCGCGCAGGTGGCGGGCATAGAGGCTTGCGTCGAAATGATAGGCATAGCCGAGCGTCGACAGGATCGAGCGCGCGTCGCCCGTCGGCATGGCGAAGCGCCCCTGCCCGGCCAGTTCGGTCGCCAGCGAGAAGGCGGAGAGCGGCAGGTCGAGCCCTTCCTTGCGCGCCTTGGCCCAGCGATGGTGGAAGGCGACGCCCGGGAAGCGCACGCCATAGTCGCCGAACGGGTGGAAATAGCGATGGCCGGGGCGCACCCAGTCGACGAACTCGATGCCCAGCTTGAAGCTTGCCCTGGTCTCGCGGAGGAACGCCGCTTCGTCGAGCCCGATCAGTTGGTTGAACCAGTGGATCGTCGGGATCGTCGCCTCGCCGACGCCGACCGTGCCGATCTCCTCCGATTCGAGCAGCGTGATCCGCAGCGCCTGGCCGAACTGGCTCGCCAGCGCCGTCGCGGTCATCCAACCCGCCGTGCCGCCGCCCAGGATAACGACCGAGCGAACGCGCTGCGACGGGCCATCGGATACAGTCATGGAATCGATTTCTCGCTGTTGATGCACCCGATTAGCGAGGCCGGATCGGCGTGGCGATCCCAATATCGCCCCGAGCGCATGCGAGGCGCTTCCATCCAAAAATGGTGCGCCCTGTAGGAGCGCCTTCAAACTCCCTATTCGGTGTTTTGGAGGAATGGAACGTCATTCTCCAGCACACCAGCCTCGGCCGGGGCATTCTCGAAAACGCAAATGAAGGAGAGAACGGAAGCGCGCCGCAAAGCGCTTTCCGCCATGCTGGCCCAAGGCCGTAAGCGCGATGCGCGCCTTGCAAAACGCACCGGCTGGGGAAAGCACCGGTCGCGACAAGCGTCTCGCGCCCCTGTCCTTGCGCTTGTCGCGTGAGGAACGCGACCGCCTAGAGCGGGACGCTGCCGGGCAAGCGCTCGGCGGCTATATCAAGGCCCGCCTATTCGCCGATGATCCCGCGCAGCGGGAGCATCGTCGTTTGCCTGTGCGCGACCAGCGCACGATAGCCCAAGCGCTCGCGCAGCTCGGGCGGAGCGAGCTGGCGGCCAGCCTGCGCGATCTCGCCGCCGCCGTGCGCTCCGGCAGCCTCGAATGCGACGTCGAAGTACGGGCGGCCCTGCTGACAGGCTGTGCCGACATTGAATCCATCCGGTCGATGCTGGTCGCGGCATTGGGGTTGAAGCCCGCCGCCGCGCCACGGCCACCGCTCGCCGCGCCACGCCAAGCATTTTCCCCGGTAGCTGCAAAGGATGCGGCTCGATGATCCTCAAGGCATCGCAACGGGCCGGTGGCAATCAGCTCGCCCAGCATCTGCTCAATGACCACGACAACGAGCATGTCACGATCCACCAACTGCGCGGCTTCGCCGCCGACGATCTGCGCGGTGCATTTCAGGAAGCGCACGCCGTCTCGCGCGGGACGAAGTGCAAACAGTATCTGTTCTCGCTGAGCCTGAACCCGCCGAAGGGCGAGACAGTCCGCGAGAAAGATTTCGAGCGCGCGGCCGATGAAGCGGAACGGCGGCTCGGCCTCACCGGCCAGCCGCGCGCCATCGTCTTTCACGAGAAGGAAGGCCGCCGCCATGCGCATGTCGTGTGGTCGCGGATCGACGCCGACTCGATGACGGCGGTGAACCTGCCGTTCTTCAAGAAGAAGCTGAACGACCTCGCCCGCGACCTCTATCTCGAACACGAATGGACGCTGCCGGAAGGCTTGCGGACGCATGGCGGCAAAAGCCCGCTGAATTTCACGCTGGACGAATGGCAGCAGGCCAAGCGTCTCGGCCGCGACCCGCGCGAAATCAAGGACGCGATCCGCGATTGCTGGAACCGCAGCGATAGCGCCAAGGCGCTTTCGCACGCGCTGGAAGAGCGCGGCTATTATCTCGCCCAGGGCGACCGGCGCGGCTTCGTGGTCGTCGACACGGACGGCGAGGTGTTCTCGCTATCCCGCTATGCGGGCATCAAAACCAAGGACGTTCGCACAAAGCTAGGTGAACCCGACGCGCTGCCGACCGTGGCGCAGGTGAAAGCCGATCTGGCGCGCAGCACGACACGGCAAGCCGCCAGCTTCCCGCGCGATATCCGCGCGCGACACGCACACGAAGTGATTGAAGGCAAAAAGGCGCTGCATCGCGAAGCGCAGGTGCAGCGCCTCGAACGCCAACAGCTTGGAATGGCGCAACGGCTCCGCCGCGAGGAAGAAACGCGCGCGCGGGCATCGCGGTATCGGCGCGGCCTTGCGGGGCTTTGGGATGCCGTCACCGGCCGCAAGCGGCAAATCCGCCTTGAGAATGAAGCGGCAACTACCGCCTGCGCCAAACGCGATGCCGCCGAGCGGGACGCGATGGCCATGACGCAGGTGTCGCGGCGCGCCCCGCTTCAAAACGATCTCGACCGAACGCGCAGACGCCATGCCGAGGAACGGCGACTGCTGGCCCGACAGATCGCCGAGCACCGGCGACGCCTGCGCCAAGCCGCCGAGCAGGCTGCGCGCGAAGCCGAACGCCCTACACGCGCCTATCGGCGCGGCCTCTCTCTCGACCTCTAGCACGAAGGAGTCGTGTCGTGTGGAAATGGATGAAGAAGGAATGGCATGCACTCAGCGCCGCCGAGAAAGCGACTACGAAACGTTCTGCCGTTGTAGCGATTGCGGCTCTTTGTGCCTTCGCGTGGCAAATTCGCTATCATCCTTTCGATAGTCGATGGCCGTCCTACGCATGGCTTCTTGCGATGCCGTCATGGACAGTCGGAGAAATTCTACGGGATCAAAAATCAAGCGACGCAGAACTCTCGTTTTGGATGGGGGCCGGAGCAGGCTTCCTCGTTCTGCTTTGTGTTTCATGCTTTTCTTGGAATCTGATCGTTCACGGCATGATCGCCGCGTGGACCGCAGCCTATTTGTTCGGCCTCGGCCACTGGCCGAAACCTGACTTTGAATCGCCCATTGTCGTCCCCATCGCGCCGCCGGCACCGCCGACGACATTCGGCTCAGCCCAGTGGGGTACGCTGGAATACATGCAGCAGCATCGGCTCCTCGGCACGGATGGGCTTCTGCTTGGCGTCATCCCCGGCGACGATGAACCCCACCGTTTGAGCTACAGCGGCGACCGCCATCTGCTGACCATCGCCCCGACCGGTTCCGGCAAGGGCACCACTGCCATCATTCCCAACCTGCTCAATTATCCCGGTTCGTGCCTTGTGGTCGATCCGAAAGGCGAGAACGCGCTCATCACGGCCACGCGCCGCCGCCAGCTTTGCGACCAAGTGTATATTGTCGATCCGTGGGGCATCGCGGCGGATGCGGGATCCTCCGCCCGCTTCAACCCTCTCGATTGGCTGGTGGCGGGCGATCTGGACATCGCGGAGAACGCGATGCTGCTCGCGGACGCACTGATCGCCGAGGAGAAAGACAAGGACAGCTTTTGGGATCAGGAAGCCAAGGCGCTCTTGCAGGGCGTCATCCTCTACGTGGCGACCGACGAGCACGAAGCCGATGACCGGCACCTCGCGCGGGTGCGCGACCTGCTGCTGCTCGATGGCGAGGATCTTCGCCAGTTCTTCGAGCGCATGCGGGAATCCGTCCACCATGTCGTGGCGAGCACCGGCGCGCGCAGCTTGCAGAAAGACCCGAAAACCCTGTCGAACGTGCTGGCATCAGTCCAGGCGCACACGCATTTCCTCGACAGCCCGCGCCTGCGCGCCAACCTGTCAGCCTCGGACTTTCGCTTCGAGGATTTGAAGGCAAATCCGACGACGGTCTATCTTGTACTGCCCGCCGACCGGCTTGGCGCGTTCGGGCGGTGGTTGCGGCTCCTCATCCAGCAGGCAATCACCGTCACCGCTCGCGACGTTGCAAACAAGCCGCGCAAACCGGTGCTGTTCATTCTAGACGAGCTGCCCTCCCTCGGTCGGCTGGCCAAGGTACGTGAAGCCTACGGCCTGATGCGCGGCTTCGGCATGCAGATTTGGGGGATCGTGCAGGACGTTCCGCAGATGCGGGAACTCTATGGCGATGGCTGGGAAACCTTCATCGGCAATTCCGGCGCGATCACCTACCACGGCAGCCGTGACAACAGCAGCGCGGACTATTTTTCGAAGCTGTGCGGGGAAGCGACCGTCCTGAACTTCAGCACCAGCACCAGCTCTTCTTCAACCGTCAACAGTTCGGTCAGCTACGGCCCTACGACCACCACCAGCCGGGGTGCTTCAGTCACGAACGGCCACACATTCAGCATCGCGCACGCGCAACGCAAGCTGGCTTACCCCGATGAGCTGATGCGGCTCGGCCAACGCATGCAACTCGTGCTGATCGAGCACCACCGGCCGATCATGGCGAGAAAGCTGCCGTGGTTCGAAGACCCGGCGTTCTGCGCCATCGGGCGCAATCTTGAACCCGCACGGCTGGAACAGGGTGCCGAGATACTCGGCACGCTCGACGTTACTCCCCGCAACTTGAAGAGGGTATGATGGACCACGATCATGTGAAGCGGTTCAATCTGAGCCGCGCCCAACCGCAGCGGGCTTTCGCGGATAGCGCGCTGGATCGGCCGCGCCCGAGGGACAAGGACAATGCAGCCCCGTTGCCGCCGCCGCCCAAGTCAGTGTTCATTTCGAACCCGAGGTTGGCCCCGCCCGGCATGTCCGGTTCGCATCGTCCGTTTCGTCCGCTGGTTCCGGAGCGGGACGAGGATCGCTGCATCGATAGATGAAGAAAAGGGCGCCGCGAGCGGCGCCCTTTCACGTTCGTCGGAATGTCACGACAGGCGGCAGGCACGCGCGAACGATTTCCAACTCGCGGCCAAGCCCGCGACCGGCAATGGCGTTTTGGTGTCCGCCGCGTCCATGACAATCGCTCGCGCGGTCGGCAGCGCGGCCAGCAGAGGATGCGCGTTCGGGATAGCGCCGGAGAGATTCCAGACGCCGTTGAAATCATCCTCCTCGGGCTTGACCGGAACCACGATGGTTTTGCCATCGACGCTGATGGAAAGCCGTGCCGGTGACGGCTGGCTGTCGCGATTGACCAGCGCCGTCACAACTATCTGCCCGGACTCGCAATTGAGCAGGAGCGAGCTGAACTCGGACGCATCCGCGCTGGCCTTGATGCCGATCTTGTTGGCGCTGCCATCGGGAACGGCCCAACGCCCCACGGGCGCGGATGCCGACACGGCTTTGCCCGCACGGGCGCGGCGATAAGGGCCGTCACCGCCGCCGCATCCGACCATGTTATACGGCGCAGGCACACCGGCGACGTAGCGCAGACTGCACGTCACCACGTCGCTACCGCCTTCGATGCGAATGGCCAGCACGTCGCCCTTCGCTTCGGCGGTGCCTTCCCATCCCGCGACATTGTACATGCCGCCTGACGTGCCGCCACCCCATGACACAGCGACCTTGTAACGACTCCCGCCGAGCGGCGTGATGCCCATCACCATTTCATCCTGCGACGGCTGAAACTCGTATTCGCCTGCCCATTTGTCGGTCTGCGGGGCCGCATGTGCCGGGCTGGCGGTGGGCAATGCGCCTGTCTCCGGCTTCGGGGGCGCTTCGGTCTTCGCGGTCGGCGCGGCGGCATTGCCGCAAGAGGCCACCGCCATGCCAGCGAGGCACGACAGGGCCGTCATAATCTTCACGTTCATGATGACTTCCTAGTGCAAGGGGGCGTCAGGGTTGCGCGAGCAGCGCACCCACCAGCCGACATTGAGCCGCATGCGGTCCGGGCCGTCCGGCGTCAGCGCCAGCTCCTGCACGCGCAGCCCGCGATCCGGCGCGTCGCCGTCGCGGCGGAAAGACAGCTTTAGAACCGGCAGGGCCTCTCCAGTCTGAAGCGCCCACGATCCTTGTTCATCCGCCGTGGTGAACCGCCCATTGGCCCGGATGCGCTTGTAAAATTCCGGCGACTGGCAGCCGCCTAAACCCCACGTGCCGACCAACCCTGTTGCCGTTATCGCCGGCGCGCGCGGGGTTGGTGGTGAGCTTGCCGGACCGCAATTCTGGTTGCCACCTAGTTCCGCCGCGACCCGCGCGGCGCGGCCCGTCATCGGACCGTTCGAGCATCCGACGATACCGCCCATGGAGAAGTCCGCGCCGAGGCTCTGCTTCTTGGCGGCAGGCTTCGCGCGCTTGGGCGTGGTTTTCTTGGTCTGCGCCGCTGCCGGTGGCGCGAGCGCAAGTCCGCTGGCGGCGACAAGACATGCCGCCGTCATCGCTACGATTTTCATGATTCACCCCTGAATGTGCGTCCCGGCCGAAGCCGGGACGCGAGTTGTCACTTCCCGCTGTTGCGGGCGCGCGCGGCAGCGGCGGCGGCTTCCGACGCCTGGCTGTCGCTCATGCCCCCGCGCTTGAAATCGGCGGCGCTGTTGTTGGGATTCTGCGCGCCCTGCTGGCCCGCCCAATTCGATTCAGACGACATACGATCACCCTTCCTCGACACGATCCACCTCGGATCGGCAGAGCAAGAATCACACTCATCGTGTGTACGCAAGCTTAATCACACTGATCGTGTGTAGAGAGTTTATCGACTCCGACCCAAGCCTCCGCACATGGCGGCAGACCCAGACCTCATCCATTTCGGGAAAACTGTACGCCGCCTGCGCGAGGCAGAGGGCATCAGTCAGGAAGAGCTGGCGCATCGGTGCGGTTTGCACCGCAATTACATCGGCGGCATCGAACGCGGCGAGCGCAACGTGGGCCTCAAGGCGGTTTTCAGCCTCGCGCATGGACTGGGTGTTCAGGCTGTAAGCCTATTTGAATGACCTTAGTCGAGCGCCCGCGCACGGCGGGCTTTCGGCCAATTGCGCGCCATACCCTCGTGTGGCACTACCATCGGTAAGGGGGGATCGTCGTGGGAAACTCAGGCGCAGCAACGTCTAGGCGGGGCCAGCGGGACGCGCTGGCTTTTCAACCCGACAGAATCTATATTACTCTCAAGACGATGGCATGGAAATTATGCCGGTCGGGAATCAGATGACTTTAAGTTCGTGTTCATTGTCAGCGACATCACGACTTTTCTCTTCCAGCGTGTTTCGCGAGATGGCGGAGAAAGGGCGATCAGCCTTATTTGCGCGTCTTATAAAGAAAACGCCTCTGATCGAAAACCTTGACGCCATTGATCGTGTCGGAGATGCTTTCGACGCTGCGCTAAACATTTTGCGTCGGGGAAATCAGCGCGATGAGTACGTGTACAAAGCAGCCCTCACGAGAAACATTCTGCTTGGCAAACATTCGTTGCGCACAGCATCGATGCTGCGCGAATTTCGTGTGGGAAAGTGCAAGGCTGATCTCGCAATCCTAAACGGCACGGCGACTGTTTATGAGATTAAGTCTGAGCGCGACTCTCTGAGCCGCCTTGAAACGCAAATCGCGGCGTACATGCAGGTTTTTGCAAAGGTTTTCGTGATCGCAGGAGAAAACCACATTGATGCCGTTCTGGATCGCACCCCCCAAGAAATTGGGGTGATGTGCCTATCCAAACGTCACAACATTTCGACGCTGCGAGATGCCACGGATTGCCCCGAGCGAGTATCTCCGCTGATGATACTGGGTTCCGTACGGGCTGATGAAGCGAAGCTGATCCTTCAGCGTCTCGGCGTTGAGGTGCCGCAGGTGCCTAACACATTGCTTCGTGCGGAACTGCGATTGGCATTTGAGAAGCTAGAGCCAGCGTTAGCGCATCGTGCAATGGTCGATGTACTGAAGCGGACGCGAGACCTGTTGCCACTCGAAGAATTGCTCCAGAACTTACCAAGCTCGCTTCAGGCTGCTGTTTGTTCTGTACCACTCAAGCGGCGAGACCACGAGCGTTTGGTGCGGACCGTTAACACCCCAATTTTAGAAGCTTTATCGTGGGCGTGAGGGACTAAATGTATTACCCCTATTTTCGCGGCAAGCAGTACGAGCTGCTCACTATTAGAGAAAATGCGGGGCTGCTGTCTGCATCCAATTTTGTACCGATCATCGAACCCGTGAAAGAGTCGCTTGGAGCGCTGAAACGTGCGCTCGCAGCTGTCCGAGACGCCGGCGGCAGCGCGATCGTGATCGTTAATCCGTATCATGGCGACCATGCGGAAGATGGCTTAGGCATATCAACGTTTCTCGGAGAGGAGTTCGCCGACGATGACGAGATTGGGGTCGGGATTCTTCTAAGAGAGAACATGACCGTCGAAAATGCGATGGCCTGTTATGGTCAGCATGCGGATCACCAACGGACTTTTATCCACGCTGGATTTACTCAAGCTAAGGCGTTGGCTGAACAGCTGGGCGATGAATTGCCAGACACCCAGCATGTGTTTCTCGAGCCAGTATGTGGTAAGCTATACCGAAAGCACTTTGACGGCTGCAATCGTATCCTGATCCGAGACGGCTTCAAAAAGCGGCGCAACAAGGATCATCCGCTGCTTGAGCCTTTTTCCGATTTGCACGTCACCTATCCCGACGAAGGCATGAATGGCTTTGGCGACTTCCTGACGGTTGGCGATGAATATTCTGAATCCGGCGGCCCGGCCTACGCCGTAGCGATCCACGTCACATTTGTTGATCCTGCTAAGGACAACGAAATGTTCGTCTATCACTTCGTTTCAGAGAGCCAGGACACCCCAACCGATCCGGCAGGTAAGTTTGCGGAGGCGCTTGAGGCCATGATCGACACGCTCGATAACATCCACACCCCTGTTCTTGAGACAAATGCTATTCAAGCTTTTCGCGACCTGCATGACGAAGGGCATTTTCCCGGCCTAGGTGTTGTGAAAAAGCTTTCAATGCAGCACCATATCGAGACCCTAGCCGCCTTTTTTGAGTGAGACAGCAATGCGTTGTTGCGCAAACTGTTTTGGCGATCGGGGTCTCAGCAAGATATTTCCCACAAAAGCGGTTGCCACGGGAGACTGCGGTTATTGCGGAACCGTAGGCGTTCCGCTGGCGGAGCCTTCGGATTTAACCGACCTGTTTTCGGTCGTGGTCAATATTTATGATGAGGACGCCGCCGGTAAGGGGCTGGTTCAGCTTTTGCGGGAGGATTGGGCGCTTTTCAATCATCCACGCATGGATGATTTTCGCGTCAGGGATCTGCTGATCGCAATCATGGACGATGGCGATATCGGCCGTCGGCGGTATGTCCCTTCTGATCGCTTCAAGAGCGATAGGCTAGTGCGCTGGCGAGAGCTGCGTGATGAACTCATGCACCGCAACCGCTATTTCCCTAATACCAAGCTTGACGCAGATCGGCTTAAGCAATTGCTTGGATTTTTGCAGGCAGAGGACATGCCTGCACGTTGGTATCGCGCTCGCATACAGGCGGGCGACGATCCATTCTCAATTGGTGAGATGGGTGCGCCGCCTAACAAGGTCGCATCGCACGGACGGGCCAACCCACCCGGGATTCCTTATCTTTATGTCGGTTCGCAGCAGGAAACTTCGGTAGCCGAGATTAGGCCACACACTGGCGAAAAGGTATCCGTCGCAGATTTCACGCTGACACCAGCCATGCTGAAACTCGTCGATCTACGTGCGCCTAAAGAGCGTGTGTCACCTTTTGAACTTGGTGATGAAGACGATGTTGGAGCGTTGCGCAGCGATATCGCGTTTCTCGAACGGTTGGGCGAAGAGCTGACCCGGCCTGTTTTGCCGCAAGGGGCCGCCATCGAATATGTGCCGAGTCAATATCTCTGCGAGTTTATAAAAAAGGCAGGATGGCACGGTGTCGTCTACCGCAGTTCCGTCAGCGATGGCATCAATCTAGCGCTATTTGACCCCACATTGGCGATACCAGGCGCCGTGGAACAGTGGATGGTCACGCGCGTCACAGTGGGTGTCGAGCGCGTTCCCTAGCCTTTCTTCAGCCGGGGGGATGCAACGGGGGCCAGCATGGCCCCCTTGCCAAGATTGTGCGGTATTACCGCACACATCTTGCGATCTCCGCGAAGCGGCGTTCGAACTGCCTCACCTACGGTTCATTGCGCCCGTCATGATCGCTGATCCCCACGCCCGCCTCTCTGCTCCGACTCCAGGCGGATATCGGTCAACGGACAGCGCTGAAGACCGAGGGGCACGTTAAGATCCTATAAACATTGCAATTTTCCGTATTAGGGCGTAGAAGAGCGGTCTGAACTTAGTTGATGCCATTGCTGACGCGATTGATCCGTATCTCGAAGATCGAAACCTTCGAGAGGCGGCGGCACGATCGGTTCTGATCGCAATTGAGCAGAATTCGATCTATCCAGGATATGAGTTTCTAGAACTCGTACGGCGAGCTGTTTACCTGCCGCCTCATGCTCCCGAAACATACGCCATGAGAGCCGATCGCAATGAAACGCCGATCAAGTTTCTTCGGCGCGTTTGGGGCGGCTACTTAGATGCGGGAGTGCTGTATCAAGACGATATAGCGCGTCTTGGCGATCCCAAATTAGTGGCTGCTGTGAGAAGCTACTGCTTTAATCATGGCACGACGGCTGCCGATCATCTCCCCCCTCCGATGCGCGCCCGTTTCGATGCGGCGGCGCAGAGGGCACCAGCAAAATCGCCGTCAGCCGAATTTCTCAAGGGTAGGCAGGACTCTCGTGCTCGACAACGAAGGCGCGGACCTAGCGCACACCCGTAATATTGATGGTTGCAGAAACTACCGAGGTAGATTAATCAAAGCGATGTAATTCACGAGCGAACGCTCGCGAACTGCGTGAGGCCACCAGCGGCCGTATTGAGAGATAGATCCTTTAGCCTTTGCGGGCGGTGGAGACTCTTATGCGGTGTGTGGCTTATCTTTTTTCTACATCGGTAAAGGCTTCTGTTGCCGTTCGTCGTGAGCAAAGCGCTCCTGACGATGAGCGGCAGATTATCCACGCATCATCGGATCATTGCGTTTGGTGGAGGTGCCTGTGAAGCCACCTTTGACTAACGGGAATGTCAGCGCCGATCTGAATGGCCGTTACGGTGCGGGCTATCGCGCTGGGCGTTTGGGTGCGGATAATCAGTACAGTTGTCCTACCCTGATAGAAATGCGCCGCGTTGGATGGTCCGACGAAGAAGCGCTCGCTTACACGCGAGGCTTTTATAATCGCTGCCTTGAAACTGATCCGCTGGACGCCATCGATCGCGTCTCTGAAGCGGTGACATCCATGCGCTTTTGCGCCGGGCATGGAGATCGGCCGTGATTTTCCCCTCGTTGCAAAGCTGCGGCGCTTCCCCACACGAATTACGCTCGCACGCATTCAGTGGTATTCAAGCACCAATTAAGTGGTGTTTTGTGGTAGGAATATAATCATGTCCCTCCACTCAAATATAACAATCAATGCCGAAAGCATGGAAGAATACAGGCTATATATCTCTGGCCTTGGGCTGCCGATGCAAGACTCAGACACAATGATACACATTGTCCATGCGATCATATCTTATTTCGTAGATCAGGCCTTTGGCGTCCAAACCGATCAAATAACTTTGCAATCTATTGGCGCGAGCTTCGATCGTGCTACGATTGCAAATCGCCCCGAAAATCAAACCGCAAACGTCCAGAGCGATGGCGTTGAAGGGGATTCCAACCCGATAGGATCACACGAGCCATGACCCGCGATGCACGCCCCAAATCGGTGATCTACACGAGGGTCTCGGACTCCAAGCAGACGACGCGCGGCGACGGTCTTGGCAGTCAGGAAACGGCCTGCCGCACTTACGCGGATCGCATGGGCTACGAGGTCTTGAAGGTGTTCCGCGACGACTTCACCGGCAAAACGGCTAATCGCGCTGGCGTCAAAGAACTGCTGACCTTTCTGAAGGGCTGCAAGGGCCAGACGATTGTAATCGTGGACGATCTCAACCGCCTCGCGCGGTCGCTCCGTACGCACTATGCCCTGCGCGATGCTATTGCCAAGGCTGGCGGCAAGCTGGAGTCCCCTAAGCGCGTTTTCGCGGATGATCCTGACGATGATATTCTCGAAATCATCGAGGCGGCGTTCGCGGGCGAGCATCGCCGCAAGAACGCCGAGCAGACCATGGCGCGCATGCGCGCGCGCGTCATGAACGGTTACTGGGTGTTTCAGGCCCCGTGGGGATATCGCTATGAGAAAGCGTCTGGCGGCGGCAAACATTTGGCCCGCCACGAACCCGTAGCCTCGATCATTCAAGAGGGTTTGGAAGGCTATGCCTGCGGGCGCTTCGGCTCTCAGGCAGAAGTGAAGCGCTTCTTCGAGGCCAATGCGCTGTTCCCCAAGGACCGACAGGGGCAAGTGTCCAACGAGCGCGTCAATCAGATCCTGACGCAACCGCTTTATGCAGGCTATCTCGAAGTACCGCGCTGGAACCTGCCGCTGCGCAAAGGACAGCATAACGGGCTGATCTCGCTCCAAACCTTCGATCTCATTCAAGATCGACTGTCGGGCAAAGCCCGCGCGCCATCCCGCAAAGACATCAACGCGGATTTCCCGATGCGCGGCTTTATCGCTTGCGGCGACTGCCGCCATCCGATGACCGCGACATGGGCGAAGGGCAAAGGCGGCCGCTACGCCTATTACATGTGCCGCCAGCATGGCTGCGACAGCAACGGCAAATCCGTGGCACGGGCAAAGGTGGAAGAGTCGCTTGAAAGCCTCGTCCGCTCGCTCACGCCCGCGCGTGAGCTTGTCCAACTGGCATCCGTTATCTTCCGCGACCTGTGGGATCGCCGAGCTAAAGAGGCAAAGGAACGCCGCACGGCGCTCAAACTGGAAACGTCCGCCGTGGTGAAGAAGATCGACCAGCTTCTCGACCGCATCGTGGATGCGGACAGTCCGACTGTCATCAGCGCCTATGAGCGCAAGATTGGCGAGCTGGAGCGCGAGAAGCTGATTCTCACCGAAAACATCGCCAAATGCGGCACGCCCGCACGCGACTATGACGAGGTTTTTCAAACCTCGATGGTGTTTCTGGCAAACCCTTGGAATCTTTGGGAAACTGGGAGACTGGAGGACCGTCGAGCCATGCTGAAATTGGTCTTCGCCGGAAACCTCGTCTATGCGCGGAAATCCGGCTTTCAAACCCCTGAAATATCTCTGCCTTTCAAGGCGTTAGAGGATATGTCCGGTCACAAAAAGGAAATGGCGCCCCCGGCGAGATTCGAACTCACGACCTGCGGTTTAGGAAACCGTCGCTCTATCCTGCTGAGCTACGGAGGCACGCGGGCAGCCCTAAGGCAGGCGCGGCCCGGCGGTCAATCGCCGGAGCGCATCGCCGCCACCGATCACGGGCGCCAGGTGACCGAGTTGAAGAAGCGGTCCTTGGGCCAGCTCCGGTCCTTCTCGAAGTGGCGGACCGAGACCGACAGCCACTTGTTGCCGATGTACATGTTGCGCGAGGTCTCGATCTGCGCGCCGTCGGCGCCGAAGCCGGCATAGCTATAAACCAGCTCGGTGCCGCGCATGCCGGGCAGCGGCATCTCCGAGGGCTTGAGCGCGCGCTGGCTGACGAAGGTCTTGGACACCGCCGCGTCGCCACCACCCTTCGCCGCGGCGATATCCGCGGAGATCTTCGCATCGACATCGTACGGCTTGTCGGCGATCACAGCCTGGAGGAAATAATAGGCGCGCATGTCGCCACGGGAATCGCGCATGAACCGGTCGAGCTGGATCACCCGCCCCTTCGCGATGTCGGTCCATTGGTCGAAGCGGTCGGGCTCGCCGGGGAACTCGGCGGAAAGGCCGGTCGGCTGGGTGTAGCGCTGCCAGCTCTGCTGCGCGGGTGCAGCGGCGAACAGGGCGGCCACGGGCAGGATCAGGTGCAACGGCGACATATGCTCTCCCCTTGTGAGCAGCAGGCATGCGAGCGCAGCCCGGCAAGCGACTGATTGCGTATCCGAAATGTCCGGGCAATGAACGAGGTTAGTTGCACGCCTCGGGCGGGACCACGGGCAGCGGCAGCGGTGCAACGGGCACGCCTTCCTCGATCAGCGCCACCGCTTCCGCCGCGCTGGTCTGGCCGTGGATGGGCGCATGCGGCGCCTCACCCTGGTGCATCGCCCGCGCCTTGTCGGCAAAGGCGGTGCCGACCCATTTGGAGCCTTCCAGCGCCTTGGCCTGCGCCGCGGCGAGCGCCGCCATCGCTGCCTTGATCGCCTCGGGCGGAACCGGCGCACCGGGCGCGACCGCCGGGGCAACCGCCGCCTGATTGCCCTTGGCGCCGACATTGGGCGCCATCACTGCCTTTGCCACGTCGCTGCCGCCGCATATCGGGCAGGCGACCAGCCCGGCGGTGCGTTGTTCTTCCCAGGCCGCGCTCGATCCGAACCACGCCTCGAAGACATGGCCGGCGCCGCACTTCAGGTCGAAGACGATCATCGCACTTTCGCGTGTCAGGCGGCGAGCAGCGGATCGAGCCCGCCGCGGGCATCGAGCGCCGCGAGATCGTCGGAGCCGCCGATATGCTGGCCGGCGATGAACACCTGCGGGACGGTGGTGCGGCCATTCGCGCGCTCGAGCATCTCGGTGCGGCGCGGGCCACCCATCGAGATGTCGATCTCCTCATATTCCGCATGCTTGCTGTCGAGGAGCATCTTCGCGCGGGTGCAATAGGGGCAGAAGGCCTTGGTGTAGATTTCGATCTTGGGCATCGTTCGTAACACCTGTGTTGACGACCGGCGCTTGTCAATCCGCGCCTTCCTCCCTGTCCAGAACGCGCGCCCAACACAGAAGGATCACTTTGCCCGCCCCGCCGCGCTTGAGCAGCTTCGCACAGGCATTGGCGGTGGCGCCGCTGGTGTGCACGTCGTCGACCAGCACCACCGTCCTGCCGGCGAGCGCCGCGCGCGCATCGGGGGCCAGCGCGAAGGCCCCCGCGACGGCCTTCGCCCGCGCCCGGGCCCCCAGCCCGCGCAGCACCGGCGTCGCCTTCACCCGTCGCAGCAGGCCGGGCGCCATCGGCACGCTGTGCGCCCGCCCGAGCGCCGCCGCGATCAGCCCCGCCTGGTTGTAGCCGCGCGACCACAGCCGCCAGCGATGGAGCGGCACCGGCACCAGCAGGTCGGCCTCTGCCGGCATCAGCCGCGCCATCGCCCGCGCCATCGTCGCCGCGCAGGCGAGCCGCCCCGAATATTTGAGCTTGAGCGCCACGCCGCGCGCCACCTCGCCATAGGCCACCGCGGCGCGGATCCCGTCATGCGGCGGCGGATCGGCGATGCAGGCGGCGCAGCGCGCGCCTTCTCCCCGCTCGAAATCGAAGGGCAGATGGCAGGCGGCACACCAGGGCGGCCCCAGGAAGCGCAGGCTGGTCCAGCAGTGCGTGCAGAAGCGGTGGTCCGCCGGCGTGATCGCGCCGCATCCCGGGCAGCGCGGCGGCAGCGCGAGATCGGCGATCTGCGCCAGCGGGCGAGCCAGGTGCGCGGTCCAGGCCATCGCGCCTTGTCCCCGGCTGCGCGGCGGCGCACAAGCGCGCCATGCCCCAAAATGGTCCCAGTGATTCCGAGATCTTCGACCGTGCGCTGCGCCGCAAGCGCCGCGACCGCGCCGCCCGCCGCTACGAAGGCTTTGTCCGCGAGCATATGCTCGAGGGCATCCATGACCGCCTGATCGGCGTGAAGCGCGCATTCCACGACGTGCTCGACCTGGGCAGCTTCGGCGGCGGCTTCGACCTGCCCGGCACCCGCATCACCCGGATCGACGCCGGCGCCGCCTTCGCCGCCCAGGCCGGCGGCGTGCAGGGCGACGAGGACCGCCACCCCTTTCCCGAGGGCAGCTTCGATCTCGTCGTCAGCATCGGCGTGCTCGACCAGGTCAACGACGTCCCCGGTGCCCTCGCGCTCGCCCGCCGCGCGCTCCGCCCCGACGGGCTGTTCCTCGGCGCCTTCCTCGGCGCGGGCACGCTGGCGACGCTGCGGTCGGTGTTCCTCCAGGCCGAGGGCGACCGCCCGGTGGCGCGCTTCCACCCCCAGATCGACGTGCGCGCCGCCGGCGACCTGCTCAGCCGCGCCGGCTTCGCGCTGCCGGTTGCCGATGTCGAACCGCTGACCGTGCGCTATTCGAGCATCTTCTCGCTGCTCACCGACCTGCGCGGCATGGCGGCGACCAACCTGCTGCCGGGCACCCCTCCGCTGACCCGCGGGGTCCTGGGCCGGGCCGCGCAAGCCTTTGCCGAGCGCGCCGACCCGGATGGCAAGACGCCCGAACGCTTCGAGATCATCTATCTGACCGGCTGGGCACCGGACGCGTCGCAGCCCAAGCCGGCGAAACGGGGGAGCGCGGTGGCGTCGCTGGCGGCGGCGTTGAAGCCCAAGGCTTGATTCGCTGATTGGCTCCGGTTCGGAGCGAACTGCGCTTGCAATGTTGGAAAATGTTCCTGAAATGTTCTTGCCGCATTAGCGAAAGGCGGCAGAATGAATATTCCAAAGCAGGGTAAACGAAGAGCATTTTCGATCTGGATGCGGACGGGGCGGTGGCCGCGCACGGAGGCAGGCCGAAGCGTCGAACTCAAGTTCAATCCCTGGCACGATCCCGAGGACGGGCGATTTACGTTCGTGGGAGCGGGACGGAATTACGCGGGGCAGAACTCCCAACGCAGTGCCGGCGCCACGAACTCGGCCAATGGCCGAGGTCAGAACACACCCAAAGTCACCTATGTGGAAGACCCTGCCCTCCCAAAGGTCAGGAATATGGTGGAAGTTGAAGCTTGGAGAACCCGGGAGAGGACAAAACATGCCGGCGAACCGGATTATCTCCAAGCAATCGAAGTGCAGTATCAGAAATACAAGGCCGACTTTTCCAAGCCACTTCAGAGCGAGGTGGATAAACTCACCAGTGATCGCTCCGCCAGTCGTAGCTTTGAAGGCGGTGTCTTCTCCGGCGGAGGTGGAAGCTTCGGTGGCGGCGGCGCTACCGGTAGCTGGGACAATCCCCATTTTGCCGGCGGAGGCGGGAGCTTCGGCGGCGGCGGCGCGACCGGTAGCTGGGACGATCCCCGTTTTGCCAGCGGAGGCGGGAGCTTCGGCGGCGGTGGCGCGACCGGTAGATGGGACGATCCCCGTTTTGTCGGCGGAGGCGGGAGCTTCGGCAACGTTGGCGCTACCGGAAGCTGGGGTGGCGGCGCTACCGAAGGAGTCTCCGTTCCAACCGTCGCGGAACGGGGACCGCTTGCGGGTGTCCGAATAAATCAAATGGCCGGACAAGAGCGTCAGGCTCTTGTCCGTGCCGAATTGGAGGAAAACTATCCTGCCGCTTCAGTAGAGGATGAAACCTATCTTCGCACCGCTGACGGTAAGCGAGCCATTGACCCGCTTAGTGGTCAAGGCAGAAGGATCGATGCCGTCGTTGTCCATGACGGCCAAGCGCTTGATTCTGTTGAGACAACCAGCGAAACCGCGAACAAAGCTGCTCAGATCGCCAAGGAAAACAGAATTCGTCGAAATGGCGGTACATTTGTAAAGCATCGAGCGATGCGGGAAGATGATAGACGTAAGTCAAGTCCCCACGCGCATTGTCAGAAAGAAATGATAATGAAACCATATATGATCGACCAAGTGTATTGGCATACAGAAACTCCTAACAACAGTGAAACTAGAGAGCAGATTGTTCGCAGGTTTTTCATTGTTGCCAACTATCTTGAATCCCAAGGCCTGACGGTACGAAACCTGAGATGCAGGGAAGAAGATATTACAGATATCTTTGGTATTAAATCCGATGATCTGACGGAAGAGGGCCTTTTGCTCATGAAAGCGGTCTACGACCGCTGGCTGACCAAAATAGACAGCGGCATGCCACCCGAAGATATGACGATGTTCGAAACAGCGCTGACGCGAGCCAGAACCTCCTAGGATAGACTTAAACCAGATGTAGCGGGCACATCACCCCATCCCCACCAACGCCTCCACCAGTGGCACATCCGCCGGCGGCATCGGCATCCCGCGCATCTCCGCCGGCGTCACCCAGCGCAGCTCGGTCGCGTGGTGTGCCTCCGGCGCGCCTTCCCATTCGCGCAGCACATAGAGGAGCAGCAGCAGGTGCCGCCCGGCCAGCGGCTCGCTGGCGAAGGCAATCGGCCTCAGGTCTTTTACCTTAAGTATTATTCCCAGTTCCTCGTGCAGCTCGCGCGCCAGCGCGGCCTCGGGGCTTTCGCCCGGCTCGATCTTTCCCCCGGGAAACTCCCACAAACCGGCCATCGGCTTGCCCGGCGGGCGCTGTTGCAGCAGCACGCGGCCCTGCCCGTCGAGCATCGCCGCGGCGACCACCAGCAACATATCTGAAACGCCCATCGACACTTCGTTAAGCCTCTTTGGCTAGATTCCGGCCATTCTTGGAGAAGAAGCGCCCTCAATGCGAGCCCTGGTTGACCTGATCCGCACCGCCCTTCGCGACAGCCGCGCCGCCACCGCCGTGGAATATGGCCTGATCGTCGCGCTGATCGTGATCGCCATGATCGCCAGCCTGCAGGGCGTCGCAAGCCAGACGATCAGCATGTGGGGCAACGTCTCGAACAAGGTCGCGGCCGCCTCGCAATAGGTTTGGTTACGACTGCGTAACACTTGCCCTTAGGCGTTTCTTTACTTCCGCTCAGTATTTCCCAGTTTGCCGTACCGGGTTTCCCGGGCCGGCCGGGTGAATGAAGCAATCTTGAACACTGGAGACCGGTTATGCAGAAGATCCGCAACTTCCTGAAGAATTCCAAGGGTGCCACCGCGATCGAGTACGGCCTGATCGCCGCTCTGATCGCCGTCGCCGCGATCGCCGCGATGCAGGGCCTGGGCAACACCCTGAAGTCGACCTTCACCAACGTTTCGTCGAGCATGAAGGTCGGCTAAGCCGAACTTTCCGACAAACGGAACGAAAATGGGGCGGCAGGACTTAGGTCCTGTCGCCCTTTTTCATTCCGGGATCGGTAGTTATGGTTAAATTCTTATACGATATCTGGCGCGACTCGCGTGGCGCAACCGCGATCGAGTACGGCCTGATCGCCGCGCTGATCGCCGTCGCCGCCATCGTCGCGATGCAGGGACTCGGCAACACGCTCAAAAAGACCTTCACCAACGTCTCGTCGAGCATGAAGACGGGCTAGGCCGGCCTAGGGATTTTTCCTGAACCGTGGAAAACCAGGTGCTTAAGCCGGCGTACATCGCCGCTCTCCTATAAGGAGGGGATGAAGCAGCTATCCTCCAAGAAGGCAGTGTCGCCGTTCGAGCTGGCCGTGGTCGCGTTCCTCGCGATCTGCGCCATCCTCGCCGTCGTCCAGGGCCTGGGCATGCTGGGCGCGAGCCTGGCTGCCAGCGAGCACAGCGCGCCCGTCCGCTAAGGGCCTTCCCGGCCCCAGGCGGAATTCAGGCGTTCAGATCCGGCCCATCGCCAGGAACTTGGCGCGGCGCGCCTGGCGCAGGCTCTCGGGCGACATGCCGTCGAGCTTGGCCAGCGACTCCTCGATCGCATCGCCCAGCGCATGCACGGCAGCGCCCGCGTCTCGGTGCGCGCCGCCCAGCGGCTCGTTGACGATCCGGTCGATCACCTTCAGTTCCTTCAGATGCTGCGCGGTGACCTTCATCGCCTCCGCCGCGTCCGCTGCCTTGTCCGACGTGCGCCACAGGATCGAAGCGCATCCTTCGGGCGAGATCACCGAATAGACCGCGTGCTCCATCATCAGCACGGTGTTGCCCGCCGCCAGCGCCACCGCGCCGCCCGAGCCGCCCTCGCCGAGGATCGATGCGACCAGCGGCACGCCTAGGTTGAGGCACGCCTCGGTCGAGCGCGCGATCGCCTCGGCCTGGCCGCGCTCCTCGGCCTGCACACCCGGGAAGGCGCCCGAGGTGTCGACCAGCGTGATCACCGGCAGGTTGAACTTGTTGGCCAGCGCCATCAGGCGAATCGCCTTGCGATAGCCCTCGGGCTTGCCCATGCCGAAATTGTGCTTGAGCCGGCTGGCGGTGTCGTCGCCCTTCTCATGGCCGATCACCATCACCCGGCGCCCGCGGAAGCGGCCCAAGCCGCCCTGGATCGCATTGTCGTCGGCAAAGGCGCGGTCGCCGCCCAGCGGCATGAATTCCTCGATCAGCCCGGCGACATAATGTTTGAAGTGCGGCCGCTCGGGATGGCGGGCAACCTGGGTCTTCTGCCAGGGCGTCAGCTTGGCATAGGTGTCCTTGAGGAGCTTTTCGGCCTTGGCCTGGAGCGGTCCGATCTCCGCGTCGATGTCAACGGCGCCGCCCTCGGCGGTCTGGCGCAGCTCGTCGATGCGGGTCTGAAGCTCGGCGATCGGCTTCTCGAAGTCGAGGAAAGTGGTCATCGCTGCGGGGGCTAACCTTGGTGTGGCGCCACGTCAACGAGCGGGTGGGTTTCGAGGTCCCTAACGCCCCTACCTTCGTCATCCCCGCGAAAGCGGGGACCCATCTCCCGGACCATCCCGGAATCGCTCCGGTGCGCTTGCCGATCGCGCAGGAGATGGGCCCCCGCTTTCGCGGGGGTGACGGCTATGACTTATCGAGCGCCTCGCCCAGCGGATGCCGCTGGTTGACCAGCTCGACCAGTCTGCGGCTGTCGACATGGGTATAGATCTCGGTGGTGGCGATATCGGCATGGCCGAGCATCGCCTGGAGCGCGCGCAGGTCGGCGCCGCCCTCGAGCAGATGCGTCGCGAAGGCGTGGCGCAGCACGTGCGGGCTCACCCGGTCGGGCGGTATCCCCGCCTCCCCCGCCAGCGCGCGGACGATCTGATAGAGCCGCACGCGCGAGAGATGCCCCTTGCCCGAGGGAAAGAGGAAAGGCCGGTCACCGCCGACATGCGCGCGCCAGGCGGCGACGGCTGCACGGGCGCGATCCGAGATCGGCACCAGCCGCTCGCGCCCGCCCTTGCCCTTGAGGATCAGATAGGGCCGATCGGGCGCCACCGCGTTGCGCGGCAAGGATACCAGCTCGGTGGCGCGCAGGCCCGATCCGTAGAGCAGCTCGATCAGCGCCTGCAGCCGCAGATCGTTGGGATCGGGCGGCACCCGGGCGATGCGATCGGCGATCGCGGCGAACATGCGGTCGACATCCTCGACGCTCAGCACCTTGGGCAGCGCGCGGGCGGTGCCGGGACGCGGCAGCGTGGCCGAGGGATCGTCTCCCCGCAGCCCCTCATCGGCGAGGAAGGCATAGAAGCGGCGCAGTGCCGCCGATTTCCGCGCGACGGTGGCGCGGGCGAGCGGCTGCCATTCCCCGGCGAGCTTCTCGATCTCGGCGCGCCCTGCCCCGCCCAGCCCGCCGCCCAGAAGCTCGGAAGCCAGGCGCAGGTCGGTCTGGTAGGCCGCGATGGTGTTGGCGGCGGCCCCCGCCTCCGCCCGCATCATCTCGAGGAAGCGCTCGATCAGCGCACGGTCGTCGCCAGGAGCAGGCGTGCTCAAGCGGTTCGTGTGACCGCCTCCACGGCGATCATCCGCGCATAGCTGGTCATCCCCGCCGCGCGCATCGCTGCGATGATGTGGAACAGCGCCTCGGGGGTCACATTGTCCCAGATGCGCGACTGCATGCCAACGGCGGCAAGCAGCGCGACCATGCCCGAATCGCCACGGCGGCCGGCCGCGTCGATCGCACGCGTCCAGTCGTTCTGCGCGCCGATCTGCACGTCGAGTGCCGCGGCGCCGCGCTGCGCGTCGCTGCGCTCGAAGCGTCCCAGCCCGGCAAGCCCGGCAAAGGCGAGCTGGGCGCGGCGCTTGCTGGCAGCATCCTTGAACGCATCGAAATCGCCATAGGCGACCGGCCCGGCGGCGCCCGGATCGGCGAGCGCGAGCATGCTCCACGCGATGCTGCCGCGCGGCACCACCGAGCGCCATTCCATCGCCTTGGTCTCGTAGCCGGCGGACAGCATCGAGGCGATCAGCTTCTCGGGCTCGGCGATCTTGGCATCTGCCGGGATCCAGGAAGCGGCGCGCGCGGTGAGGATCAGCCGGGCATATTGGGTGCGCGGTGTGGTCGCCTCGGTCCACAGCGTCTGGATCGCCTTGATCCGGTCGTTGACGTCGCCATCGACATAGGCCGTGCGCAGGTCGCGGGCGACACCGCCTTCGGTGCTGTTCGCGTCATCGCCCTCGGCGATCTCGCTGTAGAGATCGACCAGCCCGGCATTGGAGAAGACCCCGGCGGTGGCAGCCAGCTCGGCCGCCGCAACGCGCTGGCGGGGCGAAAGCTGCGGCGCCAGTGCCTGCCAGTAGCGGACTTGCGGGCCGGCGGTGCCGTAGAGGGAGAGCGGCACTTCCTCGCCGGTCGCAGTGGCAAGGCCCCAGCGCCAGGCGGTGAGCCGGGTGATCCCGCCCCATTCGAGCGTAACCGCGCGGCGGCCCTGCGCGCCGGTGCCGAGCACCTTCTCGGCAACCAGATTGTCGATGTCGCTGGCCGGCGTGGCGCCCCGCGCCTTGTCGAACAGCTGGCCCGCTTCGTTGGGCTTGCCGGCCAGGCCCGCGCACATCGCCCGGGCCAGCGCCCAGCCGCGCTGGTGGATATACTGGTTGCCGCGCTCGGCGATGCCGCACAGCCCGCCCGGATCGGCCGTGGCGAGCGAAACCTGCATCGCCACCTGGAGCATGCGCGTGGTGTAGTTCTCGCCATCGACGTCGTTGACCACCGCGCGGGCGGCATTGGCCTCGCCCATGCGCAGCAGCAGCCAGGCGCGCTCGGCGGCGAAATCGGCGCCGTTGATGTGCGCGGGCGTGTCGAGCGGCGACATCAGCGCGCGGCGCAGCGCGATCGACACCCAGCGCGAGGCGACCGGTGCGCTCAGCCGCTGCATCAGCGCGGCGAGCACGCGGCCATCGGCCTTGCCGAACGCCTTGGCGGGGAACGGATTGTTGCCCGCTGCCAGCACGCCGACCCTACCCAGCGAATGCCGGGCGTACTCGGGCAGCTCGTAGCGCGAAAGGTCGACCGGGCCGGTCGGCAGTTCCTCGGCCGCGGCGCTGTTGCCGATCGGCGCGCTGTCATTGCCGAGCGACAGCGTCAGGCTCGGCGTAGGCCCCGCGGCGGGCGCGACAGGCGCCGTCGTCGCGGCCGGCGCCGGCACGCTCGGCGCAGGGCGCGGCGCCGGAGTCGGCTCGTCGAACCCCGGCGGCAGCAGCGATTCGGGCTTGTCCTGCTGCCCGAGCGCGGGCACCGCCGCGCCGGCAAGCAACAGTCCCGCAAGGGCGAGGTGGCGGCCCTTAATTGGCGAGGTTGTCAAGCGGGACCACCTTCTCCATGCGCACCGGCTCCTTCTTGGTCTCGCGGCCCGCGAGGAAGAACAGGCCGCCGACCAGGACGACGAGGATGACGATCAACGCAACGATCAAGCGGGACATGAAAACGGGTCCGGAAATTGTGGCTTCGCGGGCCTTTTGCCCGACGGACGCCCTCGCTGTACAGCCCCCGCGAACATGTTAGAGACGCAGGCAGTGAATAGCGGGTGGACGGGCAAGCCGATCGTGCTGATCGGGCTGATGGGTGCTGGCAAGACGACGGTCGGCCGGCGCCTGGCGCAGCGCATGCGGCTGCCTTTCGTCGATGCCGATCATGAGATCGAGGCCGCCGCCGGGATGACCGTGGCCGATATCTTCGAGCGTTTCGGCGAGGCGCATTTCCGGGACGGCGAGCGCCGGGTGATCGCCCGGCTGGTCGACGGCGCGCCCAAGATCATCGCCACCGGCGGCGGCGCCTTCATGCATGAAGGCACGCGCGACCTGATCCTGTCCAATGCGATCGCGGTGTGGCTCGACGCCGAGCCTGCGGTGCTTGCCGACCGCGTGCGCCGGCGCGACACGCGCCCTCTGCTGCGCGGACGCGACCCCGAGGAAGTGCTCATCGAGCTCGCCGCGGTCCGCAATCCCTATTACGCGCTTGCGCCGATCCGGGTGCCCAGCATAGCAGCGCCGCACGACACCACCGTCGATGCGATCCTGAAGGCCCTGTACCCGTGACCAATGTTCCTGTCGCGCTTGGCGACCGCAGCTATGACGTCCGCATCGAAGCCGGGCTGCTCGCCCGCGCCGGCGAGGCGCTTGCGCCCTTTTACAAGGGCCGCCGCTGGGTGATCGTCACCGACGAGAATGTCCGCGGCCATCTCGCCACGCTCCAGGCTGCGATCGGCCCGAGCGAGGCGATCATCCTGCCGCCGGGCGAAGGCACCAAGAGCTGGGGCCAGCTCGAGGCGCTGCTCGACAAGCTGCTCGAGCTCGGCGTCGAGCGCAGCGACCATGTCATCGCGCTCGGCGGCGGCGTGATCGGCGACCTGGTCGGCTTCGCCACCTCGCTGCTCAAGCGCGGCTGCCATTTCGTCCAGGTCCCCACCACCCTGCTCGCCCAGGTCGACAGCTCGGTCGGCGGCAAGACCGCGATCAACACGCGCGCCGGCAAGAACCTGGTCGGGTCCTTCCACCAGCCCAGCGTCGTGCTGATCGATCCGCAGGTGCTCGACACGCTGCCGGCCCGCGATCTCCGCGCCGGCTATGCCGAAGTGGTGAAATACGGGCTGATCGACGATTTCGCCTTTTTCGAATGGTGCGAGGCCAATGCCGCCGCGCTGATGGCCGGCGATCCGGCGGCACGCGAATATGCCATCGCGCATTCGGTCGGCGCCAAGGCGCGGATCGTCGCGGCCGACGAGCGCGAAACCACGGGCACCCGCGCGCTGCTCAACCTCGGCCACACCTTCGGCCATGCGCTGGAGGCCGAGATGGGCTTTTCCGACAGGCTGCTCCACGGCGAGGGCGTCGCGGCCGGCATGGCGCTGGCCTTCGGCTTCTCGGCGGCGAAGGGCATCTGCCCGGGCCAGGATGCCGAACGCGTATCGGCGCATCTCGCCGCGGTTGGCCTGCCCAACGGGCTCAAGGCCGCCGGCGTCACCGCCAGCGGCGCCCGCCTCGTCGAGCACATGTTGCACGACAAGAAGATGAGCGCCGGCACCCTGCCCTTCCTGCTCGCGCGCGGGATCGGCCAGACCTATCTCGACAAGACCGTCGACCTGGCCGAGGTCGCCACCTTTCTCGACGCCCAGCCGCGCTAGAACTGGATCTTCACCGGCCCTTCTTCCACCGCGATCTTGCCCTTGTCCTTCCAGCGGGCGACGACCTCGGCGATCGAATGCTCGGCCGGAACATATTCCTGGCCCTTGCGCCCCCTGCCCCAGGCTTCGTGCGTGGCGTCGCAGCTCGCCGCGTCATAAGTGAGGTGCACGGTATAGCCGCCCTCGGGCCGGATCTTCTCGAGCAGCTCCAGCGTGGCGCGATCGGGATTGCCATAGGTGCCGTCGCCCGACGCGACATAATGCTTGGCGCGCACCTGCTTGAGCAGCTTCGGGGTCACGTTGCGGATCGATGCATGGTGCGGCAGCTTGAGCAGGTCGACGTCGAGCACCCCGCCCTTTTCGATTATGCGGGCCTCCTCCAGTCCCGTCACCACCTGATCGCCGAGCGCGTCGCCGGTTAGCAGCAGCTTCTTGCCGTTCACCTCGAGCAGCACGACGATGCTCGACAGGTTCGGCACGCTGGTGTCGAGGCTGGCGGTCAGCGCCGCGAGCGAAGCGCTATCCTTCTTCTGCTGCTTCGCCTTCCACTTCGCCCACTCCTTGCGGAGATTGTCGATCCCGCTCTGAAGCGGGCCGACCACGGTGAGCTTGGCGTCGCCGAGCTGCAATACGCGGGGCGCCTTGGCGTCGAGCGTGAGCAGCCGCTGGTCGGGCGGGTTGCGGGTGATGCGCAGCGCCGCGGCGATGCTGGCCAGCTTGCTGCCCTGGCCATAGCTCTGCAGCACCAGCCGCGCGGTGAGCGATTTCGCATCGGCAAAGGCCAGCTCGCCGCCCAGCCCGGCCAGCACCGTCGGCGCATCGAGCGCGCGCGCGGCACTGCCCTCGCCTTCGCCCAGCAGCCCGTCGAAGCTGTTGTGGAGCAGCCATTTGGGCTGATAGGGCCGCGGCGCCTTGCGCTGATCGGCATCCTGGATCGCGCTGAACAGGTCGAGCACGCCGAGGATGTGATCCTCGTCGATATGGCTGATCATCACCGCGTCGAGATTGAGCGGCTTTTCGGCGGGAAAGGCCTTGGCTTCCTCGTCGAGCCGCTTCTTGAGCGAGCTGACATAGACGCCGGCGGGGCCGCCATCGATCAGCAGGCGCAGCGGCCGGTCGCCGGGCCGCGGAAAGGTCAGGAACAGGCAGTCGCCGTAGCGAGCGGGCAGCGCTTCGAACAACATGATCGGTCTCCTCGTGGCGAGCCTTTTGGCGCGCTCCTTCTCGAATCTGGCCTTGCTCCGGAGATAGGCCTCCTGGAGCGGGTTCTCCCCCGGCACGATCAGCGCGCCTGCAATGCGCGCAGGGCATCGACCAGGCCGGCGCCCTGGAAGTGCCGCTCGCGCCCGAGATCGGTCGCGCTGCGCACGATCGTGGCCTTCACCGCCGCCGGATCGCCGACCATCTCGGGATGACGCGCCATCAGCAGCGCGGCGATGCCCGATACGTGCGGCGCGGCCATGCTGGTGCCGTCGAGCCGGCCCATGCCGAGATTGGGCAGCGGCCCGTCGATCTTCTCGCCCGGCGCCACCACGTCGGGCTTGGCCCGCCCGTCGCCGGTGGGTCCGCGCGACGAGAAGAAGCTCACGCCATATTCGTGCGGCCGCTCGCGATGCGTGGCGCCCACGGTGATCACCGAAGCGGCATTGCCCGGATCGGCGATCGAGATCGCCGCATAGCCGCGATAGGAGCCGTGCTCGATCAGATAGGTCTGCGCCCCCCAATTGCCCGCGGCGGCGATGACGCTCACGCCCGAGCTGACCGTCGCCTCGCACGCCATGCACACCGGCGTGCGGCCGCACGCATAATTGTCCATGTCGTGTTCCATGCCGATCGACAGGTTCACGCCGTGGATCACCATGTAGCGGTTGCGGGTGTTGAGCCATCGGACATATTCGAGCGCCGCCAGGATCGCGACTTCGGTATCGGTGCTGGATTCGCCGAGCACGCGCAGGTCGTAGAGCCGGATATTGGGGCAGACGCCGCGGAAGACGCGCTCCTCATTCTCGCGCCAGTCGCCGCCCAGCACGCCGGCGACATGGGTGCCGTGCCCATTAGGCTTGTCGTCGCTGCCGAGATCGAGCCGGTCGATCGGCACTTCGAGCAGTCGCGACAGCGCCTCCCAGTCATAGGGCCGGCCCTGCGCCGCATCGTCGCGCAGCCGGTCGAGCCAGTGGCTCGCCTCTTCCTCGCTCATCGAAAGCTTGTCGCGGATCAGCGCGAGCTGTGTCGCGCGTGCGGCCTCGTCGAGGATCATGTCGAACGCGGCAAGCGCGCGCATCATCGAGAAGTCGAGCGCCTTGTCGATCCGCGTCGCGAAGCCGCCCGCATCATGATCGCGAAAGGCCGGGTGCGAGCCGTCGATCCCCGAATCGATCACGGCCCAGGTCACGCTGCGGCAATCGATGTCGAACACGCGGAGCGCGGCATCGGCCTTGATCGTCTCGATCGAGATGCCGAACGGCTGGACCTCGCGATTGCGCGACACGCGCCAGACCCCGGCCACGCCGATCAGGTCCTGGGGCAAGGACGGCCAGCCATATTGGATGCTCCGGCGCCAGGCGGCGTAGCTGATGTCGTCGCGCGCCGCGAGCAGCGTCGCGACCAGCAGCGTCTCGCGCAGCTCGGCGGAAAGCCGCGCCTGATATTGCTTGGCGAACTGGCGCAGCATCGCGAGGAACGATCCTTCGCGCAGCTCCAGCATCGGCGTGGAAGCAATCAGATTGTCGAGCTCGCGCAGGCGCTGGGGAAGGTCGAGCCCGGTGAGCGGCAGCACCACATATATCAGGTCGTCGAAGCTCAGCCGTGCCGCTACCGCGCCTTCCACCGGCATGATGTGCCGCGCCTCGCGGGCTTCGAACCGCGACAGCGCATCGAACAGCACGCGCGCCAGTCGCGCCGCGGGAATGGTCTCGCGCGGCGTGAGCAGCAGGTCGACCGTGCCGTTGATGTCGCTGCCGAATGCGTACCAGACATCGAGCTGCACCGCGCTCTCGGTCAGCAGGCGTGGGCCGCCGCGCCCCTCCAGCAGGATGCGGCGTACCTGATCTCGCACCGAAACATCGTCTGCCATCGGTCCAGCCCCTCGCGCAGACAGGGCTCGCCGGCTTTGCACGAAGCCGGCGCCAGGCACCCGTCCCTATCGAATCGTTCGTTGCTCCCCGACGGCGCAGATACTAGGCATCGCGCCCTTCGTGTCGACTCCGACACGATCGGAAATGGCGGCTTCGCACGAAGGGATATCTTGCTGCCGATCTGCGTTGTCCGGGATTGAGGGGTGGTGGCCGATCGGGCCTGCATTCGTCGACGACAGACAAGGCCACTTTCCCAAGGACGTAATGCCCCTCCTCCACAGCCCCGCCGCATCATTCGAAAGCCTGGGTGAACTGGGACGGCTCACCGCGGCGATCGGGTCGGAATCGCCGCTCGGTCCGGTTTCTGCCTGGTCGAACGCGCTCACCGCCGCGGTGCGGATGATGCTGCCGGCCCGGGCCGAGATCGTGATGTTCTGGGGCCCGGAATTCTGCGCGCTCTACAACGAGGCCTATTCGCCGACGATCGGCGACAAGCATCCGCATGCGCTCGGCCAGAGCGCCCGGATCTGGTGGGGCGAGCTGTGGGACGATCTGGGCCCCCTGCTCCAGGGCGTGCGCGATACCGGCGAGACCTTCTGGGCCAAGGATCGCCCCTTCTATATCGAGCGCGACCAGGGCCGCGGCGAGACGGTCTATTTCGACATCAGCTATTCGCCGGTGTTCGACGACGACGGCTCGGTGGGCGGCGTGCTGTGTATCGTCAGCGAGACGACGGCCCGGGTGCTTTCCGAGCGCGAGGCGATCGCCGACCGCAACCGGCTGTGGACGCTGGCGCGTGACCCGTTCCTGATCGCGGATAGCCAGGGCATCTGGCGCAACGTCAGCCCGGCCTGGACCGAGATCCTCGGCTGGAGCGAGGAAGAGCTGGTCGGCCGCACCTCGCAGTGGATGGAGCATCCCGACGATGTGAAGCGCACCCGCGCCGAGATCGACGACCTGTCGCACGGCGAGCCGACGCTGCGATTCGAGAACCGTTTCCGTGGCAAGGACGGCGATTATCGCTGGTTTAGCTGGACGGCGGTCCCCGAGGGCGAGATGCTCTATTGCGTCGCGCGCGACATCACTGCCGAGCGCGACGCGTCGGAAGCGCTCGAGGCCGCGGAGGAGGCGCTCCGCCAGTCGCAGAAGATGGAGACGGTGGGCCAGCTCACCGGCGGCGTCGCGCATGATTTCAACAACCTGCTCCAGATCGTCACCGGCAATCTCGATATCCTCCAGCGCAACCTGCCCGCGGACCAGCCGCGGCTGGTGCGTGCGGCGGGTGCGGCGATGAACGGCGCCCAGCGCGCGGCGGTCCTCACCCAGCGCCTGCTCGCCTTCTCGCGCCGCCAGCCGCTGGCGCCCGAGCGGATCGATCCCAACCGGCTGATCGCCGGCATGTCCGACCTGCTCCATCGCAGCCTGGGCGAGACGGTGGAGGTCGAGGTGGTGCAGGGCGCGCGGATCTGGCCGGTCGAGGTCGATTCGAACCAGCTCGAAAATGCGTTGCTCAACCTGGCGATCAACGCGCGCGACGCGATGCCCCGGGGCGGCAAGCTGACGATCGAGACCGCCAACACGCATCTCGACAGCCACTATACCGCGCGCGATGCCGAGGTAACGCCCGGCCAATATGTCCTGATCAGCGTTTCGGACACCGGAACCGGCATGGATTCCGAAACGCTCGCCCGCGCCTTCGAGCCCTTCTTCACCACCAAGGAAGTCGGCCGCGGCACCGGACTTGGCCTTTCGATGGTCTATGGCTTCATCAAGCAGTCCGGCGGGCATGTCCGCATCTATTCGGAGAGCGGGCACGGCACGACGGTGAAGATCTATCTGCCCCGCTATTTCGGCGACGCGGCCGAGGCGCCGGCGCATCTGACGAGCGAGATCGCCCCCCAGGGCAGCCAGGATGAGACGATCCTGGTGTGCGAGGATGACGAGAATGTCCGCGCCTACACAGTCGAGGTGCTGCGCGAGCTCGGCTACCGGGTGATCGAGGCCGGCGACGGTCCCGCCGCGCTCGCCGCGCTCGATGCCGAGCCGGGCCGGATCGACCTCCTGTTCACCGATGTCGTGCTGCCGCGCGGGATGACCGGCGCGGTGCTGGCGGCGGAGGCGCAGGCCAGGCGGCCCGATCTCAAGGTGCTGTTCACCACCGGCTATGCGCGCAACGCGATCGTCCATCACGGGCGGCTCGATCCCGGCGTGCAGCTGCTGCCAAAGCCCTTCACCTATACCGATCTGGCGGCGAAGGTGCGCGACATGCTCGATGGCTGAAATGCCGTCGCACAGGGGCGATCAGTTGCCGTTCATCGCCGATCGGCTTAGCACGCCGCCATGCGTATCCTCCCCGCCCTCGCCGCCGCGATCGTGATCGCCGCGCCCGCCGCCGCCCAGACCGGCAAGCCCGCCCCGATCCTGACCACGCCCGAGGCGAAGGACGCTTGGACCCACGCCGAGCCGCAGGTGGCGCGCGTCACTCATGTCGACTTGAACCTCGACGTCGATTTCGCCAGCAAGACTCTGTCGGGCGTCGCGACGCTCGATGTGCTGGCGGCCAAGGGCGCGACGAAGATCGTGCTCGACGTCGACGATCTCGAAATCCAGCAAGTCACCTGCCCCAAGGGCAAGCCGCTGCCCTTCGCCATCGGTCCGCGCGACAAGGATCTCGGCTCGGCGCTGACCGTGCAGCTCGAGGGCAACAAGCAGATCCTGATCCGCTACAAGACCCGGCCCGGCGCCTCAGCGCTCCAGTGGCTGGCACCCGAGCTGACCGCGGGCAAGAAGATCCCCTATCTGTTCAGCCAGGGCCAGCCGATCAACAATCGCAGCTGGATCCCCACCCAGGACAGCCCCGGCATCCGCCAGACCTGGTCGGCCACGCTCACCGTGCCCGACGGCTTCGTCGCGGTGATGAGCGGCGAGCGGCTCGACGGCGACAAGGGCGAGCTGGTGCCGCACCAGAAGCGCCGGTTCCGCTTCCGGATGGACAAGCCGGTGCCGCCCTATCTGATCGCGATGGCCGTGGGCGACCTCGCCTTCAAGGCAACGGGTCCGCGCTCGGGCGTCTGGGCCGAGCCGAGCCAGCTCGATGCTGCCGCCTATGAAGTCGGCGATGTCGAGAAGATGATCGACGCCGCGCAGGCGCTTTACGGCCCCTACCGCTGGGGCCGCTACGACATGCTCGTCCTGCCGCCGAGCTTCCCCTATGGCGGCATGGAGAACCCCACCCTCACCTTCCTGACGCCGACGATCATCACCGGCGACCGCTCGAACACCGACGTCGTCGCGCACGAGCTGGCGCACAGCTGGTCGGGCAATCTCGTCACCAACGCGACCTGGTCGGATTCCTGGCTCAACGAGGGGTTCACCACCTATTTCGAGAACCGGATCATGGAGGCGGTGTACGGCAAGGAACGCGCCGCCATGTACGCCGATCTCGATTGGGACGGGCTGGTGCGCGACATCAAGGATGCCGGCGGCCAGGATGCTCCGACCACCCGCCTCCACGGCGATCCCGGCGCCACCTTCGGCCAGCTCGACTATTTCAAGGGCTCGACCTTCCTGCGCACGATCGAGGCGGCAGTGGGCCGGTCGAACTGGGATGCCTATCTGCGCTCCTATTTCGATCGCCACGCCTTCCAGCCGCAGACCACCGCCGGCTTCCTCGCGGACCTGCGCGCCAACCTGATCAAGGGCGACAAGGCGCTCGAAGCCAAGCTCGAGCTCGATCGCTGGGCCTATCAGGCCGGCCTGCCCGACAATGCCGTGCACGTGACGTCGGAGACACTCGCCGCCGTCGATGCCAAGCTGGCGGCGTTCAACGCAGGCGGCCCGGCGAGCGCGGTGCAGCCGAACGGCTGGGCGACCCAGCAATGGCTCCGCTTCCTCAACGGCCTGCCCCGCCAGCAATCGCCCGCGCGCCTCAAGGAACTCGACGAGACGCTCGGCCTGTCTGCCTCGAACAACGCCTATGTCCGCTCGGCCTGGGCCGAGCTGGCGATCGCCAACCGCTACGAGCCGGCGCTGCCCGGCATCGAGGCATTCGTGAAGCGCGTCGGCCGCGGGCTGCTGATCTATCCGATCTACAAGGACCTGATGGCCCAGGGCGACTGGGGCAAGCCGATCGCGCTACGCTTCTACGAGGCCGCCAAGGCGGGGTATCACCCGAACGCGGCAGCCGGCGTGGCGAAGATCGTGGGGGCGGAATAGCGCCCTTCGACGACCCCGATCCAGGCCGTCACCCTGAACTTGTTTCAGGGTCCAACGTCCCTCAGGCGATATCGCAGGAGGAGAGTTGGATGCTGAAACAAGTTCAGCATGACGGTTGGTTTCAATCGAACGCAAACACCTCGCTGACCCGCATCATGCCGCTATCCGTCTCGGCAAACCTATACTCCGCCAGCGCCCGCATCCGCGCCACCGGCAGCGACGTCCGCCGCGGATCGCCGACCAGCACCTCCACCCCCGCCGCCCGGCAGCGCTCCAGGAACGGCATGACCCGCGCCGCCGACTCGGGATCGTAGAAGACATCGCCGGCAAGGATCAGGTCGACTGCCGGCACCAGCCCCTCGGTCAGGTCGGCGTGCACCGTCTCGAAAGCCACGCCGTTCGCCTCGGCATTCAGCCGCGTCGCCGTCACCGCATAGCGATCGATATCCGCCGCCAGCACCTGCGCCGCGCCCGCCTTGGCCGCAGCGATCGCCACCAGCCCCGAGCCGCAGCCCAGATCGAGCACGCGCCGCCCGGCCACAAAGCCCGGCCGGTCCAGCACGAAGCGCGCCAGCGCGAGCCCGCCCAGCCAGTAATAGGCCCAATAGGGCGAGCCGAACGCATCGTCCTCCGCCGCCAGCCGGCCGAGCCCGCTGGCCGGCACTGCCTTGTGCAGCACTATCTCGGGGATGCCGGGCACGGGCAGCAGCGGCAGCCGCGTCCGGATGAAGTCGCCCGGGTTCAGGCGGGCCGCCGCCATGCGCCGATCGCCAGGCATAGCCATCCAGCGATCAGCGCCACGCCGCCGATCGGCGTAATCGCGCCGAACCAGCGCGGCGCACCGAACGCCATCAGATAGAGCGTCCCCGCGAACACCGCGCCACCGCCGACGAACAGCCAGGGCGAGATCCGCGCGCCCATCCTAACCGCGACCAGCGCAGCCACGGCATGGATCAGCTGATAGTGGCCGCCGGTCTTGAGCCACTCGGCCGCCTGCCCGCTCGCGCCGTGCGCCGCGAACGCGCCCGCCGCCACCGCGAGCGCGCCCGAGAGCGCCGCGAGCACCACAACCGTTCGCGTCATCCCGAACCCTCCAGATCGATCTCGATCGCCGCCGCCTTGCTGGCATGGGTGATCATCCCGTCGATCCCCGCGCGCAGGTCGCCGGTCTCGCGCTGCACGTCGAGCCGGGCATTGTCGCGCTTGCGGTACTCCGCCTCGGTCTTGTCGATCTCGCGCTGGTCGACCCCCACCGCCTGCATCGCCTGCCGCGCCATCATCACCGCGCTTTCCAGCACCTCGCGCACCACGCCGCCCACCGGCGCGCCCTTCATCTTGATCACGCTGCGCCGGTCATAGGCACGCACGAACACCGTCGCCTTGGGGAAGGCATGATGCACCGCTTCCAGGAAATCGGTGTCGATCTTGTCGCCGTCGTTGCAGAACATCACCAGCTCGGCTTCGGCCGCGCCCGCCTGGCGCAGCATGTCGATGCGCAGCCCGTCGCCATAATAGACCTTCATGCCGAAATCGTTGGCGGTCTGGATCATCTCGACATCGGTATCGATGATGGTGACCGGAATGTCCTGCGAAAGCAGCATCTGCGCCACCGTCTGCCCGAAACGGCCATAGCCGATGACCACCGCGTTCGAGCCTTCATGCCGGGGCGCGTCGAGCCCCTCGGCGCTGGGTGCCGGCTCCACGCGCAGCCGCCTGGTCGCCATCATCAGGAACGGCGTGGTCGCCATCGAGAGGGTCACGATCGCGCCGAAGATGCTCGCTGCCTGTCCCTCGATCAGCATCGCCGACTGGGCCTGGGCGAACAGCACGAAGCCGAACTCGCCGCCCTGGCTGAGCAACACGCCCAGCGCAAAGGCCTGCCGCCGCGGCATGCCGAACAACAGACCCAGCCCCATGATGATCGCGGCCTTGGCGGCGATCAGCGCCAGCGCCATGCCGACGACGAAGAACGGCCGCTCGGCGATCGCGTGCAGGTTGAGCGTCATGCCCACCGCCAGGAAGAACAGGCCCAGCAGTATCGAGCGGAACGGCTCGACATCCGCTTCCAGCTCGTGGCGATAGGGGCTGTCGGCCAGCATCACGCCGGCGATGAACGCGCCCAGCGCCGCCGAAAGCCCGATTGCCTCCATGACCGCCGCTGCGGCGATCACCGTGAACAGCCCGGCGAAGATGAACATCTCGCGCTCGCCGAGATTGCCGATCAGCCGGAACAATGGGCGCAGCAGATAGCGGCCGGCCAGGATCAACCCGATGATCGCGAGCACCGTATAGATGCCGAGCAGCCAGCCCGGCGGGCCGCTCTGCGCATGCGGGTTGCGCGAGAGCGCGGCGACAATAGTGATCAGCGGGACGATCGACAGGTCCTGGAACAGCAGGATCGCAAAGGCGCGCTCGCCGAAGGGCGTGCGCAGGCGGCCGGCCGATTGCAGCATCGGCAGCACCTGCGCGGTGGACGACAGCGCCAGCGGCAGGCCCAGCGCCAGCGCCGCACCGATCGAGCTGCCGGTTGCGATCCAGACCATCGCCGCCACCACCAGCCCGCAGATCGACACCTGGAGCAGGCCGAGTCCGAAGATGTCGCGCCGCATCCGCCAGAGCCGCGCCGGGCTCAGTTCGAGGCCGACCAGGAACAGCAGCAGCGCGATGCCGAGCTCGGCGATGCCCATCTTGCTCTCGGCATCTCCGACCAGCCCCAGCACCTGCGGCCCGACGATCGCGCCGGCGACGAGATAGCCGAGCGTGGCGCCCAGGCCGAAGCGGCGGAAGATCAGGACGAAGACGAGCGCGAAGCCGAGCAGCGGCACATATTCGCTGAGCAGCGAGGTTTCGGCATGCTCCATCAGCCGCGCGCCTTGCTTGCGGCTTCGGCTACCGCCTCGAAGGCGAGCCGGATCGCGGCGTGGCGCCCGCGATGCGCAAGCGCGGGCGTGAACAGGTCGAGCCCCGGCCATTCGGGCGGCCTTGCCCGTTCGCCGGCGAGCCAGGCGGCGAGATCGTCGCGCGCCGCCTCCAGCTCTTCGAGCGAGCGGCCCACCGCATGCGCCTCCATCAGCGCCGCCGATGCCTGGCCGAGCGCGCAGGCGCGCACCACCAGCCCGATCGCGGCGACACGGCCCGCCTCATCCAGGTTCACATCGACGGTAACGCGGCTCCCGCAGACCGGGGAGCGCTTTTCGACAGAGGCCGTCGCCTCCGCCAGCCGTGCCTCGAACGGCACGGAAGCCGCCAGGCGCAGGATTTCGGTGTTGTAGAGCGGCGCGTTCATGCACCCCCGACTTAGGGGAGCTGCACGCGATGCGCGACCCCCTATCGGGTAGAATTCGTTTCGTTCGCGATGGCGCCGTTGTCCTGCTCGCCGCCGAACACCGGCTCGCCCTTGCGGCGGCGATCGACGAAATCGGCGATGCTCGCGCTGGTGGCGTTGAGCAGCGGATAGGTCGTCGACTGGGTGATCCATTGCGGCCGCTTCGACGGGCCGCCGCTCACCGTGTCGAACAGCAGCACGAGCAGCAGGAAGGCGATGCTCACCAGGATCAGCCCCTTCAGCGCGCCGAAGCCCAGGCCCAGCGCCCGGTCGATCGGGCCGAGGAAGCTCTCGCGCGTCCGCGAACCGATCGCGCGGGCGAGCAGCCGCCCGCCGAAATAGGTGACGCCGACCAGGATGACGAAGGCCAGCACTGCGCCGCCCTGCGCCGTGCCGACCACGCCGGACAGCGCCGAGGCGAGCGGCGTGTGGAAAAGCTTGAGCGCCAGCACGATCAGCAGCCACGCAACCAGCGCCAGCACTTCGGTGACGAAGCCGCGCAGGAATCCCAGCACGGCAGCGCCGCCGATCGCGAGCAGCACGATGATGTCGAGCCCGGTCAAAGTCATCGGAACACGTCCCTCCCGGAGACGCCTATACGCGAAAGGCCGTCGCGGACGGAAGCGACAAGTCAGGGAAGTCCCACCCTGCCTGCCACACCCTTGCAATGTAGGATTTCGCCTGCTTGGCTCAGCCGGCCGGGCCCCTGGACCGGTCGCTCTTTGACCATGTTGGAAAGATAGGATCAGGCCCGCGCAAGGATGTTGCGAGATGCGCGGCATTCGCGGGAACTGTGTCAACGCAGTGCCGGTAAAATCAGGCTCTAGGCATGTACTTTGTGTCCTTTGCCGAGTCGCCACGCCGCGCCGTGTTGGAGGCTAGGTGTATCGCCATTCAATCCTCCCCCGGAGGGAGAGGATCTTGGAATGCGAACCGTCGCCGCCGAATGTCGATACGCGCTAGCTAGCCCTGCCGGGTGATGCGCAGCGCCCAGCGGTCATAGCCGAGCTCCTCGACCCGCTTCATCACTGCCTGCGCCAGCGCCGAGGGCGGCACTGCCTCGCGCGCCAGTACCCACAGATAGCGCCCGCTCGGCTCGCCGACGATCGACCATTCATAGTCGTCGCCGTGATCGAGCACCCAATAGTCGCCGGTGTAGAGCGGGCCGAAGAACGAGACCTTGAGCTTGGCGCCCGTCGCCTCGTCGGCGACCACCGCCTTGCCTTCGGAAACGCTGCGCTGGCCGTTCAGCGTGCCGCTGTTGATCACGCTGATCTTGCCGTCATCGAGCAGCGCATATTCCGCGGTGACGGCGTCGAGCCCCTTCTCGAAGCGGTTCTCGTGCCGCGCCAGCTCGTACCATTTGCCGAGATAGCGGGCGAGATCGACCGGCTTCGCCGGCTCGGGCACCTTGGTGTTGATCACCGGCGGGCGGGTCGCACGCGAATAGAGGAAGATGCCGCCGATCGCGGCGACCGCGACGCCCGAGGCGATGGAAATGGCAGTGCTTCGCTTCATGTCCTCACTTTGCGGTGTAAGTGGCGGAAAGGATAGCCCCCTCGCCGCCCAAACTCACCGCCCGAGCAGATGATCCACGAACTGGCCGAGTGACTTGAACCCGGCCAGCGACAGCCCTCCCTTGTCGTTGACCTGCGCCACTGGCGCCAGCGCCCGGGCGAAGCCGAGCTTGGCCGCTTCCCTGCAGCGCAGCGCGCCGTGCGCGACCGGCCGCACCTCGCCCGACAGCGCGATCTCGCCGAACACCACTGCGTCCGCCGGGATCGGCCGTTCGCTCAATGCTGAAACCAACGCCGCCGCCACTGCCAGGTCCGCCGCGGGATCCTGCACCCGGTAGCCGCCGGCGATGTTGAGATAGACTTCGCAGGTCGAGAAGCTCAGCCCGCAGCGCGCCTCTAGCACCGCGAGGATCATCGCCAGCCGCCCGCTGTCCCAGCCCACCACCGCGCGCCGCGGCGTCGCGCCCGACGCCAGCCGCACGGTCAGCGCCTGGACTTCGATCAGCACCGGCCGCGTGCCTTCCAGCGCCGGGAACACCACCGTGCCGGTCACGCTCTCGTCGCGCGACGTGAGGAACAGCGAGGACGGGTTGGAGACTTCCTCGAGCCCCTCGGTCTGCATCGCGAACACGCCGATCTCGTCGGTGCCGCCGAAGCGGTTCTTCACCGCGCGCAGGATGCGATACTGGTGGCTGCGCTCCCCCTCGAAGGCGAGCACGGTATCGACCATGTGCTCGAGCACGCGCGGGCCGGCGATGCTGCCGTCCTTGGTGACGTGGCCGACCAGGATCACCGCGGTGCCGCGCTCCTTGGCGAAGCGGATGAGCTCGCCCGAGGCGGCGCGGACCTGGCTCACCGTCCCCGGCGCGCCCTCGATCAGGTCCGAATGCATCGTCTGGATCGAATCGATGATCAGCAGCGCGGGCGGCTCGCCCTCCCCCATCGTCGTCAGGATGTCGCGTACCGACGTCGCCGCGGCGAGCAGCACCGGCGCCTTGCCCAGCCCCAGCCGGCGCGCGCGCAGCCGGACCTGGTCCGCCGCTTCCTCGCCCGAGACATAGGCGACCTTGAGCCCGCGCATCGCGATCTTCGCCGCCGCCTGCAGCAGCAGCGTCGACTTGCCGATGCCCGGATCGCCGCCGATCAGCGTCGCCGAGCCTTCGACGAAGCCGCCGCCCAGCGCGCGATCGAGCTCGGCGATCCCGGTCGAGGTCCGCTCGGGCAGCGCGATGTCGGTGTTGAGCCCGGTCAGCTGGATCGCCCGCCCGCCCGACTGGAGATTGTGTCGCGCCATGAACGGCGTCACGTTCGCCCCGGCATCCTCGACGAGCTGGTTCCACTCGCCGCAATCGGTGCATTGCCCCGCCCATTGCGAGGAGACCGAGCCGCAGGCCTGGCAGACGTAGCGCTTCTTGGGTTTCGCCATGCGCGAGGCCTAGCGCGAGAACATGTAGGGAACAAGCCTTTTGAACGCCCGCGCCGCGCCGGCCCGGCGATCCCGCTCAATCCGCCGCCAGCTCGGCACCCAGCTTGAGCAGCTTCGTGCCATCCTCCTGCACGATCAGATAGGCGGGGTTCTCCCCACTGCCGTTGCGCACCACCTTCGTTCCCTTGAAGGTCCGCTGCACGCGCCGCTCGAAACGCTCCTCGATCCGGCCGTGCGCGGTGTCGTCGGCCCAGGTCCAGCGGACCCTGGCGCCTTTTCGAAAACTGTTGCTCATGGCCGAGACAATTCGCCACACCGCCACAAGGTTGCCCCTCGCGCCCGCGGGCGGTATCGCGCGCGCCATGAAGCCCACCGACCTCCGCGTCGCGCTGTTCAGCGGCAACTATAATTATGTCCGCGACGGCGCGAACCAGGCGCTCAACCTGCTCGTCGGCTATCTGCTCGAGCAGGGTGTGAAGGTGCGGGTCTATTCGCCGACCACCGATACTCCGGCCTTCCCGCCGATCGGCGATCTGGTGAGCGTGCCCTCGCTGCCGGTGCCGGGCGGGCGCGACGAATACAAGTTCGCCAAGGGCATCAAGGCGGTGCTGCCCGACCTGGAGGCCTTCGCCCCCAATCTCGTCCATGTCTCCGCGCCGGAGATCCTCGGCCACCGCGCGGTCACCTGGGCGCGCCGCAACAACATCGCCTCGGTCGCGTCGGTCCACACCCGCTTCGAGACCTATCCTTCCTACTACAAGATCGGCTTCGTCACCCCGCTGCTGATCTGGACGCTCACCCGCTTCTACAATCGCTTCGACACCGTGCTGCCCACCGGCCGCGGCATGGAGGAATTGCTGCGCAGCTGGGGCGTCACCCGGCCGATGCGGACCTGGTCGCGCGGCGTGAACCATGACCGGTTCAACCCCGGCCGCCGCAGCCTCGAATGGCGGCGCAGCCTGGGCATCCAGGACGACGAGGTCGCAGTGAGCTTCCTCGGCCGGCTGGTGCTCGAAAAGGGGCTCGACATCTTCGCCGAGGTCGTCGCCGAGCTGCAGCGACGCGGGGTCAAGCACCGGGTGCTGGTGATCGGCAAGGGGCCTGCGCAGGAGTGGTTCGCCGAGCGCGTGCCCGATGCGGTGTTCGCCGGCTTCCAGGCGGGCGACGATCTCGGTCGTGCCGTCGCCTCGATGGACGTGTTCTTCAACCCCTCGCTCACCGAGAGCTTCGGCAACGTCACGCTGGAAGCGATGGCCGCGGGCGTGCCGGTGGTCGCCGCCCATGCGGTCGGCCCGGTCGGCATGGTCGAGGAGAATGTCAGCGGCATCCTGGTGCAGCCCGGCAAGGGCGCGGTGGGCCGCTATGCCGACGCGATCCAGCATTATTGCGAGGACCATGCGGCACGAAAGGCCGCCGGTGTCGCCGGGCACGAGATCGCCAGCGCCTATGTGTGGAACGCGATCAACCAGAAGGTGCTCGACGCCTATATCGAAACGGTCGTGCAGCGCGCCTGATCCCCTTCTCCCCACGCGGGGAGAAGGAGAATCCGCTTACTTCCAGTCGTATTTCAGCCCGTCTTCGCGAAACGCGAAGCGGTCGAGATGGCGTTCCACCGCGCCCTTCAGCCCTTCGAGCTGCTCGGCCGAGCTGGCATCGATCCGGATGTCGAGCCCGGTCTCGGCGACGTTGAACGTCACCACCGCATCGCCCGGGTGATTGGCGCCGCGCGCGTCCTTTGGAAAGATCACCGTGCCGTTCTCCGGCGTGAATTCCACCTGCAGATTGTGCTGCCAGTGCTTGCACAGCTGCTGAAGGTAGCGGCTGGCATGCTCGGTGGGCGCAAGCGCCTCGGCGGAAAGCGTGGTCACAGTCATAGATTCCGTCTCCATCGGCGGCGGCACGATCCCGAGCCGCCGCCTGAGTAGTTCGAGCCTGGGCAAGGCTCAGAGCCGCTCGATCTTCCGGGCAGCCTCGTCGAGGATCTCCGCGACGTTGTGCAGCATGTCGGGATCGACGCTTTCGCCCGCAAGGCGTTCCTGCAGCACGGCACGAAGATTGACCATCGCGCGGCGGATCGGGCCGCCATCGGCACGCGCGCGCATGCCGGCGAGCTGCTGGAGCCGCTCGAACAGCGCCTCCACTTCCTCCGCGCGCTCGGCGAGATGCGCGGTGCCGTCCGCGGTGATCGCGAACTGCTTCTTGGCGCCTTCGCTCTTGCTCTCCTCGATCAGGCCCATGTCGTCGAGCATGGTGAGGGTCGGATAGACCACGCCCGGGCTCGGGGCATAGGCGCCGCCCGAACGCTCCTCGATCTCCTTGATCAGGTCATAGCCGTGGCGCGGCTGCTCCTCGATCAGCTTGAGCAGGATCAGGCGAAGCTCGGTGCCGTCGAACATGCGGCGACGGCCGCCGCGCTCGCCATGGCCGAAGCCGCCGCGCCCGCCAAAGCCGAATGCCATGGCGAACTCGGGTCCGCCAAAGCCGCCGCGGCGGCCGAAATGCATGCCGCGATGGCCGTGATGATGATGTCGCATAATAACTCCTGTACGACTTTTGATGCGCACAAGATATATCTTAAACTGTTTTTGACAAGCCCCTCCACGCGGGAAATTCGCGTGCGTGTGGCGGCGCGCGCCGCCCTATCGCGCCATTAACATGCTCCGCACCCCCGAGCGAAACACGGGCAGCCGTGCGCCGATGCGCAGCCCGGCATGGCGCACCGCGCGGGCGATCGGGCGCTCGTCGGTGTAGAGAGTCACCAGGAAATTGGTGCCGAGATAGAGCGGCCGCGCGGCGGCGCGATGCCCTTCCTCATAGGCGCGGATCACCGGATCGCCGCCCGGATCGCGCCCCCGCCGAACCGCCTCGCCCACTTCCGCCGCGAGCAGCGCCTGCCCGCTCAGCCCCAGGTTGAAGCCGTGCGCAGTGACCGGGTGCATGCCCACCGCGGCATCGCCGATCAGCGCCGCGCGGTGCGTGCCGAAATGCTTCGCCCAGGTCGTCGCCAGCGGATAGACGTGGCGCGATCCCGCCACTTCCATCGGGCCCAGAAGATTGGCCGAGCGCCGGGTCAGCTCGACGCCCAGCGCAGTGTCGCACATCGTCGCCAGCACCGCGATCTCGCGCTCGGGCAGCGTCAGCACCACCGACGACATGCCGCCGTTCAGCGGCAACAGCGCCATGGTCTGGCCATGGCCGAACCATTCGGTGGCGACCTGGCCATGCGGCTTGGGATGCGACACGCGGCAGACCAGCATCGCGCTGCCGAGCCGGTTGACCTCGGCCGAGATGCCCAGCGCCTCGCGTACCGGGGAAAAGCGCGAATCCGCCGCGACCAGCAGCCGGCCGCGCACCCGCTCCCCGGTCGACAGCGACACTTCGGCGAAGCGCCGATCGGCCCGCGCCGATACCAGGCTCGATCCACAGGCGAGCCGCAGCCCCGGCTGGTCGGCAATCGTCTCGAACAGCGCGCGGCGGATCAGGTGGTTGGGCACCAGCCAGCCCAGCGCCTCGCCGTTGGGACCGGGCTCGAAATCGAGCGCGAAGGCCGAGCGCCCGTTGCGCACCCGTGCCGCCTGGAGCGGCGATATCCGGCTCTCCGGCAGGCGCTGCCAGGCGCCCAGCCGCTCGAGGATCGCGCGCGAGCCATGGGTGAGCGCGATCTCGCGCCCGTCATAGGCGGGATCGGCCAGCGCGGCATGCGGCTGGCGCTCGACCAGCAGCGTTTCCAGCCCCATGTCGTCGAGCGACCGCGCGAAGGCGAGCCCAGCCGGGCCGCCGCCCACAATGATGACGTCATACTGCATCGTGCATCTCCTTTGGCGGCATGATGCACCGGCGCGCGGCAACGCCAATTGCGTTTGGTCAAAGCTTGGGATGCAGAATCCATCGCACACGCCTATCTTGGGCGCATGGCCGATCTCTTCGCTGCCCAGGAACCCTCTTTTGCCGCCGAGGCGCCCCAGCCCAACGGGCCGCTCGCCGATCGCCTGCGCCCGCAAAGCCTCGCCGATGTCGTCGGGCAGGAGCACCTTACCGGGCCCGAGGGCGCGATCGGCCGGATGGTCGCGGCGGGCAAGCTCAGCTCGATCATCCTCTGGGGGCCTCCCGGCACCGGCAAGACCACGATCTCCCGCCTGCTCGCCGATGCGGTGGGCCTGCGCTTCGTCGCGATCAGCGCGGTGTTCTCGGGCGTGGCGGACCTGAAGAAGGTCTTCGCCGAGGCCAGGGAATATGCCCGGCTCGGCCGCAAGACCCTGCTCTTCGTCGACGAGATCCACCGCTTCAACCGCGCCCAGCAGGACGGCTTCCTGCCCTATGTAGAGGACGGCACGGTCACCTTGGTCGGGGCGACCACCGAGAACCCAAGTTTCGAGCTCAATGCCGCCGTGCTCAGCCGCGCCCAGGTGTTGATCCTCCACCGGCTCGATGCCGCCGCGCTCACCCGCCTGCTCGACCGTGCAGAGGCCGCCGAGGAGCGCCCCCTCCCCCTCACCCCGGAGGCGCGCGAGGCACTGGTGGCAAGCGCCGACGGCGACGGGCGCTTCCTGCTCAACCAGGCCGAGACTTTGTTCTCGGTCCAGTTCGAGAAGCCGCTCGATCCCGCTGCGCTCGGCGATTTCCTCCAGCGCCGCGTTGCCGTTTACGACAAGGATCGCGAGGGGCATTACAACCTGATCTCCGCGCTCCACAAATCGGTGCGCGGCAGCGACCCCCAGGCGGCGCTCTATTATCTCGCGCGCATGCTCACCGCCGGCGAGGAGCCGCTCTATGTGCTGCGCCGGCTGGTGCGCATGGCAGTGGAGGACATCGGCCTGGCCGACCCCAACGCGCTGGTCCAGTGTCTCGCGGCCAAGGACACCTATGAGTTCCTGGGCTCCCCCGAGGGCGAACTGGCGATCGCCCAGGCCTGTCTCTACGTCGCCACCGCGCCCAAATCGAACGCGGCCTATATGGCGCAGAAGGCGGCGTGGCGGAGCGCGAAGGAAACCGGCTCGCTGATGCCGCCGCAGAATATCCTCAACGCTCCCACCAAGCTGATGAAGCAGATCGGCTATGGCCAGGGCTATACCTATGACCATGACGCGGAGGGCGGCTTCTCGGGCGACAATTACTGGCCCGAGGAAATGGCGCCGCAGACCTTCTACACCCCCACCGATCGAGGTCACGAGAAGCGCATCGCCGAACGGCTCGCCTGGTGGAATGAGATGCGGGAGAAGCGGCGGGGTGGATAGTATAGCCGTCATCCCGGCGAGAGCCGGGATCTCGTGCGCCTCCTTCCCCGCGCCTTCGCCTGAGATCCCGGCTTTCGCCGGGATAGCGGAGTAGGCCATGAAAAACTGGGACGAAGCCACGACCTATGCCTGCACCCTGCCCGATGTGGTGCTGGAAAGCTGGTGGGGCACGCCCTGTCCGAAAATCAACGGCAAGGGACTGATGTCGCCTGGCCGCGAGAAGGGCAGCTTCGGCCTGATGGTCACCAATGCGGAGAAGGAAATCCTGTTCGAGACCGATCCGGATACCTTCTGGCAAACCGATCACTACGCCAATTATCCGATGCTGCTGGTGCGCTTCGGCACCGACAGTCGCGAGCGGATCGAACTCTACATCCAGCGCGCCTGGTGGGATCGCGCCAAGAAGCCCCAGCGCATCGCCGCTGGGATGGCCGAGCGACCGTGATTACCCTTCTTCGTCATGCTGAACTTGTTTCAGCATCCAAGGCACCGCGAGGGATATCGCCTGCGGAGAGTTGGACCCTGAAACAAGTTCAGGGTGACGGGTTGTCCTGATCGGCATGCCCGTTTTCACTGATTTCATCGCGATCGACTGGTCGGGCCAGGCCGTCGAACGGCCAAAAGGCTTGGCCGTCGCATGTGCGCAGGCAGGCACCGGCGCCCCCGAACTGGTCGAGCGCAACTGGTCACGCCAGGACATTGCCGACTGGCTCGGCGACCTGGCGGACAGCGGCACGCGCGCGCTGATCGGCCTCGACCTCTCCCCCGCATTCCCGCTCGTCGATCAGGGCGCCTATTTCCCGGGCTGGAACCAGTCCCCGCCCGACGGCCCCGCGCTGTGGGCGCTCGTCGAAGAACTCTCGGCGGAAGACCCGCATCTTGCCGCGACCAGCTTCGTCAGCCATCCCGAGGCGCGCCGCCATTTCCGCCAGATGGGCGATTGCGGCGACCTGTTCCCGCCGGGCCGCGGCCGCTTCCGGGTGTGCGAGCATGGCCAGGCGGCGATGCAGCTGTCGCCCTATAGCTGCTTCAACCTGGTTGGCGCCTCGCAGGTCGGCAAGTCGAGCCTCACCGGCATGCGCGTGTTGCACCTGCTGCGCGGCCAGGTCCCGATCTGGCCGTTCGATCCGCTGCCCGAAGCCGGCCCGGTACTGGTCGAGATCTACACCTCGCTCGCCGCGCGGACGGCGGGGATGCGCAAGGGAATCTCCAAGATCCGCGACGGCGCCACGCTCGATGCGATGCTCGCGGCGCTCGGCTCCAAGCCCCACGCCCCGCTCGCCCGCTATGACGATCACGCCACCGACGCGATGCTCAGCGCTGCCTGGCTGCGCGCGGTGGCGGACGACCCAGGCCTCTGGGCACCCGAGGGGCTCACCCCCGAGCTCGCCCGCACCGAAGGCTGGACCTTCGGGGTACGCTAGGCCGCCACCTCCGCCGCGATCTGGCGCAGTGCTTGCTCGAACGCCTCGGGTGGCTGGCCGCCGGAGATCAGCCATTTGTCCTCGATCACGATCGCCGGCACCGAATTGATCCCCCGGCCCTGCCAGAGCTGCTCGGCCGCGCGCACCTCCTGGGTATAGCGCCCCGAGGCCAACACCTCGCGCGCCGCCGCGCCGTCCAGCCCCGCCGTCTCGGCCGCCGCGACCAGCACGTCATGGTTCGAGGGATCCTGCTGGTCGGTGAAATAGGCCGTGAACAGCGCATGCTTGAGTGCAGCCTGCCTGCCCTCGATCTCCGCCCAGTGGAGCAGCCGGTGCGCGTCGAACGTGTTGTAGATGCGGCTGTCGGCCGCGCTGTTCATCGCGAAGCCAAGCGCAGCGGCACGATCGCGGATCATCTGGCGATTGGCGGCGGACTGCTCGGGCGTGGCGCCATATTTGCGCGCGATATGCTCGCCGATATTCTCTCCCTCGGGCGCCATCTGGGGATTGAGCTCGAAGGGCTGGAAACGGATGTCCGCCGCCACCGCGCCCTCGGTCCGCGCCAGCGCTTCCTCGAGACCGCGCAATCCGATGATGCACCAAGGGCAGGAAACGTCGGAAACGAAGTCGATCTTCAGCGGGCGCGGCATGTGGCAGGTCCTTTCAGCTGTCGCCCCGCACATGGGGTGCCGCCGCCGGCTTGCCAACGCCCTTGACCCCCAGGGACAAACCTATCACAGCCCCCGCATCCGGCGCCGGGTTAGCTCAGCTGGTAGAGCAGCGGTTTTGTAAACCGAAGGTCGCGGGTTCGATCCCTGCACTCGGCACCAGTCCATCCAGCAGGCTCGCGGCCTGCTGCCCCCAGGCAGATCAGAGATAGGCCCAGGCGCGGCGGACGCGATCGTGATCGCGGAAAGCTGCGATGCGATCCTGCGCGCGCAGCGTCAGGTCGATGGCATCGAGCCCTTCCAGCAGCATCTGCCGGCTCTCTTCCTCCAGCGCGAAGCGCCATTCGCCAAGCGCGCAGGAGACGCAGTTGTTCTCGAGATCGACCGTGACTTCCCGCGTGCCGCCGCCTTCCAGCAGGAACGCCGCGAGCCCGGCCACCACGTCCTGGGGCAGCTCGACGGGCACGATGCCGTTGCGCACGCAGTTGCCGCGGAAGATCGGATTGAAGCTCGATGCCAGAATCGCCCGGAAGCCATATTCGGCCAGCGCCCAGGCAGCATGCTCGCGGCTCGACCCGCATCCGAAGTTCGCGCCCGACACCAGGATCTGCCCCACGGCGAACCCCGCCTGGTTGAGGATGAAGCCGCCATCGGGGGTGCGCCCGCCGACTTCGGTGTAGCGCCAGCCGGCGAACAGCCCGTCGGACAGCCCGTGCTTGGATACCGACTTCATCTCACGCGACGGAATGATCGCGTCGGTATCGACATTGTCGCGCAGCAGCGGGACGCCGATCGCGGTCAGGTGGCGAAACGGTGCACTGCTCATTGCGCGAATTCCCGCGGATCGACGAGATGGCCCGCGATCGCCGACGCGGCGACCGTCTCCGGCGAAGCGAGGTGCGAGCGCGTCTCCGGCCCCTGGCGGCTCTCGAAATTGCGGTTGGTCGAGGTGACGACGCGCTGGCGATGGCCGAAGCTTTCCCCGCCGGCGAAGAAGCACATCGAGCAGCCGGCCTCGCGCCACTCGAAGCCTGCCTCGCGGAAGATCCGGTCGAGGCCCTCGGCCTCGGCCTGCGCCTTCACCTGGGTCGAACCGGGCACGCAGATCGCCTTGACGCCCGGCGCGACGTGCCGGCCCTTCAGGATCGCCGCCGCACGCCGCAGGTCGGAAAGCCGGGCATTGGTGCACGAGCCGATGAACGCCGCGTCGATCGGCAGCGCCCCCAGCGGCTGGCCCTCCGCGACTGCCATATAGTCGAGCGCCCGGTCATGCGCCGCCTGGGTGCCGTGGCCGGCGTCACCGTCGAAACCCGGAACCGCGGCGCCGAGCGGCACCGATTGCTGCGGGCTCGTGCCCCAGGAGACCATGGGCGCCACATCGGCGGCGTCGATGAGATGCTCGCGGTCGAACACCGCATCGGCATCGGTCGCAAGCGTACGCCAGAAGGCGACGGCGGCGTCCCACGCCGCTCCCTTCGGCGCGTAGCTGCGCCCTTCGAGATAGGCGATGGTCTTCTCGTCGGGCGCCACGATCGCCGAAAAGGCGGCCATTTCGGTGGCCATGTTGCAGAGCGTCAGCCGCCCCTCGATGTCGAGCGCGGTAACGGCCGATCCGGCGAACTCGACATGATGGCCGCTGGCCCCCGCCGAGCCGAGGCGCGCGACGAGGTGCAGCGCCAGGTCCTTCGCGGTGACGCCCGCGGCCAGCGCACCGTCGATACGGACGCGCATGGTCCGCGGCTTGCGGACGCGCAGAGTCGAGGTGGCGAGCGCATGCTCGGCCTCGGTGGAGCCGATGCCCCAGGCGAGCGCGCCCAGCGCGCCCTGCGTGCAGCTATGGCTGTCCGGGCAGACCAGGGTCAGCCCCGGCAGCACGATCCCCTGCTCCGGCGAAATGACATGGACGATGCCCTGCCGCGGATCGCGAACGTCGAACAGCGTGAGTCCCGCCTCCTGCGCCGCGGCGCGCGTCGCCTGGATGAACTGGGTGCCCGTCGGCATGATCGTCGCGTCGCCGCGGCCGGGCAGCGTATCGACGATATGGTCCATGGTGACGAACACGTGCTTCGGCGCCCGCACCGGCCTTCCGGCGTCGCGCAGGCTCTCCAGCGCGACGCTGCCGGTGCGCTCGTGCAGCAGGATCCGGTCGATCAGCAGCAACCCGGTGCCGTCGCCCAGGTCGTCGATCGCGTGCAGGTCCCACAGCTTGTCGAATAGCGTGCTGCCGGCCATGTCAGGAGGCCGTCGGCGCCGCCGCGCGATGCCCGATCTCGGCCAGCACCGCATCGGTATCCGCGCCGGCCTGGGGCAGGTCGCGGATCAGCCCGGGACGCTCGCCGTCGATTTCGATCGGCAGGCCCGGCAGGCGAGTCTTCCGGCCATCCGCCAGCGTGAGCTCGACGAGCCCGCCTGCGTTCAGCTGCGGATCGTCGAACAGGTCCTCCGGCCGGGTTATCGGGGCGAAGGGCAGCCCGATCGTCTCGAGCTTCGCCACCAGCTCGGCGCGCGGCAGTGCGGCGAACAGCGCGCGCACTTCCGGCAGGATGGCGTCGCGCGCCAGCACGCGCTGGTTGTTCTTGGCATAGTCCGGGTTGTCGCCCAGCGCGTCGAGGCCGAACGCACGGCAGAACGCCACCCATTGCCCGTCGCTGACCACGCCGACGAACAGCTGCTCGTCCGCATTGGCGGTCTCGAACACGTCGTAGATCGCCCAGGCGGAGATACGCACCGGCATCGGCCGCGCGGCCTGGCCGGTCACCGCGGCCTGCGCCATGTGCTGCCCCACCAGGAACGCGGTCGTCTCGAACAGCGAGCAGCGGACTTCGCCGCCCTCGCCCGTCCGGTGGCGCCGCTCGAGCGCGGCGAGGATGCCGATCACGCCGAACATGCCGCCGGTGATGTCGATCACCGAGGAGCCGGCGCGCAACGGCCGTCCCGGCGGGCCGGTCATATAGGCAAGGCCGCCCATCATCTGCGTCACTTCGTCGAGCGCGGTGCGCTGCTCATAGGGACCGGCCAGGAAGCCCTTGGCCGAGCAATAGATGATCCGCGGATTCTCGGCCTTTAGCGATTCGTACGACAGGCCGAGCTTGGCCAGCGTGCCGGGCCGGAAATTCTCGATCAGGATGTCCGCCTCGGCGAGCAGCCCACGCGCCGCCGCCAGCCCCTCGGCGCTCTTCAGGTCGAGGCAGATGCTGCGCTTGTTGCGGTTGAACATCGGGAAATAGCCGGCGCCCGAGCCGAGCAGCTCGCGCGTCTGGTCGCCGCCCAGCGGCTCCACCTTGATGACTTCCGCGCCAAGATCGGCAAGGATCACGCCCACCGCGGGCCCCATGACCATATGGGTGAACTCGACGACCTTGAGGCCGGCTAAAGGCAAGGTATCTGGCGACATTCTGTTCCCGGCATTGCGTCTGCGCCTTGAACGGCGCCGCCTATTTGATATAGACCTAATACAAATAACGCAACGACCGGCATTCGGCCGGAACCGGGGACCTCGCCATGGAAGCCATGAAGGGCATCGACATTCTGGTCAGCGAAGTCGGTCCGCGCGACGGGCTGCAGAGCATCGATCGCGTGATGCCGCTGGAGGCCAAGAAGGCCTGGATCGCAGCGGAAGCCGCCGCAGGGGTGCGCGAGATCGAAGTGGGCAGCTTCGTGCCCGCCAAGCTCCTGCCACAACTCGCCGACACTGCCGAGGTGGTGGCGTTCGCGCGCACCATTCCGGGGCTCACGGTGGCGGTGCTGGTGCCGAACGCGAAGGGCGCGGCCGCCGCGATTGCCGCCGGCGCGCACAAGCTGACGCTGCCGCTCTCCGTCTCCGAGACGCATTCGCTGCGCAATCTTCGCCGCACGCACGAGCAGGTGCTGGCGGAAGCGAAGGAGATCGCCGGCATGATCGCCGCCCTGCCAGCCGGGCAGCGGCCGCATTTCGAGGGCAGCCTGTCCACCGCCTTTGGCTGCACGCTCGAAGGCGCGATTGCCGACGCGCAGATCGCCCGTCTCGCCGAGGGTCTGATGGCGGCGGGCTGCGACGAAGTCGGCATTTCGGACACCACCGGCTATGCCGATCCGGCGGCGGTGCGGCACATCGTCACGCTGGTGCGCGGCGCCGTCGGCGAAGCGGCGGTCACCGGCGTCCACCTGCACAATACGCGCGGGCTCGGCCTCGCCAACGCGCTGGCGGCGCTCGAATGCGGCCTCACCACGCTCGACAGCTCGCTGGGCGGCCTGGGCGGCTGCCCGTTCGCGCCCGGCGCATCGGGCAATATCGTGACCGAGGACCTGGTCTTCATGCTCGAGGCGATGGGCTTGCGCACCGGCATCGACATCGAGCAGTTGAACCGCGTTCGCGCCATCCTTGCCGAGGCGCTGCCCGGCGAACCCCTTTACGGCTTCACGCCGGACGCCGGGCTGCCGCTCGGCTTCCGGGATGCCGACACCCGCATCATGGAGGTAGCATGACGATTTTGGGCACACGCATGGTGCGCGAGGACAAGACGGCGCGGCAGCTCTTCGAAGAAGTGATGGCCAATCCGGCGCGCAAGAAGTTCGGCTTCGGCGAGAAGCTGGCGATCGTGAACATCGATCTGCAGAACGCCTATACCCGGATCGACGAGTTCAAGACCGCCTATGAGACCGATCCGCGGCAGATCGAATATGTGAACACCCTCTCTCGCCTGGCGCGCGCCAAGGGCATGCCGGTGATCTGGACGCACGTCGCCTATGCCGATGACGCGTCCGACGCGGGCGTGTGGGGCACGCGCACCAACACCGAAGACAGCCTGCAGAACATCAAGTACGGCTCGCGCCGCCACGCGCTGGACGATCGCTGCGAGATCGATCGCGAACGCGACGCCATCTACACCAAGCGCATGCCCTCGCCCTTCTTCGAGACGCCGCTTCAGAGCCTGCTCGTTTGGCACAAGGTCGATACGGTGGTGTTCACCGGCGGCTCGACCTCGGGTTGCGTCCGCGCCGCCGCGGTCGACAGCCTCAGCCGCGGCTATCGCACGATCGTGCCGATCGAGACCTGTGCCGACAAACACGAGAGCTATCACTTCGCCAACCTCACCGATCTTCAGCTGAAATATGCTGATGTCGAGCCGGTGCAGACGGTGATCGACTGGCTGGAGGCTCGCTGATGCGCGAGGGCGAAGCCGATCCCGGCCTCTATGATTTCCGCCCCTATCGCGACCGCGCGAAGATCGAATGGCCCGAGGGCAAGACGGTCGCGGTCTGGGTGTCCCCCAATATCGAGTTCTACGAGCTCGATCCGCCCGCCAATCCGCACCGCAAGAGCTGGACCAAGCCGCACCCGGACGTGGTCGGCTATGCGCACCGCGACTTCGGCAACCGCGTCGGCCACCAGCGGCTGGTCGACGCGATGGAGCGGCACGGGTTCAAGGGCTCGGTCTCGCTCTCGGTCGCGATGTGCCAGCATCACCCCGAAATCATCGATCAGGTGAACGCGCTCGGCTGGGAATTCTTCAGCCACGGCGTGTACAATACCCGCTACAGCTACGGGATGGACGAGGCGCAGGAGCGCGCGCTGATCGAGGACGCGATCCGCACCGTGCGCGACGCCACGGGGCAGACGATCAAGGGATGGCTCGCCCCCGCGCTGACCCACACGCCGCGCACGCTGGACCTGATCGCCGAATATGGCCTCACCTATACCTGCGACCTGTATCATGACGATCAGCCGGGGCCGGTGCATGTACGCGAGGGCCGGCTCGTCTCCATGCCCTACAGCCTGGAAGTGAACGACCATTACGGCTTCCTCGTCTATAACATGAGCCCGCGCGAATATGCGCAGACGCTGATCCGCCAGTTCGAGCGGCTCGCGGCGGAGGGGGCCGAATCGGGCACGGTGATGTGCATTCCGCTGCATGCCTATCTGATCGGCCAGCCGCACCGCATCGCCGCCTTCGAGGAAGCGTTGCGCCACATCGCCGCCGATGGCCGCGCCTGGATCACCCGCTCGGGCGACATCGCCGACCATTTCCTTGCCCATGGCTATGACGCCGCGACCGCGGATGCGGCACGCTATACGGAGGCGCGCTGATGACGCTCGACCCGTCCTATCTCGACTATCCCAAGCGCCGCCACGGCATGGATCACGACTATTATCCCTGGTCCGATCTGCGCGCCCGCGCACCGATCGCCTGGCCCGGCGGGAAGAAGGTCGCGGTGTGGATCGTCGCTGATCTCGAATGGTTTCCGATCACCCCGGCGGACAAGCCGTTCCGCGCACCGGGCCACATGCAGACCAGCTACCCGGACTATCGCCATTACACCGCGCGCGAATATGGCACCCGCGTGGGCTTCTACCGGATGCTCGATGCCTTTGCGAAGGTCGGCGCGACCGTCTCGGTCGCCGCCAACGGCGCCATCGCTGAGCGCTATCCCTCGATCCTTCGTGACATCGTCGCCGCAGGGCATGAGGTGATCGCGCATTCCACCGACATGAACGGCACCATCGCCAGCGGCCTCGATGAGGATACCGAGCGCGCGCTGATCGCCGGCTCGCTCGATGCGCTGGAAAAGGCGACGGGAGGCCGGCCGCGCGGCTGGCTGTCGATCGCCCGTTCGCAGAGCTTCAACACGCCGCACCTGCTCGCCGAAGCGGGGCTCGATTACATGTGCGACTGGGTCAATGACGAGCTGCCCTATCGCTTCCACACCGCCGCCGGTGACATCGTCAACCTGCCGCTCAGCCATGAGCTGTCGGATCGGCAGATCATCGTGAACCAGCAGCACGGGGTCGACAGCTATGTCGAGCAGATGCTCGACGCCTATGATCTGCTCGCGGGCGAGGCGGAGACCTATGGCGGCCGCATGCTGCCGCTCAACGTGACGCCCTATATTCTCGGCCTGCCCTATCGCATCGATGCCTTCGAGCGGCTGCTCGCCGAGCTTGCCGCGCGTCCCGGCGTCTGGTTCGCCCGCGGCGACCAGATCGTCGACGCGGCAGGCATCTAGCTTCGCGGCGCGCGCCCCAGGAAGGCGGCGATCGCCGCTGCTTTTTCCGTGGGCGCGCGCCCGACCTCCACTATTTCGCCGGCAGGCAGCCGCGCCGCGAGCCCGTCCACGGCCGCGCGCAGGTCCGGCAGTTCGCCTTCGGCCCGCCAGACCTGGGTTGGCGCCTGCACCGCGCTGAGCCGCTCTGCGACAGGATGGCGAAACGCCGCGCGATACGCCTTGTGATAGGATGTCAGCGCCTTGAGCACGTCGAGCGTCGCTGCGTGCAACTGGGCGGCATCGGGCATCGCCCGGGTCATCAGTCGATGCTCGGGGTCGCGCAGGAAGTGCGGGAAGTGCACGACCTGGTCGCGGATATAGTTGAACGCCCAGCCATATTGACCGCCATAGTCGTCGGGAGTCTTTTCCGGCGCATAATGCTGCAGGAAGAGCGCGCGGACGTCGGGCGGATAGTCGATCAGCCCGTCCAGGATCAGCCGTCCGACCCGCGCGGGATGGCGCGCGGCCGTCTCCACGGCGATCCGCGCGCCGGTATGCGTGCCATACAGGTCCACTTGATCGAGCCCGAGCCGGTCGAGCAGCGCCGCCAGGGCATCGGCATACCAGTCCATGTCGGGATCCGCCGGCGCGAGATCGTCCGAATCGCCGTTGCCCGGCGTGTCGGGTGCGATCAGCGGCAGGTCCGAACCGGCCAGGGCGGAGAGCAAAGGTACCAGCGCGCGCGAGGATCCGGGCGACGCGTGGACGAGCAGCAGCGGCGTCCCCTCCCCCGCCACCTGCCGCAGATGGATCTCGCCGCCCTTCGTCCGCACGAAGCCGCGGTCGATCGTCCGCATTTCAGCCCTCGGCCTTGGCCGCAGCCTTGGCTGCGATCCGCGCGTGCAGCACCGGATCGACCATCGCCTCCGCCGCCTGGCGCATCTGGATGAGCGCGGCGAGCGGCGCCTCGACATAGTGGAACAGCCTCCAGCCCGCAGGCTTGCGGCGCAGCATCGCACTCACCCGCACCGCGCCGCCGATCGGGCGCGGATAGAGCCGGTTGCCCGGGATCAGGGCGTTCCAGCGCATGTGGTAAAAGGCGATGGCCACATCGGGCGCGGCTTGGCGGACCTCCAGCCGATCCCAGGTCAGCAGCCGCTCGGACTTGCTGCGGTCGATCCCCCAATAGGCGTGGATCGCCGGCCAGCCGAGCATCGGCTCCGCTTCCTCGGCCACATAGATCGGCGCTGTCTCGTCCGTATCCCACAGCGCCTGCATCGCCGGCACGTCATAGGCATTCCACAGCCGCATATAGTCGGCGACGAAGGCCGCGATTTCCTGCTCGATGCTCATGCGGCGCTCCTGTCGGTGGCGAGAAGTTCGATGCGCTCGCCTGCCGCGCCCAGCCAGGCCTGCAGGCGGTCGTCGGGCGCTTCGGAGAGCCGCGGCGGCAACACTGCGTCGGGATCGTAGCCGTCTCCGCCCGCACGCACGTCGAGCGTGACCACCGCCATGCCGGGCGGCAGGTCGCCCGCGCGTGTCGCGCGCGGTCCCATCGCCTCGGCATAACCGTCCAGCTCAAGCACTGTGCCCCATTCGAGCTCGACCAGCCCCAGGTCGGTCTTGTGGTCGGCGGGCAGGCCGTTGGCTTCGTTGATGATGCCGATCGGTGTCGGCTTGGGCGGCCGTACCGTATTGGTGAAGGCCCGGGCATAGGCCTGGTTCATCGCCGCGATGTCGGGCCCGCCTGCCACCACCGAGAATACCCGCCCGACAAAGGCGCGTGCCGGCCCCAGCTCCATCCCGCATCCCGGCGGCGCATGGGTGAGATACACGCATTCACCGGCCGGCCCGATCACCTGCATCGCACTGATCTTCGGATAGTTGGTGAGCGGCCGCGGCCCGCCGATGCGGCGAAAGGGCGATCCCTCGATCCGTTCTGCCAGCTTGTTGACGTCCTCGACGATGATCTCGGTGGCGTTCCAGCCATGCGTGGTCAGGGCGTGCCACGGCTCGACATGCAGCGTCTCGACGAAGTGGAGCGGCACTATCTCGTCGCTCGCGGAGATCATCGACACATAGCGCCGGCCCGCTGCCTCGGGCGCCTGCCACAGCGCCGCACGCTCGGGCGCCACGCGGCCGCGGTCGATCACGGCATAGCCAAGCACCTCGCCATAGGCGGATTCCATCGCGGCGATGTCGGGCACCGAATAGGTCACGGCACGGATGCCGCCCAGGCGGCGGCGCAGGTCGGTCATGGATTGGGCTCCCGGCTGGCAGAGGCGGCGATCAGCTGTTCGACTTCGGCGACGCCGCGGCGGAACGCCTTCATGCCGAACAACAGGATGAGGATGGCTGGGATTCCGATCGCCGCGGTCTCGATCGCCATGGCGGTGCCCAGCGCTGCGGGATCGCCGAGCCAGTCGACCAGCAGGCCGACGGGCACCGGGCCGATCACCAGGCTGATCAGGCTGAGGATCATGAAATACACCGCCGTCGTCGTCGAGCGCACGTCGCTCGAGGTGAGCAGCGTCAGCGACGAGGGGCCGGCAGTGCCGCACAGGCACTGGCCGAGCATGAAGCAGGCGAACCCGGCCGCGGCCCAGCCGCCGCTCGGCGCCAGCGGATAGAAGATCGTCGCCGGGACGACGATGCAGATGCCGAGCAGGAAGACGCGCAGCGTGCCGTCCCTGTGCCCCGCCTTGAGCTGCCGGCTCGCCAGCCAGCCGGCGAGCGGATAGCCGATCAGCCCCACCCCCAGATAGATGAGCCCCGCCGTCACGCCATAGCGGCGCACGTCCCAGCCGAAGCTCCGCTCGAACAGCGCGGTGTTCCACAGGCTCAGCGTGCCGATCGACAGCGATCCGGCATTGGCGAGCACCAGCGGCAGGAAGGCGCGCCAGCGCTGGGCCATGAAGCGCAGCGCGGTGCCCAGCGGCACGTGATGCGCCGCGTCCTCGCCGATCGCGGCGCCGATCCGCTCGGTGCGCGGCGGTTCGGGCACCGCAAGCATCGCCGCGGCGAGCAGCAGCCCCGGCGGGCCGGCGACCAGGAACACGAACTGCCAGGGCTCGACGCTGCCGATCACGGGCAGGCTGATCGGCGGCAGGCCCGAGATATAGGCAAACAGCGGGCCACCGCCGAGGAAGGCCAGCGCCGATCCGAAGGTGGTGCCCGCCATCATCAGCGCGACCGCACGCGGGCGGCGGCTGCGATCGAACCAGTCGCTGATCAACGACAGCGCGCACGGCGTCAGCGCCGCCTCCCCCAGCCCCACGCCCAGTCGCGAGAGCAGCAGCAGCCCGAACCGGTCGGCGAAACCCGCGAGCATCGTCATCATGCACCAGATCGCGATCGCCCCCGCCAGCAGCTTGCGCCGGCTGTAGCGGTCGGCGAGATAGCCCGCCGGCAGCGCCATGGTGCAATAGAAGACGGCAAAGGCGGGCCCGAGCAGAAGCCCAACCTCGAAGTCGCTCAAGTGCAGCCCCGCCTTGATCGGCTTGATCAACAGGCTCGGCAGGAAACGGTCGAGATGCGACAGCGCCTGGGCGAGAAACAGCAGTCCTACTGCGAGCCACACCCGGGGCGGTGCGGCCCGAAGCGCCGTCATGCGCCAAGCTTCCGCAGCTGGAGCGGCCGACGCGGAATGCTCACCGTCTTGGCGCGCGTATAGAAGGCTTCACACTCCAGCCCGCCATCGCCGCCGATGCCCGATTCCTTCCAGCCGCCGAACGGCGCGCGCAGCTCGCGCATCATCGGCGTGTTGCACCAGACGGTGCCCGCCTGGATCCGCTCCTGCGCCGTCATGATCCGCTGAAGGCTCTGCGACCAGACATAGGAGACGAGCCCGAAGCGGCTGTGATTGGCCAGCGCATAGGCCTCGTCATCGGTATCGAACACCATCAGCGCGGCGAACGGGCCGAAGATCTCCTCCTGGAACAGCCGCGCGTCCCGGTCGGCGGCGCGAACCAGCGTCGGCTCGACATAGGCGCCGGTGTCGCCCGCGCGGCACCCGCCGGTGAGCAGCTCGCCTTCGGCGGCGGAGCCGGGCACGAAGCTCAGCACATGCTGCATATGCCGCTGCGAGACCATCGGGCCGATCACCGTCGCCGGGTCGCGCGGATCGCCCACCTTGATCCGGCGGGCGCGCTCGACGAACGCTTCGATGAACCGGTCGGCGATGCCGCGCTGGACGAGGATGCGCGACCCCGCCAGGCACTGCTGGCCGTTGTTGGTGAAGATGCCGAGCAGCGCGCCGTCCAGCGCCGCCTCGAAATCCGCATCGTCGAAGATGATGTTCGCCGACTTGCCGCCCAGCTCGACCTCGGCCGGCTTGAGCAGCTCGCCGGCGGTCCGCATGATCACCCGCCCCGTCGGGGTGCCGCCGGTGAAGCTGACCAGGTCCACCTCCGGATGCCGGATCAGCCGGTCGCCGGTCGTCGCGCCGCGGCCGTTGACCAGGTTCACCACGCCCTCGGGCAGCCCCGCCTCGCCCAGCAGCTCCACCAGCTTGCTGATCCCCAGCGGCGCCTGTTCCGAAGGCTTGAGCACGCAGCTGTTGCCGAAGGCGATCGCCGAGGCGACCTTCATCGAACCGAGCGCGATCGGCGAGTTCCACGGGCTGATCAGCGCCGCGACGCCCACCGGTTCGCGGCGCACCATAGTGAGATAGTCGGGATGCTGCTCGTAGAGGCGGCCGGTCGCCTGTCCGATATAATCGGCGAAGAAGCGGAAATTGTCGGCCGCGCGCAGCACCGATCGGCCGCGGATTTGCGCGAGCGGCAGCCCGGTATTGGTGCATTCGATATCGGCCAGCGTATCGGCGGATGCCTCGATCAGCTCGGCGCAGCGGCGCAGCACAGCCTGCCGCGCCTCGACCGGCATGAAGCGCCAGCTACCGTCGTCGAAGGCACGCCGCGCCGCCAGTACCGCCCGGTCCACCGTTGCGTCGTCCGCCTCGGGGAGTTCGGCAACGAGAGTGTCGGTCGCGGGGTCGATGATCGCGATCGGCGCGCCGCCGGACGCCACTTTTTCGCCGGCGATGAGGGCAGTGATCGTATCCATGGATCAGGTTCCTTGCAGCGTGGCCGCGCGGCATCGGGCACGCCATTCATGGCTTGCGGTGCTTTGGGGATCGAGGAGGTCGCCCTGGCCCAGCCGCTCCGACAGCGCGGCGGCAAGGCACAGGTTGGAGGAAAGCACCGGGACCGCATCGCTGCCGCTGGCGATCAGCGGCAGCGAGGGCATGCCGGTGCCGCTCAACAGAACCGCGTCGACGCCCGAGAGGTCGGCGCGCGCCAATGCGGCGGCGGCGTCGGCGCTGCCCAGCGCATAGATGCCGCGCGTGTCCGCATCCGGCGCGAGCTCGCCCGCCCCGATCACCGGGCCCACTTCATAGCCGCGGGCCGACCAGTAGCGCTCGGAGGCGGCGCGCAACCCTTCCGGATAGGGGCTGATCAACGCGATGCGCCGCGCACCCAGCCGATCGAGCGCCCCGGCAATCGCGTCGGCAGCGGTGACGATCGGATAGCCGAAGCGATCCTCGCACGCCGCCAGCACGCGCTGTGCGTCGGATGCATCGACCAGATAGGAAGAAGCCGTGCAGGCAAAGCCGAAGGCCGCCGGGCGCAGCGTGTCGAACGCCTCGAGATAGTCCGCCAGCCGCAGCAGATATTCGCGCAGGCGATCCGCAGGCACAGGCGCCGCGCTGGTCAGGCGCGTGACCGCCATCGCGACGCCCGCCGGCAGCAGGATCGCCATCTCGGCCTCCACCGTCGGATTGGCCTGCGGCGTGCCGATGCCGATCAGGCCGTGACGGCCATAGTCATAGGCCCCGGCGCTCACGCGATCGCTGCAGCCCGGCGCAGGCCGGCGATCATCGAGCTGCGGAGCAGATGCTCGCGCGCCGCCTCGGGGTCGGCCGCCGTCTTCTGGAGCGCACGCAGCATCTCCAGCCGCTTGGCATCGTCGCGTTCCTGCATCCGCGCACGGTTGCGGTCCGCCTGAGCCAGCACCTCCTGCTCGGCGATCGGCCGCCGGCGGCGGGTGTAACGGTCGAGCAGCAGGTCCGGGGCGCCGTTCCACACCTCGGCAAGCGTCGAGATCAGCTCGAAGGCATCGTGGACGCCGCCGTTCATCCCCATGCCGCCCGACGGCGAATTGACATGCGCGGCATCGCCGGCAAGCAGCAGCCGGCCGTTCCGGTACGTATCGGCGATCCGCATATGGATGCGATAGGCACGCGTCTCCATCACGGGATGGTCGCCGGCACCAGGCGTGATCTCCTGCAACTTGCGGGCGATGCTCTCGGGCTGCAGCGCGTCCTGCAAGGTCTCGTCGCCATCCGGATAAAGGCTGCAGCGCCACAAATGGCGCAGCCGCAACAGCGAGAAGGTGCCGCCGTCCTTCCACACATAATTGACGTTGGAGAGGCCCTTCAGATGCTCCTCGAACGGGAAGGTCGTCGTCGCCAGCACCGTGGTCTCGGGATAGGTCTTGCCTTCGAAACCGATGCCCGCCGCCTCGCGCACGACGCTGCGCGAACCGTCCGCGCCGATCACGAAGCGCGCGGAGAAGGTCTGCGGCTCGGCATCGGGCTGGCCGACCGGACGCGCGGTCACGACCGCCCCCCGTTCGTCCTGCACCACGGAATCGACCTGCCAGCCGAGCATCAGCTCGCCCTTGCCCGCGGCGCGGATACGATCGAGCAGCAGCGCGCACAGCCGTGACTGCTCGCATTGCAGCCGGAACGGATGGCGCGTGTCGCCCGCGATGACGCCCAGGTCGAACTTGGCACGCTCGCCGGTGCGATGCAGGCGAATCTGCCAGGTCGGGCTCACCAGCCCTTGCGCGATCAGGGGTTCGGCGAGACCATGCTCGTCGAGCATGTCGAGCGTCGGCGGATGAAAGGTGGAGGCACGCAGATCGGTGGCAAGCACCGGCTCCGCCGCGAGGAGCAGGAACGGGATGTCGTAATGACCGAGCAGATAGGCTGCGGTCAGCCCGACCGGCCCTGCTCCCACCACGATCACGCCTGTCTGCGTCGTCGTCATGCGCCCCTCGTCGTCACGTATTTGTTATAGATTTATGAGTAATCGGCGTTTGGCAAGAGTGTTTTTCAGCACCCGCGCTGCCCTTCGCAGAGCCGTTGTGCAGACAGGATGGCCATGTTACGCTCCGATTCGGAACATAGTTCTGCATGTCAGAACGGAGGTGCGTTTATGACGGAAGCGGTTCTCGCGAACTCGGCGGTCGCCGATATCGAACAGGTCACCCAGCCGACGCATGACGAGATTGCGCGGCAGAAATTCTGCAGCACGCTGCGCCGTCATGCGATCCAGGATTTCGCCGAGGCACTGGAGGCCGATTACCGCACCCACATCGCGCCCCGCATGGCCGAGCCGGCGCAAACCTGGCAGGATATCGACCGCGCGATGCGCAAGGAGGCGAGCTACCGCTTCTACAGCGCGCTGCGCTACAACGCGCAGGAGATGTGCTTCCAGTCGGTGCAGCCGCAGGTCGAGCGTGCCCTGCCCGAGCTGATCGCCACGGCGCGCGATGCGGCGGCGCGCAGCCCGGCAGGCGGCAGCGTGCGGACCGATCCGAACTTCGAAGTGCCCAAATATGTCGACGTGATGGACGTGCATCTCACGCCCGGCTGCTTCCACACGGAATGGACCGCGGACGATGTCGCGCAGGGCGCGGTGGTCAGCCTCGGTGCGCGCGTGTTCACTGCGCAGCAGAGCCACCGTGCCTGGGGCGGCGTCGCCCGCGTCGTCAGCCGGTGGATCAAGGCCGAGTTTCCCGATTTCGATCCCGAACGCATGCTCGATATCGGCACCAGCTCGGGCAAGAACCTGATCCCCTATGTCCAGGCATTCCCGGGCGTCGAGGCGCACGGCATCGATGTCGGCGCGCCGCTGCTGCGCTACGGCCATGCGATCGCCGAGCATGAAGGCGTGCCGGTGCATTTCAGCCAGCAGAATGCCGAGGCTACCGACTTCCCCGACGGGCATTTCGACCTGATCGTCTCCAGCTTCTTCTTCCACGAGATCCCGGTCTGGGCGACCAAGAAGGTGCTCGCCGAATGCCACCGGCTGCTCCGCCCCGGCGGGCTGATGGTCCACCAGGAGCTGCCCGCGCACGACCTGGTCGACGCGTGGGAGAATTATTTCTGGAACTGGGACACGCGCAACAACAACGAGCCGGCCTACACCGCCTGGCGCAACCAGGATCCGATCGCCCTGATGGAAAAGGCCGGCTTCGATCCGGCGGCCAGCTTCGCGCATATCCTGCCCGATCTCGGCGCCTATCCCGATCGCGCCACCGCGTTCGGCTGGGATGAGCCCGGGCGGCCGCGCCATGGCAAGGGCGGCTGGTACGTGTTCGGCAGCCGCAAGCCGGCCTGATCCGAATGGCAACGCTGAGCGGCGCCGCCGCGCCCAATGAACCCACTCCTCTGGAGCACAGCACGATGGCCCGAACCGGCACCGTCTATCGCTGGTACGTGGTAATCCTACTGCTGGCCGTCTTCATCCTCTCCTATTTCGACCGCTTCATCCTTTCGCTGCTGGTCGAGCCGCTCAAGGCCTCGCTCAAGCTCAGCGATTTCGAGGTCGGCCTGCTGCTCGGCCCGGCCTTCTCCACCTTCCACGTGCTGGTGGCGATTCCGCTTGGCTGGTATGCCGATCGCTCCAACCGCAAATGGCTGCTCTTCGCCGGCATCGTCATCTGGTGCTCGATGACGGTCGGCAGCGGCCTGGTCGCCACCTTCCTGCCGCTGTTCCTGATGCGTCTGGGACTGGGACTTGGCGAAGCGGTGGTCAGCCCCTGCTCGGTCTCGATGATCAGCGACTATTTCAACCGGCGCGAGCGCGCCCGCGCGATCAGCGTCTATATGGCGGGGCCCTATCTCGGTGCGGGCCTGGCCTTCCTCGTCGGCGGCGCCGTCGTCGGCTATCTCACCAAGGTCGGCCATGTCACCTGGCCGATCTTCGGCACGCTAGCGCCCTGGCAGGCCACCTTCGTGCTCGTCGGCATCCCCGGCTTCCTCTTCGCCGGCCTGATGCTGTCGGTGAAGGAGCCCAAGCGGCAGGAGACGCTCGCGGCACGACCCAGCATCACCGGGGCGTTCCGCTATATCGGCGCGCGCTGGCGCGGCTTCGGCGCGCTGATCGTCGGCTCCACCTGCAACTTCGCGCTGAGCGCGCTCACCTTGTGGAACGTGCCGCTCTTCTCGCGCGTCTGGGGATGGAGCGTGATGGAGACCGGCTTCGTCACCGGCCTTTTCTATTTCACCGCCGGCCCGATCGGCACCGCGCTCGCCGTCTGGTCGGCCCGCCATTTCGCCGGCCGGATCGACGGGTCGATGCGCGTGCTCATCCTCGGCCTGCTCATCTGCGTGCCGGCGAGCGCGCTCTATCCGGTCATGCCCACCGCCGAGATGGGCGTCGCGCTGATGTTCATCGCGTTCATCGGCAAGTCGGTGGCCACCGCCGGCGGCCCCGCCTCGATGGCACAGGTTACGCCCGGCGAGATGCGCACCCAGGGTCTGGCGATCTTCAACACCTTCATCTCGCTGATCGGCCCGCTGCTGGGCCCGCCGATCATCGGCGCCGCCACGGACTTCACCGGCGATCCGAAGAAGATCGGCGTCGTCCTGTGCTTCTACGTGCTGCTGATCGGCATCCCGTCGATTCTGATCGCGATCTTCGGCCTCAAGCACTACCGCGCCGCGGTGCTCGACCTCGAGTCCGCGCTGGCAGAGGCGCAGCCGCCGGCCCGGGATTGAGCCCGAAGCCTGCAGAAACTAATAGGGGTTCCATGGACAAGACGATCGTGAAGGGCATGGCTGTGCTCGAGGCATTGGTCGCCTCGCCCGAGCCGGTGGGCGTTTCCGAGCTTGCCCGGCAGGTGGGGCTCACCAAGAGCAACATCCACCGCACGCTGCAGACCTTTGTCGAGCTCGGCTATGTCGCGTCGCTCAACGGCCGCTACTCCGCCACGCTCAAGATCTGGCAGCAGGGCGCCAAGGTGATCGAGCGCCTCGACCTGCGACACACGATCCGCCCGATCATGGACCAGCTGGCCCGCGCCACGCTGGAGACCGTGCACCTCGCCATCTCGGCCGGGCCGGAAGTGATCTACATCGAGAAGTCCGAAGGCGTGCATTCGGTCCGCGCCTTTTCCGAGATCGGCGAGCGTGCGCCCGCGCATTGCTCGGCCACCGGCAAGGTCTTCCTCGCCTTCCATCCGACGGCGCTGCGCGAGACGCTTTCGCAGCCGCTGCGCGCCTATACCCCGCGCACGATCACCGATCCGGAGCAGCTGGAAGCCGCAGTGGCGGACGTGCGCGAGCTCGGCTTCGCGATCAACCGCGGCGAATGGGAAGCGGCGGTGGGCGGCGTCTCGGCGCCGGTCTGGGGCCCGGACAATCAGCTGATCGCCTCGATGGGGCTCACCCTGCCGCTGTCGCGCTTCACCGACGAGAACCAGGCGACGCTGATCACCCAGGTGCGCGCCGCCGCTGCCGAGGCGTCGCGCGCGCTCGGCGCGTCGCCCGGCATCGCCGGCGCCCGGCTGGTGGCCTGACGGCCACCGCGCCGGCACGCACCGCTACTTCTTCGGCAGTCCCTTCACGAAGCCGGCGGCGATGTCCGACCAGCGCGCCGGCTCGACCAGCAGCATGTGCGCCGATCCGTCCGAGAATTTCTGGTAGCGGAAATTGGGCTTCATCGCGCCGGTGCGCTCGTCGATCTTGTTGAGCGCATCGGCGCCGTCGGACAGCACCAGCAGCGGCACCGCGATGCGCTGCAGGTCCCCCGCCATGTCGTTGTGATAGACCGCGGCATGCGCGACGTCCGAAGCACCGGCCAGGAACAGGTTCAGCGTCGACCAGTTGATCGTCGCCAGGTTGCGCGGATAGGCGCCCTGCCCCTTCCAGAGCTTGGCGTAATAGTTGCTCAGATGGCTGCCATCGGGCTTCAGCGTCATGTCCGGCTCGGGCAGCGCCAGCCGCTGCGCGCGCTCGGCATCGTTGTAGTTGGGCGCGCCGTGCAGGATCACGCCGGTCACGCGCTCGGGGTGCCGCGCGGCCAGCGCTGCGGCGATCGACGCGCCCGTATGATGCCCGGCCACCGCCACGCGGCGAATCCCCAGCCGATCGAGCACGGGGATGATATTGTCGGCATATTGCTGGATCGTCGGCTTGCCGTCGGGCGCATCGGACATGCCATAGCCGGGCGTATCGACCGCGAGCGTACGCACGCCGCGCTCGGCCAGGCAGGGCTGGATGTCGGCCCATTCGATCAGCGACCAGGGCGTCTGGTGGATCAGCAGCAGCACCGGCCCGGTCTTCGGCCCCATCAGGCGATAATGGACCTGCCCCATCGGCGTGTCGGCATAGCCCTTGCCGCCCTTGAGCACGCCCAGCCCGTCCCAGTGCGAATCGCTGGTCGCCGGCGGATGGCACCCGCTGGCCCGTGCGGACGGGGGCGCCGCATCGGCGGCGTGCGGCGCTTCCTGCGCGAAGGCAGTGGAGGAAAGAAGGGCAGCGACGGTCAACACACGCAGCATCAATCACCTCGTTCCGTTATTTGATACGATGTTCCACAAATCAGTGTGTTCCAGCGCAACAAAGCTGTCAATTGCCGGCTCCGCACGCCGCAGAAACTGCGCAACCGCGGTATCAATGCGCTTGACGCGCCTCGCAAACGCGGCCTAGCCTCTATTTCGGAACATCGTTCTGTATTTTAGAACAAGGCGGGCCATGTACGACATCATCATCGTTGGCGGGGGATCGGCGGGGCTTACGGCCACGATCTTTGCCGCCGAGCGCGGCGCCCACGTCCTGCTGCTTGAGGCTGCCGACGTGCTGGGCGGCACGCTCTGGGTCGCCACCGGCCAGATGAGCGCCGCGGGCACCCGGCTGCAGCGCGAGCGCGGGATCGCGGACAGCCCGGATGCCCATTTCGCCGACGTGATCCGCATCAGCCGCGGCACGATCAACCCCGGCCTGGCCCGCCTCGCGATCGACAATGCCGCCGCCACGTTCGACTGGCTGATGGAGCGCGGCTTCGAGCCGCTGCCCGAGCATCCGATCAAGGGCTTCGGGCACGAGCCCTATAGCGAGAACCGCTATTATTGGGGGGAAAAGGGCGGCGTCAGCGTCAAGGACGTGATGGTGCCGATCGTCGAGCAGCTGGTCGCCGCCGGAAAGGTCGATCTTCGCCTGAAGCACGAAGCGACGGCGCTCCGCACCGATGCGGCCGGCGACGTGGTCGGCGTGACCGCCCGCGATGCCGATGGCGTCGAGACCAGCTTCGAAGGCGCAAGCGTAGTGCTGACCACCGGCGGTTATGCCGCCGATCCGGCAATGTTCGCCGCGCTCAGCGGCTATCCACTCTACAATGCGGCGCCCTACCCCTTCTCGCGCGGCGCCGGCCTCCGGCTGGGCGAAGCCGTGGGCGGCTATCTCCGCGGGCACGAGAATGTGTTCAACAATTTCGGCACGCTCTACAACAGCGACAGCTTCCCCGCCCGCGCGCTGGCAACGGTCGAGACCTTCCCCGAGCGGCGTGAGCCCTGGGAAATCTATGTGAACGTCCACGGCCAGCGCTTCATCCGCGAGGACATCCGCAGCGTCGATGCCCGCGAGATGGCGCTCAGCGAGCAGCCCGATCGCCGCTACTGGATCGTCTTCGATCAGGCGATCCTCGACGAAGCCCCGCCGATGATCGTCGGCTGGAGCCGCGAGCAGATGGTCCAGGCCTTTGCCGAGGACGGCCCTGCCTTCGCGCATGCCGATACGCTGGCCGGCCTTGCCGCCATCACCGGCATCGATGCCGATGGCCTCGCAAAGTCGGTCGCCGGGTTCAATTACGGCGTGCAGACCGGCAACGACTTTTTCGGCCGCACCCATGCGCCGCGCGCGATCGGCGCTGGCCCCTTCTACGCGATCCGCATGCAGGGCAGCTCGATCTCGAGCGCGGTCGGGCTCGCGGTGGACGATACGCTGCGGGTCATCCGCCCCGATGGCAGCGTCGTCGGCAATCTTTATGCCGCCGGCGAGCTGCTCGGCTCGGGCCAGACCATGGGCAAGGCAGCCTGTGGCGGCATGATGGTGACGCCCGCGCTGACCTTCGGCCGGCTGCTCGGCGAGCGCCTCGCCCCGGTCGCCGCCTGATGCTGCCGCCGGTCAATGTCCTGCCGGGCGAGCGCCGCGGCTATGTCGAGGGTCCCGAGGGCCAGGTCCATTATCGCGAGCTCGGCAAGGGCGATCCGATCGTGCTCGTGCACCAGGCGCCCTGGGGTTCGATCCAGTATCGCCGGGCGATCCCCGTGCTCGCCGCGGCCGGCTATCGCGTGATCGTGCCCGATCTGCCGGGCCACGGCATGTCCGATCCCCCGCGCGAATCCGCCAGCATCGAGGCCTATGCCGAAACCGTCGCCGCGGTGATCACGGCGCTTGCGCTGCCGCCCGTCGCGGTCGTCGGCCATCATGGCGGCGGGCTCGTTGCGGCGCGGCTCGCGGCGGCGCATCCCGCCAGGGTCCGCGCCCTCGTTACCGACAACATGCCCTATTACACTGCCGCGCAGCGCGCCGAGCGCGCCGCGCATCTGTCGGACGTGCAGGAGATCAAGCCCGACGGCAGCCACTTCACCGATCGCTGGGCCGTGGTCCGCCGCATCGCCGATCCGGCCTGGTCGGACGAGACGGTCCATGTCGGCATCGTCGCCTATTTCGCCAACGGCCCGTGGAAGGAAGACGGCCATCGCGCCGCACCGGCCTATGATCTCGAGGCGGATCTCGATCGCATCGCCTGCCCCACGCTGGTAATCGCCAGCCATGCGGATCGGCTGTTCCCGATGGGACGGCAGCTCGTCGAGCGGCGGCCCGGCTGGAACTATGCCGAGTTGCCCGGCGGCGCCGGCATGGTGTTCGAGCGCGCGCCCGAATGGGCCGACCCGATCCTCAAATTCCTCAACTCCTGAACGCACGCAACGGAAAGGCGCCGCCCATGACCATCACCATCTATGGCCGCCCCGGATCGCGTGCCCGTCGCCCGCTTTGGGTCGCGCGCGAGCTCGGCCTGGACGTCGAGAACATCGAGCCGGCGCCCGGCGCGATCAAGCAGCCCGACTATCTCGCGATCAATCCCAACGGCAAGGTGCCGGCGCTGGTCGAGGACGGCTTCACGCTGTTCGAGTCCTTCGCGCAGAGCCTCTATCTCGCCAAGAAGTTCGGCCTGGGGAAACTCTATCCGGAGGATGCCCAGGCCGAGGCCCAGGTCTGGCAATGGACCTTCTGGGGGCTGAACGAGCTGGAGAAGCATCTCACCACCTGCCTGTTCGAGCGGGTGATCAAGCCCGAGGATCAGCGCGATGCCGCGGCGGCCGATGCCGCCGAAGCCGCGCTGGCGGGCCCGCTGGCCGTGCTGGACGCCACGCTCTCCGGCCGCACCTGGCTGCTGGGTGAGGATTTCAGCGTCGCGGACATCAATCTCGCCGCGATCGCCGCGCTTTCCACGCCTACCCGCGTCAGCCTTTCGGCCAATCCGAACGTCGCGCGCTGGCTCGCTGCGGCAGTGGCTCGGCCGGGGTATAACGGCTGACCTGTTGCACACCGATCACACCATTTCGGGACATATTCAAAGCGTCATAAACCACGTGACTCCCAAAATTAAATGTCATACACCTATAACAAATAAAACAATCGTTGCGCAGGAATAAGCCCCGCCGTCGTGGATCGACGGGGCATTGGAACCTTTTGCCCGGAAGAGCCGGGCTCTTCGAGCGGGCTTGGGGTCCGGATCGGACCAATCGGAAAGGGGTTTCGGTATGAGAATGACGCTTCGGACAGGGCTCGCCATCGGGCTCAGCCTTGCTGCTCTGGCGACCGGCACGGCGCAGGCCCAGACGACCACCACGGCACCGGATACGACGGTTGCGGAACAGACCCCGCCGGCCGATGCGGCTCAGGACGGCGTCGGCGACATCGTCGTCACCGCGCAGCGCCGCGAGCAGCGGCTGCAGGACGTGCCGCTCGCCGTTTCGGTCCTGACGTCGCAGGACCTGGAAACGCGCCAGATCACGCGCACGATCGACCTGTTCAGCTACGTGCCGAACATGATCGCGCACAACAACACGTCGGTCGGCACCGCGAACAGCTATTCGATGCGCGGCCTCAACAACAACGAGACCATCTCGACCTTCGATCTGCCGGTCGGCACCTATGTCGACGACGTCTATATGTCGCGGCAGAGCGCCAACAATTTCCAGTTCTTCGACGTCGAGCGGATCGAAGTGCTGCGCGGCCCGCAGGGCACGCTGTTCGGGCGCAACACCACCGGCGGCGCGATCAACGTCATCCTGAAGAAGCCGGCGAACGAGTTCGGCGGCTTCGTCGAGGGCAGCTACGGCAAGTATGACCGCGTCACGATGCGCGGCTCGGTCGACGTGCCCATCATCAAGGACAAGCTGCTCACCAAGTTCCAGGCCTATTATGTCGACGACAATGGCTATGTAGAGAACCGCGTCACCGGGCAGGAGCTCAACTCCGAGCACAGCTATGGCGGCCGCGGCGCGGTGCGCTTCCTCGGCGAAGGCGTCACCTGGGACATCACCGGCGACTATAACTACCAGAGCTACGCCAACTTCCCGAACTTCTACGATCCGGCGACCAAGGAGCGGGTGAGCTATACCCGTCTGCGCGAAGGCCAGACCGTCTCGCAGATCTTCGGCGGCCGCAGCTATCTGTCGTCCGGCCTTGCCGACAACACGCTGGGCAACGTCGCCGAGAGCTGGTCCGCGACTTCCAACCTCGAGATCGAGGCGACGGACAACCTCACGGTGAACCTGATCACCGGCTATCGGCACATCTATAACGAATATCTGACCGACAGCGCGATGAGCCTGCTCAGCACCTCGACCGTTTACACCTATCCGGGCGACATCGTCACCCCGGTGGCCGGATCGACCTCGGTGCTCGCCAACGACAGCTGGCACGGCCAGTTCAGCCAGGAAATCAAGTTCACTGGCAATGCCTTCGACAACAAGCTCACCTATGTCGGCGGCCTCTACTATATCCGCGAAGACAACAAGACGAGCTTCGCCAACGTCTCGATCACCGCTGCCGGCGTGGGTACCCTCTCGGCCGATCGCACGATGTGGAACAACACCGATGCGATCGCGGGCTATTTCCAGGGCGACTACAAGCTGACCGACTCGCTGACCGCGACCGCCGGCATCCGCTACACCGCCGAATACAAGGACATCCACTTCGCGCCCAACGCCTCGCCGTTGACGCCGGTGGGCACCAACCTGCCCTTCACCACGCTCGACGTCATCAACGCGGGCAATCCGGTGAAGCAGAGCGCGCATGTCTGGACGCCGCGCTTCGCGCTCGACTGGAAGCTCGCGCCCGACGTATCGGTGTTCGCTTCGGCGACCAAGGGCTTCAAGTCCGGTGGCTGGGTCTCGCGTTCCTATAACGCCGCGGGCATGTTCACCTTCGGCAAGGAAACGATCTGGTCGTTCGAAGGCGGCCTGCGCTCGCAGTTCTTCGATCGCAAGGTGCGGTTCAACCTCACCGGCTTCTACTTCAACGACTTCGACAACCAGCTTCCCGCGGGCCGCGAGAACCCGCTGGTGCCGGGCCAGATCATCTACGTCACGCGCAATTTCGCCGATCTGCGCAACTACGGCGTCGAGGCCGAGCTGACGGTCGCGCCGGTGCGCGGTCTCAACTTCTCCTGGACCGCCGGCTGGCAGCATGCCCGCTTCAAGAACATCGATCCGTCGGTGCTGGCCCAGGCCGAGCGCTGCCGGGCGGGCGTCGCGGTATCGACCAACTGCAACCAGGGCATCGTCACGTCGAGCGGGCAGATCGCCCTGCCCAGCCGTGTCGCGCCGTTCAACTCGACGGTGAACCTCAGCTACACCGCCGATCTCGGCAAGTTCCAGTTCATCCCCTCGGGCAGCTGGGCCTATACCGACGGCAGCTATCCCTCGGCGCAGAACGATCCGCGCGGCTATCAGGAGGCGCACAGCCTGTTCAACGCCGGTCTCACCCTGCGCAACCGCGACATGGGCTGGAGCCTGTCGGCCGAGTGCACCAACTGCTTCAACAAGCGCTACGTCGCCTCGTTCCTGATCTTCCCGTATCTGAACGAGCCGGGTCGCTGGTCGCTGCGCGCGCGCTTCGACTTCTGATACGTATGCAGATGGCGGCGGATGGGGATGCCCGTCCGCCGCCTTTCTGCCCATCGAGACGAGTGACCCCGATGCCTGAATTCCGCCCGCCCGAAGACGTCACGCTTCCGCGCAGCAGCAAGGGCCCGCGACCGCATTTCTTCGACGATCCCGCGGTCGATCAGGTGATGACCTTCATCTTCGAGCTGATGACCGAAGTCGCGGTGCTGCACGAACGGCTCGACACGGTCGAGCGCCTGCTCGATGCCGAGGGCACGGTTACCCGCGAAGGCATCGAATCCTACCGCGCCGATGCCGCGGTCGAGGCCGAGCGCAATGCCTGGCGCAACGGCTATTTCCAGCGGGTCATGCGGATGCACACGCGCGACTGACCCAGCGGTGACGGCCTATCCCCATCTCTTCTCGCCGGTCGCCATTGGCGGCCGCACCTTGCGCAACCGGATCGTGCATGCGTCGATGTCGACGCATTATGCGCAGGGCGGGCGCATCACCGATCGGCTGATCGACTATTACGCCAATCGCGCCCGCGGCGGCGCGGCGATGCTGGTGAGCGAGCCGATGGCGATGCTCTCCTGGCAGCAATTGCCGACGCGCCCCGCCGTGCTTTCGGGCGTCAATGCCGATGCGCTGGCGCGCTGGGCGGATGCCGTGAACGCGCATGGCAGCCTGATGCTCGGCCAGGTCCAGGACAATGGCCGCGGCTTTCGCTCGGGCTTCCGCAATCCGCATGCCTTCGGCCCCTCGGCGCTGCCCGACGACCTCAGCGGCACGATCCCGCATGCGCTTTCGCTCGACCAGATCGCGCGGATGATCGACGAGTTCGCGCAGTCCGCCCGCGCGCTGCAGCAGGCGGGCTTTGCCGGCGTCGAGATCTCGGCGGGCCATGGCCATCTCTTCCACCAGTTCCTCGCCCGCCGCTCCAACATCCGCGAGGACCGCTATGGCGGCGACCTCGCCGGCCGCAGCGCGCTGCTGCTCGAGCTGATCCAGGCGCTGCGCCAGAGCTGCGGCGCCGACTTCCTGATCGGCGTCAAGCTGCCCGGCGAGGACGGCATGGAGGACGGCATCGACCTCGACGAGGCCGCCCGCATCACCGCGCTGGTCCATGCCGGCGGCGGCGTCGACTATCTCACCTATTGCTGGGGCGCGCACGGGCGCACGCTCTACGAGCACCTGCCCGACCTGCACGGCCCGCGCACCCCCTATGTCGACCGCATCGCCGCGCTCGGACGCCACGCCCCCGGCGTGCCGCTCGGCGCGCTCGGGCTGATCACCGATCCCAACGAAGGCGAGCGCATCGTCCGCGACGGGCTCGCCGACCTCGTCATGCTCGGCCGCCCGCTGGTGACCGATCCGGCCTGGGGCCTCAAGGCCGAGGCGGGGCGCGAGGCGCAGATCCGCTACTGCGTCGGCTGCAACACCTGCTGGCACATGATCAATGTCGGCCGCGGGCTGCACTGCGACAACAACCCCCGCGTCGGCGCGGCGGACGAGGCGGACTGGCAGGTCCAGCCGGCCGCCGAGCGCCTCCGCGTCGCGATCGTCGGCGCCGGCGTCGCGGGCATGGAGGCCGCCTGGGTCGCCGCCGCGCGCGGGCACGAGGTGACGGTCTTCTCCGCCTCGGACGAGGCCGGCGGCAAGACCCGCCTGCACGCGCTGCTGCCCGGCGGCGAGAATCTCAGCAGCGTCTATGACTATCAGCGCCTCGCCGCCGAGCGCGCCGGCGCGGTGTTCCGCTGGGGCACGGTCGCGCAGCCGGAGGACATCAGCGCGCTCGCGCCGGACCGGGTGATCCTCGCCACCGGCGCCTCCCCCGCCTTCCCCGCCTACCTGCCCGAGGAATATCGCGACTTCTTCCCCGATCTGCGCAGCGTCGTGGCGGCCTTTGCCGAGCGCGGCGGGCGCGAGCCGGGCACCGCGGTGATCCACGATGCCGACGGCACCGCCTTCACCTATGCCGCCGCCGAGCTGCTCCTCGCCCGGTTCGAGCGCGTGGTGCTGCTCACCGACCGTGACCGGATCGCCGGCGAGGAGGCGATGGTCACGCGCCAGGGCATCCAGGCACGCTTCGCCGCCAAGGGCATTCAGGCGATCTGCGGCGTCGTCCCCCTCGCCTCCTCGCGGCTCGAGGAAGGCGAGGTCAGCTATGCCGATGTCTTCACCGGCGCAGCGGGCACGCTGACCGACGTCGCGCTGTTCACCTACGCGACCCCGCGCATCCCCAATGTCGCGCTCGAGGCGCCGCTCAGGGCCGCCGGGATCGACGTGCGCCTGGTCGGCGATGCCTGGGCGCCGCGCACCGTGCTTGCCGCGACGTCCGAAGGCTATCGCGCCGCCATGGAAATCTGAGCCACAGGAGTTTGCCCATGTACCCCGATCTCGAAGGCAAGGTCGCCATCGTCACCGGCGCCGGCCGTCACGGCGGCCTGGGCGCCGCCATCGCCCGCAAGCTGGCGGAGGACGGCGTCCGCATCGTGCTGCACGATCTCGGCCAGACCAAGGGCGACATGGCGCCCGAGCACGGCGTCGGCGCCCAGTCCGAGCTCGAGCAGATCGCCGCCGATCTGCGCACCCTGCACCCGGGCATCGTCACCCATACGGCGGACATGCGCGTCGAGGCCGAGGTCGAGGGCCTGGTCGCCCGCGCCGTCGCCGAGTTCGGCCGGCTCGATATCCTGATCAACAATGCCGGCGTCGGCTATCTGTTCGGCCCCTTTGTCGAGCAGACCCAGGAGAAGTGGGACACCGTGCTCGACGTCAATCTGCGCGGCGCCTTCTTCGCGATGAAGCACGCGATCAAGCAGATGCTCAGCCAGGACGAAGTGCCCGGCTGGGGCCGCGGCCGGGTCGTCTCGATCGGCAGCCGCGGCTCCAAGTCGGGCTCGGCGCTCACCTCGTCCTACATCGCCTCGAAGCACGGGCTGGTCGGCCTCACCCGCTCGGTCGCGATCGAGATGGGGCCGAGCCAGATCAACGTGAACATGGTCTGCCCGAACCATGTCACCACCGGCCTCGGCTCCTGGCAGAACGACTATATGGCGCGGATGCGCGGCCAGACGCTCGACGAATATCTGGAGGCGATGCGCGGCCGCATCCCGCTCGGCCGCGTCGGCACGCCGGAAGACACCGCCAATGCCTGCGCCTTCCTGTGCTCGGGCCAAGCCCGCTACATCACCGGCGAGGCAATGAACGTCTCGGGCGGCGAGGAGATGCACTGACCTCCCCGCCTTTCCCTGGACGCCCTCAGCCAAGGGCGTCCAGCGCAGCCTGGGCGATCGCCACATCCTGCTCGCCGGTGCCGCCGGAGACGCCCACCCCCCCGATGCAGGCGCCTTCGTAGCGCACCGGCAGCCCGCCGGGCATCGGCAGATAGTCGGTCAGCCGCAGCAATTCGGGCTCGTCCTTCAGGCGGGCGGTGAGCGCGCCCGACGGCGCCCGCATCAGCGCCGCCGTCCGCGCCTTGGCCAGCGCCACGGCCGGCGTCATCGCGCCCGTGCCGTCCGATCGGTAGAGGCGGCAGGCATAGCCGCCCTCGTCGACAATCGCTATGGTCGCCGCGACATTGATCGCGCGCGCCTGCGCCAAACCCGCGTCCAGCATCGCGTCGAGCGCGGCGGCATCCAGTCCATGCTTTACGATCATCGGGCAATTTCCTCTTGTTGCTGTTGGAATTTCAGGACAAGCCGGCTGCCCGAAGGGGAGAAACTGCCTTGAGCAAGCACAGCGACGAAGTGGCGGCGGTGGACCGGCTGCAGGCAGTGCCGCTGTACCACCAGATCTTCCTCCAGCTGCGAGAGGAGATCATCAGCGGCAGCCGCGCCTTCGGCTCGCGCCTCCCCACCGAAGAAGAATTGTCGGAGAGCTTCGGCGTCTCGCGCATCACCGCGCGCCGCGCGCTTGCCGAACTGGCCGGCACCAACCTGGTCGAGCGCAAGCGCCGCGTCGGCACGCATGTCACCTATCAATCGCCCGTCCGCCCGATCAAGGGCAGCATCGAGCAGGCGCTGGAATCGCTGATCACCTATGGCCGCGAGACCCGGGTGCGCATCCTCGAGCTCGAGACGATCCCCGCCCGCGCGCCGATCACCGAGGCGCTCGGGCTCGCGCATGACGAGCCGGTCCTGCGCGTGTCGCGCGTGCGCTGGCTCGACAACCAGCCGATCAGCCATCTCGTCAGCTATGTCCCCGCCGATCTGGCCGGCGCGATGGACCGCGCCGCACTGGAGACCACGCCGATGCTCAGCCTGCTCGAACAGGCCGGCGTGCATATCGGCGCTGCCACCCAGACGATCACCGCGTCGCTCGCCGATGCCGGCCTCGCCACGTTGCTCGAAGTCGATATCGGCTCGCCGATCCTGCGCGTCAGCCGCACCGTGATGGACACCGCGCAGCGCCCGGTCCAGCACGTGCTCGCGCAGTTCCGCCCCGATCTCTACCAGATCAAGCTCGACCTCAATTCCGCGCGGGCGTGAGGCGACGGGGCGGCTGCTGGCGACCATGACGGCCCTTTTGGCACGCCGATCTCATTTGATATAGAAATAAGTGTAATTGGTGATAGGCTGCCCTTCATGGCAGGCCCGAACCCATGAACGACTGGACGTCCAACGGCGATCCGCTGCTCACGCGCTTCCGCTTCGCGACGGTGGGCACGCCCGATATCGCCGCGTCCGAAGCGCTCTATACGCAGGTGCTCGGCTACAATGTCCGCGAGCTCGGCGTGGTGGCCGAAGACCTTGCGGCCAGCTGGGGCACGCCCGCCGCGGCCGGCCAGCCCTATACCGTGCTGAGCACCGATGGCGCGACCGACGACTATATCCGGCTCGTCGGCACCGCGGCGGTGCCCGGCTATCGCCCGCTCACCACCTTCGGCTGGGCGGCGTTCGAGATCATCGTCGACGATGTCCATGAAGTGCATCGCCGGCTGCGCGCCGCGGGCTGCACCGTGCTCGCCGAGCCGAAGCCGCTCCAGTTCATGCCTTCGATCGTCGCGATGCAGGCCGCCGGGCCCGCCGGCGAGTGCCTCTATTTCACGATGGAGAGCGGCGATCGCGAGACCTCGATCCTGCCGCGCCCGCGCTCGCTGATCGATCGCCCGTTCATCCTGGTGGTCGCCGGCCCCGATTTCGATGCGCTGCGCAACTGGTATTGCGACCTGTTCGATCTCAAGCGTCGCCCGCTGCGCGACAGCCGCATCGCCATCGTCCAGGAAGCGCAGGGCCTGTCCGCCGATCAGGTGATCCGCATGACCACCGCGGGCCTGGCCGAGCATGGCTATCTGTTCGAGTTCGACGAATATCCCACCGGCCCCGGCCGCATCGCCGGCCCGCGCCCCAGCGGCCCCGGCGCGCTGCCGCCCGGCTGTGCCATGGCGAGCATCGCCACCCGCGCGATGGACCGCGTCGCGCCGCTCGCGATCGCGCCGCCTGTGGTGCGGCACGGTATCGGCTATGATGGCCGCCTGGCCTGCACCGTGCGCGGCCCGGCCGGCGAACTGATCGAATTCATCGAGGAGGCAACAGCATGAGGGTCCGCGACGTCCAGCATCCGATCCTGCCGCGTGCGACCGCTGACGAGCTTGCCCGCCAGCGCGCCGTGGTCAATCTGCGCAAGCTGCTCAACAGCCGGGTGCGCTCGCAGAATGTCCGCCGCTTCCATGAAGAGGGCGCCCCCGCGTTCGCCGAGCGGCACGGCCGCCAGCCGCAGTCGCCCGACGAGATCGAGCAGGCGCTGTTCGAGTCCGTCGACTATCGCCTATGGAGCGCCGCCAACCGCTCGGCCCAGGAGATGATCTGGGTGTCGGTGGGCGAACCGATCTTCCGGGATCGCGCGCGCATGCAGGCGGCCGCGGCCGAGCTCGCGGCGGCGCCCGATCGCAAGGGCAGCCTCACGCTGCGGCCGGGCGAAGACATCTCGCCCGAGGTTGCGGGCACCGACGTCCATCTCCAGCCCGGCGGCTATGCCCGTGACGACAGCGAAGACGACGTGGTCGCGGGCGCCTTCTACGAGACCGGCGGCAACGTGTTCTCCTTCGGTCAGGGCGCGGGCAAGGGAGACAGCAAGGCGGGCGTCGTCTTCCGCCTGCTCGAAACGGATTTCCCGGAGCTCGTCCCCAATCGCATCCTAGATCTCGGCTGCTCGGCTGGCGCCGCCTCCGCCGCCTATGCCGATCGCTTCCCCGATGCCCAGGTGCACGCGATCGACATCGGCGCCGGGATGCTGCGCTATGCGCATGCCCGGGCGGAAGCGCTCGGCGTCGCGGTCCATTTCCATCAGATGGACGCCGCCGATCTGCGCTTCGCCGACGGCAGCTTCGATCTGGTCGTGTCGCACAACATGCTGCACGAGATCGGCGCGGAAAAGCGCCGCCGCGCCATGGCGGAGGCGCTCCGCGTCGTGCGCCCCGGCGGGCTGGTGATCTTCCAGGACGTCGATACTCGCTTCGCCCCGACCGAGGTCCACAAGGTCGAGAAGAACTGGGACACCCGCTTCAACGGCGAGCTGTTCTGGAAGACCTATAACGATGCCGATCTGCTCGCCGACATGCGCGCCGCCGGCTTCGCCGCGGACAGCGTTCGCGAACATGCTGCGGAAGCCGTGAGCAACATCAACCGCTGGTACGTCGTCAGCGGCCGCAAGCCGGAGCAGCAGGCATGACCAGCGCTGCCGAAGCCGTCGGGCTGGTGATCGCCGGCGGCCGGGGCGCGCGCCCGGTGAGCCTGCAGGACGCCGAGACGGAGAAGGTCCTCAACATCGCGCTCGCGTTGCTGGTCGAGCTCAGCGCCTCACAGGAGCGTATCGACCGGCTCGAGCGCGAGGTCGCCGCGCTGCGGCAGCTCGATCTCCAGGACTGGAAGGAGGCGCCTGCCGCCGATGAGGTCCAGCGTGCGCGCGCCGACGATCTCGAAGCGCTCCAGCTGCGCGTGCTGCGTCCCCTGATCGATCCGCGCGGCAGCACCGCCGACTGACCGGAAAACGGCGCGCGCGGACGGCCGCCCCGGCGCCCTCCGCCTCCGCCACCCCTCCCCTAAGGATCGCGCCCGGCTACCGGGCGTCCACCAGCCCGTCGACGCGCGGTTTGCCCGCGCGCTGCGGCGGCGTGCGTGCGCGCGGCCTCGATCGGGTGCAGCCGCACGCCCCCACACACCTCCGCCACACACCTGGCACGAACAAATTTGATCATTGACATGATCGAAAAAGATCGAGATTGAATGATTGTGGAAAAAGTCGCCGCATGAGCGATTCCACGTCCGCGGGGCGGCCAAGCCCTTGCGGGAAAGAGAGTCCGAAGGACCAATTGGGGAGGGAATATGACCATCGAGATTCAGGCGCTGCGTGCGCGCGGAGGGGTGAAGCAGGCGGGGCTTTCGATGCTGGCGCTTGCCACGATGCTGGCCGCAGGCGCGGCGCACGCGCAGACCGCGCCCGCCACTGCCACTGCTACTACCGAGGCAGCCCAGGCCGAAGACACCACGGCCGAGCAGCAGGAAAACATCATCGTCACCGGCACGCTGCTGCGCGGCGTCGCGCCGACCGGGACCAACGTGATCGGCGTCAACCGCGACACGATCACCGCGCGCGGCGTCACCTCGTCGAACGATCTGCTCGCCAAGATCCCGCAGGTCGGCAATTTCGGCACGATCCCGGTCGGCTCCGGCTCGTTCGGCCTGCCGGTGATGCGGCCCAATATCCGCAATCTCGGCGCCTCGGGCGGCAGCACCACGCTGGTGCTGATCAACGGCCATCGCGGCGTCGGCGCCGGCATCCTGCAGACCACGGTCGATCCCTCGATCCTCCCGCCCGACATACTCGAGCGCGTCGAGATCGTCCCCGACGGCGGCTCGGCCATCTATGGCTCGGACGCGATCGGCGGCGTCGTCAACTTCATCACCCGCAAGCGCTTCGACGGCGTCTCGGCCAATGTCCGCTATGGCATCGCCGATGATTACAAGGCGGTCGACGGCAGCCTGACTGCGGGCAAGGACTGGGGCAGCGGCTCGCTGTTCCTCGCCTATTCCTATGTCCATCACGACGATGTGCTCGGCATCGACCGCGACTATAGCTCGGCCGATCGGCGCTCGAAGGGCGGCGGCGATTTCCGCGTCACCACCTGCGCGCCGGGCAACATCACCGTCGGCGCGACGACCTATGCGTTGCCCGGCCTGACTGCCGGCACGGTCAACAAGTGCGACCAGAATGCCTATGCCGATCTGTTCCCGCGCGAGGAGCGGCATTCGGTGTTCGGCTCGCTCACCCAGCAGCTCGACGGCAGCACCGATTTCTCGCTGACCGCCTATTGGTCGCGCCGCGATACGGTGGTGAAGCAGAACCAGGGCATGCTGTCGGGCACGATCAGCCTGCTCAACCCCTTCTTCCACACGATCGCCGGCGAATTTCAGCAGAATGCGTCCTTTTCGTTCGCGAATGTCTTCGGCAACAGCCTCACCAGCAAGCAGCGTTTCGAATCCTACGGCGCCACCCCCTCCCTCACCTTCACGCTGGGCAAGGGCTGGCAGCTGCGCGCGGAGAGCAATTTCGGCCGCAGCTACAATCTGGTCCGCGAAGCCGCGCTCGACACTACCACCGCCACGCTCGCGCTGGCCGGCCTGATCCCGGGCGTCGCGCTCAACCCCTATAATCTGTCGGCGAGCAGCCCCGCCGCGCTTGCCGCGATCGCCAATTGGGAGAATTACGGCGACGCGACGCAGGAGCTGGCCGAGGGCCGGCTGATCCTCGACGGGTCGCTGGCACATCTTTCCGGCGGCGACATCCGCGTCGCGCTCGGCGTCGAATATCACTATGAGAACATCAGCTCGCGCATCGCCCAGGGCGCGATCGGCTCCTATGCCAACGCCAGGATGTCGCACGCCTCGCGCGACGTACGCTCGGCATTCGGCGAGCTGATGATCCCGATCGTCGGCGCCGAGAATGGCAGCCCCGGCCTGCGCGGGCTGCAGCTCTCGGCCTCGGTGCGCTATGACGATTACAGCGACCAGGGCGGCACCACCAATCCGAAGATCGGCCTGAACTACAAGCCGTTCGACGACCTGACGATCCGCGGCAACTACGGCACCTCGTTCCACGCGCCGAGCCTTGCCGACACCACCAGCACCTCGGACTCGCGGGCGACCGTGCTGCCCTACAGTCCGTTCCTCAAGCCTGGCTATGCGCCCACCGATCCGCTGCGCACCACGATCGTGCTGGCGGGCGGCAATCCGAACCTGAAGCCCGAACGCGCCGACACCTGGTCCGCCGGCTTCGACTGGGCGCCGCATGCGGTGCCCGGGCTGGTGGCGAACCTCACTTACTACAATGTGAAGTTCAAGGACGCGATCGGCCTGGCGCCGTTCCTCTCGCCCACGCTGTTCACCAACACCAACTATGCCAGCTTCTACATCATCAACCCGACGCTGGCGCAGACCCAGGCGGCGGTGGGCAGCCTGTCGGTGGTCGGCGCACCGAGCATCGCCAGCCTCTATAGCGGCCCGCTCGGCCCCTATGTGCTGATCGATGCGCGCCGCAACAATCTTGGCGCGGTCAACACCGACGGGCTCGACTTCAACCTGTCCTATGTCCGCAAGACCGGCTTCGGCGCGGTCAACGCCAGCATCGCCGGCACCTACACGCTGGGCCGCAAGTCGCAGGCGGTCGCGGGCGGGACGTTCACCGACGATCTCAGGAACGGCGTCGGCCGCACTGCCTTCGTCGCCACGCTGGGCGGCAAGGCCGGCGGGTTCATCGCTTCGGCGTCGTACAACTACAAGGGCGGCTTCCCGATCCTGGGCGTGACGCCGCAGACCCGGGTGGGATCGTTCCAGACGGTGGACGCCTTCCTCGCCTATGATCTGGGCGAGCACGGCTTCCTCAAGGGCGCGATGCTCACACTCAATGTCGACAATCTCTTCGATCGGGATCCGCCCTGGCTGAACAGCAGCGCCGCCTATACCAATGGCAGCACGCTGGGACGGCTCGTCACCTTTGGCGTCCGGACCAGGTTCTGAAGAAAGGGATCCGGTGTCGCTTTCATGGTCTGCCCGGGCAATGCGTACTCTATTGGCCTCGGGCACAGCGGCCATGGCGCTCATCTCCGCCATGGCTGCCGCGGCGCAGGACGGCGACCCGGCCCCCACGGCACTGACCGTCGAATATACCGATGCTCCGCTCGGCATCGACGAGCCTGCTCCGCGCTTCGCCTGGCATTCCCCGGCGAAGCGCCAGGCGGCCTACCGGATCCGCGTCTCCACTGCGGGCAAGCCGATATGGGACAGCGGCAGGATCGCCTCTGCGGACAATGCGCAGATCCCCTATGCCGGCCCGGCACTGGCCGCGCGCACCCGCTATGCCTGGCAGGTCAAGACCTGGGACGGCGAGGGCCACGAGAGCGGCTGGAGCAAGCCCGGCTGGTGGGAGATGGGCCTGCTCGCGCCCGCCGACTGGTCGGGCCACTGGATCGCCGGCCCGTCGCGCCGCGACCATGACTGGCGAGACCTCCGCTTCGAAGCCGACCTGACGCTCAACGGCACCGCGCTCGACCTGCTCTTCCGCGCCCGTGCCGCCGGCAAGACCTATGGTGAGGCCTATGTCTGGACGCTCGCCGAGGAGAAGACCGGCCCGGTGCTGATCGCGCGCGTCCGCCACTATCCCGGCGGCAGCAGCTCGGGCGTCAAGACCACCGAGCTCAAGCGCGTGCCGCTCACCGGCATTGCGCTCAGGGGCGTGCGCCACAGGGTGACGATCACCGCCACCGGCACCGGCATCGCCACTGCGATCGACGGCAAGCAGGTCGATTTCACCACCGACGCCGGCCAGGCGAACGGCACGATCGGCTTTTCCTCGCGCGAGGCCAATGCCGCGACCATCCATGCGGTGCGCGTCACCGGCACCGGCAGCCCCGCCTTCGCCACGCGTTTCCCCGCGAACGACAATCCCTTTGTCGGCGGCACGGTCGAGGCCGGCGGGCTCACCGTCGCGGCGGGCGTGCCCAATATCGACATCGTCCTGCCGATCGAGGCCCCCGCCCCGCTCGTCCGCAAGGCGTTCACCCTGCCGGCAAAGACGATCGCCGCCGCCCGGCTCTATGTCGCCGGCGCCGGCTGGCCGCGGCTCCACCTCAACGGCGGTACCGTCGGCGCCAGCGCGATGGCCAGCGGCTTCACCGCGTACGACAAGCGCGTGCTCTACCAGAGCTACGACGTCACCGCGCGTGTCGGCGCCGGGCAGAATGTGATCGGTGCCGAGCTCGGCCGCGGCTGGTACGGCCTCACCGATCCGAACGAATGGTATTTCAACCAGGCGCCGTGGCACGGCGAGCCCGCGCTCAAGGCGCAGCTCGAAGTCACCTTCGCCGACGGCACCCGCCAGACGATCGCCAGCGACGCAAGCTGGCAGGCGATCTCGGGCCCGACCCTGGGCGACTCCGTCCATCGCGGCGAGCGCTACGATGCCCGCCTCCTCCCCACCGGCTGGGACAGTGCCGGCTTCGCGCCCCGGGGCTGGAGCGCTGCCCGGCAGGTCATGGGCCCCGTGGGCAAGCTCGTCGCCGCCAATGTCGAGCCGATCGCCCCGGTCGAGCAACTCGCGCCGGTTGCGCTCACCCAGGTGAAGCCCGGCGTCTGGGTCTATGATTTCGGCCGCATCTTCTCGGGTTGGACCGCGCTCGACGTCACCGGCCCGCGCGGCACCACCGTCTCGCTCGTCGCCAGCGAGCGGATCAATGACGAGGGCATGGTCGTCCCCGCCTCGGGCCTGATCGACGCGCAGTTGCAGACCGATCGCTACACGCTGGCGGGCAAGGGCCGCGAGCATTGGGAGCCGAGCTTCGGCTATCGCGGCTTCCGCTATGTCGAGCTGCGCGGCTATCCGGGCACGCCGACGCTGGCGACGCTCACCGGCCGGGTCGCCCATTCCTCGGTCGCCAAGGTCGGCGACTTCACCAGCGCCAACCCGCTGCTCGGCCAGATCGACCAGGCGGCGATCCGCACCATCCTCAACAACATGCACGGCTATCAGACCGATACGCCGACCTATGAGAAGAATGGCTGGACCGGCGATGCCCAGGCCTCGGCCGGTGCCGCCGCGCGCAGCCTCGGCATCGCGCGGGTCTGGACCAAGTGGCTGAACGACTATCCCGATGCCCAGGCGCCGAGCGGCGAGCTGCCCGAGATCGTCCCCGCCACGCCCTGGTATGGCTATGAGGGCACACCCGGCTGGTCCTTCGTCTGGGGCCCGTCGACGCCGTGGGACGTCGCCGCGATGATCCTGCCCTGGGAGCTGTACCAGACCGAAGGCGACACCCGCATCCTCGCGCGGATGCACGACATGCAGCAGCGGCTGGTCGACTATACCGCCACGGTCTTCAAGGCACCCGACTATCGCCACACCAGCGGCCTCAGCGAATGGAGCGCGCCCGGCCCGCTCGACATCTTCGCCAGCAACAATGGCGGGATCGATGCGATCACCACCGCCTATTTCTTCCATGAGGCGGACCTGCTCGCCAGATCCTCCGCGGTGATCGGCAACCGCGCCGATGCGAACCGCTATGCCGCGCTCGCCGCCGATATCCGCCGTGCCTACAACGCCCGCTACTGGGACGCGGCGAACGGCTGGTACCGCACGCTCAACGACAAGGGCGCGACCAAGGGGCCCACCCTGTCGCAGAACATCCTGCCGCTGGCCTTCGGCATGGTGCCCGACGGCGCGGAGCAGAAGGTCGCCGACACGATCGCCGCCGATGTCGAGGCGCGCGGCCTGCGTGCCGGCGTGTTCGGCACGCGCTACCTGCTCGAAATCCTCAGCGACCATGGCCATGCCGACCTCGCCTACAAGGTCGCCACGCGCACCGACGAGCCGAGCTGGGGTTTCTGGCTGAAGAGCGGCCACGGCACGATGCTCGAGGCGTGGAGCCTCAATGCCCGCTCGCGCGACCATCATTATTTCGGCTCGATCGCCGACTGGATGCGCCAGCGCCTCGCCGGCCTGCGTCCCGGCGCGCCCGGCTATCGCATCGTCCAGGTCCGCCCGGAGATCCCTGATGGCCTCGCCTCGGCCTCCGCGACCATGGCGACGCCGCAGGGCGAGGCGCGCGCGGGCTGGCAGGTCGACAAGGGCCGCCTGACCCTCACCGCCACCGTGCCGATGAACGCCACCGGCGAGATCTGGGTGCCTGCCCGCTTCGGCGCGCTCACCGCCCTTCCCGACGGCGCCACCTTGCTGCGCAAGACCGATGCCGCGGCCGTCTATGCCACTGGCCCCGGCAGCTTCACCTTCGTGACCGAGGGCCGCAAATGAGAACCTCCCTGCTCGCCCTCGCCCTGCTGCTCGCCGGCACTGCCCAGGCGCAGGAGGTACGCGCACCCGCAGGCACGCTGCGCGGCGTCACCGCGCAGGGCGTCACCAGCTTCAAGGGCATTCCCTATGCGGCGGCGCCCGTCGGCCCGCTGCGCTGGCATGCGCCGATGCCCGCTCCCGCCTGGACCGGCACGCGCAACGCCACCGGCTATGGCAATGACTGCGTCCAGGCGCGCATGCCCGGCGACCTTGCCAACACCACGCTGCCGATGTCCGAGGACTGCCTGTTCCTCAACGTCTGGACGCCGCAGCCGCGCGCCGGCGCCAAGCTGGCGGTGATGGTCTATATCCATGGCGGTGGCTTCTCGACCGGATCGGGCAGCTCGGCGATCCTCGATGGCACCCGGCTGGCGGCGCGCGGCGTGGTGGTCGTCACCTTCAACTATCGCCTCGGCCGCTTCGGCTTCTTCGCGACGCCGGCCCTCCGCCGTGAGGCGGCGGGCAGCGCCACCGGCAACTGGGCGCTGATGGACCAGATCGCTGCGCTCCAATGGGTGAAGCGCAACATCGCGGTATTCGGCGGCGACCCCGCGAACGTCACTGTCTTCGGCGAATCCGCCGGCGGCGAGTCCGTCGATCGGCTGATGGTCTCGCCCGCGGCCAAGGGGCTGTTCGGCAAGGCGATCGCCGCGTCGGGCGGCGGGCGCGACAGCTGGCCCGATCTCGCGGCAGGTGAAGCCAAGGGGCTGGCCTTCGCCGCGAAGATGGGCGTCGCGGGCGACGATCTTGCCGCGCTGCGCGCCCTGCCTGCCGACAAGGTCCAGGGCGGCATCAGCCTGCTCAACCCCGATGAGGCCCATTATTCCGGCCCGATGACCGATGGCCGCATCGTCACCGGCGACACCGACGCGCTGCTCGCCGCGGGCAAGGCGCGCGGCATCCGCTATATCGTCGGCTCGAACAGCGACGAGCTGGGCTTCATCCCCGCCCCCTTCCTCAAGGGCTTCGTCGCCAAGGCGAGCGAGAAGCTCGGAGCCGGCGCCGAAGCGGTGCGCACCGCCTATGGCTCGCCTGAGGCCTATGAGCGCCGTCTCGCCAGCGACTTCACCTTCACCGAGCCCGCCTTCTCGCTCGCCACCCGCCAGGCAGGCGCCGGCGCGCCGACCTGGCTCTATCGTTTCGGCTATGTCGCCGAGGCGAAGCGCGCCACGCTGGCGGGCGCCTCGCACGCCACCGATGTGCCCTATCAGTTCGACAATCTCGCCGCCGCCGGCAGCACGCCCAGCGCGGCCGACCTCGCCGCCGCCAGGTTGGTCGCCGATCGCTGGGTCCGCTTCGCCAAAACCGGCGACCCCGGCTGGCCACGCTTCCTGCCCGGCGCGCAGATGCTGGTGTTCGGCAAGGACGGAGCCGCCATCGCCCCCGCCGACACCCCCGAGATCAAGGCGATCGCCGCCGCGCGCGACGCCGCGAAGAAGCAATGAGGAACTCCGTGATCCGAAGCCTTGTCCCGATCCTCGCGCCAATCGCGCTCTTCGCCGCCGGCACGGCCGCGCATGCGCAGGAAGTGATCCGGCTCTGGCCGAACGGCGCCCCCGGCTCGATCGGCCCGATGCCGGCGCAGGTCACCACCGATCGCCCGCCTTATGGGCTGATCACCCGCAACGTCTCCGATCCGACGCTGACCGTGTTCGCGCCCGATCCCAAGATCGCCAACGGCACCGCGGTGATCGTCGCGCCCGGCGGCGGCTTTCACCTGCTCTCGATCGGCAACGAAGGCGACGGCGTCGCCCGCTGGCTCAACGGGCTGGGCATCACTGCCTTCGTCCTGCGCTACCGTCTGCTGCCCACCGGCGACGATTTCGGCGGCGTGCTGATCCGCCGGCTGATGAACTTCAAGGCGCTCGAAGCCGCGGTCGCGCCGCTTCGGCCGCTCGCCACTGCCGATGGCGAGGAAGCGGTGCGCTATGTCCGCGCGCATGCCGCGCACTATGGCGTGAAGCCCGGCCGCATCGGCATGATGGGCTTCTCCGCCGGCGGCGGGGTGACGCTCTGGACCGTGCTCGGCGGCAAGCCCGCCAGCCGGCCCGATTTTGTCGTGGCGATGTATCCCGGCTTGGTCGGCGATCCGCTCGCCGTGCCCGCCAATGCGCCGCCGCTGCTCGCCATGGTCGCCGAGGACGATCCGCTCGTTCGCCCCGAGGCCGGGCGGCTGGTCGATGCCTGGAAGGCGGCCGGCGACGACGCGACTTTGGTGACGTTCGAGAAGGGCGGCCACGGCTTCGGCATCAAGAAGAGCGGCAAGCCGTCCGATGCCTGGACCGAGCGCGCGCAATCATGGTTCGAGGCAAAGGGGTTGCTCCGCAAATGAACCGTATCGTCCATTTCGGCGCGCTGGGCGCCGTCGCCGCCGTGCTGCTCGCTGCGGGCGGCAGTCCCGAGCCCGTCGCCGCCTTCGCCCCCGCCGATCCGGCCGCCGATGCCTGCGCCGCGCTCACCGGCCTGACGCTGACCGACGGCAAGGTCGTCAGGACCGAGCAGGTCGCCAAGGGCGGGCTGGTCTCCACCAAGGAGGGCACGCCCGGCCTGCCCAGCCAGGCCGCCTTCTGCCGCGTCTATGCCGAGCTCAGCCCGACGCCGCGCTCGAAGATCAAGGTCGAGGTGTGGCTGCCCGCCTCCGCCGCGTGGAACGGCAAGCTGCTCGGCGCCGGCAATGGCGGCTATGGCGGCTCGATGCTGCTCCCGCAGCTCACCATGCAGGGCGCGCTCGGCAAGGGCTATGCCACGGTCGGCACCGACATGGGCCATGTCGGCACCGCCGATACCGACGGCAAATGGGCGCTGAACGAACCCGAACGGATCGCCGATTTCGGCCACCGCGCCAACCATCTCGCCTCGGGCGCCGGCAAGGCGGTGATCGCCGCCTATTACGGCGCCGCCCCCAAGGCCGCCTATTTCCAGGGCTGCTCGGACGGCGGCCGCGAGGCGCTGATGGAAGCGCAGCGCTACCCGCAGGACTATGACGCGATCATCGCCGGTGCCCCGGCCAATGCCTGGACCCGGCTGATGACCGCCTTCATGGTCGACGACCGCGCCGTCTTCGCCCGGCCCGAAAGCGCGATCCCCAACGCCAAGCTCAAGCTGCTCCAGGATGCCGCGATCGCCCAGTGCGACGCGAAGGACGGGGTCAAGGACGGCGTGCTCGACGATCCGCGCCAATGCGGCTTCGATCCCGTTGTGCTCCAGTGCAAGGCGGGCGACGGCCCCGGCTGCCTCAGCGCGCCCCAGGTCACTGCCGCTCGCGCGCTCTATCGCGGTGCGGTGGATGCGAAGGGCAACAAGTTCTTCCCCGGCTACATGCCCGGTGCCGAAGCGGTGCCCGGCGCCTGGGACGTCTGGCTCACCGGTCCCAAGGCGCAGCACGGCATCTTCGCCGGCGAGTTCTTCCGCTACATGGTCCATTCGAACCCGGACTGGCAGCCGGCCTCGTTCGACTTCGCGCGCGATTATGCCGCCGCGCGCCGCCTCGCACCCGTCCTCGACAGCGACAATCCGGACATCGGCCCGTTCCTGCGTCGCGGCGGCAAGCTGATCCTCTATCACGGCTGGAACGACGCCGCGATCGCGCCCGAGAACACGATCGACTATTATCAGGCCGTCCGGAAGCGCCTGGGCAAGGCTGCCGAAAGCTCGGTGCGCCTGTTCATGGCCCCCGGCATGTCGCACTGCCTCGCCGGCCCCGGCCCCAACAGCTTCGACGCGCTCGGCACGCTCGACAAATGGCGCCAGGGCGGCCCCGCGCCCGAGACCATCGTCGCAACCAAGTTCGACAACGACCTGTTCGGCTATCTCGGCTTCCCGGCCAAGCCGGTCCGCACTCGCCCGCTGTGCGCCTATCCCAAGGTCGCGCGCTGGGACGGCAAGGGCTCGACCGACGACGCCGCCAGCTTCACCTGCGTCCCGCCGGGCAAGCGATGAGCATCGCGCCCAGCCATGTCCACGGCGCCGACGCCCCGCCGCTGATCGAGCACACGATCGGCGAGGCCCTGGCGCTGGCCGCCGCCCGCTGGGGTGGGCGCGAGGCACTGGTCTCGGTCGAGCAGGATATCCGCTGGACCTTTGCCGAGTTGCTCGACCGGGCGGACGCGCTGGCCGCCGGCCTGCTCGCGCTCGGCCTCGAGCCCGGCGACCGGATCGGCATCTGGGCGCCCAATTGCGTCGAATGGACGCTCACCCAGTTCGCTGCTGCGCGCGCCGGGCTGATCCTGGTGACGATCAACCCGGCCTATCGCACCAGCGAGGCCGCCTTCACCATGGCCAAGGTCGGGCTGGCCGGGCTCGTCTTCGCTGATCGCTTCAAGACCAGCGACTATGCCGCGATGGTCGCCGAGATCGCGCCCGATCTGCCCGCGCTCCGCCGCATCATCTGCATCGGCGCCGCCACGCATCCGGGCTGGATTCCCTTCCACCAGGTCGCCGGCCATGCAGGCGCGGCCGATCACGAGAAGCTCCGCACCATCGCCCCGCATCTGCGCGCCACCGACGCGATCAACATCCAGTTCACCAGCGGCACCACCGGCCAGCCCAAGGGCGCGACGCTCAGCCACCGCAACATCCTCAACAACGGCTATTTCGTCGGCCTGGCGCAGCGCCTCCAGCCCGGCGACCGCATCTGCATCCCCGTGCCGCTCTATCACTGCTTCGGCATGGTGATGGGCAACCTCGCCGCCCTCACCCACGGCGCGACCATGGTCTATCCCGCCGCCGGCTTCGATCCCGGCGCCACCCTCACCGCGATCGCGCGCGAGCGCTGCACGTCGCTCTACGGCGTGCCCACCATGTTCATCGCGCTGCTCGCCCATCCCGAGTTCGACCGCTTCGACATCGCCTCGCTGCGCACCGGCGTGATGGCCGGCGCAGTCTGCCCCGAGCCGCTGATGCGCGCGGTGATCGACCGGCTGCACATGCCCCAGGTCACGATCGCATACGGCATGACCGAGACCAGCCCGGTCAGCTTCCAGACCGCGGTCGACGATCCGCTCGAGCGCCGCACCGGCTCGATCGGCCTCGTCCAGCCGCACCTCCAGTGCAAGATCGTCGACGAGGCCGGCGAGGTCGTGCCCGCTGGCACCCCCGGCGAGCTGTGCACCCGCGGCTATTCGGTGATGCTCGGCTATTGGGACGAGCCGGAAAAGACCGCAGCGGTGATCGATGCCCAGGGCTGGATGCATTCGGGCGATCTCGCGGTGATCGACGCTTCCGGCTACGGCACCATCGTCGGCCGGCTCAAGGACATGGTGATCCGAGGCGGCGAGAACATCTATCCGCGCGAGATCGAGGAGTTTCTCTACGGCCACCCCGCGGTCGAGGACGTCGCCGTGGTCGGCATTCCCGACGATCGCATGGGCGAGGAGCTCTGCGCCTGGATCCGTCTGCGCGCCGGCGCGACCGGCGACGCGGAGGAGGTCCGCGCCTTCTGCCGCGGCCGCATCGCCCATTACAAGGTCCCCCGCTACGTCCGCTTCGTCGACGCCTTCCCCACCACCGTGACCGGCAAGGTCCAGAAATATCTGATCCGCGAGGCGATGATCGCCGAGCTGGGTCTCGCAACCACCAGCCAAGGATGAGGATGATGAACACGCTTCTGATCGCCGCCCTGCTCGCACTGCCGGGCGCCGCCATGGCCCAGACCGCGCCGGCCCCGGCGCCGAGCCCCGCCGCCACTCCAGCACCCGCGCCCAAGTTCACCCTCGATACGCCGATCCAGGACATCGTCGCCGATGCCCAGGGCAAGGCGGTGATCGACAAGAACCTGCCCGGGCTGATCGGCCTGCCGCAATACGAGATGTTCAAGGGCCTCAGCCTCAAGCAGCTCCAGCCCTATTCGGACGGCAAGCTCACCGACGAGATCCTCGCCAAGACCGCCGCCGATCTCGCCGCGATCAAATAATGGCCAAACCGCATATCCTTGCCTGCGTCGCCCTGGCGGCGTTGATTGCGAGCACCCCAACCCTCGCCCAGGCGCAGACCGACCGCATGACCTATCGAGAGAAGAACGCCCCGCTGGAGAAGCGCGTCGAGGATCTGATGGGCCGGCTCACGCTGGAGGAGAAGGTCTCGCTGCTCGCCGGCGAAAGCTCGATGACGCTCCAGTCGATCCCCCGCCTCGGCATTCCCGGGATCAAGGTGACCGACGGCCCCACCGGCGTCCGCTCGCCCGAGGGCAAGCCCGCCACGGTCTTCCCGGTCGGCGTCGCCATCGCCGCGACCTGGAATCCGGAGGTGGCGAAATCGGTCGGTGCCGCGATCGCGGAGGAGACGCGCGGATACGGCGCCGCGGTGCTGCTCGCGCCGACGGTGAACATCGTCCGCACCCCGCGCTGGGGCCGCAATTTCGAGACCTATTCGGAAGACCCGCTGCTCGCCGGCAAGCTGGGGCTCGGCTATGTCGCGGGCGTGCAGGGCAAGGGCATCGGCGTCTCGATCAAGCACTTCGCCGCCAACAACCACGAGACCAACCGCTTCTTTGTCGATTCGGTCGTCGACGAGCGGACCTTGCGCGAGATCTACCTGCCCGCCTTCGAGACGGTGGTGAAGCAGGCCGATCCCTGGTCGGTCATGGCCTCGTACAACAAGGTCAACGGCACCTATGCCAGCGAGAATCGCTGGCTGCTCACCGATCTGCTCAAGCAGGAATGGGGCTATAAGGGGTTCGTCGTCTCCGATTGGGGCGCGACCCACAGCACTGCGCCCGCAGTCAATGCCGGGCTCGATCTCGAAATGCCCGGCCCCGCCCAGAAGTTCGGCGAGAAGCTGCTCGCCGCGGTGCGCGCGGGCGAAGTCACCCCGGCACAGCTCGACGACAATGCCCGGCGCATCGTCCGCCTGATCGTCCGCAGCGGCGCGCTCGACGGCGCCTTGCCCAAGGGCGAGATCGGCGGCGCGGCGCACCGGGCGGCGGCGCGCGCCGCCGCCGACGAAGCGATCGTGCTGCTCAAGAACAGCGGCGTGCTGCCCTTGAAGCCCGGCATCAAGACGCTCGCGGTGATCGGCCCCAACGCTGCCATCGCCCGCATCCAGGGCGGCGGCAGCTCGGCGGTCACGCCGTTCGACAAGCTGGTCACGCCGCTCGAGGCGATCCGCGCCGCGCTGCCCGGCGTCGAGGTGATCTACGAAAAGGGCGTCGATAGCGAAGAGACCCCGCCAACCGCCGATCCCGCGCTGTTCAGCCCCGCGGCCGACAGCAGGGAGACCGGGCTCGAGGCGACCTATTTCGCCAATCCCGATTTCAGCGGCGATCCGGTGAAGACCCAGCGCGCCACCGATTTCACCAAGCGGATCAGCGCCAACATCGCGAGCGCCAAGGTGATCGGCTATGCCGCGATGCGCTGGTCGGGCGTGTTCCGCGCGCCGGCCACCGGCACCTATGAATTCAGCGTGCGCGGCACCGGCACGGGCGTGCTCACGCTCGATGGCAAGACGATCCTCGACAAGGCCACGCCGTCGGCGCCCGACAATCGCGACGTGATCGGCTTCCCCGTCCCCCAGCGCACCGTCCAGGTCCAGCTCGAGGGCGGCAAGGCCTATCCGATCCGCCTCGACTACGTCACCGGCCAGACGCCCTATGAAGCGCTCAAGTTCGGCGTTCGCACGCCCCGGCCCGATTTCGACGCCGCCGTCGCCGCCGCGAAGCGTACCGATGCCGCGATCGTCATCGGCGGCTCCGCCTCGCTCACCGAGGGCGAAGGCTATGACCGCGCCAATTTCGACCTGCCCGGCGAGCAGGACAGGCTGATCGCGGCGGTCGCGGCCGCCAATCCCGCCACTGTCGTGGTCGTCAATGCCGGCGCGGCGATGACCATGCCCTGGGAGAAGCAGGTCCCTGCCATTCTCGACATGTGGCTACCCGGCCAGGAAGGCGCCGCGGCGCTCGCCGATATCCTGATCGGCAAGGTCAATCCGTCGGGCAAGCTGCCGGTCACCTTCCCGGCAAAGAGCAGCGACGACCAGACGGTCCTCACCGACATGAAGGCGAAGTACAGCGAGGGGCTGCTCGTCGGCTATCGCGGCTATGAGGCCCGCGGTGTGGCGCCGCTCTTCGCCTTCGGGCACGGCCTGTCCTACACCAGCTTCGGCTATGCGGGGCTCACCGCCCCGGCGAGCATCGCTCCCGGTGCGAAGGCCAGGGTGAAGCTCTCGGTCCGTAACACCGGCAAGATGGGCGGCAAGGACGTCGTCCAGCTCTATGTCGCGCGCGCCGATCGCACGGCCGACGAGCCGGTCAAGCAGCTCGCCGGCTTCTCCAAGGTCGCGCTCGCGCCGGGCGAGACCCGCACCGTCGAGATCGCGCTCGATCCCCGTGCCTTCGGCTATTGGGACACCGCGACCCACCATTGGGTCGCCCGCGCGGGCGCCTATCAGCTGCTCGTCGGCAGCGCCTCGGACGATATCCGGCTGAAGGCGGATATCCGCGTCACCGCGACCAAGGCAATCGACTAGAGTTAACCCACCAACTTCCGTCACCCCGGCCTCGCGTCGGGGTGACGGCTATTTGCCGATATTCCTCTTCTTTTTCCCGGCGAAGGCCGGGGCCCAGACTAAAAAAAGTGCGCGGCGAAGACGCGCCAAGGTGGGTGGCTTTCAAGGCTGGGCCCCGGCCTTCGCCGGGGAAAGCCGGTTGCCCGGGAAAAGCATATTGCAATGTAGGATTTCGTCTGTTTGGCTCATGCGGCCGGGGCTCATGCTCCGACCGCTCTTTGATCTGTAGGAAAGATAGGAACCCCCGCACGCAAGGATGTTGCGAGATCCATCGCATTCCCGGGAAAACAGGGAAAATAGGCCCCCGAAAAACCGGCGCTTGGCGTGTACTTCGTGTCCTTTGCCGAGTCGCCGCAAACCCGCCTGTTGGAACGCCCTAGCCCGCCGCAGCCTCCAGCACCGGCACAAACTCCGCAGCCGAACGGCTCGCCCGCCCGACCAGCAGCCCGTCGACCTCCGGCAGTGCCAGCAGTTCCCCGGCATTGCTGCCATCCACCGCCCCACCATAGAGCAGCGGCGCGTCGCCCGCCTCGGCTCGCAGCATCGCGAAGACCCGGACGAGATGCGCCGCATCCGGAACGGCACTCCCGCCGATGCACCACACCGGCTCATAGGCGATCGCGGCGCGCGACCAGTCGAGCTCGGGCGGCAGCGAGGCGCGAAGCTGCGCCGCCACCAGCGCGCGCGCATCAGCCGATCGCGCGCTCTCGCCGACGCAGATCACCACCGACAGCCCCGCAGCCTGCGCGGCGCAGGCCTTGGCGGCCACGCTCAGCCCATCCTCACGCGTCTCGCTATGCCCGACCAGGGTGATCGTCGCGCCCGCATCGCGCAGCATCGCCGCCGAGGCGGAACCGGTATGCGCGCCCTCCACCGCCGGGTGGCAGTCCTGCCCGCCGATCGCCAGCCCCCGCACCTGTCGCGCCGCCCGCTCGATCAGCGCCGCCGGCAGCATCAGCCCGGCCTCGACGCCCAGCGCTCCCGCTGCCGCGTCGATCCGGGCGATCTCGGCCAGGTCGGCGCCCAGCCCGTGCATCTTCCAATTGCCCAGGACCAGCGGGCGCCGTCTCGCCGGGCTCATGCCGCGAGATAGTTGCCGATGCCGATCACCACGGTCGAGAGCAACAGCGCGCCGATGCCGGCCCAAACCAGCAGCCGGGTGCCGCCGCGCACCCCCGCCCATTCCTTGAGCGCGAAGCCCCACAAAGTCGAGAACAGGATGATGCTGGCCATGTGCAGCGTCCAGGAGGAGAAGCCATATTTCCCCATCTGGCTCTCGCCCATCGTGTAGAAGAAGAACTGGAAGTACCAGAGCGTGCCGCCCAGCGCCGCCAGCGCATAGTTGCGCAGCAGCGGCGGCTTCTCGCCGACCAGGGTGGCGCCGAGAAGCTGCCCCGCCGATCGGTTGCGCAGGATCAGCCAGCCGCACCACAGGAAGTTGGTGGTAAAGCCGCCGAGCAGCACCACGCACAACACCGGCAGCCCCTGCCATAGCGGATCGGTCCCCGCCGCCAGCGTCGCCGCGCGGATCGGCCCGCCGGCGTCGAGCCCCCAGGCGAAGCAGCCCGACATCACGCCGGAGAAGACCGCAATGGCCAGGCCCTTGGGCAAGTTGAACTCGCTTACACTCTGCCGCGCCGCAGCGCCCGCCATCTCGCGCTCCTTGCGCCGTCCCGCGGCGGCGACGACCAGAATGCCGGCGAGCGTGATCAGGATGCCGACAAAGGTCATCTGCCCGCTCGGCGTGCCGGCCAGCGCGCCCAGCGTGCCGCGGAAGATCGGCGGCCCCATCGTGCCGATCACCGTGGTCAGCCCCAGCGCCACCGCCATGCCGAGCGACAGGCCCAGATAGCGCATGGTCAGCCCGAAGGTGAGCCCGCCAAAGCCCCACATTGCGCCCCAGAACCAGCACCAGAGCCAGGTCGATTGCGGCGTACGCGCCAGCACGCCGAGCAGGTCGTGCGTCTGGATCGAGGCGAACAGCCAGGGGGCGATCAGCCAGGAGAAGATGCCGCCGACCAGCCAGAATATCTCCCAGGACCAGGCCCGGATGCGGCGATAGGGAACGTAGAAGCTGGCGGAGGAAAGCCCGCCAAGCCAATGAAACAGCACGCCAATCAGCGGATTTCCGCCCATCCCTCACTCCCCCCTGCCAAATTGCTCTTGTCGATCTGGTCGATCCGCGTGACCCCGGTCAGCCCCATGGCGACGCGCATCTCGGCCTCAAGCAGCGCCAGGACATGCGCCACCCCCGCCTGCCCCGCGCCGCCCAGCGCCCAGGCCCAGGCGCGGCCGAGCAGCACGCCCTTCGCCCCCAGCGCGAGCATCCGCACCACGTCGAGCCCCGACCGGATGCCGCCATCGGCCATCAGCGTCAGCCGGTCTCCCACTGCATCGGCAATCGCCGGCAGCGCCCGCGCCGTCGAGGGCACGCCGTCGAGCTGGCGCCCGCCATGGTTGGAGACGACCACGCCCTCCACGCCGCGCGCCGCCGCCTCGCGGGCGTCCTCGGGATCGAGTATGCCCTTGAGCAGGATTGGCCCCGCCCAGTGCTTGCGGATGAAATCCAGGTCGTCCCAGCGAATCGCCGGGTCAAAATTGCTTCGCATCCAGGCGAAGAAGTCATTGAGCCCGGTCTTGCCCTCGAGCACCGGCGCGACATTGCCGAGATGGTGCGGCCGCCCCCGCAGCCCCACGTCCCAGGCCCAGCGCGGATGCGTCAGCGCCTGGCCCAGCCGGCGCAGCGCGCCGCCCAGTCCCGGTGCGCCGGCGAGGCCGGATCGATAATCGCGGTAGCGCGTGCCCGGCACCGGCATGTCGACGGTGAACATCAGCACGGGGCAGCCCGCCGCGCTCGCCTGCGCCATCAACTCGACCATGAAGCCCCGGTCGCGAATCATGTAGAGCTGGAACCAGGGCGGCGTCGTCACCGCCCCCGCCACTTCTCCCAGCGGGCATGCCGAAACGGTCGACAGCGTGAAGGGCACCCCCGCGGCCTCCGCCACCCGCGCCGCCTGTACTTCGCCGCGCCGCGCGTTGAGCCCCACCAGGCCCACGGGGCCCAGCGCCACCGGCATCGCCAGCGTCTGGCCGAAAAGCGTCGTCGACAGGTCGATGTCGGAAATGTCGCGCAGCACGCGCTGCCGCAGCGCCACCGCGGCGAGATCGTCCACGTTCCGGCCAAGGGTCACCTCGGCATAGGAGCCGCCATCGATATACTCGAACAGGAAGCGTGGCAGCCTCCGCCGCGCCAGTTCGCGATAATCGGAGATCGCCGCCGCCTTCATGCCGCCTCGCTGCTGCCGGCCACCAGGGTGCGCCAGCGCGCGGCATAGGCGGTCAGGTCGCAATCGAGCGGCTCCACCTGGACCAGCTCCGAAGGTGGCGCGAGCATGGGATCGACCAGCCGCAGCGCGCCATAGGATACATCGTTGTGCTGGTTGGAGACGAGCACGCGCAGGTCCGGGCGCAGGGTGGCGAGCGTGCGGACGAATGCCTGTGCTTCGCCGAACCGCCCCTCGACCAATATGCGCTCCCGCGTCCCGATCAGGTCGAGCATCGCATCGGCGACCATGGCCGCATAGAGGCACACTGCGGCGCGCAATTCGATCGATTCCGCCGGCCGGTTGATCCAGCGCGTCGCCCCGCCCGGGAACGGCCCCACCCCCGGGGTAAGCGTCGGCAATACCATCGCCCCGCTCGCCACCACCCCCGGCAGCGCTGCGATGATCGCCGGCTGGTCCGGGTTGATGTCGATGCGGCGCGTGTCGATGCCGGTCAGCAGCTCGATCTCGCGCCCGCCCATGAAGCGAGCCGAGGGGATCGGCATGCCGTGGACATCGACATTGACCAGACAATCGCGCGCTTCGGGCAGGGCCGCCAGATCGACGCGCATGCCCTTGCCCGGCGTCCGCATCGCCACGAACCAAGTGCCGGTGGAAAGCACAGTCGCCTCCTGCTCGGCGATGGCGGCAAAGCCCCGCGCGGCCAGCAGCGCCGCATTGGAATCGTGCAACCCACAATGCACCGCGACATCTTCCGGCAGCCCGGTCCGGCGCACCCATTCCGCGTCAAGCGTGCCGATCGCGTCACCGGCACTGTGCAGCGGCGCCAGCCGATCGGCCCAGCCGCGCCGCACGGCCAGCGCGGAGGGCTCGCCGGTAGCCGGGCACCAGAGATCGCTGTGGCAGCCCAGGCTCGTCACCTCCGAAGCCGCGACGCCGGACAGGCGCCAGGCCCAATATTGCGGCCAGGGCAGGATCAGCGCATCGCCGGCCAGCGCCTCCGGTACGAGCGTCTCGAGGTAATGGAGCTGCGCCCCCAGATTGAGCCCATCGGGCAGCGCCGGCGATCCGGTGCGGGCAAACGGGTCGCGCTGCGCCAGATAGGCGGCGACGCATGCCGCCGGAATCGGCTGCTCGTAATCGAGTGGCGGCGCCGCCAGCGCCCCATCCCGCACCACCGCCGCCGCCGCGCCATGCCCGACCGGGATGATCCGCATGACCCGGCCGAGCCCGGCAAACTCGCGCAGCACTTCCTCGACCCAGGCTTCGATCCCCGCAGTATCGAGTACGCGAATCGCCTCGCCGCCCAGCACCGCCTCGACCTGCCCGTTCGGCCGCGTCCGCCGCGCCAGCATCGCGCCCGATGCGTCCCACAGGCTGAGCTTCGACAAGGTCTTGCCCAGATCGAGCACGACGCTCAGCCCTTCCCCCAAAGCACCCTCCCCTTTTTGTTATGATTGATATTTAGCGAAGTTGATTGTATCTGGCTAGCCACCTTGATAGACATGCTTTGCGCCGAACCGGGCGCTGGGGGAGAGTGATTCCGGATGCTTGAAGACGAGACAAGGGTGCGCGCGGCATCCACCATTCCGTTCGCCGTGCCCCGCAATCGCTGGTCGGATGCCGAAGCGGCAGGCAAGTCGCCGGAAGACCTGCTGCTCTATCGCTCCAATCTGCTCGGCTCGGACCTGACCGTCACCAATTTCGGCGGCGGCAACACCTCGGCTAAGATCGAGATGGCCGATCCGCTTACCGGCACTCCCGCCTCGGTGCTCTGGGTGAAGGGTTCGGGCGGCGACATCGGCTCGATGAAGCTCGACGGGTTCGCCACGCTCTACATGGACAAGCTGCTCGGCCTCGAAGCGCGCTATCGCGGCGTGGCGTTCGAGGACGAGATGGTTGGCTATCTGCCCCATTGCACCTTCAACCTGAACGCGCGCGCCGCTTCGATCGATACGCCGCTGCACGGCTATCTCCCCTATGCGCATGTCGATCACGTCCACCCGGACGCGATCATCGCGCTGGCGGCATCGAGCGCCGGCAAGGCGGCTACCGATGCGATCTGGGGCGGCACGGTCGGCTGGCTGCCCTGGAAGCGGCCCGGCTTCGAGCTCGGCCTCCAGCTCCGTGCGCTCGCCGCCGAGCGGCCGGGGCTGCGCGGCGTCATGCTCGAAGGCCATGGCATCATCTGCTGGGGCGAGACTGCCAGGGCGTGTTACGACAACACGATCGCACTGATCGCCGATGCCGCCGCCTATCTCAACGAGCGCCTGGCCCGCGGCCCGGCCTTTGGCGGCGCGATCGTCGCGCCCCTGCCGGTCGAAGAACGTGCGGCGGCAGCCGCGAAGCTGATGCCGAAGCTGCGCGGGCTGATGCCCGGCGCCCGCGGCAAGATCGGTCATTTCTCCGATGATGCGGAGACGCTCGAATTCATCGGGAGCCGCGATTTCGCCCGGCTCGTGCCGATCGGCACCTCCTGCCCCGATCATTTCCTGCGCACCAAGATCGCTCCCCTTCCGCTCGATCCGGCCCGGATCGAGGACGAAGCCTATCTGACGGACGCGCTGGAAGCCTATCGCCAGGGATATGCCGCCTATTACCAGCGCTGCGCCGTGCCCGGCGACCCGGCGATGCGCGATCCAAATCCGGTGGTGGTGCTCGTCCCCGGCATCGGCCGCATCACCTTCGCTGCCGACAAGACCACCGCCCGCCTCGCCGGCGAATTCTACGGCAATGCGATCAACGTCATGCGCGGTGCCGAGGCGATCGGCGACTATGTCGGGCTGCCCGAGAAGGAAGCGTACGGCATCGAATATTGGGCGCTCGAGGAAGCCAAGCTCCAGCGCATGCCCAAGCCGAAGCCGCTGGTCGGCCGCATCGCGCTGGTGAGCGGCGGCGCGGGCGGGATCGGCGCGGCAACCGTACGCCGCCTGCTCCAGGACGGCGCCTGCGTGATGCTGGTCGATCGCGACGCGGAGGCCGCCGAGCGCGTCCGCGCCGAAATGGCCCAGGCATTCGGCACGGACGTCGTTCGCGCCGAGACCTGCGACGTCACCGACGAAGGCCAGGTCGCCGCCGCGTTCGAGGCATGCACCCGCGAGTTCGGCGGGCTCGATATCCTCGTCGCCAACGCCGGCATCGCCTCTTCCGCTTCGCTCGAAGAGACCAGCGTGGAATTGTGGCGGCGCAACTACGATGTGCTGGCGGAAGGCTATTTCCTCAGCGCCCGCGCTGCTTTCCCCCTTATGCGCGCGGTGGGCGGCGGCTCGATCGTGTTCATCGGCTCGAAGAACGCGCTCGCCGCCGCGGTCAACGCCTCCGCCTATGCCTCGGCAAAGGCCGCCGCGCTGCATCTTGCCCGCTGCCTCGCACTGGAAGGCGCGCCGCACGGCATCCGCGTCAACACGGTCAATCCCGACGCAGTGATCAAGGGATCGCGGATCTGGGACGGCGACTGGCGCAAGGAGCGCGCCGGCGCCTATGGCATCGATCCCGGATCCGAGCTCGAGGCGCATTACCGCAACCGCTCGATGCTCAAGCGCGACGTGCTGCCAGAGGATATCGCCGAGGCAGTGCATTTCTTCGCTTCCGAAGCCTCTTCCAAATCGACGGGCAACATCGTCAATGTGGACGCCGGGAACGCGCAGGCTTTCACGCGATAAAAACAGGAAAGAGGGTGGAATGGCAAAGGAACTGCCGCTTTCGGTCGACCAGATCGAAAGCCACAATGCCGCGCGCGCAGAGGCGCTGCACGACGAATATGACAGCTTGGGCCGTGCGCTCGCCCGCCGTGGGATCGACATCGATGCGGTGAAGGCCCGCGTCGCCGGCTTCTCGGTCGCGGTGCCCAGCTGGGGCGCCGGCCGCGGCGGTACCCGCTTCGCCAAGTTCCCGATCCCCGGCGAGCCTGTGACGATCCATGAGAAGCTCGCCGATTGCGCGGTGATCCAGCAGCTCTCCACCGTCACGCCGCGCGTCAGCCCCCATTTCCCCTGGGACAAGGTCAGCGATTATGCCGCCCTGCGCGAGGAAGCGGCGGCGCTGGGTCTCGGCTTCGATGCGGTCAATTCGAACACCTTCCAGGACCAGCCCGGCCAGAAGCTGAGCTACCGCGACGGCAGCCTCTCGGCGGGCGATGCCGGCGTCCGCGCCCAGGCGGTCGAGCACAATATCGAATGCATCGAGATCGGTCGCCAGCTCGGCTCGACCGCGCTCACCGTCTGGGTCGGCGACGGCACCAACTTCCCCGGCCAGCAGGACCTCACCCGCTCGCTCGACCGCTATCTGGAGGCCGCCGCCCAGGTCTATGCGGCACTGCCCGAAGACTGGCGGATGCTGCTCGAGCACAAGATGTTCGAGCCCGCCTTCTACTCAACCGTGATCTCCGACTGGGGCTCGTCGATTCTTGCCGCGCAGGAACTGGGCCCAAAGGCCCGGTGCCTGATCGATCTTGGCCACCACGCGCCCAATGTGAACATCGAGCAGATCGTCGCCCGTCTCCACCGCTTCGGCAAGCTCGGCGGCTTCCACTTCAACGACAGCAAATATGGCGACGACGATCTCGACAGCGGATCGATCAACCCGCACCAGCTCTTCCTCGTGTTCAACGAGCTGATCGAGGCGGAGTTGAATCCTCGTGAGGGATTCGATCCTGCGTACATGATTGACCAGTCGCACAACGTAACCGACCCTATCGAGAGCATGATCGCGTCGGCCGAGGCGATTGCCGGCGCCTTTGCCAAGGCAAGTCTGGTCGATCGCGCGGCGCTGGGCGCGGCGCAGGCGGCCAACGACACGATGCTGGCCTTCCTCACCCTGCGCAAAGCCTATCGCACCGACGTGTCGCCGATCCTCGCCATGGCGCGGATGGAGGCGGGCGGCGCGATCGATCCGATCCTCGCCTATCGCGACAGCGGCTGGCGCGCGCGCAAGGCGCAGGAGCGCGCGCCCGTCGGCCTTGGCGCTGGCATCGTTTGAGCGGAAAAGATTGATTTCGGCGAGTTTGCCCGGCACAAGGCCTTTAAACCACTGGGGCCTAACCAAAAATGCATGTCGAAGAGCGCGATAGCCTCATCCTCGATCTGATCGGGAAGACGGGCTTCGTGTCGTTCAAGCGGCTGGAAGCGGCGATATCGGCCTCCCCGGCCACGCTGCGCCGCGACCTCGATCGTCTCGAAGGCAAGGGCGTGATCCAGCGCGTGCGCGGCGGCGCGCGGCTGGTGGGCGACGAGGCGGGCGAGCGCACCGACGTCCAGTCGCTCGCCGGGGTGCCCTTCCACGAGAATATCGATCGCAACCGCGCGCAGAAGGAAGCGATCGGCCGCGCCGCCGCCGCGCTGTGCAAGCCCGGCGAGTCGATCATCATCGACGGCGGCTCGACCACGCTGCAGATGTGCCGCCACCTCGCGGGCCTGAACCTTCAGGTGCTCACCAATTCGCTGCACGTGGTGAGCGCGCTGCTGCCCCAGCCGGGCACGCGCATCGCCGTACCGGGCGGATCGGTCTTCCGTGAGCAGAACATCATCCTCGGCATCGGCGGCGAGGAATGCATGCCGCGCGTCCACGCCCCGCGCCTGTTCATGGGCGCAGCGTTCGTCGGCGCGCAGGGCGTGATGCAGGCCGATGTCGTGCTCGCCGCCGCCGAGCGCCAGATGATCGACCGCGCCGAATGGGTGGCGCTGCTCGTCGACAGCTCCAAGTTCGCCGCGCCTTCGGGCTCGGTGGTCTGCGGCCTGGACGAGCTCGACGCGATCGTAACCGATGCGGACATCAGCGACCTCCATGCCCGGATGATCCAGGACGCCGGAGTCGAACTGATCATCGCCTGAGCGCGGCGGCGTATCAGCCTTCCAGCGCGAGCAGCGCGAAGCTCGCCAGCCAATGCTCGCCCATGTAATCGCCCGCGACATGATCGATCGCGGCGGCGAGATGCGCGTCCGCCGCCGCTAGCAGCCGCGTCCGCCCGGCGCCCTCGGGTAGCGCGTCGGCGATCCCCCGCATCGCCCAGGCGCGGCTGAGGTTGAGCCCGTCGAGATGCGCGAACTTGGGATCGCTGCGGTCGCTGACGACGGCAGGCGTGAACAGCGTGACTGGCATCCCCTCGGCAAGTCCCGGCAGGAACCGCGCCAGCCACTCGGCGAAGTCCGCCGGCGCCAGCAGCTGCCGCATCGCCAGTGCCTCGATCAGCGCGGGCGACAGGAAATCCTCCCCGCTCGGCTCCCAGGCCTGGACATCGGCATCGCCGCCGAACCAGTCGCCGGCTCGCCGCGCGAGCAGCGCCAGCAGGTCGCCGTCGCCCCGCCGCTCGGCATAGCGCCCGGCCAGCACCAGCGCGAAGCCGGTATTGGCATGGGTACCCGCGCGCACCGGATAGGTGAGCATCGGCAGATAGTCGTGGAAGCGCCGGACAAAGGCGTCCGCCAGCGGCTGCAGCACCTCGGCATAGGGACTGCCGCCTGCATGCAGCTCGCCCGAGAGCATCAGCAGCCAGGCCCAGCCATAGGGCCGCTCGAAGCTGCGCGTGCCCGGCCGGTCGAGATAGGCGCGCTCGACCGCGACCTTCTCCGCCGTCAGGCTCTCGGCGAACAGCGCATCGATCGCCGCCGCCTCGGCTAGCTCGGGAAACAGGCGCCGGATCCGCGCAAGCGTCCAATAGCCATGCACGCAGCTATGCCAGTCGAAGCTGCCATAGAAGATCGGATGGACGGCGCGCGGGATATAGGCGTCGGCGTCCGATCCCATCACATGATCGGCCTTGTGCGGATATTCGCGGGTGACATGGCCAAGCGCTGTCCGGGCGAAATGCGCCGCCATTTCCGCGGTCAGGAAAAGGGTCAACGAAGGGCTCCCGGAAAGGCGAACAGCGCCATGACGGTGATGGTGAAGAGCAGCAGCGGCACCGCAGTGGGCACCTGCACCCGGATCACCGCGTAGCGATCGCGCAGCTCGAGCAGCGCCGCCGGCACGATGTTGAAATTGGCGGCCATTGGGGTCATCAGCGTGCCGCAGAAGCCCGCCAGCATGCCGAGCGCCGCAACTGCGGCCGGATCGCCCCCGAACCGGTGGATCAGGAACGGGATGCCAATGCCGGCGGTCATGATCGGGAAGGCGGCGAAGGCATTGCCCATCACGATCGTGAACAGCGCCATGCCGATGCAATAGAGCAAGGTAGCGACCAGCGGCGTATCGATCGGCACCAGCCCGGCGACGCCATCGGCAACGATCTTGCCCACGCCTGCTGCGGCGAAGATGCCGCCGAGCGCGGCCAGCATCTGCGGCAGGATCATCGGCCAGCCGATCGCATCGGAAAGCCGGCGCGCCTCGGCCGCGGGCGCCGAACGCGGCGGGCGGGTGATCCAGCAGGCCAGCGCCAGCCCGGCGAAGATCGCCGCAGCGAGCGATACCAAAGTCACCTGCTTGGGATCGATCAGCGCCCAGCCGAAGATCTTGCCGTTCGGGATCAGCAGGGTGCCAGCAAGCGTCACCACCGGCACGCATAGGGCAGGCAGGAACAGGCGCATGCCGTAACGCTGCGAAAGCGTCTGGCGGTCCGCTTCGTCGGTGCTGGCGACCGGCGCGGGGCGCAGCCCGGTGGTCGCGGTGGCGACCATCAGCAGCACGAGGAAGCCGTTGACCAGATTGGGCAGCCATGGCCCTGCCATCAGCGTCACCGCAAAGGCGCCCCAGAACAGGCTGTTGCGCCAGCGCCGGGGTTCGCCGCGCGCCGTGGCGTGGTGGATCGCGACGGTCGCGGGCAGCAGGCCCGCGGCGATGCCGAGTGCGTCGAGACCGATCATGCCGCCCGCCTCCGCAGCCGGCGATCGAGCCGGATCAGCCGGAAGCCATGGATCAGGAATGCCGCGATCGCGGTGGGGATCGCCCACAGCGCGACATGCAGCGGCGCAACGATAATGCCGTTCTGCTCCATCACCGCGCGGATCAGCAGGATCGATCCGATCGCGATGAACACATCTTCGCCGAAGAACAGCCCGATATTGTCGGTGGCGGCGCTATAGGCGCGTACCGTGTCGCGCGTCTCGGCGTCGATGGGCGCCTCCGCCTCCGCGGCTCCCTCCACCATCGGCGCCAGGATCGGGCGCACCATCTGGACATGCCCGCCCAGCGCATTCAGCCCCATCGCCGCGGTCACCTGGCGCAGCGCCAGATAGCCGAGCAGCACCCGCCCCGCCGTCGCGCCGCGCAGCCGTTGGACGAGCCCCTTGGCTCGCTCGCGAAGCCCGGCACGTTCGAGCAGCCCGATCATCGGCAGCGCCAGCCAGGCCACCGCCATGAAGCGTGCGTCGACAAACGCCTTGCCCAGCATCGCCACCACTTCCAGCGGCCCAAACCCTGCCGCGAGTGCGCTGGCAAAGGCCGCAAGCGTCACGACGAGCAGCGGCGGGAAGCGCAGCGCGAACCCGATGACGATGATGGCGATGCCCGAAAGGACCAGCATCGCGCGCTCCTAAAGCGTCGCGGCGGCGCGTGCCGCCTGGTTATACTGGCCCGAAAGCCGGCGCAGCAGGTCCGCTGCCTCGGAAAGCGCCGCCTCTCCCGGCCCGTCGGCGGCCACCGGCTCGGCCAGCACGCGTTCGCGCACCTCGCGATAGGCGTCGCAGAAACTACGCCCCGCCTCGGTCGCCTCGACCAGCTTCTCCTTGCCGTCGCGGCGCGTGCCAACCAGCCCGGCCTTTTCGAGCTTGCGGATCGCATAGGTGGCCAGATGCGTGTCCTCGATATCGAGCACCAGCGTGATGTCGCCCAGCCGCTTGGCGCGATCGCGGTGGCGCACCGTGTGGAGGATCAGCACTTCGAGCGGGGAAAGCTGCGCGCCCGCCGCCATCGCGCAGCGGCCGATCCAGCGCTGATAGGCGGTGGCCGCCAATGTCAGGCTAAATTCCAGCTCGGAAAGCCCGGGCAGCGCCCCATCCGCCAGATGTGCCGAGGAAACGATCGCCCGCTTGGTACCCGCCATACCCTGCCTCCCTTGCCGGCAGAATTGCGCTGGCGCCAAACGAAGTCAACCTATACATATCTTATCGTCGATTTATCGATAATTCGGAGGAATGGGTGAGCGGCTGGCAGTTCTGGATCGACCGTGGCGGCACCTTCACCGATATCGTCGCACGCGCGCCGGACGGCAGCCTGTCCACTGCCAAGCTGCTCAGCGAAAATCCCGAGCGCTATGCCGATGCCGCGATCGCCGGCATTCGCACGATCCTCGAACTTCCCGCCGATGCGCCGCTGCCCCAGAGGCGGATCACCGCGGTCAAGATGGGCACCACCGTCGCCACCAACGCGCTGCTCGAGCGCAAGGGCGCGCGCACCCTGCTCCTCGTCGATCGCGGCTTTGCCGATCTGCTCGCCATCGGCAACCAGACGCGCCCGCGCCTGTTCGACCTCGATATCCGCCTTCCCCCGCCCCTCTATGACGGCGTCGAGGAAGTCGGCGGGCGGATCGACGCGGACGGCGGCACGCTCGATCCACTCGATGTCGAAGCCACCCGCGCAATGCTTCTGGCCCGACGCGCCGAAGGCTATGAGGCGGTCGCGATCGCCCTCGTCCACGCCTGGGCCCATCCCGAGACCGAGCGGCGCGTCGCCGCGCTCGCCCGCGAGGCCGGCTTCGCCCAGGTTTCGGCCAGCCATGACGTGAGCCCGCTCACCGGCCTGGTCGCGCGCGGGCGCACGACAGTCGTCGATGCCTATCTATCGCCTGTGCTGCGCCGCTATGTCGACCAGGTCGCCGGCGCCCTGGGCACCACGCCGCTGCAGTTCATGCAGTCCAATGGCGGCCTGGCCGAGGCGGGCAGGTTCCAGGGCAAGGACGCCATCCTCTCCGGCCCCGCCGGCGGCGTGGTGGCGGCGGTACGCACCGCGCAGGCGGCCGGGTTCGACCGGGTGATCGGCTTCGACATGGGCGGCACCTCCACCGATGTCGCACTCTATGCCGGCAGCTTCGAGCGCGTGTTCGATGCCGAAGTCGCCGGTGTCGAGATGCGTGTGCCGATGATGGCGATCGAGACGGTTGCCGCCGGCGGCGGATCGATCCTGCAGTTCGACGGCAGCCGCTACCGGGTCGGGCCGGAAAGCGCCGGCGCCAATCCCGGCCCCGCCTGTTATCGCCGCGGCGGCCCGCTCACCGTCACCGACGCGAACCTGCTCGTCGGCAAGATCCAGCCCGGGCATTTCCCGAGCATCTTCGGCGCCGGCGGCGACCAGCCGCTCGACCTGGCCGTAGTCGAGCAGCGCTTCGCCGAACTGGCGGCGGAGATCGCTGCGGCCACCGGCAAGCCCCAGGACCCGCGCGCCGTTGCGGAAGGCTTCCTCACCATCGCCGTCGCCAACATGGCCGCGGCGATCAAGCGCGTCGCGCTCGAAAAGGGCGAGGATGTCACCGGCTTCGCGCTGCAATGTTTCGGCGGTGCCGGCGGCCAGCATGCCTGCCGCGTCGCCGAGACGCTGGGGATGCGCACCGTGCTGATCCACCCGCTGGCCGGGGTGCTTTCCGCCTATGGCATGGGCCTCGCCGACAGCGGCGCGATCCGCCATCAGTCGGTCGAGCGCGACCTGACGGGCACGCTGGTCGCGCAGCTCCAGGCACTGGCCGAAACGCTGGGTGCCGATGCAGCCGCAGAGCTGGGCGCCGCCGATGTCCGCCACGTCGCCCAGGTCCATCTGCGCTACGCCGGAACCGACACGGCGCTGCCCGTCGCGCTGGACACGCTGGCGGCGATGCACGCGGCGTTCGAAGCCGCGCACAAGGCGCGCTACGGCTTCGTCACGCCCGATCGCGGTATCGTCGTCGAAAGCGTCGTGGTCGAGGCGATCCTCGAAGGCCCGGCCGCCCAGCTCCCCACGCTGCCGCCGCGCCAGGGGGGCCTGCTCGCCCCGATCGAGACGATCGACCTGTGGACCGGCGGCGCCGCGCACCGCGCGCCGGTGCACGACCGCGCGGCCCTGCGCCCCGGCGACCGGATCGCCGGACCGGCGCTGATCCGCGAGGCGATCGCCACCACCGTGGTCGAGCCCGGCTGGGCGCTGGAGATCGGCGCGCAGGGCGAGCTGCTGCTCCGCCATGTCGCGGCGCCCGCCCGTGCCGCCGAAGACCCCGTAGTCGCCGATCCGATCCAGCTCGAGCTGTTCAACACCCAGTTCATGGGCGTCGCCGAGCGGATGGGCGTGGTGCTGCGCAACACCTCGACCAGCGTGAACATGAAGGAGCGGCTCGATTTCTCCTGCGCGCTGTTCGATGCCGAGGGCCGGCTGATCGCCAACGCCCCGCACGTGCCGGTGCATCTCGGCGCGATGGGCGAGAGCGTCCGCGCGGTGCTCGCCAGCCGCGGCGCCACGCTCGGCCCGGGCGATGCAGTGGCGCTCAACAACCCGTTCAACGGCGGCACCCATCTGCCCGACGTCACCGTGATCTCGCCGGTGTTCGACGCCGCGGGCGAGGCACTGCTCTTCTTCGTCGCCAATCGCGCCCACCATGCCGATATCGGCGGCCTGACGCCGGGCTCGACTCCGCCTGCTTCGCGCACGCTCGAGGAGGAAGGCATCGTCATCGACGATTTCCTGCTGGTGCAGCGCGGCAGCTTCCGCGAGGCGGCCTTCCGCGACCTGCTCGCCGGCACCCGCTATCCGGCGCGCGATCCCGACACCAATGTCGCCGACATCAAGGCCCAGCTCGCCGCCAACGAGACCGGGATCGCCGAGCTCCGGGCGCTGATCGCCGCGCGCGGCTGGCCGATGGTCTCGGCCTATATGGGCCATGTCCGCGCCCATGCCGAAGAGAGCATCCGCCGCGTGATCACCCGCCTGTCCGACGGCAGCTTCGACTATCCGATGGACGATGGCGCGCTGCTTCGCGTCGCGGTGACGATCGACGCCGAAGCACGCGCCGCGACGATCGATTTCGCCGGCACCGGCCCGGCCAGCCCCGGCAATTTCAACGCGCCGCCGGCAGTGACGCGCGCCGCGGTGCTCTACACCTTCCGCTGCCTGGTCGGCGAGGAGCTGCCGCTCAACGAGGGCTGCCTGGTGCCGCTTACCATCCGCGTGCCCGACGGGAGCTTCCTCGCCCCGCCGCCCGGCAGCGCGGTGGTCGCGGGCAATACCGAGGTGAGCCAGGCGATCTGCAATGCGCTGCTCGGCGCGCTCGGAGCCGCCGCCGCCGCGCAGGGCACGATGAACAACTTCCTGTTCGGCAATGATCGCCATCAATATTACGAGACGATCTGCGGCGGCGCCGGCGCCGGCCCCGGCTTCCGCGGCGCCTCGGCGGTGCACACGCACATGACCAACACCCGGATCACCGATCCCGAGATTCTCGAGATGCGCTATCCGGTCCGCCTCGATCGCTTCGCCATCCGCAGGGGCTCGGGCGGCACCGGCGCCTGCCCGGGCGGCGATGGTGCCGAGCGCGCGATCACCGCGCTCGAGCCGCTCACCGCGACGATCGTGGCGTCGCGCCGCACCGTCCCGCCCTTCGGGCTGGCAGGCGGCGGCCCCGGCGCGCTCGGCGCCCAATATGTCGAGCGCAGCGACGGTACCCGGGTCATGCTGGAAGGCCGCGATCAGGCCGAGCTGGCGCCCGGCGACCGCTTCGTGATCCTCACGCCCGGCGGGGGTGGTTATGGTGCACCGCCCGGCTGATCACGCCATCAGCCGATAACCCACACCGGGCTCGTTGCGGATCGCCGAGGGAAGCGCCGGATCCTCTTCCAGCTTGCGGCGCACGCCGCGCGCGGCGACCCGGAGATACTCCACATCGTGCTCATGCCCCGGACCCCAGACGGTGCGCAGCAACTGGCTGTGCGTCACCACCCGGCCCGGATGCTTGGCCAGTTCCGCCAGAAAGCCGAACTCCTTCGGCGTCAGATGCACCTCTTCCCCACCCTTGCGGACCAGCCGCGCGCCGAGATCGATCTCGACCGTGCCGAAGCGGACCACGGGCATCTCCGCTTCGGCGGACAGGCGGTGGCGCAGCGCGGTGCGGATGCGGGCGAGCACCTCCTCGGTATCGAAGGGCTTGGTGACATAATCGTCCGCCCCAAGATCGAGCGCGGCCACCTTCTGATCGGTGGCATCGCGCGCCGAGACGACCAGCACCGAAGCGCCCGCCGCCTTGATGAGCGGCACCAGCTCGAGCCCGTCGCGATCCGGCAAGCCGAGGTCGAGCAGCACCGCATCGGGCTTGTCGATCTGCATCGCGCTCAGCGCATCGCGTCCGGTGCTCGCTTCGACCACCCGGTAGCCGACACGCGTCAACCCCGCGCTCAGCAAGCGGCGGATGGCGGGCTCGTCGTCGACGACGAGGATCTTGGGCTGCTGGCTCATTCGCCGGCGCTCCCCTTGCGCAACAGGGTTTCGGGAAAGCGGATCGTGAAAACCGCGCCGTCGCCATCGGGACGATTGGCGGCGAAGACGGACAGGCCCATCGCCTCGGCAAAGCCCTTGACGATGGCGAGCCCCAGGCCGGTGCCGCCCTTACGGTCCGACCCCTCGATCCGGGTGAAGGTCTCGAAGATCCGCGCCTCGTCGCCGGGCGGCAGGCCGGGGCCTTCATCGGTGACGCTCAAGGTCATGCTGCCCGGCTGGCGGCGCGCGGCGATCAGGATCGGCGAGCCGGGATCGCCATATTTGCCGGCATTCTCGATCAGGTTGATCAGGCAATGGTGAAAGAGCTGCGGATCGACCGAGACGAAGGGCAATTCGGGCGACACATCGAGCCGGATCGGATGATCCTCCAGCACGCGGCGCAGGTCATGCACCGCCGCCGCCGCCGCCTCGGCCAGATCGACCGGCTCGATCGACTGGTGGAGCGCCCCCGCCTCGATCCGGACCATGTCGAGCAGATTGGCGACGAAGCGGTTGAGCCGCTCGGCCTCGGCACGGGCGGCGGAAAGCTGCTCGCCCTGCACCTCGCTCGCCGGCTGCATCTCGCCGAGCATGCCGAGGATCGTGGTGAGCGGGGTGCGCAGATCGTGGCTGACCGAGGAGAGCAAGGCGGCGCGCAACCGATCGCGCTCCTTGAGCTGGGTGATCGTCGCCATCTCGGTTTCGAGCGAGACGCGCTCAAGCGCCAGCGCCGCCTGATCGATCAGGCTGAGCAGCAGCGGCAGCTGGTCCGATCGCAGCGGCGCGGCGGCATCGGGATTGGCAAGGCCGAACACGCCAAGAACGCGGTCGCCGGTGGCCAGCGGGTTGAACAGCCATTCGGACGCAGTGAGCGTGTCCGATCCGCGCCCGGCGGGCTGGTTCTGGTCATAGGCCCACTGCGCGGCCGCCAGTTCCAGCGTCTCCAGCCCGGGATCCTCGGGATGCGCGGCGGCAAGGTTTAGCCGGCCGCCCTCCGGCAACAGCAGCACGGTATGCGCGCCGAACAGGCGGGAGACTTCGGAGCAGAGCACCGCGCCCAGCTCCTCGCGGGTGGAGAGGCCGGTGAGCAGCCGGGCGAAGCCGGCGAGCGAGCTGTTCTGCGTGGCGCTCCGCCGGGCGAGATCGGCCTGGACGCGCACCCGCGCGGCAAGCTGGCTGGAAACCACCGCGACGCCAAGCAGCACCATCACGGTCAGGATGTTGCGGGGATCCTGGATGGTGAAGGTGTGGGTCGGCGGGATGAAGAAGAAATTATAGGCGAGCGACGAGACCAGCCCGGTGATCACGCCCGGCCAAACGCCGTAGCGCGTGGCCGCTACCATCACGGGCAGCAGATACAGCAAGCCGATATTGGTGATCGCGCCTTCGGGGAAAAGCGCGCCGACCAGCGTGACGAGCGCGGTCAGACCCAGCGACACGATATAGGCTTCACGCGAACCGATATCGATCGCTGGCCGGGCGCCATTGTGCCGCGTCTCGGTCGCCATCGGCAGCACATGCACCGCCACGCCTGGCGTCTCGCGCACCAGCCGATCGACCACCGATCCGTGGCGCAGCTCGAACCAGCGCGAGCGCAGAGACTTGCCGACGATCAGCTGGGTGGCGCGTGCCTCGGTGGTGAACTGCTTGAGCCCTTCGATCACCGATTCCGCCGGCACCGTTGCCACTTGCCCGCCCAACTGGCTGGCGAGGTGGAGCGAGGCAGCGACCTGGGCATTTTCGGCGTCGCTCAGCCGGGCGGTGCGCGGCGTCTCGATATGCACCGCGGTCCAGGGCGCGCGCAGGCCATCGGCGATGCGCTTGGCGGCGCGAACGAGCTCGCCGGAACCCGGTAGCTCACTCACCGCAACCACCAGCCGCTCGCTCGCCGCCCAGGTCCCGGCAAGGGCATGGGTGCGCAGATAGTCGAGCATCTGCGCATCGACGGCCTGTGCCGCGCGGCGCAGCGCCAACTCGCGCAGCGCAGTCAGGTTCGACTTGGAGAAGAAATGGCCGAGCGCGCGGGTCGCTTCCTCGGGCACATAGACCTTGCCCTCGCGCAGGCGCTCGATCAGCTCGTCGGGCGGCAGATCGACGATCTCGATATCCGCCGCCTCCAGCACGCGATCTGGAACGGTTTCGCGCACCCGCACCTTCGTGAAGCTGGCGACGACGTCGTTCAGGCTCTCGATGTGCTGGATGTTGACGGTGGAATAGACGTCGATCCCCGCCGCCAGCAGTTCCTTGACGTCCTGGTAGCGCTTGTCATGCCGGCTGCCCGGCGCGTTGGTGTGGGCGAGCTCGTCGACCAGCACGAGATCCGGCGCCCGCGCCAGGATCGCGTCGATATCCATCTCGGCGATGCTGCGGCCATGATACTCCACCGGCCGGCGCGGCACGATCTCGAGCCCGTGGACCAGCGCCTCGGTCTCGGCGCGGCCATGCGTCTCGACCACACCGATGACCACATCCACGCCCGCCTTGCGCCGCGCCGCGGCCTCGGTGAGCATCTCATAGGTCTTGCCGACCCCCGGCGCCGCGCCGAGGAACACTTTCAGACGGCCAACGCCCTCCTGCGCGGCGGCGCGCAGAAGGGCGTCAGGATCGGGTCGTTTGTCTTCGGCGCTCACTCAGCAGCTTTTGCGCCGAGGGCCATCTGCTTGTCGAGATCGCGATTGAGCGCCAGCACGTTGACATGCGGTTCACCCAGGAAGCCGAGGATCGGCTGTTCCAGATGGGCATTCACGATCGCACGCACCTTTTCCGCGCTCACGCCGCGCGTCTTGGCAACGCGATCGACCTGGTAAAAGGCCGCCTCGGGGCTGATGTCAGGGTCCAGCCCCGAGGCGGAGGTGGTCACCAGATCGGCGGGAACCGAATTGCCTGGTGTAGTGCGGGTCGCAGCGATGTCCTTCGCCACGCGATCATGGAGTGCCTGCGACGCCGGGCCGAGATTCGAGCCGGACGAGGCGGTGGCGTCGTTGCCGTCGGCACCCGCGGCCGAGGGACGGCCGTGGAAATAGCCGGCGCCGGCGAAGTTCTGGCCGAGCAGCTCGGAGCCGCGGACCTGGCCATTCTCTTCGATCAGGCTGCCATTGGCCTGGTGCGGAAAGGCGACCTGGCCAATGCCGGTAAGTGCCGCCGGATAGGCAATGCCGAGCAGGGCGGCGAAGAGCAACGTCAGGACAAGTGCCGGACGGAATGCTGTGGTGAAGTCTTTGAGCATATCGAATTCCTTTCCTCCGTTCGCCCTGAGCCTGTCGAAGGGCGCCTCACCGCGAGCGGATCGCGGGTGGAGAGCCGTGCTTCGACAAGCTCAGCACGAACGGTTTTCTTTCAACCTGCCTTCACGCCAGCCCCAGTCCGGCGACGACCAGATCGATCAGCTTGATCCCCACGAACGGCGCCAGCACGCCGCCCAGACCATAGATCGCCAGGTTGCGGGCGAGCAGCGGACCTGCACCGATCGGGCGATACGTCACGCCCTTCAGCGCCAGCGGGACGAGGCACGGGATGATCAGCGCATTGAAGATGATCGCCGAGAGGATCGCACTTTGCGGGCTGGCGAGCTGCATCACGTTGAGCACGCCGAGCGACGGGTAAAGCACGATGAACATCGCCGGGATGATCGCGAAATACTTGGCGATATCATTGGCCACCGAGAAGGTGGTCAGCGCGCCGCGCGTCATCAGCAGCTGCTTGCCGAGGCCGACGATCTCGATGAGCTTGGTCGGATCGCTGTCGAGGTCGACCATGTTGCCCGCCTCGCGCGCCGCCTGGGTGCCGGTGTTCATCGCCACGCCGACGTCCGATTGCGCCAGCGCCGGGGCGTCGTTGGTGCCGTCGCCGCACATCGCGACCAGGCGACCGCCCTGCTGTTCCTTGCGGATCAGCGCGAGCTTGTCCTCGGGCGTGGCTTCCGCGAGGAAGTCGTCCACCCCGGCCTCGGCAGCGATTGCCGCGGCAGTGAGGGGATTGTCACCGGTGATCATCACGGTGCGGATGCCCATCCGGCGCAGCTCGCCGAACCGCTCGCGCACGCCCGCCTTCACCACGTCCTTGAGCGCGATCACGCCGAGCAGACGGCCATCCTCGGCCACTGCAAGCGGAGTCTGGCCCTGGCGCGCGATCTCCTCGGAGACGCGACGCAGATCGCCGGCCACCGCGGTATCGCCCAGCCCCGGATGGGCGCGCAGGATCGCATCGACGGCGCCCTTCTGGATCAGGTTCTCGCCCATGCGGACACCCGAGATGCGGGTCTGCGCAGTGAACGGGATGATCTCAGCACCGGCCGGCAGCGCCTTGGTCGCCACCGCGTACTTGCCCTGGGCAAGCGTGACGACCGAGCGACCCTCGGGCGTTTCGTCGGCAAGGCTGGCGAGCAGCGCAGCACGGGCCAGCTCCTCGGTCGAGACACCGCCCAGCGGGCGGAAGTCGCTCGCCGCGCGGTCGCCAATGGTGATCGTGCCGGTCTTGTCGAGCAGCAGCACGTCGATGTCGCCGGCTGCTTCCACCGCACGGCCCGACTTGGCGAGCACGTTGAAGCGGACGAGACGGTCCATGCCGGCGATGCCGATCGCCGATAGCAGGGCTGCGATCGTGGTCGGGATCAGGGTGATCAGCAGCGCGGCCAGGATCGCCACCGGCACTTCGCCGCCCGCATAGGAAGCAAAGCCCGGAATGGTCGAGACGGCGATCAGGAAGATGATCGTCAGGCCGACGAGCAGGATCGTCAGCGCGATCTCGTTCGGGGTCTTCTGGCGCTCGGCGCCTTCGACCAGCGCGATCATCCGGTCGAGAAAGCCCTGGCCCGGCTCCTGGGTGACGCGAACCTTGATCTGGTCCGAGATCACCCGGGTGCCGGCAGTGACGGCCGAGCGATCGCCGCCCGCCTCACGGATCACCGGCGCGCTTTCGCCGGTGATCGCACTTTCATTGACCGAGGCGACGCCTTCGATCACCTCGCCGTCCGCCGGGATCAGATCGCCGGTATGGACGAGGACGGTATCGCCCTTCTTGAGCTGCGAGGCCGGAACGGTCTTGCCGTTCGGGAGCTTCGCAGTCAGCTCGGACTTGGTGGCGCGCAGCGAAGCGGCCTGGGCACGGCCCCTGCCCTCTGCCAGCGCCTCGGCAAAGGTGCCGAACAGGACGGTGAGCCAGAGCCACACGATCAGCTGGATCTGGAAGCCCAGCGACAGGTTGGTGCCGCCGATGAAGAGCAGCATTGTGAGCAGCATCGCCACCACGGCGGTGGTGAAGAGCACAGGGTTCTTCACCAGCGCGCGGGGGTTCAGCTTCTTGAACGCGTCGCCGATGGCAGGGCCGATCAGCGACGGCGTGAACAGGGTTGCGGTCGTCATGGAAATGGACCTCAGAAGAGCTGGCCGTGGATCATCGCGAGATGATCGGCGATGGGACCGAGCGCGAGGCTGGGCAGGAAGGTAAGGCCGCCCAGGATCAGGATGATGCCGACGAGCAGGCCGATCCACAGCAGTCCGGTGGTCGGGAACGAACCCGCGCTTTCCGGATGCACCTTCTTCGCGGCCAGGCTGCCGGCGATGGCGAGCACGGGCACGATGATGAAGAAGCGGCCCACCCACATCGCGACCCCAAGCAGGCCGTTGTAGAACGGCGTGCCCGAAGTGATGCCGGCAAAGGCCGAGCCGTTATTGGCGGCAGCGGAGGTGAAGGCGTAGAGGATCTCGCTGAAGCCGTGCGGCCCCTTGTTGAGCGGACCCGCAAGGCCGGCCGGCAATACTGAGGCGAGCGCAGTGCCGCCCAGGATCATCAGCGGCAGCACCGCGATGGCCAGCACCGCGAGCTTCACTTCGCGGCCCTCGATCTTCTTGCCGACATATTCGGGTGTGCGGCCGACCATCAGGCCCGCGACGAACACCGCGAGGATGGCGAAGAGCAGGAAGCCATAGATGCCTGCGCCGACGCCGCCGACCACGACTTCGCCGAGCTGCATGTTGAACAGCGGCACAAGGCCGCCGATCGCAGTGAAGCTGTCGTGCATCGCATTGACCGCGCCGCACGAGGCCGCGGTGGTGACGGTGGCGAAGAGCGCGCTGGCGGCAATGCCGAAGCGGACTTCCTTGCCCTCCATGTTGCCGCCGGCGAGGCCCAGGTGATGCAGCACGGGGTTGCCGGCGGCTTCCTGCCAATAGGTCACGCCCGCGCCGATCAGGAACAGCGTCAGCATCGCGGCGAGGATCGCCCAGCCCTGGCGGGTGTTACCCACGGCTTTGCCAAAGGTGTAGGTCAGGCCGACGCCGAGCACGAAGATCGACAGCATCTGGATGAAGTTGGTCAGCGCGCTCGGGTTCTCGAACGGATGCGCCGAATTGGCGTTGAAGAAGCCGCCACCGTTGGTGCCGAGCATCTTGATCGCTTCCTGCGACGCGACCGGACCCAATGCGATCGACTGTTTCGCGCCCTCAAGCGTGGTCGCATCGACCAGCGACGTGAAGGTCTGCGGCACGCCGCTGGCGATCAGGTACAGCGCATAGACGATGCAGAGCGGCAGCAGAACGTAGAGCGTCACCCGGGTGAGGTCGGCCCAGAAATTGCCGATCCCCGCCGCCTGCTTGCGGGCAAAGCCGCGGAACAGCGCGAAGGCGATGGCGATGCCGGTGGCTGCCGAGGCGAAGTTATGGATGGTCAGCCCCAGCATTTGGCTGAGGTTCGAGAGAGCAACCTCGCCCGAATACCACTGCCAGTTGGTGTTGGTGGTGAAGCTGATCGCCGTGTTCATCGCGCCGTCCGGCGTGAGGCCGGCGAGCCCGCGCGGGTTCATCGGCAGCACGTCCTGGAAGCGCAGCACGAGGTAGGTGAAGATCAGCGTCGCGAGCTGGAAGGCCAGCATGTGCAGCGCATAGCGGCGCCAGCCCTGCTCGGCGTTCGGATCAACGCCGGCAAGCTTGTAGAAGCCGCGCTCGACGGGGCCGAGCACGGTGTGGAACGGCGTGCGCCGCCCTTCATAGATGGCGAACAGCCACAGCCCCACCGGCTTTGCGAGCGCGACGAGGATGAGGACAAAGACAAGGATCAGCATCCAGCCTTGTACGGTCATGGTGAAATCCGATCAGAAGCGCTCGGGCCGGACGAGCACGGCCACGAGGTAGATGAGCAGGCCCAGGGCAGTGAGCCCGGCGAGCGCGAGAGGCAGCGGCATGGTGGTTCTCCTCAAGCCTGGTCGCAAAGGCGAACACAGGCGAGGGTGAGCAGGAACAGCCCCGCGAGCACCCCCAGCCAGATCAGGTCGGTCATGATGTGGGTCCTTGTTGGCGATCAAAGCGGGCATGGCGCGGCGGCACGGGGATCAGCCGGAACAGGCCCGGCCCCTCGATCAGCAGCGCCCAGCCCAGCCCCCAGGCGATTACGGAAAAAATGGCCTCGCCATATTCGGCGGGGTCGGCACTGTGCAGCGGCGGGCGGTGCATCGATACGGTGAGCGCCCATGCCGCCAGCGCGCAGAGGCCCAGCATCGCCGCGCCGCCGAGCCGAAGCCCCAGCTGCGCCGGCCAGCCACCGGCTCCACGTTCCAGACGGCGAAGAAACGCCCGCACAGTCGCACTCCCACAATATGTTGCGGGCGGCGATGTGGGGCGGAGGCCAGTTAAGGTTCCACGGGGAAGTTACGGCGCCGCATAAAGATTCCATAAAATCGTTGGCGGCCCCGCGCGCACGCGCATATTTGGCGGGTTCGTCGGCGCCGAGGGCGGTGCCGGACAACGAAAGGTCCATCTTGGACACCGAGACCGCGGCCCATCACGGCCATCAGGACCGGCTCAGCACCCTCGCGATCGGCGCGATCGGCGTGGTGTTCGGCGATATCGGCACCTCGCCGCTCTATTCGCTCAAGGAAAGCTTCATCGGCCACCATCCGCTGGCGGTGGACCGCGCGCACATCTTCGGGGTGCTCTCGCTGATCTTCTGGACGATGGTGCTGGTGGTGACGCTTAAATATGTCGTCATCATCCTGCGCGCCGACAACAAGGGCGAAGGCGGCAGCCTGGCGCTGCTCGCGCTGATCGCCCGCAAGCTGGGCGAGACGCGCTGGACGCCCTGGATCACCATCCTGGGCGTGATCGCCACCGCGCTCTTCTATGGCGACGCGATCATCACCCCGGCGATCTCGGTGCTATCCGCCGTCGAGGGCCTGGCGACGGTGGAGGCACAAATGGCCGAACTGGTGCTGCCCATCTCGATCGTCATCCTGATCGCGCTGTTCGCGATCCAGTCGCGCGGCACGGCGAGCGTCGGCAAGCTGTTCGGCCCGATCATGCTCGCCTATTTCGCGGTGCTCGCCGTGCTGGGCGTGATCGGCATCGCCGGCAATCCGGAGATCCTCTGGGCGCTCGACCCGCGCTACGCGGTCCACTTCTTCGCGCTAGATCCGCTGCTGGCCTTTCTGGCGCTGGGCTCGGTCGTGCTGGCGGTGACCGGGGCCGAGGCGCTCTATGCCGACATGGGCCATTTCGGGCGCAAGGCGATCATGGTCTCCTGGCTCTACATCGCTTTCCCCTGTCTGATGCTCAACTATCTCGGCCAGTCGGCGCTGCTGCTCAGCCATCCGGAGGCCGTGCAGAACCCCTTCTTCATGATGGCGCCCGAATGGGCCCGCCTCCCGCTCGTGATCCTCGCGACGATGGCGACCGTGATCGCCAGCCAGGCGGTGATCTCGGGCGCGTTCTCCGTGACGCAACAGGCGGTGCAGCTTGGCTTCCTGCCCCGCCTGCGCATCCTCCACACCAGCGCCAAGGCGGCCGGGCAGATCTATGTGCCGCTGGCCAACTGGCTGCTGCTGGTCATGGTCATCCTGCTCGTGCTCGGCTTCAAGAGCTCAAGCAACCTCGCCGCTGCCTATGGCATCGCCGTTACCGGCACGATGTTCATCACCGCCTGCATGCTTGGCGTGCTGACCTTCGCCGTGTGGAAATGGCCGCCGGTGCTGGCGGGCATCGTCACCGGCGGCTTCCTGCTGATCGACGGCGCCTATTTCGCCTCGAACGTCACCAAGATCCCCGATGGCGGCTGGTTCCCGCTGCTCGTCGCCGCGGTGGTCTTCGTCCTGCTCACGACCTGGGCGACCGGACGCAAGCTCGTCCGCGCGCGGCTGCACGAAGGCGCGGTTCCGATCGAGCTGTTCATCAAGTCCGCCGGCCATTCGGTCCAGCGCGTGCCGGGCACCGCGGTCTTCCTCGCCAGCACCGACGACATTCCCCCGGCGCTGCTCCACAACCTCAAGCACAACAAGGTGCTGCATGAGCGCATCGTGATCCTCACTGTCGCGATCGAGCAGATACCGCATGTCACGCCCGAAGCGCGCAGCGAAGTGAAGTCGCTTGGCGAGGGCTTTTACCGCACGATCCTTCACTATGGCTTCATGGACGAGGTCGATATCCCCGCCGCGCTGCGCGCGCTGGGCGATGCCGTCGGCGAAGCGTTCAAGCCGATGGAGACCAGCTATTTCCTCGCCCGCCAGACGCTGATCCCCTCGGCCCGGCCCGGCATGGCGCTGTGGCGCGAGAAGCTCTTCGCCTGGATGGTCCGCAACGCCGAAAGCGCGATGGAGTTCTTCAAGCTCCCCACCAACCGCGTGGTCGAGCTGGGCAGCCAGGTCGAGATCTAGCCCACTTCCCTGCCCCCAAACGTCATCCCGGCGAAAGCCGGGATCTCGGGCGAAGGCGCGGGACAGGAGCCGCACGAGATCCCGGCTTTCGCCGGGATGACGGAGATGTGGCGCCGCAGGGCGCAGGGCCTGGACACAAAAATGCCGGCGCTCGGAGGCGAGCGCCGGCCAGTATCATGGGAACACCTGTCGGGATCGAGAATGGAGCGGCGCCAGGCGGCACCGCCCCACCCCCTCCCCCGAAGGATCAGAAGATCATGCGCAGGCCAGCGGTGATGATCCGGCCGGTGCTGGCATAGGTCTGGGTCACCGGGTTCGCCGCATACATGGTGCGGTACTGCGGTTCGTTGGTCATGTTGCGGCCCTCGAGCGAGAGCTTGGCGAACTTGGTCACGTTGTACGAGACTGCGAAATCGATGTTCAGCTGGTCCTCGTTATAGCCGAAGTCCGCGAACACCGGCGAGTTGCACGGGCCGCCCGCCACGGTGGTGGTGCCCACCGAGCAGGTGCCGCTCGCCAGCGGGAAGCGGTTCACATAGCGGGTGCGATAGGCACCCGAGACGCGCGCCGAGAACTTGCTGTCCTCATAATAGAGCGTCGCGTTGAACGCGTCCGGCGAGGTGTTGAGGAACGGCCCCTCGGCATAGGTGTTCACCGCCGTGCCCGAGACTGCGGTGGTGGTGTTGAGCACCGTGCCCGTCAGATAGCTCAGGTTCGATTCGATGTGCGTGTAGTTCGCGATCACGCCGAAATGCTTCAGGAAGCCCGGCAGGAAGAAGAAGTCGCTCTGCAGATTGACTTCCACGCCCTTGATCTCGCCACCCGGCGCATCCTGGAACTGGCGGATCGCCCAGGTGCCGCCGTTGACCGTGTAGGCGTTGAGCGCGGCATTGGTGATGAAGCCCAGCACCTGCTGGTACACCGCCGGCTCGAACACCGCCGAGAGCGGTGCCTCAAGCGCGACCTGCTGCGGGAAGCTCTCGATGTTCTTCTTGAACAGGTTTACCGCGATCAGGCCGTTATGCGTGAAGTACTTCTCGACGCTGAGGTCGAGATTGGTCGCGCGGAACGGGTTGAGATAGGGGTTGCCCACGGTTAGCGACGGCGCCGCGCCGCTGGTGGCGAGGCTCGAGCTGAACGCGGTGGTGCCCGGCGTCAGGCTGGCAAGCTGCGGGCGCGACATCACCTTCGAGGCGGCGAAGCGGACGAGCAGATTGTCCATCACCTCCCAGTTCGCGTTCATCGAGGGCAGCCAGTCCCAATATTCGTTCTTGGCGGTCACCGCGAGGCCCGAGACGCCGTCCGCGCCGCCGACATTGCCCGAGCCGAACACGCGGGTATTGGCGATGCGCAGGCCGGCATTGCCGCGCAGCGGGCGGCCGAGCAGGTTGAGGTTGTAGTCGACCTGGAAATAGCCCGACACGTCCTGCTCGGTCACGCCGCCCTTCTGGCGGCCGTCGACCGAGGCGCGGAAGTCGCCCCACTTGTTCACGCAATTGCAGTTGATGCCGAACTGGTTGATGAACTTCTGGGTGTCCGGCGCATAATAGCTGGTCGGCGTGCCCGCCGGGACGCTCAGGCCCTGGCCGAAATTGATCGTTCGGCCGAGGTCGGTGATGTTCAGATGCGCTTCGGCAAGCGTCGGATTGATCGCCTCGATCGACTGGGTGCGGCGCCCCTGGTCGCCGACATAGGTGAATTCCTTCGCGGTGCCGCCGAACTTGATCGACATCTCGGGCAACGCGTCGAAGGTGAAGTTGACGCGCGCCACCTTGAACTCGTTGTCCACGCTGTTGGTGAAGTAGCGGATCGTCGAGAGACCCTTCACCAGCGTCCAGCTGTTCGGATTGGCCACGTCGAAGCCCGGGCTGAACACCGGCATCTTGCCGCCATCCCGGTCGTCGAAGACGTAATTGTCCTGGTCGATCGCGTTGAATTCGGTGAGCGTGCCATAGGCGCGGAATTCGGACTTGGACCAGCCGCCGGTGGCGTCGGCATAGAAGTTCGGGGCGAACTCCTGGTGCACGTTCAGCGTCACCTGCTTGAAGTCGGTCCGGCCGAACTGCGTGTCGGAGAAGCTGCGCCAGTCGACATCGTCGAGCACCATGTAATCGGCCTGGTTGGCGCCGTTGACGTGCGCTGCACGGATCTTGGTGTTCGGGCGGCCGAGCAGCTCGTTGTAATAGCCGATCTGCTGCGTGCTCGCGACATAGCCCGGCGAGGCCGGGTTGTTGTAATAGTCGTACGGGTTCAGGTTGTTCGGGTTGAGGCTGTTGAAATAGCCGGCCAGCGGGGTCTGGCCCACGCCGTTGCCGGCCTGGTCGCCATTGCAGTCGATCGTCGCGCTGGGCACGCAATTGGCATAGAGCGCGACACGGTCGGCATAGCCATTGGCGGTGCCGATGGCGCGCAGGCCCGCGGTGCCGACGCCAAGGACGCGGGCATTGGTGCCGTTGCGGTTCAGGCCGATCGGCGTGATGCCGGTGCTGTCGCTGTTCTGATCGTAGCGCGAGAACACGCCGTCGAGGATGATCTCGGTGCCCGAGCTCGGCTTCCACTGCAGCGTCGCGGTGGCGCCGATCCGCTCATAGTCGAGATACTGGCGGCCGATCGAGGGCAGGCCCGGGATGATCGTGGTCGGGGTGATCGCGGCATAGGCCGTCGGGTCCGAGCCATAGGTGGCGCCGGTGCCCTGGTTGCTCGGGCGGGCGAAACCATAGACCGCCGGCGTCACGCCCGCGATCGCCGAGTTGCGATAGGTATATTCGAACACGCCGATGTTGCGGCGGTAGGAATCGATCTGCTGCTCCTGCTTCTGGTACGCGCCGGAGACCAGGATGCCGAAATTGTCGGTGACATGGACCGAGGCGAGGCCGGTGAAGCGCGGGTTCCAGCTCTTGCCGTTCTCGCGATATTCGGCCTCGGCGCCCAGAGCGAAGCGGTTCTTCTTGTACGAGAGCGGCCGGCCGGTGGTCAGGTCGATGATCGCGCCCAGCGAGCCTTCGTCATTCTCCGCCGCGGTCGACTTGGTCACCTTGATGCCGCCGAACAGCTCCGAGGCGAAGGTGTTGAAGTCGAAGCCGCGCGAACGGTTCGCGCCGGCGTCGGACTGGTTGCCGCCCGCAATGTTCTGCGCGTCGGCGCCGTTGAGGCGCACCGCCTGGAAGTCGCCGCCCAGGCCGCGCACGGTGATCGTGCGGCCCTCGCCATTGTCGCGGTCGATCGAGACGCCCGGAAGGCGCTGGATCGATTCCGCCAGGTTGGCGTCCGGGAAGTCGGCGATGTCCTCGGCGGTGATCGCGTCGACAATCTGGTTCGAGTTCTTCTTGATGTTCACCGAATTGGCGAGCGAGGCGCGGAAACCGGTGACAACGATGGTCTGGCCCTCGGTCTGCGCCTGCTCATCGGTCTGCGGCGCTTCCTGCGCGGCGGCGGCGCCCGTGTCGGCGGTCTGCGCCCAGGCCGGCGTCGCCATCAGCAGCGCCATGCCGAGCGCACCCAGCGCCGTCGTGCCGCGCAGCGCCGAGCGGCGCACAGCCAGAGTGTCAGCGTTAGAAAGCATCGATTCCTCCCCAATTGTCATCGACAAGCACTGGTCGATGCGCCCATTGGAGCCCGGAATCAGGGTACGACACAGCAATGCGGATGACGACTTCCGTCGTTCCGCAAGAAACCGCCATGTCGCGACTTGCCCCCTCCCACGCCCCCTTTGCGAATCTTGGTGTCCGCTTGGGCGCAAGCGTCTCAGCCACGCTTGTTCACACTATTGATCTCGCGGGAACGCGCTTATGTCAACCGGTGTCATTGACAAAATGTCACAATCGAACGATTGCGGCATTTCAGCAACATCGGGGAAATCGCGCCGTGCAGCGTGCCCGGCGCTAGCCTTCGCGCGGCGGCGCGACCGAGGCGCGGTGGATCAGGGTGGAGGGGAATAGCGAGGGTTCCTCCACCGCATTGCCGTCATCCCCGAAGAAATCGGCGAGCAGTTTGAGCGCTGCGGAGCGTGCCATCGAGATGATCGGCCAGTGCACCGTCGTCATCGGCGGCCAGATGTGCGAGGCGATGGCGGTATCGTCGAAGCCGATGATCGACAGGTCCTCGGGCACGCTCATCCCGCGCCGGCGCGCGGCGTGGAGCGTTGCGGCCGCCATCTCGTCGTTCGAGGCGAAGATCGCGGTCGGGCGCGGCGACAGGTCGAGCAGCCGGTCGGCGGCGGCCAGCCCGGTCTCGAAGGTGTAGTTTCCGTCCGCGATAAGGCTGCGCGGCAGCTTGATCCCCGCCTCCTCCAGCGCGTTCTCAAAGCCTTTCCTGCGTTCGCGCGCAGAGCGGAAGCCGTGCGGCCCGGCGATCAGCCCGATGCGGCGATGGCCGAGCGAGATCAGGTGGTTCACCGCCTCGGTGACCACATCGCAATCGTTCGAGGCGACCATGTGCTCATTCTCGTCGAGCGTCGCCGATCCCATGCGGACATAGCGGATGCCCAGCTCGCGGCAGAGCTCGGCCACCATCTCGTTCTCCGAGACCGGCGGCAGGAACATTACGCCGTAGAGGCGCTGGCGCTCGAGGAAGTTGCGCACGTCCTCCAGCATGGTCGAGCTGCCGCGGTCGATCGGGCGCACGATCAGCTCGAACTCGGTGTCGCGCATCGCCTCGAGCATGCCGGCCTGCACGTTCATCACCATCTGCGCGTTGGGATTGTCGTGGATCAGCCCGATCAGGAAGTTGCGGCGCAGTGCCAGCGCGCGCGCCTGGACATTGGGGACATAGCCCAGCTCGGCGATCACCTGCTCCACCTTGGCGCGGGTATCGCCGTTGAGCAGAGGCGAGCGATTGATCACCCGGCTGACGGTCTTCTTCGACACGCCGGCGATGCGGGCCACGTCGTTGATCGTGGGCTTTCCGGTTCTCTCCATTTTCATGAACATAATGGCTCGCGGGACAAAGCGATACGGCTTTGTGGACAACGCGATCAGGTAACCGGTGTCAGATCATGATCCGGGCTGGATGTACGGCACCCTGCCCCACAGCTCCCGCTCCCATTTGCGCGGATCGTTCACGACGCGGCTGGCGGTGTCGAACACCATCGTCGCGCGATTGGCCAGCGTATAGGGCGTCCAGGGCGCCAGTCCCTCGGCCACCGGTCGCCCGGTGCGCGCCAGCGCGGCGAACGCGCCCATCACCTGTCCGCTGAGCTTCTGCGCTGCCGGGCCCGTGCCGGTGAAGGACCCCGGCGCATCGAGCGTTCCGAAGGCGAGTGCGATGTCCATCGTATGCGGTGCGCCGCGCTCAGGCTGGGTCGGCGACTGGTAGTCGACCTGATAGACCCAGGTGGCCCTGGCCCCCGCCGCGGCGCGGGCATCCGCCTCGAGCCACTGGCCTGGCCAGCTCCGCCCCGCGGTGGTGGCGCGGTAGAAGAGCTGCTCGGGCGTATCCTTGGGGAAATGGGCGCGATACTGCCCCACCACCCATTCGGGCAGCAGGTCCATGCGCAGCTCGGGGGCCATCCGCGCGGCGACATTGTCCCAGGTCAGTCCCTTCACCTTGGCCGAATTGGGATCGATGAAGGCGCGTGTCTCGTCATGCGTGTTGCCCAGGATCATCGGGATCGACAGGCTCTGCGGATTGGCATCGGGCCAGAACGGGTGGCGCGTCAGCCATTTCATGTCGAGCACCGGCCCGAAATAGACGCCGCCGCCCAGGATCGGATCGGTCGCATCGAGCGCACCGACCAGCTTCTCCACGGGCATGTCTAGCAAAGGCTGGAGATTGTCCTCCTTCACCCCCAGCTTCGCCAGATAGGCCTGGGCGCGCTTCGTCGCGTTCATCGGGCCCGAAGCGGTGACCTGCTGCCCGCTCATCGTCGCGGCGGAGTGGAACAGCCCCTTGGCCGCCGGCATGCCCATCAGCGTGGCGATCTTGGCGCCGCCGCCCGACTGGCCGAACACAAACACCCGCCGGGGATCGCCACCGAACGCGGCGATATTGTCGCGCACCCATTGCAGCGCGAGGATCAGATCGAGCTGCCCCAGATTGCCGCTGTCGGCGAAGCGCGGATCGAAGCGGGCGAGATAGAGATAACCGAGCGCATTGAGCCGGTGATTGACCGTCACCACCACCACGTCCTTGGCCGCCGCGAGCTTCGCGCCGTCGTTGAGCGGCACGGTGACGGTGCCGTTCGAATAGGCGCCGCCATGGATGTAGAGCATCACCGGGCGCTTGGCGGCCGTGCTGGCGCCGTGCGTCCAGACGTTGAGAAACAGGCAGTCTTCGGAGGCGGCCTGCCCGCCCTTCCCCTGCGGACAGATCGGGCCATATTCGTGCGCCGGCACGCGCTGGCCGGGCGTAGCGAAGGCCACGGGCGCGCGGAAGCGTGGCGCGTTGCCATAACGGATGCCGCGGAAACGCAGCATGCCGCCATCGATGCGATCGCCCTCGAACTGCCCTGCCCGCGTCTCTACCACGGCATCACCGGCTGCAGCCCGTGCCACCAGCGGCGCCGCCGCCAGCGCCATGCCGCCCGCCACCACCGAACGCCGCGTTACGCCACTCATTGATCCGCTCCCGTCATTATGTGCCCTGTCGCTTCCTCGATCCGGCCAATCGCCTCGCGGGTAAGCGCCGCTTGGCGCCCCGCTGCTTCCGCCTCGCTGGCCAGCCGCCCCACCTGATCGCTGATCGTCGCGATCAGCACCGCGATCTCGCGTGAGGAGACGGCGGTCTCGTCGATCGAGGCGAGGATTCCCGAGACGGTCGCCATCTGCGTTTCCATCTCGCCCGAAACAGCACGCACCCGCGCCAGCAGCTCGGTTACCACGCCCAGGATGGCGCGGTTGGTATCGGCCATCGCGCCGCTCGCGGCCTGCGCCTCGCGGATCGTCGCGGTGATGTCGCCGGTGGCGTTGGCCGCCTGATCGGCCAGCGTGCGCACTTCCTGCGCCACCACCGCAAAGCCGCGCCCGCTATCGCCTGCCCGCGCCGCCTCGATGCTGGCGTTCAGCGCGAGCAATTTGGTCTGGTAGGCGACGCGCGAGATCAAGGTGACGACGCCTTCGATCCGGGCATTGTGCGCGGCGAGGCTCTCGGCGCTTTCCTTGCCCTTTATCGCGATGGCATCGGCATTGCCGGCCACTTCGGCGGCTGCCTGGGCATCGATCCGCGCCCGTTCATAGGCAGCGATCAGCCCAGCCGCGTTTCGCGCAGACTCGCCCATCGCCACTGCCGCCTGATCCGCCGCGGAGGCAACTTCGGTGGCCGGCTTGCGCAGCCCGAGCAGGTCTGCCGCGGTCGTCTCGGTAAACTGCGCGATCTCGCGGCTTGCTCGCGCGGTGCTGGCGATCGACTCGCTGAGCTCGGAGCGGACCTGGCTCAATTCCTGCCGGCGCAGTGCCTGGGCGCGCTGCCGGGCGATTTGCCGCAGCCGGCTCGCGATGATCTCGAACTCGATGACGCCCAGCCGCTGCGTCGCGCGGGTCAGCCGCTCGAGCTGGGCGACATCGTCGCAAAGCTCGAAAAAGACCGCATGACCACGCATCTGCGCTGCCAGCATCGAGGCCGCGACGGTGGAGAATTCGAGCCCGCCCTCGGCGACGCGGTCGGCCTCGGCTGTGAGCAGCGCGATCCAGGCTTCGTCGATCGGCTGCGACATCTTGGCGCGCGCATATTCGACTCGCGCCTCGACGACCGAATCGGGCACCGGCCCGCCGCCTCGCCGTTCGAGCAACTCGCGGGCCACGCTGCTCATATGCGGTTCGAGGAACCGCCAGGCTTCGTGCAGTTCGCGCTCGAACAACGCATCGATGCCATAAGCACGCCGCAAATCATTCAATTCACGTCGTTCAAGCGCCGGCTCCGCGGCAATCGCGAAAGTCTCTCCCATCGGCCACCCCCATGCAGCCAGGGTGATTTTTCACCTCTGACCGATCATCGGCGGACGTCGAGCCCGCCTTCCCCAAACGCTGCCAGATCGGCGCGCGAAAACAGGCTCGCATCGCCTGGTAGCGAATGTTTTAACGCGGTGAGCGCAAGTCCCGCATGTGCCGCCACCTTGGCGTCTCCGCCGCTCTCGATCAGGCCGTGCAGCACGCCAGCTGCGAAGGCATCGCCCGCGCCGATGCGATCGACGATTCCGGCGATCAGCACTTCGTCGGTCTGGTAGCCGCCCGCACGCGTATCCACCCGCGCCGAGACGCGGTGGCTGTCGGCATCGTCGACATGGCGCGCAGTGTTGGCGATGGTCTGGAGCTTGGGGAACGCGGCAAAGGCCGCCTCCGCCGCTTCGCGCCGGCGATCGGGGCCGTCTCCCGAGAATTGCCTGCCGAGCAGCAGCGAGATGTCGCGATGGTTGCCGAACAGCAGGTCGGCATGGCCGATCAGCCGGGTCAACACGGCCTTGGGATCGCTGTCCCAGCTTTCCCACAGCTTCGCGCGGTAATTGCCGTCGAACGATACCGGAATGCCCCTGGCGCCCGCAGCCTCGGCCGCGGCGATCGCGGCGGTGGCGGTGTTGTGGCCGAGCGCCGGGGTGATGCCCGACAGGTGCAGCCGCTTCGCGCCTGCGAGCAGCACGTCCCAGTCCCAGCTTTCAGCGGGACGCTGGGCGAACACCGAATATGCCCGGTCATAGACCACCTCGGAAGCGCGCAGCCCCGCACCGGGCGTCAGAAAATACAGGCCCAACCGGCCAGCTTCAGAAACCACGGTCGAAGTGTCGACCCCGCGCCGGCGCAGTTCGCCGATCACCGCGCCGCCCAGCGGATTGTCGGCAACGGCCGAGATCATGCGGACCTTGTGGCCCAGGCACGCCAGCCCGGTGGCGACATTCGCCTCGGCACCGCCGACATTCACTTCGAGCTTCGGCGTCTGCAGGAGAAGCTCGCGCCCCGGGGGCGAGAGCCGCAACATCAGTTCCCCGAAAAAGGCGATGGTCATCGTGCCAGCCACCCGCCATCGACGGCCAGGATATGCCCTTGGACATAGTCCGAGGCCGAGGAGGCGAGGAACACCGCCGCGCCGCCCATGTCCGCCGGATCGCCCCAGCGGCCCGCCGGGATGCGCTCCATGATCGAGCGGTTGCGCGCCTCATCTGCCTGGAGTGCGGCGGTGTTGTTGGTGGCGATATAGCCCGGCGCGATCGCGTTGACGTTGATGCCCTTGGCCGCCCACTCGTTCGCCATCAGCTTGGTGAGGCCGCCGATGCCCGACTTGGACGCAGTGTAGCTCGGCACGCGGATGCCACCTTGGAAGGTGAGCATCGAGGCGATGTTGATGATCTTGCCCTTGCCTCGGGTCACCATGTGCTTCGCCGCCGCCTGGCAGAGGAAGAATACCGACTTCAAATTGGTGTCGATCACCGCATCCCAATCCTCCTCGGTGAAATCGAGGCTGTCGGCACGGCGGATGATGCCGGCATTGTTGACCAGGATGTCGAGCCCGCCGAGCTTTTCCACAGCTTCGCCCACAACCCTGTCCACAGGCTCGATCGACGAGAGATCGGCCGAGATGATCTCCGCCTTGCGGCCGAGCGCCCGCGCCTTCGCCACCGTCTCCTTGGCCGGCGTGCGGCCCACCGCGGCGATGTCCGCACCCGCGGCGGCGAGCGCCAGCGCAATGCCCTGGCCGATGCCGGTGTTCGCGCCGGTGACTACGGCAACCTTGCCGGAAAGATCGAAGGGATTGGTCATTCTAAACTCCCATCCTCGCCGCCATCGCTCCCCTCCCGCTTGCGGGAGGGGTCGGGGGAGGGTCTGTAATGCGTTGGGGAGGAACACGCCCTCCCCCAGCCCCTCCCGCAAGCGGGAGGGGAGTTGAGATGGCTCAAGCCAGCTGGCAGATGTCCATAACGTTCATGTCGGTATAATCCTGGTTCTCGCCCGCCATCGCCCAGATGAAGGTATAGGCGCGCGTGCCCGAACCCATGTGCACCGACCAGGGCGGCGAGATCACCGCTTCCTGGTTCGCGATCACGATGTGGCGCAGCGCGTCGGGTTCGCCCATATAATGGAAGACGCGGTCGCTCTCGCCGAGATCGGTGTAGAGATAGATTTCCGAGCGCCGCTCATGGACGTGGCACGGCATGGTATTCCACACCGACCCAGGCTTGAGCGTGGTCAGTCCCATCACCAGCTGCGCACTGTCGCAGATGCCGGGAATGACGAGCTGGTAGATCGAACGCTCGTTCGATTCCTCGAGCGAGCCACGGTCCAGCCGGTTGGCATCCGCGATGCCCAGCTTGCGCGTGGTGAACGCCTTGTGCGCCGGGCACGACACCAGATAGTAGCGCGCGCCGGCCCCGGCGAACTGCACGTCCGCCGCGCCCATCGTCACGTACAGGCAATCCTTGTTGCCCAGCGCGAACGCCTCGCCATCGACCGTGACGGTGCCCGACTCGCCGATATTGACCACTGCCAGTTCGCGGCGCTCGAGGAACGGATGCCCCGCCGCCGATGCCGGCTCGGTCTGGTCGGGCAGCTTGACGCTGCCCGTGCCCGGCGTCGCCCCGCCGATCACCATGCGATCGGCATGGGTGTAGTTCAGCACGACTTCGCCTTCCCGGAACAGGTCCGTGATCAGGTAGCGGTCGCGGAGTTCCTCGTTCGAAACGCACTCCATCATGTCGGGGTGCGTGGCGTAATAGGTCCGGTCGAACATGGCGGGGCTCCCAGCGGCGAGGAGGTTCAGGCGGGCTCGGCTTCGCGTGCGCCCTGGGTCAGGCCCTTGAGATAGGCGCTGATCTCGGCATCCTGCGAATTGGCGTAGAAATACTCGGCGAACTTCTCGCCGGCGATCGCGGCGCGCAGCAGGTCCTGGTCGACATTCTTGAGCACGGTCAGCATGTCGTTGCAGGTCACCGCCTTGAGGTCCTTCAGGATACCGCGGTTCTTGCGCATGATCTCGGCGCGTTCCTTGGGGTAGCCGAGGCCGCGCTCGCCGTCGAACAGCTTGGCATAGACGTCGCGCAGGTTCAGCTCGGCGGCCCAGCCGAAGCCCTTGGCATAGGGCATCGAGATCGCGTTGCCGTCGTTGATCTGGCCGAACAGGAAGGCATCCGTCGGATCGATCACCAGGCCGCAGAACACGCCGGGCATCGCATTGCAGGCGAGCATCGATCCCATGCCGGTGCCGCAGCCGGTGACGACGAAGTCGGCCGCGCCCGAGTTGAGCAGGATGCCGGCGAGCAGGCCGTTCATGACATAGGTCAGCGAGGCCTCGTCCTCGGCCGAGTACATGCCGTAGTTGAAGACCTGGTGGCCCAGCGGCTCGGCGACGCCGGTCAGCGCGTCGTGGATGATGCCGTTCTTGGCGGCCTGGCTGTTCTCGGTGATCAGCGCGATCTTCATGACACTTCCTCTACATCTGTCCGGCGGGGCGACCGGGCCTGGGGATTGCCCCTGTGAATGGATCAGGCCGCCTCGGCGCGCCGCGGTGCCTCGTCGAGCCTGTACGCCTTGCGCACCAGCCCGTTGGTGAGCTCGTGCGCCAGTTCCGCCGCTTCCCAGTCGAGCAGCCGCCCCTCGGCGACCAGCCGGGCGAGGAAGCCGCAGTCGATCCGCCGGGCGACGTCGTGGCGCGCGGGGATCGACAGGAAGGCACGGGTGTCGTCGTTGAAGCCGACGGTGTTGTAGAAGCCGGCGGTCTCGGTCACCTGCTCGCGGAAGCGGCGCATGCCCTCGGGGCTGTCGTGGAACCACCAGCTGGGCCCCAGCTTCAGGCACGGATAATGGCCGGCCAGCGGCGCCAGCTCGCGGGCATAGACAGTCTCGTCGAGCGTGAAGAGGATGATCGAGAGCTCGGTGCTTGTACCGAACCGGTCGAGCAGCGGCTTGAGCGCGTGCACGTAATCGGTGCGCATCGGGATGTCCGCGCCCTTGTCGCGACCATGGCTCGCGAACAGCCCGCCATTGTGGTTGCGGAAACTGCCCGGATGGATCTGCATCACCATCCCGTCCTCGACGCTCATCGCCGCCATCTCGGTCAGCATCTGCGCGCGGAACAGCTCGGCATCGGCCGGGGTCCAGCTGTCGGACAGGATCGTGCGGAACAGCCGCTCGGCTTCGTCCTTGCTCAGGTTTGCGGTGGCCGCGGTCGGGTGTCCGTGATCGGTCGCAGTCGCGCCGGCGGCGCGGAAATCGGCGCGGCGCTTGCGGTGCGCGGCCAGATAGCCGTCCCAGCTATACACGTCCTCGCCGGTCTTCTCGGCGAAAATCTTCATCGCTCCGGCGAACTGCTCGTGCTCGACGTCGATCACCGCGTCCGGGCGATAGGTGGTGACCACCCGGCCTCCCCAGCCGCTGTTGTGGATCGCATGGTGCGGCGACAGGTCGTCCTGCGGGCCCTCGGTGGTGGCGAGGAAGCCGATGTTGAAGCGATCGAACAGCGCGCGCGGCTTGAACGCGTCGGTCGCCAGCTTGGCGTTGATCGTGTCGTAATAGTGATCGGCGGTGGAGGCATCGAGCGCGACGTCAAAGCCGAACACCTCGCCGAACACATGGCCCAGCCACATCGCCGAAGGCGTGCCGCGGAACAGATAGGTGTGCTGGGCAAAGGTCCGCCACGCCTCGCGCGGATCGGTCCCGGGCATGCCCGCCTTGCTCGGCACGCAGAGATCGTCGAGCGAGACGCCCTGCGAATAGAGCATGCGGTAGATGTAATGATCCGGCGAAAGCAGCAGCTCGGTGGCGTTCGACCAGTTGGCGTTGGTCGAGAACCAGGTCGGATCGGTGTGCCCGTGCGGGCTGATGATCGGCAGCCCGGCCACTTCGGCATAGAGCGCACGCGCGATATCCCGCGTGCGGTCCTCCGCCGGGAACAGCCGGTCAGGGTCTAGCTTCAGGGGCCGGGCCATCGATCAATCCTTCCTTTTACGCGACGTCGACGCGCGCCAGGCGCGGCGAAAGCAGGTGGATCGAAAGCAGCGCGAGGAAATAGGCCGCACCGGCGACGATGAACAGCGGCGCATAGCTCCCGATCGCATCGAGCACATAACCCGCATACTTGGAGAAGACCATGCCGCCGACGGCGCCGATCGTGCCGCCGATGCCGATAACCGAGCCCACTGCGAAGCGCGGCACCGTGTCCGACGGGATGGTGTAGAGGGTCGCCGAGAAGCTCTGGTGCGCAGCCGCAGCCACGCCGACCACGAACACGCTGAGCCACAGATTGCCGTAGAAGGTGGTGAACATCACCGGCAGCACGAAGCAGGCCGAGATCAGCATGGTCAGCTTGCGCGCCTTGTTCACGCTCATGCCCGTCGCCATCAGCTTGCCCGACAGCCAGCCGCCCGCGACCGAGCCGACATCGGAGATCAGGTAGATCGCACCGAGCGCGATTGCCGCGGTGGGCGAATCCCAGCTCGTCAGGTTCAGCCCATATTCCTTGCCCAGCCAGCTCGGCAGCCAGAACAGGTAGAACCACCAGATCGGATCGATGAAGAACTTGCCGAGCGCGAAGGCCCAGGTTTCGCGGGTGACGAGCATCTTGCCCCACAGGTTCTTCACCTGCACCGCGGGATCGGCCGGATCCTGGGAAATATAGGCAAGCTCCTCGGCCCCCACCTTGGGGTGATCGGCCGGCTTGTCGCGGAAGATGGCGAGCCAGGCGATCAGCCAGACCACGCCGAACACGCCGGTGATCACGAAGGTCATGCGCCAGCCAAATGCCGGCACCATCGCCCAGATCAGCAGCGGCGTCAGGATCGCGCCCACGTTCGAGCCCGCGTTGAACAGGCCGACGGCGAAGGCGCGCTCCTTGGCCGGGAACCAGTCCGCGACCGATTTCACGCCTGCCGGGAAGTTGCCCGATTCACCGATGCCCAGGCCGAAGCGGGCCAGGGTGAACTGCATGACCGTATGCACGCCGCCATGCGCCACGTGCGCGATCGTCCAGATCACGACGGCGATGGCATAGCCGAAGCGCGCGCCGATCGCGTCGACGATCTTGCCGAAGGCGAGATAGCCGATCGCATAGGCGGCCTGGAAGTAGAAGACGATGTTGGCGTAGTCGGTCTCGGACCAGCCGAGTTCCTTGGAGAGATCGGGCTTGAGCACCGCAATCATCTGCCGGTCGACATAGTTGATGGCAGTGGCGGCAAAGAGCAGCCCCACGATCACCCAGCGGTAGCGCCCGACGCGCGACACCGCGCCGGAGACTGCCGCCTCTCCCTTACTCGCCATCATTCTCTCCCTTATTTTTTCCCCGCGCGCGCCGAATCAGGCGTCGTGGATGCCGACGATACGGCACTTGACGCTGTAGTCATGCGCGAACCGCGCTTCCACCAGTTCGCCAACGCGAACGGGATGGACGCCGGTCACCGCACCGGTGGAGATCCACTGGCCCTGGGCAAGCGGCAATTGGCGGTTGGCGGCAAGCTCGAACAGGAAGCGCACGGCACCGAACGGACCATCCAGCATCGTGCTCGCCGTCGCCTCGCCGGCCACCTTGCCGTCAATGGTCAGCGCCACTGGCCATTCCAGGAAATCGGTGTCGCGCGGGATCGCCGCGCCGATCACCAGGCCGTTGTTGTTGCCGAAATCGGAGACGGTCACCGCGGGGCCGTGCATGTTGATCCCCGGGAAGGGCGAGCTTGCCACTTCGATGCCAACATGGATGGCATCGACGTACTGCGCCACTTCCTCGTTGGTCCAGGCGCGGTCGAAATTCTCGGGCAGCGCGCCCAGGCGCAGCAGATATTCCGCCTCGCCCGCGGCGAAGCCATGCTCGAACACCGGCATCACGGGCACTTCGCCGATGCCGGGCGTGACGATCGAATCGGCGAAGATCGGGCCGGTCAGCCGGTTGGAGCCATAGGTGGCGTCGAGCGGCTCTGGGATCTTGCCCACCTTCCAGCCGGCAACACGGTCGCCGAACAGCGCGATCGCGCGCTCCTGGATGCCATAGGCTTCGTCGAGCGTGCCGGGCAGTTTGCCCGGATAGTCGATCAGTGCATTCCCCGCCTGGCGGGCCGAGACAAATGCTTGGGCGATGGCCTCGGCCGGTTCCCGTCCTTCAATCAACGCTAATTCCCCATATTGCAGGTCGCATGAAAGCCCTTGGCCATGTCGGCACGCACGAACGCGGCCGCGCCCGACATCGCTGTCCATCCCGCTTCGCCCGCTTGCCCGGAACCGCTCGCCTCCAACGATTCCGCCAAGATGGAGAAGACAGGCCGAACCGGTGCCGGACCATGTCGAGTAGCTTGCGCGCGATCTCCTCTCCGAGTGTGCGCGGCCCGGCTTTGCTCGGGTCCGCGGCTGTCCCCATGATGCTACCGGTGTCAGGCGGTCGCGTCAACGCACCTCGCGCCGGAAGATCGAAATAGCCGGGAAACGAGAAAGATATTGCCACCGGTGTCACCCGAGGCCATGCTTGACAGGAGAGACGGCGCAGACCGTCCTGTATCCGTTCAGAGAGGCATGCCCATGATCCGCACGTCCACCAGCATCGCCCTGGCCTGGGCGCTCGCACTCGCCGCGAACCCCGCCACGGCGCAGACCACGGACGACGGCCTGCTCTTCCGCGCCTCTGGCGACAAGGGCAGCACGGCGGAGAAGGCAGGCGGCGACGCGGTCCCCAATTTCCAGACCAAGGTGACAACCGTGCCCGATGGCGCGATCGGCGGCGCCTTTCGCTGGGCGGACGACGGCTATCTCGCCTGGAACGCGCCGGGCAACATCCAGGCGCAGCGCGGCACCCTCTCCTTCTTCTGGCGCAGCCGCGAGCCGGTGGGTGAAGCGCCCTTCGTGATCTTCCGCGTCGGTTATGCCGATCATTCGAGCTGGGACATGGCGTTCCTGCGCATCGACTGGAACGGGCACGGTTTCGACGCCTTTGTGACCGACGCCAATCTCTCTCGCGTCCGCGTCTCGTTCAAGCTGCCAGGGAACCCGGCGCCCGATGCCTGGCAGCACATCGCCTTCGCCTGGGACGAGAGTGTCGGCGTACGCCTGTTCGTCGATGGCAAGGAAGTCGCGCGCAAGGACCAGAAGGCCGATCTCGATACAGGGCTCGATCAGTTCGGCCTGGCCGGCCGCGTGATGGCGCCGCACCAGGTGCAGAGCCGCTACAACTTCATGCGCGGCAGCGATCTCGACGAGATCCGCGTCTATGACCGCATGCTCGATGCAACCGGCATCGCCGCGCTCGCCGCCAAGGCCGAGCCCTCCCCCTCGCCCACTCCGTCCGACGCCGGCAAGCGCGCCGCCTGGCTCCACCGCTATGGCTGGGACGGCGCTTCGCCGCCGGCGCTCGACGACAAGGTCACCAGCGTCCGCAAGGTTGAGTTCGCCGATGCGAAGGACCTGAAGGAATGGATGTGGAAGGGCGTGGACGGCATCGCCGAGACCACCTGGCCCGGCGTCTATAACCGCTCGCGCCTGTCCGGGCGCGACGACTATTTCGAGCTGCCCGACTGGAACGTCTATGTCGAGGGCGGCAAGACCTACACGCTGACCGTTCCCAAGGACGAGAAGTTCAACCGCGTCGAGATTCGCGGCGCCGCCTATGGCGCGCTCGACTATTCGGCCGATGGCAGCAGCTTCCGCAGCCTGGCCAGGCGTCCCCAGGGTGTCGTCCGCAGCGTCACGTCGCTCGGCGAGGCGCAGGGCGGCACGCTCCGCTTCACCAATGTGATGCAGGAACAGCCGATCCAGGAAATCTGGGCCTATGACGTCGGCACCGGCAAGGAGCCCGAAGGCGCCTTCAAGCTCAGCTACATGGTGGACGCCAAGGTCTCGGCCGATCTCGCCGCGCTCGCGCCGCTCAACAAGTTCATCCGCGCGCGCTACCCCGCCGACGAGCGCAACACCGTGCTTGCGCTTCCCCCCGGTGCCGGTTCGGCAGCGGCGGGCGCCGGCAGCGCCGCCTCGACCGGTACCGCCGTGCATGTCGAAGGCGCGATGCCGATCGTTCATGTGCTGATCCCTTCGGGCTTTGGCGACGCCTTTGCCGGCCGCGCGCTCGCCCGCGCCTGGAACTATGGCTGGGAGAATGTCCGCGACGGGCTGGACGGCATTGCGCTCGACATCCCGGCGCTCAAGGCGACGCCCGGCAAGGACGGGCTGATCCCACTCAACATCAAGGTGAAGGACCCGATCTGGCCGGGCCGCGACATGATCGACCTGTCGGTCTCGGTCCGCCCGGGCGAGGCGCGCACGCTCTGGCTCGACCTGCGCGACCGCATCCTCACCAACGATAGCCTCTATCTCTCGGTCGCCTCCGCCGCGCCGGATTTCGGCCCCGCCGCGCTCGACGGGATGAATATCCGCCTGGTCTTCAAGGATCGCGCCGCCGCGCTGCCCGAGCACATCGCCGATCGCTTCAACCAGGTGAAGGACAATTGGGGCTTCCTGGTCGAGGAGCATACCGCCTCGAAGCGCGCCGCCATGTATGCCCGGGTCTTCGCCGATGTCAGCGATCTGCTGCGCGTCGATCCCGACAATGTCGAGGGGCGCCGCTATTGGGCGGACATCAGCTATGGCGCGCAGAACCTGCCCGATTTCAAGCAGCCCGAAGCGCCCGCAGGCGTGCCGCTCTGGGCCTTCCGCCAGCTTGAGGACCTCAGGATCACCCGCCAGTTCGTCAACTGGTGGATCGACAATCGCCAGGTCCCCTTCGGCGATTTCGGCGGCGGCATCTCGGACGATACCGACCTGACCCAGCAATGGCCGGGGCTGGCGCTGATGGGCGTCGACCCCGACAAGATCAACGGTTCGCTCAAGGCGCTTTCGGAGGCCGTGTACAAGAACGGCATGATGGTGAACGGCCTCGGCTACATCACCACCGACGAGCTCCACGCCTATGAGGAAGGCATGAACTCGGATGCCGAGCGGCTCTATCTCAACTGGGGCGAGCCGCGCGCGATCGAGCGGCTGATGGCGACGGTGAAGGCGCTGAAGGGCGTGATCCTGCCCAATGCGGCTGGCCACATGCACTTCGCCAGCAACTGGTATGGCGCGCGCAAGATGTACCGCGAGGGCGCGTTCGAGTGGCAGAAGCCCTATAGCTGGGTCGTCCTCCACGCACCGGTGCTGCTCGGCGTCTATAACGGCAATCCCGATGCCCGGGGGCTGATCATCGGCACCGTCGACGGGCTGCTCGCGCACGGCAAGCAGGACGCCAAGGGCAACTGGACCTGGCCGAACGAGATCAATTGGCGCAGCGATGCCGAGCGCGCCGGTGACGGCGGCGGCGCCTCCACCCCGCTCCAGGCGGTCTGGGCCGCATACCGCTTCACCGGCGATGCCAAATATCTGACGCCGATCCTCGCCCGGGTGGGCAAGAGCGGCCCCGCCTCGGTACAGGACATCAACGAGAATGTGGTCAGGCTGATCGGCGGCGACAAGGACTGGTCGAAGACGCTCACCGAAAAGACAAAGAAGGGCGGCGCTTTCGAGCAATATGCTGCCTGGGATGCGACCGGCGAAACCAAATATCTGGAGTCGCTGCACGCCGCGGCGATCGCGGACAAGTCGCAGCGCCAGTATATGTACACCGAGGGCCATTGGTGGTCCGATCGCGTCGACCAGCCCAACGAGATCCTCCAGCGTGAGCGCCTGGGCGGCATCGCGCTCCGGCGCAACCAGACCTGGCCGGGCAATGCGGTGAGCTGGCGCTTCGCCGATCCCGAAGGCGCACTCAAGACCGCGATCCTGGTCCCCGGTGCGACGCCGACGCACTTCAAGGTGATCGCCTACAACACCGGCGACACGCCCCAGTCCGCCGATATGTCGACCTGGAACGTCGCTGCGGGCGAATGGGAGATGGTGTCGAACGGCGCCACCACCCCGCTGCACCTCGAGCGCAGCGCCTCGACCCGCGTCACCTTCGCGCCGCACGCGACCACCGAGATCGAGTTCACGCTGAAGGCGCCCGGGGAAGAGGTCGCCGCGCGGCCCGATCTCGGTATCGGCAGCGACGACGTGCTGGTGAAGGGCGGCAGGCTCACGGCCACCATCCACAGCCTGGGTGCGAAGGGCACGTCCGGCGGCACGCTGACGGTCGAGGACGAGGCAGGCAAGGTGCTGGCAAGCGCCGGCATCCCTGCCCTCGCCGCACCGCTCGATCTCACCCCTAAGACCGCGACGGTGAAGCTCGCGCTGCCCAAGGGTGCCGCGCGCGTCCGCGTCGCGCTGCCGGGCAACGCGCCCGAGGTGACCCGCCTGAACAATGTGGTGACGCTGACCCGCTGAACCGGAGGACCGCGATGCAACGCCGCCAGTTCCTCGCCGCTGCCAGCCTCGCCGCGCTGCCCCGCGTCGCGCTGGCCGCGCCAACGCGCGATGCCGAGCTCAAGGCGATGCTGGACAAGCTTTCCGGCACGCCTTCGGTCAAGCTGGGCCAGGTCTCGGGGTTCGATCCGGACGGGCTTTCGCCCTCGTCGCGGATCGACCTGGAGACGGTTCGCGCCGGGCTCGAGGCCGATTCCGCGATGGTCCGGCTGTTTCCTGGCGGGCGGTTCGGCCGTTCGCCCTATGTGATCGCGCCCAATGCCGGCGCCTGGCGCGAAGCGGCCCCCTCTGCGGATCGGGTCGAGGCCGAGACCGCGCAGATCGAGGCCGATGCGGCACGCGGCGTGATCCTACCCGCGCCGTTCCTCACGAAGACGCGCGTCGGGGTCGCCGCGGCCGCCGACAAGGCGAGCGGCGCCACGGCCGAGGCTCTGCGCAGCCAGGCAGCATTACTGGCCGGGCTTGCTCCCAGGGCACCCGCCGAACCGGGAACCGGGCGTTTTCCCGGCGGCCGGGACTATTTCGCGCTGCTGCTCGAACGCCATTATGGCCGGATCGAGCCCACGGAAGCGCACCGAATCCTGCGACACAAAGCGCGCGAGCTCACCGCCCATGCCGACAAGGTGCTCAAGCGCCTCGGTTATACCAGGGGAAGCGTCGGCGCGCGCATCAGCGCCGCCTTCAAGGATCCGCACTTCCTCTACAGCGATGACGATGCCGGCCGGAACCGCGCCATCGCGGACATGAACGCCACGCTCGCCGATATCCCCGCGCGCCTGCCCGTACTGTTCGGCCCGCTACCGCCCGAATGCCTGAACGTAGCGGCAGTGCGGATGACGCCACGGGAGGAAACCGAGGGCAAGCAGGGCTATCGCACCGTCCCTACGCCGACGACGGCCGGCGCCTATTATCCCGATCTGCAGCGCATCCGCGATCGGCCGAGCTGGACGCTACCCGCCGTCGTCCATCATGAGCTGCTGCCCGGCCACATGATCCAGCTGCCGATCGAAGCGGCCGCCCGTCCGCACCCGTTGCGACTCGAATATGCCCCCGCCTTTGCCGAGGGTTGGGCGATCTACACCGAGCAGCTGATGGCCGAAGAGGGGGCGTTTGCGGGTAAGGACCATGCGCTTTTGGGTCATTTGCACTGGATGCTGTTCCGGATCGGCCGCGGATTGGTTGACACCGGTGTCCATATCGGACAAGAAACATGGACACAGACGAGCAGCAAACTCGCGAAATTGCAGGGAGAGGCAGCCTATTTCGCGCCGATGGCGCAGGATATCGAGCGAATTTGCATTGAGCCCGCCATGCGCGCCGCAGAGGCGCTCACTTGGCTGGATCTGGCCCGCAAGGGCGCCGCTGCTCGAAGCAACGGCCTTGAATCGCTCAGGAAATTCCATCGCGATCTGCTCGTCAACGGGCGCAGGCGTTTCGCGATGATCGCATGAATCCGGCTCCGGCCGGCGGATGATTGCACAGAGAGCCGGCGCAAGCCGGCCGAATGCCGGGCGAGCCGCACAGCGGCCGGCCGGAAACACTGGACCATGGGAGAACAAGGATGCGTAAAGGGACTCGCAACATGTGGTTTGCCGGCGTTTCGCTGGCGGTAATGGCCGGGGCGAGCATCGCCACCCCGGCAATGGCGCAGGACGCGCAGACGCCGCCCGCCGCCGAGAACGCCGCCCCCGAGCCGGCACAGGACGATAGCGGCCAGATCGTTGTCACCGGTTTCCGCCAGTCGCTCGACAAGGCGCTGAACGTGAAGAAGGAGTCGGTTTCTTCGGTCGACGCGATCGTCGCCGAGGATATCGCCAAGTTCCCGGACCAGAACCTCGCGGAATCGCTGCAGCGTATCCCGGGCATCTCGATCCAGCGTGACGCCGGCGAAGGCCGCGCGATCACCGTTCGCGGTCTCGGCGCGCAGTTCACCCGCGTCCGCGTCAATGGCCTCGAGACCGTCGCCACCTCCACCGACGGCGCCTCGGCCAACCGCGACCGCGCCTTCGACTTCAACGTCTTCGCTTCCGAGCTGTTCAGCTCGCTGGTCGTCCACAAGACCGCCGAGGCCTCGCTCGACGAAGGCTCGCTCGGCGCGGTCGTCGACCTGAACACCGGCAATCCGCTGGCGGGCAAGTACGGCTTCACCTTCGTCGGCTCGGCGCAGGCCAGCTATAACGACCTGTCGAAGAACTGGGGCCCGCGCTTCGCCGGCCTGCTCTCGTGGAAGTCGCCGGACGGCACCTTCGGCGCCTCGATCTCGGGCGCCTATTCGAAGACCGACAATCTCGAGCTCGGCAACAATTCGGTGCGCTGGGCACAGGCGACCTTCGATCAGGTGGGTGGCACCAATTGCTGGACCACCGCCAACTCGGGCGGCACCTATGTGCCCAGCGCCGCCTGCTCGCAGGCCGCGCTCGCCTTCCACCCGCGCATCCCGCGCTATGGCAGCGTCCGCCACGACCGCGAGCGCCTGGGCCTCACCGGCAGCGTCCAGTGGGCACCGAGCGACGCCACCAAGATCTCGATCGACGGCCTCTATTCGCGGTTCAAGGAAACCCGCGAGGAGAAGTGGCTCGAAGTGCTGATGCGTTCGAACGAGCGCTCGATCAATGTCGTGAACCCGGTTTACGACAGCAACAACAACATGATCTCGGCGACGCTCAACGACGCCTGGGTCCGCACCGAGCATTATCTCCGCAAGTCGGACACCGAATTCTACCAGATCGGCGGCAGCTGGGATCAGGAGCTGGGCGACAGCTTCCGCTTCACCCTGATGGGCGGCCTGTCCAAGTCGAGTGCCGATATTCCGGTCGAGACGACGATCGTCCTCGATGATCGCGACGCCCAGAATTATCACTACGACTATACCAACATGCAGAGCCCGGTGCTGACGTTCGGCACCAGCGTGACCGATCCCGCGAACTTCCAGCTCGCCGAGATCCGCGATCGCCCGTCGAACGTCACCAACAAGTTCCGCACCGCGCAGCTGCGTACCGAATGGGACGTGACCGAAGGCTTCCAGATCAAGGCGGGCGGTGTCTATCGCCGCTTCGACTATGAAGTGACGGCCTTCCAGCGCGACACCGCGGTGTGCGGCAATGGCGGCCTCGATCTGGTGCTCAAGACGCTCACCTGCTCGACCACCGCGACCTTCGGCCCGACGGCGGTCTATGGCTTCCCGGCCACCGCAGGGCTGACCGAGCTGGTCAATCTCGGCAATGCCGGCCAGCCGGCGGGCACCACCACCAGCTGGGTGATCGCCAATATCGACGCCGCAGCGGCCTATACCGGGCTCTACAACCGTCCGCTGCTGCTCGACGTCGGCAACAACCGCAACGTCACCGAAGAAGTGAAGGGCGGCTATCTCCAGTTCGACGCCAAGGGCGAGCTGCTCGGCCTGCGCTATGCGCTCAACGCCGGCATCCGCTATGCGCATACCGATCAGAGCTCGACCGGCATCAACGGCACGCTGCCGGTCACGGTGAAGCGCGACTATGCCGACTGGCTGCCCTCGATGAACCTCGCGCTGTTCCCGACCGACAACATCATCCTGCGCGGCGCCATTTCGGACGTGATGACGCGCCCGACGCTGGGCAGCCTGACCCCGGGCGGTTCGGCCGACGGCTTCAACTACCGCGTGTCGTTCGGCAACCCGAACCTCGATCCGTTCCGCGCCACGGCCTATGACGTCGCCGCCGAATGGTATTTCGCGCCGCAGTCGATCTTCTCGGTCGCACTGTTCAAGAAGGACGTGAAGAGCTTCCCGGTCAGCGCCACGCTGACGGGCCAGACCTTCACGTCGACCGGCCTGCCCGCCTCGGTGCTCGCCGCCTCGTCGCCGGCCTACCTGAACCCGGCGCAGCAGGCCCAGCCGATCTGGACCGTGGTGACGACGATCAACGGCACAGGTGCCTCGCTGAAGGGCATGGAAATCGCCATCCAGGCGCCGTTCCGCTTCCTGCCGGGCTTCCTGAAGAACTTCGGCGGCATCGCCAACGTCACCTTCATCGATTCGACGGCGAACTACAGCCAGTCGGCGCCAGCCACCGCGGTCAACGCCAACGGCTCGCTCACCCTGCCGAACAAGGTGTTCTCGTCGACGCTCTACGGCGTGTCGAAGAAGGCCTTCAACGCGACGCTCTATTATGAGGACAAGAAGTTCAGCGCGCGTGCCTCGGTCAGCTATCGCGGGCCCTATGTCGATGCCGGCTCGGGCACGGGCAACGTGTTCGAAGGCTATAACGCGATCACCAATGTCGATGCCTCGGTGCGCTACAAGCTGACCGAGTGGATCGAGCTCTCGGTCGAGGGCACCAACCTCACCGACGCCTATCGCGATCGCTACACCGACACCGCCGCGAACCGGAACTACGAGTACAACCACTTCGGCCGCACGATCCTGTTCGGTGCGCGCCTGAAGCTCTGACCCCAGCCTTTATTACCTCCGTCCTCACCGGCGCGGCACCTTCGGGTTCCGCGCCGGTTTTTTATTGGGCGGGATCGCGCGGCCGCGGCGAAGGCCGGCTCAGGATGAAGGCCGCGCAACCACCCATCACCAGCGCGACGACAAGGTCGACCCAGAGCGAGGGCCGCGCCCCCCACCAGAAGATCGCATAGCCGAGCGCGATGCCGCCACAGGCGAACATCTTGGCACGCGGCGGGATCGCTCCCTCCTCGCGCCAGGCGACGAGCGTGGGGCCGAAGCGCTTGTGGGTGAGCAGCCAGGTCTCCAGCCGGGGCGAGGAGCGCGCGAAGCAGCCTACGGCCAGGATCAGGAAGATCGTCGTCGGCATCAGCGGCAGGAGCGCGCCGATGAAGCCCAGCGCGACGAAGACGAAACCCAGCACGATCCACATCGGCCGCGTCAGCCGGCTGCCCGGCCTGCCCTGTCCCTCATCCATGCGGCAAGCGCTTCATTCGACAGGCCTTTTATGCGGGCACAGGTTGCGAATGATTAGCAATATCTGAGGCAGCAGCGAGGCGCAATCGCCTCGGCCGGCTTCGATGGTACGGGTGGTCGGACTCGAACCGACATGTTGTTGCCAACGGCGGATTTTGAGTCCGCTGCGTCTACCATTCCGCCACACCCGCATGCCGTTCCGGCACTCGGACCGGGCATCGAAGCGCCGCTATAGGAACAGCCACGCGGGATTTCCAGCCGCTATTGCGTGCTGCCTGCCAGCGGACCACCGGCCAGGGCGCGACCAAAGCGGACCGCCGTGCGACGAAGACGGACCTGCAGCCTGCGCTCCCGCGGCGGGTCATGCTAGGTGATCCCGCGAACGGCACGACCAAATCGCCCCAGGGAGCGTCCAATGCAACGATGGCTGAAGCTGGCAATATTGAGCGCAGGGCTGATCCTCGCGCCCCTTATCGCTCCGGCAATGGCGCAACCCGCGGCCATCACCCTCGCCCCCGGCGTCGTCGAGACGCCGATCAAGCTTGGACAGGGAGAATGGGCGGTCGATGCGATGCTGACCATGCCGGCAGGGTCCGGGCCGCACCCCGCATTCGTGCTTGTCCCGGGATCCGGGCCAGGATCGATGGATCTGAACGTCGGCGGCAGCACGATCTTCCGCGACATCGCCTGGGGGCTGGCGGCGCGCGGCGTCGCCTCGATCCGCTTCAACAAGCGTCCGACCCAGCATGCCGCGGCGTTCAAGGCATTGGGACGCAAGCCGACGCTGGATGAGGAATATATCGAGGACGCATCGAGCGCCGCCGCCTATCTGCGTACTGCCGCCGGCGTCGATCCGAAGCGCATCTATGTGTTCGGCAACAGCATGGGCGCCACGCTCGCGGCCACGATCGCCAACCGCAACGACCTGCCCGGGGCGTTCATAATGGCCGGATCGCCCCGCCGGATCGGCGATGTCCTGATCGAGCAGGCTACCTACGGCCTGAGCATCGCCAAGGATGACAAGGAACGCGCACGTGCCGAGCAGGTCATCGAGAACGGCAAGCGGATCAACGCGATCACGCCGGAGAGCGACCCGAAGGAAGTCATCCACGGATCGCCCGTGGAAGTGTGGCGGACGCTCGCGGCGATCCAGCCGGTCGAGCAGGTACGCACGCTGTCCGCGCGCGGCGGCCGGGTGTTCATCGCGCATGGCGACCGCGACTATCTGATCACCGAGTCCGACTGGCTGGCCTGGCAACCCGTGGCAAACCTGCCCGGGGTCACGATGCGGCGCTTTCCCAAGCTCAACCACATCATGCAGGAAGGCGAAGGCAAAATGACCTTCGAGGAATATCGCTGGACGCGCCCGGTCTCGAGCGAGTTCATCGAGGCGATGGCGGCATGGATCAAGGCGGCTCCTGCGCCGGGCCACTGATCTCAGCTGTCGGCATCCTCGCGCGCCAGCGTGTCGAGCCACGCCTTGGCCTGTTTGGGCTCGCCCACCGCATCGGCGCCGACCGGCCCGCGCGCCGCGAGGAAGCGCTGTTGTAGTTCGAACGGCTCCAGGCCAAGTTGCTCGCGCAGCTTGTCGATCCCTTCGCCGATCTCCGCCAGATTGGCGATGACGGGCGCGATCGCCGCGCGGGTCCAGCGGTCGCCGTTGTGATCGAACAGGCCCCATTTACCGGAAGCGGTGACCTCCAGCGCCGCGATCAGCTCGGCCCGATACTCCATCTCGAGCTCCCCGCGGCGCAGGTCCATCTTCTCAAGTCGATCCGCCTTGGCGATGCGCCGCCCTTATCCCACCGCGCCGATACCGGCAATCAGCTCCGCGGTGCCTGCCGCCGATAGCTCAGCGCCTCCGCGACATGGATGCGCCCCACCCCTTCGGCACCCGCCAGGTCGGCAATCGTCCGCGCCACGCGCAGCACGCGGGTGTAGCCCCTCGCCGATAGCCGCATGGCCTCGGCCGCCTGGGCGAGCAGCTTGCGGCCGGCCTCGTCGGGAGTTGCGTGATCGGTCAGCACATCTCCCTCCGCCTCGGCATTGGTCCGCGCGGCCATGCCTCGATAGCGCGCGGCCTGCACCCCGCGCGCCTCGGCCACCCGCACCGCGACTTCGGCCGACGTCTCCGCCCGCCGGTCGAGCACCAGGTCCGCCGCGGTCACCGGCTGGACCTCGACGTGGAGGTCGATCCGGTCGAGAAATGTGCGGCTTTCAAGTGAAATCGTCACCGTGCTACCCATCGCGAGGGAGGGGCGATTATGGGATCATTTCTACTCGCGGTGGCGACCTCAACGGTGCTCGCCACGCTGCTCAACCAAGGCATCACGCAATGGCGTGATTGGATTGGACGGAGGGAGAACGCGAAGCTTTCCGCCATGTATGCGGTGACCTTCCTCTTGGACTATTTCGAGCAATGCGCCACGCGTCGAGGGGACAAGGACACGTTCATTTCGAGCGATGGGCACGCTGGCGTTGATTGGGGCGGCCTGCCCGATCTCGATGCCTATCCCGAGGATATTGATTGGAAGCGGATCGGCCTCGATCTGACCGAACGAATGTTTGCCTTTCGCGTCCGCATAAAGTCGGCGGGCACCTTCATCGCTGACCAATATGATTTCAATCCGCCCGATGGCGGTGACGGCTCGGTGTTCGAGTATCTCACCAGTGAGGGCCTCGAAGCACTCTCGATCGCCCGCGCGATCAGCAAGCGCCACGGCTTGCGCCTGCTCGTCAGCGAGGAAGAGCTATCGAGCGAGGGGTTCCTGATCGAGACTGAGGCTGAGCGTGTGGAACGCATCCGCGCTTGGATCGAGAGCAATGCTCAGAAGCTGCCCGCGATCCATGGTCCGGTTGATGGCGTCGAGGTCGCGCTTCGAGCCCTTGGGTGATACCCGCCAGTTGCAGCGAACTGCGATGTGCGTGGGCAGCTTCTCGATCGGCCCCAACGCTTTCCGCCAGTGATCGGCAGTGTTGCCCGCCGCGCCCTCAAGCAGCGTGGCGAGCAAATCCTCCATCTCAGCGGTGGTCATGATCGAGGCCATGAATGCGCGACTCCTTGGCGGCGAGTCGTGTTCCCTCTAAGAACCGTCGCGCTCGCTAATCCGTCATGTGACCGGCGACCAAATCGAAGGGGGACAGATGCGAAAGTGGTTGTTTGCTGCAATTATTGCGGGCTGTGCGGCAGCGCCCGCTAATGCGACTTGGGTTACTGGCAACGATCTCTTGAGGATGTGCGAGTCCGACAAAATGGCCGACTATGCCGTGTGTGATGGCTACATCACGGGGGCACTGGATATGATCACCAGCATGGAAAGTGCCAAGGTCGTCCCGCCCGGTTTCAAGCCCGCAGTTCGCTCAAGCGTGACGGTCAGTCAGGTTCGACTCATTGTGTTGAACTATCTCAAGTCGCACCCGCAGATGTTGGATAGCTCCGCATCTGGACTGGTCTTCATCGCCGTGAGGGACGCCTTTGGTTCTGATGCCCAGCCGAAATAGGACGGCTCACAATGTGCAATCTCTACCGTCTCAACGCCCGCCGCTCCGAGATCGCCGCGTATCTCCGCGCCAACGATGACGCATTCAGCGCGGTCGAGATGGAGAAGGATTACGTCTCCCCCAGCCGCGAGGGCTGGGTAGCGCGCAATGGCGACGCTGGCCGGGTGCTGGATCGAATGCATTGGGGCTTCCCGCATTGGCAGGCCGGTCAAAAGGACGTTGTGAATGTCCGCAATTACACATCGTCATTCTGGCGCTCAGCGATCACCAATCCCGATCGTCGTTGCTTGGTGCCCTTCACCAGCTTCCAAGAATGGTCCGTTGAGCCCGATCCGGTGACGAAGAAAAAGCGACCCTATTGGTTCTCGGTGCCATCGAGGCCGATCGCGGCATTCGCGGGCATCTGGCGACCGACTGAGACGGGCCCGCGCTTCGCATTCCTCACCTGTGGCTATGATGGTGATCCGGCCAATCATGTGGTTGGTGCGATCCATCCCAAGGCATGCCCGGTGGTCCTCCATGATGAGGATTTCGACCGCTGGCTTAGCGCTCCGCTCGACGATGTGCTCGGGTTGGCGTGTGCCTATCCATCTCAGCTTATGGCCCTTGATTAATGATCGAGACGGTTTGCAACGTGCTCTTCGCCGTTGCGCTGCTGGCGATCATCGGAACGGACATCTGGCTAACGCTCAAAAGCCGCCGATAGCTATCACTGAGAGCCATCGGGTTGGTGGAGAAGCGGCACGGCATAGCGCGCAAGGTGCGCGTTGGTGATCGGCGAGGCATCGTGCCGATAGCGGATTAGGCGTAGTGTTGCGCCGCTCTCTTTCATGTGGCTCGTGACCCGCTCTTCCATGGCATCGGCCATTTCCTCAGCGCTTTCGAACGTCGTGGTGTCCGGGTCGCGGCGAGGGTTGAAGAGGCTGTCGAGCGTGAGCCCGTCGCGATCCTCGCGAATGTGAAATTCGACGCGGACGGCGCTGTCAGTGAGGAACCAGAACGATTGCCGGTTCATCGGCTCAGTTCGCCTTGTCCTTGTCGGGCACCGGGGTTGCGGCAGGCCAAGCGCTCATAGCGCCCGAAGTCTCAATTGATTTGGACATCTCTTCGTAGCGCTTCGCCATCTCGTTGGCGAACTTGCGGCGGTCGCTGGGGCCTTTCGCCACCTGCGTGTTGCAATCCACCACCGCAGCCACATCGGCGAGAACAGTGCGGATGATATCTGGACGCACGAAGCCGCCAGCGCCGGTCCCATCGCCGTCCATGCCAATCACAAGATCGAGCACTTTGTCGAACAGGCGCTTCGAGTAGTCGGCGCGTTCCTTCTCCGGGTCAGCGAACATCGGACATTCCTTTCACCAATTCCGAAGCCGCTTCACCAAGCGGCCCCACTCATATTCGTGCTGCATCCATGCTGGGTTTGTCGGCGGCTGTGGCGTGGGGCGGATGCGACCGGGGCGGCCCCGGCAAATTCTGCACCGCATGTGCCCGCCAACAACTTCGAGCGCCTGATTCCAACCATGGCACCAGAACCACCGAACAACCTTGTCGGTATCGAGCACCGAGCAATTTGGGCAGGCTCGACACTCAACGAACAAGTTCGCCTTGTTGCGCTGGAAGTCGGAGAGTTGGCGAAAGCGAACATTCGCGCCCACCTCAGAACGCTAATGGAAGCTGATCCGCTGCGTCTTTCGGAGGCGGGTTTAGATGCTCCGCGATCGACAGCGCCAATTCCAGCGCCGCACGCTCACGCATGCGCTCGTTATCGACGGTTATCCCGACACGGCACCAGCCCGGTGCGGCGAGGATCGCGGAGGCCATATCGGCGGGATCGGGGCGAATCGACATAGGGCCCGATATACGCTCAAAAGAACGAAGCGGGAACACCAGCGCGTTGTGGATTGTGTGAATGGCTGGCAGCGTGCCCGGTTGTGAATGCCTTGGCCAACATGCATAGTTGGGGAATGCAGGGGACAGTAGCGGGCGCTCAGCGCTCAATCACCACAAGCAGTGCGCTAAATCCTACACTGGTCTTAGCGCTAATCTGCACGCCATCATTTCTCGTGGCGGCGCATTGGGCTCAGGGCTGGACACAGGTCGCGCTTGTCGTCGCGGCGCTCGCCCCGCTAATTTTGGCCATCATCCAAATTAGTTACTTCACCCTGACTGATCCGGACAGGCTTCAAAATGAGAAGCACGTCGAAGCTAAGATGGCGCTTTCGCAACTGGCCGTCCGTGATGGCGACCAAATCAAACAAGTCACCATCGAGAACGGCAACCTCGGGACAAACCCGGCTCTGAGGGATGGGACGCAATGATTTACACCTATGTCCTCTCTTACAATCCCATCGATGCTCGGGTGACGGGCACGCAGTTGCTCACCCTGATCAAGGAAAGCCGCCGGGTGCTCGGATGGTATAGTCCCTTCCTTGGAACCTATGTGTTGAAGAGCACAGAGATGACGGGTCCGCTCTCCGAGATGTTTCGGGGATTGTTCGACGGTTCGCCATTTCTGCTGACACACGCGATCCCAACACAGATGGGAGGCTCCTTGGACCCGATCATTTGGAACTGGATCAATACCGGAAACGTGCCCGCGCTGACGGGCACCGTCACGAAGAGCTAAGGCAAATGCCGCATTACGCACCGAATATGACGCGCGAGCAAAAGGCATATCTCGCGGTAGGCCAGTTCCTGCTTCACTTCGCGGGCATGGAAACGGCGTTGAACAACATGCTCACGCGCCTGCTCGAAATGAAAAATCTCGAAGGGCTCGTCGTCACGAGCAACATCGATATGCGGGGCAAGATTTACATCGTGCAAACCGCGCTGAACATGCGTCCCATTACCGAAGACGATTGGCTAAAGGAGGCCCGGAAGGACCTGAAATCGGTCGTGACGATGACGGAGAAACGAAACATCCTCGCGCATAACATCTTCCTCCCCCACGCAGACGGCGTGGAGTTCCATCTTGTGAGGGCGAAGGGGAAGCTCGATCTCCCAGAAGAGCTTTGGACGGATGAAATTTTCGATGGGCACTATGCCGAGATGGATCGGCTCACGCTGAGGCTAAAAGAGATCACCGACGCCCTAATGCAGCATCGAGCCTCCGCAGTGCTCGCCGCGCTGCAATCGGGCTCCTTCCTACCGAAAGGTGGCATGTTCGGGCTGGCTGGCGACCTGACCGCCGCGTAGCTCACAGTCCGAGGATCGTTTTCACGATTGCGCCGACGCCGCCAACACCAAGCAGACCGACCACCCATTTGCCGACATTTACCGTGGTCATCATGCGCTCAACCGTCTTGGACAGGTCCGATTGATCGTCCTGCACTTTCCGGAATTCCGCCTTGTAATGCGGACGATCTGACACCTCGATCTCAAGCGCGTGAATGCGGCGATCGTGATCGGCCTGTTGCTGGCTGATCTGTGAAAGCTGCGTGGTGATCGAGGCAAAGCCGTTCTGAACTTTCTCATCGAGACGAATGAGAAGATCGCGCATCTCAACCGGAGTGCTGTCAGAGGCCATTAGAGGACGAACCCGGTCACTGCGTCGCGCAAGCTCGTGGCAGTCTCCGGAGCCAGCACGCCAAAAGCGCTGGCGAGCGCGAGAACGAGCAAAAGAACGTTCTTGGTCTTCGGGTTGCCAAGCAGGTCGAAAGCCGACTTCGCGGCGCTGAGGATCGATTTCATGAGGATATTTATCCTCCGGGCACTATCCACCGCCTGTCGTCACGGGCCCGCCTCACGATGTCGGCGGCGCAGCCATCCACTGATAAACCCAATGATCGGTGACATATACCGCCCGCACAGTGCCGTTGCCGGTGGTGCTCTTTGCGATGTAGGCGGCTCCGTTGACGCGCATCGAGACGGCGTTCTGAAGGTTCCTAAACACGATCTCGAAGCTGTCACCATCGGTTACGCCAGTGTCATCCGAGGTGAACACGTAGTTGTAGCCAGCCATACTCGACGTGCCGCTCGCGTCGATCTCGATCCGTTTGTTGATGCCGAAGCTGTAGACAAGCGTGTTGGTAGGATTCCATGCCGTGTTGAGCGTGCCAGTCTTGAGTCCACCGATCGCAAGATCACTGGTGAGAATATCAACGGTGGTCGAGCCCTTCCGATACTTCAGGACGTTCGACTGCGCCCAGATATCACCAGCATCGGGCAGAGCCGGGCCAGCGGTGGCCGAACCGATATTGAGGCGGCCCTTACCACCCGAGACACCCGCGAGAACAATCCTGCCCGAGGGGCCATTGTAGGTGTTGGCGTTCGTCCACGTATTGCTCAAGTAAGGGACCGCAGCCGAGATCGGCACCTGATAAACGGTATCGTAGACCATGTAGTTCAGACCAAAGTCATCCATCCACACATCACCGTTGATGGGCGCGCTTGGCGTGTTCGATGAGACACCGAGATTGATCGACGCGGCTGATGTCGTCGGTGCCGCGAAATTGACTTTCGACGTGAAGTTGCTGGTAGCGCCGTCGATTTGCTTGGTCACGCCATTGACGCGCGCGAAGACACCCGCCGAGGTTGTCCAAACGTCACCGTTTGAAGGCGTGGTCGGCGCGGTGCCATGCGGGATATTCAGGCCCGCGCCACCAGTAGTGCTCGCGGAGGTGACAAAGCGCCCGGCCATGGTCGCAGCATCGTTCGTCAAGATGCTGCGCGTAGCGCCCGACTTGCGGAGATAAAGCCCGGTGCTGTCGCGCCAGATGTCGCCTTCCACGGGTGAGCTTGGAGCCGTGCCGGTTGGGACGTTGAGCGATGCACCCGAGCTTGTAGACGCGGCGAGATTGGTTTTTCCTTGAATGGTGGCCGCGCCGCCGAGTGTCAGGCCACCAGCATTCAGCGATGCAACCTGAGTGTTGCCGATGACCCAACGAAACTGGTTCGAACCGCGCTGGTAATCGAGGTAGTCGCCGCTATCGAACCCGAGGACAGGATTGCCGCCATTGAAAGCGAAAACTGCATTGGTGTCGCCCGTATAGTATGCAGGCGATCCTAATGCCCCGGTGAAGGCGGCTCCCGAAAGCGGAGCATAATCGCCGGGGACAAAGTTGCCCGCGTGCCAGACTTGATTACCTGCCTGAGAGAGAGCGCCCGGTATATTGACGTTTCCCGATGGCTGAACTTCGATGCGGTCCGCGCCGTTGGTTAGATCGCGGAGGGACCAGCCCCCGTTTGACTGGCCGATAATACCTTGCCGCATCGAAAATGATTGCGCGTTCGCGATGTCGGACGCGACAAGCTGAACCTCGCCGAAATTACCGCTCGACCCGGAGTAGAGTAAACCAGCGGCAGAGAAGCTACCTCCGCTGGTTACTGATCCGGTGAAGCTCGCGCCGTCAGTCGTGACAACATTGGCCGGGATAACCGCATCGTCACCGCGATCGCCCTTGTCACCTTTGACGCCCTTGAGATCAGCCAACGCAATCAGGTTGACCCATTCATATTCGATCTCTTCATCTTCGACGAAGTAGCGAACCTGAATGTAGCCATCGGCGATCCTGATTTGTGGCGTATGGCCATCCGGGCCCTGCGCACCGCGAGGACCCTGAATTTCGGCAAGCTGGATCAGGTTCGCCCACGTCGCTCCATCATCGAGACTGAACTGGATATAGTCGCCGCTGAGCCGAAGATCGGGCGTATTGCCCGCCTCGCCTTTATCGCCCTTGGCACCGGTCAGCGCGGACAGGGCAACAAGGTTGGTCCAGTTGATACCGTTCGTGCTGGTCTGAATGTAGCCCCCGCTACTGCGAAGTTGGGGCGTGGCCCCATCTTCACCGTCCGAGCCGTTGGCACCGGGCGGCCCGCGCATGTCTGTGATGACGACTTCTTCGCCGCCATTCACGACGCTGATGGTCGGACGTTCCTCAACCAACGAAACTTCGTTGCTGTCCAACGAAGCGATGACGGTGAAAGTGGTCTGATCGACATTAACGGACATTATGCGTCCTCCGTCGCATCAGGATCATCGGCGTAGCCGAACATCTTGATCTTCCCGTCCCACAAAACGTCGGGAAAGTTGGCCACGGTGGTGTTTCGCAGCGCAAAGCGGGTGCCGGGCTTTGTCAACTTGGCGACCTGATCGCCTGTCAGTTGGATCAAGATTCCCTTCGGGTCGCCCGGATCAGCGACCACCGTCCCAATAAGAGGGATGCCATCGACTTCGAATGCTAACGTCAACGTCGATAGATCGAATTGCTCACCGTTCCGGGTGAGCTTGAAAGGAAGTTGAAGCGAGCCACGTCCATGGACCGAGATAGTGTCTGCGGTGATTACCTGATTACCCATGGATGTATTTATTCGGAGCGCCCTACTCCACGCGCTTCGTGATGCTGCGGAACATCATCTTGGAGATCAAAGCCCCGTCACATCGAGATACATCACGTCGCTGATCGGAATGTTGAAGAACTCAGAATATGAGGGCTGCGGCGAGCCTGCGCTGATGTTCATGTCGCTGAACGAGACGCCTACAAGTTCAGCCGTATAGCTGTTGTTCCACCGAACGCCATACAACTTACTGTCTGAGTATCCGTAATATTCCCAGCCAATTATCTGCCCTTTGTCGTTCTCGATCGGCGCGCTGCTACCGTCGAAATAATACCGCTCGTGCCCCGCCAGAGATGGCGCGATCGAGGCATATGACCTGCCAGCGGTCATGGTCGTGACCGTTCCAACATTACTCGCCATACCGGTGATGATGGCGGGCCTCATGGACGATGCGTAGGTTCGCACCCCAGCTTCGTTGAAGAGTTCGAGACCAACTGGATGTGAGGCGGTCGCAAGGTCGGTGCCTCTTACGAACTTGTAATAGGTGACGGTCGATCCAACCGGCGCATCGGTGTGGTAGATATGATACCACGTGCTACTTCCGGGGTATTGAAGATCGGCATAGCGCGCATAACCATAGCCGGTCGGCATCTGCACCGCGATCAACTCATCGGCATCATATGTCATCGGAATCAACGCGCTCGACGGCGATGAATTCGACCAATGTGGGGAAAAGCCGGTAGTGGAAACGGTGGTAACGGTTGCCTTCGAGTGAAAGCAGAAAGGCGGGATCGTGGAATCAAGCTGAAGAGTGCCATCCGGGCGGAAGGTCTGGAATACGACTGACATCCAGTATTTACCTACCCGCCGATCACCTCAGTCCGTAGATGAACCGGCAGCGCGGATATGGATTGCTACCGGTATTCGCGGGGAAACTCCACGACACGGTAGTTCCCGAGATCGATACGTTGACCTTGTAGCCGATGAAGGAATTCACCTCGACCGATGTCACCACCGCAAACGGGCGACCGAGCGAGAGCTTCAAATCAGTGAAGCTGCCACTCTGCGTCTGATCCGATCCACCGACCACGACCGAACCGAGAACGCACGCGACGGACGAGTCCGTATCGAGGAACATGAAGCCGTTGGTGTCGAATAGCTGAAGGCCCTGCGCCATCAGATAAGACCCAGCTTAAAGGCCGGAACGCCGTTGGCGTAGAAGCCAAAGATGCCGTTTCCGGTAATCAGTGTGGTGCCGGTCGATGAAGAGCCAGTGATCCTCACATCGCCGACGATATCGACGCCACCGCCGCCGTTGGCATCAGCGTGAACGGTAAGCTGCGCGCGGCCACTACCGGCCACCGACTGCACAGACCAATAAGCGGCGGCACGCCCTTGAAGATCGGCGATCGTGCTTCCCTGCGTTGAGACGGTGGAAGCCAATCCACCAACTGAGCTACTAAGGGATGACAGGCTCGATGCCGCCGCGAAGCGACCATCAGTAGTTGCAGTTTCTACGGTCGAGATTCGCGATGAAAGATTGCTCGCCTGCGTGCCTGCCATCTGGGCTTCAAGAGTTGCCGCCCTTGATGCGGTCGCGAAGCGTCCATCAGTAGTAGCGGTTTCCACGGTCTGAATGCGCGACAAGAGGTTGCTCGCCTGCGTGCCTGACATCTGTGCCTCAAGCGCATTGGCACGCGTCGCAAGAGCGCTATCGGCATTGCTGCGGGTAGTTTCCTCGGTCGAGATGCGCGAAGTCAGCGTTCCGATATCAGTGTTGGCCTTCTGTGCCGCGATTTCGCCAGCCGTGGCCGGTCGGATCGAGCAACGATAGAAGTCGATCGTCTTGGCCGTGGTCGTGCCGAACCCGCTCCAATTCGCCATTGGATGGAAGTTCGCAGAGCCATCAGTCTGGAAGAGGAACGACCAGCGTCGAACACCCGACTTCGACGACGACACGGTGCCTGCGACATCGGCGAGCGCGGCGAAGTTGAAATTCTGGACGCCACTCATGGTGACGCCTGCCCCCTGCCACGTGCCGCCCTGTAGCGAAGCCGTGACATCGATCACGCACCAGTCGCCCGCATTCAGCCCCGCGACCGTCTGGAAGAAACCGCCCTCTGCGGTGGTGGTCACGATGCGGGCAATGTAGCCGCCAGCGTTGGAGGGGCTCGCGATCCGCGTGAGGGTCGTGGGAGTCCACCAAGCCCAGCCGAACGGAAGCCCGCTGGCGCTGTCCCAGACGCTGAAGGCAGGGTTTGCGTTCAATGCCCCGCTCGCTGCGCCGATCGTGCTCTCAAGCAAGCTGGACCGATTGGCCAATGCGGTGTCGGCGCTTAGGCGAGTGGTTTCCTCGGTGCTGATCCGGGTGAGCAAAGCGCTACCCTGCGTGCCCGCCATCTGACTTTCGAGCGCGCTGGCCCGGTTTCCAAGCGTCGTATCTGCGCCAGTCCGGGCGATCTCTTCATTTGAGATGCGGGTTTGCAGCGCACTCGACTGCGTGCCTGCAAGCTGAGCCTCAAGGGCCGTCGCGCGTGACGCAGCGGCAAAGCGCCCATCGGTCGTGGCCGTCTCAACGGTAGAGATGCGGGACGAGAGATTGCTCGCCTGCGTGCCCGCCATCTGGGCCTCAAGCGTCGCGGAACGGTTGGCCAGTGCGGTATCTGCGTTGGTGAGTAGCGTGACCTTATCGTTGATCAGCGTGACCGCGCCGTCTGCGGTCGTTTGCGCGGAGACGATCGAGGTGTTGAGCGCGCCTTCCGCGCCCTGTGCGCGAGTAACTTCAGCGGCGAGATCGGTGCGGGCCTGCTGCGCCTCATCCTTCGCATCAACGACATCGCTCGCGACATCGGCGAGGTTGGCCTCAAGATCGGCCTTAGCCGTATCAATGAGGCTTTGAACTTCAGTGAGATCGATCGCCGGGGGCACCCAAACGGTGCCATCACCGTTCAGCACATCCTCGCCTATGATTACACCAGCGGGCGCGGTTACGACGTGATCTGTGCTCCAACCCGAATAAATTCCGTCGAGCATTCGATAGCGGACGCGCACTTCAACATCGGTCGCGGGAGCGTTCGATGTGAAACGGAATTCGCCAATCTTGGGATCAAATGAACCGGCTTGTTCAGTCCATTCCTGCGTGCCCGCGATGCGGCTCTGAATCTGGATCGAAGATACGCGACCTGATGCTTCCGGCGTCCATTTGACGATTATTTCTGATACTTGGCTCACCCGATATTTAGGCGACGCCTTGATAGGTGGTGCTCGTCACGGTGAGTCCATCGACCGCGATCAGAAGACTTGGATCGTAACCCGGTGGACGCAGGTTCGAAGGCAGAACTAAAGCCTCATCCTTGTCCCACGCGTAGACTTCAGGTGACTCTTCCCGAAGTGTCATCTGGTAGATCATATCGTGCACCTCGTGCTGTTCCTGCACGCGGAAGAGTTTGTTGTTCCAACCCTGCGAGGGAAGGCTCAGAGTGCACAAGTCTCCGACTTGAACCGCGAATGCTTTCGGCCCGAAGACAGCGCTGAAAAAGCCGGGTGTTTTGGCTTCACGCGCGAGGAACTGTTTGGCTATGCGCTGGCAAGTCTCGGCCCGGTTGACGAACCCGAGATCAAGCGTGAGAACGCGCGGAATGCCATCGGGCAAATCGTTGGTCTCTATCGATCCCCAATCCGCCAACTGGTAAAGCTGGGCAGGATCGGCAAAGCGGCCACGCGCCACGTTGTAGGTTTCGCGCGTTGGGCCAGCGGGCACCCAATTGTAGGGAGTTGGCGAGCCAATACCGCCGACGAGATCGTTCTCGTCGAATGACTGGATGGGTCCGAGGCTGTCGTCGTAACCACCGATCAGGCAATAGCGGCCACCAACGTCGGTGAGCTTGCACGAGCCCATCGCAGCGGTGAGCGCATTGATGACGGTCTCGAAGGTATCCGAGGTCGAGACAATGCCATCGCCGGTGTAGCGCTGGACGGTGCCCCCGCCCGCAACGGCGACGCGCTCTTCGCAAATGTTGGCGTAGAGGCGGAAATTATCGAGGTCGATCGACGCAACCGGGACGCCCATTCCCCACGCGAGGCGACCGTTTATCCTATAGCCGATCAGGTAGGTGAGAAGTGCAAGCGCCGGGTTCCGGCCGATCTCGACCGAGCCGCTGGTGAACTGCCACGTGGATTGGTCTTCAGCCCGGTGCGAGCCGCTACCGCCACGAGTGCTGTCTTGGCGTGGATCATAGAGCGGGCAGCCCTCGACCACGGTCGTGATGCGGCTGGGAATTCCCTGCGGCCATGCCTCATTGTCGAGCTTGAAGTCGGCGACGATATAGCCGCAGCCGGTGAAGGTGCAGGCTACGGTCCAGTAACCGCCGCTACCACTTGCCTGCCCATTGCCCGGCGCACCCTCGGTGACGGCTCGGATATAACCGAGCCCGCTCTTTGTGTTGTTGACGAGAGCGCCACCCGACCAACGAAGGTCGTTTTCAAAATAGACTTCGCGGATCGCGTTCAGCTTGTGGGAGGCAAGCGCGATGACCTGAACATAGCGATCTTTCTTCGAGCCATATGTTTCGAAGAATCGGACATCGGCACCGGCACCGGTTCGGCCAAAGACAATCTTCCTCGGTGCAGTCGGAACAACAGTCGTATTGAGGCGATCTGCCATTGACTGGCTGAGGCTCGCACTCTTTCGAAAAAGGGTGCCGATCGCAGTCAGGCCGATACTCAGACCAATACCAACGATGGTCGAGGTAATGGCCGCGATCGTCGCCGCCGAAACCGCAGCACCGCCGAAGGTAGTAGCGAGAAAGCCCGCGATCTGAGGCGCGAAGACGATCACCGCGACCGCGATCACAACGAGCGCGATGACCTTTACGACCTTGCTCATTCGGATGCCTCGAAAGGCACGCGAAAGGCGTATCGGCACGACGCCGTTGGTTGGATCGTAAGCCCCTCAACGCCCTGCTCGCGACCGACGAAATAGCTATATCGACCGACACAAACACCGGTGGTCGTAGCGTTGAGCATGACGAGATCGCCACGCTTTGCGAAGTGGACGTTGATCGGCTCGCCGAACCACGTCTTCATTGTCTTGAGAAGCGTGCCAGCGCCGTGTTCGCGGAGCGCCATCGCGGCTCCGTGCTGAGTGCTATATTGGTCGCGGAAAGATTCGGCGGGATCGATGCCGGTTTGCGCCTTGACGCAATCAGCGGCGAAGAGCGCGCAGTCGTGCGATCCCCACTTAAAGGGCTCTTCTCTTACGCGATCGAGATAGGTGGAAAGTCGGGCTTCCCAATCGTCATAACGGGCGAGTTCAGTCACCCGATATTTAGTCTAATCCCATCTCTCTGATTACTCCGCGTGCCCATGGTGGATAATTCGGGGCCGGGGTTGAGGGTGCGGGATCGCCGTTCGCGCAGGCAACTGCATAGTCCTGCGAAGCATCGTTGGGATCGAACTTCCGCTGGTCGAGATAGGTCTGGTTTGATGCGTTGCTGATGCGGCCTTGGTGGCTCTCGATCGTCAAGATGAGCTTGTGCATCTGGCCATCGGCTTGCACCTCAAGCTTATCGAGCGAGCCGGTGCGGATGCGTCGGAAAAGCCAGACCGGCTCGGCCAACGGATTGCCAGTCTCGATCTTCAGCGCGCGCCAGATAGTGGCCGGGCGGGCCTGATATTCAGCCGGGTAGGTCTGCGCCGCAGCAAGCGCGATGTCGGGATCGCTCGGAACATTCAGGTGGATCGTTAACTCGTTCGATCCCGTGTAGGAGTATGTATTCTCGCTAATATCCACCACGACGCCGTGCGCGATCGGCTCGAAGGTGTTGCCGTCGAGGCTACTGTCGCCGCTGCCCGTGGGAGTGATCGGATTGAGACCGGTCCAAAGGAAAACGGTCTCGCTCGCGAAATCGAGGCGAGCGCAAAGCGCGGTGGTGATGCTCGGGGCGCTGATCGCGCCAAGGACAGTGCTGTCAGTGCCGGGCCGCATCAGACCACCTCGCGGGCCTGAATGGTCCCGAACTCGGGCATCTTGTCCGGGGTGAGCGTATAACCAAGGCCATCGGCGGTGGAGAGCCGGAACGTCCCACTCGGGTTGGCAAAGTTCACCGCAGTGCCGCTCGTGTAGTTGAGGCGCAGCTCGGGCTCGAAGCTGATCGTGACCTTGCCTGCCGCGTCGGCGTTCGCTCCCGCCGCGACGATGCGGAGAAGCTGGTCGCCTAACTGGAAGAACTGGCCGATCCGCAGGCCACTACCAGCATTTGCGGACCAACCTCCGACACTGATCGTGTCGTTGTATGCGTAGCCCTGAATCGCCAGCGTCTTGCCCGAAAGCGCGGAAGCGAGGCGCTGGCGCGGATGGTAGCGGAAGGTCCCAATCTGGCCCTTCAAAGACAGTATCCATCCCGAAGTTGTCTCTGCTTCCGCGAAGGTCATCGGGGGCCACGACCATTCCAGCACCCATTGCGAGGCGGTCTGAACGGTCTGCTGCTTGAACGTAAAGTTGGACTCCGTGCCGGATTGGCGACGGTTGAGAACCAAGCGTTCAGTCGAGGGCGCGCGCGCCGGGAATTCTATTGGGTAGATCACCCAATATTTAGGATCAGAGCCCCCGACGCTGTAGCCGCGCGATGGTCTTGTCGCTCGCCTGCTGCGCAATCATCGGCATCGCCTGCGCGACACCCTGCATAGTTGCGCGGCGGATCGCCTCGGGGTCGTTCGAGACGATCGAGTCAATGCGCACCGTGACGCCGCCGCTATTGTCATTCGCTGCATTCTTCAGCGCACGCGTTGGTGTGACATTGGCGTTCGAACCGAAGCGAACGATCTCGGGACCGCGCTCACCGACGAGATACTCACCAGCGCCGGAATAGCCGCCATTGGCACGCTTTCCGGTCAAACCGCTGATAACGCCCTTCGCAAGCGAACCCAATATTCCGCCACCGCCGCTGTCTCCGGAGCCAAAGAGAAGATTACCAAGCGGTTTGATAATCGCCTGCTCAAGCGCAATCTTGAGAAGCCCGTCGATGATGGTCTCGGCCATATCAGAGAAGGCTTCACCAACGCTTTTCGTGCCCTTGACCACTCCCATGAGGCCGTCTTCGAGCGACTTCAGACCCTCGACTTCTACGCTCTCAAGTGCATCGTTCATCTCGTCACGCGTCTTCGGGATCGCATCGAGATACTGTTCAAGCGGGCTTTGTGTCTGGCGCTTGGCCTGTTCCTGCGCCGCACCCTTGAGCACCGGCAGCATCTTGAGGCGCTCTTCGGCGATCTTCTTTTCCGCATCTGTCGCGGTCTTCGACGCGATGATGGCTTCGAGTTGCAGCTTCTCTAATGCGAACTGGTTCTCAACCATCTTTAGCGAGAGGTCGCGACGCTCGCGGCTCGATCGGGCAAGCGACATCTCCGCAGACATCAAGTCCGCGTCATTGCGCAACCCTGCCTCGGAGATTGCCAGACGATCCTTCGCAATCTCTTCATCACGATCGCGGATTACGCGATCATACTGAGCGTCGAAAATGTCCTTTTCGATCTCTTTGAGTTGCTCTGCCTGCGCCTCGGTGTAGCGCTTCTTGCCCTCGCGAATTTCCTTATCGGTGCCGACATCACTGTCGATCCGCGAGATGTTGTTCAGGTATCGATTGCGCAGAGAGTTGGCATCGAGTTCGGCACGCTCGGTCGGATCGTTCGAGAGGTTCGCTTGGGCGCTGTAGAGATCGCCACGCGCGTCGATAAACGCGCGCATCCATTCGCGTTCAAGCTCTTCATCGGACTTGAGCGGGCGCGATGATCCCTTACTCTTCGAACCGCCACCCGTAGATTTGGGCAGCGTGCCGGTGTTGCCGGTCGCGGGCGGGCTAAGGCTGACATTGCCTGCCCTATGAGCCGCTATCATCTGTTGGCCTTCGCCACGCAGCGCCTGCATGTAGCGGCTATTCGGGTCCTCACCAGCCGCTTTGCGCCGGTTGTATTCTTCCGCGATCGATTTGTAGAGCGCGCGACGACCGTCCGCAGTGGACTTCAGGCGGTCGCGGGCTTCGTTGCGAATGTCGTCGTTGCTCTTGCCTTGGAGGCGGCCACCAACGATGGATGGCATGTCCCAATCCCAAGGATTGCCGCTCTGAAGCGACATATCCTTGTTGACCTGCATGGCCGAGAAGAAATGCACCGCCGCAGCCGCAGCGGTCATGAAACCGTTCGCCAACTGCATGAGAGCATCAGCGTTCTGGATGATCATGTTCGCCATCTGGGCGTTCAGGATCATCTTCATCGTATCGAGTTGATCGTTGACCTTGCCGCCGTTGCGAAGAACGTGGTCGTCGAGCACGATCCCGTATTGCTGGGCGGCTTGGGCGAGTGCGTCGAAGCCGTTGGTGCCATCACCGAGAAGCAAGGTGAGATCACCGGCAGACTTGCCGAATAGCTCTATCGTCTTCTGGTTGCGCTGGGTGACGGTGCCGAGCTTGCTGATGCCATCCATGGTCTGGCGCAACGCGGTGTCGGTGTCGGTGCTGGTAACACCGAGATCGGCGAAGCTCTTCGCCATCGCCTTGTTGCCGTTCTGCGCGGCACCGAGGTTCTTCGCGAACTTCTCGACCGCTGCATCGGCGTTCTCAACCGACGAGCCGCTAAGCTGCGCCGCGTATCGAAATTCTTGAATCGTCTTAGTTGTCGCGCCGGTTCGGTCTGCGAGATCAACAATGGCGTCGCCGTAGTCGAACGCCTGCTGAATTTGGCTGGTGAGCATATCGACGCTGAAAGCGCCGATGAATCCCGCGATACCAACCTTGGCCAGATTCATCGCGCTTGAGATCGACGAAGCGGCCTTGGTGGTAGCCGCAGAAGCTTGCTTTAGACCATTGATGAACTGCGCGCTTTGAAGCGTGAGATCGACGTTTAGGGAACCGATATTAGCCATGTGATATTTAGGCTATTGGCGGCTCTCCAACGACTTCGATCGCCCTCGGGCCGAAGAATGCTTCAAGTTTATCTTCAAGCGTTATAGCGGCGGCTGCTTCGGCCATGAGGCGCTCTGTTTCCTCAGGATCGCGATCAAGCAATTTGGGAGGATCGCCCATGAAGCCCGAGCCTTTATTGAGCCAGACAAGCTCATAGCTGGTCTGCCAGCGATGATCCTCGACAAGCGTGCCCCACGGCTCAAGTTCGTAGTATGCTCGCCATTCAGTAAACTCTTCCGGGCTAAGCTCTAAATCGAGTTGAGCGATGGTCTTCCCGAGTTCGCGCGCCAGTCGGAAAAGGAAGAGCCTATCCTCACTCAACCGGAATTTTTTTTTACGTCTTCGACCGAACGCGGTTTTCCAAGATCGTGCTGCGCATGCCAAATCTGGGCGATCGTCGCATAATCAAGTTCGCCGAATGCCGCATAGTCATCGGCGCTGAACATCGGCTCGTTGTCGTCGTCAACGATCGCAAACAATGCGATCAGCACGGACTGGTCGTAAAGATCGACACGGGTCAGGCCCTCGCGCTCTTCCTCGGGCTTCGACTGATCAATGGTCCATGCGCTATGTTCGCGCTCGTTCAGAGCGATAGCATCGAGCAACTCGACGCGGCGCGATACACTCAGCGCGCGGACGCGGACGGACCCGCCCCACTCAGGAATTTCGATATCCTTGGTGGAGACGGGAGCCGCCAAAATTGCACTGCGGGAAAGCAGGGTCGCCATTACGGAGTGACCGTCTTGGTGATCGGGCCACTGATCTCAACGGAAGCTGAAGCGGTCCACTGCTTATCGAGGCCACCCGACTTTTCGAAGCTGGTGACGAAGCCCGAGAATGCAAACTTGACCGCGCCCTTGACGACTTCGAAATCGGTCAGAGCGCGTGACGTGCGAGCCGCGTCAAGACCGGCCTGACCTTCATCGGTCGGGATGTAATTCATATCGATCTTGAACGAGCCCTCATCCGGAGTGCCCATTTGCTTTTCTTTTGAGGTGCTATCGAGATCGGTAGTGTCGATAACGGCTGCTGAACCGGAGCCGAGGCCGGAGAAATCGGTGATGCCCTTGATCGGGGTTTTGTCACCATCGATTTCGATGTTGATAACGGTGCCTGCGGACACCAGAACGTTATTCGCCATATTTCTCCTGAAACTGAGAGGTTATGACGTATTTATTCTGGGCTACGGATCACTCGGCGCAGAAGAACCGGAAGAACAAAAGGACGCGGTGTAGAGCAACATCGGTGCTATTATCGACTGTCGAATGCTCATTGATCCAAGACACCGCTTCAACGTCATCGTCGATCCATGTGCGGAGTGAATTGCGCACGTTTCGGGCAAGGATTTTGGCTTCCAAAATGCGGGGAGACGATATCGATATCTGGAAGGTCACGAACGCTTGATCGCTGCCTCCGTCGAGGTCGTTTATCGTCTCCGTGTCGATGCGTTGGTAGACCACGCATGGCGTTTGGTAGCTCATCGGCGCGACATCCGGATAGACGTTCGCAGCGACGGTTTCGAGGCGATTAGCAAGCAGCGTTTCAATCATAGAGTATTTAGACGCCGCGCTTGATCAACTGCTTGTTGAGCGTGACAGCAATCTTATCGATGATGGTTTGATCAGAACTACCGAGCGCTCTTAGAACGAATGGATCGGCGGTGTTGTGGATCGATCCAAAGTTCACGAATGAGGCGTGATAGGCGTTGCCCCGGACACCTACGCTGTTTTGAACCTGATTAGCGTTGGTGCTCTTGGTCTTCCGCACGATGACGTTGTTTTTGATCTTCCCATGCACCTCGGAGCGAGTGCCGCCCCCCTTGTTGTGGCGAGTGCGAACTTCACCCTCGGTCGTGCGCGAGCTATCGGGGGCGGCCTTCTCGATCGCCTTCTTCAAGACCGTGGCACCTGCCCGGTTTGCGCTCTGCCCCGCCTTGGTGGCGTCTTGCTTGGCCAGTTGCTGAAGGCGCTGCGCGGTCTGGTTGAAGCCGCGAAGGTCTACATTCATCCCGCTCATGCCGCCGTCACCTCTTCCAAGGTGAGGATCAGCGTAGCGCGGCGATCGGGCTGTTCGATCGAGAGGATGTCGTAGAGAATTCCCTCGATACGCACGCGCATCGCTGTCGTGAGATTGGCTCGGTAACGAATAAGGTAGCGGGCCACGGCGAAGGTTTCCCGGCCCCCAGCGCGGGCGGAATCCTGCGTGCGCATCTCCAACCGCTGGCCCCAGATGGTCGCCAAGCTGGTGAACGTGGTGACGCGCTGCTTCATCTCGTCTTTGGTTTCGGTCGCCGCGAGTATCTCAAGCACGCGATCGAGCTTGCCAGCGTCGATCTTCATCAGAGCACCAACCGGCGATGGCGAGCGCAGAGGTTCGCAACCGTCTGCATGGTCTTGGGGTCGATCGCCTCGCGATTGTCGTATCCTGCACCGACAAGCACCGCGATGGCGTGCCGCAGGGACAGCGGAACAAGCTCGGGGTCTCCGTAGCCCGCAGTCACCTCGACGGTGACGGGCCCTGCCGGGAATGCGTCAAGGAAGATGGTATCGCCACGCAGGGTGTAACCCACCGCCTGCCCGGCAACCTTGACACTGTTGACGGTCTGGATCGGATCGAGCGGGAGTGACAGGCAAGCCATGCGCCGGTCGAACACTATGCGGAAGTCACTCTCCCCGAGTGACTGCCCGGTGAGGCCTTCCACGATCTCGGTAGCGGACTGGACAAGCATCGCGGTAGTGAGCGCATCGCTATCGGAATCGATGCGGAGCCATTCACTTAGTTGTTCTTCGGTCAACGCTTCAAATGTCGAAGGCGTAAGGCGCGTGATCTTCATCACGTATTTATTCGGGCAACAAAAAAGCCGGGAAGCTCACGCTCGCCCGGCTCATTTGGATTGATGATCTCGTTCTTACGAAGCAGCGAGCTTCAGGAATTTGATCGCAGAGGTGTCCTTCGCGGCACCACCGACGCGGGCACGAGCCTTGATCGCGATGAACGGATCGAACGAATACGGGTCAACCATGGTGCTCATCGACACGCGATCGACGATCACGTAACCGGCCTCGAAGTCGCCGAAGGCAACCGCGAGCGCACCAGCGGTGCCAGCCTCGCCCATGTTCTCGTCTTCATAGACCGGGTAGCCGAGAAGGGTCGAAGGAACACCCGCCTGAAGCGACGGCTGCCAGATGAACTGGCCGTTGTTGTCCTTCAACTTTCGGTAAAAGTTCAGGGTTGCACGGGTCATCACGAACTTGCCCTTGGCGCGATAGCCGGGCTTCACCGCCATGGTGAGGTCCATCAGCTTCTCAGCGTCGCCGAGTGCAGCACTGGTGCCGCTCGCGATGTGCTGGAACGTGCCGTAAGGACGCGTGCCAGCCTTGTCGGTGACAGCCGCAGTGGGATAGCTCAAAAGACCCTTTGGCTGGTTCGTGCCATCACCAGTGACGAAGGCAGTGCCGGTCGCTGCGTTGAAGCTCTCACCGAGGTCGTTCACGAGGAACGACTGAAGATCATACGCGGAATCCTCGATCAGCGTCTGAGTGATCAGCGCGCGAGCAACAAGCTCACCGACAGGCGGCTTGACGTTCACGATGGTCGGGGTGCCGGTCGTGTTGCGGGTAGCGGTCTCACCGGTCCACTCAGCAGTCGAGCCAGTGGTCTGAACCGGGAAGTTGTAATCGGGGGTCGAAGTCGAAACTACCGAAGCGATCTGGCGCATGGCGCTGTTATCGCGAAGGTAAGCCTGAATCTGCGAATGGATGATCTTCGGGACAGTGACACCACCGTCCGTCGCAGAACCGACAGACATCGACTTGATGTCGCGGGTGCGCAGATATTCGCGGTAGCTCTTTACTTCCGCGTCGTCATTCGCATCACCGGTCGGGCGGTTGGCTTCAGCCTGAAGGCTGCGCATCTTGCCTTCGACTTCAGCAATTGCATTGTTAAGGCGCTCGGTAGCGGCTTCGTCGGCGCGTCCAATCGCGCTCTTGAACTCTTCGGTCAGCTTATTGAGTTCGGTAGTCAGGTCATTAGCGGACATACATCTCCTTGGTTGTTTCAACAGATTTTTGAATGGCCGCCAAAACTACGGACCAATCGTATTTAGCTTCGTCTTCTGATTGCTCGGATTCAGCGTCTTCGCTGACTTCTTCGGGCTCTTCTTCATTGGCTCGCGAAGCGAAAAGCGCCTCAACCGCTTCCTGACTGAAGCCCGCCTTTGCGAGCGTCACCTTGAGCGCTTCATCGGTATCTTCGTCTTCGGATTTCACATCAGCGACGCGGGCGAGATCGTTCGCCGGAAAAGTCACGATGGAGATTTCTTTGAGATCGGCTTCGGTGATCTTCCGAACGCCCTTTTCGTTCTCGTATCCGGTGCAATAGAACCCGATGCTGAGGCCAGAGATCGCGCCAGCCTTGAGCGCCTTGTAAACGTCCTGACCGAGCGTCGTGTCGAGCAACTCACCTTCAACGAGAAGGCCGTGCTCATCTTCCTTCATCGACTTCCAAACACCCGCAGGCAGAGTATGCCAAGCGTCATGATTGAAGAGCATAAGCGGCATCGTTCCCGCCGCAGCATGCTTTGCGATGGAGGCCGTGAATGCACCGGGGACGATGATGTCCCCGTAGCTATCTTCGTTGTTGAAATACGCGCCATATCCGGTGAAAGATTTGGCTTCTGTCTCGGCTTCAGGATTCACCGCGAGCTTGATTTCAAGGCGGCTTACGAACTGCTTTCTTTCCATCGGTTATTTATTCCGATGGAGTGTCAGGCGTCCCTTCGCTGGTTGTTGGACCAAAGAGATTTGCAGCCGGTGTCAGCTTATCTGCTTCGGGATCGCTCGACCGATCATATCCCTCAGCTTCACGCGCTTCATTGCGCGTCATCCAGCCGCCCGAGATACCTGCGTTGTAATAGGTTGCCCGCTCCATGGCGGTGCCACGCAGAGCCGCGCGATTATCGATAACAACTGCGAACCCCTTGGCCCGCTCTTGGTCACTCAGTAGCGCCTTCGTAGCGCTCTGCGCGAAGCGCTCATGCCAATGCGCATCCGTATCAGCATCGTGCGCGATGTGAGCCTGTTCAACGCTGTTATAAGACTGACTTCCGAGCGTCGAAAATACCTTCGTGGGCGAGACGCGGAAGTAGCGACAAATCTCTTCAACCTGATAGCGGCGGGTCTCCAACCACTGTGCATCTGTGGCCGTCGCCGAGACCGGAGTATATTTGATATCGACGGGGAAGAACGCAGTCTTGCCCTTCTGTCCGGGGGTTGTGTGACGCTTGGCGAAGGACTCCTTCAGCTTCTCGAAACCAGCGGCGTCGAGATTGCCTTCAGGGGATATGATCCCTTCGAGCGCGGCGCGGTTCTTGAAGAGATCGACACCGAAGCTCTCTGCGACAGAGGCGAGCATGATAGCGCTTTGCGCCGCGTTCATCATGTTGACGCCACCGTGCCGGTCATGCGAGCGGCCACGGAAATGCCAGATGTCCGCATTCGCCACGGCACGCCCGCCCAGCGTGAATGTGGGCAGCGCCCCGACCGCGACAGGATCGACCCGGCTGATTTCGGTTGGCTTGAGCGGGACGATCTCAAGAATTTCGCCGCGCTTGCTGCGATTTAGCCATGCATATGCATCGCCAACGGTGGCGGCCTGCCAGCCCATCGTCTCCCGAAATTCATAGCTGGTCTGAAGTGCATTCGGCGCGCTGTTCACGAGCGGATAAAGAGAATGGTTCGTGGCGAATGACCGCCCCTTTGAAGTAATCTGCTGAAGATACATCGGCGGGATCGCCAAGCCTTCGGATATGACCGTTGCGCAGGCGTAGGCTACGCTCACATATCCGTTAATGTCTTCGTTCGCGATCCGGTCTTCGACATACTCCTCCGAGCGGCGCATAACCGGCATTGGCTCGGAGGTAAAAGACTTGCGCTGAAGGCCGAAGAGATCAAGGATGTAGTTGGACATCCCGTATTTATCAGAACCACAAAACTTCCATGGCTGGCGGTGGTGCCGGAGCTTCCGCAGATGAAGCCGCGTAGGCCATCAAAGTCGCCGCAATACCGTCGATCTTCAGATGATCTTGACCGGATGGTTTGGTAAGAGACTTCAAGATTCCGGCCTGCCTCACCGAGGCATTGCCCGCCATCCAGTTCAGGCAGGGATTATCGGGATGAATGATCTTTCCATTCATCAAATCAGCCTCGAAGTCCGTCATCGGTGCAGTAAAGTTTCTGGCCGTCTGACCAAACTCCATGCACTCGATGCCATCGGCTTGGAGGCGCTGCATCATACCTGCGGCCTGCCAGCTATCGAACAAGACCGCCTCAACCTTATGGGCTTTGCAAAGCTTTCTGATCTTGTCCTCAACCGCTTGGTGATCACTCGCGCTGCCATCGGTTTGGATCAGCGCCCCGGAGGCGATCCACTCAGCATAAGCCTTGGCATTCTTCGAGCGCAGAAGCGCGCCCTCTGGTAGAAACAGGTAAGGGCTTATTGAACGCTTTCCATCTGGCATAACCGCCACCAAGGAAATCGCCGTTATGTCGGTCTTGGTTGAGAGATCGACACCGAGGAAACAACGCGCATATGGCGGGATGGTAAATTCGCCCGCTGCATTGGCCCAATCTCTGGAATTCAGCCACCCGCTGGCGGTATTGCACCAGACGTTGAGATACTTCGTGAGGCAGTTGGTCTGATATGAAGGACTCTGTAGCGCCTTCTCGTATTCGCTGCGTAGATGGTTCTCATCTACCGAGCTTCCCCAGCCCGGATTGGCTTTCTTCCAAACCGTGAAGTCGGTCCAATCGTCGGCTTCATCGATAGTGTAGATGAGCGCAAACTTGCTATCATCGATGGTCGAGCCCTTGAGCACGGCCTCGAAATATAGCTGTTCTTGACGGCATACGCCTGCGGGGTTGGTGCCAGCGGTCGAGATGATGAGAAGCAAGGGGTCAGCGCCTCGACGCTTGCCCATGCCGGTGCGGAACGCGTTTAGCTGCGTCTCGTCGAGCGCCTGATGAAGCTCATCCGCGATGGCGATCCATGGCAGGCCACCGTCTTCGGTCTTCGCCTTGACGGGCTGGAATGAACTTCCGGTTTCGGGCTGGTAGATTGATTTTGCGGCAACCTCTAACCCGAGATTCTGCGCCATTGCTGGCGTGAGTTCGACCATCCTCTTTGCCGGATGGAAGACCGCATTAGCCTGCTTTAGCGAAGTCGCGCCGGAGAGTCCTTCCGCACCTCCCTGCCCGAGACAAAATGTCATGTAGAGGGCGATGATAGCCGCGAGCGTGCTCTTCGCGTTACCGCGTGGAAGTAGGATAAAGGCTTCTCTGTAGCGGCGAATTCGGGTCGCCGTGGTGAGCCAGCCAAACAGATTCACGAGAGTGAAAATCTGATAGGCGTCCAATTCTATTGGTTCGCCGGAGAGAGGCCCCTTCACATGAGGGCAAGCTTCGGCGAACACGCACACTGCTTCAGCCTCATCGATGTCGAAAACGATGTCGCTGCGTGAGAAGTCATCGAGAAAGCGCTGGCACTGCGCCACGACCTGCCAACAAGCGGCTATTTTGCCGCTCGTTATGTCCTTGGCGTAGTCAACTGCGCGGGCCGAGTATGAATTCTTGGGTAGTTTGAGCACCCAATATTTAGACGAACGCGTCTCCCCACACGATCTTGAACAAAATCAGGTCCATCTCGGAGCCGAAATATACGATGATCGAGCGCTTGTTTCGTGCCTTCCGCCCGATCGCATAGGTGGTTTCGGTCAGGTTTTCATCGATCCAGCGGGCAATTTCCGCGTCTCGATCGCTCGCGAACCACGCGTAATGGTCGGTCATTTCTTCCTTATCTGATACGGCGATGACTGGACCGGCTCTGCGGTGCCGATCTTCGCGAGGCGAGAGCGCAGGCCAGCGATACCAAACAGTTCGGCGTAGCGGCGCAGCTCGGTGAGCATGACACCGGTCGGGAAATCGTCACCGGCCATGATCGCAAGCCGGAAGTGGGCTTCCATTTCACAGTAGCGGGCAAAGGCGCTGCTATCCGCCTCGGTTGCGCCCAGCGCGGTCACGCGGTTGATTTCCTCGGCCCATACGAGCTTGCCCTCTGGCGTGAGGTAGGCGGGTTGCTTTGGACCGGTCGGGATCGGGGTCGCGGCGATAGGCGCGATGTCACCATGCCGGTCTTTTCTGTAGGTCCCAGCCATTTGCTTGGTCTTCGGGTTGGCGATACGTCTTCCGCTCTTCATGGGGGTATTTAGGCGGGGGCCGATTTGATGAAGCATACACGAAGCGAGCGATGGCTCTGGATGCCTCTTGGCTTAGCAGCCGCAGGTTTCGCGACAGCGTTTCTCATCATCGGCGCACTTTCTGCGATCAGCCTCATCCTTCCCTATCTCGGGATGACTCCGCGCAAGCCTCGGGTTTCATTTATCGAGTATGGCACGATCGCGGGTTGCGTGTTTGCCGCTTACATGGCGGGCTCGTATTACTGGCAGGAAGTCAGGAAACTGAACCGGGGGGATTTCCGCATGCCGAGCTTTATTTGGCCAAGAGAAATCAAGGCCGAGACGAACATCGCGGTGCGGCTGGGGCGCGTATTCCATTGGACGTGCACAGGGCTGGCCGCCATCGCTCTTGCCCTGACACTGCTCTTCGTCGCGACAGCTACCAGTTCGATCTGGGAAACGCAGGCCGAGCAAGCGCGCTGGGATCGCACCCACGTCAACCGTGTCCCTGACAACTATGAGGACTATCGACCGATAGTTAGCGATGAACGTGGGTCGATCCTGTTCGTCGGAATAGGGTTTGTGATCCTGTTTTCTCTCGTAGGTCGGGGTGGCCGCTACATCTTCGCGGGCGAGTGAGCCGAAGTTTTATTCTGACAGAGTCGAAAAAAGACGGGGGCGTGGTGTAAGCTATTGATATCCTTGGATGATTTACCCCGCCCCCTCTGAGGGTGGCTGTAGGCTCGTCACCACCCTCTCCGCCGCGAGCCTCGGCCATGCTGGGCGGATCATCACCGCCAATGTTATTTAGCTTCACGATCATGCTAAGTAGTTCAATAAGTTCGCGTTTCTGCCGATCCTCTGGTATGATCCGCCGCTCGGAATAGGACTGCCCATGAAGAAACTCACCCTTGCGATCTCCATCCTCGCGCTCTCGGCCTGCCATGCGGGCATGACTGCGGACCAAATCGCTATCGAGAAGGCGAAGCGGACGGTGCTGGCATCGCTCCATGATCCCGATAGTGCGCGGATCACCAAGGTGGATGGTGTCTCGGTGCGGGGCAATGTCTGCGGTGGCGTCAATGCCAAGAACCGCGACGGCAAGTATGTGGGCGATCGTCCATGGATCGCTTACCCGGATGGCACCGCATATATTGCGCCTGCGGCCATGGACGAGGCGATCAAGGACGAGCGCACCTTGCAGCGCTTCCTTGCGGACTGCCGTCCACGCGATCGCGACGACATCACCAACGATCGGTATGCGTCACTACGCTAACCTCGCCGCGAGCCTGATCCATTCGCCAAGCTCGGGATCGAGGTGGACGAAGGCGAGATCATAGCCGCGCTGAATGTATCGCTGCTCTGCTACAGCCTTCGCTGCGTTGCAGTCGTGGCAGGCCGGGGCGAGATTATCTCGATCGTTGGTGCCACCGAGGGATAAGGCCACCACATGGTCAACCAGCACCGCTGGCACCACCTTGCCCGACCGGGCCAGACAATAACGGCACAGGGGCTCAGAGCGCAGCAGGGACAGTCTCAGGCGGTTATAGGCTGCGGACCTATCCCGGCTACCGGCAGAGCCGCCTTGGCGCTGTGAGGGCCCTCTCTGGCCGAATTTCGGGGGTATGTCGGGCACCAGATATTTATTCGGATACCAAACGGGAAATACCGGGGCGGGTTTGAGGGGCCGCGCATTACAACCCAACCAAGTCATATACACGCCAATACACCAAGGAATGGCAGAAATCTGCCGTTTTTGCCTTCCAAGTGGAGTGGTGTAATTAATTACTCCCTATACCTATATATAAATTTATAACGTTTTTATTCTATATCTAATAAAATTAACTACACTACACCACTACTATAAAAAAGCACGGTATTCAGCCATTTTTTGAAAAAATGGGCGTGTAGGTTGGTGTAGATATCAGTCCATTTGTGTAGCCGCAATATATCCGCGCCTCTGGTGCGATTTAAATGGCACATCTCTGATGCGTTTGGTATAAATACATTTATCAGAGTAAGTTTCCTGTATTAGTTTTGCTCCAACCTTGGCCTCACTCGGCGGCATCCGAGTGGAGCCTTTTCTTTTTTATTGCGCCTGATTTCCACGGACCTGTATAAATAAAAACATAACCGGGAATGCCGTCCCGATGCCGACGCAGTGATGGCTTTTCCCAATTCGTATAAAGGAAAACATGACTGAACAGGAAATCAAAGTTTATATCGCTGGCCAGACGACTACTCCCGACCTATCGGAAATCACTTCCCGCCTTGATCTCGCGAATAATACTTACCCGACATTGATGGCACACGTCATCCAACTTGGTATCTGCACCAAGGCGGAATTCAATCGAGCGATGGCCAGCGCGAACCGCGCCCATAATATCCGCACCGCTCTGGGCACGGTCCCCGCGACGACGCGCGAACTAATCGAGGCAATCTTTGACTGCACCGATTTCGACATCGACGAGAACGCGGCCCAACCACTTACTTGGATATCGCCGATGCATCGCCGTCGCGCCCGCATGGATTGGGACGACCTGATCGAGCACGCCACCAGCCTGAACCGCAACCTGCTGGGTGATCAGTTCAAGAAACAGAACATCGTTGACGAGATTGTCTTCTTCCAGAAGCGGCTCTCGCTGGAAGTCCGCGACCGCATCTTCGCGAAGCTCGCAACGCAATCTTCGTTCGATTGGCATGGCCTTGTTCAAAACAGTTTCGACACGCGCAATGTGTCCGAGGACATCACCATCGCGGTCCTGCAAAAATTCATTTGGCAGATTAAGCGACGCCTCGCCGGGCTTACCGTCACCTACCACCTGATGCCGGTCATCTACGGAAGTCAGGGCTGCGGAAAATCAGTATTCATCACCAAGCTCTTGGCCGAACTCGGTTCGCTGTTCGCCACCACCGATTTCAACCGGCTGTCGGATAATCGGGAAGCCAGCCTATTCCGCAACTATGCGCTCTTTCTCGACGAGATGAACAAGGCGGATCGCGCCGACATGGATGCTGTCAAGGCAGTGATCACGCGTGACTCGTTTAGCTATCGCCCGATGGGCACGAACGCGACCGTGGAGCTTGAACAGAATTCTTGTTTTATCGGTGCGAGCAACAAGCTGCTGGAACAGTTGATCAGCGACCCGACCGGCATTCGTCGGTTCTTCCAGCTTGATTTCAACTCACAGTCTGGCCCGGCAGAATTCGCCTACGTGAACGCGTTGGACTTCCGGGCGATGTGGTGCAGCGTTGACCACCTTGCCGCCGATCCATGCGAACCCTTTCGCCGGGAAATGGCCGAGATGCAGGCCCGCCAGTCGGTGCGGTCCTCGGTGCAAGAATTCGGCGAGGCGCTCGCGGAGAACGAAGGCCAGTATCGCGGCGACCATTTCGGCGATGCGATCCTGAAGCCGATCTCGGCCAACGTGATGCGGAAGGACGAAATCTTCCTCGCATACCGCGATTGGGCCCAGACGATGCGGAAACGCAACGCGCTCGAACAACCCGCTTTCCTCACCGAGCTTCGTCGCATCTCCGGGCAAAACCCTGATTTCCCGCTCGCGGCGAAGCGCACCAACTCATTTGCGGGCTGGGTATATACCGGGCCGGTCGCGGCCCCCGTCAGCAAGTTTGCGGGGAGGATCATGGCATGATCGCCTACTCGACCCTCCGGGATGTCTATGACCGCTATCCGGTCATGCATCTGGCGCAAGATTGGACCACGTTCGCGGATTATCTCGAAGGCCAATCCGCGCAGTGCGGGCGGGACAAGACCCGCACCTTGTGCATCTCGCCTGCGATCTATGACGACGGTGTGATTCGGGCAAAGCGCAATGTCGCGGGCTGGAATTGGTTTGCCGCCGACATCGATGACAAGGGCGGCGATATCCGCCCGACGATCGACGCCATCGCAGAGAAGATGATCGAGCAAGGTTCGCCCTTCGTCGTTTATACGACATCGAGCCACACATCGCGGGCGCACCGTTTCCGCCTGATGTTCCCGCTCTCTCGCATCGTGGAGGCCGAGGAATATCCCGCGATGTGGGCCACCATCGCGCAGTGGCTGGGTTGTCTCGATCCGCAGACCAAGGATGAATCCCGGCTGTTCGTCGCCCCACGCGCATGGAACGAGGAAACGATTTTCCACCGCTGCGATGAGGGCGATCCGCTCGACATCGATCTCATGATGCTGCTGCACCCGGTCACGATCGCCCCCAGACCGTCGAGGAAGCTCACCAGCGCGTATATGGACCTTTCCGGGTTTCGCACCCCCTCCCCTGATCAAATCAGCCTGCATGGCGATCTGGTCGCCCCTGAGAGCCTCGCGAAGGCATGCAGCGGCGAGAAGGGCGGAAGGCTCTTCGCGTTCCTATGCAGCACCGGCACCCGCGCGCTACTCAAGGGCTACGCGATCACCGCCGATGATCTCGCGGCGATCGGGCGGGAATACGCCCATTCGATCGGACGCGACACCAGCGACATCGACCACGACGCGCAGAACGCGCATGCGGCTGCCGTCTCACGATACGCGGAGATCAAGGCCACGAGAATGGAACGCATCGATCCTCTTGCGGAGAAGTTCGCGAAATGGAGGCGAAATGCGCAGCATTGAAGATCGCTACATCGAAGACCATGCAGAGGCGCGCGAAGGCCAGTCTTTTGCCCACTACCCTCATGCGGTTGATACTCAGCCGTTCAGGAACGCAGACGCGTGCCTACGCGAACTGAAGAGCATTCTTGATTGGCTAAGCAGCTATCCAGACGGCGACTTTAAGTTCGGATTATCAATCGACTTCAATAGAGAGCGAGTTTACTTCGCCGACCCCAACGACGCGATGCTCTTCGCGATCACATTCGGCGGCAACATCGTGGATGTTTAGTGGCACCGCCCTTGAATGGCGGGCGATCGTCCCGATATCCCACGCGCATTGGACGCATCCCGCTCGGCTTGGTGAGGTGCGCCAACGTCCGTCCCGATAGAATGGGCGGTTTACACGCTCACGGACCTTTTTCCGTGGCCTATCCGGGACGGGCGAATGTGGGGCCTCCGGATGGAATGCCCACATGGATCAAGCCAAATGAACGACTATGACGATCAAGACGATGTGTGCCCCGAGTGCGAGGGCCGTCGCGGCGAGCGCTGGTATTTCCCTGATGGAACCAGCGAGTGGCGTGACTGCACCCCTTGTGCGGGCACCGGACAGAATAGAGACCGGTAGGGTCTAAATGAGAGCCGCAGCTATACGACCATAGCTGCGGCTTTTTCGTTATCTGCGGGCACCCGAACGCCGAAGTTTAATGCACGCCATCCCCCTTCCCTGTATAATCGATAAATAGAATGTGGGGCGGGATTTGTGTCCAGCCCTTCCCGCCCCACACTCTCCAAAATTGCGAAAAATCGGCCTTATCAGCCCTCTTTCTTGTCTCCGAAATAAATACTTCGGACACAAATTAGAAAGGGCTACAGATGCCAGACTTCAAACGATTTCGCAGCGCGCGCATCGCGCTTCACATCCCCCATACCACCAAATCAATTCTTCGCTTCATGAAGCGCAACCGCGTCCGTCTTGAAGGTGGATGGGCGTATTTCCGCGACCCGATAATCAGCGCGAATTTCTCGATGATGTTCGGCGCGTATGTCGATCAAATCGAAGAGCGTTTATCGAATAATACTGCACAAAAAACCGGACTATGAGAGGATAAGAAATGGACACAATAGTTGCAATTGCCATCGCTGCATTCGCGGTGATGATCATTCAAATTTACTCGCAAATGCTCAAACATTCGGCCCGCGCGGATCGCGCCGAACATCGCCTCGATATCATCTACGCAATCGCTTCGGTTCAGGGCCGCACGGACATCATCGACGCGATAAAGTCGGAGGATGCCGCATGATCACCGCAATCGAACGTATACACGTGAAGCGCCTGCGCGACCTCCTATCCGCTGCTCCGCTGATCGAGCGGGAAGATGGCACTATCGATATCGTTGAAGTCAGCCCTGAAGCTCGTGCGGCCATCAAGGCAGAACTTCAACGTCGAGGGGTGCAGTCATGAGCGCCCTCGGAATCACTTCGATCGCCCTCGGCTATATCGGCGCGTTCGCGTTTGGTGTTCTTTACGGCCTGTGTAGCTCTCGCCAGCATCGGGAGGGCGGACAATGAGGCACAACATTGCAACGCTTCTGACCCCGCAGTCATCGGGTGAATGGACGTTCTTAGGCTACGATACAGAAGCATGGATGGAAGTTCTTGCATCGTCGCACGCTGCCGGATTGGAACTGGATGCGCTTCCCGAACTGCTAAAGCGTGTAGCGTTCATCAAAGGGCATGGCGGCACGCTCACCTACACCAATGAGGGATACCGTCTCGATCCAGAATCCGAGACGCTCTTCCTATGCGCTCGCCCGGCGAAGGGCGAAGCATGATCTTCGACGATCTCGACGACGATGACGACAAGGATTTTTGGTCAATCCCGTTCTTGTCGCTGCCCGCGATCGAGATCGAGAGCGAGATCGGCTTTGACAATCTCCCCGCTCATACGGGGCACAAACCGGCATGGTGGCAGCGCACCGCGAGTGAGTATTGGCACACCGACTATCCCGAATTTTCCAGCGTAATTGATCGCGGTCGCTGGACCGTCACACAGATGGCCATGGCGGTGCTAACGGCTCTGTCAGCAGATGAAGACGATCCTGTTCTCGAACGCCCTGATGGCTCGCCAGTCTCGCTCTCGCAGCTTCTCGCAGAGATGGACGAACTCGAAATGCAGGCGATGTTCAAGGACGTATGAGCATCCTCACCGCGAGATCGGTGGAATATTCTGCTCGGTCGTCTCGACCCGGACAAAGCCCTTTTCGAACGCTCCCCACACCAGTGCGGACACAACCGACGTGATCAGGTTCGCAGTCAGGATCGCGGCAACGATAACAAGAAACAACTTCCATCCGGGCATCTGCATTCCTCCGATCGCGCAACCTAACAAGCCATACAGATATATCGGGTGCTCCCCCGAGTCGATCGATCATAAACGTTTATCCTGACAAGATGTCGCTTGAAGATAAATCTCCGGCGTTGCCCCGAAGCCTCACACCGAACTGTTATTGCAAACGCTTTTGCGGACTTCGCGAGGGCGAAACGCTAATCAATTAATATCGGTCTCAATAACAGTTCGCGCCGTTCATCGCGGACTTAGTTCAATATTGCGCGCGGTCTTCCGGGCCTTCATTATAAGCTGGTCGGACGATCTTAGATTTCATCCAAGGTTGTCCGGGATCGTCCGACATGGACAACCTTGGGGAATGAAAATGAACTATATTACAAAGAACGATTTCACCGACGACGAACTTAATGTGCTCGCGCGGGTCGCGTGGATCGGCAAAGATTTCATGACCGACTTCGAATACATAGCGGAGCTTGCTGGCCTTACACTCCAACAGACTATCGATGCCTGCCGTAAGCTCGACGATGCCGATCTGGTGATCGCCTACGAGCGGATCGACGATAGCACCACGGGTGAGGATACCCTCACGATCAACGAAGATTCCCTCCATCAAACGCGGAATGTATTGCGCAAGGCTGGTATGTGGCCACCGCGTAAGACCAACATCCGCAGGGCAACTTCGACGGCAAAGGCTACTGGCGTTCCATCGAGCACGACCAAGTTCGTTACCCAGCTTTCCTACACGAGAGATGAGGCTTTGAAGGCGCATCGCGCTATCGACGCTGAATGCACTGCCGGTAGACTCAAATCCCGCTCTGCCGGTGCTCTCAAGGCTCATATTACCCGTAGGATTGAGGTCGCGCAGTCATGAGCGCGGCGCAAGGCACCATCTTGCTGCTTGTCGTGTCCTCGATGGTCCCAACCGTGGGCATGTCGATAGCATGGCACATCGCGTGGCTGCGCGGTCGGGAGATCAAGCGGCTCAAGGCGCTTGTTAAATAGGAAAGCGGGCGGTTTCCTTCGAAAATTTTCCCGCCCGTTCTCGCAAACTTGAGCCGCCGCCTTCACCAGTTGGTGGCGGCTCCTTTTCTTCAATCGTTATCAGAATTGTCGATCGACGTGTCCCACACGCTGCTCAGTTCGCTCCGAACGTGCTCGCCGACATCCCCAAGCTCATTGTTGAGGTCTTCCTCGGTGTAGCCCTCGCGCTTTGCCAACTGGATCATGTGGCGCTTAGTATCTTCGGCCTGTTCGTCGAAGTTATTGGTTTGGCCTTGTCCAAGCCCTGCTTCCATCGCAGTCTTGATCACTTCTTTCAACGTCATCATCTTTTTAAAAGCCTTCCAAAAAACGCGGATCGGCTCCGCGATAAATACTGCCATGAACGCATGGTATTTGGAAGCTCAAAGACTCATCGGCACCGCCGAAATCCCCGGTGCCCGGCATGACCCGACCATTCTCGGATGGGCGAAGAAACTCGGTTCCGCGATTCTTGGGATCGCCGTCACCGACGATGAAACCGCGTGGTGCGGATTGTTCGTCGCGCACTGCATCGCGGAGGCTGGCCTCACCCCCGCCCCGATCGCAGTGCGGGCAAGTTCGTGGTCAAGCTGGGGGTCGAACCTTCAAGCCGAACGCCTTGCTCCCGGCGCGATCTTGGTGTTCGCCCGGCCCGGTGGCGGACATGTAGGCTTCTATGTCGGCGAAGATGCCACCGCCTATCATGTGCTCGGTGGCAACCAGTCCAACAAGGTGTGCATCACCCGCATCGAGAAATCCCGCTGCGTAGCGCGACGCTGGCCCACTTGTGTGCCAGTGATTGGCGGGCCTATCGGCCTCAAAACTTCCGGCTCCGTTTCCAGCAACGAAGCGTGAGCGCACCAGCGTGGCGCTCACGGTTCAGCGCGGAGGAAATCACAGAGGCCGAAGGTTTCGTCTACAGGATAACTCACCTCCCAACCGGGCGGATGTATATTGGCCGGAAATACACGAAGACCACGGTGAAACGTCGCACAAGGCCTGCTCGGATCGATTCATATTGGGGCTCATCCCGGCCCCTCAATGCCCTGATCAAAAGCGAAGGCTATCAGGCTTTCGAGCGTGAAATAATCTCCCTTCACGCTACTCGCGCTGAAACCGATTATGCAGAGGTGGAAGCGATGTTCGCCAACGATGTGCTGCGAACTCGTCTACCGGATGGCTCTCCCGCCTACTTCAACCTCGCGATACCGGGACGTTGGTTCAGAGCGACAAAAACCCTGAACTAAATAAGTTTGCGGGCTCTCCCGCAACGATACCGATGGGCGGCTGAATCGAGCGCTGTGGCCGCCCATCACCGAACTATCAGTTGATCGTTAACTCCCACGGCTCTACGCCACCGAACTGTGTCGCAGATGGGAGAACGATGATGGCCCTCAAAGATTTGCTCGAACTCGCCGACGATAAGCTTCACGAACTGTGGGCGAAAAAGCCTTACGACTACGAGAAAGAGCGGAAGGCGATGATCCGGCGCGTGGACAAGGCGCGCGATCAGCACCTGTCCGCAACACCCACCAAGGGGAAGAAAATCTTCACCGTGAAGAATGGAGTTGCGCAGGTGACGCTGCCGTTTTCGATCGCGGGGAAGAGCACCTTCCACGTGCCCTCGGAACGCTTTGTCGAGTGGCTGGATCACCTAAAGGATTCGCTCACTAAGGGCGAACTCGACAAGGAATTGGAGGCACGGGACACGCAGCCCGGTCGCACCTCGACCGCGCCCAAGACGGGCGCAGGATGGTCGCCTGAGCGTCGAGCGAAGTTCGATGCAAAGATCGCGGAACGCCGGGCCGCAAAGAAATAAGGATTTGGGCGGGCTCAGGCCCGCCCTTTTCATTTCGGGGGAAGTCGGTCGCCGCAGCGATCGAGCGTGCGTTGCACGACATTGTAGGTAATAGGCCCGCCGCGCGGCGCTCGGTGCCCGAGCTTCTCAAGATGCTCCATCAGCACCGGCACGGGCGGAAACCTGCCCGCTCCCTGCCACCACATCTTTCGCGATCGAGCATCGAGGATGAACGCCTCGATATCCCGCCATAGCACCTGATAGCGATCTTGCGCCGCCTTGGCCCGGGCTTCTCGGGAGGCGACATATCCGGGGCGTTTGGCATCCATCGCGCTTAAATGAACTTTTGGCTGACAGATTCCAACTCTGTGGGAGGCTTGCTCCGAAATCACTCGGAGAAGCCTATGATCCATCTCGCCAGCACCACCCCAATCCGCCGCTCTCCCCGCCGCGATATCGCGGACGAGCATTTCATCGACGCGCTCGATTTCAGCTTCCGCACCGCTCCGGAGATCGCCCGCGAGTTGCTGCGCGTCGGTCGCCCGGCGAGCATTGCCACGATCCGCGAGCGCATGACCGAATTCTGCCGTGAGAGCCCCGAGATCGATGCACGCGGCGATAGCTGGCGGATCGTGCCCGCGAATGATCGCGCGCTCGATCTCGGCCTTCACCATGGCGATTGCCTCGAATTGATGCGGGCGATCCCGGACCGGTCGATTGATCTAATCCTCGCTGATCTGCCCTATGGGGTGACGTGCTGCCCATGGGATCGGCAAATCGATCTGGTTGCATTCTGGCGAGAAGCCCGACGCGTCCTTACCCCGCTCGGCAACGCGGTGATGTTCTCAGTGCAGCCGTTCACCACGGACCTGATCGCGAGCAACCGGGAGTGGTTCAAATACGCGGCCATCTGGAAGAAATCGAAGGCCACGGGCTTCCAGCATTCGAAGAGCCGCCCGATGAGCATCCATGAAGATGTGCTCGTATTCTCTCCCGCCGTGCTGGTGAAGCATTCCAAGCGCCGGGTGGTCTACAACCCGCAAGGGTTGATCGAGCTTGAGAAGCAGCATGTTCGACGCGGTGGCCAACGCTCGGTGTTGCTGGGGAAGACGATCCTGAAGCAGTCGATCCAGACGCATACCAACTATCCCACGACGGTTATGGAATTCCCGAGCGTTGGCCAGAAGGGGCGGCTGCACACATCGCAAAAGCCGGTCGATCTGCTCGCCTATCTGATCCGCACCTATAGTCCCGAGGGCGCGACCGTGCTCGATCCCACCTGCGGAAGTGGCTCGACTGCGATCGCGGCGATGGAGACGGATCGCCGCTGGATCGCGATCGAGAAGGATCGTGATTTCTATGAAGCTGCGAAGGCGAGGATCGAGGGGCGGGGATATCTACGCTGTCAGCCCGCCCGCCGCCGCATATAAGCTTGGATGCGGTCGATCTGGTCCACATTACCGCGTGCATCGCGGAGTGCTGATTTCCCCTCGTTCTCCCGCATGTCGCCAGATTCAGTGAAGACGGGCTCACGGCCCGGCCAAATCATCAAGTTCCCGATGCCGTGGAGCAATTCCACCCAAACCAACCCCTCGGGCCCTCCCCACGGATCGGCACCGGGGAAGAACGTGATCTCGTCGATTATGCCGCGCAACGCGGTCTTGGTAAGCAGTCGAGCGGTGTAGCGCTCATCAGTGTTCTCGCTGTCCATACGGTCGCGGACTTCGGCAACGCGAACGATGTGCTCCGCCGGGCTGACTTGCCCCTTTGCATCGCCAAGCTCGGTCTGTGCAGTCGCCAGCGCCTCCATCGTGAGACGGATGTTCCGCTTGGCCGTCTCGTATGCCTCCCGCTCGAAGTCCATCGCGTCTTCGCCGATCGTGGCGAGCATGACCTTGGCGCGCTTCTGTTGGTCCTCAAGCTGGCGTTGGAGCCGCACGACGTTGCCTTCGAGCCGGGCAACCTCGCCGTCGGCGGTGCGGAAGTGCTGATCGTCGATCGCGAGGCGAAGCAGCTTGTCGAGGATCGGTGTCTCGATCGACGCATAGGGCCAGCCCCGCGCATTGGTGCATGCTTCGCCCCGGCTCATCTTGTTCGTCTGGCAGTAGAGATAATAATGCTGCGACCGGGTGCCGTCCTTGGCCACGCGCCAGCGCGACGATCCCAGCGGCTGCATCGTGCCGCCACATTCTGAGCATCGCGCAATCGGCCCCAACAGGTTCGAGATGTTGGTGCCCCGGCCCTTGTGGCGAAGCTGCTCGACGTGGCGCTTTTCGTTCGCGCGGGCGAATAGCTCCGGGCTGATGATCTCCGGATAGACCTTCACCGGGTCGCCAACGGCAACCTTCTTGTCAGCGCCACGCGGGTTGTTGTGATACTGGATGAAGCCGGTAACTGCGGGATCGTGCAGGATGCGCCCGATAGCCGTGGCAGTCCAAAGCTTGGGCTGGACCTTGGACGAACTAAACGCACGATAGCGCTCATCGTTGACCGCAAGCAGGTTGAAGAGTTTGGCGATCTCGCCCTTGCCCTTCCGCTCCTCGACGTGCAGCCGGAAAGCTTCCCCGACCAGCCAAACACGATCATCGATCTCTCGATACGTCTTGGTGGCGTCGTCCCACATCAGCCATCCGCGTGCACGATGGCGCGCGATGTTGCGGCCCTCGCGCGCGGCTTCGCGGCGCTTGTTCCACGCTCCGTTGCCCCGGTTCTGTTGGCGGCGAGAAAACTCGTAGCCGGAGAATGCTTGGCTCATGAGGCTCACGAACTGGCCGAAATCGTTCATCGAGGCTTCGGTGACGATCTGCCGGGTGTTCGACACCGCAAAGGTCACGCCCGCCATCAACAGGGGCTGCATCCATGCGGTCATGCGGCCCGGAGGCTGGCGACTGAGGCGGTCCAATTCCTCGACGACTATCACCGTTTCATGCGGATCGAGCGCACCAGTGAGAAGCTGTGTGGTGAGTTTACCGAGGATTCCCTTGGTCAGGTTCGCGCCGGTGTAGGCGGACTTGCCCGCGTCCACCGCATCGAAGTGCGTGACCGTCCAACCCTGCTCACGACAGAACGCGTGGGTGTTGGCGATCTGGCGATCATCGGAGGACTTGTCCGAATTGCCCTGCTCAAGCGTGGACCAGCGACGGTAAGGGATGACGTTCTTGAAGTTGCGATTGATGTTCATGGGGGCAGTCTCTCACATCACTTGAAAGACTGTCACTATTGTCGAGCAGCGGCCCGGAGACCTTGGCCTGATAGTCCGCCGCGCAGCGCGGCGCCCGCGCGCAGGCCAAAGCCGGGTCCCCCAAATGCCCGCAGCGGCACGGGTTCATCGCCGCAACCAGCTGCACCCGCGCCGGAAAGGTGACGTGCGCATTGGCCCGCGCCACGCTCACCACGCCCGCTTCGATCGGCTGGCGGAGCGAATCGAGCACGGCGCGCTGGAACTCGGGCAGCTCGTCGAGGAACAGCACGCCGAGATGCGCGAGGCTCACCTCCCCCGGCTTCACGCGCAGGCCACCGCCGGTGAGCGCGGCCATCGAGGCCGAATGATGCGGCGCGCGGAAAGGGCGTGCTCTGGTCAGCCGCCCGCCGTTCAAGGTGCCGGCGACCGAGGCGACCATCGACACCTCCAGCGCCTCGGCGGCGTCGAGCGGCGGCAATATCCCCGGCAGGCACGAGGCGAGCAGCGACTTGCCGGCCCCCGGTGGCCCGCACATCAGCAGGTTGTGCCCGCCCGCCGCCGCGATCTCGAGCGCGCGCCGCGCCGTCTCCTGACCCTTCACCTGGGCGAGGTCCGGGCCGATGCCCGGGGGATCGACTTCGCCGGGCCCGGGCATGGGCAGCAGCTGGTTGCCCTTGAAATGGTTGAGCAGCGCGATCAGGTCGGGCGCGGCGACCACTTCCACCTGCCCGGCCCAGGCCGCCTCGGCGCCCTGCGCCGCGGGGCAGACCAGCCCCTTGCCCGTCTCGGCCGCATGCAGCGCAGCGAGCAGCACGCCGGGGCTAGGCGCGATCCGCCCATCCAGCGCCAGTTCGCCGACCACGACATAGCCGGCCAGCGTCTCGGCATCGACCACGCCCATCGCCCCGAGCAGCGCCAGCGCCACGGCAAGATCGAAATGCGATCCCTCCTTGGGCAGGTCGGCGGGCGAGAGGTTGAGGATGATGTGCTTGGGCGGCAGCGCCAGGCCGATCGCCGCCATCGCGGCGCGCACCCGCTCGCGGCTTTCCGCCACCGCCTTGTCGGGGAGGCCGACCACCACGAACTTGGGCAGCCCGGCGACGAGGTTGCACTGCACCTCCACCGCCCGCGCCTCGAGCCCCAGATAGGCAACCGTCGAAACGCTCGCGACCAAGCCCCCGCCTCCCCCTCAGCCCGGGCAGGATAGCGGCATTTCTCCAAAGCGGCGGGGAAGTGCCGCCGTTATGGATCAAGTGCGCCGGCATTGCGGGAAGCGCGGCGGCGGCATAGCCTTGCGTGCATGGTGCGGACGCTCACCCCCGGCAATCGCGGCGCCTCTGCCCTGGCGGCGGCGGGCATGCTGGTGCTGGTGTTCGCGCTGCTGCGCGCCGGGCTGGCGGTGATGCTCACCCCGGCCGCGCACGAACGTCCGCTCCCGGTCGATTTCGTCGCGCTGCCGCCGCCGCCCGATCTGCCCAGGCCCGAACCGAAGCCGGTTCCGCCCCATACCCACCGCGTCGATCCCGGCGCTCCCGCCCCGGCGCCCGCCCCGCCCGAGACGCCCACCGCCACGCTGGCCCCGCAAGCCCCCCCTGCTCCGCCGGCCGCGCCGATCATCGGCCCGGGCGGCACCGGCACCGGCACGGCGCAGGGGAGCGGCGGCGCGGGCACGGGCGGCATCGGCGGCGGCACGGGCATCGGCGTTCCCGCACCGCCCCCGGCCAAGCCCCGGCTGGTGCCGCCCGACTGGGTCCACAAGCCGACGCCCGAGGAGCTGCAGCGGGTGAACCCCGCCGCCGCCCAGGCGATGAACCAGAGCGGCGACGTCTTGCTCGCCTGCCGCATCCTGCCGACCCGACGCCCCAGCCGCTGCCGCGTCGTCCGCGAGACCCCGCGCGGCTTCTATTTCGGCGACGCGGCGCTCGATGCGTCGCGGAGCTTCCAGATCAATCCGCCGACGCGCGGCGGCGCGATCGATAGCGATGCCTGGGTGGTGATCCCGGTGCACTTCAACAACGACTAGCCGCGGTCACGGCGCTTCCGGCTTGAACTCGGTCTTCACCGCACTCAGCAGCGGGCTGGTGCCGTTCGGCAGGTAATCATAGTTGATCGCCCACAGGATCGTGCCGCCCAGCCCCGCCTGGCGCACCCAGGCCGCCTTGGCCGCGATCGAGCGCTCGTCTTCATAGGAAAGGAAACCCGCCTTGTTGCGGCCCGAGCCCGGCGGCGTGTAGCCGCCGCCCGCATAGCTGCGATAGCCGACCTGTGCGACCTCATCCCATTTGTAGGTGCCGTTGCTCAGATAGCCCATGCGGACCAGCTCCGAGTAACGCAGCGCGTCATCATCATATTCGAAGATGTTATTGGCCTCGGTATCCTGCCGCGGGCCAGTCACCCCCGGACCGAAATAGATTCCGTAGAAGCCGATGCCGATGCCGATCTTGCTGCGCGGCACGCCAGTCTTCTCATAGGCGATAATGCTCGAATTGAGGTCGCGCGGTGTCTGGCCAGTCGCGCCGAAGATCGGGCTGCTGAACCAGGAAAGCCAACCATTGCCGCTCCAGGTCGTGCCGATGCCGTAACTCATCAGGTTATACTGATCGACCTTGTTGGCGAGATCGGCCTGCCATTGCGGTACCTTGCCGTCCGCGCCCAGATCGTTGATCGAGACGGTGTACCCCGGCAATGTGAGGAGCGCCGCCTTGCCCGCCCCCTGGTAACGCGGACGCTTCGCAAATTCGGTGCGCAGGTCCGCGATCAGCGCGAACAGTCGACGCTTGGCTTCATCCCCGCTCACATGCGGCGTAATCTCGTCACTACCCTCGAACTTATCCTCCCAATCAAGGTCCAGCCCGTCATAATCATGCGCGACCATGTAATCGACGACGTTCTTTACGAAGGTCGAGCGGATCGCATTGGTGGTGGATAGCAGGAAGCCGTTGCCGTCGGACGCGCCGCCGATCATCAGCAGCGCCTTGCGCCCGGCATCATGCGCGCGCTTCACCAGATAGTCTTCGACGCTGCGCACCCCGTCCGGCGAAAGCCTTGGTTCGTGTGCGGTACCGGCACCCTCGACCACAGTGCCCGGCGCGCCGTCGAGTGTGCCTCCACCCGGCGCCACCCGCCCGAACACGTAATGCGTCAGCGCCGTCATATCGACCCTCTCGGGCGGATAGGAATTGTCCCAGAAATAGCCGAGATAATAGCCCGTGACCCAGGGTCTGGCGGCAGTTGGCAGGCTGACCGTCACCGTGGCGCTGGCAGTCTTGCCGGTGTCCGCAACACTCCTTGCGACGACGTGGAACGTCCCCGCCGTTCCCGGAGCGACATAGAGGCCAGTCGCTGAAACGGTGCCGCCATTCGCTTCCTGCACCGTCCAGGTGCATCCCGCATCGGTCGCGCCGCTAACAGCGCAGGCGAATTGCTGGCTACCATTGGCTGTCAGCGCGGCGGTGGCAGGCGTGACCGTGATCGTAACCGTCGGTGTCGCAGTGGGTGATGAGCTGGGCGCAGGCGTGACGACGCCCCCTCCACCACCACCGCCCCCACAGGCCGAAAGGAACAGCATCGGGGCGAACAGATAGGGGAATCGAGTCATCCCCGGCCCATGCCCGCCTGCTCCGCTGCGGCACGACCGCAGCGCGACCGGCGCGGCCCCTGCGTCGATGAAACAAGCCTAAGCCGCGATGAACCACAACACTGTGTCTTGTACAACCAACACACGCTTCCCACTTGCCCCGCATGGCAGCCGCACGCAGCCCGATCGTCCGCACCGCCCTGTTCCTCACGGGAGCGTTGCTGATCGCCATCACGCCGCTGGTCGGGATCATTCCCGGCCCGGGCGGCATCTTCGTGTTCGCCGCGGGCCTGGTGCTGGTGCTGCGCAACTCGGTCTGGGCGCAGAAGCAGTTCGCGCGGGCCAAGCGGCGCTGGCCGCGATTCGGCCATTATGCCGATGCCGCGCTGCGCCGCCGCAGCGCCCGCCGCCGCCGACTGCGCGCCGAGGAGGCAAAAATCGCCCGCGCCGAGGCGGAAGTGCTGGGTTTCGGGGACGGAACACGTTGACTCGTGCAGATCGTCCCACTATGGGCACCCGACACGCGGCCGCCCCTGTGGTGGCCCTTTTACGTTCTAGATACTTGAGGATGAGCGATGAAGCGGACCTTTCAGCCGAGCAACCTGGTGCGTGCGCGCCGGCACGGCTTCCGCAGCCGCATGGCGACCCCGGGCGGCCGCAACGTGATTCGTGCCCGCCGCGCCCGCGGCCGCAACAAGCTGTCGGCCTGAACCCGACTCCTGTTGCGCGGCTTACGCAGCGCAAGGACTATCTCGCGGCGAACGCAGGCAAGCGGGCTCCCATGCCCGGCTTCGTCCTGATCGTGCGTGCGCGTGACGATGCCGATCCGTTGATGCGGGTCGGCATTACCGTATCCAAGAAAGTCGGCAACGCGGTGATCCGCAACCGGATGAAGCGCCGGTTCCGGGTGCTTGCCCGCGAAGTACTGCCCGAAGCCGGCCTGCCCGGCGCGGATCATGTGCTGATCGGCCGCGCCGGCGGCGTCGAGCGCCCGTTCGACGATCTCAAGGCCGAGCTGGTCAAGGCGCTGGGGAAGATCAAGCGGTGAACCATCGCCCTCCCTTCGTCATGCTGAACTTGTTTCAGCATCCAACAGGCGGCACGGGAATCGCTCGAACCTCCAGCCCTTCGTTCGCGGCACGTTGGACCCTGAAACAAGTTCAGGGCGACGGATATGGAGTGTGTGGCGGTGCTCGCTAAGCTCCTCATCCTGCTCGCACGGGCCTGGCAGATCGGCCCCTCCGCCATTCTCCCGCCGAGCTGCCGCTACCAGCCCAGCTGTTCGGCCTATGCAATCGAGGCGCTTCGCCGCTATGGGGCTTTCAAAGGCAGTTGGCTCGCCATCCGGCGGATCGCCCGCTGCCATCCCTGGGGCGGCCACGGCTACGATCCGGTGCCATAAGATTTTCCGAGGAAATCGTTCGTGAAGGAAGACCAGAAGAATTTCGTGCTGTTCGCGGTGATCGCGGCGCTGCTGCTGTTTGCGTGGCCCGCCGTCACCCACTGGCTCTTCCCGCAGCAGCAGGCCGCGACCCAGACGGTGAACGGCAAGTCGGTCAAGGTCACGCCGGGCGCCACCCCCGCGACGGACACGCCCGCCGCGCTGCGCGATCGCGCCGTCGTGCTGGCCGATAGCCCGCGCGTGGCGATCGACACGCCTTCGCTCAAGGGCTCGATCAACCTCAAGGGCGCGCGGATCGACGATCTCGAGCTCGTCAAATATGACGAGACCACCTCGAAGAAGTCGCCGCCGATCCGCCTGCTCTCGCCCAGCGGCGCGCAGGGCGCCTATTTCGCGCAGTTCGGCTGGCAGGGCGCCGGCGTCCAGGCGCCGGGCCCCGACACGGTGTGGCAGGCGAGCGGCGCGAAGCTGACGCCCACCACCCCGGTCACGCTGACGACGAAAACCGCCACCGGCCAGGTCTTCCGCATCGAGCTGTCGATCGACCAGGATTACATGTTCTCGATCCGCCAGACGGTCGCCAATGTCGGCCAGGCGCCGGTTCAGGTCACGCCCTTTGCACTGATCTCGCGCGCCGAGCGCTCGAAGGACGTCGACCAGTGGGCCGCACATGTCGGCCCGATGGTCGTCGCCAATGGCGCGGCCAAGGACATCAACTGGGCCGATACCGAAAGCGCCCCCACCCAGATGGCCACCACCGGCGGCTGGGTCGGCTATAGCGACCATTACTGGCTGACCGCGCTCGTCCCCGATCAGCGCGTGCCCGTCTCGCTCCAGCACCGCGGCACCGCCAAGCAGACCTACCAGGCCGATTACAGCCTGGCCGAGCCGCTCAGCATCGCCCCGGGCAAGCAGGTCACCTATTCGAGCCGCTTCTTCGCCGGTGCCAAGGTCGTGAAGCTGCTCGAGAACTACCAGAACAAGCTCGGCATCACCCTGTTCGGCCGCGCGGTCGACTGGGGCTGGTTCGAGATCGTCGAGAAGCCCATCTTCTACTATCTCGACTGGCTGTTCCGCTTGGTCGGCAATTTCGGCGTGGCGATCATCCTGCTTACGATCACCATCCGCGGCCTGCTCTTCCCGATCGCGCACAAGCAGTTCGAATCGATGGCCCGGATGCGCGTCGTCCAGCCGAAGATGAAGGCGCTGCAGGAGCGCTTCAAGGACGACAAGCAGCGCCAGCAGCAGGAGATCATGAAGCTCTACAAGGAAGAGAAGGTGAACCCACTCGCGGGCTGCCTGCCGATCCTGCTGCAGATCCCGATCATGTTCGCGCTCTACAAGGTGCTGCTGCTCACGATCGAAATGCGCCACCAGCCCTTCGCCTTGTGGATCCGTGATCTTTCGGCCCCCGATCCCGCGACGATCCTCAACCTGTTCGGCTATCTCCACTTCACTCCGCCCAGCTTCCTGGCGATCGGCGTGATCCCGGTGCTGCTCGGCGTGTCGATGTTCTTCCAGATGAAGTTCAACCCGGCGCCGATGGACGAGGTCCAGAAGCAGGTCTTTGCGATCATGCCGTGGATGCTGATGTTCCTGATGGCGCCCTTCGCCGTCGGCCTGCAGCTCTACTGGATCACCTCGAACGTCATCACCATCCTGCAGCAGCAGTGGCTCTATTCGCGCCACCCGGTGCTCAAGCAGTCGATGAAGAAGGAAGCACCGGCGAAGTGAGTGCTTCCTGTATCGTCATCCCGGCGAAAGCCGGGATCTCAGGCCGCAGGCATGCGCTACTGAGGGAGATCCCGGCGTTCGCCGGGATGACGGCTTATGTCTGATCCCTTCGACGCAGATCAGCTGGAAGCAGCGCGAAAGCTCTTCGCCGGCCCGATCACCTTCCTGAAATCGGCGCCGAAGCTCGAGCACCTCCCCAATCCGGTGGTGCCCGAGGTGGCGTTCGCCGGCCGCTCGAACGTGGGCAAGTCGTCGCTGATCAACGCGCTGACCAACCGCAACACGCTGGCGCGCACCTCGAACACCCCGGGGCGCACCCAGGAGCTCAACTTCTTCGACGTCGGCACGCCGCTGAAGTTCCGCCTGGTCGACATGCCCGGCTATGGCTTCGCCAAGGCACCCAAGGACATGCAGCGCCAGTGGCGCTACCTCGTGAACGACTTCCTGCGCGGCCGCGACGTGCTCAAGCGCGCACTGGTGCTGATCGACAGCCGCCACGGCATCAAGGACGTCGACAACGAGATCCTCGACATGCTCGACACCGCGGCGGTGAGCTATCGGATCGTCCTGACCAAGACCGACAAGATCAAGGCGACCGAGCTGGCCGACGTCCTCGCGAACACCCAGGCCCAGGCCCGCAAGCGCCCCGCCGCGCATCCGGACATCATCGCCACCTCGTCGGAGAAGGGCATGGGCATCCCCGAGCTGCGCGCCGCGGTGCTCGAGGCGATCGGGTGAGCCAGCCGGAAGTCTTGCTCTTCTCCTACGGCACGCTCCAGCTCGCGAGCGTCCAGCTCAGCCAGTTCGGCCGCCTGCTCGAAGGCAGCGACGACGTGCTGCACGGCTACAAGCAGATCGAGATCACGATCCGCGACCCGGATGTGCTCGAAGCCAGCGGTATCGAAGTCCACCTGGCGCTGGTCCCCGACGCCGACGCCCCGCCCATCCCCGGCAAGGTCTTCCGCCTGACGCCCGAGGAACTCGCGGCGGCGGATATCTACGAGAGCGAGAATTACGCGCGGGTTACGGCCCCGCTCGAAAGCGGCATCACCGCCTGGGCCTATGTGAAGGCGTAGCCCTCGCCGCCTCCAACCCTGTTCCCCTGCGAAAGCAGGGGCCCAGGGTTTCTCTGACAGATCGCTTGTGACCCTGGGCCCCGGCTTTCGCCGGGGAACTGCAAAGCCACGTGACGAATGGCTATAGGCTTCGCAACGCAGCGCCCTTTGACCTATCCCCCCAACCACGCCACACTCCCCGCCATTCGGAGGGGACGCACCACATGACCGAAGCGCCCAGCGCACCCGCCCGCCTCGCGGGGCTCGACCTGTTCCGCGGGCTCACCGTCGCCTGCATGGTGATCGTCAACACGCCGGGCAGCTGGGCACATGTCTGGTGGCCGCTCGATCATGCCGAGTGGCACGGCTTCACCCCCACCGATCTGGTCTTCCCCGCCTTTCTCTGCGCGATGGGCGTGGCGCTCGGCCTGTCCTTCCCGCGCGCGGTCGATGGAAAGCTATGGCGCCGGATCGCCCGGCGCACTGCGCTGCTGATCCTGATCGGCTGGGCCTGGCAGTTCCTCGCACGTGGCCCGGTCGATTTCCGCGTGTTCGGCGTGCTGCCCCGCCTCGGCCTCTGCTACGGCCTCGCCGCCACGCTCGCGATCCTAACGGCGCGCAAGGATGAAGCCGGCAAGTCCCGCCTCAGCGCCCCTGCGCTCGCCATCGCATCCGCTGTGCTGCTGATCGGCTATTGGGCATTGATGACGCTGGTCGCCGCCCCCGGCTTCGCGGCGGGCGATCTCAGCCCCGAAGGCAATCTCGCCGGCTGGATCGACCGGATCACTGTCACCACCCATCACATGTACCGCTACGGCACCGATGCCGCGGGCAACATCGTCTATGATCCCGAAGGGCTGCTCTCCACCCTGCCCGCCCTCGTCAACGTGCTGCTCGGCATGCTCGCGGCGCTGTGGTGGAAGGCCGATCCCGCCCGCGCGACGCTGCGCATCCTGCTCGCCGGCATCGCGCTGGCCGCGATCGGCTATGCCTGGTCCTTCGGCTTCCCGCTCAACAAGAAGCTGTGGACCAGCAGCTTCGCGCTGTGGACCTCGGGCCTCTCCGCGATCGTCTTCGCCGGTTGCATCGTCGCGTCGCGTTCCGAAGCGCTGCGCAAAGCGCTTTGGCCGCTCGACGTGCTCGGGATGAACGCGATCCTCGGCTATCTGCTCTCGCTGCTACTCTCGCTCGCGATGATCCGCACCGGCTTCCAGGCCTGGGCATGGCACGGGCTGGAGGCGCTGATGCCGGGCAATTTGCTGCTCGCCTCCTTCCTGTTCGCGCTCGGGCTGTTGCTCGTCGTGCTCGGCCTGCTCATCCCGCTCCACCGCCGGGGCATCCATCTGCGGCTATGATAAACGGGCTGGTAACCATCCGGCGCTAGATACCTGCCGAATGGGGAAGATGAACCTTCACGCCCTAACAGGGGCATTCTGGGGCAAATGGGCGACGCTGCACCCGCGGCTGATGCGTGCGCACAGCGTGGCGATCCAGCGCGGCTATCCGGTGTCGTTCGTCGCCAGCGTCTTCGTCAGCATCGTGCTGACGGTGATGATCCATTCCAACGGCTATTTCGCCTGGCACATCGCCGCGCTTTCGCTCCACCTCGCGATCAACACCGCGGTGCTGGTCCGCTGGCGCGACGGCAAGACGCGTGACTGGTGGGTGGAGGACAGCGCCCGCACCTTGCGCGCCACCGTGATCGAGGCTGCCGCCGTCTCGCTCGGCTGGTTCCTGCTGCTCTCCACGCTCGGCCTCGGCGCTACCGATCAGGAACTGATCGTCACCACCACTTCGATCGCCGGCGTCGTCGCGATCGGCGCGCTGCGCTATGCGCCGCTGCCGCCGGCCAGCCTCGCCTGGCTCGGCATCGCGGTGGTGATCTGCGCGCTCTACGCGATCTTCGCCAACATCCCGGCAGGCGTGTTCGTCTTCCTCGCCGTGTTCGTCGCCCTTCTCGCCCGCACCGTGATCGGCCAGGCTGCTTTGGTCACCGAGCAGTTCGCGCAGGGCGAGGCGCTTGCCCGCGCCGCCAGCGACCGCGAGCTGATGCGCGCCACCGCGCAGCAGGAAGAGCTGCAACAGGCTGCCAGCGCCGCCGAGGCGCGCCACCGTGCCCAGCTCGAGCATGACCGCGAGCGCCGCGCCGAGATCGCCCGCATCGCCGACCGGTTCGAACAGCAGTTCGTCACCGCGATCAGCGAGCTTGCCGCCGCCGCCGAGCAGACCCGCGTCTCCGCCCAGAGCCTGGTCGGCTCGACCACCGCCACCCGCGACGAAATCCGCGGCGTCGCCGATCGCGCCGTCCGCGCCGATACCGGCGCCGCGACCCTGTTCGAGGAATCGGCCAATCTCAGCCGCACCCTCGCCACCGTCGAGGCGAGCATCGCCGCGCAGAGCGAGACCACCGCGCATCTCCACGACCTTTCCCGCTCGGCCGATGCGCGTTTCGGCACGCTCACCCAGCACAGCGCCAGCGTCGGCAACATCGCCGACATGATCGCCGAGATCGCCGCGCGCACCAATCTGCTCGCTTTGAACGCCAGCATCGAGGCCGCGCGCGCCGGCGAGGCAGGCCGCGGCTTCGCGATCGTCGCGCAGGAAGTGAAGAGCCTCGCCGCCCAGACCGCGACCGCCACCGGCGACATCCGCGCCCAGCTCGAACGGATGACCGGCGCGGTCCATGCGACCACTTCGATCGTCGGCGAGATGCGCGAAAGCTTCGATCGCATCGGCCAGGTCGGCGGCGCCGTCGGTCAGGCAATCGCGAACCAGGGCGACGTGATCCGCTCGATCCAGAGCTATGCCGGCACCGCCGCCGCGCTCACCGCCGATCTCCAGTCCGGCGCGGCCAGCGCCGAAGCCGCTACCGACGATGCCGCGCGCACCACCGCGGAAATGGACGCCGCCGCCGATACGCTGGTCGGCCAGGCCCGCCGCCTGCTCGGCGAGATGCAGGAATTCCTGGGAACGCTGCGGGCGGCGTAAAGCCTGCCCCAATTTTTATCGTCATCCCCGCGCAGGCGGGGATCCATCACCACTGACAGTGCGAATGGATTCCCGCCTGCGCAGGAATGACGGAATATACATTAGGCCAGAGCAACGGCAGGCTCCCCAGCCTTCTCCGCCCGCGCCGCCAGGATCGCCACCGCGGCCACCAGCCCGAACGCGCCCGCCACCAGGAAGGCCGGCGTATAGGTCCCCGTCCATGCCCGCACCGCGCCGGCGCCGAACGCCGCGGTCGCCGCGCCGATCTGGTGCCCCACCATCACCCAGCCGAACACGATCGGCGCATCGCGCTCGCCGAAATGCACGTTCGCCAGCTTCACCGTCGGCGGCACCGTCGCGATCCAGTCGAGCCCGTAGAAGATCGCGAAGACGAGCAGGCTCGACGCGCTGAAATCGAGGAACGGCAGCGCCAGCAGCGAGAGCCCGCGCAGCCCGTACTAGACGAACAGCAATTTGCGCGGGTCGTAGCGGTCGGTCAGCCAGCCCGAAGCGGTCGTGCCGATCAGGTCGAACAGCCCCATCAGGCTGAGCAGCCCGGCCGCCTGCACCGGCGCGATGCCGTGATCGCCGCAGAACGCAATCAGATGCGTGCCGACCAGCCCGTTGGTGGTCAGCCCGCAGACGAAGAAAGTGCCGAACAGCAGCCAGAAGGTCGGGCTCCGCGACGCGCGGAACAGCGCAGTGAAGGCCAGCGCCGGGGTCGCCGCCTGCTTCATCGGCGGCGGCGGCGCGCTGGCGTCAGTCTCGCCGAAGCGGCGCACGCCCAGGTCCTGCGGATGCTCGGGCACGAAGAACAGCACCAGCGGGATCACGCAGGCCGCGGCGATCGACACCGCCAGTGCCACCGGCCGCCACGCCCCGCCCTCGGCCAGCCAGGCGAGCAGCGGCAGGAAGACGAGCGCGCCGGTCGCGGTGCTCGCGGTCAGCATGCCCATCACCAGCCCCTGCCGCGTCGCGAACCAGCGATTGACCACCGCCGCGCCGAGCACCGAGGCGACCGCGCCGGTGCCCGCGCCGGAGAACACGCCCCAGCTCAGCACATAGTGCCAGGGCTCGGTCATCCACAGGCTGGCAAAGGTCGCCACCGACATCAGCGCCAGCCCCGCCAGCATCGTCCGCTTGATCCCGAAGGAGAGCATCAGCGCCGCGGCAAAGGGGCCCACCAGCCCGTAGAGCATGATCCCGATCGCGGCGGCGGCGGAGATGGTCGCGCGGTCCCAGCCGAAATGCTGCTCGAGCGGCAGCATCATCACGCCGGGCGCCGATCGCAGCCCGGCCGAGACCAGCAGCGCGACGAAGGTGATCGCCGCGACGATGCCGGCATAGCCGCGCGCGCCCAGCGGCATGCGCGAAAGCAGCGCGCTCATGCCCGCCCTCCCGCGCGCTCCACGCCCCGGGTGAAGGTCTCGATCCCGGCCTTGAGCACCTTCCACAGCGCCGCCCCGGCCTCGCCTTCCACGCGCAGCTGCACCGCCGCCCAGTCCGGCTCGGCGGCATGCATCGCCGCCCTGCCCGCTTCGGTGAGCGCGGCATTCTTGCTGCGCCCGGCGCCCGCGCGCACCTGGACCCAGCCGCGCTTCTCAAGCGGCGTCAGCGCGCGGTAGAGCGAGCTGCGATCCAGCTCGAGCTGCTCGGCGAGCCGGCTGAGCGCCAGCGGTTCGCCGCGCGCGACATGGCGCAGGATGGCGAACTGCCCGATCGACATGCCGTGGCTGGCCAGCGCCTCGTCATAGACGCGGCCGATGACGCGCGATGCCTTGCGCAGCATCGTGCAGGCGCAGGTATCGGGAAGCGAATCATGATGCATGCACATCATGTACCCGCATCATGCATCTGCATCAATATGCTGCATATGCATGATGCATATTCAGCTTATCGGCGGCGCATCCTGTTCCGGGGCATAGAGATCGGCCGGCGCCGCCGGATCGAAGTCTGCAGGCAGCCGCTCGGTGAGCGAGAAGGGCAGGATCCGCCCCACCTTCTCTGCCGCAGCCCGCACCTCCGGATCGGCGGCGATCCGCTTCTGGAACAGGTCGGCCCGGCGCGATTCGGCATAGGGAAGTTCGGGCGACCCGGGCTGCAGCCAGCGCAGCGCCCAGCCCCGGCGGTTCTCGTCGTTCAGGCTCTCGATCGCCAGCGCCTTGCCCCCGGCGAAATCGTCGCTGCAGGCATAGATGTCCATCGCCGGATCGGGCAGCCCGCCGCGCGACATCAGCACGTCCGCCACGTCGCCGCTCGCCTGCGTGGCCTTGCCGCCGCGGATCAGCGCACAGGCGCGGATCGCCTGGACGCCGATCAGCGCCGCGCGGTTGATCTCGGAGCCCTTGCGCTGGGCGCTGCGCAGCCACGCGTCCGCCACCGTCGCCGCCTCGGCGAAGCGGCCGAGCGCCAGATAGTCCTTTGCCAGGTTGCCGCTGAAGTTCATCTTCTGCGCGCTGTCCTTGGTGAAGGTGGCGTCGACGCGCTTGAGCAGCGCAATCGCTTCCTCGCCGCGCCCCTGCCCCATCAGCGCGCGCGCCACCGGCGGGGTCAGGAATTCCACCCCCAGCGTGTCGATCTTGAGCACTTCGGGCGCAAGCAGCGGCAGGAACAGCTGGGTCACCGCCGAATAGCCCCGCGCCTCGTTGAGCGCCCGGGCGAAGTCGGTGGCGCTCTCCAGCGTGCCTCCGGCGCGCCAGTCGCGCCGCAGCGTCTCCAGATAGAGCTTCTGGCTGCGCGCCAGGTCGTCACCGCCCCAGCGGGCGATGGCCGGCCACAATTTCTCGTAACGGCGATCGAGATAGAGCTGCGCCAGGTCGCGGGTCACCACCACGCCCGGCACCAGCGCTCCCGCCTCGGCGACCTTGCCGTCGTCCATCCGCTGGCGGATCTGCGCAAGCGCGCTGTCCGAGGCGCGTGGCGCCGAATGCTCGACCACGCCGATCTCGGCGATCCGCGCCGAGACGGCATCGCCGCGCTTGCGGTCGCCGATGTCGCGCAGCCGCTCGCGCAGCGTATCGAGGATGTATCCGCCCATCTGCCCGGCCAGGTCGGGATATTCGCGGCTCAGCGCCAGCCAGATGTCCGCCGCGCGCTGCGGCGCCCCGGCAAAGGTCATCGCATAGACGGCGTAGAATTTGACCTGGGGCACGCCCGGCGCCAGCCGCAACGCCTCCTCGGCGGCGGCAAGCGCCTCGGGCTGGCGATATTCTTCCATCAGCGAGACTCCGCGGATCGACTGGACGATCCCGCGCAGCCGGCTGGGCTGGTCGAGCTTGGCGAGCACGGCGTCGAGCTTCGCGAGGCGGTCCTTGGATTCCGCCACGGTGAGCGCCTCGGCGATCGCCGGCAGCAGCGCCTGTTCCCAGGGCTCGGCGAAGCGGCCGATGCCGACCTGCGCCTGCGTTGCGGCATCCGGCGCCGTCGGCGGCGCGACCTGGGCATGCACCGGCACGGCAGCCAAGCCCAGCGCAAGCGCGACGCAACCCGATTTCAGCATGATTCCCCCCTCTTCCCGGCCAGCTTAGCGCCTCGCTGGATCGTGGCAATTGCCCCCTTTCCTACACGCATCGCTTATGAAATGTTCTTCTTATGTTCTCGTTCTTCGCCACCCCGCCCCGGCCGCGCACGCGTAGGCGAGTCAACGGAGTCAAGATTTTCGGGCGGTTGCCATGCCCCCCGCCCCGCCGCTATCCCGGCCAGCATGAAGCTCTATATCGGCAACAAGGCCTATTCCTCCTGGTCGCTGCGCGGCTGGCTCGCCTGCAAGCAGGCTGGACTCCCCTTCGAGGAAGTGGTGGTGCCCCTCTACGACGATGCCTGGGAGAAGCGCCGCGAGGGCGACGAGTTCGCGCCCTCCTCGGGCAAGGTGCCGATCCTGTGGGACGGCGATGCCGTGGTGTGGGACAGCCTGGCGATCGTCGAATATCTCAACGACAAGACGGGCAACGAGAAGTTCTGGCCGGAGGACCCGGCGGCCCGCGCCATGGCGCGCTCGATGGCGGCCGAGATGCATTCGAGCTTCGCTGCGCTGCGCCGCAAGCACAGCATGAACGTGCGTCAGGTCTATCCGCCCAAGACCCCCGACGCCGATGTGCTTCAGGACATCGGCCGGATCATGGAGCTCTGGGCCCAGGCACGCGCCCGCTATGGCGGCGAAGGCCAATTCCTGTTCGGCGCGTTCGGCGCGGCGGACATCATGTTCGCGCCCGTGGTGACGCGCTTCGTCACCTATTCGCTGCCCGTCGCCCGCTTTGCCCCGGCCTATATGAACGCCGTGCTCCAGCATCCCTTCATGCAGGACTGGATCGCCGGCGCGCAGGAAGAGGACTGGGTGATCCAGCAGTTCGAGATGGACCCTGCCTGATATCCTTGCGCAGCCGTAACATTCGGCGCAGTCTCGAGAGCGCACATAAGGAAGATCGTTCCACCGGGTCGCATCACAACCGGGGGAATAATCCATGCTCGATGTGAAGAAGCTCCAGCAGCGGCTGGGGGTAACCGCCGACGGCGGCCTGGGGCGCGATACGCTGACGGCGCTGTTCGCCAAGGCCGGCGCGGCGGCGGCGATCGCTCCCGAACTGGGCCTCGCCGCGAACGTCCATTTCCGCACCTATGGCTTGGTCGAGAACGGCCTGCGGCTCGCCCATTTCATGGCGCAGTGCGCGCATGAGAGCGGCGGGTTCAAATATAACCGCGAGATCTGGGGCCCCACCGCGGCGCAGAAGAAGTACGAGATGAACGCCGCGCTCGGCAACGACCAACCGGGCGACGGCCTGCGCTATCTCGGCCGCGGCCCGGGCCAGCTCACCGGCCGCGCCAACTACCGGCTCTACGGCCGCAAGCTCGGCGTGGATTTCGAGAGCAACCCCGCGCTGCTTGAGGCCTGGTCGCTCGGCCTGCTCGCCTTCTGCGCCTATTGGGACAATTGCACGCTGAACGGCTGGGCCGACCAGGACAATCTCAAGGCCGTCTCCAACGGCATCAACCGCGGCGATCCCAAATCGACCAAGGATCCCAATGGCTGGGCGGACCGCCAGGCGCGCTACGCCAAGATGAAGGCGCTGATCCTGTGATTAATCCTCCCCCGGAGGGGGAGGGGGACCAGCCGCAGGCTGGTGGAGGGGGCTTACCGCAAGCGACATCGCCCGGGGCGTCCCCTCTCCACCACCGCCTTCGACGGCGGTCCCCCTCTCCCTCCGGGAGAGGATTTGAAGCGTCAGAAAGGAGACCCATCCTTCCGCCGGAACCCCTGGCCGGCGAACAGGTGCATGTCGATGTCGGGATAGTGGCAGTCGGTCGCCGAGGGCTTGCCGACCGCGATATAGACGCAGGGCTCGGCGCTGCGGTTCTGGAGGACATGGCCGTTGCCATCCTTCTTGGGGAAGGCGGCAACGTCGCCGGGGCGCATCGGGGTCTCGCCATCGTCGTCGATCAGCACCGCCTCGCCGGCAAGCATCACGACGAACTCGTCCTCGCCCTCGTGCCAGTGGCGCTGGGCGGACCAGGCGCCGGGCTCGAGCGTGACATGGCTGAAGCCAAAGTCGGTGATCCCGCTCGCCGGGGCCAGCCGGCGATACCAGCGGCCCTGCACCGGCCCGGCAAATTCGGCCGGATAGCCCGTCGCATTGGTCTGCGGGATTGTATCGAGATCGAGCTTGGGCAATGCCACCTCCAACCATGCCGGAGACCATCTTGCCCGACGCCATCGAACTGACCAAGGCCCTGATCGCCGCCGAGAGCGTCACCCCCGCCCGGGGCAGCGTGTTCGACGTGCTGGAGGCCGCCCTCCTTCCCCTCGGCTTCCGGGTCGAGCGCTTCGTCGAGGGCGAGGCACCCGACGGGCCGGTCGAGAACCTGCTGGCAGTGCGCGGCACCAGCGGCAAGCACTTCGCCTTTGCCGGCCATCTCGACGTCGTGCCGCCGGGCAGCGGCTGGACCAGCGGCGCCTTCGAGCCCGAAGTGCGCGGCGGCCTGCTCTACGGCCGTGGCGCAGTCGACATGAAGGGCGCCATCGCCGCCTTTGTCGAGGCTGCGTCCCGCGTCGAGGGCGGCGTCACCACGCTGATCATCACCGGCGACGAGGAAGGCCCCGCCACTTTCGGCACGCCCCGCCTCATCGAGCGGATGGCCGAGCGCGGCCTGCTGCCCGATCTGTGCCTGGTCGGCGAGCCGACCTCGCAGCACCGGCTCGGCGACATGATCAAGATCGGGCGCCGCGGCTCGACCGTCATCGACATCGTGGTGCCCGGCAAGCAGGGCCATGTCGCCTACCCCCATCTCGCCGACAATCCGGTCCCTCGCCTCGTCCGGGCGCTGGCCGAGATCGACGCCATCGTGCTGGATACGGGCAATGCCTGGTTTCAGCCCTCCAATATCGAGATCATCGACCTGATGGTGGGCAATCCCGCCACCAACGTCATTCCCGGCGAGGCCAGGGCACGGATCAGCATCCGCTTCAACGACCAGCAATATGGCCCGGACCTGATCGCCCGGATCGAGGAGATCGTGCAGCGCCATGCCCCGCTCGGCATCGTCACCGGCCGTGTCTATGGCGAGGCGTTCCTCACCCAGCCGGGTGAGCTTTCGTCGCTGATCTCCGATGCCATCGAGGCGAAGCTGGGCGTGGTGCCCGAACTGTCCACCACCGGCGGCACCTCGGACGCGCGCTTCCTGTCGAAGCTCTGCCCGGTGGTCGAGTTCGGGCTGCTCAACGCGACGATGCACAAGCTCGACGAGGCCGTGGCGCTCGACGATCTCGTTGCGCTGACGGATGTCTATGCAGAGATCTTGAAGCGGGCGCTTCTCTAACCGTCATTCCGGCGAAAGCCGGGATCTCAGGCGTAGGCGCGATTCGGCACGAGTTCCCGGCTTTCGCCGGTATGACGGGAAGTAGAACTACCCCGCAACCCGCTGCTGAGGATCGACGCCGCGCGCCCATTCGAGGAAGGCCTCCTCCTCCATCGGCGTGGCGACGGCATAGCCCTGGAGGATGTCGCAGCCGATGACGCGCAGCACGGTGGCCTGGTCCTCGCTCTCGATACCCTCGGCCACCGCTTCGCAGCCCAGGCCGTGGACGAGCCCGATCACTGCCTGGGTGATCGTCCGCGCCTCGGCGCTGGTGGCGACATGCTCGATCAGGCTGCGGTCCAGCTTGATCCGGTCGATCGGCAGCTTGCGCAGCCGTGCGATGTTCGAATAGCCGGTGCCGAAATCGTCGATGGCGATGGTGGCGCCGTCGGCGCGCAGCGTGGCGATCGCGTCGAGCACTTCGCTCGAACAGTGCATCGCCAGCGTCTCGGTGATCTCGAGCTCGAGCAGGTTCGCGGGCGCATTGGCCGCCAGCATCGCTTCGCGCAGCTTGCGGAAGAAGCTGGCATGGTCGAGCTGGCGCGGGCTGATGTTCACCGCCATGCGCTGCTGGACGCCCATCCGGCCCCAGCGCGAGATGGTCTCGGCAACGCTCTCCACCACCCATTCGCCGATCTCGACGATCAGCCCGGTCTCCTCGGCGCGCTGGATGAAGGCGCCGGGCATCTTGAGCCCGTCCGGATGCCGCCAGCGCAGCAGCGCCTCGGCGGCGACGATACGGCCGTCGGCGGCGGAGACCTGGGGCTGATAGACGAGCGTGAACTGGTCCTTGTCCACCGCTTCGCGCAGGTCGCTCTCCAGCCGGGCGCGCTCGGCGATCTCGGCAGCGAGGATTTCGGTGAAATGCTCGGCGCGGCCACGCCCCATCGCCTTGGCGTGGTACATGGCGGCATCGGCAGCGCGCATCAGGTCGTGCAGCGTCGTGCCGTGCTCGGGGCGCAGCGCAATGCCGATCGAGGCGCCGATCGACACTTCCTGGTCGGCCAGGTCGAACGGCTCGGACAGTGCGTAGAGGATGCCGCGACCGATCCGCTCGGCGTCGCGGACGTTGCGCAGCGACGGGAAGAACATGGTGAACTCGTCGCCCGCCAGGCGGCCGATCATCGGCGGGCGGGCATCGGCTTCGGCGGCGAAGCGGTCCGCCACCGCGCGCAGGCGGTTGGCGACCATGCCGAGCAGCGCGTCGCCGGTGGCGTGGCCCAGCGTGTCGTTGACGTGCTTGAAGCGATCGAGATCGATGAAATAGAGCACCGCGATCGTGGTCGGCGGCAGCTCGGAAAGCATGCGCTCGGCGGCACGGCGGAAATTGGTGCGGTTCGGCAGCGACGTGACCGGATCGAACATCGCGAGCCGCTGGACGCTCTCGAGATTGGCGTGGAGCTGGCTGAACAGCCCGTCCATCGCGCGCGCCAGCTGGGGCACCGATTCGCCCACGCGCTCGGGGATGCCGCTCTGCAGGTCGCCATTGGCGGCGCCCTGGAGACGTTCGATGGCAGCGTCGATCGATTCGGCGGTGGAAGCGATGGTGCGCTCGGCCGAAGCCCAGCACATCGCACCGCAAACGATCGCGGCAATCAGTGCGCGGCCCGCCGATTCGACGGTGATCATCTCAGGAGTCGAGGCCGCAGCCAGCGCCAGGATGAACGCCACGGCTCCGGCGCACATCGCGAACGCGATTGCACGGCTCTTGAGCGAAAATCCTTCCACTGCGCTCGCTCGTTCCCCCAGGAATCCCTCGCGGCCGGCGAACCGGCAACGACCCGGACAAATATTCGCAGACAGAAGTTAAGATTTTTCTCGGAGCCGCCGGAGCACGATATACAGCGCACCGGCGCCGCCGTGGCGGGAATGCGCGGTCCTTACGGCAGCGATACGATCGGAAAAGCGGGATGCAGCGAGCCAGTCGCCCACCGCGGCGCGGATCGCGCCACGGGCATGGGGACGCTCCGATTCAGGACGTGGCGGCTTGCCAGTGACCAGCAGCAGCACGCGATCGCCTCTCGAAATCGCCGCCTCCAGCCCGAAATCGAGCCGGTCATAGGCAGAGGCGAGGCTGTGTCCATGCAGATCGACGGTCGATTCGGGCGCGACCAGCCCGCGCGATAGCCGCCGGTCCCACGAAGCATCGAGCGTGTTGACTGCCTGCCCGCGCAGCGGCGGCGGCGGCGCCATCGGGCGCGGCGGGGGCACCCGCCCCTTCACCTTGGGCACCACCGGTTGCGGCGCAGGCGTGATCACCCTGTCCAGCGCTTCCACGGCCTTCACCGGTCGCGCCTTGATCGGCGTGACGCTCTCGACCACCCGTTTCCACAGCGCCGCTTCCTCGGGCGCGAGGCGTCTCACCGCTGGCGTTGCGGCGCGGGCACGCCGGCGATCGGCGCCCCGCCGAGCTTGCTGAGCGTGCCGACCGGCAGCAGCAGCCAGGCGGTGCCGCGCGCGTTCATCCCGCCCGCGATCGCGCGTGCATCGTCACCCGCCCCCCAGAAGGTATCGACCCGGTTGGGGCCCTTGATCGCCCCGCCGGTATCCTGGGCGATCCACAGCCCATTGGCCTCGGCGCGGTCCATCGACAGGAAGACGGGCGCGCCCAGCGGGATGAACTTGGGATCGACCGCGGCGCTCGCCTGGCCGGTCACCGGCAGGCCCAGCGAGCCGTTCGGCCCGGCCCCCTTCAGCTCCTGGAAGAACACATAGCTCTTGTTCTCCCACATGATCGCCTGCCCCTCTTCGGGGTGGCTGCGCAGATATTCCATGATGCCCTGCATCGAGGCCTTGCCCGGCTGCAGCAGCCCGCGGTCGCGCATCAGCGCGCCGATGCCGACATATTCGCGGCCATTCTGCCCGGCAAAGCCGATGCGCATCACCTGCCCGTCCGGCCCGCGCAGCCGGCCCGAGCCCTGGATCTGCAGGAAGAACAGCTCGACCGGGTCCGCGGCATAGGCGATCTCCAGCCCGCGCCCGTTCAGCGCGCCGCCGTCGATCTCCTTGCGATCGAAATAGGGCACGAACATCTTGCCGGCGACACGGCCGCGGATCTTCTTGCCCTTCAGGTCGGTCGAGAACTGGCCGAGATCGACTTCGATGATATCGTCGGGCTTGGCATAGACCGGTACGTCATAGCCCGGCCGCCTGTGGCGCGAGCCGGCGATCTCGGGCTCGTAATAGCCGGTCGCCTGCGCCTTGCCGTCGGCGACCTGCACCGTCTCGAACCAGCGCCCGAAAAAGCCGCGCGCATCGCGCTCGGGCCAGCTCCTGGCGGCATCGCAGGCGGGCTGCCAGTCGGCGCCCTGGGTAAGCCCGCTCGTGTCCGTGCGGCGCACCAGCGAGGGGCAGCTCAGCCGGAACGCGACCAGCGCCCGCGCCGCGGCATCGTCGCCCAGCGGCAGCGAATCAAAGGCCGGTCCAGCGATCAGCCCCGCGGCCTTGGCCGTGGCGGTGCCGGCAGGCGCAGCGGCGGCGGGAATGGCAGGCAGCGGCGTCGCCGGGATCGGCTGGCGCGCGGCCGGGTTGGAATGCGGCTCGGCGACACTGCCCGTCTCGCGCGGCACGCTCCGCGGCACTTCGCGCGCCGGAGGCGTGTATCCCGGCTCGACGCTATGCGGCACCACACCGCCCGAACACGCGCTCAACAGCGCCGCGAGCGCGACTCCCCCCCAGATTCGCATGTGCAGGCCCCTTTAGGCTTCGTCGGTCTCGACGAGCTTCCAATTGGGATCGTCGCTGCGGAGGTTCCGCGCGAAGGTCCAGATGTCGTGCGCCTCAACTGCGTCGCTCAGCGAGCCGCCGATCACGTTGCCGTCGCCGTCGCGCGTCACCGCGGCGATATCGGCATCGAATCGCACGGTGATGCGGGCGGTCTTGCCCTCCACCGCGGCTTCCGAGATCATCGCGCGCTCGATCGCAACCAGGCGGTTGTCGAGCACATGGCCGGCAGCCTTGCGATCGGCGATCGCCTCGGCGAAGCCGGCGCGGACATCGTCCTCCACCAGCCAGCCGAGCGTATCCTCGTCGCCCTTCCAGAAGGCTTCGAGGATCATCTTGTAGGCGCTCTTGGCGCCGTCGAGGAACTGGGCGACGTCGAAGCTCGAATCCGCGGCGATCACCGCCCTCAGGCCGGTTTCGGCACCGCTCTCGATCGCGCGGTTGCCGGGCTCGCGCACCTCGGCGGCCTGGTCGATCGTGCGCGGCAGCGGCGGCACCGCCACGCGCTCTTCGCTGGGCTTGGGCAACGCCTGTTCGTGGCCGGTGCGCTTACCGAGCACGGCATAAAGACGGAGAGCCAGGAAACCGGCCACCATGGCGAACAGGATTATCGTGTACACTACGCCTCCAAACGCTTCGCCGGTTAACATAGGCCTAAGCGGCCCGCGTTTCAAATCGCCACATGTACGGGTAATTGAAACCCGGGCGCCCGCCTGCTAGGCGCGCAGCCGACCCAACGCTTCAACAGCGCGAAACTTTCCGGAAAAAGAGGTAACTAGGAAATGGCCGAGAACGACACGATCGCCGAATTCGGCGAGCCCGCAGCGAATGGCGCCGACACCGCGCCCGCCGTCGGCCTGCTGTCGCAATATGTGAAGGACCTCTCGTTCGAGAACCCGAACGCGCCGGCCATCTACCAGAACCAGAACGCGCCTGCGATCGACGTCCAGTTCAACATCGGCTCGGGCAAGGTTGCCGACGACGTGTTCGAAGTCGTCCTCAAGATCGAAGTGCGCGCCACGGCCGAGAGCCAGACCGCCTTCATCGTCGACCTGTCCTATGCCGGCCTGTTCGGCATCCGCAACGTGCCCGAGGGCGAGGCGCTCGACGGCTTCCTGCTCGGCGAGGCCCCGCGTCTGCTCTTCCCGTTCGCCCGCCGCGTGCTGGCCGACGCGGTGCGCGACGGCGGCTTCCCGCCGCTGATGCTCGAGCCGATCGACTTCGGCGGCATCTATCTCCAGCAGCGCGCGGCGAACGAGTCGGGCCTGACCGGCGAAGTGGCAGGCGAAGCCTGATCTGATAGTCTGGGAGACTGGGCCTCGTGACCCTTGATCGTCACCCCCGCGAAAGCGGGGCCCCAGCTCCCACGCTATCCCCCAATTCTACCGCAGTCATGCGCGGCTTACCTCCGAGATGGGTCCCCGCTTTCGCGGGGATGACGCGGGCATGAAACTCGCCCGCAGCCTCGGCTCGGTCGGCGGGCTCACCCTGGCCAGCCGCATCCTCGCGCTGGTCCGCGATTCGCTGCAGGCCCGCTATGTCGGCGCGAACTTCGCGTCGGACGCGTTCCTCGTCGCCTTCCGCCTCCCCAACATGTTCCGCGCCTTCTTCGCTGAGGGCGCCTTCTCCTCGGCGTTCATCCCGATGTTCAACCGCAAGCTCGCCGAGCATGGCGGCGAGCGCGGGCCGGCCTTCGAGTTCGCCGAGCGCACCCTGGCGGTGCTGTTCGCCTTTCTCGCGGTGATGACGGTGGTGATGCTCGCCGCCGCTTGGCCGCTCACTGCCTTGCTCTCCGGCGGCTTCCACAAGCAGGCGCCGACGCACGACCAGTTCGCCTTCGCGGTCGAGCTGAGCCGGATCACCATCCCCTATCTGATGCTGATCTGCCTCGCCTCGCTGCTGGGCGGCATCCTCAACTCGCTCGACAAATTCTGGGTCAACGCCGCCGCGCCGATCCTGCTCAACATCGCCATGGTGACGGCCTTGTTCGTCTTCCACGGTACACCCGAGGAGACGGCGCGCGCGCAGGCGATCGCGGTGCCGCTGGGCGGGGTGGTCCAGCTGCTCTGGCTGTGGCTCGCCTGCCGTGCCGCCGGCGTGTCGCTGCGCCCCCGCCTGCCCCGGCTCGATCCCGAAGTGCGCCGGCTGATGAAGCTGATCCTGCCCGCCGCGCTCGGCGCAGGCGCGGTGCAGCTCAACCTCGTCATCTCGACTGCGCTTTCGGGCTATCTGCTCGGCGAGGGCTCGATCTCGTTCATCTATTATGCCGACCGGCTCAACCAGCTGCCGCTCGGCATGATCGGCATCGGGCTTGGTACCATCCTGCTTCCCACCATCTCGCGCCTGCTCGGCGGCGGGCAGGAAGCCGAGGCGATGGAGACGCAGAACCGCGGCATGGAGCTCGCGCTGTTCCTCACCCTGCCCTCGATGGTCGCGCTGATCGTCGCCGCGGAGCCGATCGTGCGCGGGCTGTTCCAGTACGGCCACTTCACTGCCGACGACACGGTGAAGTGCGCCTGGGCGCTCGCCGGCTTCTCGATCGGCCTGCCCAGCTATGTGCTGGTGAAGGTGCTGACCCCCGGCTTCTATGCCCGGCAGGACACGCGCACCCCCGTGCGCTTCGCCACCATCTCGGTGGCGGTCAACATCGCCGCCAATCTCGCGCTGATCCCGCTGATCGGCCATATCGGCCCGCCGCTGGCGACTGCGCTGTCCTCCACCGTCAATGTCTGGATGCTCTATGCCGAGCTTCGCAAGCGCGGCCATTTCGTCGCCGACGCCCAGCTCAAGCGCCGGATCCCGCGCCTTGCGCTGGCCGCAGTGCTGATGGGCGCGGCGATCTTCGGCTGCGAGGGGCTGCTCGATCCCTGGCTCAACGGCCATATCGTCGAGCGCTACGGTGCGCTGGTCGTGCTCGTCGGCGCCGGCGTGGCGATCTATGTCGTCGCCTGCTTCGTCACGCGGGCGTTCCGCGTGTCGGACCTGAAGGCACTGGTGCGCAGGCGGCGGGCCTAAATCCGTCATCCCCGCGAAGGCGGGGATCTATTGCCGCCGAAGGCAGTGAGACTCAGCAAGGTCAGCCAGAATGAATCCCCGCCTTCGCGGGGATGACGGAGAAGAGAGTGCGCGCCCCCCTCCCGTTCCCCGGCGAAAGCCGGGGCCCAGGGTTTCTCTGCCGAATCGCTTGTGACCCTGGGCCCCGGCTTTCGCCGGGGA
>NZ_JARQXA010000013.1:2500-5738 GCF_029543155.1 Sphingomonas sp. HITSZ_GF | reverse complement strand
TGCGGGGTTGTTGGTTGCGGGAGTAGGATTTGAACCTACGACCTTCAGGTTATGAGCCTGACGAGCTACCGGGCTGCTCCATCCCGCGTCAACCGGATGTGTTGGGATCAGGGGTCGGAAGGCGCGCCTTCCGCAAGGCCGACTGGCCGTCGCGCCTTATTGGCGCGGAACCAAGGCCGCGGATGCGGCTGCCGGCGCCTGAGGCCAACAAACAAGGTGAATGGGTTTTTCCTGAGCACAAGCTTCAATGCCTGGCGACGACCTACTCTTCCATCGCTTAAGCGATAGTACCATCGGCGCAGTCTGGTTTCACGTCCGAGTTCGGGATGGGATCGGGTGGGTCACAGACGCCATAGCCACCAAGCAATGAAGCTTGTGCTGAGGAAGTTTTTCAAACCGTGCGAACAAGGGGTGAGATGAACATCCGCATCAAGCGGCAGCCAGGGCTGTCGTTGATGGTGGGACTCATCAAGTGCGAATAGGACAATTAGTATCGGTTAGCTCCACACGTTACCGCGCTTCCACATCCGATCTATCAAGGTCGTGGTCTTCGACCGTCCTAAGAAATCTTATCTCGAGGGAGGCTTCCCGCTTAGATGCTTTCAGCGGTTATCCCGTCCATACATAGCTACCCTGCTGCGCCGTTGGCACGACGACAGGTACACCAGAGGTATGTTCAACCCGGTCCTCTCGTACTAGGGTCAACTCCTCTCAAATTTCGACGCCCACGGCAGATAGGGACCAAACTGTCTCGCGACGTTCTGAACCCAGCTCACGTACCACTTTAATTGGCGAACAGCCAAACCCTTGGGACCTGCTCCAGCCCCAGGATGTGATGAGCCGACATCGAGGTGCCAAACAACCCCGTCGATATGAGCTCTTGGGGGTTATCAGCCTGTTATCCCCGGCGTACCTTTTATCCGTTGAGCGATGGCCCTTCCACGAGGGACCACCGGATCACTATGACCGACTTTCGTCTCTGCTCGACTTGTCAGTCTCGCAGTCAGGCTGGCTTATGCCATTGCACTCTAACAGTCGGTTTCCAACCGACCTGAGCCAACCTTCGCGCGCCTCCGTTACTCTTTAGGAGGCGACCGCCCCAGTCAAACTACCCGCCACAGAGGGTCCCTGATCCAGTTTCATGGATCGAGGTTAGACATTAAAAAACAACAGGGTGGTATTTCACCTATGGCTCCACACCAGCTGGCGCCGGTGCTTCAAAGCCTCCCACCTATGCTACACAGTTATTTTCCAATGCCACTCTGAAGCTGCAGTAAAGGTGCACGGGGTCTTTCCGTCTAACCGCGGGTACTCCGCATCTTCACGGAGAATTCAATTTCGCTGAGCATGTCCTGGAGACAGTGGGGAAGTCGTTACGCCATTCGTGCAGGTCGGAACTTACCCGACAAGGAATTTCGCTACCTTAGGACCGTTATAGTTACGGCCGCCGTTTACCTGGGCTTCATTTCGGAGCTTGCACCCCTCCACTTAACCTTCAGGCACCGGGCAGGCGTCAGACCCTATACGTCGTCTTGAAGCCGACTTAGCAGAGCCCTGTGTTTTTGCTAAACAGTCGCTACCCCCTGGCCTGTGCCCCCTCAATCTGCTTGCGCAAAATGAGGGCCTCCTTCTTCCGAAGGTACGGAGGCAATTTGCCGAGTTCCTTCAGGACACTTCTCTCAAGCGCCTTGGTATACTCTACCTGACCACCTGTGTCGGTTTCGGGTACGGTCTATACGGTGGGGCTATTTCCCGGGACAGCTTCGAAGCATGCTCAATCCGATAAGAGCATACAACACACACCATCCGTCACACACCACCAGGCCCACGAATATTAACGTGGTTCCCATCGACTACCCCCTTCGGGCTCGTCTTAGGGGCCGGCTCACCCTGCGCGGATTAGCCTTGCGCAGGAACCCTTGGTCTTTCGGCGAAAGGGCATCTCACCCTTTTTATCGCTACTCATGTCTGCATTCGCACTTCCGATACCTCCACGACCCATTACCAGATCGCTTCACAGGCTTACGGAACGCTCCGCTACCGCGTGTAGTAAACTACACACCCTAAGCTTCGGTGCACGTCTTGAGCCCCGTTACATCTTCGCCGCAGGAACCCTTATTTAGACCAGTGAGCTGTTACGCTTTCTTTAAAGGATGGCTGCTTCTAAGCCAACCTCCTGGTTGTTTTGGGATTCCCACATGCTTTCCCACTTAGACGTGACTTGGGGACCTTAGCTGTAGGTCAGGGCTGTTTCCCTTTTGACGACGGACCTTAGCACCCGCCGTCTGTCTCCCGGATATCACTCCTAGGTATTCGGAGTTTGGTTAGAATTGGTAGATCTCGCGACCCCCGCATCCATCCAGTGCTCTACCCCCTAGGGTGTTCATCCGAGGCACTACCTCAATAGTTTTCGCGGAGAACCAGCTATTTCCCGGCTTGATTGGCCTTTCACCCCTAAACACAACTCATCCGGTAACTTTTCAACGTTAATCGGTTCGGACCTCCAGTGCATGTTACTGCACCTTCATCCTGGTCATGCCTAGATCGCCGGGTTTCGGGTCTAATACACCAAACTCATTCGCCCTATTCAGACTCGCTTTCGCTGCGCCTACACCTAACGGCTTAAGCTTGCTTGGTACATTAAGTCACAGACCCATTATGCAAGAGGTACGCTGTCACCCCATAAAGAGGCTCCAACTGCTTGTAGGCATTCGGTTTCAGGTACTGTTTCACTCCCCTCATCGGGGTGCTTTTCACCTTTCCCTCACGGTACTGGTTCGCTATCGGTCGCATACGAGTATTTAGGCTTGGAGGGTGGTCCCCCCATGTTCAGACAGGATTACACGTGTCCCGCCCTACTCGAGTCCTTCAACATCACTTTCGCATACGGGACTGTCACCCGCTATGGTCAGCCTTTCCAGACTGTTCTGCTAGTTGAATTGAAGGCACTGGCCTGGTCCGCGTTCGCTCGCCACTACTAACGGAATCTCGGTTGATGTCTTTTCCTCCGGTTACTGAGATGTTTCAGTTCGCCGGGTTCGCTTCACGAAGCCTATTTTATTCAGCTAAGTGATACCTTTTTCCAATTACCCTGACCGTCATTGCTGACGACCAAGATAATCGGATTAGGTGGGTTTCCCCATTCGGAAATCGTGGGATCAATGCTTGCTCACAGCTCCCCCACGCTTATCGCAGCGTGCCACGTCCTTCATCGCCTGTATGCGCCAAGGCATCCACC
>NZ_JARQXA010000012.1 GCF_029543155.1 Sphingomonas sp. HITSZ_GF | reverse complement strand
GTTGCCGAGCGCGCCACCCAGCGCGCAGTCGCCTATGCCCGCGAGCGCGTGCAGGGCTATCGGAATGGCGCGCAGGTGGCGATCGTCGAGCATCCCGATGTCCGCCGCATGCTGCTCAGGATGAAGGCGCAGACCCAGGCGGCGCGGGCGCTCGTCTATTACGCCTTCGGCCAGCTCGATCGCGCCCGTGCCGGCGACGGTGCCGCCGACAAGCGCGTCGAGCTGCTCACTCCGCTTGCCAAGGCGCACGGTACCGATCTCGGCAACGAAGTCGCCAGCCTCGGCGTCCAGGTCCATGGCGGCATGGGCTATATCGAGGAGACCGGCGCCGCCCAGCATTTCCGCGACGCGCGGATCACCCCGATCTACGAAGGCACCAACGGCATCCAGGCCGCCGACCTGGTCGGGCGCAAGCTGTCGATGGACAATGGCGGAACGCTGTTCGGCCTCCTCGCCGAGATGCGCGAGGAGGCCGAGGACACCGGCCTTATCAACCTGATCGACGCCTGCGAGGACGTGGCGCGCAACCTGCTCGCCAGCGAGGCCGACGACCGGCTGGCCGCCAGCTACCCGTTCCTGACGATGCTCTCGACGGCGGTGTGCGGCTGGCTGATGGAAGCCTCGGGTCGCGCCGCCGCGCGCGGTGAGGGCGATCCTGCCTTCCGCAAGATGAAGCAGGCGGCCACCGCTTTCTACGTCACGCAGATCGTCCCCGAAGCGATGGGGCTCAAGCCTGCCGCGCTGGCCAAGGCGGATATTTTGTACGGATTGGATGCGGAGGGTTTCGCCGCCTGATCGGCGCACTTCCGGAAGTAAGAGGGCTGGATATGAGCAAATTCGTCAGTGCCTGGCGGATACGGGATTTTGCGCCCAGCGAAGGCGCGCCTGCCGGGGCGATGGCGGGCGCGGGGGAGGGCTGGATTCCGGCCGCCGCGCCCGGCGACACCTATGTCGCGCTGATCGATGCCGGCCGGCTCGCCGATCCCTATGCCGCGCGCAACGAAGCGGCCGCCGCCTGGGTGCGCGACCGCGAATGGTGGTGGCACGCCCGGATCGAGATCGAGGCCGACCAGCAACTGGTATTCGACGGGCTCGATACCTTCGCCGATATCTATCTCGACGGCACGCTGCTCGGTTCGGCGGACAATATGTTCCGGAGCTGGCGCTTCGATCTCTCGGGCTATGCGCCCGGCACGCATGATCTCGCGGTCTGCTTCCATCCCGCGATCGCGATGACCGGCGACGCCCCGCTGCCGGTGTTCGCGGCCTTCACCGACCGGATCAGCGCCTCGCGCCGCACCGCGATGCGCAAGGCGCAGTTCGGCTGGGGCTGGGATTGGGGGCCCGATCTGCCGACGGTCGGCATCTGGCAGCCGGTCCGCATCGAGTCGAAGGGCGCGACGCTCCGGAGCCTGAACTTCACGACCCGCTCGATCGCGGGACCGGCGGAAGTCACTGTCGACCTCGACCTCTCGGCGCCCGTCGATATCGATATCGAACTGCTTGATCCGCAGGGCATTTCCGTCGCCACGGCGTCGCGTCACGGCTCGGGCAGGATCGACATGACGGTGCCCGATCCCCAGCTCTGGTGGACCGCCGACCTTGGGGAACAGCCGCTTTACACGCTGGTCGCAAACATCGGCGGCCAGACGATCAACTATCGCGTCGGTATCCGCACGATCGAGCTGGACCAGTCGCCCGATCCCGACGAGCCCGGCACCACCTTCTTCCGCTTCCTCCTCAACACCGTCCCCCTCTTCGCCAAGGGGGCCTGCTGGGTCCCCGCCAGTTCCTTCGTCGGGGCCATCCCCGATGCGACCTATACCGACCTGCTCGAACGTGCCCGGGGCGCAAACTTCAACATGCTCCGCGTCTGGGGCGGCGGCATCTACGAGCCCGATTTCTTCTACCGGGAATGCGATCGGCTCGGCTTGCTGGTGTGGCAGGACTTCATGTTCGCCTGCGCGCCCTATCCCGATCAGGATCCTGTTTTCATTGAGAATATCCGCCAGGAAGTGATCGAGCAGGTCGGCCGTTTGCGGCATCATGCCTGCCTCGCTTTGTGGTGCGGCAACAATGAGAACCAGGCGATCCACTGGTTCGCCGACATCGCCGCGGGCAGCTCGACCCCGCATGTCGGGCAGCTCTATTATGACGAGGTCATCCCCGCGGTCCTCGCTGATCTCGATCCCGAAACGCCCTATTGGCCGGGCAGCCCTTGGGGCGGCCCGTCGCCGAACAGCATGCGCAGCGGCGACGTCCATAACTGGACCGTCTGGCACGGCATCCCGCTGGTCAGCGATACCGATCCCGACGGGCCCTATGCCACCACGCCCGAAGGCGCCGGCTTCCCCCGCTATGCCGAGGATTTTGCCCGTTTCGTCAGTGAGTTCGGCCTTCAGGCCGCGCCTGACATCGGCACGCTGCGGCGCTGGATGGCGCCCGAGGACATCGTGCTGGGAAGCGCGGGTTTCCTCGAGCGGATCAAGGACGTCGCCGACAAGGCGAGCGCGATGATGATTCCGTTCACCGGCTTGCCGGAGACGATCGGGCAGTTCGTCGATTTCACCCAGCTTTGCCAGGCCGAGGGGCTCAAGTTCGGCATCGAGCATTATCGCCGCCGCACGCCGCATTGCTCGGGCGCGCTGATCTGGCAGCACAATGATTGCTGGCCCTGTGTGAGCTGGAGCCTGATCGACTATGACGGCGTCGCCAAATCCGCCTGGTACGCCACCCGCCGCGCCTTCGCGCCGGTGCTCGCCTCGTTCCGGATCGAGGACGGCATCGCCGAGCTCTGGGTCACCAACGACACCCGCGCGCCGCTCAGCGACAGTGCGGCAATCGCCCTGACCCGTCTCGCCGGCGGCACCGAATGGGAAGAGTCGGTGCCGCTCGAAGTCGGGCCGAACAGCAGCGCCTGCCTGTGGCGCGGGCCGGCCACCTATGCCACCGGGCACATCCTGACTGTGCGCAGCGCCGGCGGCATATTCCCCGATAACCGGGCATTGCTGGCGCCGGCCAAAGACCTGTTGCTCGCCTCCGATCCCGGGCTGCGCATCAGCTCGGACGAGATCGGTGACGCCCTGCGCATCTTTGTCGCCACCGAACGCTATGCGCTCGCCGTGCAGCTGCGCTCGGACGATCCTGCGCTGCGCTTCGACGACAATCACTTCGACCTCGCGGGCGGCGAACAGCGCATCGTCACTGTCACGCGCAAGGGTGGCGGCCCGGTCGCGCGCGCGGACATCGCGGTCTCGAGCTGGAACGGACGCGGCTGATGGAGCGGGTCGCACCCGAAGAGGTCGGGCTTTCCGCCGCGGGTCTCGATGCCGTCGATGCCGCCATCCAGGCGCAGATCGATGCCGGGACGGTCGCCGGGGCGGTGACGCTGACGCTGCGCCACGGCAGGATCGCGCGCGTCTCCACGCTGGGGCTCGACGATATCGAGCGCGGCACCCCGCTCGCCGAGGACAGCATCTTCCGCATCTTCTCGATGACCAAGCCGGTCACTGCCACCGCGATGATGATCCTCCACGACGAGGGGCAGTGGCGACCCGAGGATCCGATCGCCCGACACTTGCCCGAACTCGCCGATCTGCGGGTGCTGGTCGGGGAGGATGGCCGCGTCGCGCCGGATCATCCGCCGACGATGGAAGAGCTGATGACCCACCGTGCCGGCTTTGGCTACGGCCTGTCGCTCGGCGAGCCCAGGGACCGGATCGAGGCGCTCTACCGGCAGGCGGCGATCCTCCAGGCGCCGGACTTGGATACGATGGTCGCGCGCCTCGCCACCGTGCCGCTTGCGCACCAGCCGGGCACGCTGTGGCGCTACAGCCTGTCGATGGACGTGCAGGGCGCGATCATCGAGCGGCTGAGCGGGCAGCGCCTTTCCGACTTCATGCGCACGCGCATCTTCGAGCCGCTCGGCATGCCGGACACCGCCTTCTTCGTCCCGCCCGAGAAGCGCCACCGCCTCGCCAGCCTCTATTTCAAGCCGCTCGACGGCCCGCTGGAAAGGCTGGCGCAAAATCCGATGCGGCCCGATCCGCAGAGCGAGCCCGGCCTGGCGATGGGCGGGGCGGGGCTCTATTCGACTGCGCTCGACTATGCCCGCTACGCGCAGATGCTGCTGGGCGGCGGCGAACTCGACGGGCGCCGGATCGTCAGTGCCGCCGGCATTCGCGCGCAGATGACCAATCGCCTGCCCGACGCCCTGCTCGAAACCCGCTTCGTTGCGGGGCACCAGAAGTTCCGGCCCGGCTTCGGCTATGGCTATAACGGCGTGGTGTTCACCGATCCCGGCCTGGCGGGTATTCCGGTGGGGCGGGGCACTTATCATTGGGATGGCGCCGCCGGCACGTGGTTCTGGGTCGATCCGGAGAACGACCTGGCGTTCGTCGGCATGATCCAGCTGCTGTCCTATGGTGCGCCGCCGCTCCAGGAGCGCACCCAGATACTGATGGCGCAGGCGATCGCGGAGCGCAGATAAGAGGCCGATCCGAAGCTGGCCAAAGATGCGGCGCCGGATTAGTGTCCGGCCAGTCAAGCTATGACGTGGGCACGGACTGTAACGACTTGAACTGCTTCGGAACTGCAACTTCGTCGATGCCGCGCGGTCCCCTGGGTTGCGCGGCTGTCCATCTGGGGAGCCGCGCGTGAACGACGCCGGATCGCTCGGCACGATGCGCGCCGCGCTTGCGCTGTGCCGCCGCCATTTCGTCGCCGCGGCGGGCTTCAGCGCGCTGATCAACCTGCTCTACATCGTGCCCACGCTGTACATGCTGCAGGTCTATGATCGCGTGGTGCCCACCCAGGGCCTGCTGACCCTGTTCTTCCTCACGCTGGTGCTGCTCTTCGCGCTCGGCACGCTGGCGCTGCTCGATCGCATCCGCAGCCGGCTGCTCGTGCGCGCCGGCGTGCAGCTCGATGCCGCGCTAGCGCCGCTGATCCTCGATGCGACGCTCGGGCGGCCCGAGCTTCCCTTCGCCCGCCAGGCGCTGCGCGAGTTCGACACGCTGCGCGGCACGCTCACCGGCGCCGGAATCCTGGCGCTGTTCGATGCGCCGTGGATCCCGATCTACATCCTGGTCTGCTTCCTCGTGCACCCGTTCATCGGGCTGGTCGCGATCCTGGGCTGCACCTTGCTGCCGCTGCTCGCCTGGGGCAACGAGCGTGCCACCCGCAATCGGCTCGATCGTGCCCAGGCGATCGCCGGCGCGTCCTATGCCAGCCAGGACGCGCTGCTCGCCGCGAGCGACAGCGTCCGCGCGCTCGGCATGCGCGAGGCGATGGTGCGCCGCCAACTCCGTCAGCGCGAGGCGATGCTCACTGCGCAGACCGAGGCGAGCTTCGCCACGGGCGCCTATCTCACCGCCACCAAGTTCACGCGGCTCGCGCTCCAGTCGCTGGCGCTCGGCCTCGGCGCATGGCTCGCGGTCGACAATCTGATCTCGGCCGGCGCGATTTTCGCCTCGTCCTTCCTGATCGCCCGCGCGCTCGCACCGATCGAGCAGCTGATCGGCACCTGGAAGACGATCGTCCAGGCGCAGCAAAGCTATCAGAGCCTCGGCACGCTGCTCGACGGCGCAGTCGCCGCGGGCGAGCGCACCCGGCTGCCGGCGCCGCGCGGTGCGATCCTGCTCGAAGGCGTCACTGTCCTCAACGACACCCGCGACGGCGCCATCCTCAACAACATCGCCTTCCGGGTGGAGCCCGGCGAAGTAGTGGCGATCGTCGGCCCCAGCGGGGCGGGCAAGTCGACGCTGGTGCGCGCGATCGCCGGCGCGCTGGTCGCCGAGCGCGGCACGATCCGCTTCGACGGCGCCGATGCGCGGGACTGGAACCCGGAGGCACTGGCCCGGCACCTCGGCTATCTGCCGCAGGATGCGGTGCTGTTCGCCGGCAGCGTTGCCGAGAACATCGCACGCTTCGCCGGCGAGCGCGGGGAGGACCGGGCGACGCTCGATGCCGCGGTGGTCGCCGCCGCGGGCAAGGTGGGTGCCGATACCCTGATCCGCCGATTGCAGGCCGGCTATGATCATCAGCTCAAGCTGGGCGGCCGCGGCCTTTCGGCCGGCCAGGCGCAGCGCATCGGGCTGGCCCGCGCCGTCTATGGCGATCCGGCGATCCTGATCCTCGACGAGCCCAATGCGCATCTCGATCAGGAAGGCGATTCCGCGCTGGTCGCCGCGATTGCCGCGCTGAAGGCCGAGGGGCGCACCGTGCTGATCGTCTCGCACAAGCTCGGCATCCTGCCGGTGATCGACAAGATCCTGGTGTTGCGTGAGGGGCGTATCGACATGTTCGGCACGCGCGACGAGATCCTGCCCAAGATCGCCCCGCAGACCGTACGTCGCGTGCCGGCCGCCGCGGGAGGCAAGGCATGAGCATGACCTTGCTTCCGCGCGCCCATGCGATGCCGGAGACCGCGACGTCGCTCGTTGCCGATCCCCGGCACGATATCCGCAACGGCGTGATCATCGCCGCCTTGTTCTTCGTGCTGTTCCTCGGCTGGGCCGCCTTCACGCGGCTCGATGCTGCGGCCTATGCGCCGGGCACGCTCGTCGTTTCGGGGCAGCGCCAGTCGGTCCAGCACCGCGATGGCGGCGTGGTCGGCAAGATCCATGTCCGCGAAGGGCAGCGCGTCGAGCGTGGGCAATTGCTCGTCGAGCTTGCCGCCGCCGAAGTGCGCGCGCAGGAGCGGGCGCTTGCATCGCAGGCGATCCGGCTGCTGGCCCAGCGCGCGCGGCTCGAGGCCGAGCAGCTCGGCCGCGCGACGATCGTCGCCCCGCCGCAATTCGCGTCGCTCTCGCCCGAAGATCGCGCCGAAGCCGATCTCGCGCTACGTCTCCAGCAGACCGAGCTTTCGGCGCGCGGTTCCGTGCTCGCGGCGCAGCGCGGTGCGCTCGGCCAGCGCGTCGCCCAGTCGGGCGAGCAGGGCAAGGGCTATGGCGAGCAGGCGGTGGCGGCCAAGGAGCAGCTGCGCATCATCAACGATCAGATCGCTGCATTGAAGCCGCTGGCGGACAAGGGTTTCGTCTCGCAGACGCGGATGCGAGAGCTCGAACGCGCGCGTGCCGAGCTGCAGGGGCAGGGTGGCCAGTACAGCGCCAGCGTCGCCCAGACGCGGGGTGCCGCGCGCGAGAGCGAGCTTCAGGCGCTCGAGGCCGAGCGCACCTTCCGCGAGCGCACTGCGTCGGACCTGCGCGAAGTCGAGACCAGCCTGGGCGAGATTCTCCCCAAATGGACGGCAGCGCGCGACCAGCTCGAGCGCACCGCGATCCGCGCGCCCGCGACGGGCGCGGTGGTGGGCCTGACGGTGTTCACGCCGGGCGGCGTGATCGCACCGGGGCAGAAGCTGATGGACATCGTCCCCGAGCGGGCGGCGCTGGTGATCCAGGCGCATATCGCGCCGGACGATGCCGACGATCTCAAGATCGGTCAGCGTGCGCTGGTCAAGTTCTCCGGTCTGCACGAACGGACCTTGCCCAACCTCGAAGGCAAGCTGACCCGCGTCTCCGCCGACAGCTTCACCGACGAGAAATCGGGGCAGAGTTATTTCACCGGCGAGGTGATCGTGCCCTATGACCAGCTCAGGATCATCCAGGATGTACGCGGCAAGGATTTCGCGCTGCGTGCCGGCATGCCGGTCCAGGTGCTGGTGCCGCTGCGCAAGCGCACGGCCTTGGACTATGCGCTGGAGCCGCTGTTCGGAAGCTTCTGGGCGTCGTTCAGGGAGCATTGAGTGCTTCGTCATGCTGAACTTGTTTCAGCATCCAACGCTCCCCAGGCGGTATCCTCGGTGGAGAGTTGGACCCTGAAACAAGTTCAGGGTGACGATGGGTAGTTCCTAAATCTCGATGAACCCGCGCCGCGCCGCGACGATTACGGCATGCGTGCGGTCCGCCACATCGAGCTTGGCGAAGATGTTCTTCAGATGCGCCTTCACCGTGTCGGTGGAGAGCGACAGCCGCCAGGCGATCTGCTTGTTGGGATGGCCCTCCGCCACCAGCCGCAGGATATCGGTCTCGCGCTCGCTCAGCCGGTCGTCAAAGGCGTGGAGCGCGATCTCCTGGGCGACATCGGCGGCGATCGCGCGGCGGCCGGCATGGACGGCACGGATCGTGTCGAGCAGGTCCTTGCGGATGCAGCTCTTGAGCAGATAGCCGGTCGCGCCCGCCCGCAGGGCACGGAGCGCGTGCGTGTCACCCGGATAGGTGGTGAGCACCACGAACTGGGCGGCGGGGAATTCGCGGCGGATCGCCTCGATCGCTTCCACGCCGTCCATGCCGGGCATCTGGATGTCCATCAGCGTGACGTCGGGCTGGAGCGTGCGGTAGAGTTCGACCGCCTCGGCGCCGTCCCGCGCCTCGCCGACGATCTCCATGTCGGCCTGCCGTTCGACCACGGCGACGATGCCTTCGCGCAGCATGGGGTGGTCGTCGACCACCATCACGCGCACGGTGCGGGTTGCCAATGCTGCTTCAGCCAATCTTGCCTCCGGTTACCAGGCTGCGCCACTTGCTGCGGCGTGTCGTCGAATAGGCGATCGCCGCGGGGACGATCAGGTTCACTTCGGTGCCGCCACCGGGCGCACGCTGCACCACCAGCCGCGACTGAATCTTGGCGGCGCGCTCCTGCATCCCGGGCAGGCCGAAATGCCCGTCGCGCCGCCCCTTGCGCAGCACATCCTCGGCGATGCCCACGCCGTCGTCGCGGAAGCGCACGGCAAGGCTGTCGGGCTGGAAACCGATGCGGATCGCTATGGTGCGCGCCTGGGCGTGGCGCCAGATGTTGAACAGCGCCTCGTTGGCGATCCGCGCGACTTCGTCCCATACCAGCGGATCGAGCGGACGCGGCTCGCCTTCGGTGGTCACGGCGATCTGGGTGGCGGGGGAGAAGACCTGCTTGCGGGCGATCTCCAGGATCATGTGCTCGATATCGTCCGAGCCGCCGATCATGCGCAGGTCGCGCACCCGGTCGCGGCCCTCGGCCAGGACGTTGTCGGCACGGTCCAGCGCTTCCTCCAGCGCGCGACGCGACGGATCCTCGGGCGAGATGTCGTCGGCCACGAGCTGGAATCGCAGGATCAGCGCCTGCACGCCCTGGAGAAGCGTATCGTGCAGCTCGCGCGCGATGCGTTCGCGCTCCGCCAGCCGCTCGCGCATCCGCACCCGCATCTGCCCGGCCATGGCGCGTACCTTTACGCGGTAGAGCAGCAGGAACAGCGCTGCGAGCAGCGCCGCCACCATCAGCGCGGACCAGGGGCTCTGCAGGAAGGTCGGTGGAATGGTGAATTCGAGCGTGGCTGGATTGGGGTTCCAAACCCCGTCATTGTTCGATGCCCTCACCCGGAAGCGATAGGTGCCGGGATCGAGATTTGTGTAGAAGGCCTGGCGTCGCGTGCCGGGATCGACCCAGTCCTTGTCCACGCCCTCCAGCATGTAGCGGAAGCGCACCCGGCTCGGCACCGAGAAACTGAGACCGGTATATTCGATCGAGAGGTTGGTCTTGCCCGCCGGCAGGGTGATCCGGCTTGGATCGACATGGCGCTGGCCGTCGAGCGTAAGCGAGCGGATCGCCACCGGCGGTGGCACGGCGTTGCGTGCCAGCCGGGCGGGGTTGATCCGCATCACGCTCTGCCGGGTGAGGAACCACAGTCGCCCGTCGCCGCCCATATCGATCTGCAATCCGTCGGCGCGCTGCATCCGGCTCGAAAGGCCGTCCTGCTCGTCGAACAGATCATGTGGTATCGGCGCCTGCGGCTGGGCAAAGGCGCGATCGAGATCGGTGGTCCTGAGCCTGAGAAGGCCGGTGTTGTTCACCATCCAGGTATCACCCGATATGGTCTGCACCATGCCGCGTACGCCGCGCAGCCAGGGGTGATCGGCGATCATCAACCGTTCGAAACGCCCGTTGCGCCAGCGCGCCAGCCCGCCGCCGCCGGCCACCAACATCCCGCTACGCCCGCCATAGACGCCGGTGAGACCCGAAACGCCTATCTGGGCATTGGTCCAGCCCCGCGCGGTGGTGCCGATCACACGGACGATAGCCTTGCGATCGAGGATGATCACCGGGTTGCCGTCGCGGTCGATCACGATGTCCTGCGCTCGGCCGGGCAGGGGAAGCCTTGCCTCGCGCCATGCATTGCCCCGGCGGACGAGCACGCCCTGCTGGAAGCGGGCCACCCAGAGCCGTCCGAGCCCATCCTCGGCGCAGCCATAGGTCTCTCCCGTGCCGGGCAGGGGGAGCGTCTCCGCCACCCGGTCACCGCGCAGCCGGAGCATTTGCGTGGCGGTACTCAGCCAGACCGATCCGTTGCCGCCGCGGCACAGCGCCTGGACTTCATGGTCATAGGTGGCGAACAGTCGCGGTTCCTGTCCCGGCAGCGCCCGGTAGAGCGAGGCGCCACTCGCCAGCCACACGGTGCCGGCATCATCGGCCGCGACGAAATAGCCCTCGGCCGCGCTCGTGGCCGGCGGCTCGATGCGGAACAGGTTGGCGGGGCGGAACTGGTCCAGGCCCAGCTCGGTGCCTATCCAGATATTGCCCTCGCGATCCTCGAGCAGCGACACGGCCTGGTTGGAGGTGAGCCCGTTCTCGGTTCGGTAGGTCGAGACACGGGCGGCGCTGGCCTGCGCGGCAGCATGGTCGACCTGGAAGATGCCGTTGGTGAAGCCCGATCCCCAGAGATTGCCCTCGCGGTCGAAGAGGATTGCCGTGCGACGCACCGATCCGGAAAAGGGGAAGACCACGTCGCTATGCGCCTGGCGGGCGCCGGCGGCATAGTCGGGCAGCATGCGGGTACCGTTCGAATCCGAAAGCCACATATTGCCTTCGGGGTCGACGGCCAGATTGGCGCCGAAGCCGAGCTTGAGGCCTGCCGGCTCGAAGCGGCGCGCGCCGCTTCGCAGGATGAAGAGCTGCTTGTCGGTGGCGATCCACACCGATCCGTCGCGTCCCGCGGCGAGGCTCGAGACATAGTCGCGATCGGGCACGCCGTAGCGCTCGTCGATCGCTTCCCAGCGGCCGCCCCGATAGCGCTTCAGCGCCTTGTGGGTGCGGCCGCCCACCGCCCAGATCGCGCCGCTGCGATCTTGCCGCAACTCGGTGATCTCGCCCGCCGCCTCTGTCATGCCGGTGCGCACCATGCGGCCGCCGCGATAGGCTTCGACGCCGCCGCCGCCGGCATAGGCGGCCCATAGCTCGCCGCTTCGCGTGACCAGCAGCGCGCTGACCGGGATCGAGCCGGAAGGGTGATCCGGGGCGGGGGGCACATATTCGAAGCTGACGCCGTCGAAGCGGTAGAGCCCGTTGCCCGTGCCCACCCAGATATAGCCGTCGGGCCCCTGGGCCAGCGCCTGCACCATGGCCGGCACGCCGTCCTTGCTCGTCCAGGTGGCGTGGAGGAAACGCGAGATACCCTGGCCGGGCGCCTGAGCCGTGGCTGCGCCGGTGCAGCACAGCGCAAGGGCGGCGGCGATGAGCAAGGCAAGTCGCAAGACGATCCCCCTCTCACGCGACACTTCGGCAAAGCGTGAGCCTAGCACGGAAGCACGCGGCGCTGGAGTAGCCCGAAAGGGTAGGCGCTGGCTACCGGCGCGGGATATGCCGTGACGGGTGCGCGTGGAAGGAGGAAATGGTAGATTCGGCGGGAGAATGAGGATGGACGAACCCTTCGAGGCCACGCGCCGCGCATTCGTGGCGGGAGCGACTGCGGTCGCCGCCGTCGCAGCCTTGCCCGTCCCCATCTCAGCCAGCGCATCCCCCCACGCAGGAGACAAGTTCATGGGTATCTTCAAAGTCGCCGACGGCACCGAGCTGTTCTACAAGGACTGGGGCGCCAAGGATGCGCCGGTGATCTGGTTCCATCACGGCTGGCCGCTCTCGGCGGACGACTGGGACGCCCAGATGATGTTCTTCCTGCTCAAGGGCTACCGCGTCATCGCCCATGATCGCCGCGGTCACGGCCGCTCGACCCAGACCGACACCGGCAACGAGATGGATACCTATGCCGCCGATGTCGCGGCGCTGGTCGAGCATCTCGACGTCAAGGGTGCGGTCCATGTCGGTCACTCGACCGGTGGCGGCGAGGTCGCCCACTATGTCGCGCGGGCCAAGCCGAGCCGCGTGTCGAAGATGGTGCTGATCGGCGCAGTGCCGCCGGTGATGGTCAAGAGCGACAAGAACCCCGGTGGCCTGCCGATCGAAGTGTTCGACGGCATCCGCGCCGGCGTGCTCGCCAACCGCGCCCAGCTCTACATCGATTTCCCGACCGGCCCGTTCTACGGCTTCAACCGGCCCGGCGCGGTGATCAGCCAGGGCATCATCGACAACTGGTATCGCCAGGGCATGATGGGCGGCATCAAGGCGCATTACGATTGCATCAAGGCGTTCAGCGAGACCGATTTCACCGAGGATCTGAAGAAGATCGAAGTCCCCTCGCTCGTCATGCACGGCGAAGACGACCAGGTCGTGCCCTATGCGGACTCGGGCCCGCTTTCGGCCAAGCTGCTCAAGCATGGCACGCTCAAGAGCTATCCGGGCTATCCGCACGGCATGGCGACCACGCATGCGGACGTGATCAACCCCGATCTGCTCGCCTTCATCAAGGGCTGACCCGGCCCCAGTCTGGAGTATTGGATGGCCGACACGGTCATGCTCATCCACGGTGCCTGGCTGACGCCGAGCGCGTGGGACCGCTTCCGCCAGCGCTACGAAGCGGCGGGCATGACCGTGCTGGCCCCGCCCTGGCCCTATCTCGATCGCCCGGTGGACGCGCTCCGCCGGGCGCCCGACCCGCGGCTGGCCAGGCTCGGCCTGCGCGAGATTACCGATCATTATGCCGCGCTGATCGAGGCGCTGCCGCGTCCGCCGATCCTGATCGGCCACAGCTTCGGGGGGCTGATCGTCCAGCTGCTCGCCGATCGTGGGCTGGGCGCCGCAGCGGTGGCGATCGACCCGGCACCGCCCTTCGGCGTGCCGGCGCATCCGCTGGCGATCTGGACGTCGCTGGGCGTGTTCACTGCATTCAACGGCTGGAACCGCGTGTTGCGGATGTCTGCACGGAACTTCGCCACCGGCTTCGCGCAGACGCTGCCCGAGGCGGAGAAGTCGTACAGCTACGACAAGTTCGTCGTGCCGGCACCGGGGCGGATCTTCTTCCAGGCGGTGCTGGGCCTCGGCGCGCGGGTGCGGTGGGACAATCCCGACCGACCGCCACTCATGCTGATCGCCGGCGAGAAGGACCGCACCGTGCATCCATCGATGGTCCGCGGGGCATATCGCCGCCACCTGCGCTCGCCGGCCGACACCGCCTTCCACGAATTTCCCGGACGCTCGCACTTCCTTTGCAATGAGGCCGGCTGGGAGGAAGTCGCAGACCGCGCGCTGGGCTGGGCGCGGTCGGCCGCAGGCGGTTAGTCCTACATCGCGGACCGGGCCGACTCGCCAAAGGACACGAAGTACACGCCAAGTGCAGGTTTTCGTGGCGCTTATTTTCCCTCTTTTCCCGGGAACGCCACGCGTCTCGCAACATCCTTTCGCGTGACCGATCCTATCTTTCCAACAACGTCAAAGAGCGGCCGGCGACAGGCTCCGGCCGCAAAAGCCAATCAGACGAAATCCTACATTGCAAGGCCCCCACGTTTGCTACCACTCCGTCATCCCCGCGCAGGCGGGGATACAGAGTGGCAGAGCGATGTCCTTGGTAACCCTGGATCCCCGCCTCCGCGGGGATGACGATGAAAGGGGTAAATGCGCCTCAGGCGAAGGCAGGCATCCCCGCGAGCAACTTGTCGAGGGTGACCGGATAGTCGCGCACGCGCACGCCGGTGGCGTTGTAGATCGCATTGGCCACCGCCGCGCCGACGCCGCAAATGCCCAGCTCGCCGACACCCTTGGCCTTCATCGGCGAGCTCATCGGATCGGTCTCGTCGAGGAAGATCACGTCCTGGTGCGGCATGTCGGCATGGACGGGCACTTCATAGCCGGCGAGATCGTGATTGACGAAGAAGCCGAAGCGCTTGTCGACCGCCAGCTCCTCCATCAGCGCCGCGCCGGCGCCCATGGTCATCGCACCGATGACCTGGCTGCGCGCCGAAACCGGATTGAGGATACGGCCGGCGGCGCAGACGGCGAGCATGCGCCGGATGCGGATCTCGGCGGTGGCGGCATCGACGCCGACCTCGACGAAATGCGCGCCGAAGGTCGATTGCTGATATTTCTTGGCGAGGTCGCCATATTCCATCGCGTCCTCGACGACGATTTCACCGGTCTTGGCCGCTTGGGCCAGTGGCACGCTGCGCTTGCCGCTCTTGACCTTGCCGCCGGCGAATACTGCGTCGGCGGAGTTGAAGCCGAGCTTCTGCGCCACCGTGTCGCGCAGCTTGGCGCAGGCGGCATAGACGCCGGAGGTGGAGCTGTTCGCGCCCCATTGTCCGCCCGAGCCGGCCGAGACCGGAAAGCTCGAATCGCCCAGCTTCACCACCACCTTGTCTAGCGGCAGGCCGAGCATCTCGGCCGCGGTCTGGGCGATGATCGTATAGGTGCCGGTGCCGATATCGGTCATGTCGGTCTCGACCGTGACCACGCCTTTCGCATCGAGGCGCACGCGGGCGGCGGACTTCATGACGAGGTTGTTGCGGAAGGCCGCGGCGACGCCCATGCCGACCAGCCAGCGGCCGTCGCGCACCGTGCCCGGCTTCGCACTGCGCCGATCCCAGCCGAATTCCTCCGCGCCCTTGCGCAGACATTCGTTGAGCCGCCGCTGCGAATAGGGGCGCTGGGGGTTCTCGGGATCGACCTGGGTGTCGTTGATGACGCGCAGCTCGATCGGATCGAGGTTCAGCTTCTCGGCCAGCTCGTCCATCGCGATCTCGAGCGCCATCAGGCCCGGCGCCTCGCCCGGCGCGCGCATCGCATTGCCTTCGGGCAGGTCGAGCACTGCGAGGCGCATCGCCGTCATCCGATTGGCGCCGGCATAGAGCAACTTGGTCTGGCCGGTCGCGGTCTCGGGGCCGCCGCCGGGCAGATCGCCCGACCAGCTTTCATGGCCGATCGCGGTGAGCTGGCCATTGGGGGTGGCGCCCAGGCGGATGCGCTGGATCGTCGCCGGGCGGTGCGGCGTGTTGTTGAACATGAAGGGCCGGGGCAGGGCGACCTTCACCGCGCGGCCGGCTGCCTTCGCGCCGAGCGCGGCGAGCACGACATCGGCGCGGATGAACAGCTTGCCGCCGAACCCGCCGCCGACAAAGGGCGAGCGCATGCGGATCTTGTCGCGCGGGATGCCCAAAGTCTTGGCCATGTCACCCACCGACCAGGCGATCATCTGGTTGGCGGTCCACAGATCGAGCTGGTCGCCGTTCCACGCAGCGATCGTGGCATGCGGCTCCATCATCGCATGCGCGTGATCGGGCGTGGTGTAGGTCGCGTCGAGCTGGACGGGCGCGGCGGCGAAGGCCGTTGCGAAATCGCCTACCTTGCTGTCCGACGGCCCGCTGAACCCGCCTTCGGGCGGCTTGCCGGCGCCGTCCTTTTCCGCCGCCAGATCGAAGCTGCCCTTGCCGCGCGCATAGTCGACACGGATCAGCGAGGCGGCGGCGCGCGCCTGCTCGAACGTCTCGGCCACCACGATCGCGACGGCCTGGTGATAATGCTCGATCTCGGGGCCGCCGAGCAGCTTCGCGGTGTTGAAATTGCCCTTGCCGAGCTTGCCGGCGTTGTCGGCGGTGACGATGGCGAGGACGCCGGGCGCCTTGCGCGCATCGCCCAGCTCCATGCCGGTGATCCGCCCCTTGGCGATCGCCGAGCCCAGGATATAGCCATAGGCGGGGTTGGGCACGTCGTGATGCTCATAGGCATAGGGCGCGTGGCCGCTGGTCTTGAGCGGGCCGTCGATGCGTGGCGTGGGCCTGCCGATCACCTTGAGCTGGTCGATCGGATTGGTGCCGGCGGGCTGGGTGAACTTCATGGCTCAGGCCCTCGCTTCGGCAATGGCGGCGGCGAGCGTGCGCTCGGCCAGCACCAGCTTGAATGCATTCTGTTCGCTGGGTTTCGCCCCGGCAAAGGCGAGCGCGGCGGCGGCCTTCGCGCCTTGCGCCAGCGCTGCTTCCGCGGCTTCGACGCGCCACGGCTTGGGGGCGACGCCGCCGAACGCGACGCGGCCGCTGCCGTCCTTCTGGAGGATCGCGCCGACCGAGACGAGCGCAAATGCATAGGAAGCGCGGTCGCGGACCTTGTGGTAGATATGCGTGCCGCCGATCGGCTTGGGCAGCGTCACCGCGGTGATCAGCTCGCCGGCGGCCAGGCTGTTCTCGACATTGGGGGTTTCGCCCGGAAGCGTGTGGAACTCGGCGATCGGGATCGCGCGCGTGGCGCCGTCCGCCCGCACCGTTTCCACCACCGCATCGAGCGCGCGCATCGCCACCGCCATGTCGCTGGGGTGCGTGGCGATGCAGGCCTGGCTGGTGCCGATCACGCCCAGGCTGCGATTGACTCCGCCGATCGCCGCGCAGCCGCTGCCGGGCTTGCGCTTGTTGCAGGGCTGGTTGGTGTCGTAGAAATAGGGGCAGCGCGTGCGCTGGAGCAGGTTGCCCGCAGTTGTCGCCTTGTTGCGCAGCTGGCCCGAGGCGCCGGCGACCAGGGCGCGCGAGAGCAGGGCGTAATCCTGGCGCACGCGCTTGTCCGCGGCGAGATCGGTATTGCGCACCAGCGCGCCGATGCGCAGCCCGCCTTCCGGCGTCGCTTCGATCGTGTCGAGCCCGAGATGGTTGACGTCGACCAGATGCGTCGGCGTCTCGATCTGCAGCTTCATCAGGTCGAGCAGGTTGGTGCCGCCGGCGATGAAGCGCGCGCCCTGGGTGCGGCCGACGATCGCGGCGGCTTCGGCGGGGCTGCTCGCCCGCTCATAGCTGAACGCCTTCATGCCTTCCTCCGCGCTGCGACTTCGCTGATCGCTTCGACGATGTTCGAATAGGCGCCGCAGCGGCAGATATTGCCGCTCATCCGCTCGCGTATCTCCTCGGCGCTCATCGCCGGCTTGCCCGCGACATCGCCGGTGACATGGCTGGGGATGCCGGCGCGGATCTCGTCGAGCACTGCCACCGCCGAACAGATCTGGCCGGGGGTGCAATAGCCGCACTGATAGCCGTCATGCTTCACGAAAGCGGCCTGCATCGGATGGAGCTTCTCGGGCGAGCCCAGTCCCTCGATCGTGGTGATCGCATCGCCGTCGTGCATCACCGCGAGGCTGAGGCAGCTGTTGATCCGGCGGCCCTCGACGATCACCGTGCAGGCGCCGCACTGGCCATGATCGCAGCCCTTCTTGGTGCCGCTGAGCTTGAGATGCTCGCGCAGCGCGTCGAGCAGCGTAGTGCGGGTGTCGAGCTCGAGCGTCTGCGGCGTGCCGTTCACCTTGAGGCTGACCTTGGCCATCACCGGCGCGCCGGCACCCGCCGAAGCACTGTCCTGCGCCGCGTCGGAGGGGCTGGGAGTGGCGGTCACTGCCACGGATGCAGCGCCGGCGACCAGCACGCCGCGCCGCGAAAGTTCGAAATCACCGGGTCCATGCATCTTGGCCCTTGCTCCCTGAAACCGGTTCCTGTGCGCATGCTACGCCGGAACAACGCAGCGCGCAAAGCTTGGCTCCGGCGGGGGGAGCGACGCATGAAAAAGGCCGGGAGTTTCCTCCCGGCCTATCAGGTATCGGCATGTGAAGCCCTCCCCCTTGATGGGGGAGGGTTGGGTGGGGGTGACCTCTCCTCATGCGAGGGGGTTTGGGGAGAGGTGGGCCGGGCCCCCCCGCCCCCCCCGGCGGCGGGGGGCGCCCGCGCCCCCCACGCGGGAGGGGGGGTGAGCGGGGGAGCAGGGGCGCGGCGGGGGCGG
>NZ_JARQXA010000011.1 GCF_029543155.1 Sphingomonas sp. HITSZ_GF | reverse complement strand
GGCCCCCCCGCCCGCTTCGGGGGGGGGGGGGTGCCGCGCCCGGTCGTGGTGTCACCCCTCCCCGCCGGGGGGGGGGGGGGGGCCGCCGGGGGGGGGGGGCGGGCGCCCCCGCGCCGCAAGCGATATCGCCCGCGGCATCCCCCTCCGTCGCGCTGCGCGCGCCACCTCCCCCTGCGGGGGAGGATCTGCACCTTACTGCGCCGGCTGGCCTTCGCTGGCGTTGCGGTCGACCTTGGCGGTCATGCCCGTCGCGTCGGCATCGTCCTGCGTCTGCTCGTCGGGCGCGAGCTCGGCGACCGGCGGCGGGGTGGTCGTCGCATTGGTGGTCACCGGGGCGACCGGCTCGTCGATCGTCACATTGGCGAAATTGTCCGGCGCGCCGATATTGGCGACGACCGTCTCGTTCACCGGCTGCTCCTCATTGCCGCCGCCCGAGCAGGCGGCGAGCGCCAGGCCGGTGACGGCGAGAAGCGCGATATTGCGGGTCTTCATTCTATTTCCCCTTTTCCTTAGCGGGCGGAAACGGCGGCCGCCGTAATCGCGGAGCGTTTCTCGATCTTTGCCGCGAGATCCTTGTCCCAGCCATAGGGATCGCCGCGGAAGTTCATCGTGCCGTTCGCGTTGGCGAAGGCGGTCCAGTAGAGCAGATAGACCGAGACCTGGTCCTGCTCCTGCAGGCTCACGCGCAGCGTGTCGCCCTTGGCGAGAGCGGCGTTGATCTGCTCGGGCTGCCAGTTGGGATCGTTGCGCAACAAGAGCTGCGCCAGCGGGCCGGGCTTCTCGAGCCGGACGCAGCCATGCGAGGCGAGGCGGCTGAAGCTGGCAAAGGTCGACTGCGACGGCGTGTCGTGCAGGTACACGGCATAGTTGTTCGGGAAGTCGAACTTGTAGCGGCCGAGCGCGCTCTTCGGGCCGGGCTGCTGCTGCAGGCGGCGGTTCGCACCGGTGCCGATGATCTTGTAGCCCTGCGCCTTGAGCGCGGCCTCGCCCTTGGGCCACAGCTCCTTCTGGGCGATGCCGGTCGGCACGTTCCAGGGCGGATTGAGCACGATCGAGTGGATCTTCGACTGGAGCATCGGCGTCTCGTTGCCGGGGCGCCCGGTGACTGCCTTCATCGAGGCGATCGGGGCGTCGCCCTCGAACACGGTGAGCACGGCGGCGGCGATGTTCACCTGAATGCGCTTGGCCGGCAGCTCGCTCGGCAGCCAGCGCCAGCGCTCCATGTTCGCCATGATCTGGCCGACCCGGTCCTGCGCCGGCACGTTCAATGCGGCGAGCGTGCCCGACGAGACCACGCCGGTGGGGTTGAGACCGTAGCGGCGCTGGGCGCGGACCACGGCGTCCTTCAGCTCGGCGTCGAACTTGTCGCCGGTGGCGATGACCTGCGGATCCTCGACCGACAGCCGCTTGCGCAGCGCGGCGACGCGCGCGCCGCTGGCGCCCACGGTCATGTCCGCGCCGGCGGCGAGCTTGTCCCAGCCGCCATTGGCGACGATCCTGCGATAGGTGGCGAGGCCGGCCTGGAGCGTGTCATACCCGGCCCAGGGCGGCGGCAGCTGGCGCAGCCAGGCGCCGATCCGGTTCGCCTTCACGGCCTCGGCAAAGGCGGGCAGGGGATCATAGGCGGTGGGGCGCAGGCCCCAGTTCGGGTCGAAGTCGCTCTCGGCCAGCCGGCCCGAATGGACGGCGCGGGCATAGTCGAGCGCGGCGCGCACCAGCGCGTCATGGTCCTTGAAGCTCGGCGTGGGATCGCCGACGCGGCGCAGGCCCTGGGCGAAGCCGGCCTCGGTGAGGACCGGGGCGAGCTCGGCGGCCTGGGCTGCCGTAAGCACCGGCAACGCCACCGGCGGATTGGGAACGAAGGGCGGGACGGGCACTTCCTGCAGCGCCGGTGCCGGGCTCGCCTGGGGCGACGGTGCCGTCTGCTGCGCGACGACGGGCGCCGCTATCCCTGCCAGTACTGCGGTCCATGCGGCCCTGCGAGCCGTCCGTCCCGAAAACACTTTGGTCACTCGCTAATCTCCTTCACGGCCCCCCTGCGCCGGGCGACATGAATCGCCGATTGCTATTATGCCAAAGCAGGCCAGGCTGGCGAGCGCCGAATTTGCACGATTCAACGCAGAAGCTTGACATTGGCAACGTTGTCGGACCAGTTTCCGCCAAACGCCCGCCGGGTAAGAGAGCGGGCGACGTCCGCAGGGGAGAGATATCTTGGCATCCGCACGCTCGACACAGACGACGCTGGCCTTCGCCGCCGTCACCACGCTTTTCTTCGCCTGGGGCTTCATCACCTCGCTGGTCGACCCGCTGGTCGCCGCGGTGAAGGGCATCTTCAAGCTCAGCGATTTCCAGGCCCAGGCGAGCGCCTTCGCCTTCTTCTTCGCCTATTTCGTCGTGTCGCTGCCCGCCGCGGCGCTGGTCGCGCGACTGAAGGCGGTGCCGTCGATCCTGTTCGCGCTCTGCACGATGATTGCCGGCTGCCTGATCATGCTCGTCGCGGCGAACGTCGCCAATTACTGGCTGGTGCTGCTCGGCCTGTTCGTGCTCGCCAGCGGCATCACCATCCTGCAGGTGGCGGCCAACCCGCTCGCCGCCGCGCTGGGCGATCCCAAGGGCAGCCATTTCCGCCTGGTGCTCAGCCAGACCTTCAACTCGGTCGGCACCTTCCTCGGCCCGCTACTCGGCGCGCACCTGTTCCTCAAGGGCGTCGAGGTGAAGGAAGGCACGGTGATCACGCCGGAAATCCGCGCCGAGGCGCTGGCCGGCATCGATTCCGCCTATTTCTGGATCTGCGGCCTGATCGCCGCGCTGGCGGTGTTCTTCTTCCTCAGCCGCCGCGTCGTCACCGAAGCTGCGCCCCCGCCGGCCTCGACCGCGGGCCTGTTCTCGTTCCTCAATTCGAAATGGGCGCTGCTCGGCGCGCTCGCCATCTTCCTCTATGTCGGCGCCGAAGTCGCGATCGGCACGCAGATGGCGCTGTTCCTCAATTCGAACGCGATCTGGGGCCAGTCCGACGCGGCCTTCGGCGTACCGCTGCTCGGCTATCTGATGGGCAGCGACGGCGTCCACGGCGTCTCGCTCCAGGAAGCCGGCAAGGCTGTCGCCTTCTACTGGGGCGGCGCGATGGTCGGCCGGCTGATCGGCTCGGTCCTGCTCACCCGGATCAAGGCGCACAAGCTGCTCGCGCTGTTCACCGCGATCGCCGCCGCGATGTGCCTCTATGTCGTCGCGGTGGGCGGGGTTAGCGCCGGCTTCGTCGCGCTGGCGATTGGCCTGTTCAACTCGATCATGTTCCCGGTGATCTTTACGCTCACGCTGGAGCGCTCGACTGCCAGCGAGGAATCGACCTCGGGCCTGCTCTGCACGGCGATCGTCGGCGGCGCGGTGCTGCCGCTGCTCGTCGGGCTGATCTCGGGCGCGCATGGCTATGCCTTCGCACTGATCCTGCCGGCGCTCTGCTATGTCGCGCTGTGCGTGTTTGCGGTCGCTGCCGGCCGCGCGTCGGTGGTCCGCGCCGAGGGCGAGGCGTCTTCGGTCCACTGATATAGGGAAAGTCGTTCACTTGCCGCCGGACCCCCGGTTCTACCCGTCCGGCGGCAAGGAAACGAACTGGTGCGCGGTACGCCCTCCCACTCGATCCCGCCACTCGCGCACAATGGCCGGTCACCCCATTGAACGGCCGGTCTTTCGATAACTTGCGGGCTTTTGTTCGCGAGGCGCGGCGCTAGGTTGGCGGCAACCTTTCCGATACCGGAGACGCCGTGATGCCGTTTGTCCGCCGTGGGTTCCTCACTGGCACCCTGCTGCTTCCCTTCGCCGCCCGGGCGCAGGAGAGCTGGGAGGAGCAGCACCAGCGCCAGCTCAAGGAGGACTGGCCCTGGCTCGGCCGCTATGCCGAGGACAACCGCAAGCTGATCGCCGCGCGGCGCAAGGTCGACATCGTCTTCATGGGCGATTCGATCACCGAGGGCTGGCAATCGAAGCGCCCGGGCTTCTTCACCCCGGGGCGGGTCTGCCGCGGGATCAGCGGGCAGACCACGCCGCAGATGGTGCTGCGGATGATGGCGGACGTGATCGCGCTCAAGCCCCGGCTGGTCCACATCATGGCCGGCACCAACGACATCGCCGGCAACACCGGCAAGATCACTGTCGCGCAGAGCTGCGACAATCTGCGGATGATGGCCGAGCTGGCGCGCGCGAACGGGATCCGGGTGCTGCTCGCCTCGGTGCCGCCGGCGGACAATTTCCCGTGGCGGCCGGGGCTCGAAACGGTGAAGCCGATCCGCGCGATCAATGTCTGGCTGGCCGGCTATGCCCGGCGGACCGGCGCGACCTGGATCGACTATACGCCGGTGCTGGCGGACGCGAAGGGCGCGATGAAGCCCGGCCTCGCCTATGACGGCGTCCACCCCACCGAAACCGGCTATGCCGCGATGGAGAAGAAGCTCCTCCCGATCCTGCGGGTGCACAAGGCATGAGGGGCTTCCTGCGTTATTCCCCTCCCTGCAAGGGAGGGGCTAGGGGTGGGTGGATGTACGCGTTACGTCACCGCAAGGTATTGGGACGCCGTATTGCCGGGACGCTACCCACCCCCAACCCCTCCCTTCCAGGGAGGGGAGTCTGGTGGGTTCTCGCCGCGCTGTTCGGTTTCATCACCCCCGCCCACGCGCAGCAGGTCCTCACCGCCGCCTCGCCCGACGGCAGCAACCGGATATCGCTTCAGCTCGGCGGTTCGGGCACGCCGGTCTATGCTGTCTCGCGTGGCGGCAGCATCGTGATCGCGCCGTCGCCGATCCTGCTCGATCTCGACGTCGACACGCTCGGCTACAACCTCGCCATCACCGGCTCCGAGACCGCGAGCGCCGACACGCGCTATCCGATCGTTGCCGGCATCGCCTCGGAAGGGCGCGACCATTACAACCAGCTCACCGTCCATTTGCAGGAGAAGGGCGGGGCGAAGCGCAAGCTCGACATCGTGCTGCGCGCCTATGATGACGGCGTCGCCTTCCGCACCGTCGTGCCGGTCCAGCCTGCCACTGCCGCGGCGATCGTCCGCTACGATCGCACCGGCTTCTATTTCCCGCCCAGCTACAAATGCTGGGGCTTCAATGTCGGCAAGTTCGGATCGAGCCATGAAGGCGAGTTCGACCCCGTCGACGTGCCGCACCTGCGCGACCATAATCTGTTCGATCTGCCTTTCGCCTGCGAGACCGGCAAGGCCGCCTTCGCGATCGCCGAGGCGGACCTGCTCGACTTCGCGGGCATGTACCTCACCGGGCGCGGCGATGGCGGACCGGGGCTGCAGGCCAAGCTCTCGCCTTCGCTCGACGACTATCGGATCGCCGTGCACACGCGCATCGGCAGCCCGATCGTCACGCCGTGGCGCGTGGTGATGCTCGCCGACCAGCTGGGCAAGCTCAACGAATCGACGCTGGTGATGAACCTGTCGAGCCCGAGCCGGATCGAGGATACCAGCTGGATCAAGCCCGGCCTGACGAGCTGGGACTGGTGGCATGGCCCGGTGATCGCGGCGCTGCCCGGCCAGCGCAGCACCACCGCGGTTGCCAAGGCGCTGATCGACTTCGCCGCCGCCAACGGCCTGCCCTACACGATGATCGACGAGGGCTGGTATGCCGGCGCGGGCGGGGGCGGGGTGCGCCGCCCGGGCGTCGACATCACCAAATGGGCCGACGCGATCAACCTCCAGGAAGTCGCCGACTATGCCCGCTCGAAGCATGTCCGGCTGTGGCTGTGGACGCACTGGCAGGCGCTCGACGCGCAGATGGAGGACGCGTTCGCGCTGTACGAGAAGCTCGGCATTGCCGGCATCAAGGTCGATTTCATGGACCGCGACGACCAGTGGATGGTCAATTGGTACACGCGCACGCTCGGCGCGGCGGCGCGGCATCATCTGATGGTCGATTTCCATGGTGCCTATCCGCCGCGCGGGCTGATGCGCACCTGGCCCAATTTCATGACCCAGGAGGGGGTGATGGGCGCGGAGTACAACAAATGGTCGCGCCGCGTGACTTCGCGGCACAATGTGATGCTCGCCTTCACGCGCGGGCTGATCGGCACGATGGACTATACGCCGGGCGGCTTCCGCAACGTTACGCCCGAGGCGTTCCGCATCCGCGGCGACCTGCCGTTCGTCCAGACGACGCGGGCGCATGGCCTGGCGCTGTACGTCGCCTTCCTCTCGCCGCTCGCCGCGGTCGCCGACAGCCCGGACACCTATGCGGCGAGCCCCGCCGGCTTCGACTTCGTCAAGGCGGTGCCGTCGAGCTGGGACGAGACGCGCTACCTGGTCGGCGAAACCGGCGAATATATCGTGCTCGCCCGCCGCAAGGGCAAAAGCTGGTTCCTCGGCGCGATCAACAGCGAGACGCCGCGCAAGGTGACCGTGCCGCTCGACTTCCTGGACCGCCGGGGCGCGGCGATGCGGCTGTGGAGCGATGGCGACAAGCCCGACGCGCCGCGGCTCGCCGAGCGGCGTGTGAGCGAGGGCGAGACGCTCACGCTCGATCTTGCCGCGCATGGCGGCGCGGCGGCGATCTTCGACAAATAGGCTTTCATAACTCGTACAATTGCTGATAGCCTTTCCGAAAAGAGGAGAGGACCGATGCGGATCAGGCGGAGGGATATCGGCATCGCGGGGGTCGCGATCGCCCTGGGTTGGGGTGCCGGCGCGCTTGCCAGCCAGCAGGCAGTGCTGGGGCCGGCGGTGTGGGACTGGGGCAGGCTGCCCGTCCAGAAGACCGATGTCGGCGAACTCCGCACGCTCGTCCGCCATCCCACCGCGACGCTCGCCGAGCTGGAGATGCACGTCACCACGCTCAACCCTGGCCTGGCCTCGCACCCGCCGCACCAGCATCCGAACGAGGAGCTGGTGATCATCGACAAGGGCATGGTCGAGACGCTGTCGGGCGGCAAATGGCAGCGACTCGGGCCCGGTTCGGTGATCTTCAATGCTTCCAATTCGCCCCATGCGCTGCGAAATGTGGGCGACAGCCCGGCGACCTATCACGTGATCAACTGGAAGACCGCCGCGACACCCAAGGAATAAGGAAGCGCCATGGACCGCCGTTCGATCCTGGGCATCGCCGGCATCGCCGCGATGCTGCCGCCTGAGGTGCTGGCCCAGTCGCAGAGCTCGGGCAACGCGCCGTCGGAAAATGCTGCGCCGACCGGGCCCGAGCCGGGGGTGAAGCACAAGGTCGATTTCGGCGTGATCGGCCTCGATCATGCGCATATCTATTCGATGACCGACGCGATGATCCGCGGCGGCGGCGTGCTCAAGGCATTCTATTCCGCCGATCCGAAGCAGGTGGAGACCTTCCGCAAGCGCTACGGCAACGCAGTGAAGCTCGCGCGGAGCGAGGACGAGATCCTGGGTGACAAGTCGATCCGGCTGATCGTCGGCGCGCCGGTGCCCGATCTGCGCGCGCCGCTCGGCATCCGGGCGATGCGCGCGGGCAAGGACTATCTGGGCGACAAGCCGGCGATCACGACGCTCGACCAGCTCGCCGAGGTCCGCCGCGCGATCAAGGAGACGGGGCGGAAGTTCGCGATCATGTATTCCGAGCGGCTGGAAGTGCGCGCGGCGGTCCAGGCCGGCGAACTGGTGCAACAGGGCCAGATCGGCAAGGTGATCCAGACGGTGAACCTCGCCCCCCACCGCGTCGGCAGCGGCCGGCCCGACTGGTTCTGGGACAAGGCGCGCTATGGCGGCATCCTGACCGATATCGGCAGCCACCAGGCCGATCAGTTCCTGTTCTACACCGGCTCGAAGACCGCGCATGTCGTCGCTTCGCAGACCGGTAACCTCCACTGGCCCGACAGGCCGGGTTTCGAGGATTTCGGCGACATGATGCTCACCGGCGACGGCGGCACCGGCTATGTCCGGGTCGACTGGTTCACGCCTGACGGGCTGCCGACCTGGGGCGACGGCCGGCTCTTCATCCTCGGCACCGAAGGCTATATCGAGCTGCGCAAATATGTGGACGTCGCCGGCCGGCCCGGCGGCAACCATCTGCTGATCTGCGACAAGAAGGGCGTGCGCTACATGGATTGCTCGAAGGTGCACCTGCCGTTCGGCCCGCAGCTGATCGCCGACGTCGTCGAGCGCTCCAGCGTGGCGCAGGACCAGGAGCAGGCGCTGCTCGCCGCCGAACTGGTGCTCACCGCGCAGAAGAACGCCACGCGCCCGGTTACGGCATGATCCGCACCGGCATCATCGGCTATGGCCTGGGCGGCCTCGCTTTCCACGCGCCGCTGGTCGACGCCGTGCCCGAGCTGGAGCTCGCCGCGATCGCGACGTCGCGCGCCGATCAGGTGCACGAACGCTATCCCGACGTGACGGTCACCACGCCCGACGCGCTGCTCGCCGATCCCTCGATCGCGCTGGTCGTCGTAACCACGCCGAACGACACGCATGTCCCGCTCGCGCGCCGGGCACTCGAGGCGGGCAAGCATGTCGTGGTCGACAAGCCCTTCGCCACCAGCCTTGCCGATGGCGAGGGGCTGATCGCGCTGGCGAAAGAGAAGGGGCTGATGGCCAGCGCCTTCCACAATCGCCGCTGGGACGGCGATTTCCTGACCGTGCGCAAGCTGCTCGACAGCGGCGTGCTGGGCGAAGTGATGCTGGCCGAGCTGCGCTGGGACCGCTTCCGCCCCGCGCTTGCCCAGGCGTGGAAGGAAGACCCCGAGGCGGGGGCGGGCATCCTCGCCGATCTCGGCCCGCATCTGATCGACCAGGCGCTCCAGCTGTTCGGCACACCCGAGGCGGTTTACGGCGACCTCGCGGTTCAGCGCGAGGGCGGACGGGCCGACGATTATTTCGAGATCACGCTCTTCTATGGCGCCCGCCGGGTGACGCTCTCGGCCGGGCGGCTGTTCGTCACGCCGCGGCCGCGCTTCTGGCTGCACGGCACCAAGGCCGATTTCGCCAAGCACGGGCTCGACCCGCAAGAAGTGCGAGTGAAGGACGGCGCGCGCTATACCGATCCGGGCGTGGGTGACGAGGAACCGCAATTCCACGGCACCCTCACGCATGCTGATGGCCGCAGCGAGATCGTGCCGACCGAGACCGGCGACTATCGCGGCTTCTATGCCGGCGTGGCGCATGCGATCGCATCCGGCGGGCCGGCACCGGTCAGCGGCGAGGACGCGGTGCTAGGCCTGCGCATCGCCGAGCTGGCACGGGAAAGCGCGCGGGAAGGGCGGCGGTTCAGCCTCTAACGCTAGCGCATCCTCACCCCAACCGTCATCCCGGCGAACGCCGGGATCTCAGGCGATTGCGGGCAAGGAGTCGCACGAGATCCCGGCTTTCGCCGGGATGACGAGGAGGGTGGATTAAGGCCGCCAGCCCACTGCGATCGTCCGCGCCTCCAGCGTCACCGGCACGGTCGCGACGATGTCCTTTGCCGAGGTGCCCAGCATCACCTGATAGGTGCCGCCGGCGATCTTCCAGCTGTTGCTCGCCGTATCGAAGGTGGCGAGCAGGCGGGGATCGACGGTTAACGTGAGCTTCTTCGCCTCGCCGGGCGCCAGTGCGACCTTGGTGAAGGCGCCGAGCCGCTTCGGCGCTTCCCAGCCGCTGCCCGCGACATAGAGCTGCGGCACGGCCTTGCCCTTGCGCGCGCCGCTATTCTTGACGGTGAAGCTTGCCTCGACGGTGCCGCCCGCCGCCTTCGCTGCCAGCCCCGCATAGTCGAAGCTGGTATAGCTGAGCCCATGGCCGAACGCGAAGGCCGGGGTCAGCCCCTTGGCGTCATACCATTTGTAGCCGACGGTCGCGCCCTCGCCATAGCTGGTGTCGCCCTTGTTGGGCTCGCTCGGCTTGGGCAGCTGATCGAGGCTCGCCGGGAAGCTGGCGGGGAGATGGCCGGAGGGGTTCACCTTGCCGAACAGCAGGTTGGCGATCGCGCTGCCGCCCTGCGTGCCCGGATACCAGGTGGCGAGGATGCCGGCGACCTGGCCGCGCCACGGCGTCAGCACCGGCCCGCCGGTCTCGAGCACTACCACCGTCTTCGGATTGGCCTTGGCCACCGCGGCGATCAGCTTGTCCTGGTTGTCGTCGAGGCTGAGCTTCACGTCGAAGCTCTCGCTCGCCCATTGCGTCGCGAAGACGATGACGACGTCCGCGCCCTTCGCCAGCTTGGCGGCGCTGCCCGTATCGCCGCCGCCATCGAACACCAGTTCGGCGTTCGGCGCCTGCCGCCTGATCGCGGCGAGCGGCGCATCAGGATAGTACATCACCGGCCCCGGCCAACCGGTCGGCTTGAGCCCGGGCACGGCATTGCCGCCCACCGGATAGACCAGCGACGAGCCGCTGCCCGCCAGCACCCCCTTGTCCGCCCGCCCGCCGATCACGACGATCTTCTTCACCGCCGGCGACAGCGGCAGGATTGCGCCCTGGTTCTGCAGCAGCACCGCGCCGCCCTCGGCATCCTTGCGCGTCACTTCGGCATGCGCGGCGAGCATCGCGGGCGCCAGGTCCATCGGAGCCTCGGTCACCGGTTTGTCGAACAGTCCGTTGGCGAACATGCCGTGCAGGATCGCGCCTGCCATCGCATCGAGCCGCGCCTTGGAGACCTCGCCCTTCGCCACCGCCGCCTTCAGCGGCGCGCCGAAATAGGGTTCCTTGTCGAAGGGGAAGCCCGAATCCTGATCGAGCCCGGCATTGGCGGCGGGCGCGGTCGAATGCGTCGCGCCCCAATCGGACATCACATAGCCCTTATAGCCCCAGTCGCGGCGCAGCACGTCGGTGAGCAGCCAGGGGTTTTCGCAGGCATGGGTGCCGTTCACCCGGTTGTAGCTGCACATCACCGAGCCGGGATCGCCCTTCTCGATCGCGATCTGGAAGGCGAGCAGGTCGCTCATGCGCGCCGCGGCCTGGTCGATGATCGAATTGCCGGTGTCGCGATCGGTCTCCTGATCGTTCACCGCATAATGCTTCACGGTCGAGATGATGTGGTTCGACTGGATGCCGGCGATCTGCGCGCCCACCATCGTGCCGGCGAGCAGCGGATCCTCGCCGCCATATTCGAAGTTCCGGCCGTTGCGCGGCTCGCGCATCAGGTTGACGCCGCCGGCGAGCATCACGTTGAAGCCCGAGGCGCGCGCCTCCGCGCCGATCATCGCGCCGCCGGCATGCGCCAGCGTCACGTCCCAGCTCGCGGTGGTGGCGAGGCCGGAGGGGAGGGCGGTCCGCTCGCGCTTCCGCGCCGCGCCGCCCTGGGTGGCGACGCCGACGCCGGCATCGGTCTGCCACTGTGCCGGGATGCCCAGCCGCGGGATGGCGGGGATGTAGCCGGCGGAGCCCGGCCGTGCCTCCGCAGGCGCCTTGTAGCCGTTCTTGGGCGCGAAATCGGTGCCGAAATAGCCGAAGACCAGGGTGAGCTTCTCGTCCTCGGTCATCTGGGCGAGCAGCATCTGCACGCGTTCGTCCGCCGGGATCTTGGCGTTCATCCAGGGCGCGGCCGGCGCCTGCTGGGCGGCGGCGGGCGTGGCGGCGAGCGCAATCCCCAGGGCGATCAGCGAACCCGCAAGGGCATCACGGCGCAGTTTCATAATCCCTCTCCCGCTTGTTTTGTCAGCGTTGTCGGCAACGATATACAGGTCAAGCCGTGGTAACGCTATCACTCAGATTGGGGCGTGCCGGGCAACCAGCGATCGCGCATCCAGCGCTGGGCCACCGTGGCGACGATATCGGCATGGCCGGGATAGGTGGGGCCGACCAGCGGCAGGCCGAATTCGGCGATCGTATCGGCGATTCCCCGGCCGTCGAGCGCGCGGCCTGCAGCACGGGCGTGGCGGGCGATTTCCATCTCCTGGCCCCAGAAATAGATCGCCTCCGCCCCGACATTGGCCTGCATCCGCCGCACTTCCTCGACGCGGCCGTCGCTCACCAGCGGCAGCCAGATATCGGGCATCAGCAGATCGACCGGCGCATCCGCCTGCCATTCGAGCGCATCCGCCTGCACCACGCGGAGCTTGGCGCGCGCCGCATCGGGCAGCTGGGCGAACAGGTCGAGCTCGCGGTGGATCGCCAGCACGTCGCCGTCGCGCTCGACCACCGTCACCCGCGTCACTTCGTCGCGGAGCGCCGCCGCCATCGCCGCCCAGCCCATGCCCATGCCCATCACCACGACATGGCCGCGCGACAGCGCCAGCCCGATCTCCTGGCTCTCGATCTCCATCGGCGTGAGCGACATCCACACCGCGCCGTCGCGCAGCAGCGCGGGCAGTTCTTCGACCAGCACCGCGGGGCTCCAATAGCCCTGGGCGAGCACGCCGCTGCTGGTGCGGATCTCCCAACTGCCGCTGCGCAGCGGCCGGTAGTGCGGCAGGAACCAGCGCGTCGCGAAGCTCGGCACGCCCAGCAACTGGCCCAATTGTGCGTCCAAAGCCGTTCCCCGCGTTCCGTGCTGCAGCTTAGCGCAGGGGCCCGGTGCGTCGAGCGCGGATGGCACCGATTAGGGAAGGTTGGCCTTCAATTCCTCGATCCAGGGCCGCGCCACGCCGTCCGAGGGCGCACGCCAGTCGCCGCGCGGGCTCAGGGCGCCGCCGGCCAGGACCTTGGGTCCGTTGGGCATGGCGGAGCGCTTGAACTGGCTGGTCTGGAAGAAGCGGAACAGGAACTCCTCCAGCCACTTCGCGATCGTCGCCAGATCGTAGCTGTGGCGCGCATCCTCGGGGAAGCCGAGCGGCCATGCGCCCGCCGCGGCATCCTTCCACGCATGCCAGGCGAGAAAGGCGATCTTGCTCGGCTTCAGCCCGTGGCGGATCGTATAGTGGAGGAAGAAGTCGTGCAGCTCGTACGGGCCGATCCGGTCCTGCGTGCTCTGCATCTTCCCATCGGCGTCGGCGGGCACCAGCTCGGGCGAGATCTCGGTATCGAGGATGCGGGTGAGCACCTCCGCCGCCTCGCCGCCGAACTGGCCGGTCTGCACGCTCCAGCGGATCAGATACTGGATCAGCGTCTTGGGCACGCCGGCATTGATGCCGTAATGGCTCATCTGGTCGCCTACACCATAGGTGCACCAGCCGAGCGCCAGCTCGCTCAGGTCGCCGGTGCCGAGCACGAAGCCCTGGCGCTGGTTGGCGAGGCGGAAGAGATAGTCGGTGCGCAGCCCGGCCTGGACGTTCTCGAAGGTCACGTCATAGACCGGCTCGCCCTTGGCATAGGGGTGGCCGATCCCTTCGAGCATCGTCTTCGCCGCCGGGCGGATGTCGATCTCGGCGCCGGTCACGCCCAGCGCGTCCATCAGCGCCCAGGCATTGGCCTTGGTCTCGTCGCCGGTCGCGAAGCCCGGCATGGTGAAGCCCAATATGTCGGTGCGCGGCCGACCCAGTCGGTCCATCGCCTTGGCGGCGACGATCAGCGCATGGGTGGAGTCGAGCCCGCCCGAGACGCCGATGACGATGTGCTTCGCGCCGGTGGCAGCCAGCCGCTTGCGCAGCCCCTCCACCTGGATGTTGAACGCCTCGTAGCAATCCTCTTCGAGCTTGGCCGGCGTGTTTGGCACGAAGGGGAAGCGGCGCAGCTTCCGCAGCAGTCCCTTGTCAGCATAGTCGGGCCGGTGCTGGAAGGTTACCCGGCGGAAGCGCGTCTCGGGATCGCCATTGGCGGCGGCGCAGTCGTTGAACGTGCCCATCCGCATCCGCTCGAGCCGGATGCGCTCCAGGTCGATATCGGCGCACACCACTTCGGTGGTCAGCTCGAAGCGCTCCGAGCAGGCGAGCTGCTCGCCCAGCTCGTAGATCTCGCCCTGGCCGTCCCAGGCAAGGTCGGTCGTGCTCTCGCCGGGGCCGCTCGCCGAATAGAGATAGGCGGCCACCGCGCGCGCCGATTGCGAGGCGCAGAGCAGCCCGCGCTCGCGCGCCTTGCCGACGGTGATGTTCGAGGCGGAGAGGTTGCACAGCACCAGCGCGCCGGCCAGCGCGCCTTCGGTCGAAGGGGGCAGGGGCGCCCAGTAATCCTCGCACACCTCGGCATGGAAGACGAAGTCGGGCAGTTCCTCGGCGGCGAAGATCAGGTCGGTGCCGAACGGGACGGTCTGCCCGGCGACATCGATCTCGAGCCCGCCCAGCCCGGCGCCGAGCGCGAACCAGCGCTTCTCATAATATTCGCGGTAATTGGGCAGGTAGCTCTTGGGCACCACGCCCAGGATGCGCCCGCGCGCGATCACCACCGCGCAATTGTACAGCCGGCCGCTCCGCCGCAGCGCCGCGCCGACCAGCAGCACCGGCTTCAGCTCGGCGCTCGCTGCCACCACTGCGGCGATGCCTTGCTCGGTCGCGTCGCAGACCACGTCCTGCAGGTGCAGGTCGTCGATCGCGTAGGAAGTGATGTTGAGCTCGGGGAAGACGAGCAGGTCCGCGCCCATTTCGTCGCCCTGGCGCGCCAGCGCGATCGTCGCTTCGGCATTGCGGACCGGGTCACCCACCGTGGTGATCGGCGTGCACACGCCCGCGCGGATCATCCCTTGGCGGTGGATCGAATAAAAGGGGTGGGACTGGGCCATCGTCTCCGTCTTGCAGCGACATGTTTCGATCAGTTGCAGTCCCTAGTCGCTCGGCCCCGCTTGTGCCAGTCCCGCACAGGCTCTACCCGCACGGCATGCTCCATTGGATCCGTCGCCAGTTCGATACGCATCCGGTGCGGGCGGTCATGGTGGTCTTTGCCGCCTATACGGTCTTCAAGATCAACCTGAAGTTCTTCGCGCCGGCAGGCCCCTGGTGGCGCGGCTGGCACGATCAGATGCAATATCTGAAGTCGGCCAGGGCCTTCCTCCATTTCGATCTGAGCCCGGACCAGCATTGGTATCCCTTGCTCTATCCGCTCGCTGGCGCGCCCCTTGCCTGGGCGCCGACGCCGTTCGTGCCGATCAACCTGGCTTGCTACGCCGTCGCCTTCTGGGGCTTCCACCGCGTTTGCGCGCGCTTCGGGGTCGGCAGCTTCGCCGCGGGCCTGCTGTTCCTCGCCGCGACGATCGGCGACCTGCGCATCTCCAAATTCTGGCTCGAGCCCTGGACGACGACGATGTCCACGGCGTTCATCTGGCTGGCGCTGGCCGAGGCGGCGGACATGATCTTCGGCGAGCGCCGCCGGCCCTGGCTGCTCGGCGCGTTGCTGATGGGGATCGCGCTGGTCCGCCCGGCGGACGTGGTGATCAGCGCGGTGATCGGCGGCTTCGCGCTGTGGCGACCGGTGCTGATCGAGCGGCGCTGGGGCGATCTCGCCCGCGGGCTGGGCGGGGCAGGGGCGGCGCTGCTCCCCTATGCCGCGCTCTATCTCGCCATCTATGGCTGGCGCCTTACCGACTATACGATCCTGTCGGGCGATTACGGCTTCGCCTTTTCCGACCTGGCCTGGAAGGCGAGCATCCTGCTCGTCGATCCTTCGCCCTGGTTCCCGGGCGAGACCGGGTTGCTGCGCGAACTGCCCTGGCTGCTCACCGGCGCGGCGGGCCTGATCCTGGGGGTGATGCGGCTGCACGGGCCGGCGCGCTGGCTCGCGCTGGGCATGGCGATCGCGGCGTTGCTCTACACGCTGATGATGCTCGCCTATGTCGATCTGGTGCCCAGCGGCATGTGGCGCTTCTTCAACGCGCATTACTTCAAATGGCTGTTCCCGATGGCGGCGCTGTTCAGCTGGCTGCTGTTCACCTGGCGCGACCTGCGCGGGGTGGCAGTGGTGCTGGCGCTGGTGCTGCTCGCCAGCTTCCGCAGCGTGCCGCGCCCCGCCGAGCCGCAGGAGCCGGCCAAGGCGCTGGCCTTCGTCACGCCCGACGCACCGTGGCAGGACATCTATTTCGCCCGCTCGGCAGTGGTCGATGCCCGGGGTGCGCAGCGCAGCCCGGCGGACTATCACCAGCTCTGGATGGGCGAGCGCGTGATGGCGATCGCCTTCAAGCGCCCGTTCGAGGGCGATGCGCTGTGGTATGGCGTCACGCCGCCCAGCGTCGCGACCTGGCGCAAGGGCAGCGGCAAGGCGGATGTGGTGTTGCCGGGCAACTGGCCGCAAAGGCCGATCGCGCGCTACGCGACGAAGCTGGAATTCGGCTATCCCTGCTGGGCGCCGCCTTTCCCGTGCGGGAGCGGGCCGGGACCCGCACTGCCGAAGAACTAAATTGGATTTTCAGTTCCCCGGCGAAGGCCGGGGCCCAGTCTCGGCGCAGTTGGTTTGGCGCGGAAATCTCTCGAACGACATTGCAACTAGGCCCCGGCTTTCGCCGGGGAACAGCTATCGATGCCGCTCAGACCTTGGCCGAGTAGATCATCCGGCCCGGGCCGAGCCGCTCGAACAGCTTGGCCAGCTCGGTCTCTCCCACCGCGAAGCAGCCCTGGCTGCGGCCGAGCTTGCCGTGCCTGTCGATCATGTCGGCATTCGCATACCAGGCCGAATGGACCACGATCGCGCGGTCGAGCGCGTTGTTGTTGGTCGGATCGAGACCGAGCAGGCGCTGCGAATCGCCATGCTTGCCGACATAATAGTCGGCGGTCAGAAACGCACCTTCGCAGGTCGCTTCCGAGTTCACTTCGTTCGAGAAGCGCTGGAGCATGCCGCTATGCTCGGGGTCCGAGCCGATGCCATGCGCGACGAGGAAGCGCTCGACCTGGCCGGTGCCGAGGTTGATCACATGGAAGCGCGGGTTGTTCGACGAAGTCGCGAAATCGGCGATCGCGATGCGATCGTGCGAAGGGATCCGCATCGAGTGGCGGTTGAGCGCCGCCAGCGCCTTCTTGAACAGCTCGGGCCGCACGCCGACGGGCACGCCCGGCACGCGGGCGGCGGCCACTTCGGGGGCCCTGGGGATCGGGATCGGGCTGGGTGCCGGCAGCGGTGCCGGCGCCATCGCGGTTTCGATCGTGCGCGAGGCGCAGGCCGAAACCACTGCGCCGCTGGCCATCACAAGCGCCGTCTTCAACAAGGCGCGACGCGACTGAATCGTATCGAGACTATCCATCACTATCCAAAAAGCCCGCTGCTCTGCCCCTAAGGGAAAACTATATCAGACAGATGGTGAGCGCGTTGCTTAACATCTGTCCCAAGTTGCGCGACTCGCCGCAACGCATGCCCGGTTCGCCGAAGCCGGTGCGAAATCCGCAAGCTTGCCAGCGATTTGCGCGCCCCAAATATCTCCGATTCGGCAGCGGCACGAAATTAGGTTAATTTCGTTAAGGAATCGCCCTGAGCCGTCCTGGCTCGAGATTCGGAGAGCTGTTTGATGCGTTCCGGCGTCCTTGCCGTCATCCTCCTGGCCAGTGCCACGATTCTTCCCGCCATTCCCGCCACCGCGCAGGTCGTCGCATCGGACACGATGCAGGTCGGCCCCGAGGCGCTGCGCAACGGGCAATGGGCCTGGTACGAGGAGCCGCGGCTGATCAAGGCGAGCACCAGCGAATGGGATCCGGTCTCGATCGTCGTCTCGATCCCGGACCAGAAGGCCTATGTCTATCGCGGCGGCCATCTCGTCGGCGCCAGCACCGTGTCGACCGGGTCGAAAGGGCATCAGACGCCCACCGGCGCCTTCACCATTCTCCAGAAGAAGGTGTTCCACCGCTCGAACCTCTATTCGAACGCGCCGATGCCCTACATGCAGCGCCTCACCTGGGACGGGATCGCGCTGCATGCCGGCCATCTGCCCGGCTATCCCGCCTCGCACGGCTGCATCCGTTTCCCGGCCGCCTTCGCCAAGCAGCTCTATGCGCTGACCGAGCTGGGCGGCGACGTGATGGTGATCGACGAGCCGGTGGTGAATCCCGAGCGTTCGGGGCCGTCGACGCCGCTGCTGATGGCCGATGCCCGCAATCTGGGGGGCGAGGCGTTCAACATGGTGACGATGCCCGGCGACGCCCCGCGTCCGCAGATGCAGCCGGCCACCTATGTCACCGGCCCTGCGCGCGAGATCGTCCAGCCGATCGGGCGCCGCGGCTCGAAATAGGGAGCCGACGCTTCCCATATTTCCATCGTCACCCTGAACCTGTTTCAGGGTCCAACGCTCCACCTGGGATAGCCCGCGCGGCGCCTTGGATGCTGAAACGAGTTCAGCATGACGAAAGAGGGACATGGCGCCTCGCGAACAAATCTGTTGCCCCAGTGTCATATGGATCGGCTAAGCCCGCATCCATGACGATGTCCTTCGAAGACGCCGCGCAGGGCCTGGTCGAGGTCGGCCGCCGGCTCGATGCCCGCGGCTGGGCGCCCGCCACCGCCGGCAATTATTCCGTGCGCCTCGACGACGGCAGCATCGCCGTCACCGTGTCCGGCTGGCACAAGGGCCGGCTGACCCCCGCCGGAATCATGCGCGTCGATCTGGAGGGCACGCCACTCACTCCCGGCAAGCCTTCGGCCGAGACCGAGCTGCATCTGGCCATCTATCGCCTGTTCCCCAATGTCGGCGCCGTCCTCCATGGCCATTCGCCCGAGGCGGTTGGCATGAGCCGCGCCGCCGCCGATGCCGGCGAATGGGTGTTCGCCGGGCACGAGATGCTCAAGGTCTTCCCGGGCAACACCACGCATGAGGCGGAAATCCGCCTGCCGATCGTCGACAACAGCCAGGACATGGCGGTGATCGAGCAAGCGGTGCGCCCGGCGCTGCTGGCGCCGGGCGCGGCGCCGGCCTATCTTATCCGCAGCCACGGGCTCTACGCCTGGGGCAAGGACCTGGCCGAGGCCGAGCGCGTGCTCGAAGGTACCGAATGGCTGATCGCCGCCGAGCTGGCCGAAAGGGCGTGGAAACGATGACGCATCTCAGGGTCTTCGAAGAAGCGGGCGGCGCGCCGCGCATCGATACGCGCGATGCCGGCGAGATCGCCGCGGCGCTCCGGGATATCGGCGTGCGCTTCGAGCAATGGCCGTCGCGCCCGCTTGCCGCCGATGCCGGGCAGGACGAGGTTCTCCAGGCCTTCGCGCCCGAGGTCGATCGGCTGAAGGCGGAAAAGGGCTACCGGTCGGTCGACGTGATCCGCATGGTCCCCGACCATCCCGAAAAGGCCAATCTGCGCACCAAGTTTCTCTCCGAGCATCGCCATTCGGAGGACGAGGTCCGCTTCTTCGTCGAGGGCGAGGGGCTGTTCACGCTGCGCGAGGGCGAGAAGATCTATGCGGTGCTGTGCGAGGAGGGCGACCTGATCTCGGTGCCCGCCGGCACGCGCCATTGGTTCGACATGGGCCCGAGCCCGCGCTTCACCGCGATCCGCCTGTTCACCAATGCCGATGGCTGGATCGCCAATTTCACCGGCGACACCATTGCCGACCGTTTCCCGCGGCACGAGCCGGTCGAAGTATAACCGTCATCCCGGCGAAAGCCGGGATCTCAGGCGGCGGCGCGATACGGCATGAGATCCCGGCTTTCGCCGGGATGACGAGAGAAGAATGACTGAACACACCCCACCCAAAGCCATCCTCCTCGACATCGAAGGCACCACGAGCAGCATAAGCTTCGTCGCCGACGAACTTTTCCCCTATGCAGGCAAGCACTTGGCGGAATTCGTTGCCGCCAATCCTGAGGTCTCGGCGCCGATCCTCGCCCAGGTGCCGGGCGACGATCCGGTCGCCACGCTGCTCCGGTGGATCGACGAGGATCGCAAGGAGACTCCGCTCAAGACGCTCCAGGGTTTGATCTGGGCGAAGGGCTACGAAGATGGCGAGCTCAAGGGCCATGTCTATCCCGATACGCCCGAGGCGCTGCGCCGCTGGACCGGTGCGGGGCTGACGGTGAACATCTATTCCTCGGGCTCGATCGCCGCGCAGAAGCTGATCTTCGGCCATTCGATCGCCGGCGACCTGACACCGTTCCTCAGCAGCTATTTCGACACCACCACCGGCCCGAAGCGTGAGAGCGATTCCTATACCAGGATCGTCGATGCGCTCGATCTCGCGCCGTCCGAGCTGCTCTTCGTCTCGGACATGCCCGCCGAAGTCGACGCTGCGCGCGAAGCCGGCCTCCAGGCGCTGCTGATCGACCGCGAAGGCGGCGCGGCCGATGTCCATTCTCTCGCGGAAGTGCTCCCATGATCCTCGAAGGCAAGCCCACCCGCTCGATCCGCCGCACTGAAGACGGGCGGGGCGCGGTGATCCTCGATCAGCGCAAGCTCCCCTGGGAAGTGCAGTGGGTCGAACTGCGCGACGTCGATGCCGCGGCGGTGGCGATCCGCGAGATGTGGACGCGCGGCGCGCCGATGATCGGGGCGACCGCGGCCTATGGCTATGCGATGGCGCTGGCGGTCGATCCGGGCGATGCGAGCCTGCAGGCCGCCTATGACAAGCTGTTCGAGACGCGCCCGACTGCGATCAACCTGCGCTGGGCGCTCGATGCAGTCCGCGCCGCGGTCGCCGATCTTCCCGAAGCCGAGCGCGCGGAGGCCGCCTTCGCCCGTGCCGACGCGATCTGCGAGGAGGATGCCGAGCTCTGCCGCTCGATCGGTGAGCATGGCCTCGCGCTGTTCCGCGAGCTGCATGCGAAGAACCCCGATCGGCCGCTCAACATCCTGACGCATTGCAATGCCGGCTGGCTGGCGACGGTCGACTACGGCACCGCGACCGCGCCGATCTATCTGGCGCACGATGCGGGCATCCCGATCCATGTCTGGGTCGACGAGACCCGCCCGCGCAACCAGGGTGCGCTGCTCACCGCGTTCGAACTGCGCAACCACGGCGTGCCGCACACGGTGATCGCGGACAATGCCGGCGGGCTGCTGATGATGAAGGGGCAGGTCGACGCAGTGGTGGTCGGCACCGATCGCGTCACGCGCAACGGCGACGTCTGCAACAAGATCGGCACCTATCTGAAGGCGCTGGCGGCGCAGGACAACGACGTGCCCTTCTACGTCGCGCTGCCCTACACGACCTTCGATGCCAATACCGAAAGCGGCGCCGACATCCCGATCGAGGAACGCAGCGCCGAAGAGCTGACCCGGCTGAGCGGGCCGCTGGCAAGCGGGGAAATCGACACTGTCCGTGTGACCGACTCCCCCGCCGCCAATCCAGCGTTCGATGTGACCCCCGCGCGGCTGGTGACGGCGTACATCACCGAGCGCGGGGTGCTGGACAGGATCTAACCGGCGCTTATTGCGGCGCGGTCGTCACCGTCGTCTTGGTGGTGGTGGTGCTCGTCGGCTTGCTCACCGTCGTGGTGCTGGTGCGCTTCACCGGGGTGGTCTTCCTCTTCACCGTGGTGGTCTTGCGCGTCGACGAGTAGCTGCGGCTGGCCGCCGGCTGGGTCGTGGTGGTTTCGATCGTGGTCGCGACCGGCTGGGTCGCCGCTGCACGCGCCGCCGCCGCATCGGCCGCCGCCGACTGTGCCGCTACCGCCGCAGCATCCGCACGGGCATTGGCCGCCTGCGCGTCAGACGTCGCCGCGACCGCCGCGTCCTGCGCGGCTTCCTTCTGGCTCGCCTCTACCGCGGCAGTCGCCTGCGCGTCGCGGCGGGCATCCCGCTCTGCGGCCATCTGCGCACTCTTGTTGCTTTCGGCCTCGGCCAGCGCCTGGTCGGCCAGGCCCGAGGCACGGCGCGCCTCGTTGATCGTCGAATCGCGATGGTCGCGCGCCAGCTGGTCCTTGGCGACGCGCAGCGCCTCCTCGGCCTTCGCCATCGTGTCGCCGGCATAAGTCTGGGCGCCGGCGGTCTGGGCGGCTTCCACCTTGGCGGTGGCTTCGGTCACGGCAGTGCGCGCCCGGTCGATCCGGCTCTGGGCCAGCGACGGCGTCGCGACGAGAATGGCGGCAACCGCGGCGCCGCGCATCAGGAACTTCAGGTTACGCATGGTACAACTCCAGTTTGTCCCGCGGCCCGGCGAACGTGCCGCAAACAAGACGAGTTGCGTGATGGGCGATGAACCGAGCCGGGTTATCGGCCAAATGCGTCGCGTGCCGCCGCGACTCGGGAAATGGCCGCGTCGAGCGTCGCGTCTTCCTTGACGAAGCAGAAGCGCACCACGTTGGTCACCGCGTCCTCGGCATAAAAGGCCGACACGGGGATCGAGGCGACGCCGGCTTCGTCGATCAGCCTGTTCGCGAAACTGACATCGTCGAGCGCGATGCCCGATGCGGTGAGGTCGACCGACAGGAAATAGGTCGCGGCACTCGGCAGCACCGCAAAGCCCGCGCCTTCCAGCCCGGCGCGCAGGCGGTCGCGGCCATGCTGGAAGCGGTGCCGGGCCTCCTGCACCCAGCCATCCTGGGTGGCGAGCCCCTCGGCCACCGCCCATTGCAGGTTGGGCGGGGTGGTGAAGGTGAGGAACTGGTGCGCCTTGGAGATGACGCGGGCGAGGGCAGGGGCGGCGCAGATCCAGCCGACCTTGAAGCCGGTCAGCGCGAAGATCTTGCCCGCAGATCCGATCTTCACCGTGCGCTCGCGCATGCCGGAGAAGCCGATCAGCGGCAAATGGCGCGCGCCGTCGAAGGTCACATGCTCCCACACCTCGTCGCAGATCGCGATCAGGTCGTGGCTCACGCAGAAATCGGCGAGCATCGCCAGCTCGTCGGCGCTGCACATCGTCGCGGCCGGGTTGAGCGGATTGTTGAGCAGCAGCACGCGCGTCTTGCCCGAGACCGCGGCTTCCAGTGCCGCCTTGTCGATCTTCCACTCGGGCGGGCTCAGCCGCACGAATTTCGGCACGCCGCCGGCCTGGCGGATCAGCGGGACATACGCATCGTAGAGCGGCTGGAAGCAGATCACCTCGTCGCCGGGCGAGACGCAGGCGAAGATCGCGGCGGCCAGTGCCTCGGTCGCGCCCGAGGTGACTACCACTTCCTCGGCCGCCAGGTTTAACCCCTGGTGGCGCGCATAATGATCGGCCACCGCGCCGCGCAGCTCGGGCAGGCCGATCATCGGCGGATACTGGTTCGACTTCTCCAGCACCGCCTTCGCCGCTGCTTCCAGCACCGCCTCGGGTCCGCGCCCGTCGGCAAAGCCCTGGCCCAGGTTGATCGCCCCGGTTTCGCGCGCGCGGGCGGACATCGCCTCGAAGATGGTGGTGCCCATGCGGGCATAGAGCGGGTTCATGGCCCGAGCTTGTGACCGCTTGCATCTTTGGGTGCAACCGCCGCATTAGCCTGTCGTTCAGGCTTGCATCGACATAAGGAAGATCATGAGCAAGACGCCCCCCAAGCCGCAGGAAGCCCAGTCGCCCTATCCGATCGAGGAAGCGCCCCACGACCATGACGAGGGCAGCGAGGCGCTGAAGGCCGTCAAGGACATCGCGGACGCGAAGAAGCGCTGGAAGCCCGATGCCAAGCAGATCGGCATGGGTGCTGCGATCGGCATCGGCTCGGCTGCGATCGTCGCCGGCCTGCTCTACTGGCGCGGCGGCAAGAAGTAAGGCCGCCTTCGTCGACGGAGGCTCCGTCTCCGTCGCAGCCTGCTCGTTCCCGGTCCCCCGTCCGGCGCAGATCGTCGTGCGCCGGCATGACCTGAACCCGACAGTTGTGCCGGCGCTATCCCTGTACCGGCTTGGATTCGACGCCTGAGCCGGTGCCGGACGGGCGTCCCGGCAGCTGGGGCGCCCGTTTTGCTTTCTGCAGCGCGTCCGAGCTTATGCGCTGCTCTTCCCACAAAAATGGCGCATCCGAAGCGGGCGACATCGAACCCGCCAGGGTTCGCAAGCGCGACCGCGCGTCCGAGCTTATGCGAGGCTCTTCCCACAAAAATGGCGCATCCG
>NZ_JARQXA010000010.1 GCF_029543155.1 Sphingomonas sp. HITSZ_GF | reverse complement strand
CGCCCCTCCCCTCGCCGGGGCGCCCCCCCCCGCACTATCCGCCACCGCCCGCCCCCCCCCCCGCGGTGGGGGGGGGGGGGGGGGGGGGCCCCCACCTCTCCTCATGCGAGGGGGTTTGGGGAGAGGTCACCCTCACCCTCCCACCGCCTTCGGCGGCGGGCCCCTCCCTCTCCCATCAAGGGAGAGGGGTATTCACCTGGATCACTGGCCCGCGACTTCCTCCTCCAGGTCGAGATTGCTCTCGTCGAGCTGGATGATGATCGCGGTATAGCCCTGGCGGAGCAGCTCGCCGAGGCGCTGTACACTATTCACCACCACCGGCGGGCGCTGGCCGCCCTGGCCGTTGCCGGCCGGCGCGATCAGGCCAAGCGCCAGCCCGGCCGGCAGCTGGATCTCGCCATTGGCCGAGACGGTGCCGCGGGTCGGGATGATGAAGCTGTCGATGATGATCTGGCGCGCATCGGTGGTGCCGCTGCCCACCACCGGCTGTTCGTTGATCACGAACGTGCCCTGATCATTGGTGTGGATCTCGCTGAACACGCCGGTGATGCTGCCGCTCGGCGCGGTTACCGAGACGACAGAACCATTGACCTGGACGTTGACCGGGTTGGTCGAGGTCAGCGCGATCGAGGTCGGGCTGTTATAGGTGCCCGCGATCGCGCCGTTGCTCTCCACCGACACGCCGCCGGCACCGGTCACGGTCGCGTTGATCGCACCGGTCTGCGAGTTGATCGAGGCAGTGCCGGTGGTGCTCACCGTCGAGGTGACGGCGCCGGTCACGGTCTCGATCGCCACCGTGCCGCCCGAGGTGATCGCACCAGTGATGGTGCCGCTGGTCGAGCTGGCCGAGACCGGGCCGCCGGCATTGACTGCGCTCGCGATCGCGCCGCTTGTGGTCTGCAGCTCGACCGAGCTGGTCGAGGTGACCGAGCCGGTGATGCTGCCGCCGGTCGTGCTGGCCGACACCGGGCCGCCGGCATTGACTGCGCTGGAGATCGCGCCGGTGGTGGTCTGCAGATCAACCGCGCCGGCCGCGGTCACCGAGCCGCCGATCGCGCCGAGGCTCTCGATCGTGACATTGCTCTGCGACGTGATCGTGCGGTTGACGCTGCTGTCATACTGCGCGCTCACCGCACCGCCGGCGATGATCGAGCCGCTGCCCGAACCGCCCGCATCGATCGTCACCGAGCCGCCGGCGCGGATCGGACCGCTTTCGTTGCCGGCGACGCGCGCGTTGACGCTGCCCAGCGTGTCGAGCGTGTTCGAAGTGAAGGCCTGCGAGCCGCTCAGCACCGAAGTGAAGGTGCCGGCCAGCTTCACCGTGGCGGCCGAGAAGTCATGCGCGTTGACGGTCATCGCGCCGAGGCGGATCGCGTCGGTGCCGGCATTGCCGATCGCGACGTCGCCGCTGTTGACGGTCAGGCCGTTGCCGGCGCTGAACACGACATTCTGCTGGGCGTTCGCCGTGCCGGTGAGGTCCGGCTGGATCGTGATCGCGCCGCCCGCGCCGCCGGGCAGGCTGGTGTTGAACGTCGTGGTGCCCTGCGTCAGGCGGACGCTGGCGCCGGTGCCGCCGGTGAAGCTCAGGCTGTTCGCGGCATAGGTCGCGCCATTGAGCACGGTGGCGCCGCCATTGACCGAGGTCGCGCCGAGGCGGCGGACCGCGCCGAGATTGCCGAGCGCCACCGATCCGGTGCCGGCGTTGAGTGCCAGGCCCTGGCTGCCTGCCACTGCCGCATCGACGGCACCAAGCGCGATCGCGCCGCCCGCGGTGGTCACGCTGATGGTGCCGGTCAGGTTGGCCGCGCCGGTGACGGTGAAGGCGCCGCCGCCGGTGGTGTAGGTGCCGGCGAGGCTGGTGGCGCCGGTGTAGCTCTGCGCGCCGCTGGTCGCCGCGCCCGAGGTGGCGATGGTCGCGCCGGTCGCCGAGAGCGAAGCGATGCCGCTGACCGCGCCGAGCGAGACGCTGCCTGTGCCGGCGTTGACGGTGAGGCCGCCTGCGCCGCTGACGGTGCCGAAGCTCGCATTGCCGCCGGTGGTGGTGACGCTCACGGCGTTGACCGTGGTCGCGGCACCATTGACGACGAAGCCGCCGCCGCCGGTGGTGTAGGCGCCGTTGAGGCTGGTGGCGCCGGTGTAGCTCTGCGCGCCGCCGGTCGCTGAACCCGAGGTGGCGATGGTCGCGCCGGTCGCCGAGAGCGAAGCGATGTCGCTGACCGCGCCGAGCGAGACGCTGCCCGTGCCGGCGTTGACGGTGAGGCCGCCCACGCCGCTGACGGTGCCGAGGCTGGCATTGCCGCCGCCAGTGGTGACGCTCACTGCGTTGACGGTGGTCGCCGCGCCGTTGACGGCGAAGCTGCCGCCACCGGTGGTGTAGGCGCCGTTGAGGCTGGTGGCGCCGTTATAGGCCTGCGCACCGCTGGTTGCCGCGCCCGAGGTGGCGATCGTCGCGCCGCTCACCGAGAGCGAGGCCAGGCCGTTGACCGCGCCGAGCGACACGTCTCCCGCTGCGCTCACATCCAGCGCATTCGCGCCATCGATCGCGCCGAAGCTGGCATTGCCGCCCGCGTTGACGCTGGTGTCGCCGGTCAGCGTGGTCGCGCCGGTGACGGTGAAGGCGCCGGCGGTATAGGTGCCGGCGAGGCTGGTGGCGCCGGTGTAGCTCTGCGACCCGCCGGTGCTGGCGCCGGCAGTGCCGATCGAGGCGCCGGCGACGTCGAGGTTGGTCAGGCCGCTCACTGCGCCGAGCGTGACCGCGCCGGTGCTGTCGATGCTGAGGTCGCCGCTGCCGGTGACTGCGCCCAGCGTGACGTCGCCACCCGCAATGCCGGTCGAGCCGAGCAGCGTGGTGGTGCCGTTCACCATGAGGCTGGCGGCGGTGTAGGTGCCGCTCAGACGGGTCGCGCCGGTATAGTTCTGCGCGCCGCTGGTAGTGGCGCCGGCGGTGAAGATCGACGCGCCGGTGGCCGAGAGCGAGGCGAGATTGCCGGCGAGGCCGAGCGCGATCGTGCCGCTGCCGGCGTGGATGCTCAGGCTGTTGCCCGTGCCGTCGATCGCGCCGAGCGATGCGTTGCCGCCCGTGGTGGTGACGCTGGTCGCGCCGCCGAGCGTGACCGGGCCGTTGGCCGCGAAGGCGCCGCCGGCGGTGTAGGTGCCGCTCAGCGTCGTGGCGCCGTTGTACGTCTGCGCGCCGCTGGTGGCGGCACCGGCAGTGGCGATGGTCGCGCCGGTGGCGGAGAGCGAGGCGATGCCGCTGACCGCGCCGAAGGTGACGTTGCCGGTGCCGGCGTTGACGCCCAGGCTGCCGGTGCCGCCCACGGTCCCGAAGCTGGCATTGCCGCCGGTGGTCACGCTGGTGTTGCCCGCCAGGGTGGTCGCGCCGTTGACGGTGAAGCCGCCGCCCGCGGTGTAGGCGCCGGCCAGCGTGGTCGCGCCGGTATAGCTCTGCGCACCGCTGGTGGCGGCGCCGGAGGTGGTGATCGACGCGCCGGTAGCGGTAAGCGAACCGAGGCCGGTGGCGGCGCCGAGCGCGACGCTGCCTGCGCCGGCATTGACCGTCAGGCCGTTGCCCGTGCCGGTCGCGCTGATCGGGCCGAGCGTGGCATTGCCGCCCGACGTAGCGATCGTGGTGTTGCCGGCGAGCGTAGCCGCGCCGTTGACGGTGAAGACCCCGCCGTTGGTGGCGTAGGTGCCGTTCAGGCTGATCGCGCCCATATAGAGCTGCGAGCCGCTGGTCGTAGCGCCGGCGGTGACGATCGAGATGCCGCGGACCGAGAGCGAGCTCAGGCCGGTGACGGCGCCGAGGGTGACGCTGCCGTTGGTCGCAGTCACACCCACGCCGCCGGTGCCCCCGATCGTGCCGAGCGTGGCGTTGCCGCCCGTCGTGATGCCGGTGTTGCCGCCGAACGTGGCAGCGCCGTTGACGGTGAAGTCGCCGCCGGCGTTGTAAACGCCGTTGAGGCTGGTGGCGCCGGTATAGCTCTGCGCGCCGATCGTCCTGACGTTGACCAGGGCGATGGTCGCGCCGGTGGCCGAAAGCGAGGCGATGTTGTTCACCGAGCCCAGCGTCACGCTGCCGTTCGCGGTCACACCCAGGCTGCCGGTGCCGACGACCGCGGCAAAGCGCGCATTGCCGCCGGAGGTGACGTTCGTCGCGCCGGCGAGGATGGAGGAGCCGTTGACGGTGAAGTTGCCGCCCGCGCTGTAAGCGCCGGCGAGGGTGGTCGTGCCGGTATAGGTCTGGGCACCGCTCGTGGCTGCGCCCGCAGTGGCGATGCTGGCGCCGGTGACGCTCAGCGAGCCGAGGCCGGAGACGGCGCCCAGCGCCACGCTGCCGGTGCCGGTTACGCTCAGTGCGCCGAGGCCGGTGACCGCGCCCAGCGTCACATTGCCGTTGCCGAGCGCATTGACGGTGAGATCGCTGCCGCTGGCGTTGACTGCCCCGAACACGGCATTGCCCCGGGCGGTGACACTGGTGTTGCCGCCCAGCGTCGTCGTGCCGTTGACGGTGAAGGCGCTGCCCTGGACCGTGTTGCCGGTGGAATAGCTGCCGACGAGCGTCGTGGCGCCGTTATAGGTCTGGGCGCCTCCGGTGTTTCCGCCGTTCGTGAGGATCGTCGCGCCGGTGGCAGAGAGCGCGAAGTTGCTCAGCGCGCCGAGCGTGATGCTGCCCGCGCCGGCATTGATGGTCAGCGTGCCGGCCCCGCCGATCGCGCCGAACCGGGCATTGCCGCCGCTCGTCGTCACCGTGGTGCTGTCGGTGGTCGTGGCGGCGCCGTTGATCGTGAAGTCACCGCCGCTCTGGTATTGGCCGCCGAGCGTCGTCGCGCCATTATAGGTCTGCGCGCCGATCGTGGTGGCGTTGCCGACCAGGGCGATCGTGTTGCCCGTCGCCAGAATCGAGGCGAGGCCGTTGATCGTGCCGAAGCGCACATCGCCCGCGCCGGCATTCACGATCAGGTTGCCCGCGCCGGTCGTGGACCCGAAATTGGCAAGGCCGCCATTGGTGGCGACGGTGCTGTTCGCGGTCACCTGGGTCGCACCCGCGGTGAAGCTGCTGCCGCTATAGATGCCGTTCAGCAGGACCGTGCCGTCGTAGGACTGGCTGCCGGTGGTGGTGACGCCCATCGTGGTGATCGTCTGGCCGCGGGCCGAGAGCGAGGCAATGCCGTTCACGGTGCCGAGCGTGACGGTGCCGGTATCGGTGATGGTCAGCGCCCCGGTGCCGCCGACCGAACCGAGGGCGGTGGTGGTGCCGCTGATCGACGTATTGCCGCCCAGCGTGGTGGCGCCGTTAACGGTGAAGCTGCTCGCATTGTACGTGCCGTTCAGCGTCGTCGCGCCGTTATAGGTCTGCGCGCCATTGGTCCCGGCGCCGGCCGTGACGATCGTGGCGCCGGTGACGGCGAGCGTCCTGGCGAAGGTCGTGCCGAGCGTCACCTGGCCGGCACCGGCGTCGATCGCCAGATCGCTGATGCCGCTGCTGCCGGTGTTCACCGCGCCGAGCGTCGCCGCGCCGCCATTGGTGACGATGCTGGTCGCGCCCGCCAGGCTCGATGCGCCCTGAACGGTCAGGCTGCCGCCGCCGGTAGTGTAGGTGCCGGCCAGCGTCGTCGCGCCGACATAGAGCTGGTCGCCCTGGGTGGCGACGCCCAGGGTCGAGATGGCCGCGCCGGTGGCCGAGAGGCTGGTCAGCCCGCTCACGGCACCGAACCCGATATTGCCGCTGCCGGCATCGACAACAAGGTCGTGCGCACCGCTGACGGTGCCGAGGAAATTGGCGAACGTGCCATTGGTAGTGACCGACACATTGCCGCCCAGCGTGGTCGCGCCGTCGACAGCGAAGTACCCGCCACTGGAGCTGTAGGCGCCGTTCAGCGTCGTCGCGCCGACATAGGACTGGTCGCCGGTGGTCGAGACGCCGGCGGTCGAGATGGTCGTGGCCCGCGCGCTCAGCGAGGCGAGGCCGCTAACCTGGCCGAGGGTGATCGCGGTGCCCAGGACGGTGAAGTCATGCGCGCCGGTCACGCCTCCCAGGGCAACAGTGGTGCTGCCGACAAGCGAGTCGCCTGCCAGCGTCGCGAGGCCGGTGACGGTGAAGCCGCCCTGCGAGCGATATTCGCCGTTCAGCGTGATGTCGCCCGTGTAGCTCTGCACGCCGCTGGTGGTGACGCCGGCAGTGACGATGTTGCTGCCCGAGACGACCAGGCTGGCGAGATCGGCCAGGCCGATCGATACGCCGTTGGCGCCGTTAAGCGTCAGCCCATAGGCCGAGGTGATCGCGCCCAGCGAGATGGTGTCGCCGGTCAGCGTGGTGTTGCCGGTCAGCACCGGCGCGACGGCGAAGCTGAGCGCGCCGGTGGCGGTCAGGTCGGTCGCGATGTTGGTGCCGGCGGCGCCCGCACCGAAGCTCAGGCTGTTGACCGTGATCGGGCCGGCGAAGCTCAGCACGCGCAGCGCGTCGAGCGAGACGTTCTCGTTATAGGTGCCCGCGCCGATATAGACGGTGCCGCCCGCGACGACGGCGTCCAGGCCGCCCTGCAGGTTGAGCAGCGTGCGCTGGCTGCCCTGCGCGCCGGCCACGCCCGCGGTGGTGACATAGGCACGCGTGCGGTTCGCGGCGCTGTAGCCTTGGTTGTACACGGCCATGCCGCCGTTCGCCGCCGACAGGGCGAGCAGGCGCTGCTGCTCGGAAAGCGGCGTGTTCGGGCCGAGCGCGCCGGCCGAGGTCGCGATCGTCGAGCCGTTCCAGATGCCGTTCAGATAGGTGATGATGCCCCATTCGTTGCCGAAGACGCCTTCGCTGTTGCCGGCGATGGTGAGGCCCGAACCGTCGGTGTACTGGACCGAGATCGCGCTCTTGGTGTTGTCGATGACGTTGTTGGTCAGTGCCGTGTTGGCGTTGCGGCCGTCGATCAGGATGCCGTTGCGCACGTCATGGATGTTGTTGCCGGTGACGGTGACGTTGTCGGCGCCGTTCGAGACGACGATGCCGCGCGTGATTGTCGGCCAGGCATAGCTGACATAGCTCTGATTGGCCGGGCCGAAGATCTCGAAGCCCGAGACCGTCACGCCGTCCGCGTTGATCGTGATGCCGTTGTCGCCGTCATGGCTGGCGTCGATCTTGGCGCCGGCGGCGCCGAGCAGCGACACGCCGCTGGCAGTGAGCACCGTGCCCGAGCCATAGGTGCCGGCACCGACATTGATCGTGCCGTTCGCCCGCACATCGCGCGCGGCGGCCGCGATGCTCAGGCCGTTGACCACGGTGAAGACGTTGGTGAACGCGGTGCCGCTATAGCCTTCGATCGAGCTGGTGTTCGGCGCGCCCAGGCCCAGCGCCCAGGCGGTGGCATCGGCCAGCGTGGTGCGGAAATAGGTGAACTGGTTGCCGTCCGCGCGCGAACCGGTGTTGCGCACGGCATAGTCATAGCCGGTCAGGTTGAGCTGGCCGAAGCCCTGCGTCGTCGATTCGAGCTGGGCGAACAGGCCGTTCGCTTCGTCGAAGCTGTTCTCGGCGGCGTTGATGTTGATGTTGGTGGTCTGGCCGTTGTAGCCGCCCGCCCGGTTGGTCTGGTAGAGCGCGACGCCGCCCCAATTGTTGTTCAGCGTGTGGACGCCGGTGAGTGTCACGTTCGCGCTGTCGGTGATTTGGACACCGGCACCGTCGGTGCCCGCACCATCGGCGGTGAAGTTGGTCACCGTCACGCCGATAGCGCCATTGATGTCGAGCTCCGCCCGGCGCGAGCCGCGCACGGTCACGTCGCTGATCGTGACGTTGCTGATGCGCTGGTCGGCGCCGCCGGTCGGCGTGTAGCCGAGCGGGTTCGGCTGGACCTTGATGCCGTAATTGCCGCCCGAAAGCGTGCTGCCGAGCAGGGTGAAGTTGCTGAGCGTCGTATTGTCGGCATAGACGCCGATCGTGCCGAGGCCGCCGCCGTTGTTGACGTTGCGGCCGTCGAGGATCGTGCCGTCCTGCGACTGGCCGATCAGGCTGATCGAGGTGGTGAGCGAAAGCTGCGAGCCGAGCACATAGGTGCCGTCGAGGATGCGCACCGTGTCGCCCGACTGGGCGCGGGCGAGCGAGGCGTCGATCGTGCTGGTGATGCGCACATCGGGGTCGCCGCCCGCGGTGGTGGTGGCGCGCGCGACGGTGCTGTCGCCGACAAAGGCGAGGACGCCGCCGCGGACGAAGTCGTTGCCGTAGAAGACGCCGTTCCAGTCGAACGTGCTGCTGAGCACGCCGACGGTGCGCACGGGGATGTCGACGTCGAACGTGTTGCCGGTGACCGTCACCGCGCCGGCGGCGAGCTGCTGCCACGGCGTGTTGGGCATATAGCCCTGGATCTGGAAGCCGCGCATGCCGGTGAGGCCGCTGCTCAGATAATTGTCCGAGAAGATCCGGTTCGAGGCATCGGTGCTGCGGCCGGCGCCGGCGGCGACGACGACCATCGCGCTGGCATAGGTGCCGCCGTAGAAGTTGTTGCCGGTGATCGTGAAGCTCTCGAGCCGGGTGCGCGACGGATCGTTGAAGTCGTCGATATAGAGGTTGGCGGCGGTCTGGTTGCCGCGGTTGTCGATCACCGAGTTGCGCAGGGTGAAGGCGTTGCCGATCACTTCGACGGTCTTGTTGTCGCCGGCGGCGGCGGGCAGGAAGCCCAGGCCCTCGATCGTGACGCCGTTGCCCGAGATGAAGTGCTGGGCGCCGAAGCCCGCCTGATAGCGCGCGGTGATGAAGGCGACGACGTCGTCCGCATCGGTGATCGCGTTGCCCGCGGCATCGATGCCGCGCAGCGTGATGTTGTCCTTGGCGACGTACAGGCCGAAGCTCTGTGCGCCGGTGCCGCCATAATAATCGACGCCGGTCACGCCTTCGGTGTAGCTGCCCGGGGCGATGCTGATCGTCGCGCCGGCGCGCGCATCGCGCAGCGCCGCGGTGATCCCCATGCCGTTGAACACGCTGAACTGGTTGTCGCCCGCGCTGCCGGCCCAGCCTTCGATCGAGCTGCTGGTCGGGGTGGCGAGCGACAGCGCATAGCTCTGCGCGTCGGTCAGGCTGGTGCGGAAGAAGGTGAACTGGCTGCCGTCCGAACGGAAGGCGGTGTTGCGGACGATATAGTCGAAGCCCGCGATGCTCAGCGTGCCGACGTCGTTGATCGTCGAGCTGTCCTGCAGGTACAGGCCGTTCGACTCGCCGAAGCTGTTGTTGTTCTCGATCGTGATGCCGGTGAGCTGCTGGTTGCTGCCGGTCGCGCCATTGGCCTGGTAGAGCGCCAGGCCGCCCCAGGCATTGCCCGAAGTCGTGGTGTCGCGCACCGTGACGTTGGCGCTGTCGGTGATCGAGATGCCGTTGCCGGCGAGCGCGCCGGTGACGTTGACGTTGTCGATCGTCGCGCCGATCACCGAGTTGAGATCGAGGCCGGTCTTGCGCGAGCCGCTGATCGTCACGTTGCTGATCGCGAAATCGTCAATCCGCGCATTGCCGTTGGTGTCGCCCGCGCCGACCTCGACCTTGATGCCATAGGTCGAGTTGCTGACCGCACCGGGGGCGAGCAGCGTGAAGCCGCTCAGCGACACGTTGTCGGCGTGCACGCGCATGCCATAGACGCCCAGCGCCGAGGCATCGAAGATCGTGCCGGTCTCGCTCGCGCCGATCAGCGACAGGCTCTTGTCGATCATCAGCGTGTTGGAGAAGGTGAAGGTGCCGATGCCGACGTTGATCGTCGCGCCGGCGCGCGCATCGCGCACCGCGGCATCGACGCCCATGCCCGCGACGACAGTGAACTGGTTGGTGCCGGCAGTGACGTCCCAGCCCTCGATCGAGCTGGTCGTCGGTGCGCCGAGCGCCAGCGCGAAGGACGTCGCGTCGCTCAGGTCGGTCTGGAACCAGACGAACTGGCTGGCGTCGCTGCGCGAGCCGGTGTTGCGGATCGCATAGTTGAACCCGCTGAGGTTGAGCGTGCCGAAATTCTGGGTGGTCGAGCTGTCCTGGGTGAAGAGGCCGTTGGCTTCCTCGAAATTGTTCTGGCTCGCATCGATGGTGATATTGGTGGTCTGGGCGTTGTAGCCGCTGTTGCCGTTGCTCTGGTAGAGCGCGACGCCGCCCCAGTTGTTGCCCAGCGTGTGGACGCCGGTGAGCACGATATTCGCGCTGTCGGTGATCTGGACGCCGGCGCCGTCGGTGCCCTGGCCGTTGGCGGTGAAGTTGGTGATGGTCGCGCCCACCACGCCGTTCAGGTCGAGCTCGGCGCGGCGCGAGCCGGTCACCGTGACGTTGCTGATCGCGAAGTTGCTGACCCGCTGGGTGTCGCCGCCCGCGGTGTTGACGTGGCCGGCAGAGTTCGGCTGCACCTTGATGCCGTAATTGCCGGTGCTCAGCTGGCTGCCGAGCAGCGTGAAGTTGCTGAGCGAGACATTGTCGGCGATCACCGAAATGGTGCCCAGGCCGTTGGCGCTGACGGCACGGCCGTCGATCACCACGCCCGCCTGCGACTGGCCGACCAGGCTCAGCGCGTGGTTGATGACGAGCTGCGACGAGCCGAGGTTGTAGTTGCCGTCGGCGACATGGACGGTGCCGCCGGTGACGACGGCGTTGACGCCCGCCTGGATCGTGGCGAGCTGGCCGAGCGGGCTGCCCTGGTTGCTGTTGCTGCCCGTGGCCGAGACATAGGCGGCGGTGCGGTTGAGCGCCGAATAGCCCTGGTTCTGCACTTCCATGCCGCCATTGGCGGCGCGCAGCGCGAGCAGGCGCTGCTGCTCGGCGAGCGGGGTGTTGGCACCGAGCGAACCGCCCGAGGGGGCGAGGGTGACGCCGTCCGCCTGGAGAATGCCGTTCAGATAGAGGTTGATGCCCCACTCGTTGCCGATCGCACCGCCGTGATTGCCCGTCATCACGATGTTCGAGCCATCGGTGTACTGGATCGAGATCGCCGACTTGGTGTTGTCGATCGTGTTGTCCAGCACATAGGCATTCACGTTCCGCCCATCGAGGATGATGCCGGTGCGGATGTCGTGGATGTTGTTGTTCAGCAGCTGGATGTTGTCGGCGCCGTTGTAAACGAAGATGCCGCGCGAGTGAAAATCCCAGGTGAAGCTGGTGTAGGGCGTGCCCACGGCGGGGCCGAAGATCTCGAGATTCCTGATCGTGACATAGTCGCTCGAGATGTTGATCGCGTTCTCGATCCCCGAGGTCCAGCCGATCTTCGCGACGCCCTGGCCGTCGATCGTCACATCGTTCTGGGTGATGTTCACGCCCGAGCGATAGGTGCCGGCGCCGAGCCGGATCGTGGTGCCGAAGCCGGTGGTGCCGATCACGCCCAGCGCGTCGTTGATATAGTTGCCCAGGCCGGTGGTGTCGGTGCCGTTGTTCGACAGGTTGAGGTTGAGCGCGGTGCCGGTGCTGACCCTGCCGGTGCCCCAGATGTGCGGCGCGGTGATGTTCACCGTGCCCGAGGCGCCGCTCAGATTGCCCGAGATATTCACGCCGCGATCGGAGCTGATCAGGATGTTGCGGCTGATGCTGTTGCGGTCGTTGGCCGCCAGCGTGCCGCTGAGATTCGCGTTGCCGCCCACGGCCGAGAGCACGATCGTGCCGTTGTCGAGCGTGGCGGAATCGACGCTGAGCGTGCCGGCGTTGACGACATTGTCGACCAGCGCGCCGGCAGTCCGCGCCGACATCTGGATGTGGCCGCCTTCGGCAAAGACGCTGCCGGTGTTCTGCAAGAGCCCGCTGCTCGCCGGCACGCCGATCTCGAGCAGGCCGTCGCCGGCGAGGTCGACCGTGAAGGCGGTGCCCGAGCCGAGCTGGACGCGGCCGGCCCGCGCGGTGATCACGCCGCTGTTGCGCACCGTCGGCGCCACGAAGGCGGCGAGGCCGAGATTGCCCGCGGTGATGTTGACATGGCCTTCGACGACGATCGAGCCGCTGGTGGCGCCGGTGATGTCGAGATTGCCGCCCGCCATGAAGGCGGTGTCATCGATGTCGCCGGTCGAGGCGATGAGGCTGGCGACATTGACGTCGGCGGTGCCCGAGAACAGCACGCCGTTCGGATTGAGGATCGCGACGCGGCCGTTCGCGGTGAGCTGGCCGGCGATCTCCGAAGGCGCGCCGCCGCCGGTGACGCGGTTGACCGCGATCGCGGTGGTCGAGGGCTGGACGAAGGTAACGCTCGCGCCCGAGCCGATGTCGAAGCTGTTCCAGTTGATCACCGCACGTTCGGTGCCCTGGGTGATCGACATGCTGGTGGGGGTAGGCGTGCCGATCGTGGCCGAGCCGGCGACGACATTGCCGCCGCTGGGCAGCGCATCGGCAGCGAGCTGCGCGTGCGCAGGATTGGCGAGCGTGATCGCCGCCACCGCAGCGGAAAGCAGCCAGGCGGATCGCTTCAGCCGGCGCGGGCCCTTGCTCGAGGCAATCACGGCCTTGGCAGTGTTCAGCTTGCTCATGTCCCTACATCCCTGTTTGGCCGTTTCGGGGCGGCCCGCCCGCAATTCCCAATGACGAAACGCGATCGGCTCAGCCGATCAGAACGACATGCCCAACGAGAAGAAGACGCGACCGTCCTTGTCGCCACGCGAGGCGACCGGCCGCGTGAGCGGCTTCGCATATTCGAGCGAGCCGTTGATTCCCTGCGGCATGCTGAACCGCACGCCGAAGCCGGCGGATTCGATCGAGGCGTTGATCGGTTCGCCCGGCAGCGGCTTGTTCTGGGCGACGCGGCCGGCCTCGTAGAAGCCATAGGGCTGGACCGTGCCCAGCTTGGAGCTGGCGGCGTAGAAGAACTCGGCCCGGCCGGCGACTCCCTTGTCGCCGGTGATCTCCGACGGATCATAGGCCCGGCCATATTGCTCGCCGCCGATCCCGAACTCCTCGCTCGCGAGCAGGCTGTCGCCGCTGTACTGCATCGCGCCGCTCGCCTGGAAATACAGGCCGCCCGCCACGCCGTAGGCGAAGGAGACTTCGGCGTTCACGCGCGTGCCCTGGCCGGTGGCGGTGGCACGCGATTTGTTGAGATCGATGCGCTTGGTGGCGCCCAGGATGTCCATGCCCTGGGTGACCGAGGCGCGGACGTTGAGGACGCCGCCCCACGGCGCCGCATAGTTGCCGAACAGCTCGGCCTGCACGGTGCGCGTGGTATCGTCGAAGATCGGATCGATCACGATGTTGCGCGAGCTGCTGTCGCGCCCGGTGAACACCAGCCGGCCGAACAGGTTGGTCTCGCGGCTGCGCACGAACGGATAGCGGAACGCCAGGCCATAGGTGGCGCTGCGGCCGCGCAGATCGAGCAGGCGCAGCTCGTCACCGGGATGCGTCGCGGCATAGCTGCCGAACACCGTCATCCGCAGGCCCGAATGGGTAAGCGGCTGGTCCCAGGTGGCCGAGAGGAAGCCCAGCTCCTTGTCGGCCGGGGCGCTCACCGCGGTGATCGAAATGCGCTCGCCGATACCCAGCGTGTCGTTGAACGACAGGCCGCCATAGACCTGGAGCGGGCCGAGCCAGCGCGATCCGCGATTGTCGACCGCGACGAAGCCCTCGATCGGCTTGCGATCGACCACCAGCGCAAGATCGGCGGCACCGAGTTCGCTGGGGGAGGGGGTGAGCACCGCGCGCACGTCCACGCCCTGCAGGTCGCGGGCGAGCAGCAGGGCACGGGTGAGGGTGGCGCCCGAAGTCGGCCGCTCCGCGGCGACGTCGGACAGATAGCCGTTCAGATAGGGCGCATAGCCACCGGCATTCCCCTCGATCCGGGTCGCGCCGACATGCCCTTCGATCACCTGCAAGGTGAGCACGCCGTTCTCGATGCGCTGCGGCCCGACCACCGCACGCGACAGCACGAAGCCGCGGCGGCGATATTCCGCGGTCACTTCCTCGGCGAGCTTGAATACCTCGGCGAGCGGCATGTCGCGGTTGAGATAGGGCGCGGCGATCGCGTTGAGCGCGTCGATCGGCACCGCGGTGGCGCCGTCGAAGCGGACCTGGGTGAGGCGCACCTGGATCGCCGAATCGGGAACCGTCTGCTGGCGGGGAAGCTCGGGCACGTCGACGGAGCGGGCATCGGGTGCCTTGTCCGCCGGGCGCAGCCGCTCATCGATTCGGCCGGGATTGACCGTTTGCTGTGCCTGGGCCGCCTGGATCGGCACGATCGCAACTGCTGCAAACGCAAATAACCAACGACGCTTAAAGCCCATGCCCCCGGTCCCCCTCCGAGAATCATGCTCCGATCGGTCTTCCCCGAATCGGCTGCATTCAAACCACTCTTACAATGTCGAAAGGCGACTCAGGAAGATGGAGTCAGCGTTAACTTGGCACTATTTGAAGTAATCCATTGATCCACAACGGGACTATTATATTGTTTCCGATTCATTTCAGGAAAAACCCTGAGATGGTGCTTTTCATCGCCTGATATGACCCGGTGGAAACCCTGAGTTAACCATAAAACATAACCATATTCAGTGGTTTATACTTAGGTCTTCGTTAGCCTCGCTTTAGGGGTGGCCGGCGTATCCCAGCCTTCAGTTCAACCGGGGGGTTGGGGTGTTGCGTCGCGTATCAACAGCGCGGCTGGCGCTGCTGTGTGCGGCGCTGGCTGTGGGGCAGTCTGCGTTTGCCGCGTCCGGGGACGTGGGCGAGTCGGCGAATCGAAGCGAAGTCGCGTTGCGGCTCGTCGATGCGCCGCGCTGGACCGATGTGCTCGCGCGCGAGGCGCGCGAAGCCGGCGGTGTCGCCCGGCCTTCCATCCTTTGCATGATGCCTGCCGACGAGCTGCCCGCCGATTGCGGTGCGCGCCTGGATTGGCGCGCCGGTTTCCAGGCACTGCGCCGCCTGCCGATGGGCGAGCGGGTGGAGGCGGTCCATGCGCGCGTGAACCGGCTCCCCTATGTCTCCGATCTCGCCAATTGGGGCATGGCCGATCGCTGGGAGACTCCCGCCGAGATGTTCGCGCGCGGCGGCGATTGCGAGGATTACGCGCTCACCAAATATTTCGCGCTGCGCGATCTCGGCCTTTCCGAAGGCGCGATGCGGGTCGCGATCGTGTGGGACAATGTCGATCAGGAGCAGCACGCCGTTCTTTTCGTCGAGGTCGACGGGCAGAGCTGGGTCCTCGACAACAAGTTCGCGGTGCCGGTGCCGGCGGGCAGCGTGGCTTCGCGCTATCGGCTGATCTGGTCGGTCAACCGCGACGGCGCACGGCTTTCCACCACGGCGAGCGCAGGCGAAGGCGGCCCGCGCCTGCGCGCTACGCGCGGGAGCAAGATGCTGGTGCTCAGCACGCGCCCGATCCGCCGCGACCAGGCCCGGCCGGCGCCGCGCACCGAGCTGGCTTCGGCAGGGCAGGGGACTGTCCGCTCTTCGGCCGATATCGCCCGGATGGGCGCCACGATCCTGCCCGCCCATCTTGGGAAGCTGTTCGTCGCGGCGCTGCCCGAGCTGCCGGCGGCACTGCCCGTACCGGCGCGCGAAACTGCGCTCCGCAATCAGCTCGCCCAGGCCGGCGCGCTGGCGTTCCGCTACGCCGGGAAATAGGCCTTCCGGGGCAGGATTGTCCCTTTTTCCCCGATGGTTGCGCTAACATCCCGTTGTGGATGTAACAAAATTGAGAACGTTCTTGAGAACGCTCTCAATCTATGCTTTAAGCGCCGGACCGGAGCGTAAGACTCCACGAACAGAGGGGTGTTGGAACAGGCTGCCGTGCGCGCCACAAGGCGTCGTCGGCTTGACTTGTCGCTGAAACCGACAGCGTTGTCGGAAAGGCCTCCCCAGGTTGGATCGGATAAACTGGCGCACCCCCGGGTGCGCACGGCGCACGTCTGTGCGCCGCAGGGGAGAGGTGAATGCAGGTCAGTTTGCGGCATGTGGCGCGCTCGATGGCGTTGCTTGCCACCACGGCGCTGGTCGGGCCGATCGAAGCAGCGGCGCAGGAGGCAGTCGCCGCGGTTGCGACCGGGGCCGCCGATTCTTCGACGAACGTCGCCGCGCACCCCTGGTCCGATCCGAAGCTTCCGGTTGCGGCGCGTGCGGAGATGCTGCTCGCGGCGATGACGCTCGAGGAGAAGCTCGCGCTCGTCTATACATGGTTCCCGCCGCTGGCGAAGGATCCTGCGGCGCCCACCGACATGATCCCTTCCGCCGGCCAGCAGCCGGCGATCCCGCGGCTGGGCATTCCGGCGCTGCGCGAGACCGATGCCAGCCTGGGCGTCGCCAATCAGGTCGAGCAGCGCAAGGGCGATACCGCGACCGCGCTGCCCTCGGGCCTGGCGCTCGCCGCCAGCTTCGATCCCGGGCTCGCCTATGAAAGCGGTGCGATGATCGGCGGCGAAGCGCGCGCGAAACGCTTCAACGTGATGCTCGCCGGCGGCATAAACCTCACGCGTGACCCCTGGGGCGGACGCAATTTCGAATACCTCGGCGAGGACCCGCTGCTCGCCGGCGCCATGGCCGGGGAATCGATCCGCGGCATCCAGTCGAACCGCATCGTCTCGACGATCAAGCATTATGCCCTGAACGCGCAGGAGACCGGCCGCTTCGTCAGCGATGCGAAGATCGGTGAGGCGGCGTTCCGGGAGAGCGACCTGCTCGCCTTCGAGCTGGCGATCGAGCGTGGCAAGCCGGGCTCGGTGATGTGCGCCTATATGTCCGTCAACGGCGACTTCGCCTGCGAGAACGCGTTCCTGCTCAATAGCGTGCTCAAGGGCGACTGGGCCTATCCGGGCTGGGTGATGTCCGATTGGGGCGCGGTGCATTCCACGGTGAAGGCCGCGCGCAACGGGCTCGACCAGCAATCGGGCGGCGAGCTCGACACGCACATGTTCTTCCGTGCCGATCTGAAAGCCGCGGTGGAGAACGGCGCGCTGCCGATGGCGCGGCTCGACGACATGGCGCGCCGCATCCTGCACGGCATGTTTTCGGCCGGGGTTATGGACGCGCCGGTGGTCGACACGCCGCAGCCGATCGACAGCGCGAAGAATGCCCAGGTCGCCCAGCGCGCCGCGGAGGCGGGCATCGTGCTGCTCAAGAACGAGAAGAACCTGTTGCCGCTCGCCAGTAGCGCGAAGCGGATCGTGCTGATCGGCGGCCATGCCGATGTCGGCGTGCTCTCCGGTGGCGGCTCTTCGCAGGTCCGCTCGAACGGCGGCGCCCCGGTGGAGATTCCGCTCAAGGACGGGGCGCCGGCCTCCTTCTCGCGCATGACCTGGCACGCGTCGTCACCGCTCGCCGCGATCCGCGCGCTCGCGCCGAATGCGACGGTCACCTATCTCGACGGCAGCGATCCCGCCGCTGCGGCTGCGGCGGCCCGCGCTGCCGATCTGGCGCTGGTCTTCGCGACGCAGTGGACCACCGAGGCTGCGGATCCCGACCAGGGCATCGCGCTGCCAGGCGACCAGAATGCGCTTGTCGAGGCCGTCGTCGCCGGCAACCGCAGGACCGTGGTGGTGCTCGAGACCGGTGGCCCGGTGCTGATGCCCTGGCTCGACAAGGTACCGGCCGTGCTCGCCGCCTGGTATCCGGGGCAGCGCGGCGGCGAGGCGATCGCCCGCGTGCTGTTCGGCGAGGTCAATCCGTCGGGGCGGCTGCCGATTACGTTCCCGGCCAGCGTCTCGCAGGCGCCGCGCCCGGTAACGCCGGGGATCGAGCAGGTCCGCAACTCGCCCGATCACGGCACCGATGCCAGGGCAATCAAGCCGTTCGTGATCGACTATCAGGAAGGATCGGACGTCGGCTATCGCTGGTACGCGCGACAGGGCCACAAGCCGGCTTTCCCCTTCGGCTACGGCCTCAGCTACACGCGCTTCGCCTATGCCAATCTGAAGGTGGAGGGCGGCGCGGCGCTCAAGGTGAGCTTCGACGTCACCAATAGCGGCAAGCGCGAAGGCGCCGACGTGCCCCAGCTCTATGTGACGCCGGCGAGCGGCAGCCGCCCGCTGCGCCTGGCCGGCTTCGAGCGGGTGACGCTCAAGCCCGGCGAGACGCGCCGCGTCACCCTTATCGCCGAGCCGCGCATCGTCGCGGACTACGACACCGCGCAGCCGGGCTGGCACCTGGCGGCGGGAACCTATCGCGTCGCGATCGCGCGGGATGCCGGCCAGCCGGTGCTCACGGGCGCGGCGGATTTGCAGGAGCGCCGGCTGGCGCCCTGAGAAAAGCACCGGGTGAGGCGCGCGTAGATGCGCCGTGGGTGCGGAAAACAGAGTGGGAGGACGGAAGAATGAAGGGAATTTCCAGTTTGATGGCCGGGTTGCTGGCATCGACCGCGCTGGTCGCGCCGGCATGGGCCCAGCAGGCGGTGCCGCAGGATGCGCCCGCCGATCAGGGGGAAGAGATCATCGTCACCGGCATTCGCGCCTCGCAGGCGAAGTCGGTCGACATCAAGCGCACCGAGACGGCGATCGTCGACGCGATCTCCTCGGAAGACATCGGCAAGCTGCCCGACGTGACCATTGTCGACGCGCTGCAGCGCATCTCGGGCGTGCAGATCCAGCGCAGCGCCGGCGAAGGCTCGACGGTCAACATCCGCGGCCTGCCGCAGGTGATCACGCTGCTCAACGGCGAGCAATATCTGAGCCCGGGCAACCTCGGCACCGCGCAGCCCAACCTCAACGACATCCCGGCGCAGCTGATGAATGCCGTGGTCGTCTATAAGTCGCAGGACACGCACAATGCGCTGTCGGGCATCTCGGGCACGATCGATCTGCGCACCCGTCGCCCCTTCGACATGAAGGAAGGCTTCGTGTTCTCGGGCCAGGGCGAATATGCCCGGGGGTCAAACACCAAGCACAACGACTATCTGTTCAGCGGGCTGGCCAGCTGGCGCACCGATCGCTTCGGCGTGATGGTGGGCGCCACCTATAGCCGCAACCGGCTGGGCAACAGCTATGCCGGCATCGGCGGCGGCGTGTTCGGCAACAACGACTGGGGCGGCGCCGGCGCCAACTGGATCGCGCCGCACGGCTATGAATTCTTCAACCGCGAAGTCGAGCGCACGCGCTTCGGCATCAACGGCGCCGTGCAGTTCAAGGTCGACGACGACTGGACCGTCACGGGCGAGGTGTTCCACACCGAGCTGGTCGAGCACAACCGCGCCGCCGGCATCAACATCTCGAACCGCTGGAACGGCCTGGGCTGGACCACGCCGACCGAGTCGACCAGCTCGGGCCAGGTGGGCGGCAACGGCCAGCCCTGGCTCGACGTCAGCCAATATGATCTGAACGTGTGGTGGTTCAACTCGTTCTCGGTCAACCGCACCGCGCACGAGCACTCGACCAACTACAATTTCCAGATCGACTACGACAAGGACAACTTCAAGTTCAGTGCCCGCGCGCTGAAGTCCAACGCCAATATGCGCAGCATGAACGGCCAGGTGCAGGGCGACCTGAGCAACTGGCAATATGGCCCCAGCCGCGCCTTCACGCTGTTCCGCAACCCGGCGGACCGCACCCGCGGCCCGTTCTACCCGGCGAACATCGCGTCGCAGTATCCGGCGTCGCAATATTCGAACGGCGTGATCGGCTCGAACGGCGGCCGCTACATCAACCCGAACCCGGCGGGTTACGGGCAGGATCCGCTGCTGCATCTCGACCTGCGCGGCTCGAACCCCGCGATCAGCGGCTTCGACACGCCGATCTCGGGCGGCCTGGGCGCGGGCAAGACGCTCAAGGACTATATGGCCAATCTCGACAGCTATGCCGTCGCGGCCTTCTCGTCCGAGGGCAATCAGGAGAACAGCGCGGACCTGGGCGTCTTCCGCGCCGACGGCAGCTACGAGTTCGAGGACGGCGGCCTGCTCGGCCTGCTGAACCGCGTCGATGTCGGCCTGCGCCGCTCGGATCGCCAGACCCAGATCCGCAACTTCCACCTCTTCTCGAACTTCTACGGCGGCAACGGCGCCGCGGTTCCGGAAGGCTGCCTTGCGCAGTGGAAGGCGATCGACGTGGTGATGGACAATTCGCAGTGCTCGGCAGGCGAATTCGTCTCCAACCCGGGGTATAATTCGGCGCTGCCGATGGCGACCGCGCCGACGAGCTGCGGCGCGGCGACGGTGGCCAACACCCCGACCTGCTTCCAGGGCTATACGGTCAACCGGCCGACCAAGCTCAATGCCTATACCCCGGTCTATTTCCAGACCAACTGGGGCGGCGTGGTCAACGGCATGCCGGGGCTTTGGGTGGTCGATCCGCGCGCGTTCGACGACGTGAAGGCGTTCCAGGACAAGGTCTTCGGTCCGTCGACCGAAGTCACCATCCCGGGCAACACCTATGACGTCGATCTGGTCGAGGAGAGCGCCTATCTCGCCACCGCCTGGTCGACCGGCGGGTTCAAGGCCAATCTCGGCCTGCGCGTGATCAACACCAAGCTGACGGTGAAGCAGAACCTCACCGGTGACACGCGCGCCTATGGCGACACCAATCTCGATGTGGGCGACGTTGTCTCGCGCCGTTCCTATCTGGACTGGCTGCCGACGGTGACGCTGTCCTACGACTTCACGCGCAACCTGCGGGCGCGTGCGGCCTTCGCCAAGACGATGATCCCGCTCGACCTCGGCAATTATGGCGGCGGCCTGACCATCTCGACGGCGGACTCGCCCTGTTCGGGTACCCCGGCACCGACCGACGCGCCGTGCGGCGTGCGCCAGGTGACCGGCGCCAGCTCGAGCGGCAACCCGAACCTCAATCCCTGGCGTTCGAACAACTATGACGTGAGCCTGGAATATTATCTGGGCCGCGCCTCGATGTTCAACATCGGTGCGTTCAAGCTGGACATCAACAGCTTCGTCCAGAGCAAGACGACGCCGGGCGCGGGCAGCTTCCCGGATGGTGACGGCGTCGTCCGCCGCCTGGTGCCGATCACCCAGCCCGAACAGGGCACGGGCGGTTCGCTCCAAGGTTTCGAAGTCGGCGCCAAGCTGGCGTTCAGCGACCTGATCGGCAGCGGTTTCTTCCGCAATTTCGGTATCGACGCCAACTACACCTATTCGGACAGCAAGCAGAACGGCCGCGCGCTCGACGGCTCGCGCTTCCCGTTCCCGGACAATTCGAAGAGCCAGGTCAACCTGGTCGGCTGGTACCAGGACGATCACCTGCAGCTGCGCGTGGCCTATAACTACCGCACGCCGCGCCTGTCCTCGACCTTCGGCGGCATCGGCATCTATCAGGATACAGCCCAGTATGTGGACGCGAACCTCACCTACAACATCAACGACGCCTTCGCCTTCTATGTGAACGGCTCGAACATCTTCGGTGAGCGCGAGCGCTATTACTTCCAGTTCGACGACGATTCGAAGCAATACCACTCGCAGAACCGCTTCGAACCGCGCTTCTCCGCGGGCGTTCGCGTCCGCTTCTAACGAGCCAACCCTCCTGGGCCGGCAGTTTTCATGGGCTGCCGGCCCATTTTTCCCGGAGGGACATTCGCGGTTTCGCTTGCGAGAACGTTCCCAAGACGATCAGATGACCGAATGAAGGATGGGGGTATGGCCAGCGGCGCGATCGAGCGCGTCGTCATCGTCGGCGGGGGAACCGCGGGCTGGATGGCGGCGGCAGCCCTTGCTTCCTATCTGGCGGGTACGGGCACCCGGATCACCCTGGTCGAAAGCTCCGAGATCGGCACGATCGGCGTCGGCGAGGCGACGATCCCCACCATCCGCCGCTTCTACGCCGCGCTCGGCATGACCGATGCCGAAGTGATGCGCGCCTGCCAGGCGACCGCCAAGCTGGGCATCCGCTTCGTCGACTGGAAGCCGGGCACCAGCTTCGTCCACCCGTTCGGCCGCTTCGGCCAAGACCTGCGCGGCATCGACTTCCACCATTTCTGGGCCAAGGCGCGCGCCGCCGGGCAGGCTGCGCCGCTCGAGGAATATTCGCTGGGTGCTATGCTTGCGCGCGAGGGCCATGCCAGCGTGCCCTTGCCCAACCCGCCGAGCCAGCTCTCGCTGTTCGACTGGGCGCTCCATTTCGACGCCTCGCTGTTCGCGGCGCATATGCGCGTCTTTGCCGAGCGCGCCGGCGTCCAGCGGATCGATGCGAAGATCGGCGACGTCACGCTGCACGGCGAAACCGGCTTCATCGAAAGCGTCACGCTCGACAGCGGCGAGACGGTTGCGGGCGACCTGTTCGTCGACTGCTCGGGCTTTCGCGGGCTGCTGATCGGCGAGGCGCTGGGCACCGGCTATCAGGACTGGTCGCACTGGCTGCTCTGCGACGGCGCCTTCGCGGTGCAGAGCGAGCGGGTGGGGGAGCCGCCGAGCTGCACCACGGTCACTGCGCGCACCGCCGGCTGGCAGTGGCGCATCCCGCTGCGCACGCGCGAAGGCAATGGCATCGTCTTCGCGAGCAACTTCCAGAGCGACGAGGATGCGCGCGCCGAGCTGCTCACCCAGGTTCCCGGCAAGCCGACAATGGAGCCGCGCCGACTGCGCTTCACGCCGGGGCGCCGAGAAGCCGCATGGGTGAAGAACTGCGTGTCGCTTGGCCTCGCCGCGGGTTTCCTGGAGCCGCTGGAATCGACCAGCATCGCGCTGATCGAGACGGGCATCGAACGGCTGAAGCAGCTCTTCCCCGACAAGGGCTTCGATCCCGCGGTGATCGCCGAATACAACACGCAGAGCGCCGAGGAGATGGAGCGCGTCCGCGACTTCATCATCCTGCATTACCGGCTGAGCACCCGCGAGGGCGCCTTCTGGCAGGCCTGCCGCGAGATGTCGCTGCCCGACAGCCTGACCGCCAAGATGGATCTATGGCGCGCGCGCGGCGCGTTCCTGCGCTATCGCTGGGAGATGTTCCACCCGGCATCCTGGCTGGCCATCTATGGCGGGTTCGAGCATCTGCCAGATCGGATCGATCCCGGCCTGGCCGCGGTCGACGTGCCCGAGATCGCGGATGCGCTGGCGCAGATGCGGGCAGCGGTTGCCCGCGCCGTCTCCGACACGCCGACCCATGGTGAATTCCTCGCGACGGTGGATGGTGCCGCCGCCGAGCCGCTAAGGACCCACGCATGAACAATCCCGACGCACTGCGTAAGGTCTGCATCGTCGGCGGCGGCACCGCCGGCTGGATCGCCGCGGCGGTGATGGCGCACCACATGAAGGGCAAGCTGTTCGAGATCGAGCTGGTCGAGAGCGACGATATCGGCACGATCGGGGTGGGCGAGAGCACGATCCCGCCCTTCCTAGAGCTGATCGCCAAGCTCGACATCAACGAGCAGGAATTCGTCCGCCAGGTCCAGGCCAGCTTCAAGCTCGGTATCGAGTTCAAGGACTGGCACAAGAAGGGCGAAAGCTATTTCCATCCGTTCGGCGATGTCGGCCAGCGGATCGAGCTGAGCGACTTCTACCAGTGCTGGCGCAAGGCGACGCTCTCCGGGCACGACTTCCCGCTCCAGGATTTCGCGCCTGCCACGGTGATGGCGCATGCCGGCAAGTTCATGCTGCCGTTCAAGGCGCAGCGTACGCCGATCGCGGGCTCGTCCTATGCGCTCCATGTCGATGCCAAGCGCGTTGCCCAGTTCCTGCGCGGCCATGCCGAGGCGCGGGGGGTGAAGCGGACGGAAGGCATCGTCACCGACGTTGCGCTCGATGATCGCGGCTTCGTCTCGACGCTGACGCTCAAGGACGGGCGCACCGTCGATGCGGACTTCTTCATCGATTGCTCGGGCTTCCGCGCGCTGCTGATCGAGAAGGCGCTGGGCAGCGGCTATACCGATTGGTCCAACTATCTGTTCTGCGACCGCGCCATCGCTGCGCAGACCGAGAATGTCGGCCCGCCCAGGCCCTATACGCTGGCCGAGGCGCAGGATGCCGGCTGGCGCTGGCGCATCCCGCTGCAGCACCGCACCGGCAACGGCCATGTCTTCTCGTCCGAGTTCATGAGCGACGAGGAAGCGACGCGCATCCTGCTCGACAAGGTGGAAGGCGAAGTGGTCGCCGGGCCGATGGTGGTGCCGTTCAAGACCGGGGTGCGCGACAAGATCTGGCACAAGAACGTGCTGGCGATCGGGCTCTCCTCGGGCTTCATCGAGCCGCTCGAGAGCACCGCGATCCACCTGATCTATCGCGGCATGGACTTCTTCTTCCGCTTCCTGCCAGACCGCCACTGCGATCCGGCGCTGGCGGACGAGTATAACCGGCGGATGACCGCGGATTACACCGAGATCCGCGACTTCATCGTGCTCCACTATTGCGTCACCGCGCGCGACGACACGCCGTTCTGGCGCAAGTGCCGCGACATGGAATGGCCGGACAGCCTGAAGGAGCGGGTGGAGCTGTTCCGCAGCAACGGCACCCTGCGCGAAGGGCTGGACGAGCTGTTCCGCTCGGTGAGCTGGTTCTCGGTGCTCGACGGCATGGGCATCCGCCCGCGCACCTATCATCCGCTGGTCGACCGGATCGACGAGGCGGCGCTATGGGCCGGGATGGCGAAGGCGCGCGAGCAGCTTGCCGGCTTTGTCGAGCAACTGCCGACGCACCAGCAGTTCATCGACGCGCATTGCCGTGCCGATGCCGTCGACCTGGCCCGCCGCGCCATGGCCGCCGGGGCCTGATGCAGAAGAAGCGCGCGATCACGATCAAGCATGTCGCGGCCGAGGCGGGAGTCTCGCTGCAGACGGTGAGCCGCGTCATCAACAAGGGACCGAACGTCACGCCGGGCGTGCAGGCGCGCGTGCAGGCGGCGATCGACAAGCTCGGCTATGTCCCGAGCCTGGCGGCGCGGCGGCTGGGCGGATCGCGCTCCTATCTGATCCTCGCCTTCAACGACGAACGCCCGACGATCGAGGGCTGGCAGTCGCGGCGCGGCAATGACTGGGTCGACCAGATGCTGTTCGGCGGCATGCTCAAATGCGCCGAGCATGGCTATCGCATGCTGTTCGAGCTGGTCGATTCGCATTCGGACCAGCTCGAGGCGCAGGTGCGCGCGGCGCTTTCGGCGCTGCATCCCGACGGCGTGATCCTGACGCCGCCGCACAGCGAGGACGACCGGATCACCAACCTGTTGCACCAGGCGGGGCTGATCTTCGCGCGGCTCGGCTCGCACCGCGAAGGCGAGGGCTTCGCGGTCTATATGGACGATGAGGCGGCGGCGCGGCGGGCGACCGAGCATCTGCTCGACCTCGGCCACACGCGCATCGCCTATGTCCAGGGCCATCCCGAATATGCGATGAGCCCGGATCGGCTGCACGGCTTCACCAGCGCGATCGAGGCGCGCGGGCTGAAGGTGATCCCCGAATATCTCCAGCCCGGCGACTTCACCTATGAAGCCGGCATCGCCGCGCTCCAGGCGCTGGCGAAGCTGCCGGTGCCGCCCACCGCGGTGCTGGCGAGCAGCGACGAGATGGCGCTGGGCGTGCTCCATGCCGCCGGGCAGCTTGGCCTGGCAGTGCCGGGCGACATCTCGGTGGTGAGCTTCGACGATACGCCCACGGTGCGGATGAGCGTGCCGGCGCTCACGGCGATCCGCCAGCCGATCGCCGCGATGACCGCCCGGGCGGCCGAACTGCTGATCGAGACCAAGGCGCGCGGCGAGGCGGGCAGCGGCCGCTACCTGCTGCCCTTCGACTTCGTCGTTCGTGACTCGACTGCGCCGCCGCGGCGTTGACTTGGGGAAGGGCGCGGAGGATGGTCCGCCGCCCATGCGCTTCGCTTCCCCCGGCCGCGGCTTCATCCTGCTCTACGCCCTGGCCTATGCGGGGATGTTCGTCAGCTTCATGCCGTTCGTCATGGTGCTGCTGCCGCTCAAGGCGGCGCAGGCGGGCGGCGCGCATGCCGTGCAGCTGCTCAGCGCCGGCGCGCTCGGCGGCGCGGCGGTGGCGAGCGTCGCCAACATCGTCTTCGGCGCGCTGAGCGACCGCACCCGGCGCGAACGCGGGACCCGGCGGCCCTGGATCACGATCGGGCTCGGCGTGCTCTGCGCCTCCTATGGCCTGCTGCTCGTATCGGCCGATCCGGTGAGCCTGCTCGTCGCGGTCGCTGCGATCCAGATCGGCATCAACATGATGTTCGCGCCGGTCGCGGCGGTGATGGCCGACGAGATTCCCGATGCGCAGAAGGGCATGGTCGCCGGGCTCACCGGCATCGCCCATCCGATCGGGGCGATGTCCGCGGTGCTGGTCACCTTGCCGGGGCTGGGCAGCGACGCGGTGCGCTACGGCCTGCTCTGCCTGCTGTTCGCCGCGCTGATCCTGCCGTTCCTGCTGCTCGGCCGCGAAGGCGCCGCGCTGCCGCCGCCACCGCCCGCGCCACAACGCGAGCTGCGCCGCTTCGACTTCCTGCTCGCCTGGACCTCGCGCATCCTGTTCCAGGTCGCGGGCAACGGGCTGTCGACCTATGGCTTCTATTATTTCCTGGCGGTGCTCGACCGCGAGGACATCAGCAAGACCAGTGTCGAGGCCAGTCCGATCGTCGCGACGATGACCGGATCGACGATCGTCGCGGTGCTGCTGACGATACTGGCCGGCAAGCTCTCCGACCGGATCATGCGCCGCAAACCGTTCCTCGCCGCGGGCGCGGTGGGGATGGCGGCGGGGCTTTCGGTGATGGGCTTCGCGAAGAGCTGGGGCGTGGCGGCGATCGGCCATGCCATGGCGCTGTCCGGGCTGAGCGTGTTCCTCGCCATCCATTCGGCGATCGCGATGCAGCTGCTGCCCAACCCCGAGCATCGCGGCCGCGACCTGGGCGTGCTCAACCTCACCAACACGCTGCCGGCAATGGTCGCGCCGCTGCTCGCGCTTGCGCTGGCGCCGGAGAAGACCGGCTATCTGGTGTGGCTGCTGATCCTGGCGGGCGGCACGCTGGCCGGCGGCGCCGTGGCGCTCTGCATCCGGACGCAGGACTAGGGAATTCTCATTCCTCCCCGGCAGGGGGAGGGGGACCAGCCGCAGGCTGGTGGAGGGGGAGCGCCGCAAGCGATATCGCCCGCGGCGTGCCCCCCCCCCCCCCGGGCCGCGCCCCCCCCCCCCCCCGGGGGGGGGAAGCACCGGTAAGGGCCCGCGCGGCGGAGGGGGGGGTGCGG